>NZ_MDER01000067.1 GCF_001721045.1 Paenibacillus nuruki | reverse complement strand
CGCTTATCGTAAGATATTTTGCTTTGCAAAAATCACGTTTGACTGCACTAGAAGATGTCGCGCTTTAATTGCCAAGCGCTTATCGTAAGATATTTTGCTTTGCAAAAATCACGTTTGATTGCACTAGAAGATGTCGCGCTTTAATTGCCAAGCGCTAAAAGGAGAGAATTTGTAATGGATACTGCTACCCATTTTGCTATGGGATTCGGGCTTGCCGGGCTTGCTTATGTTGATCCCGTTGTCGCTTCTGATCCAAGATTAGCTATCGCGGTTATGGTGGCGACGATTGTAGGTTCACAAGCACCCGATTTTGATACGGTTTTGAGATTTAAAGACAATGCTACTTATATTCGTAATCATCGGGGAATGTCACACTCCCTTCCTTTTATGGCGTTATGGATATTATTGATTGGTGTAGGTACATCCTTGCTGATTCATCCCGCAGGTATGGGGCACATTCTGCTCTGGACGGCTATTGCGGTGATGGTTCATGTGTTTACCGATCTATTTAATACGTATGGTACACAAGCGGTCAGACCGTTTAGTGATAAGTGGATATCGTGGAATATTATTAATATTTTTGATCCGTTTATCTTCAGTACGCATATCCTTGCTCTGTTATTGTGGATCACAGGTTTAGTTGCACCTGCTCCATTGTTTATTACCCTTTATGTAGTGATTGCACTCTATTATGTATGGCGTACAGCTACTCATTTTATTTTAACGAAAAAAGTAGAAGAATTAGATATCGAAAATGGACGTTCTCCTGAACCGGATGGACATTATATATTGATTCCGACGATTTCTTTACGTCGCTGGCATGTGGTTCATGCCAAAAAAGATGGCAGTTATCGAATGGGATGGTACAGTCCCGACCGTTTGATCTGGGCAGACTATATTGAGTCAATGGATCACCCAGCTATTGAAGCTTCTCGCAAACATCGTGATATTAAGGCATTGCTTTATTTTTCATCGTATACCGTTTCTGAAGTAGAAGAAACAGCAACGGGTTATATTGTACGTTGGGCAGATGTTCGTTATCGTCACCGTCGTCAATATCCGTTTGTTGGTGTAGTTGTGATGGATCATCATTACAATGCCATCGATTCTTATGTAGGCTGGTTAAGCCCTGACAAAATGAATGATCGTCTAGGTCTGCATATCAGTTAATGAAATCCAAACCTATATCACTTTAACAAAAAGAACCCTTGATCAGGTGTATAGCGACATCAGCCGAACACGCTGTGTACTCTATACCGATCAGGGGTTTCTTTTATATTTTTTTATAAACTATATCTGCTCATTATTTACTAAATAGTTGAGTGGCATCTTCAAGCGCCATTTGCTGACCGAGAGAAGAATAATCGAGCCACTTCTGTCCATCCAATACATAGACATGTTTATTTTTCACAGCTTTAAGATTAAGCCACAATGGATTTTTTTCCAATTCATCAAAGTTCGTCTGAGCATCATTACCTTTACTAATAATAACGAAGATCGCATCTGCATTGAAATCAGGTAATACTTCTTTGGAAATGACTTGATACGGCTCGTCTTTGGAGATTTTATCGATCCCATCTGCCATCTGAAGCTTTAGATCTTCGAACATAATCGGTCCGAGTGGACGTGCTGTACTCATCACACGCAATTCTTTAGGAGTCATTCGAATCGCCATCACTTTCGCATCTGCTCCTAATCGGCTATGAATCAATGTGCTGACTTGTGCTGCTTTTGTATCGTAGTCTGCAATAAACGTATCTGCTTTTTTCTCAAGCCCTACATGAGTAGCTATTTCTTTCAATTGATCTTGCCATGTTCCTTGATCCATATCGATCACAATAGTAGGTGCTATTTGTTCAAATTTGGCAAGGTCTTTACTTGAATATTCTTTATCGATATAGATTACATCCGGTTGAAGCGCAAGCAGTGCTTCCATATCCGGATCAGTCACTACACCTAACTTTTGCGTTCCTTTTAATTGATCAGCAACATGCGGTAAAAAGTCTTTCACATCTCCACCGATTACTGAACCTACAGGTTGAATCCCTAAAGCCAGCAAGTTATTGGTAATATGAATCGACATCGAAGCGACTTTGGCTTTGGCATCATGTATAATCACACCATTTTCTTCTTTGACCATACCTGAGGAAGATGATGTGGATAATGTAGACGTTGTTGAAGCCGCAGGTTGTCCACAGGCTACTAAGAAAATGATCATAAATGTTAAGCTCATCATAACTAAACTATTTTTTGTTTTCATACTGTATTGCCTCCGTTATATCATTCAGACTGTTTTTTTGAATAAAATATAAATAAAATAAGGTCCACCAATCAATGCTACCACCACACCTGCGGGTACAAAGTTCGGTTGGAAAATCGAGCGCCCTATCGTATCGGCACTAAGCAACATGATCATCCCGATCATTGCCGCTACCGGAACAAAGTGTTGATGACGAGCACCTACTAACTGTCTTGCAATATGCGGAGCAATTAATCCGATAAATCCAATCGAACCTACCATAGCAACACTGGAACTAGCCAACCCAACAGCCAATAATAGAAGGACTATTCGGCTTCTGGTGGTAGAGTTCCCTAGACTGGCTGCAATATCATCACCCAGAACGAACATATCTAATGTTCTGGATCGTAGATACACCCATGGGACAAATAATGCGATCCATGGAAGTAACGCCCACACATTCACCCATTCTCTGCCCCATACACTCCCAGCTAACCATGTCGCTGCAAAAGCATATGTATCTGGATCTAATTTCAAAGACAATAATAATGTAATCGCACTTACGCCAGCGGCAACAGCTATTCCTACTAAAATTAAGCGAATTGGAAGTAATCCTCGCTGTCTGTCATACGATAACATAAAGATCACTAGCGCAATCAATACACCTCCTCCAAATGTGAACAGAGGAATCAATAAAGCTATTGGCCCTTCCATCGTACGAAAAAAAGAGACAAAAATGATCAATCCAAATCCTGCTCCTGCATTAATGCCTAATATCCCGGGATCAGCCAGAGAATTACGAGAGACTCCTTGAAGAACAGCTCCAGCAACACCAAGACCAATACCTGCTAGAATCGTAATCAGAATACGTGGCAGACGATACTGAAACATAATCAAATTTTCGACGGTTGATCCTTGTCCTAGCCATGTCCACATCACACGTAACGGGGATAATCTAATAGAGCCTGTATTGAGACTAATTAAGACGATTACGATCGCTATGGCCACCATCAAGCCTGTGATCCAGATCGCACGACGTTGTTTGCGAACATTTAACTGCTGAATATCCATCCTTATAATCCCCTTCCTTCTTTACGCGCTAAATAAAGAAAGAACGGCACACCAACCAAAGCCACCATAGCACCAATCGCAAATTCTTGCGGAGGACTTACCATTCGTGAAGCAAAATCTGCCCATACCAGCAAAATCGCTCCTAACAAAGCAGATAACGGAATCACCAATCGGTAATCTACCCCTATCCAGCGCCGTGCTATATGAGGAACCACTAATCCTACAAAACTAATCGACCCTGCAACAGCTACAGAAGAACCCGCTAATATAACAGCTGCGATCATCGCCATGACTTTTACAGATGTCGTACGTATCCCTAGATTCGTAGCGGTCTCATCCCCAAGTGCTAGAAAGCTAATCGAACGTCCCATTGTGATACTCCAGATCATCATAACCAATACAATCGGAATCAATAGATGAAGATGTTCCCATGTTACACCGGACACACCCCCTGCATACCAGAAAGCCAGATCTTGACTCAATCCAAAATAAAGCGCAATCCCTGTACTTAATGAATGCAGCATCGCCGCTATCACTGCACCTGCAACCGTAAGTTTTAATGAGTTCAGTCCCCCTGGTGTAAATGAAGCCAACACTACAATCAGTAGGGTAGTTATTGCTGCTCCTACAAACGAAAATAACATCAGATACGAATACGATAATTGAGGTAAAAAAGCAAAACATAATGCCACTACAAACGCTGCACCAGCATTTACTCCCAGTATCCCCGTATCGGCCATCGGATTACGTGTGACCCCTTGCATCAAAGCACCGGCAACAGCAAAAGCTATCCCTGCAAACACAGCGCCCAATACACGTGGCAATCGGATATCATACACAATTTGGTGAGCAGTAACGGTTGTATCATAATGAAATACAGCATCCCAGACTGTTCCCGTCGTTAATTCTTTAGCTCCATAAGAGACAGCGATAAATATCGATAGCACCAACACAATCAGTGCGAGTAGAAACGAGAAACTGACACGTACGCTTTTCATGTTATTCATAATCGTATCTGCACAAACCTCCTATACGGCATAAATCATGGGTTTATCCTCCATAACACTTTCTTATTTCAACACAATTGAGAATAATAATCAATTAGAAATTAAAAAAGCCTGTTGTTCGACATTTCTATCGAAACACAGGCTTTTACAAGTATGACTTTATCTGACTATTGGTAATATATTGTATTTCATTTTAGAATGAGACTTGACCCTTATAGTATGCTCAGGCACAATAGAAAGTAGTAATTATTTAAGCATATGTCCGCTTGATCGGACCATATCATTCAGGAGGCTATCCATCATGAGTAAAGGTCTTTCGCTGTGGTTTGCCGTCTCTTCTATTGTTTTGTTAATGTTTTGTGCAATCGCTATCTCTTATTCAGCATGGTTAGCGATATTGCTTGGTGTTGTCGCTATCGGTAATATCGGCTGGGGATTTGTTACCAAAGCCAAACGTCAACGTCAATCAGGAACACCTACTATTTAGCTGATCTATAAAGCATCCTCAGATGTGCCTGTATATTAACGCTGAGCTGGTAAAAAGCCCATGCGTTCTTTTACAGCTATCAATGTTTTCTCCGCTGCGGCTTGTGCATTTTCTGCACCCTGGCGGAGAACTTGATGAACTTCTCCCGACTCACGAATATCATGATAACGTTGTTGCAACGGTTCTAGACCTGCAACCACGACCTCTGCTAATTCTTTTTTGAATCCGCCATACATTTGTCCTTCATATTTAGCTGTTATTTCATCCAGACTAAGTCCCGAGAATTGAGAATAAATACTCATTAGATTGCTGATCTCCGGTTTATTCTGCGGATCATACATCACTTCACGACCCGAATCGGTTGTGGCCCGACTGAGCTTTTTGCGAATCACATCCGGTGGATCAAGCAAAGCAATAAAGCTACCTGCATTGGGATTACTTTTACTCATTTTTTTCGTACCATCATCCAGTGACATGATCCGTGCACCCACTTTAGGAATAAACGGTTCTGGCACTGTAAAATATTCACCAAATCGGTGATTAAATCGTCCTGCTAAATCACGTGTTAATTCCAAATGTTGCTTCTGATCGTCACCCACAGGAACTAAATCTGCGTTATATAGCAAAATATCAGCCGCCATCAGTGCTGGATATACAAATAATCCTGCGCCCACTGAATCTTTACCTTCGGATTTATCTTTGAATTGAGTCATTCGCTCTAATTCGCCCATCGCTACAAGCGTAGTCATAATCCATCCCAATTCAGCATGTTGAGGAACATGAGATTGTAAGAAAATATTAGCTTTTGCCGGATCAAGTCCTGCGGCTAAGTATAATGCGGCTACAGATTCTGAAGCTTCACGTAGTGCAGCTGGTTCTTGTGCTACTGTAATCGCATGTAGATCAACCACCATAAAGTAACTGTTGTAATCTTCTTGTAGGGCAACAAAATTTTTCATCGCTCCAATATAGTTACCAATTGTTAATGAACCACTGGGTTGAATACCCGATAATACTGTTTTCATCTATTGTTCCTCCTTTTTTAGAAAACAAAAAAAGCCCACATCCTGCAAGGGACGTGTGACCGTGGTGCCACCCTTATTCATCGAAATAATATAGAGCATCTTCGTACACTCTATTTTCCTTATTCCAATCTTGAATGTGTTCGGATAACGGCGAACCACCGACCTACCTACTACAGACGCATCCTACATATCACAGATGTCTGGTTGGGCACAGCACTCCAGAGTCCATTCGGCAAAAGTTCTACGCTGATTCTCATCATCCATCAGCTTTCTGAAGAAGCTCTTTTTGCTTACTACTCTCTGTCATCGTATTCTTGAATCTCATCATAATTGGCAAATGTAACATTGTCAAATCCCAATTGGACTCAAAATCTGTTATCATGGATGTATATTTCGATGCAGAAAGAGGGAGCAGCGCCATGAAAGTAACCAAAGGAACATGGAACGGTTATGACACATATATTTTGAAAAGTCAGCAGTTAGAAGTTACGTTGCTGCCAAGACTCGGTAACAATGTGATCGGCATTCGCGACTTACAAGAAGATCGTGAGATTTTGCGTCGTCCAGAAGAAAGCGATCTTGATTTTTATTTGCAAAAACCTTATCACTTTGGGATGCCTATGTTGATGCCACCTGGACGAATTCGTCGTGGACATTTCGAATACAGTGGAACGACCTATCAATTCGATCAAAATACAGCCAACGATAATCATATTCATGGATTACATCGTACGCAAGCATGGCGTGTATCTGATATTGATGAAAATGATGAAGGTTGCACGCTTACGACCGAGTTATTAACAGCAGATGATCCGAACTGGATGCGTCAATATCCGATTCCACTTCAATTAGAAATGACATTACAATTACAAGGTACTTCACTGATGCAACGTATGAAAATTACCAATCTAGGAGATACATCTGCTCCCTTTGGATTCGGGTTACATACGTGGTTCTTGTTAGATGGTGAACCACAACGATGGACCTTAAATATTCCAGTGAGCGATCAACTGCTTCAAGATGCAGAACAGATTCCTACTGGCGAAGTGGTTCCTTTAGAAGAATGGGAAGAACTCAATACGGGTATGAATATGGCAAATCGTAACTGGGATAATCTGCTTCGGATCGGAGATAAGCGTCCGGTAAGTGCAGAATTAACACGTGATGATGGTTATGGTATTCGTTATTCAGCTGATCCGGATTATTTCAAATATTGGGTACTGTATACCAAAGGTGAAAGTGATCAGTATCTATGTATTGAACCGTATACGACGCTACCGGATGCAGCTAATTCTACGCATTCACAAGATTTCACAGGTCTGATTGATGTTGCTCCAGAACAACCTGTCGAATTCAGTCTACAAATCGATGTGATCGAAAAATATACCCAACTGAAATAAAGGCAAATATTTGGATGACATTAACCATTTTGCCACAACTTTGTAATAACGAAAAAACGTGCAGATGTCATATCCTGAGATACACATCTACACGCCTAGGTGACTCTTATCGGAGTCATCTTTTTTCGTTTTGCTATTAGATTGCTATTCCTTCTTACTTAAGATTCATCGTATATATAGTGACGTGCAGATTCACGTCGTGGTGCTTAAGAGTTCGATATAAAAATATAAGGTATGAGTGCAGTAAACAGATGATCTACATAAAAATGGGAATATGTTGCTGTAATCTTGCTTTGTCTATACTTAGGATAACTCTGATTGTACTTCGCTGTATGTAGCTCTTGGATAGCGAATCATATGGTTAGCCATATTATAGTTCGATTCAATCGTGGTATCGACCGCAATCATTCCTTTACGAATAGCAAATTCGTAACTGATTTCCCCATGCGTCCAATGGTTTTTGAATTTTAGCGATTCAATTGCCATTTGTCGAAACGATTTGATCTGAATCATGTTCAATCCTTCTTCTGGACCGTTCCACTCCCCATTTCTTCCTGCGATTGGATTGTGTTTAATACCAAATTTCCCCACTGTATTGTTACGAATCTGAATAAATACTGTTCCAGAATCCAAATGGGTTAACTCGTTTTCAAGCTCCTTGAACACAATGTCGAGTTGTCTCGTAAGAGAAACTAGATCGTTCTTAGGCATTTTTTCCCCTTCCTCTCTCTAAAAAACATATTAAATTAGGACTTCTGACTCATTATAGAACCTATTTAGTGTATGATCAATACTATTTTTAACAATTAGGTACTTTTTACTACTATTCGACAAATTTCGATTATTATTCCTATATTTACCTACGCTTTCATTCGCTATTTAATAGAATAATTGGATTTTACTAGGTTTATTTAAAAATTTAAAAAAACGATATCCACTTGCATTCTGAGAGTAAGAATACAAAATGAATATCGTTTTTAATAGATCAATGAGGATCGATTACGTATATATTGTTAACCAATTATTTTTTCACTTGTTCTACAGTCATATTCATAAATAATTCGACATCCGCAATACTTACATTCATAGCATTTTGCCAGAAATCAGGCTGAGTCAAATCGACACCTAGATGTTTTTGAGCCAATTCTTCTACAGACATCCGTCCGGTATCTTGCAACAACGCATCATATTTCGCAGCAAAGCTTGCACCTTCTTGTTGTGCTAACGCATAGATACCTGTACTGAACATATAACCGAATGTGTACGGATAGTTATAGAAAGGAACACCTGTAATATAAAAATGTAGCTTAGACGCCCAGAAATGCGGGTGGTATGAAGATAGTGTATCGCAATAGGCTTCACGTTGCGCTTCTTCCATAAGGCGGTTAAGCTCGTCTGTGCCTACCGTTCCTGTCCGACGTTGCTCATAAAAACGAGTTTCAAATAAGAAGCGAGCATGAATATTCATAAAGAATGCAATACTACGCTGAATCTTATCTTCTAACAAAGAAACTTTTTCTTCGTCATTTTGGGCTTGTTTGACTAAAGAATCCGCTACGATCATTTCAGCAAATGTAGATGCTGTCTCTGCCACATTCATCGCATATCCTTGACTAAAAGCAGGCAAATCATTCATCACATGTTGATGATATCCGTGTCCGAGCTCATGCGCTAACGTGGATACATTGGATGCTGTGCCACTGTAAGTCATAAAGATACGTGTTTCTTTACTCATAGGTAACGACGTACAGAATCCACCTGGACGCTTACCAGCACGATCTTCAGCTTCGATCCAGCGCTGTTCAAAAGCATGTTCTGCAAAGTCAGCCATCTCAGGATTAAATTTGCGGAATTGATCCACGATAATCTTGGCAGCATCATCATAATCAACATGACTATCTACCGTACTGATCGGTGCATCTACATCATTCCAGCTTAATTGATCAACACCTAGAATTTGTGCTTTGCGGTTCAAATAATCGACGAATACCGGTTTATTTTTAACGATAACATCCCACATTGCATTCAACGTCTGATCAGACATGCGGTTAATGGCAAGAGGTTCTTTTAAGACTTGATCCCAGCCACGACGTTCATACAATTTGAGACGGAATCCTGCAAGGTGGTTAAGCGTGTCTGCGCAATAATCTTCAGCATTGCCCCACGCTTCTTCCCATTTACGGAACATCTCTTCACGTACTTCACGATTCGTATCATTCATTTTATTAGCTGCTTGTCCTGCGGATAAAAGGATCGTTTCACCATCTTGTTCAAAAGGAATCTGGATATGGCTTACAATCGTATCATACATTTTACTCCAACCGTGATAACCATCGACACCAAGGTCTAGAGCTAATCCTTCCAGTTCAGGAGTCATTTTCTCACGGGCCAGTGAACGATTTTCAGTCAGATAGAATGCGATCGGAACAATCTCAGGACGACTAATCCATTGCTCAAATATATCATCTGCTGTAGTCGCCAATAGGCTATGGAAACGTACAAATAATCCCTGTAAATTAGCAGACATTGTTGAAATCAATGACCCTAGACGATTCGCTTCTTTATCACTTTGATCTTGTGCACTCAGACAACCGACAAAAGAAGACGCTTCGCGCAAACGAATACGTGTATCTTGCAATTGATCCAGTAATGCATCATATCGTTCCGTTTCAGTAACATGTTGAGGTGCTTCCATCGTATTCAATTGTTGCGATAGTGTTTGAATATCTTGGGATAACGTTTGTAAAAAAGATTGCAGTTCTTCAGAACTGGAACCTCCAGCAAAAATCGTTTCTAAATTCCATGTAGGTTGAATAGGATGGTTCATCATAGCACACCTTTCTGTATCTGCCTGTAAATAGACATATGTTGGAATGATTAATTATTTTGCTTGTAGCTATAAGTATGCCGATTATTGATTATAATTTCAAATGGATGCATCAACAATCATGAATTTTCGTTCCATTGTCCCATTCATGATTAGCTCCCCCATCGTCAAGTGGGTATAAGTATAGTATACTCTAAATCATCATATTCCAAGATAGGAGGGAAGCTTTATGCAACCACTACAGATCTCGGCAGATACCGCAGTTAAGCTAGCGGAAAAGCTAAATGTACCATTAGAACAACTGATGCATATGCCCAAGCATATCCTGCTTCAAAAAATTGCTGAACTGGCAAAAGAAGACGACAAAGGCGGCAACGAATAATTATGATTCCTTTTAATCAGACCTGGCCATACGACATTATTATGAATGATATTTATGTTCATGAATGTCCGTTTTGTCAGGCAGAAAATATAATTTTACCGCTCAAACCGAAAGAATTAATTTCGATTCGAGAAGGCAAAAAAAAATTACTGGTGTTCCCTTGTTGCAGTAATCGAGTCACTTTATTAGATACCGATTCAGATTATTTGCTAGCAGACACGATTCTTCGTCATTAATTACTGCTTATCGGCAGTATGCTCAATAATATAATAATAGCGGATCACTCTATATCTACTTAGAGTGCCCGCTATTTTTTATATTAAGATTCTTTCATTTCGTCTGGTAGCGCCATATTTTTAGATAACATTTGTTCCCGAAGCAGTGCCCACTGTTCACGAGAAGCTCGGATCATAGCTGAATCTGTAATGCGTTTATCATGAATAACACGTGAGAACCATTTCACCGCTTCATTAAATTCCCCAAGTCGGCGATGAAGTTCACCAATCAGATATAGCAATTTGGCATCCCCACCACTCACACTTTCAATCTGATACACTTTGATATAAGAATCCAGACAATAGCGAAGAAAACGAAGTTCTTGCTCTGTTTCGCCACCATACCGGTGAATCCAGGCAATATGCTGAAGAAAGCTAGCAATAATACGTTCCCGATCTCCAATCGCTTGTGCACACATCAAAGCAAATTTGTAAGCTTCCAGTGCTTGTTCTCTCGTACGATGTCCACCCATATCACGTTTGATTAACCGATTGCCAATCTGCTCCATATAGAGATCACGTTGACGATCTGTCAGTGTAGCCTGCGAATTCTCAGTTGAAGCAAACCCGCAATGTGGACACATGCGTACAACGTAAAAGTCAGGATTCTCCTGCTGATAATAAGCACAAAAGTCAGAGTCACGCCGTGAAGCTCTTTTCATACTTGGACGTACACGACTGGTTTTAAATTCTGCATCACACTGCGGACAGGTGATTTTTATCGTATATAACGGCTCTAACTCTGTTGTCCCCTCCATCTAACCCACTTCCCCCAAATCAAATTAATGCGTATTTACAAAATGATGAGCCGGTCCTGATAAACGATCTACTACAAATACACGCAATTCGTCTTCAATCTCAAGCTCTTTTAAAGCTTCATTCATACAGGCTAACCAGGCATCTGCTTTTTCGTCGGTAATCTCAAAACCCATATGACGTGCTCGCATCATCGGATGACCATAAGCTTCAGAGAAAAGCGCTGGGCCTCCAAAAAATTGCGAAAGAAACATATATTGTTTCTCCATCACAGGATTGATATCTTCTGGAAAAAGCGGACCAATTAACGGATCACGCTGTACTTTTGGATAAAAGGCTTCAACTAAGCGTCTAACTCCATCTGCTTCGCCTAGCAATACATACAAAGATTGATCAAATTTCACTATCGCTCGCCAACTTTCTTTCGATACGTCATGCCTCAAATTATATCATAAAAAAGACGCTAAAGATTTCTTTAGCGTCTCTAATCAATGTATATAGTATAAAAAAAGTAATGTAAAAATACATGCGGTCTAAGTCAATACATGCTTCGATCCTCTTCACCAGATTGAACAAAGGAAGCACGAATGACGTACACGAATAGACATACGAGAATACCGGCAAGAATGCTTGTAGTCATGTTCATCACTCCATTCTAATTGTGTACTAACAATCATTGACAATTCCGACGACCATTTATATCCTTATTTTAACACACCTTTTCCGAGAATATAACCCTTTTTGCAAGCGCTTACTTTAACAATTAGATTACAAACTCTTTACAGAACCCTACATTATGTCGGTTATGTATCAGTAAGATGACCAAACGCTATTTATTTTAAAATAGATTTACCTTTAAACATTGTGTTCCGCTCAAGAATTGATTATCATCGAAGGTGAGTATATTTACAAAGGATTTAACGATAAAGGACAAAGGAGCTTTCCAAACTTGAGATACTATGTGCTTGATCGTGGAGATCAATTATCTATCGAACTTAGTGAGCAATTTCATAAGCTTGCTGCCGAACGCGGATTTCAGCTAGATGCTGAATCACCAGAGATCGTTGTATCTATTGGTGGAGACGGAACCATGCTTCATGCTTTTCACACATTTATTGATCATATTCCAGATGTAGCGTTTGTCGGTATTCATACCGGACATTTAGGATTTTATGCAGACTGGAAAGCAGATGAACTTGCAGATTTGGTTACATTTATGGCGGGCGAGTCTTCTACATCAGATCGTCATCCCAAAATTGTAAAATATCCATTAATTGAATTGGATATTCAGACCAAAAGCGGCACCACTCACCATACCGTGCTTAACGAATTCACTTTAAAAGGAACCGATGGTACAACTGTCGTGGTTCAAGTGGATATCAATGATGAGATTTTTGAAATGTTCCGTGGAGATGGAATTTGTGTATCGACCCCTTCAGGAAGTACTGCGTATAACAAAGCGCTTGGTGGGGCTATGGTACATCCGACGATTGAAGCTCTTCAGATCGCTGAGATTGCTTCGATCAATAACCGGATTTATCGTACACTTGGATCTTCTTTAATGTTACCAAAACATCATCATTGTGATATTCATTCACGCAAACCGCAAAAACTACAATTGACAATGGATCATTTGAATATGTCATTTGATGATCTGATTTCGATTCGTTGTCAGGTGTCCAAACATCAAGTTAGTTTTGCCCGTTATCGCCCTTATCCATTTTGGAATCGAGTACGTCAATCGTTTTTGGGATAACGAATGCAATCAGAAGTCTAACCACTTAGACATATCAAAAAAAGCTTCCACATGCCACTGTGATAGTGGACTTGGAAGCTTTTTGATATGCATAAAAGAGTTAAGACTTGGAACTTTCTTCACTTGGTTTCACTTCAACCTCTGTCGAATGCGGTTCTACAGGTGAAGGTTGAATAGGCTCTATAGAAGGCTCTACCGGACTTATTGTCGTTGGTGCTTCTGTAGGTTGTACAACAGGCACTACTGGAGCTACAGGCGTTGGAGCAGACGCAGGAACTGCTTTGGAAGCTGCTGTTTTATCCTGCTTGTCTTTTTTGGAATGATTTCCTTGTCCTCTTGACGATTTCTCGGATTTCTCAGGCTTTTCTGCTTTTTCTCCATTCGCTGGCTTTGGTGGTTCTGCGACTTCTTTTGTTTTTTGTAATACAAAATAAGCACAGCCAAAGTTACAGTATTCATTAATATATTCAGTCAAGCTGGATAAAGAAGTATCTTTACCTGCTTTGGGATGTCCATCACGATAAAATCCTTTGAGACGCAATTGATTATAACCCCAGTCACCTAGAATATAATCATACCGATCCAACACTTCACTATATCGTTCACGGAATATTTCTGCATTCCAACCATCACGATGCTGTTTAATAATCTCGTATGTTTTACCGCCGATTTGAATCAAGGTTCTCCCGCCTTTCAGCATTTAGACCGTCGAGGTTTCCTTCGACTTCGATGCGGATTGAACCTGTTCATGCGCATGATAGGAACTACGGACAAGCGGACCAGACTCAACATGACTGAATCCACGCTTTAATCCTTCTTCTTTTAAAATAGCGAATTCATCAGGAGTATAATATTTAGCCACATCCAAATGTTTTGGAGAAGGTTGTAAATATTGTCCAATCGTCATAATATCGCAATCCATGGCACGAAGGTCATCCATTGTTTTTAAAATTTCATCCCATTCTTCCCCTACACCTAGCATAATACTAGACTTGGTTGGAATCGAAGGTTGTAGTATTTTAGAGTTACGTAACAATTCCATAGAACGAGGATATTTGGCTCTGGCTCGAACACGGTCAGACATCCGTTCCACTGTTTCAATATTATGATTCAGAATATCTGGTTTAGCATCCATTACAATTTTTAGTGAATCGATATCTCCCATAAAGTCAGGTATCAATACTTCGACACTACAAAGTGGCAAACGCTTGCGAACCGCACGAATCGTCTCCGCAAAAATATTTGCTCCACCATCTTTCAAATCATCACGAGCTACACTGGTAATTACACAATGTTGAAGCCCCATATTTTCAGCCGCTTCCGCAACCCGATCTGGTTCTTGTAAATCAAGCTCCGTAGGCATCCCCGTATTGACTGCGCAAAAACGGCAAGCACGTGTACAAATATCTCCCAAAATCATAAAAGTCGCTGTACGATTTGCCCAGCACTCATAAATATTGGGACAACGTGCTTCCTCACAGACGGTATGAAGAGTTTTGGAACGCATCATACTTTTAATTTCCTGATAGTTACTGTCATTGGTCATCTTGATTTTGATCCATTCAGGTTTCGGTTGTTTGGCTTTAGTGGACAAGATAGTTGACCTTCCTTCCTCGGGTGTAATTGGATTCCAGGATTGTTACAATCTTTTGGGATTTATTATAACACGAATTGGTGCAGACCGAAATATTAGGCTTTTCAGCTGTACTTTATTCGGTTACACTAAATACGGTTGTGCTGATTGAAGAGACATAGTTGTCTGAACATCAATCAAGTAAGATCCAAATAAAGTCCGTATACAGCTTAACGATCTACCAGAAAGGAATGAACGTATTCATGAACAAATCTTCATCTCATACACCTTTAACTGCGGATTCCTTAACCCGCTCTAAACGGTTATGGATCGCTTTAATTTTAGGTTCATTATCTGCATTTGCTCCATTATCGATCGATATGTATTTACCTGCACTGCCTACGCTAGCAGAGCATCTACATACCAATGCTTCTCTTGCACAGCTTAGTCTAACTGCTTGTCTGCTGGGTCTAGCATTCGGACAGTTAGTGGTTGGACCTCTTAGTGATGTCAAAGGTAGACGTGCACCGCTTATCATCTCATTGATTTTATATACGGTGGCATCGCTGTGTTGTGCTTTAACTCAAAGTATCGGGCTACTTATTGTTCTACGCTTCATACAAGGGGTTACAGGAGCCGCTGGTATCGTAATTTCGCGTGCTGTCGTACGTGACCTCTACTCGGGGCATGAATTAACCAAATTTTTCTCGCTGCTGATGTTGATTAATGGAGTGGCTCCGATCGCTGCTCCGATTATCGGTGGTGCTTTACTCAAATTTGTACCGTGGCAAGGCATCTTTGTCGTACTTGCGGTCATCGGCGCTATCATGTTATTTATGGTGTTGTTTGGTTTACCGGAGACATTATCCAATGAACGCAAAGCTTCTGGTGGACTGAGTTCAACATTACGTACATTTGGACGATTGATAAAAGATCGTCATTTTATCGGTTTCGCTTTATCCCAAGCATTTATCACTGCGGCGATGTTTGCTTATATTGCAGGTTCTCCTTTTGTCGTGCAGACGATATTCGGTGTATCTGCCCAAGGCTTTAGTTTATTTTTTGCTTTGAATGGTCTGGGCATTATTATTTTCGCTCAATTGGCAGGTCGTTTATCTGGTAAATACGGCGAATTGGCTATATTGAAAATCAGTCTAGGAATTGCTTTTACCGCGGCTCTATTGTTATTAATTATTGCTCTAGCAGGCGGTGGATTGTTACCGATTGCGATGATGTTGTTCTTTGTTGTATCTTGTGTAGGTTCTGTAGGCGCTACGTCAACGTCTCTGGCGATGCAAAGTCAAGGTAATGCCGCAGGAAGTGCTTCGGCTCTACTTGGCTTACTTCCGCTTCTGTTAGGTGGTGCCGCTTCTCCATTAGTGGGACTCGGTAGTGGACTCACTGCTGTACCGATGAGTGTTGTTATTTTGGTCGCAGAAGTGTTCGCAGTACTATGCTTTATCGGCTTGGTGAGAAAACCTGTGAAAGTATAGTTGTTAGGCTTACACAGTCTTTACTAGAATTAGCTCCATCATATCTAACACGAAAACATAGTTATAACAAAAAGGAACTTCATCGTATAAGAGAAGTTCCTTTTTGTTATAGCCTATATATCTGATTACTAAGATATCCGCTGACGCATCGCTTCAAATAAAAGGATCGTCGATGCCATCGCCGCATTTAACGACTCTGCTTGCCCTTGCATCGGAATCAAAATATGTTGATCCACTAACTCTGATACTTCCGCCGATATCCCTTTACCTTCGTTACCAATCACGATCCAAGCTCCTGTTGTAAAATCAAACTCATAACAAGATTGACTCGCTTGTAACGATGTACTTAGCACTAGATGCCCTTTTTGCTTGGCAACAGGTAATAGTTCACTGAGATCACTTTCAATCACAGGCAAATGAAATAACGAACCCATCGTCGAACGAATCGTTTTGGGATTATATAGATCCGCGCAACCTTTACCGAGTACAATACCGGTTGCTCCTGCCGCATCACTACTACGAATAATCGTTCCTACATTGCCCGGGTCTTGAACATTGTCCAATACCATCACCAGACTGTGATTGATTTCAAGTAGACGCTCAGTAAGTGAATTTCGTTTGTATACAATTGCAAAAACAGATTGTGGTGTCTTTGTATCGGTACATTTAGACAGTACTGCTTCGGATACAGCGATATACTGTGCTCCACCTGAATAATGATCAATATCTTCACGCAATTCAGCAGGAATCCCTTTTTCTGTATCATAGACGATACAGTCGATATCCCAATCACTACGAAGAACTTCACTAACCAGATGAATACCTTCTACTATAAATTTCCCTTGCTTATCCCGATGCTTTTTCTCAAGCAACTGCGCCCATTCCTTGACTTTCGCATTCTGGGTCGATAGAATTTCGGTCATTCTTCCAGACCTAATTCCATTTTAAGCAGATCATTCTTTTGTCCAACAATCACAAGAATATCATCCGGTTTGAGACGTTCATCCGGTGAAGGCGCAATATTCATTTGATTTCCTCGTTTGATAGCCATCACATTACAACTATATCGAACACGAATATCAAGTTCTTTTAAGTTAGAGCCGATCATAGCTTCGGATGCTTTCATTTCCACAATACTGTATTCTTCTGAAATTTCAATATAATCCAATACATTAGGGGATGTTAAATGATGAGCTACCCGTACCCCCATATCACGTTCAGGGAAAATGACTTTATCTGCACCGATCCGTGTTAATACTTTACCGTGCAGTTCATTTTGTGCTTTAACCAGAATCGTTGGAATATCCATTTCTTTGAGAATCAGTGTAGTCAGAATACTCGATTGAATATCTTCTCCAATCGCTACAACCACTACATCAAAGTTACGTAATCCCAGTGAGCGCAAAGCTTCTTCATCTGTTGAATCAGCTGTTACGGCTTGAGTTACAATTTTGGATACTTCTTGAATACGGTGTTCATCTGAGTCAATAGCTAATACGTCAAAGCCCATTTCACTCAATGTTTTGGCAATGCTAGAACCAAAGCGTCCGATGCCGATAATGGCATACTGCTTTCTAGGCATATTGTAACCTCCAAGCTTTTCATAAGCATATACTGTATTTGATATTAAGGAGCCATTTCCAAAAATTGAGCATCTGGATTTTTATCGATTGCTGTACGCATCGCATACTCATTTTCAAACAGAACCACATGGTTTTCTTTTTTATCTTTAACCAGTGTAGAGTTAATACGGAATTTGGAAGCATCCACTTTATCAGTGACAATCCAACGCGCAAATTGATATGGCATCCGTTGAAGCTGTACATCTACACCATACTCATTTTTCATCCGATATTCAAATACTTCAAATTGCAGCTGTCCAACTACACCCAGAATCGTTTCATCAAAGCTTACTGTATTAAATACTTGAATCGTACCCTCTTCAGTTAATTGATCAATTCCTTTTTGATATTGCTTGTGTTTAAGCGCATTTTTCACGGTAACTTTAGCAAATATTTCAGGTGAGAAGGTAGGCAATTCGTCAAAGACAATATCAGAACCCTGACTTAAAGAATCACCAATACGGAAAATACCCGGATCGAACAATCCGACAATATCGCCAGGATAAGCGGTTTGTACAATATCACGATCCTGTGCCAAAAATTGCTGTGGTTGTGCTAATTTGATCTCTTTGCCTGCACGTACATGGCGTACACTCATCCCACGTTCGAACTTACCTGATACTACACGTAAAAAGGCAATCCGATCTCGGTGAGCAGGATTCATATTCGCTTGAATTTTAAATACATATCCACTGAACTTATCATTCATCGGATCAATCATACCGACTGTACTACGACGTGGTTCAGGTTTTGGCGCAAGTTCTAAGAAGTTTTCTAAGAACGTCTGCACACCAAAGTTATTGAC
Organism: Paenibacillus nuruki; assembly: GCF_001721045.1. GTDB lineage: Bacteria > Bacillota > Bacilli > Paenibacillales > Paenibacillaceae > Saccharibacillus > Saccharibacillus nuruki. The sequence continues at coordinate 10,158 of NZ_MDER01000067.1, read as the reverse complement.
CGCACTACCAAAGAAGATCGGTGTTAATTCACCACGTAATACTTTGTCATAATCAAAAGGATCACCCGCTACATCCAACAACTCAATATCCTGACAAAGCTGATCATACAAAAATTCGCCTGCCATTTCTTTGATAATTGGATCACGATAATCTTCTACTTTTTGCACTTGAATCGTAGAATGATCTTTACCATTAAATAATTCAACCTGTGTTTTCATCCGATCATAGACACCGGATAGTTCGCGTCCCATTCCGATCGGCCAGTTCATAGGTACAGAACGAATACCTAATACTTGCTCCAATTCTTCCATCAATTCGAACGGGCTTTGTCCTTCACGGTCTAATTTATTAATAAAAGTAAAAATCGGAATCCCACGTTGAGCACATACTTTAAATAGTTTAATCGTCTGTGCTTCTACACCTTTAGCGACATCAATCAACATGACTGCTGCATCTGCTGCAGTTAACGTACGATACGTATCTTCACTAAAATCTTGGTGACCCGGTGTATCCAGTATATTAATACGATGTCCATTATAATCAAATTGCATTACTGAAGAAGTTACAGAGATTCCCCGTTGCTTCTCAATCGCCATCCAGTCACTTGTCGCGTGTTTGTTCGCTTTACGAGCTTTAACCGAACCTGCTTCACGGATAGCGCCCCCGAATAACAATAGCTTTTCTGTTAACGTTGTTTTCCCGGCATCCGGGTGAGATATAATCGCAAATGTTCTGCGTTTGTCCACTTCATTTTGTAAAGCTTGATCTATCGTTTTACTCATTATCATTTTCCCTTCATCACTTAAAATAGGCTTTATCCATTGTATCATATTCACGACAAAAACACTCTTATGTAATGCTCTCATAAGAGTGTTTTCTGCTCAATAATGATATTTAATTGCTACTTCCAACCTGCCAGATCACATCATCTTCATCCTGACCATTTACCGGCCACCAATGATATCCATCTTGTTGAAGTAACAAATGAGTTTCATCAGGTCCCCACGAACCCGCAGGATATGATTTAACATCCGTAGGATTCTGTGCCCAAGCATCCGCAATATGATCAATAAAGCTCCAAGCTGCTGATACTTCATCCCAACGGGTAAAGTAGGTTGAATCGCCTTGTGCAGCGTCTTCGATCAAACTTTCATAAGCTTCAGGGGAGTTAATTCCGATCATACAACTTTGACAGAAGTCCATTGCCAAAGGCTGGATTTCAGAATCAGAACCTGGTTTTTTAGCATTAATTTTGATATAGATACCTTCCATTGGATTTACACGAATAACCAATAGATTAGGTTCTAGATTATGACGTTGCCCTAGATACACATTCGTAGGGGTACGCTTGAATTCGACAATGATTTCAGTCGTTTTCACAGGTAGACGTTTACCCGTACGAATATAGAAAGGTACACCTGACCAGCGGAAGTTATCTACAAATAGTCTTGCAGCAAAATACGTTTCAGTATTAGACGCAGGATCTACTTTGTCTTCCTGACGGTAACCCGGTAATGTTTTACCTTTGGATTCACCTTCACCATATTGAGCACGTACTACATTTTTATCCACTTCTTCAGGTGTCATATAAGCACGTAGTGAACGAAGTACTTTTACTTTCTCATCATGAATATCTTCAGGAAGCAGACGACTTGGCGGTTCCATAGCAATCATCGCTAACATTTGTAGCATATGATTCTGTCCCATATCGCGTAAAGCCCCTGAATGATCATAATATCCACCACGTTCTTCTACACCAACCGTTTCACTAAGTGTAATTTGAATGTTAGAAATGTGTTGATTATTCCATAACGGCTCAAAGAACGCATTAGCAAATCGAATCACTTCGATATTTTGCACCATTTCTTTACCTAAATAATGATCGATGCGGTAAATTTCATCTTCTTTAAATACTTCATTAATCTCTGCATTGAGCTTACGAGCAGATTCAAGATCATAACCGAAAGGCTTCTCGATCACAAGACGATTCCAACCTGTTCCATCCATCATGCCGCCTGCACGTAAGTTAAGGGATACACTACCGAATAACTCAGGTGCGAGCGCTAGGAAAAAGAAGCGGTTGCCCGGAATACCATACTTGGTCTCAATCACTTCAGTTTGCTCTTTCAACTCTTGAAAACCTGCAACATTGTTAATATCTAACGATTTATATTCAAAATGTTCTGCAAAACGGTTCCAATCTTCTTCGGCTCCGATCTTGTAGCGACAAAACTCTATGATAGACTGATGGAGATCTTCCCGAAATTCTTCATTGGTACGCGGTCGACGCGCGACACCAATGACTGCAAAATCCTCTGCAAGTTTACCTTCACGATACAAACTATAAATAGCAGGAAACAATTTACGTCTTGCCAAATCCCCGGTTGCTCCAAAAATGAAAAATACCGCACTTGGTGTCTGCAATGTCTCAAGATTTTGTTTTTCAGTCATAGCTCCTCAACTTTCTATGTAAAATCTGTAATGTGGTAAACGTATTCTACCATAATTACCCTATCTATCGCTATCTGACCACTATAAGAAGTACTTATATCTTTGCCAAATAAAATTGATACGTTAAATCCACTGGTGAATTACTCGGCTAATCCATTTTTATAAGCATAGATTGCCGCTTGTGTACGATCTTCTACACCTAACTTGGCTAGCAAATTAGTCACATGAAACTTCACCGTTTTGATCCCAATAATTAATTCATCCGCAATATCCTGATTGGATTTCCCTTTGGCTAATAGACGTAGTACATCCATTTCACGATCTGTTAATTCTTCGTGTAATGCACGTTCAAGGGGTTCACGAAAACGACTCATCATTTTAGAAGCCACTTGCGATTCTAACACCGATTGCCCTCTGGCAGCAGCACGAATAGCATCTGCTATTTCACTAGCACGGGATGTTTTGAGCAAATAACTAAACGCACCTGCTTCAATCACAGGATACATTTTTTCGTCATCCAAATAGCTTGTCAATACAATCACTTTACAGTCGGAATTAATCTGCAATACACGCCTTGTGGTCTCAATACCATCCATACCGTCCATGACCAGATCCATTAAGATCACATCAGGCTTATATTCTTGAGCCAGACGAATACCTTCTTCTCCGTTACTTGCTTCACCAACAACCTCAATCCCATCTTCTGTATCTAATACAGCTGCAAGTCCAATCCGGACCATCTCATGATCATCGACTAATAATACTTTGATTGATTGTTCATCGTTTTCCATTGTATTATGCCCACCTGCTTTCTTCCGTATTTAAAGTCACAATCGGAATGACAATCTCAATACGTGTTCCTTTTCCAGGAGCTGTTATGTATTGAATCGTACCTCCCAATTCATTCGTTCGTTCTCTCATCGTAGATAAGCCATAAGAAGCTTGTTTCGTTTCATTTAATTCGAACCCGATGCCATCATCTTTTAATGTCACACGCACAGAATCTATTTTTTGAATAATACGAATTTCCATCCGTTCTGCTTTGGCATGACGAAGTGTATTGGATAACGACTCTTGTACAATCCGGAAAATATGATTTTCGACACCTTTTAATAATCGTAGATCATCATCCATATCTAGCGTAATTTCCATCGGAATTTTGGCTTGCAATTCACGAATCAATTCTCGCAATCCTTGAGACAAGCGTTTTCCTTCCAGATAAACAGGACGAAGATGTAATAGTAGCGCTCTCATCTCTGATTGAGCAACAGATGACATTTCTTCAATTAACTCCACCTGACGTTTGGCACGTGCAGGATTATTATCAAATGTACGTCCAATAGCTGTTGCAGTCATTGAGATGGCAAACAATTGCTGAGAAACGGCATCATGAAGTTCACGAGCTAACCGCTGACGTTCTTCGATAATAGCTGTAATTCTAGCCTGCTCTGCTAACTGTGCATTATTAGTGGATAATCGTTGAAGACTACTAATCTGATCTTCCCACTTTTTACCGATTCGATCAATTTGTTCACCTAGCCTTGACCATTCATCACTTCCCCATTGCGGAGCAGCTTGTGACCAATTCCCTTTTTCCCACATTAATAACGTATCTCGCAATTTATCCAAACGCATTTTGAGCCGGAGTGCATGATACAACCCATATAGACTACCTACAACAATAACCGGAACACATAATGCTGCTCCAGTCTGTAATAAAGAAGGCCATGATAATTCTACACTCAAGTGACCCGACGTATAGAGTACATAGATAATAATAACCAGTAATAAGAAGGCTAATAAAATACCTTCACCCATACTGCGGACAATCAAGTCAGCAGGTTTTCTCTTTTTCACGTATCAAGTCCTCCTGCTTATCTGACTTTAATGTATACACACCTGTACTAAGAAGATAAACGAACATTCAGATCACCAGCAATATACGAAATAACCAACTTCACTTTTTGCGTACTTGTAAGATAATTAGCGGATCTCCATTGCAAACGATTCTGTATGCCTTGTTGACGTTCAGCAACAGGATAGCCATTCGATTCGAAGCCAATCTGACCAACTAATAAATAAGCTTCAATCTCTACCCCATAATCTTCCGGTATAGAGAAGTCTAAGTCTCCTAATATCCCTTGAAAATACAGAACAGTTTCTGTTTCATCGGGTATCGCTAGCGCAAGATCACAATCAATATCTCCGATAGCATGCCATGAACTAGAACTTTGCATCATCCACGGTTCCCGATCATAACGAACATTTGTGATAAATCCTTGTTTCAGACGATAGGGCTGTCCCCGATGTGCTTTATTAGCACGTACATAAAACCATCCTAATGATATCAAAGTAATCCCAATCACAATCATCAAGTGATCTAACAGTAACAAGCCTAATCCGATACCACCCAAAATATACCCTTGTCTCATAGCACCACTACGTAAACGCATCATTCCGATTAGCAACAAAAGAAGTGCGGCAATCGTAAAGAAGCCAAACAACGGTCCTAATAAAACTTGCAATCCAATTCCGATCAATAACACAGCAAACACTTTCCTTTTTCTTCCCATAACCGCACCTCCTTTATTTCTAATAAGAGAAAAGCCATACCCGCATGATGACACATACGCTGTATGGCTTCGCCTGTTCTAGCATATCATATTGTCATTTTAATAACTATAATTTACATCGATGATTAGCTATATTGTATTAATCCACACTTATCTACTAAAATTAATTAGTGTTGGGGACCTTCATCTTTAGAAAGAGATGGACCTTCAGACGAATTAGATTCGATTGTTTTAGGTGCTAATTTGCTTTTCAACAAATTCAATTGCTCATCCACTCTAAGTTGTTTTTCTGCATCTTCTCCACTGATATAAGCATTGGATCCATATCCAGAACGGTAAGGAGCACGCATTACATCTGCTTCTGCTTCCATTTGCATGATTTTTTCTTCCATGCGGTTAAATCCTAGAGAAGCGCCACCTTTATCTATGGAATTCACAGAACTCACTTGAGCCATTTGTTTTTTAGCTTTTGCCATTTGAGCACGAGACACCAGTTCATTACGTTTGTTACGCATTTTGTAGAACTCGTCTTTCATTTCGTGCAATTGGTTCATCATATCAGTTACTTGTTCTTTAGCTTGGCTGTGCATTTCAGAATACTCAGTGAATTTTTGGTCAAAATACAACTTTTCTTCTAGCAATTTACGAGCCACTTCTTCTTGACCATTTTTAAGTGCAGCTGTTGCTTGGCTTTCACGTTGCATACCTACACGTGCAGCTTCATCAAAACGTTGCTTCATACGACGTTCATTTGCCATTTGTTTAGCAACAGTAACCTCTGCTTGATGAATCTCTGCTTCCATATCACGTAGATACTGGTTAAGCATTACAATTGGATCTTCTACCTTATCTAGTAAATCATTCACCGATGCCTTAGTCATATCTTTCAATCTTTTAAAAACTCCCATATTATAAATCTCCCTTCTCATATTGAGCGACTTTTTTTCTTAATTGTTCTACTTCTTTACGTAGTGCTTTATTTTCAATACCTTCCATCATTGAATCGAGATCACCTTTTGATTTGGATGTCTGATCAGGTGCTTGTTGCGGAGGGCGATTTTTACCAAAGTAACGAGAATTGCTTTGATGTGGAGCATCATACGTATTAGGTTCATACGCATTTTGCGATGTTCCCCAATATCCACCATAGGTTTGGCGTGGGCCATAACGATCTTCTTGATGTTCCTCATGAAAAGGATTCTGTTCAAAAGGACGATAAACTGGCGGTTGCTTAGGTACAATGAGTGCTGCAATAAGATAGATTAGCACTGTAGTTGTTCCTGTAAAAGGAATACTTAATATTAACAGAACCCGTAACAACGTTGGATTGATCTGAAAATACTCAGCAAGACCTCCACTCAGCCCACTCAGAATCCGATCATGATTGGAACGATATAACTTCGGGCGCATACTACTCCTCCTTACGATCTGGATCAAGCTTACGTCTTAAACGCTCTAATTCTTCATCTAACGATACACCATTAGTTGTATGTGAAGAAGACGAATAAGAATCACCGTTTCTCAAATCCCGTAAAGCTTTGGCTTCAATCTCCCAATCGGAGATTTTATCTTCCAAACGTCCAAATGCTTGCGGTGTACCTTCAACAGCATTACCAAAACGGCGATTCATTTGTTGTTGCAGACGAAGTGTCTCCATACGAGCATAATAATACTCACGTTTACTGTATACTGCTTGGTACTCGGATTTTAATGTATTGAGTTGAAGCTGTACTTCTCGTAAAGCTTCAGTATTTTGATCCAACAATTCAGTATACTGATTTTCTTTTTCTTCATACATTACTTTTTCTTGCAAAGCCATGCGAGCCAATTCTTCCTCTTCTGCTTGTAGGGCTAACATCGCTTGTTCTTCACGTTTTTGACGCATTGCTGATGCTTGATCTACATGTTGTTTCAATTGACGTGTGTGTTGAGTCACATGATGCTGTAATTGCTCAGCTTCTGTAATAGCACGCCGTGTCTCTAAAAGAAATTGGTCAATCATTCTCACAGGGTCTTGACTCTGTTCTAATCTTTCATTTAAAGTAGCCACTGTAATATCACGTACACGTTTAAAAACGTTCATGAATAATTGCTCCCTCCCTTGCTTGATCACAAGTGATCTTTTTTGATATCTACGTATATCTTACTTTCATTCTATCGAAAAAGTATGCTTAACAGATGAAATCGAAGATCAACGATATCCTATTATTTTGTAGTGTAATAGATGACTATACTTGTAATGAACCACACTACTTTATAATAATGTCTTACTATATTTATATCGTAACATTCCAACTGCTTTATTAGAATGTTACCCATTCACAACCTCTACACCAACAAGATTCGATGATTTAAATAAAGAATGTATCTATATTTAGAACATTCGATCTTGTCGTTGCTGATGATGACGATTTTTCAGCATCGAATAACCCCACCATACCAACGCAATTCCAATTACAGGGCCAATAATCCAAGATAACTTAGCAAATAGGATACAAGCACCTATAACCGATAATGTAATCCCCAAAAATCGACGTCCACTTTGTAATGCATAATAACCAAGTACAAGTAATGCGATTGGGATTAATAGTCCAATGAGATAACCGAGCAGACTATGTAACACCGGTACAAATTTGCCGAAAACCATTAATACACCAATGATAATCAATGCAAAAGCAGCTATACTTTTACGATTCATGCGCAAATGCTCCACCTCCTTTACTTAGATATTTGTATTCATCATTTTTAATATCCATATTCTTAGATGTTCATACGTGACGAGATGTTCAATACCTCAAGACTGCAAAGCATCTAACATGTTACTTTCATATCTGGCTGTAGCAAATGTTGTGTTTGCCTTATATACACATTGTAAAGTAGAAATCGATTCTGCAAAATGGACTACAGGTGGTTTTTTATCCTAGACCTTAGACGGGGGCTACTTGTGCATTATCGAATTAACCTACAAGTAAATCAATGTAATAGGAATTAAGCACATATTATATACTCATTATGAGGATCTATTTTAAAGACAATAAAAAAAGCACCAGATCAAATGATCTAGTGCTTTTCTTTGTGTATGCCGGTGAAGGGACTCGAACCCCCACGGTTTCCCTCACGATTTTGAGTCGCGCGCGTCTGCCAATTCCGCCACACCGGCTAATTAAAAATGATACTATTTTTTGTTTCTTCCATTTAGAACATAAGAGCTAAAATGGCGCGCCCTAAGAGATTCGAACTCCTGGCCTTTTGATTCGTAGTCAAACGCTCTATCCAGCTGAGCTAAGGGCGCAAGAATTTTAAAAAATAACTGGAGGCGCCACCCAGATTCGAACTGGGGATAGAGCTTTTGCAGAGCTGTGCCTTACCACTTGGCTATGGCGCCATATTATATTATAAAAGATGGAGCGGACGATGGGAATCGAACCCACGACCCTCGCCTTGGCAAGGCGATGCTCTACCGCTGAGCCACGTCCGCTTATACTTGATTGAAGTAGAAGTAAATAATGGCTGGGGATATAGGATTTGAACCTATGCATGACGGAGTCAAAGTCCGTTGCCTTACCGCTTGGCTAATCCCCAATAAAAAGGGCGACCGATGGGACTTGAACCCACGAATGCCGGAGTCACAGTCCGGTGCGTTAACCCCTTCGCCACGATCGCCATGCTATAAAATGAATCATTAATGTTATATTGGCAGGGGCAGCAGGAATTGAACCCACACTAACGGTTTTGGAGACCGTTGTTCTACCTTTAAACTATGCCCCTTCAAAACTGGTGGAGGCTGATGGATTCGAACCACCGAACTCGGAGAGAACAGATTTACAGTCTGCTGCGTTTGGCCACTTCGCTAAGCCTCCACATTAAATAAAAAAAAGATGGTGCCGGCGAGAGGATTTGAACCCCCGACCTACTGATTACAAGTCAGTTGCTCTACCAACTGAGCTACACCGGCAAGTGTTATACATTAATCTAAATGGTGGCTCGGGACGGAATCGAACCGCCGACACGAGGATTTTCAGTCCTCTGCTCTACCGACTGAGCTACCGAGCCGTAGTCTAATGTATTGCTGTGTGTCGACTCTTCTACTCAATCATGATGAGAACTATCTATTAATGTAGTGAGTTGATACTAGTTATTAAGCAATTAATGGCGGAACCGACGGGATTTGAACCCGCGATCTCCTGCGTGACAGGCAGGCATGTTAACCCCTACACCACGGTTCCAGATTAATTGCGGGGACAGGATTTGAACCTGTGACCTTCGGGTTATGAGCCCGACGAGCTACCGGACTGCTCCACCCCGCGTCATTGTTCTTACTATAAAATTCTATGGTGGAGGTTGACGGGATCGAACCGCCGACCCTCTGCTTGTAAGGCAGATGCTCTCCCAGCTGAGCTAAACCTCCATTGTGACACAAAACTTACTATATCATTTTCTAATTACTTTTGTCAAGTCTTTTTTTATAAGCAATGTTACTAAACTTAACAATACAGTGATAGAAAAGATATGACCCGTAGGGGACTCGAACCCCTGTTACCTCCGTGAAAGGGAGGTGTCTTAACCACTTGACCAACGGGCCGTACATTGTGGCGGAGAGAGAGGGATTCGAACCCTCGAGACGCTTGTGACGCCTACACGATTTCCAATCGTGCTCCTTCGGCCAGCTCGGACACCTCTCCATATGGCTCCCCGAACAGGACTCGAACCTGTGACAACTCGATTAACAGTCGAGTGCTCTACCAACTGAGCTATCAGGGAATAGTCACCGTCTCCTCGGATTGCTCCTTGAAACGGTCAATCTGTACTGCTCTGCTTGGCAACGTCCTACTCTCCCAGGACCCTGCGGTCCAAGTACCATCGGCGCTGGAGGGCTTAACGGTCGTGTTCGGGATGGGTACGTGTGGAACCCCTCCGCCATCATTACCAAACAGTCAGGCTAATGTTGCTCCCTGAAAACTGAATCCGAAAACTGAAACACCGCGTTTGTAGATTTGGATAAGCCCTCGACCGATTAGTATTGGTCAGCTCCATGCCTTGCGGCACTTCCACCCCCAACCTATCAACCTCGTCGTCTACAAGGGGTCTTACATCCTGGGAAATCCCATCTTGAGGGGGGCTTCCTGTCTATTT
>NZ_MDER01000066.1 GCF_001721045.1 Paenibacillus nuruki | reverse complement strand
AAAAGTTGAGTTTTATCAGTTTCCTATGGATTCTCAGCCAGTTCTAAGTATTCTAAATCTGTTGCTATTTTGTTTCCTCCTCATAATTTAAGTATTATCTATTTTAATGTTATATTTTTTAAGCAATGTTTTTTCCTTATGCATAGAAAATAATGTTGGATTTTTAATTTTTTTTAAGTGTTTCTCAAAATCATCTTTGTTTTCATATTTAGATAAATCATAGAACTCAACTTTTAATAATAAACTTTTGATGTTTCTTTTTTTAATATCACTTACTAAGTTATCAATTGTAGACTTATATTTTGATTCCTCTCCTTTATTTATAATATATAAAATATAAAGTGAGACTTGAGAAAGTTCTGGGTGAAGAACTTGAGCTTTTATAAAATCTTCATTAATCTCTTTATATTCTTCTGTCTGAAAACGTTGATTTATTATAAAAGAATAACCTGTTTGTTTAATATTTCTATCTAGAATTGGTTTTAATATCATACTTGATTGCCAGTACCACTTTTCTGCTATATAGTCATCTTGATAAACAAAAGGTTTATCAATACTTCTGATAACATTAAAATTAATATCAGGGTCTTCTGCACGAGCTGCGACTAAATAGTATTTCTGCATAAGAGGTTCTTTTCTAATATCAGTTACGACAAATTTTTCTTGATATTTATTGAAAAGATATTGCTGAGTTTCTTTAGTGACGTTAGCCTCTTGATATTCTCTTATAAACGGATAAGCCGTTCTATATGCTATAAAAATAAGCACAAGTAAACTAATAATAAACCACTTTTTTTTCTTTGATGACAATATACTAACCTCCAAGTATTTGATTAAGATTATAGTTTTGATGTATATCAAATTGAGCTTGCTTAATAATCCCGAATGAATACTCAGACAAAAATGGATACACTCCAGACTTTTTAATGAGAGATTTAACTTCCTTCGTACTTTTAAAATGTTGAGCATCTATTAAATACAACTCTAATGAAATATTTTTTATTTCGCTTTTTTTTAATTGAATAATGAACTGATTAACTTCTGAAATATATTCTTTTTCTTTCCTCTTGTTTAATGTATAAACAAGTACAATATTTATTTCCGCAATATTAGGTTGCATCTTTTGGAATGTTTTGAATGGTAAGGTCGTATTATCGTAAAGACTATAATCAGTTAGATTAGGTAATTCTATTTCTCCATAAGATTTGCTAGACAAATATTTATTTAAAAGAGGATCAATATCTGTACATACTTCTTTTTTCCATTTAATTTTCATGTAATTATCTATATATTTGTAATGAAGATTTGCATTCTTAATAGGTGTTCCTATAACAGTAAAAATTTCAGATTTGTTAGAAGACGGAGCGACGCTACCAATATAATCAGTCTCTAAAAATGCACTATCTAAATCTACAACTTCAAAAGACTCATTGTATTTCTCAGAAAGATATCCTAACATTTCTTTTTTTGCTATGAAATCATGCTTAGTGAATTCTGTAAACACACCCCTTACAATAATAGAAGGGTAACCTACAAAAATAATATTCAAAATGATATATAGCCCTATAGTAAATGCAATGAAAATGAGCGCTTTTCTTTTTATCATTTCTTTTTTAGATTTCAATTAAATCTCTCCTTATATAATGAATAGCTAACTATAATGAATCATCGAAGATCCATTGTGTTAGTAGATTCTTATAATCACCATATATAGTGTAAACTTTCAGCTTAGTGTACTTCAATAGACTAGAAGAAAATGATCTCACACTTGTTCCTAAAGGAATTGTATTATCTGAAGATTTTGCTCCTAGATGGCATTAGACGTAAGTTGTTTGCTTATAATCCATACTACACTTGAGGGCTGTATTTGGAAACGCTTGATCTCTCATGTTAATAGCTTCTTTCTAGAGAGGAACATTAATTTCTTCATCTCCCTTCCCTGCTATTCATTACTAAACGTTTATAAATATAATAAATATAAGTAGATGTAATGAAAGAATAGTACGTTAAAAGGAGATTTATATATGATAAGAAACGACAGAGATACAATTGTAAAGGGTATCAAACATTTATGCGATGGAATTGGGCCATTCCAAAAAATGGATTCCTATGAGGATTTTCTTAAAATGCAAACGGATATCTATGATACTTTTGGAGACGATTCGTTCGATATTTTAATTGATATTTTATTACATCCTCCTGAGTTAGGACGCATTGATTCGAATGATTTTGACTATGAATTACAAGAAGCTCTTATAGCGATTGGGCTTAGAAACCCTCGCTATACATCGTTGCTTTCCTTACTTTAGATAGAATGGCTTATGCACGATTTCATCATATTCTCCGAATTTTTCACACTCGACTTCAATGACAAAAAATTGTTACTGGCATCATCTTTCGCTATCTCGTACAAGAAGATAAGGATTCTCAAGTAATCATCCTACAAGTAGCACTGGAAGAATCGGAAATAAACAAAAGCAGCCGATTATCATGATCGGCTGCTTTTGTTTTATATTCTATTCCATCAAATCAGTTACTGCCCCTTTAGAAGCAGAAGAAACTAATTTGGCATATTTGGCAAGTACACCGGATTTTACTTTCAGCGGCGGTTGTATCCACGCTTGCGCTCGAGTGGCTAACTCCTCTTCTGATACCTCAACTTTCATCTCCTGGATATCACTATCGATCGTAATAATGTCCCCATTTTGCAGCAAACCGATTGGTCCGCCTACTTGTGCTTCAGGTGATACATGGCCGACTACAAATCCATGTGAACCACCCGAGAATCGACCATCTGTGATGAGGGCGACTTTCCCACCAAGTCCTTTTCCTACGATGAGTGCTGTAACGGAAAGCATCTCAGGCATACCAGGTCCACCCTTCGGACCACAATAGCGTATAACCACGACGTCTCCTTCTTTAATTTCATCATTCATAATTGCTACTGTCGCTTCATCTTCGCTGTCGTAAACCTTGGTCGGACCGGAGAACTTCTGAATCTTCATGCCTGACATTTTGGCAACAGCACCTTCAGGAGCGAGGTTTCCTCGAAGTACAACCAGTGGTCCATTGGGCTTGAGTGGATTATTAAGCGGTCGTATAATCTCTTGATCATTCTGAAGTGGAGCAGATTCCGCTAAATTCTCTGCTAACGTTTTACCTGTTACTGTCAGGCAATCTCCATGAAGTAATCCTCCAGCAAGTAATAGCTTCATTACTCCTGCAACGCCGCCAATATCATTCAAATCCTGCATTACATATTGACCACTTGGCTTCAGATCCGCCAAATGAGGAACACGCAAGCGAATGCGCTCGAAATCATCCAAGGTTAGATCTACTTCTACCGAGTGTGCAATAGCTAGCAGATGGAGAAACGCATTGGTTGAACCCCCTAGAGCCATAACAACGGTGATCGCATTCTCAAATGCTTTCTTGGTCATAATGTCTCTTGGATAGATTTCCTGTTCAAGAAGTGAGATGACCTGTTTACCGGCTGCTTCACATTCCAAAGCTTTATCTGCTGAAATAGCTGATGTCGAAGAAGAACCAGGTAAACACATGCCCAGTGCTTCTGCCGCTGCTGCCATCGTATTAGCGGTATACATGCCGCCACAAGCCCCTGGACCCGGGCATACGCTACATTCAACTTTATGCAGCTGTTCCTCTGTTATTTTACCATCTTGATATTGTCCTACTGCTTCAAAAGCCGAAACGATATCTACATCTTTACCATCGAGTTTACCGGGTTGAATAGTTCCTCCATATACATACACGGAAGGAATGTTCATCCGTCCAATAGCCATCAGACATGCAGGCGTATTCTTATCACAACCACCGATCGCAACCACGCCGTCAAAACGCTCAGCTCCGGTCACAATTTCAATCGAATCAGCAATAGCTTCCCGGCTTGGTAGTGAGAACAACATCCCGCCATGACCCATCGAGATCCCATCAGACACGGTAATCGTATTGAAAATCAATGGAGCACCGCCGTTATTACGTGCGCCTTGTTTCGCTTGTACTGCCAAATCATTAATATGCATATTACATGGTGTTACTTCACTCCACGTACTCGCTATACCGATCATTGGCTTTTTAAAATCCTCATCTTGAAAACCAACAGCACGTAGCATCGCTCTGTTCGGTACGCGGTTAGCTCCTTCACTGATTACCTTGCTTCGAATACGAAGATCTTTTTTATTTTCCATATTGTTTACTCCTCATTTCAAAATATATCGTACAGTTCCTGCATCGGACGAATAATATTTTGTTTCATTAGTATATGAGCATCGTCACTATTTTTACTTTCAAAAGCTTTAATGATCAACTCATGTTCTTCGACTGAAGCCAGTGTAGCTGTAATCGGTTGTTTTAAAAACACATATTTGAAACGTCTAATGTGAATTTGAAGAGATGTATTAAATGTAGCCACGTAAGAATTCTCTGAGAGCTCCACAATATAATTATGAAATTGCTCATCGACCTCCATCGCTTGATACACTTGTCCACTTTTAATAGAACTTGCAAATTCCGAATTGATGGATCTTAATTTCTCGATCTGTTCTGGAATAATAATTGGAGCGGCAATTTCAGCAGCTAAAGCTTGAAGAGCCGCCATCGTTGAATACATCTTAAAAATATCATTTTTCTCAATAGTCGTTACTTTTGTTTCTTTGCCTGGATGCATCGACACGAGACCTTGAACTTCAAGTAATTGAAATGCCTCACGAACCGGTGTCCGGCTAACTCCAAGCGATTCAGCCATTTCCGCATCAATCAGCTTTTCACCGGGTTGCAGGGTTCCATCAATAATCCAACGCTGAATCTGAGAAAATGCTCTCTCCTTTGCAGACATACGGACAGGTAAGGCAAAATCTTGAGGAATTGGCATGCGTTTTCATCCTTTTTACAATTGTTATTATATGCAATATATCGCATACAAGTGTGAGAAGCAATTGTTATTTAATTTTTTTTAATTACAAAATGAATTTCTGGAAGGATGATAAGAAATGAAATCAAAAAAATAGACTCCATTGAGGGGCCCAACATCGCTTTTCAAATAAGAGAAGAAGTGTTTGTGAAAGAACAAAATATACCCATTGAAGTTGAGTTTGATGATCATGATAGTTTAGATGGACAGTGTGAGCACATCTTGGGCTATTTTAATGAACTGCCTGCCGGAACAGGCAGAATTATTATTCAAGATGGTATAGGTAAATTAGATCGAATATGTATCCTAAAACCTTATCGCCAATATGGTCTCGGTAAATTAATCGTTACATCACTGGAAGAAATTGCAGAAGATAATAGTATATTCATTCTAACTCTTAGCATTACATTGACCATCCTATCATAGCTTGGAAGCTCTCTATTTGACGTTCTTCTGGTCGGTTCCTCTCACATTCCTCAGTTAAGTAATATGCTAAATAAACATAATTATATAGCAATATAAAAGAGTTGTTCTTCATAAGAACAACTCTCAAAGTTCTAGCCATTCAACTCGATCAAAACCTACTTTCGATTACTAATACATCTTACTTCGAATGAAAGTTCCTTATGCACGAACAACTTATTTATTAGTCAACTTCGTATTCGAGATCTTGTTATGAAATGAAGCCATATGACTCATAATCATTTCAGCGGCTCGCTTATAACCGCCCGCCTGACGTAAAGATTCACCGATGATGCAAGCCTGCTGTTTATAAGATGGATTGCTTAGAACTTCTAATAAGGCCTCTCTCATATCAGCTGCACTCAGCTTATGTTTATTTAAAGTAATACCTGCACCCAATTCCTCTACTCGATTGGCTACAAGCGGCTGATCCGACGTTAGTGGAATCATGACTAACGGAACGTTGTAATAAAGCGCCTCACTCGCACTATTCATTCCGGCATGAGTGATAAAAACATCCGTATGCTGTAGCATATCCAACTGTGCAATGTACGGCATGACGATAAAATTAGAAGGAATTTGATCAGCTAATGGCTCCATATCTGTGTATCTTCCTGAAGACAGCACCACATTTACTGGTATATCCCCAAAAGCTTCAAAGCAAAGCTGATAAAACTCCAAGTTTTTATTTAAAATAGTCCCCATAGCAATATACACCGTTTGCGGGTAACGTTCGCGAAGGAGCTCAAACGAGAACGTCTGACCATCTTGACGAGGTATGATCGAAGGCCCGCTGAAAATAAAGCGATTATCCATTTTTTCTGCATATGGCTGAAAATAACGACTTGTATACACAAGTTTTAACTCCCCTGCATGTGCTGGAATCTCATCTATACAAGGAACGCTTACTTGAAATTCTTGCGCTAACGCATGCGTTATCTTCATTGTAGCCTCATACAGTTCCTTCGTATCTGTGTCCAGTTCTTTCACGCCTTCTTCGGCTCCCAATGGATTGATCAAAGCAAAGGAAGCAATCGAACACACCGCAGGTATTCCTAGCTTTTCAGCAAGAATAGTTCCTCCCCAGCCCATCAGTGAATCAAAAATCAGATAATCGAATTTTTGATTTTCGATCACTCGAAGCACTTCGGGTATAATCCTCTGAATGATACCCGCTACCATCATATAAGTGAACTGATAAGGATGCTTGTACTCCTGTGGTTTTAACACTGGATCATGCGAAAAGGCATCTTGTGGGAATGGGTATGTAATCAACAGAGCTCCAGTCTGTTCAATTCGGGAACGATACTCCTCTGTACACACATAGACAACTTGCTCACCATTATCAACCAATTGAGTAACCAATCCTAACGACGGATTCACATGACCTTCAGCCGGAGTAATGACAACTAATACATGTGCTATGGTGTCCACCTCCCCATCACTCTAATTTTTTTCTGTTATTCGTAAAGATGCTAAAAAACTCAATAAGACCCAAAGTAATTGGAGGATTAGCACTATCATTACGCCTGTCGATATGCCCCAATGTAATGTTTCTGACAAAGCGATTAGAGCACCTCCAACTCCGATGCTTACTCCTATATAGAAGGAATCTACGAATTGCAGATTTGCAGACATTTCTCCTTCTTTTCTAGGAGCCGCATGCTGTAAAGCAATGACCGCAGTTGTAGGGTTAGCCAGTCCAACACCGAATCCGGTAATCATTTGCGAAAGCAGAATAAGTATAATTCCACCATCTGACAACATAAGGGCTAAGATCACAATTACAGTTCCTGCGATCATAATCCCGATACCTCCCATCACTCTAGCTTTGCGACCACGACCTTGATCTCGTACATCAAGCTTGGCTTGCAACCATGCGGCGGCGGACCAACTCAAAGAACCTGCTGCTACAATAAGGCCAGCAAGATCTGCTGATAGTCCCTTTACTTCGGTTAATGCCAAGATCACAAAACTCTCTGTTGTAAAATAACAAGCTACATACAATCCTCTGGAAACCAATGTAGCAGGCAATCCTTTTTTCACTGTAAAAGTACCTTTAGGAAGAAGTTTTCGCATTTGTGGGATCATGATGAATAATCCACCTAAAGTAAGCACTATTCCTATCCAATCCGTGATCATACCAAGTCCTGTGAGTAATAAGCCTGTTCCAATAGCAAGTAGGATCGCATAAAGAGTCTTCGAATCAGATTTTTGGACTGAGTCTGTCAGCACTTGCCGAAGCTGTAGATCACGGAAAGAACGGAATGTGAGACTCAATGCTAAGCCAATCAAGGGCAAAACTATCCAGAAAACAAATCGCCATGACATGTATGAGGCAATAAGACCTGCCAGATAAGGCCCAATTAAAGAAGGCAAGACAAATGCCATAGAAAATGCCGCTAAAATTTGAGTACGAAGAGAATCCGAATAATGCAGTGTTACACAGGTATATACACAGGTAATCAGAGCTCCTGCCCCAAAACCTTGAAAGGCCCTTCCTGCAATAAGCATGTGCATATCAAAAGAAACAGCCGAAACTACAGTCCCTAGCACAAAAATGCTAAATGATACAAGCATAGATGTAAAAACGCCACGCTTATCAACCTGCTGCCCCATAACCAGAGTCCCAACAAGCTGAGATAACAAAAATGCACTGAAAATCCAACCGTATAAATGAATACCTTGTAAGCTTTGTGCCATTTTCGCTGCAATTGTCGTAATAGCCAGTCCCTCGAAAGCTACCGTTGTTAGAACTAGCATAATACCAATCGTCAATGCCCTATGTTGCTTATCAAAAATGCCAATCGGATTGTTATTGATTTCCTACACCTCCATAACAGATAATTTGGTAAAGTGAACAAATGATTTTTAACTAGAAAAAAATGGATATGTATACATTGTACCCGGATACTTAGTAAACATTTTTCTTTACAAAGTCTAAACTACATCTCAGCTTTGACTTTGTCAACATTTTTCTTTAAAATGTAGTGAGTCATGTAGAATAACTTGATTCAAAAGGAGATGTACCATGAGCAAGAATCAAATCAAAAAGGATGTCTCCACCCGTACTCGAAGAGGGATCATTGATCTGTTAAAGGAGCAAGGAGGAATGGATGTTGTAGCACTCTCCTCTCAATTTTCATTGTCAGGAATGGCGATTCGTCAACATCTGAATGCGCTCAAAGAAGAAGGATTGGTTATGAATGTGGAAGAATCCCGTCCGATGGGCCGACCCGCCAAGCTATGGGTATTAACTCCCGCCGCTAACCGTTTTTTCCCAAGTGGCTATTCAGATTTATCCGTCAGCCTTATTCATTCGATCAAAGAAGCTTTTGGCAATGAAGGGCTGGATAAACTGCTGGATGTTCGAAATAAAAATATGCAAGAACAATATCTTCAGCATCTTGGTGATACATCAGATATTCGGGAGAAACTGGAAAAATTAGCCGAGATAAGAACCATCGAAGGTTATATGGCTGAGGTTAAGACACAGGATGATGGTAGTTTTTTATTCATTGAGAAGCATTGTCCGATTTGTGAAGCTGCTGCTGTATGTACTGGATTATGCAAGAATGAGTTACATTTATTTCAAACGGTTCTAGGAAATAATGTTCATATTGAACGAGGGGAATACATTTTAGCAGGAGGAAGAAATTGCATATACACGGTTAGACAAAATAAACCATAACTAAAAGAGCAACCTCATTAGAGATTGCTCTTTTAGTATAACCAGTGTGTTCCTTTTTCTTATTGCTGATGTATCAGGAAAAAATACATTTGGTCTTTGTATATCCATTTTCCTTGGGTAAGCTTCATTAACTTTCCCCCTTAAAATGATAAGGCAAAAAAATCAACGAGCATATGGGTTAACCATGATCCCCAAATACTTTTTCCAGTTTTTATATACACAAAGTTAAAAATAATTCGTGCTACACCCTGTAACAAAATAACGTGTACTAATGTTGAAAAGAAAGAGCCATCCCAATAAGACGGAATATGAAGAAATGCAAAAATCAACGCACTCCATAACGTACTGCTAACTAATGAGAGCCCTTTATTTCTCGCAGCTTCTAATATCCCTATTCCCAGCAATTCTTCCCCCAGCAGCATAAATGGAATCATCAAAGCCAGTTGACCCAAATGACCTGATGCTGGATTAGCACTCCATTCAAAACCAAGTTGTACAGACAATAATCCAGTAAGCATTCCCAAAATCAAATAACTTACTGCACCTATCGGGATCAACCATAATGCACGAGGAGCTACAAATGCTTTTTTGCTATCTTTTCCGAAAACAGTGATCCACGCTAGAATTCCACCCAAAAACAGTCCCCACCACGCCCATGAAATAAACATTAAGCTACTAAAACCCGCAATAAGAAATAGAGCACCTATAAGAACACGAATATTGGAAATAGGCAACTCTCTAATACTATTCATATTTACCCTATCGTTACTTGAAGTCATAGAGAATCACGACCAGACTTTGAAAATTGGCTCCATAATAGCTTGGATTGGAGCTGAGACCATACTAAAACAGCTAAGTAAGAAGATATCTCTATTATCCAAACTTTAAAATCATTCAGTATGTATCGATTTGTATCTGTATGATAGGTTTTAATAATATACGATTCGGTAATATGCAACATAGTTATTTTCCCCTTAGGTGAATTCGTATTTAGAATGCGACTTTATTTTATTTGGAAAAATAGAGTTAAAGCAAATAACAACAGATTAACAAGATGGTTTATAAAGAGTATATTTATCATCAATAAAATAGTCAATATGGAATAAAATTCTAAAATATAAATATTATTCTCAAATCTATTATTGTAATTTCTTATTTATTCGCAATAGTTAATAGTAATCCAGCTTTGCCAAAAACATATTCGTTAGGAATGTTTAGATTTAGATGGCATAAACCTACCCAGAATCCTGTTGGGATTTTCCTACACTCTATTGTATGATCTATCATCCACCAGTCTGCTTCTTTCGGATTGCAGATCATTTTGTAAATAAATAAAAAAAGCACCAAGACTTTAAAAGCCTTGATACTCAATGTGTGAAGAAAAGCAGGTGCTACCTATAATGTGCAACACCTACTATTTATTCATGTTATTACTTATGCAATAATCTATAAACCACCACAGCTGTTTCTTCTTTTGTAATCTTCCGATTAGGTTTAAATTGACCATTCTCATAACCGATAAAAAGTTCTCCTCCTAGTTTATTAATCGCTACTTTTGCCCATAAAGGAATATTCTTTTCATCGGTAAATGGATATACAGCATCTCCCTGATACTTCATAAAGCTTTGCAAAATTTTAGCTGCTTCTGCTCTAGTGATTACTCGATCTGGCTTAAACGTTCCATCCGGATAGCCTTCAATATAATTCAACTGAGCTGCTTTCATTACATCATCTGAATACCATTTTCCGTCGATATCATTAAATAGATTGGATACTGACAAAGAGTCAGCTGAAACGTCAGGCTGTTCATTGCTAGAACGAAGCAATATACTTACAAATTCTGCTCTAGTAATGCCTGCTCTAGGATTAAAATTACCTAATTCGTCACCTTTTACAATACCACGATCAGCTAAATCATTAATGGCACTTTCCGAGTACCGAGACTTCACGTCAATAAACCTATTAACTAGATTATTATCGCTAGCAGATGGACGCACAGATACTGATGCATCATTCTCTACTATTTTATCCAGATGCTGATGATCTATAGTCACGGCTGGATTCAAAACAGTAGAAGGCACATTACCTACTGCTTTTTCTTTCGTTTTAAAAGTTATACGTTGTACTTCCGATGGAATGCCTGCCGAATTTTCTGTCCATACATTTATGGTGTATCGATGTGCATCTGACAAATTCTTGAGTTCAATCATTGGTGATGATGATCGCTGCATCTCATGTTTACCGTCTGCAAAAATAAATGTGTCTAGATCGCTTCCATTTCGTGCGTGTATAGTGGCTGAAGATGTAGTGATATCTGCTGTATCTAATTGAAATCCTGAAAAAGGATGTGTTTCGAAAGATAACTTATACAAGTCTCCCATTACTCCTGTTGTGTTAACGGCACGAATGCCAAAGTTATTATATTTTGTACTACTTGTTAGATGATCTAGGCGCATCTGATTGTCTTGAACGGTGTAGAGCAACTTATCACCATCATACACATGATACGAAACCGCTCCTTTAAAATGTTCCCAACCTATAGTGGCATAATCAGACTGTAGATCTAGAATATTCAGCACATTCGCTTGATTGGCTTGAGATGGAATAGGTGCTCCCTGATATTCTATCCATAAACGCTCAGGGCTCTCGCCATTTTTACCTACAGCTGCAATCCCAAAAGACGATACAACCCCAGCACCTGGACTAGGTAAGCTTGCACTTAAGTCAGTGGTGGTTTGGATCAAATGTCCATACGTATCATAGATATGGTAGTATAGAGCACCCTCAGAAGGTGAAAATGCTAATTGAAGATGATCATTAGTATTTGCATATACTTTTCCCGATTCAGGAGCGAGCGGTATTGTCTGAAATTGAAGAGATTTTACAGCAGACTTTCCACTTTCATTAACAGCATATACCTGTATTGAATAGATCTCACCAGCTTTTAGATATTTTAAATCAATAACTGAAGTTGAACTTGTATATTCTTTTCCATTGATAGTAGCAATATAGGTAGAAGCTCCTTTTACAGGTCTAAACTTTATTTGTGCTGAGGTATAAGCAATATTCTCAACATTCAAATCCTCATTAATCGATTCAGGCAGTGTAATAAACGTCGCATTCGCGGCCTCTCCTGTGCCAAAATCGTTAAAAGGAACAACAGAAACAACATGCGCACTACCTGAATTCAGTCCAGTAAACGCATAACTTGCCTGATCTGTTGTTGCTATTTTGATACCATCTAGATAGATATCATAGCCTTTGGCACCTCGTACATCTCTCCAGACATAAGTAGCAGAGTCTATAGCTATGTTTTTCTTGATCAACTCTGTTGCAACAGGTAATGTCCACAACGAGATATTTCTAAAATCACTCTGTCCGGATGTATTAGTGACAGCAATAGAGTAATTGTAGGATGTGCCTGAAATGAGATTATGATCAGTAAATAGAACATTTGAATCTAGATAAGCTACATGGTATTCGTTATAGGTGCTATCTGTAACGGTTGTATACGTTTCTTCAGTAACGGTAACAATATGCTTATCATCACGTTCTACATCATAATAAACATCTCCGGTTACATTGTCCCAGGATAGCTGTGCAAAATGAGTTCCAACCCCTAATACATGTAAACCAGCAAGCGAAGGTAAAGTCAAAAAGGTGTAGCGACTTTCCAGACTTTGACCCGATTCATTCACTGCATGAATACTCAAGGTATAGTTATTATTAGGAGCAAGTTGTTCGAATACACGACTTGTATTCATTATTCCTTTGGAAATAACCGTTCCATTTTTATCAGCAAGTTCATATAAGTAATGGGTAGCAGATGGAATAGATTCTAGCTGTACACGCATAGAAGTTTCGGATAATGGATAGGCACCTTCCACTCTTGCAGCAGCAGGAATAGTAGTATAACTATAGCTTACAGATTCCCCTCTACCCGAAACATTAATAGGTGTGATGATGTAAGTATATGAAGTGCCCGGTGTTAAATTAGTATCTGTAAATGAGTTGCTACCAGCAGGTATATTTAATATATTTCCTGTTTGTTGATTGATCACTTCATACGATTCATCTACTCTAGATGGTAATATCCCTTGAATACTGCCTGATGATGAAGAGCTTAACTGAATATCATCATGAGCCAGTTTTTCTGGCAGAGCTTTAATTTTGATTTCTTTTGAGCGTCCATAAGACTCATTGCCTGCTGAATCTATTGCAAGGACATGAACATACCAGATGCCCTGCTTTTCGGCTGGTAATGTAAGAGAAAAGTTCTCGATACCTTCTATCCACTGCTCGTTAATGTCTGGACGAGTACTCTGTTGATTGACCAGATAACGAACAGATTGTAATGATCGATCAGCAGTTAGAATATGTACATCAACCTGCTTAGCTTGCCACTCAGATCCATCTGGTGTAAATGAAATTACCGGACCTTCTTTGTCTATATTTGCAACTGTGATTGTTTTGGAAGACGGATTCCCTATCCAATCATACGTAGTAAATGTATAATCACCATTCTCTGTTACATTATACGAAGTAACTCCTGTCTCTACATGATTACCATTCGGAAGCATGGTCTTAGTAATCCATGTGTCTGGATCAGTAGCAGATACATAGATCGTATTCCCATGACGATTTAATTGATTGGAAGCAAGCGATAAATTCAATTCGGGTTGGCTATTATCATTTAAAGTGACCGTCTGTGTTGGGCCGATATTACCATTCTTATCGATTGCTGCTACATGAATAAATGGAGTAGTAACATCAGGAGTGATTGCTATATGAGTCGCAGAAGTTGTCATAGATCCAGATGTAATGGTTCCATTAGGATTATTATCCTGAGTTACAATGTATCCTGCTATACCCGAAGTGACTTTAACTTGAGTAGGATCTTGAATTGAACCTAACGAACCATCTCGTAATTGACCTTGAATGCTGTATGTATAGTCTGATCCATTATCTATTGGAGCTTCCCATGTTACAACGACATTTTTATTTGAAGGAACGAATGTATAGTTCAGGCTATCTACTTGATTAGGTTTCTCCGTATCTACAGCACTATTATCATTATAATTTGAATCATAACCTGCATAAATCTGTTGACCATTTCGGTAGATTATTGCTTTTTGAGCATAACCGATTTTGAACTCATCCACTTGCATAACACCGTTAGTAGATGAGGTGAAGCTAAGATTGGCTCCATATTTACCTAAGTCAAACTGTGTCGTATCTGCCGGAATATCAAGACTACGGCTGTAAGTTGCCCAATCTGGATGATACCCTATATCAGACATACCGGTACCAAAATCTCCATATGGGAACGTAATCAGGGAATCTCCCGGTTGAAATGTATACTCTCCATTGTTAGTCATACCCGATGCTCCAATCGTTGTATACCAGAAAGAAGAATTAGAAGAGTCAAGAACCAGCGACTGAGTTGCGGCTTGATATTTGTAATAAGCAACTGCCCAGTGCCAATCGGTATTGGCTGAACTAAGTATAGTTAAAAATTGTTCGTCAGGCCAATCAGGAGTTCCTCCATCTACATATACAGGAATAATTTGAGGCGTATTTGCTGGTTTGACTGGAACAATAGATGTAGTATTTTTAAAGCGGACCATCCTTCCACTGTTGTCTGTCAATTGAAGCCCTTTTTTACCACGAATATCACTAAATTGGACTGCACTTTGATTCGTTGATCCAGACAAAGAACGCATATCGTACTGAGCTTGAAGTCGTGCTCCTTGCTGAAGACTCGCAATAGAAGTTCGAGCCAAGCTTGTATCGCTAGATGTACTAGGATATCCATACGCATTACCTTTATGGTTAGTAATAGTGTCAGTAATTTGTAAGGAGGTGCCTTTATCTGTAGGAACATAAGATTGATTACCTTGGTTACTACCACTACCGTAATAGGTAGAAAATGTATTAGATTCGAAATTGGTTTTATACAACACTTCACTATCTGGCATAATTACAGAAAAGTTCAATGAAACCGAGTTAGTATTAGCCTTTGCAGATGTAATATCAGCTGTCACACTTGCAGCATGAACACTGGGAATCGGACCGAATACAGAGGTTAAAATAAGAATGCTTAAAGAAGTTTGCAGTAGTTTACGATGAGCTACCAAGCGAGGTAATTCACTGCAAATTGTTTGTATAGATTGTTTAT
Organism: Paenibacillus nuruki; assembly: GCF_001721045.1. GTDB lineage: Bacteria > Bacillota > Bacilli > Paenibacillales > Paenibacillaceae > Saccharibacillus > Saccharibacillus nuruki. The sequence continues at coordinate 41,391 of NZ_MDER01000066.1, read as the reverse complement.
CCATAGTTTTTTTTAATTTTTTCACCATATATGCTCCTTTATGAAAACAAAAAAAGCACCTCGCCATAGATACAAAGTATCTACAAGCGAGGTGCTTCCTCGTAACTTCATTTAATTGAGTTTATCATACCTGCATTTTAGAAAAAAAGCAAAGGGAATTATAATAAAAAGTATTCTCAATCATTAGCAATTCCATAAATATGATTACAATTCTATTTAAATGCCAAAATGAAGAATAGATTTATTACCACCTGATGCTTGAATGGTTAAATTTACTAATAAATGTAATTCATGTTGTAAAGCCTCTCGATGTATTTGAGTTCTTGTACTTTCCCAATAGCCTTCTTCGTCTTCAGTTTCTCTCCAAACTGTCTGACCTCTCAAACTAAATCTATCTGGAGCTTCTTCTATAAAGCAAAGCCATTTTTCTAAAATTTGCTTTAACTTTCCAGTCTCTGTTGCAGAAATAACAGTTAAGCCATAATAAGTTAACCCGCTTGTGTTTTGTTTTGTTGCAGGGTTATAAGTAGGTATCCAATTCAAAAAATCCATTAGGTATAAAATCAAATGATCAGATACGCTTACTTTTTGCTTCCATGTATACCTATTAGAGCTATACCATTCATAAATATAATTTATATCCATATCAAAATTGTTGTTCACAAGAAAAAACTCATGTTCTAAACTCATTATATTCACCTGGGTTGACCCCATATTTATGTATTTGTATACCTGTAATTATACTATCATATATTTGCATTACTATGCAGATCGTAAATTCAGCACATATTTAACATAAAAATAACTAAATATAGTGTTTTGTATGTAAATGAAGAAGAAAAAGAGGAGTAACCTGCTCTTATAGCAAATTCTACCTCTTTGATTAATCATTATATTTTCTATCTTCTTTAAATTGCAGTATAACTTTTCTATACTATTCCTATTTGCTTTTTTGAATATCTTGCCAGTTAGAATTTCTTAATATTTCAGCGTTTTTTCCCAAGAATACTGATCCTGCTTCTGGATCATCTTGTAGCTGATATAACATCCAAGCTGTCATATATCCATCGGCTCTGTTCATATCCCAGTGCTCTGCTCCGCTGACTCTTGCACGAATTTTAAATACGTTATTTGAAATTTTATTGTAGTTCTCTATAAGAGATGAAAGTGGTGCAACACCTCCAAAACTGGTTTTTGAATCTTCACCAGAGTCGTCAGATTTACCTGTTCCTGCTGACATAAAATAAGGAATGTTAACTTTGGAAATGTCATATCTCCAACCCATATTTTTGGCAAGAAGCGGATAGGCAGCACTTCCAGTAAATATCGTTTTATATTTAGAGCTGTTTTTGTACTCTGTAACAGCTCTTAATGCTCCTGCCCCACCTTGAGAATATCCAAGAGCACCGATATGGTCTTGCTGGATCTTTCCGTATAATACACTTTCAGCATTTTTATTTAGTGCCAATACATCGTCTAATGTTTTTGAAGTCGTTAAGCCTGATCCTGCTTGCTTATCTTCATTACCTACTACAATAAATCCCCATGAAGCAAGTCGTTCGAAAAAAGGTTCATACACAGAAGCGGCTGTATTGCTAGCATTTGTTACTACAATCAATGGATACATTTGCTGTTTATTTTCGAGTTCTCTCGGATACCAGATGCTGTACTCTTTGATCAGATTGTCCTCTGATTTCAGCTTAACTTGCGATACTTCGTAACTTCCCAATCCGGCATATTTTTTTTCTAATATAGCCTTAGATTGAAAATTCTTATAATACGTATCTTCTATCATCGGCTTTTTAGAATCTATATGATTCTTAATCAGTAAAAAAGCGACTGCAATAATAACTACAATGAATAGACTTAACAACGTTATTCCTACTACCTTTACACTCTTTTTCATATTAATCTTTACTTTCCTTTCCGTGGATCAAGAAATGTTTTATATTAGATAAAGTAATGAAACAACTGTTCCATTTCGGTACATCTGTTTATTACTTTATCATTATTATCATTGTTTTCTTGATTTGAGAATACGTAATAGCATGAAAATGATCGTAAACACGCTATGCGGAACAAAAAGGAGAATATGTACCTTTATGAAAAAGAATCAAACGATATTTCTAAAATTATGTCTAGCAGATGCTCTTATCAAACTGATGGCATCACAAGACTATGATACAATCAACGTAAATACGATTTGTAAAGTAGCTGGAGTGGGAAGAACAACTTTTTATAGACATCTTAATCATCAAAAGAGTAAAGATGAACTTTTGATGTTCAAACTTAATTACGAATGGGAATATTATGCCGAACAACACGAAGAAGACGTAAAAAAAGATAAGGGTTTTGCCATGTTGAACTATATCTATGAGAATAAGCGACTGTTTACTTTATTAAATAACAATGGACTGGTTACCCTCATTATGCATCTCTTTGAACAATTGATACCTGCTGAAGAAATCTACGATAAAAGCCTTTCTTACCTTATGTCCTTTTTTTCTTACGGTTATTTTGGCGTTGTCTATCAATGGATAAAGTATGATTTTGATGAGACACCTGAGCAAATCCAAAAACATATCATAGATACACTTTCATCAGGAATGAAAAATCCGCAGGATGAAAAATGAACATAAAAAAAGAACAGCATGGATAGCTGTTCTTTTTACTGCTTAATTCTTACTTACCTTTTTTACTGATTTACTGAATCGAAAAGACCTCTTTCTTCAGCAAATTTTCTGGTTTCTTACCGATTGGATCACTGTGGAAATAATCACGAATAACGCCATCTTCTAGATAGTTAGCGATAGATATCATAATCATTCCTTGATCGAGAGCAAGATAAGCTTTGGCAAGTTCACCGGTCTTCACATTCACCGAATCGTAAAAGCCATACTTCCCAGCCATCTTCAATTTTTGGAGTGCTTTGATATTCTTTTGAGCTGCTTCAGGAGCATATTCTAGTGCAAGGAACGTTGCATGAGCAGTGACCGTTGCTCCATCTTTGTAACCGGAAATACCTAGCGGAGTCGCTGCAAATTCACTATACCCTGTCGGTGTTGCAGCAGGCGAGAACCCCCATGCAGCATACCCTTTGTCTTTAGCATATTGAATTTGTAATTGTACATAGCGTTTATTATTGAGTCCAAGTGCACGAGTACCCAATTCTTTTTCTTTAATGACCATACCTGGCATTAGCGCCTCGAACATGCTACCACCCCAGCTAGGTACAAATTTTTGTTTTTTATAGACGTAGCTTCCTTCAAAAACTTTTACTCCATCATATTTGACGGTTTTACCTTGAGGAACTTGAGACTGCCAATCGAATTCTGCTGGCATGGTACGGTACATTTTCCACCAATGTTCTTTGGGAACATCGCCTTTACCGATCGCAATATAACTTCCTACACGCGGTTCAGTATAAAAAGAACCATAATGATGTTCTGTCAGCTCGCCTTTAGCTACATCATACCCACCGCGGAATTGACCAACTTTGGGATCGTATAGTGTTGTATAATTCATCGCATTCACCAGTTGGCTCGTCTGAGCATGAAGTTCCTGATAAGCCTGACCTACAACAATTAGACCTGCTGACATCCAGCCATTATCGACTTGCGAAATAAATTCTCCCCAATCTTTTTTCAAAGATCCATCATTTGTGTTATACCAGTTGTAAAATAAACCATTCCATTTATCCATTTTTTCCAGAGAATTAAGCGTCGTTTGCAAACGAGTTACTGCTTCTTTTTTACTAATCATACCTAACTGCTCGGCAGAAACAGTACTCATCATATACATTGCAATATTTGTAGGTGAAGTGCGTTTGGCTTCTTCTGTACCCTTTTCTGTTGTTCTGACTTCATCATAAGTTAAACCAGTATTAGGATCCGTATAGTCTTTAAAGTACTCGTATGTTTTATTTGCAACCGCTTTCAATTCAGAATGGAAAGCAGCCTTTTTGCTTGTTTGCTGTGCAGTTGCAACCATAGGAGTGAAAGTTAAACTGGTTAACAGACAAAAAGTTAAAAATAGACTCCATTTTTTTACTTTGTTCATTGACTTTTCTCCTTTCAAATTCAAATTGAAACGTTTCGCATTTATAATACCATGAGCCTTTAACTACCGTAAACCGTTAATTGATAACGCTTAATAAAAGGGGAAATGAATAATTCCTTTTGAGCTATAGAAGCGAAACGTTTCTTTTTTACTCTATAATAGATAGCTACATTGGCTTTTGGTCTTACCGATTCAACATGACTTTATGTGCTGTACTAAAGTATTTGGTAATACAAAAAAAGAACGATCTATAATAGACCGTCCTCTTCTTTGTAGTTATTCATATTCTAGTGATCTAAAAATACAAGTTGGATCAAGAATAATACTGCAAAAACATAGAAAACAGGATGAACTTCTTTTCCTTTACCACGAAGCAATTTGAGCAATGGATAGAAAATAAAACCAAAGCCAATCCCTGTTGCAATACTATGTGTTAATGGCATTAAGATAATAATCAAGAAAGCAGGGAAAGCAACTTCAAGGTCTTTCCAGTCGATCTTGCTAATCACACTGATCATAAAGTAACCAACAATAATCAATGCTGGTGAAGTAATAGCTGGAATACCGGAGATCACACTTACGATAGGTGCAAAGAATAACGTAAGGGCAAGCAATATACTTACTGTGATCGCTGTAAGCCCTGTTCGACCACCTGCTGCAACACCTGTACTTGATTCAATATAAGCAGAAGTTGGACTTGTTCCTAGCAAAGAACCTGTTGTCGTTCCTACTGCATCTGCTAAAAGCGCACCGCGGGAACGTGGAAACTTGCCATCTTTATTAAGAAGCCCTGCTTGCTCTGCAACACCAAGCATTGTTCCTGTCGTATCAAATAAGGTAATTAATAAGAAGGTAAAGATGATCGTATATAGACCATTTGAGAACACACCTGCTAGATCCAATTGGAAAGCAGTCGTTGCTAATCCATGTGGCATAGCCATAATAGATGCAGGCAATTGGAACAATCCTAAGATCCAAGCCAGAATAGCTGTAACGACCATACCTATAAACAGATAACCTTTTACATTATACGCCATCAGAACCACCGTAATTAATAACCCGATAATTGTTAGATATGTCATTGGCTCTGTGAGATTACCAATCGTAATTAGATTGGATTCGGAAGCAATGATGATACCCGAGTTCTGTAGACCTACTGTTGTAATAAAAAGTCCAATCCCTGCTGTAATAGCATGCTTCAAACTGGCTGGAATCGCATCAAGCAACATATAACGGAATGAAGTCACAGATAGAATAATAAACAATATACCTGCGATAAATACGGCACCCAGAGCAACCTGCCAGGTGACACCATATCCGCCTACAACACTATAAGCAAAAAATGCATTTAGACCCATACCCGGTGCGAGCACAATTGGATAGTTAGACCATAATCCCATAATTAGAGTCGCTACGATACTTGCTAAAATAGTAGCAATAAATACTCCATTAAAATCCATTCCGGTACTACTGAGTATTCCCGGATTGACAATAACAATATAGACCATTGTAAAAAATGTAGTTAATCCTGCAATAATTTCGGTTGAAACGGTCGTGCCTCTTTCTTTGAGTTTGAACCAGTTATCCATGGTCAAGCCATCCTCCACGCCGTATCTATTCATAAAAGCTAAAAAATCCTGATTTTCTTATAGGAATATGTGGTAGGTACTCCTATAATAGTGATAAGGATTAACATATATATTTATGAATAAACTCAAGGCAATTATATTTATGATTCGTTTTGAAGCTGATGTCCCTTTCGAATTTTAATGAATTTCATAGGTGTTGTCAATGAAATATTGTTTTTTAGATCGCTATTTACGAACTATCTATTTATTTTTATGTTTTTTATTCGTTTTTTCACTTCTTTATTACATTATATTATAGCGTCATCAATTATAAATACATCTCTACCATTATTAATCTATGGATTGGTATGTAGCGCCTATATTAACCGGTAATATATTCTGTTTAGTTGCAAGCAAAAAAGAGACAATCTTTAAAGACTGTCTCTTTTTTGCTTGTTTTTAATTACTTGTATAGTTTACACAATGTTTTTGGGAGATTGAAATTATTTATCATATAAATTTTCTTTTATTTAAACAATACCTTGAGCAATCATTGCTTCAGCGACTTTTTTGAAACCTGCAATATTGGATCCTGCAACCAGATTCCCTTCGAATCCATAGTCTTCGGCTGCTTCAATGCTATCTTGATAAATATGTTGCATAATCTTTTTGAGACGTCCATCTACTTCATCGAAGCTCCATGATAAGCGCATACTATTTTGAGCCATTTCAAGAGCAGATACAGCTACTCCACCTGCATTGGCTGCTTTGCCTGGAGCAAATAGAATATTATTCGCTAAAAGAATATGAACCGCCTCCAAAGTTGTTGGCATATTCGCCCCTTCAGCGATTGCAATTACACCGTTATCGATGAGCTGACGTGCTGCTACTTCATTCAGTTCATTTTGTGTGGCGCATGGAAGTGCAATTTCACAATCCACATTCCAAATGTTTGTACTTCCTTCATAATAAGATGCTTCTGGATGATGAAGTGTATAATCGCTAATTCTTCCTGCCTCTACAAGCTTAATCTGCTTCACCGTCTCCAACTGAATGCCATTTGGATCAAAAATATAACCACTAGAATCACTACAAGCGACAACATGTGCGCCTAGTTCTTGAGCTTTTTGTATAGCAAAAATCGAAACATTCCCACTACCTGACACAACGGTCTGACGACCCGCTAATTCTAAACCTTGTGAAGCAAGCATTTCTTGTAAAAAGTAGATACATCCGTAACCCGTTGCTTCTGTCCGACCTAGACTACCACCGTAACCAATCCCTTTTCCTGTTAATACACCAGGTTCATTACCGCTACGGATTCTTTTGTATTGCCCGAAAAGAAAGCCAATCTCTCGTCCACCCACACCGATATCTCCAGCAGGCACATCGACATCTGAACCCATATATTTATATAGCTCTGTCATAAAGCTTTGACAGAAACGCATAATCTCAAGATCTGATTTCCCTTTCGGATCGAAATCAGAACCACCTTTACCGCCACCAATGGGCTGACCAGTTAAGGCATTTTTAAAAGTCTGTTCAAATCCAAGAAATTTAATAATACTAGCATTTACACTTTTGTGAAAACGTAGACCTCCTTTATAAGGTCCAAGTGTACTATTGAATTGCACACGAAACCCACGATTCACCTGTACTTTTCCTTGATCGTCTACCCACGGAACACGAAATGAAATAAGACGTTCGGGTTCTACAATTCGCTCTAAAATAGCATATTTCTGATATTCAGGGTGCTTTTTAATCACAGGTGCCATACTTTCCAGAAACTCGCTGACAGCTTGATGAAACTCGACCTCATGAGGATTGCGTTGGACGACGGTTTGGTAAATAGATTGTATGTAGATTTCAACATCTGGTTGGACTTCGGTTATCAATTGACTCATAAGTATGCACCCCTTATTGATATTTATTATCATGTAAGATTCAAGTAAGCTTTAAATTATTATAGATAGTAACACCTATATACGCAATCATTTGTTTGTACATGCATAAACTATTTTTATAATCTACAGCATCCACATGTTTATGTAATGCGGATTTTTTTTCGTAAAGCTAGGTATCCGTTATAAACAACATGTAATGATAAAAGCTATATAAAACCGTTTAATTTGTTCCAAAAAAAGAAGAGACAGCCCTATAAGGCCGCCTCTTCTATCATCATTAATTACTGGTGTATTTCACCCAATCATATTCTGCATACAATGGATTGGCTCCATTATAAGACCCTAACCAGTCGTCTACTCCTTTACCATTCCAGATATTCATCATAATTTTACCTGCATTGGTTGGAATATTGGTGGTTGCGGTATGCTTGAGTACGCCATCGACATACCATTTGATTGAATTAGGCTGCCAGTCGAAAGCATACGTATGGAAGCCTTGTGAAGCATCAAATCCCAAATTAATGACTTTTTCATGATTCCCTACACCATTGGTATAATAATTGAATTGTACTTTAGTCGTATCTTTACCTAGAAACTCAATATCAATCTCATCCCATGGTGTTCCATCTGTAGGTCCTGTGTACGTAAAGAAAGAAGATATAATACCTGTGTTTTTGGCAGGCTTCATACTCACTTCATACTTACCGTATTTGTATTTGTTAGTCGAACGGTATTCTGCACAATCGAACTTGTTGGCTGCTGAACTTGTCAATCCCAGTCTAAGCTTACCATCGCTTGTAAAATTAGCATTATTGCCACGCCATGTACAATTGAACATATCTCCATTAGAGTATCCATCTGCTTTTTGCCATGTGCTTGCATTAAAATAAGTCAGTGGTTCCCAGAAGACTGTTCCTGCAAATGCACTTACCGAGACAAATAGTGAAATAACCCCTGTAGCTGCCAACGTTACCCAAGATTTCTTTTTCATAAATACCTCCATCTTAATATAAGATAAAATCCATATTCTAAATAGGGTCTCTAGCAACATCGAAGATCGTCTACCAGAGACCCAATCGTAAAACATCAGTCGGATCTATTAGGAAGCGAACTGCCAGTAATCCAGATTGAATAGATTCGCATTTCCTGAGCCTGTAAATACGAGGTATACATTATGAATACCAGTCACATTATTAATCGTTGTCTGCATCTCTTTCCAGTTCTGCATACCTCCAGTGGAAGTTACTTTCAAAGTCCCTACCAGAGGACCTGTGTCACTATCCAGCCGCACTTCAATATTGCCTCCACCCGTCGTCGCTACATTCGCTTTGAATGTTTTGGCTCCATTAGAACCGAAGTCTGCTCTGCCAACAGCGACCCAATCTCCATTATTAATATTGGTCACATTGAGATTGCTAATCGGGCCACCGCTTGCTTGTGTAGGCTCTGTAGCAATACCTGCTTGCCATCCAATCGTCTCTGCTTCCACCCGGGTATAAGGATTGATATTCGATAGTTGAGCGACTCCAGCCATATTCGCTTGTACTTCAGCAATACTGCCATCTGCATTGTGTACTAATTTATTGATATGTGGAGAACGATATCCTTTTCCTGTGCCAATTTGAGCTTTGCTTACGGTTTGCGCATGATATACCACGTACCATTCATTTTTAAAATTAAAGACAGCATGATGGTTGTTCCCACCTACGCCGAAGAAGTTATACGGATTTTTCAGGAAATGACCTTTGTACGTAAAAGGTCCCATCGGATTATCACTTACCATATAACCGATCTCACCTGCTGGATATTGTGCAGGATGGGTACCGGCAAAATTAATACAGTAGGAATAATAGTATTTTCCGTTGTACTTATGAATTCCTGAATCTTCAAACATATAGGGAGCATCGATTGTAGTCGCACTACCATTGACACTGATCATATCGGCTCCTAATTTGATCACTCTAGCTGTTTTCGGATTAGCGATAGAAGCTGGATTAGATTCATTAGGGATACCTCCTCCGCTATACAAGTATCCTGTACCATCATCATTTAAAAGAACAGCAGGATCGAAAAGCCATGTTACTCCCGCCATGCCCGGTGTACTTTGGGTTAATAGCGCTTTGCCAAGTGGGTCTGTCCATGGTCCAATCGGTGAGTCTGCGGTCAAAACACCAATTCCTGATCCACCATTAGCGAAATATAAAAAGAATTTATCTTTACCATTTATTTTTTTGGTAGCTACTGCTGGAGCCCATGAATTGCCAGCCCATTTCGCTATACCTTTGCCACCATTTTTGTTATTTACTCCAGCAACAGGTATTGTTCCATGATCAGTCCAATTGACCATGTCTGCAGAAGAGCTGACTTGAATACGATCAAGTGAACTAAAATCATTTTCTTTAATCGAGCCATCACTGTTATACACGTAGGTATCACTGGACATATAAACATAGACTCTTCCGTTATAGACCAATGAATAAGGGTCAGCTCCTAATTTGTGATCCATTAAAGGATTGGAATTACCAGGAAGCTTGGCTAATGGTCGATTTGCAGCATCTACAGGTAATGTAGAAAAGACACTGAATACTAAAGCGAAAGCAAGGAACAAACCGAAACATTTTCTGATCATCTGAATACCTCCGTTATTTTATATGGTATAAAGCTGAGATATTCGTTACTTTGTGTATAGCAAAGAATATACTCAGACTTGTACCTGCGAGAAAATAGACATTAAAATACACTTTGATAACGCTTACATTTGCATACATATAAAAAGCGCATCCAAGAAGATCAGCGCATGGGTAAGGTTGAAAAGGTTAAATATGTATTAAATTGAAGATAATGTTTTATTCGGCATAATCATAACATGACCTCTGCAATATAACAACATTCTGACATATAAAAATAACGCTATCTAAAACGAATAAGAAAACAACGTAAAAAAGAGCCGAGGAAGTTATTCATCAGCTCTTTTGTTTAGGATTTTAGTTTAAGATTGTAATGGTCTAGATTCAATCATAATCATGTATTCTGCGCGTTCTTGTATTAACCATGCTCCGTTTTGACGTACATACACGTCATCATATCGAATACTATAATCGGATAGAATATCGACTCCCTGTTCTTCTCGAATGACTTTCATTTGCGAAAATACGATTCCTTCGGCAGTATCTCCGTTCACGGTTACTTTATGCTGTCCATTGATAGTAAAATAACACTTGATCTCATTCACATGGGTCATAAATTCTTTTTCTAATGATTCTGTTCCAGTGATGGTTGAAATCAATTGACCACCTATATAAATAGTAAATTTCGCATCAGGTGTAAATAAATTCATTTGCTCTGAAATCTTCTTCTCATCAGTTAAAATGGCATAATCATCGACCAAGCTTCTTAATTCGGATACGGCTTCTAAACGTTCTAGTGACATGATGTCACCCTCCTTTAAATGGTATATTTGTTTTACAGATGTACGTCCTATTGCTTATTATAAGAAGTATTGGAGTACGTTCAATCGTTAATCTAGCGCTTTTTGTAGGATATTCAACAGAAGCCATCGATCTGTTAGATATCTTGGAATGGAGGAATAGACATGAGTACAAAAGTAGATCGAAGAATCGTCAAAACAAAGGATGCTATCTTTCAATCGTTTCTTTCTTTGATTGCGGAAAAGAATTTCGAAGAGATTACAATCAATGAAATTGCTGAGCGAGCTAATGTAAATCGAGGGACGATCTATTTTCATTACACAGATAAATATGATTTACTGGATCGGTGTATTGAGGTCTACTTGAATAAAATGAGTATGGTAAGTACAACCATTGATGCTAATGGAGACACGATCGATCTATTACAATCTTCGTTGCTCCCGATTGTTCATTATTTTGAAGAACACTATACATTCTATGCTTCTATGTTTGCGAATAAAGGGGTTCCTACTTTCCGTCAGCGCTTACTGGATATTGTGATCGAGAATATTAGAATGCATATTAATATGGAAGATGATAATAAACACTATAATAAAGAATTTATTACTCATTTTATGGCTTCTGCTTTTGTAGGCACGATCGAATGGTGGATTGTCAATCAGATGCCTCAGTCACCTGATGAGATATCTGATCAATTGTGCGGACTATTAAAGCGTAATCAAGTCATTCATTAGCTTCAACTTTGTTACTCCGTTACGTCTCTACGATAAAAAAGAACGACTACCTATATGGAGTCGTTCTTTTTGATGTGATGAGTTATTATTCTAGAGCCCTAGATTTAAGATTCTACAACTCTTTCCAATAGATCGCCTACTTTTTCTGCCATTTCTCTAGGTGAGTAAGGCATCTCATTTTTGATCCACCATTCCACTACGCCAACATAAGCATTAGCTACGAACTCGGCGAGAATTTCTTCATTCTGCCCTTTATTTTTTCCTGTAGTGATATCGATATCTTTTTTGAACTCTTTAATATTATGTTCTACAAATTGATTACGGAAAAAAGAAGCTCCTTCACTCGCTAACATAGTCGAAAAGAATAAATAATTTTCTTCTAAGTATTCGATACAATGTACTGTAGATTCGAACCAGTCGAGATCAGCTTCTGTCTCGCAGATCGTAGACATATTCACAATATGCTCCTCAATCATTTTATCCAACAGATCAAATTTATCCAGATAATGAAGATACACTGTAGCACGATTGATATTGGCTCGGTCTGCAATATCTTGAATCGTAATACTATCGAATTTCTTTTCTGACATCAGTTCCAAAAGTGCTTTCTTAATCGCTTCTTGGGTGCGCAGTACTCTTCGATCTACTTTAACAATCAGAACTCAACACATCCTTCTCTATATCATTCACAATACACATGCAACACATTGATTATAAATTATAGACAGTTGTCGTAAAAACATCAATTGTAGTCCATTTTATAATACTCTTTCTAATAGGTATACATAAAAAGCTAGTAAAGTGCTTTTTAAAAGCAACTCTACTAGCTTCTGTACGTCATCCGATGATATAACTGCGAATGCTGTTAGTATTGATCTTATTCCAATCCTTTTTTAGCATAATCGGTTAACATTTCAACCGTTGCTGGATCAGAGTGAGAGAAGAATGAACTTTTCTCTGTATCTAAAGCGATTAATTTTTCCATATCTTGCGCGCTTAATTCAAAATCAAACACGTTAAAGTTTTGTTCCATTCGCTCTTTGTTAACCGTTTTGGGAATGACCACTATCCCTTGTTGAATCAAAAAGCGTAAGGCCACTTGAGCAGTCGATTTACCATATTGCTCCCCAATTTCTTGTAAAGTAGGATTGGTGAATAGATCATTTTTACCTTCTGCAAAAGGACCCCACGATTCAATCTGTGTATTGTATTTTTTCATAATTTCATTCGCTTTGACTTGTTGGTTAAAGACATGGGTCTCGACTTGATTTACCGCAGGTACTACTTCAGCAAATTTCACCAGATCAATATAGCGGTCAGGATAGAAGTTGCTGACTCCGATCGCTTTGATTTTGCCTGCTTTATAGTACTCTTCCATAGCACGGTAAGTACCATAATAGTCGTTAAACGGTTGATGGATTAACAGTAGATCCAGATAATCCAATTGAAGCTTGCGAAGAGATTCGTCTATAGAAGCTTTCGCTTTTTCATAACCTGCATTGGAAATCCAGACTTTAGTGGTGATAAATAATTCTTCTCTAGGCACTCCACTCTTCTGTATTGCATGACCAACCGCTTCTTCATTTCTATAAGCTTGAGCAGTATCAATTGAACGATACCCTACGCTGATAGCATCCAGTACGCATTGTTCACATTCTGCTTGGTCGGGAATTTGATACACACCATATCCCAAAATCGGCATTTTAACTCCATTATTTAATGTTACGTATTCCATATCGATTCACCTCATCTATGATTTTGAAATTCTATTTTATATAGTAGCGATTTATAAGATTGTTGTATTATAAACGGTTGAACCACTCATCTTCTACCGGCTCTAGCCAATCGGTTTCTCCTGGAGTCATCGCTAAATGAACAAACCAGCTGTCTTTAGTTGCTCCATGCCAGTGTTTTACATGAGCTGGAATATTCACAACATCACCTGTCTGAAGCGCTTGAGCAGGCTGTCCTTCGGCTTGATACCACCCTTTACCACCAGTGACTAATAATACTTGACCCACATGATGAGAATGCCAGTTATTACGAGCACCCGGAGCGAAGGTTACATTACCAATCGCTGTATTTAAAGGAGTCGCATCTGTAAAGACCATTTGCAAATAAGCATCGCCTACAAAGTTGGCTTTTACTTTTTCACCTAAAGGAAAAATAGTACTGTTTTGTAATTGTTCATTTTCCATCATCAATCCCTACTTTCTATTTATGGTTCTATATAGTAGTTACAATCAAATACTGCAAACGAATCATCGATCTCGTTATTCTGATTTCTGAGAGGCTTCTTCTACACATCGTAGCGCATTGAGACTACGTGGATACCCGATATATAGTATCTTTCCCCATATGACTATTATGACTCATAAGAGCCTTATCCTAATATCCCGATTATCTTAAATGATTGCCTAATTCTCTTAATGCCTTTAGAGGTGAATATTATGCCCGTATAACACAAAAAAAAGCCGCTACATGAGCGACTTTAAATGTATAAATAATTTGTTAATATATAATGTTAACTTTTTAATAAGTCTATAGATACATCTACGATATGCAATAACTTGGCTTTGTCTACAGAAGATCTTCCCATCACGCGTATACCGATCGACACGGTATGCAGATATTCGGCTAGTTCTTTAGCGCTCTGTTTGGTAGTGAATTCGCCATCCTGTTGACCCCACAGAATAATCTGTTCAAGCATATCTTCTGTTCCTTTAAATGATTCGATCGACTTAGCATTTACCTCTGCATCGCGGGCAGCCAGTTCTGTTACTGAATTGACTAACAAGCAACCGGATGGCAAATCCTCTTGATCTGTAACCATAAATTGAAAAATAGCATATAATGCTTCTGTTGCCGTTTGGGACGGCTTGATTTCACTTGTGAGATTCGCTTGCACTTTGCCCATATAACGAGTGATTGCTTGCAGAAATAGTGAGTGCTTATCACCAAATGTATCATATAAACTTCTACGATGAATACCCATATGTGTGACTAGATCACTCATCGATGTTTTCTCATAACCTTGTTCCCAAAACAAAATCATAGCTTTATCTAATACTTCATTAACGTCAAATTCTTTGCTTCTTGACACAAAACTCCCCCCAATACGAAAAATGTAACATATTGAGAACGTTAAGTAAAGAAAGCGGCGAGCGTTGAATATATTAATCCTATTTAAAGACTACAATCACTTTTTTATTCGTCAACCAATTCATTATATTCTAAGATCATATATTGATAAAACGGCAATGTTTGCAAAGCTTCTCTTAAAGTATCCTCATGATCTGCTGTGCAAATAGACCAATGTTCATCTCTAGTATGCGAAAGATAAAAATTTTTGATAAACCCAAGCTCTACTAATTCTGCAAATCTTGCTTGCTCTGCGGGTTGTAATGCTTCTATTTCATGTTGTGGTGCATCTGGTCGAATTCGAACATGAACTAAAAAACGCATGTTTCATCTCTCCTTATAGATGTGCTCTACTTTTATTGAAATAGTTGTGGATATAGAGCAGGAACTCCTCCAGCAAGCCCTTGTTGCACTTGTTGACTGATAGAATCAGCAATAATCTCGTAAAGATCAGCTTCGATTCCATCAATTGCGATTTTAGCGATGTCTTGTGGAGACGATTTCGGTGCATCCACATGAGTAGTCATATCGGTATCCATAAAGCCTACGTGTAATCCAGCGACTTTAATATTTTTAGGCGCTAATTCAAGACGTAACACATTCGTTAATCCCCATTCAGCAGCTTTGGCAGCAGCATATGCACCTTCTTGACCTGTACTAACCCAAGACAATACAGATAAGATATTTAGGATTGAACCTCCGCCATTTTTTTCAATAACAGGTGCAAATGCACGAATCATCGAAAGGGCTCCGAACGCATGAGTATTAAATTCGATATGAATATACTCTAAACTGCCTGTTAATAAAGAAGCTCCTGTTGATGACCCTGCATTATTGATAAGTACTGTTGCATCACTTGCGATTTCAGTGGCTGTCATTACAGATTGAGGATTGGTGATATCCAATTGTAACGGAATAGCTCCTGGTAGATCGACAGATTCTGGATTTCTTGCTCCTGCATATACTTTAGCTCCTCTTGCCAAAAGCTCAAGAGCCAACTGTTTACCCAAACCTCGATTAGCACCACTAACAATAACAACTTGTTTTGAAATATCCATTTTTTCACTACTCCTCATATAGAATGATCGTTCTCAATTGGTCAAAAAAATAATTTCTTACGAATACTTTATGAATAATCTAAAAAGTAAACTCTTTCGAGAATGATCGTTCCCGATGAATAAAGTATAGTTTATTTGAGAACGATCAGTCAACTATTATTTTGAAGTTCTTTTTCTATGCCCCTAAATATAGAAGTTTTATTGTAGTCACGCTTGTATTTCTATTCCATATAAACAAATGAATAACTAAGAATGTAGTTCTAAGTAGTTAAGTATAAAAAAAGACCGAGCTTCTATAGAGAAGTCACGGTCTTTCTGCACTATTTGCTAAAAGATTACAATTGTACGACACGTCCTGTTTTCTGTGATTCAAAAGCACCCAAAATCACTTTAACGGCACGCAAACCTTCTTCGCCAGAAATTGTAGGAGGTGTATTCGTAGTAATAGACTCTACAAATGCATCAATAACACCACTTGGAACTTGTTTCTCATTGGTAGACATCATACCTACTTGGTACGTTTCTACTGTTCCATCTGTTAATTCTACAATGACTTCGTTACCTTCCACAGTACCGATCTTCATCACACCATTTTCACACCACAAGATTGTACTGTTGTCTCCACCTTTGTACTGTGTCCAACTTGCTACCAGTGTTCCGATTGCTCCGCTCTTCATACGTAACAAGCAAGTTGCGTTGTCATCAACTTCTGTACCTTCTTTGTGCAATGTGCCAATAAAGCTAGCAACATCAGCTACTTCATCATTTAACAAGTAACGGATAAAATCGGATTTGTGTACGCCTAGATCGCCCATTGCGCCCATAATAGCTTCTTCTTTACGGAAAAACCAGCTATCTGCTCCGTCTACACTCCATGCTTCAGGACCTGGATGTCCGAAAGAGGTACGGAACGTTAGGACTTTACCTAATTTGCCAGAATCCAAAATTTCTTTCGCTTTCACGTGAGGAGGCATTAAGCGCTGGTTATGTCCAACCATCAAATATACATTATTTTTGTGAGCAGCTTCGATCATTTGCTCTGCTTCTTCAATCGAACAAGCCATCGGCTTTTCAACCAATACGTGTTTACCGGCATTAGCCGCTGCAATCGTCATTGGAGCATGCAAATAGTTCGGTGTACATACACTGACTGCATCGATATCTTCGTTAGCCAAAATTTCTTCATAGCTTGCATACGCTTTACCGCCGTATAGTTCAACCATTTCTTGTGCACGTTCAAGGTTAGGATCGGCAAAAGCGACCAATTCGACATGTTGATTTTCTGCATATTCTGGAATATGTCTGCGCTGAGCGATAGCTCCGCAACCGAATACAGCTACTTTGATCTTATTCATAAATAATAGTCTCCTTTTATTGGATATCGATTGGATGTATGTGTAATGACAGATATTCGATTAATTTAAGTAATTTTGTTTAAGCCAGTTATAGCTGTTGGACACGCTTTCAAGAGGTGGATTCTGACACACATCTTGTTCTACGATCAGCCATTGTACGCCTGCTTTACCTGCTTGTTCAATCACTTGTGGCAAGTTTACAATTCCTTGTCCCAATTCTAATGTTTTCATTTGACCCTGCTCATCTTTGTCAAAGTCTTTAAGATGAAGAAGTGGCAAGCGTCCTGCATATTTTTGAATATATTCTAACGGATCTTGTCCTGCAAACTGTACCCAACATACATCCATTTCTACTTGTACAGCTTCTGGAGTCGTCTCAGCAAACATACCATCAAAGGCGTTCGTGTCTTTGAATGCACCGTGGAATTCAAAATCATGGTTGTGATAACCAAACGTTAATCCTTGTTTGCTTGCTTCTGCACCAAATTGTTGTAACTCTGTAAATAATGCGCCCCATTCCTCACTGCTTTGCGGACGATCTTCTGGCATAATATAAGGACAGATCATATACTGAGCACCGATTACTTTTAAATAATCGATTTCTTTTTGCAAATTATCGCGCATCGATTGTAAAGGAACATGGCTACTGAATCCTTTGAGTCCAAGTTCGTCTAAAAGCGCCTTCATTTCTTCAGCCGGAATATCGCCATAACCTGCAAATTCTACACCTTGATAGCCAAGCTCAGCAACTTTACGTAACGTTCCCGGGAAATCTTTAGCTGTCTCATCACGGAGTGTAAATAATTGCAGACCAATATTTAATGTTGTCATGTCAAAAGCACCTCTTTGGATTATTTTTATTCTATGTGTAAGAGTTATCTTTCATCTATTATTTTAGAACAAGACACGCTAAAATGAACATACACAATATCGTAAAAACATGAACTATTTGCTCAACTTTTAGCTAGGGGGATTATTTTGGACACATCTCTTTTGATCTGTGATCATTCATATCATTACAAAGCATTCAATCATCATATAAAAAGTGGCTTACAACATTACATTTTCCGCTTACAGACAGAGGGCAGTTGTGAAGCTTTCACCTGTGGAAATCGTTATGTATTAAAAAGTGGTGATTTGCTGTTACTCAAACCGGGAGATGATTATCATCTGGTTGTACAAGAACCGGCTAAAAAAGATGGATTATCTAGCGGTGATTATTACTTGTTCTGTCAAGGCACATGGATCGATGAATGGTGGCAACGCCAACCACGCTCTACTGTATACTCTATTGGAACCGAAAGTAAATTGATCGGATTATGGCACAATCTTTTATTGGAAAAGCGGCGCGGTCTTCCTGAAGAAGATACTGAATTAGAAGATGTACTATTACGTAGCTTGTGTCTGTATATTGATCGTGCGATTAGCGATACAGTACAAATGAATCGTAAAGGCTCAGCAACCCTTTTGCTAAAGCGGTTTATCGAAGAACATGCTACAGTGACTTTCAAATTAGAAGAAGCCGCCAGATATGCAGGGCTTAGCCTTTCAAGGGCTGTCAAATTATTTAAAGAACATTATGGGAAAACGATGATTCAATATGCGATTGAAATTCGTCTCAAAGCTGCAATTGAGCAAATTCAATATAGCGAAATGACACTTGAACATATTGCAGAGACATGTGGCTTTGCAAGTTATTCTTATTTTCACCGTGTGTTCCGTAATCAATTCGGTATGTCTCCTGTAGAATACAGAGCGTCTAATCCTATAATAGAACTCTACAAGGTAGAACAAATGAACGGATAAGGCAGTATGCCTTATCTTCTTTTTTTGAAAGCGTAATCATGCTATGATCAGTCTGTCATATTACTCTGGAAAGGAAACTGTACGATGGTTATGTTGGTGATCCATTCTACATAGGTGCTCTATTATGAAATATAACAATCCGATTATCAAAGGCTTTTACCCTGATCCAAGTGTCTGTAAAGTAGGCGATACGTATTATTTAGCGACCAGTACGTTTCAGTATTTTCCCGGTGTACCGATTTTTGAAAGCCAAGATCTAATCAATTGGAAGCAGATCAGTCACTGTCTAACTCGTACGACTCAAGTGGATCTAGGTGAAGTGAAAAGTTCAGGGGGTGTGTTCGCTCCTACTCTACGTCATTATAAGAGTCGATTCTATATGGTAACGACCAATGACAGCACACGTCAGAACTTTTTTGTCTGGACAGATGATATTTATGGGGAATGGTCTGAGCCTATTGAAGTGGATCAAGGCGGTATTGATCCTGATTTGTATTTTGAAGAAGATCAGACGTATTTTATGAGTAATGGACAAGATGAAAATGGTATTCATGGTGTAGTCCAGTGTCAGATTAATATCACTACAGGTGAAAAGTTAACACCTAGTCGTATGATCTGGCAAGGTTCAGGCGGTCGCTATATTGAAAGTCCACATATGTACAAAATCAACCATTGGTATTATCTGCTCGTAGCTGAAGGTGGTACAGAATATGGTCATATGGCGACCTATGCACGATCAACGTATGTGTCAGGTCCATTTGAAGCTTATGCACATAATCCCGTCTTAACCAATCGCAATCTAGGGGGTTATGAATTACAGGCTGTGGGTCATGGAGATCTGATCGAAGATAATAATGGGAATTGGTGGCTGTATCATCTGGGATTTCGTCAGATCGGTCAATGGCTGACGTATCATCATCTAGGACGTGAAGTCTTTCTTACGCCGGTGACATTTGATGAAGAAGGTTGGTTTACCGCCGGGCATAATGGGACAACACGATCTAGCTTTGAGACCGATCGGATATCAAATGATATTATTCAACATGAGCAGCGGATATTCACGTTTGAAAATACGAATTGGAATCTAGATTGGTGTTACCTTCGCTTCCCGCAGACTGAAAACTATCAATTCACTGATCATAGTCTGATGCTAACAGGAACTGATATTACACTGGATCAACCCCTCTCTCCAACCTTTATCGGTCTACGTCAAAAAGATTTCCGTGCAGTGATCACTTGTGATGTGGAGATTACCGATGGAGAAGCAGGCATAACGTTGTATATGGATGAACATCATCATTATGAGTTAGCGATACGCAAGCAACAGGATCACTATGAAGTGATTGAACGTCTCAATACGCAAGATATCAAATCGGTACAGCAAACAGTTGTATTAACAAGTAATAGTGCTTCACTACTTATCAAAGCTGAACCGACCTGTTATCACTTTTTTGCTGTTATCGAAGGTGAAGAAATTCTACTAGGAACAGCTCAGACCAAGTATCTGTCTTCAGAAGTTGCCGGAGGATTTACAGGTGTGCTGATTGGATTGTATGCTACTCATCAACAAGCAGGTCATCCCGCTGTATTTTCAAATTTCAAATGTGAATATATTGATTAGGAACGCCTCTATAAGCAAATCATCTCCAATTGAATACATTTAGACAAAGCCAAAGAGTACCAATCTTGAAATTCAAGGATCGGTACTCTTTTTAACTTGTTAGTGATATTAGGAATACATCATTATGGCTTGAGAGGCTTATACATCTGCGCCAAATACAAGTCCAGCAGAAGATTTGGCTTGTTCAATTACATTCATTACTTTCTCACTATGATCCAGCATTTCAGACACTTTGAGCAAATCTTGTTGTTGAATGATCCGTTCGAACTCGACAAATTCATCATACATACGATGAGGATGGTCTTTGACATCTACTCGTACAGCAGGCTTTGAATGGGAGACATAATCGAAATGATCCATCATATTAGTCGAACCTTCAATCGTAATATAACCTTGATCACCTTGAATATGCGTTTGATTAGGTGCATTCGTATCTTTGGAACCTATACATACACATTTGAAATGATCATAATCCAGTAGCAATATACCTGAGGTGTCGATACCACGCTCTATATTGGCATGGTAATGTACTGCATTGGGAACTCCAAATAAACCAACCACTAGATGGATATTATACAAATTGATATCCATTAACGCTCCGCCTGACATAGCAGGATTGAACGCGGGTAACATCTCCCCTGCTTTGAACCTGGAGTAACGTGACGAGAATTGAGAATAATTACACTGTACGATTTTGATATCGCCTAGTGTCTTTAATTGCTCTTTGATCGCTATCGTATTTTTGAGATATTGATTAGAGATCGCTTCAACCAGTACCAAATGTTGACGCAAAGCAATGTCTTTAAGTTCTAGCAACTCTTGTAGATTCGATGTAAAAGGTTTCTCACAAATCACATGTTTGCCTTGTTCTAATGCTTGCTTCGCATAAGAATAATGCAGATGATTAGGCAGTCCAATATAAATGGTATCGACCTGCTGATCTGCAAGCAATTGATCATACTCTATATACACATGAGCGATCTGATACTGAACTTGCCACTGTGCTAATTTCTCTTCATGACCTGCTCTTGCACAGATCGCTTGTAGACGAATCGCTGGAATATCTTCAATAAAGCTAAGTACATCTTCAACAATCATTCCTGATCCTACAATCCCTAACTTCATCATATACCCCTCTCTATTCTTGTTCTAATATGTTTATGCTTTTGGTTGATTGATGATCGTTCCTCCTATCTGTGCTATTATCGGTGTAGATTGCACAGATAGATTATTGCGTATTGCCCATGATCGGCTGATTATTCATATGCGTGTTTCTTTATTATAAAAGAAGAATCCACAAGATAATTAAAACAGACACATAACGGAATATTTGACCATTTATTAGCCTACATCACCGTCAATTTCTGAACAAAATGTTCAATTCATATCCTAAAATGCTATACAATATAAGTATTTTGTAAGAACTGGAGTTGAGTTTTTGAGATTACTTTCACAATTAGCGGAGATGGATCATTTTACACCCAATGAACAAAGTATTGCTGCGTATATTTTGACTCATCAAGAACAGATGCTTCATTTGAATATTCAGCAATTAGCCAAAGCTACATATACTTCTCACTCGGCAATCCATCGCTTGACACAGAAGGTGGGATTATCTGGTTTCAAAGAATTCACGATCTGTCTAGCACGTGAATTTCAACAACAGCAAGGGCAAGAGTCTGAAGTGAATGTGAATTATCCTTTTAATCTGGGCGAATCTTCACTACAGATCGCGAAAGAAATCGCTGATCTAATGAAGAATACGATTGATAAAAATCTGGCTTTAATCGAGGATGAGTTACTTTCACAGACAGCACATTTACTAGATCAAGCAGAACGCATCTTTATTTATGCTCTAGGCGATTCACAGATTCGTGCCAAAAGTTTTCAAAATAAACTATTTAAAATCAATAAGTACGTTGTGATTGCAACTGAACTGTCTGAATGGGCGCATCATACACTGAATGTGACTCCTCGAGATTGTGCACTATTTTTAACTTATCATGGCAATTCACCTAGCTATATCAAAGTGTCTCGCTACTTACAACAGGAACAGATTCCTTGGGTCACGATTACAGCGAATCATCAAGGCGAATTAGCTAGATCCAGTACGATCTGTATTGAGCTTCCTGACGATGAAGTCAAGCTAGCGAAGATCGGCACCTTTTCCTCACAGATTGCACTCGAATATGTACTCAATGTGATCTATGGTTGTATGTACAAAATCGATTATAAACATCATATGAAGAACACCGAAGAATCATTACACAAATTCAATTGTAGTCATATGATCGATGATATCTAAAGGATCACTAGAAAAACCATCTTTCATCTGAATATACTAATATAGTGCATACACAAAACACCCCTACTCTGCTCTCAAAGTAGGGGTGTTTGTGTTATACATTATTTCGTTTCTTGCAAGTATCTTGGAATCATCGTTTCAAAAGAAGGGAAGGCATAGATCAGTTTGTCTACCTCTTTAGAAGTTAATCCTAATGTGATAATAGGAGTTAAGCTGTTAATAATCTCAAGTGCTTCCTGACTGTATGCTGTCGCACCAACAAGTTTTTGCTCTTGATTATATACCAGATTCAAATGAGCTTCTGTTTCATTACGACCTGCAAAGTCCCATTGTTTGCCTAGATCAATTGGCTTAATAGTAAGTCCTGTCGCTTCTGCTTCTTCAATCGTCACCCCAATTTGTGCAATCCGTGGCACTGTAAAAGCAATCGTAGCGATCGGTGGATATTCAATAGCTTGAGTCTGAGCACCTAAGAAAGAAGCTGCTAGATATTTCGCTTCAAATACAGCTGTTGGTGTAAGACGTGGTTGTTTTTTATCAAGAATATCTCCGCTTGCGTAAATACCTTTTTGTGTCGTCTGTAGATATTCATCAACGATAATACCTTTGCTGTTATACTCCACACCAGCTGCTTCAAGATTTAGATTTTCTACATTCGGTACTCGTCCTGTAGCATTAATAACCAATTGGGTCGTTAAGGTTAGACCTTTTTCTGTAGTGATCTGTAATTGCTCTTCTTGTTGTTCCACTTTGCTTAATTTTTCATTGAAATGGAATTGAATTCCGTCTTGTTGCATCTTTGTAAGCAATTTCTGAGCATAAGGTTGATGGAATTCATTCAGAATATGATCGGATGATTGAATCACATGTACAGTCGCTCCTACTTTGACAGCGATAGAAGCCAGCTCCATAGATACATAACCAGCACCTACAAATACAATATGATCTGGAAGATCTTCTAAGTATAAAAATTCATTACTTGTTTTTAAGTACTCTTTGCCCGGAATATCTAGTGGTGTTGGACGTTGACCGCTTGCGATAACAATTTTGTCTGCTGTGTATTCTTGACCATTAACAGCAACTGTTTTTTCATTTACAAACGATGCTTCGCCTTTGATTACTTCAATGCCTGCTTTTTTAAAATTTTCTTCTAACATCACAGGTAATGCATCTAACACTTTATTTTTATGAGCCATTAATTCAGACCAGTTGATTTTCATTTCGCTTGTCATACCGATTCCTTTGTATGCTTGAGCATCTTCCATCACTTTGATAGGGCCATCCAAAATAATTTTTGGGTTACAACCGTAGTTCGTACATACGCCTGCAATTTTGTCACGCTCAATAATAGCTACTTTTTGACCTGACATACTTAATGGCATTGCCGCATTCCATGCGCCTTGACCACTACCGATAAATAAAACATCAAAGTTACTCATTATATATTCCTCCATTTTCGAATGTTATTGATATATTTGAATATGATTGGTTATCTATACCTTAACCAAAAGCAACCCCAATCAATCGCACACGATTAATTGGGGTTAAATGTATTGAGACAGAAAAATAAAAAAGGCAAATCAGAGAGATCAATTGATCTACAATGATTTGCCTTTGGATTATTCGATTATTTGTTGACTAATTCTAAAGCCATATCTGCTTTCTTAAGATCATGCTCTACTTGCTCTTCTACATCATAAGCATGATACATTTCATTTTCGATCATATAGGTTGCAATTTTCTCATGCAAATCGATCGCTTTTTGCAATTGAGCTTTTAATGTTTTGCGTACACTTGGCGTTGCTGTTTCTGTAATTGCTACAGCATAATTACGAACTCCAGCTTTGGCAGACATCAGTAGATCAGTAGCAATCGCTAGATCATCTAGCGGCGCTGTTGCATTAACCAACATTTCTTTTGTCATATTACTTGTAGCCATAATTACACCCCTTTATTTTTGTAAAATAGATTTTAGGTCTTCGATAGCTTTTGTAGAATTCTGAATATCTTCATCAATAATCTGTTTGAGTTGGTCATCTTTCACCAATTCACGCATCGCTACAGCTTTGGTAACACAAGAAGTTTTGAAAGTTAAAAGTTCATGAACTTCAAGTTTTTCGTGAGTTGCTAATTGCTTTGTCATTCCTTTAACACTCCTTATGATTTTTCAATTTTTAAATCGCTTTCCCTTTTATATATACCCGATCAATTACAAAAATATCACTTTTAGTAAAATTAAGTAATAAAATATTTAACACTGTATACAAAAAAGGATCGTTAGCAGTTAGGCAACGATCACTTCTTTTTATTTATATACCCACCCGTTGAGCATCGTAAAAGTGGATTTCTATATTCTTTTGACTGTATTAACCTACCTATTAATTTAAAGCTGTAGCTATATCATAATCATTGATATCAATATCTACATCGAGATCAAGCGCTAACTTAGCCAGTTGATAGCCGATAAAAGGCCCCATCGTTAAGCCTGATGCTCCAAGCCCGTTAGCAGTTAATAATCCTGTCCATTCTGGAATCACTCCGATAACGGGTAGAAATCCAGGGGTAAAAGGTCTAAATCCTACACGTACTTCTTGTAGTGTACTATCTGCAAGATCAGGTGCGAGTTCTAATCCTTTATTCAATACTTCTTGCATACCGCCTGCTGTAACTCTAGTATCATAGCCTTCGATATCATTTTCATGTGTGGCTCCAACCACTATTTTTTGCTCGTCAAATGCAAGCAGATACTGATCTGTAGGTGGCATAATGACAGGCCATTTTCCGATATCAGTCGATTGCTGTTCTACTTGTAAATGAATAATCTGAGCTTTCTGGTAACTTACCTGTAGCTCTATCCCTAAAGGTTGAAATAATGAAGTTGCCCACGCGCCTGCACATACAACCACTTGATCGGCTTGCCAGCTTTCTCCGTTCACTGTAACTCCAGTGACATGATGATCTTGATAAAGTAGTGTAGCATCTCCTTGAATCCACTTTGCCCCTTGCTTCTGTGCTGATCGGATTAACGCATCTCGTAATGCACGACCGTCTACACGAGCGGCTCCGCTAATATGAACAGCATGATAGCCTTTTTTGAGCAAAGGGAACCTTGCCTGAGTCTCCTGATCGTTCAGCAGAGTAATATCTCCGATCTCAGGGGCATGTTCTTTACGTACCTGTGCTCGTTCTTGCATTTTGATAATTTTATCGATATCTTCATGGATACTCAGCGCTCCGACTTGAGCATACCCGGTATCCGTCTCACCTGCATTTTCCAGTTCTCGAATCAGCTCTGGATAAAATTGTGCTCCTGCTTTGGCAAGGCGATACCATGCTTGATTACGGCGCTGAGATAACCATGGACAGATAATTCCTGCCGCCGCATCGGTAGCTTGCCCGTTATCTTTCCGATCTATAATAAGTACTTCTGCTCCCATTTTGGTTAACTGATACGCTGTTGAAGCTCCTAGAATTCCTGCTCCGATGACGATTACTTTCTTCATGACTGCATTCCTTTCTTGTACGCGAATGTCTTTATTATAACGAAAATGCAAATAATTCTCTTCTATTCTTACGATATGTACAGCAAAGAGCAGTAGTCATAGACCTACTGCTCTTTGTTAGAATCAATAATAGTCGCTTCTGATCGCTATGATTTATTTGGATGGATACGGAAGTAAACCGACAACAGGATGCGGGATATATCCTTTTTCTAGAGAAGTCACTTCTTCTGGTGTTAATGTGACAGACAGAGCGGCTACAGCATCTTCCAAATGAGATGATTTGGTTGCTCCGACGATTGGAGCACTTACCGGTTGCTTTTGTAATAACCACGCCAGAGCGATATGGGAACGGGGTACGCCCCGTTTTTGTGCAATCTCAGCCACTTGGTCAATAATCACACGATCGGCATCCGCTGTAGCATCATATTTGGATTTTTGAATCTTATCTGTTTCTGAACGTTCAGTTGTTTCATTAGGATCACGAGTTAATCGCCCGGATGCCAGTGGGCTGTATGGAATCACCCCAATTCCTTCTTCTAAGCAAAGAGGCAACATCTCTCGTTCTTCTTCACGATATAACAAATTCAAATGATTCTGCATCGATACAAAAGAAGTCCAGTGATTGGCTTTAGCCGTCTGGATCGCTTTCAAAAACTGCCATGCATACATCGCAGAAGCTCCAATATATCTAGCTTTACCTGCTTTAACGACATCATGTAACGCTTCCATCGTTTCTTCGATCGGTGTCTCATAATCCCAACGATGAATTTGATACAAATCTACATAATCTGTACCTAGACGTTGAAGACTTTTATCAATTTCACTCATAATGGCTTTACGAGATAGCCCTCCACCATTAGGTCCTTCATGCATTTTGCCATGCACTTTAGTCGCCAGTACAATCTCATCGCGATTAGCGTATTCTTTGAGTGCACGTCCTACAATTTCTTCACTAGCGCCAAGAGAATACACATTCGCTGTATCAAAAAAGTTAATGCCTAGTTCTAATGCTTGCTTAATGATAGGACGACTTTGCTCGTCGTTAAGTACCCATGAATGAACCCAACGCTTAGGATCTCCAAACCCCATACACCCTAAACAAATGCGTGATACATCTAGTCCTGTATTTCCTAATTTGATATATTCCATGATGATTCTCCTCACTTTCGTATGGTATGATGCAAAAAATCTTGCTTCGTTAATGAACAGCTGTCTATAATAGTAGACACATTAAGCAGGATACGGTGCACAACTGCTTGTTTATATTATGCAATA
Source organism: Paenibacillus nuruki (assembly GCF_001721045.1). Taxonomy (GTDB): domain Bacteria; phylum Bacillota; class Bacilli; order Paenibacillales; family Paenibacillaceae; genus Saccharibacillus; species Saccharibacillus nuruki. The sequence continues at coordinate 13,634 of NZ_MDER01000066.1, read as the reverse complement.
TATCTTGTAAGCATCGTTATCCCATTTATCTTAAATGATTGCCTAATTCTCTTATATCCAATACGTAGTAAAAGTAAAACGATAGATATGATGTACATTTTATACGAATTTGGCGTAATCGACAGATATACATATTTACAAAGGAGGATTCGGGTATGTCTCAAGAAATGCAAAATAAAAAAGAGGAATTGGCTCGCTTAATCAAACGTCATTCAACTGCTGAAGGTGTTCAAGAAACAGCGATTTCTTCGTTGTTTTTTATCCGTTATTTATCGACAACAGAACCTGCCTATAAGGTTGCTCGACCTGCATTGTGTTTTATCGCTCAAGGTTCCAAAGAAATCTATCTAGCTAAAGAACGATTTTTATACAATCCGAATGATTATTTAGTCGGGTCTATAAATTTACCGGTTGTCGGTCAAGTGATCAAAGCTTCTACCGAAGAACCTTACGTTAGTTTTAAGCTTGAATTTACTCAAAAGCAGATTTTGGATGTTCTCAATGATTCTTCGATCAAGCCTAACGTGAATGATAACGCTGGACGCGCACTCTTTGTCGGGCAAATTAATTCAGGCTTGCTGGATTCGATTCTTCGCTTAGCCCGTCTGTTGGATCATCCGGCAGATATTCCTTTTTTGGCACCCTTATGTATCAAAGAAATATTGTATCGCCTGTTGCAAGGCGAATATGGAGTGACACTGGCTCAGATGGCTATGGAAGGAAGTAGTACGTACCGTATCCAAGATACAATTCAGTATATTATGGATCATTATGATCAGGCATTATCGATTGAGGAACTTGCCGAAGTAGCCAGTATGAGTGTTTCTTCGTTCCATCGCAATTTTAAAGAAGTAACTGCTATGACTCCTCTTCAATTTCAAAAGCAATTGCGATTACAAGAAGCACGGCGCTTATTGTTAGCTGAATCCGCAGATGCCGCAGATGTAGCTTTCCGCATTGGTTATGAAAGTGCTTCTCAATTCAGTCGTGAATATGCGCGTATGTTCGGTTCACCACCACGTACAGATATCAAACGTCTCAAAGAAAAGTACGAATTTACATTTAACTCGTAGTGATACTGAACTACATTCAGAAAGTACGGTGATTCCCTTCATGCCCAAAACCGATCGACGTATTCTCAAATCACAAGAAGCGATGAAAACAGCAGTGATTGAATTGATGACTGAAAAAAGTTTTGATGAAATTACATTACAAGATATCTCGGATCGCGCCAATATCAGTCGGGGAACGATCTATCTTCATTACTCCGATAAATTTGACCTGCTTAATAAATTAATAGCAGAACATATTCAGAAATTGAGAGATATTTGCCGATCTGTAGCTGATCTTGATTTTAGAGACGCGATTTTACCGTGGTTTGAGTATTTGGAACAAAACTATCTTTTTTTCTCAACGATGTTAGCTAGTAAAGGCGCTACCTATTTCCGGACGCAATTTGTTGAATTTCTAAGTGAAGAATTTGAAAATGAAGTTAAACAATCCGGTGAGAAAAATGCGAGTGTTAGTGAAGATATCCTTTTGCAATTTATCGTGACTTCGTATGTCGGTATGACAGAGTGGTGGATCATCAACAATATGCCTTATTCTAGCGAAGTGATGGCTGATCAAGTAGGCTTGTTGCTCGATCGCAATTTATAATACGTTCTAAACGCACCAAAACATATGAATTATTGAACATATATGCATTTATTGTTCATTAATAGACAAATATCACTTTTTTATCGATTGTAAGCAATCTAGTTTTAGTGATAATATACAGACGTGTATTAAAGGGTACATGTTTGGCTGATCGGTAAAATGTGTTATACCTTTGATATACTAAAAAATCGAACACTTTAGCATTTCAAACGAAATTGATATTGCTTAAGGAGAAGGAGCAGAGAAACTTATGTGCAAAACACACGTACTCAGTGCTGCAAGTCCAAAAGCACCATTTGAGAAAACAACGATTGAACGGAGAGAATTACGTCCGAATGATATTTTAATTGATATCAAATTTAGTGGAATCTGTCACTCAGATATCCATAGCGCTTATGACGAATGGGGCGGCGGGATTTTCCCAATGGTTCCAGGTCATGAAATCGCTGGTGTGGTTGAAGCAGTCGGAACAGACGTCACTAAATTTGCTGTAGGCGACCGTGTAGGTGTAGGTTGTTTTGTAGATTCTTGTGGCGAATGTGAATATTGTCTACAAGGTGACGAGCAATATTGTACTAAAGGTGTTGTTCAAACGTATAACTCTAGAGACTATGATGGTAACCCGACTTATGGTGGATACAGCCAAAAAATCGTTGTTACAGATCGCTTTGTTGTCAGTATTCCAGAAGCGCTAGGCTTAGATGTAGCTAGTCCACTTCTATGTGCTGGAATCACTACCTATTCCCCTTTGAAACATTGGAATATTGGTCCAGGTAAAAAAGTAGCAATCGTGGGTGTTGGTGGTCTAGGTCACTTGGCTATTCAATTTGCTCATGCATTAGGCGCAGAAGTAACTGTATTGAGTCGTTCTATGACTAAAAAAGACGAAGCTATCGGTTTTGGAGCAGATCATTATTATGCAACAGGTGATGCAGAGACATTTACAACACTTGCGAACAAATTTGATCTGATCTTAAACACAGTGTCTGCTAACCTTGATGTGAATGCTTATCTTTCTATGCTACGTGTAGACGGAACGCTAGTAAACGTAGGTGCTCCTGCTGATCCAGATCAATATAGCGTATTCTCACTTATTATGGGTCGTCGTAGCCTTGCAGGTTCACTTGTAGGCGGTATTCCAGAAACACAAGAAATGCTTAACTTTGCAGCTGAACATAATATCGCTCCAATGATCGAAGTGATCGGTGCAGATTATGTAGGCGAAGCTTACGAGCGTGTTGTAAACAGTGATGTACGTTATCGCTTTGTTATTGATATTGCTACTTTGTAAAAGATCACTGTATATTTGATCCAATCGTTCATATATACATGTATATCAAAAAGAAGCCTTTCACTATCGAAGGGCTTCTTTTTGATGTTTTCATTTTATCGTTAGGATATGGATATCAATCTGTTGCTTTGAGCAAAATCCACTTCTGATTCGTACCACCGTTATCTGTCCACTGAATCACATCGCCGCCATTACTGGTTGATCCGCTGCTGATCTCAGCGACCTTATTACTATTGCGATTGATTAATTTCATCGTATTGTCTGTAAAGACAGGTTTCCACTGTTGATTCGTGCCACCGTTGTCTGTCCACTGAACCACATCACCACCATCGGCTACTGATTGAGCAGATACTTCTAACGCTTTGCCTGTTTTACGATTGATTAATTTGTAATATCCATTAGTGGTTGCTACAAATTTCCATTGTTGATTCGTTCCTCCAATGTCCATCCATTGAAGCACATTTGCTCCATCTGTTGTAGACGCTTCACTCACATCAAGCAATTTGTTACTATTCTGGTTGACGATTTTGTAATACGCATTACCATCTATCGTTGTGCCTCCACCTGTTGCTCCAGAGATACCTGTAATCACAAACGTACTGACTGAATTAGCAGGTTGAGTATTAGTGAATTTCTTATTGGCTAGAGATAGTCCACTAATTGCCGCCATATTCTCAGAACTACTTGTCCGATAACCGGTCACATTGCCAGTCAATGTAGTGAATTGAGATAGATCGTAATTGACTGTATTCGGTGATGTTGTGCTATTCACAGTGACAATGACTAACTTTTTTCCTACTGTATCGTAAGCCGCCACAGAGTTATTATCGACAATATCAATTATTTTGTATCCCGGACGAATAAATTTACTCCATTGCGCCATCATATGATATTTCTTTGTAACGGTATATGTGCCTAGATTGGCACTCGCAGTATTCAGGTCCGTTTCGATCATACCCCAACCGCCCGGTGTCTCCACCGCTTGCCAGTAGACCCATGCACTATTTTTCATATATTTGAGATCCGATAAAATCGTACGAGACAACGTCATACCTGTGTTATCACCGTCACCATGCTCGGAATTCCACAACCGTTTGCCATTAGCAGAAGTATTCAGCCCTGTGCGGTCACTACCTTGATACGTATGAGTATTGTATTGCACTAATTTGGACTTGGTAGCCGCTGAATAGCTATCAATACTTTTGCGCGTTAGATCGATACTTGTTTCTTCAGGAGCACTAATGCCAATCGGTAGACCTTTAGCTGCTATCGCATTAGATAACTGACCGATCATCACTTGTTGATTAGGCGCAAACATCACATTACCTTCTTGACGATTGCCGAAATACCAGTAATCTGAACTAGGTTCATTGAACGCAGATAATGTACGGAAATTAACGCCCCATTGATCACTGAACTGCTTGGTCACTGTTGTAAGATAATCGGCAAAATCATCATACATATCGTCTTTCAGATTTTCAGCAGCATTCTGATTACCCGTTACACTTCCACTCTTGGTCATCCACCACGGTGGTGAATTGGAGAACGCTTCGGCAATAAACTCGCTAGCAGGGATTCGAGATTTGGCTGCTTGTAAGATCGAGCGCTGATTGCTGTCTCTTGTCCAATCATAAGCAGACGTTGCTGAATCTTTGAAGCCCGGAATACGTGCACGTAGTTCCATATGATTCGGATAAGCTGGATTCTCTCCACCACCGATATTGTAACGAACAATATTCATTTGTAGACCGTTACTGCCAAATAATTTGTCCGCATAATCATTACGTACCGATTCAGAAGCACCACCTACACGATTCGCCCACCATGCAAGGGATGTTCCCCAACCTTCCCATGTCTGATACTGTACATTTGGATTAACCGTTGCATTATAACTTGCCGCAGACGCATTTTTCATCGGAACCACTCCATACGTTGTGATTAGTAATGCCAGGATCAGCATACTGTGGTTGAGTATTGCTAACCGTTTTTTGTACTTTGTTTGCGCCATTCAATATGTCCTCCTTCGGATGGTGGTATTAAAATCTCCTTTATGTATGCGCTTACAAATTAATTTTGAAGAAGAAATCCATTTGTGAAGAACGATCTCTTTTTCTATCATACACAGAATCGAGGGCTATTTCAATTATTTTACAATTGAAATGGAACTTTCCCATATTCGATGACATGCTTTGGAAAGTCAAAACTGTTGTCTCTTGGAGAGAGATGCCCAGACGATTTGGAAGCTAAAAAAACGCCTGACATTCTTTTTCGTCTATCGAATCAGAACGATCCATTTGATTCCTTATTTTTTAGTTAATGTCATGTTATTAAATATTGCCTCTTCTTTGAAAATATTCATTTCTCTTTCTGTTGGTTCTTGTAAATTAATGGCTCTATAAATTTACGCTTTGGAATCGTCCCCTCTATTAATATCAATTCTATTCCAGTGTATGAGTCATTGTATAGGTCTGTTATACAGCTATGTTCTTCTTCTCTAAGTTCCATTCCAAATATTTCAGTGAAATAAATAATCCATTCACCATTAATATAATTAATAGATGCTTGCGGATTAGGCTCGAACATGTCCCTAATTAAATAATTACTTTCTATACTTAAGCCTATCCATTCATTCTCTTGATTAAAAAGCAATTTACATACCTTATCTGCTTCTCCACCAGTATTCAAATGAATACATTGTTCTCGTGAGTAGAAGTAAAGGTAAATCAATGTTAAATCGCTTTGATTAATTAAAGTGATTTTCATTTTTTTATCCTTTTTTTATTCTGTTATCTGGAGAATATACTTTTATTAGCTACTTTTTCTAATATCCTATATCTTCTAAATAGCAATGTACTCACTCTCAGTAAGACTTAAGAATTCAATATCATCACAATAAAAATGGATGATTCCATTCTCGTAATCTTCGACTTCATATTTCATTGGGTAATAGCCGTTTTCTGTTAAATCTTTAATATTAAATCCACTTATTTGAGTTAATGTTCCTCCAGATTGAAAACGCAAAGCCTCTACGTTAAAAAATCTTATAAGTAATTCATAAGTTTTTCCATTTTCTTTGATTAAGAACGTTATATCAAGTATAGAAGTATTTTCAAAATATTTGTTTTGAATAACTTGAAAATATAAGTCTGAAAGCCACTCAATTGTATGGATTGAGAAATTATTGATGATAGGTTTCATACTTTCTATATTCCTGATCATTATTGAGAATGCCCCTTAAATATTCGATTTGCATGGTAACTTTTCTGTATTCACGACCCGACATTATGTCACCTCAGAGTCGATACTTATAGCTGTGAGACTGTTTAAAACTTAATGAATAGATATCTTGACAAGATCTTAACTGGATGCAATCAATCGATTCTTAGAGTGACTCAGAGCTTCAATAGGATTTTAGTATAAAGAATTTCTAGAAGCAGCCATTGCATTTAGAGTATTCTCAAAATAACAATATACTTCATCTGCCCTTCCTAAAAACTCTTCAAGACCTACATTGCTATCCAAGTAACAAGCATACAGATAATCAACTAAAGCAGGGTCAATCTCACAATAGTCTAATATAGCATTTTTCATCTTAACCATATCATCTTCCCATACACCTGTATTTTCCAAAACCAAAGAGTATAATGCACGAATTAATCGTTTAGAATAACCTTTGATATATCTCATCTTCATTTTGGGATCACTAGCATTAGAAAGCGAATGATGTATACGATCTACTTCATCTTTGGTCTCTTTATTTAAATCTACAATGAACTCAGGAGAAATGGTGATCGGCGGTACTTGTTTACCAATGTCTTGACCATGTACGCAAACACAAATGATCTTCACCCAAAACCCCCACTCATTCGGTTTACTTAATACATCGTCCATCGAGCAAATAATTGTATCAATCTTGGTGAGGATTGGATATTCTTCCAAAAGTCTGTCTTTAATCTTTGACAATCTTTCGTAATCTATATCTTTGGGATCTACACAGACAATCGTAAAATCTGCATCTGATTTAAACGGTGTAGCTGTTCCTTTTGGGATCGAGCCGCACATATAAATGCTATGAATCTTATCTTTAAACTCGGTAAGTACATTATCTATATACCTATCAACAAAATCCTTATATTCACTTTGTATTTCAATTTTATTTATGACTTTTTCTAATATCATATAGACTCCTCCTAGACTAAAACTTCTGCTGACTAAAATACGTGCTTTCCAGATATTCAGGTAGGTTAATTCACTCCAATAAACGTGTCATTAGACTTAGCTGATTGGACGTATAAGTCCGAATTCATACTTCCAATATCTCCTTTGGCGACCAAAGAGCGCATATGACAATGTATGAACTTTTTATCAGTAGATGTGCTAACTTGTTTGTGTTATCGCAAAAGTTCTGTAATCGCTTTTAATGGTTTTAGGGTATCACCGTATGTATAACTTGTTAATGCAACGACTATATTTTGAGAATGATCCACACAGATATACTGCCCGCCCATACCCATAGCGAAATAAAAAGGATGCTCTAGCGATTCATTAGCCACCCACCAGTGATGACCGTAATAACCGATATCATCATATGTTAAATACTTTGGTTGGGTTGAAGTCGCTATCCATTCTTCACTAAGTAGTTGTCGTTTCCCACAACGTCCCTTGTTTAAGTAAAAGTAGCCGAATTTTTGCATATCTTGTATAGACATATGTATCCCAAAACCACCAATATTCACTCCCTGAGGGTCTACATGCCATATGAAATCTTTCATCTTCAAACTAGAGAATAGATACTTTATTGCAAAATCTTTTGCACTCATTCCTGATACCTTTTGAAGTATTGCTAATAATAGATGGCTACAGCCAGAATTATAGTTCATCCGTTCACCAGGTTCAGCATTTAATGGGCGTTCTAATATATAATCAACCCAGTTCGAACTATGTATCATGGCTGGCCAGCCATTCCATTCCCCCAATTCTGGCCAATCAAATCCTGCACTCATGCTCAATAAGTGCTCAATGGTAATACTTTGTTTGCGGATGTCTTTATCCTGTTGAAGCGATGGGAAATAATGAACAATCGGCGTATGAAGGTCTGAAATGAATCCCTGTTCGACAGCAATTCCAATTAAGCATGAAGTAATACTTTTCGTACACGAGTTAATTTTGTGAAGCTTATCTTTCGATTTATTGTTTCTAAAATATTGAAGTACAATATCTGAACCCAAACTTATCAAACAACTTTCTATTTTTTCCTTTTTTAAATAGCTAATAAATGATTTCATTTTTTCATCGTTGATTTGAGACTGATTCAGAGATTCAATGATCATAGGCTTGCTCCTATTCATTATTTATGAAGATCATTTGAAGATTTGTGTTTTATATCCACGAAAAGAACGATGCAAAAGATTAAAAACTTACTGTCCTGAAATATTCCATCTTACTGTCAATAAAGCTATTATCAAAGTCAGCTTCCTCTATGAGCTCTGCTTCAGTAAAACATAAGCTAAAGAGCCATAGTTGTCTAATTACCACGAATAGAGAGACGGCTTCTACATCATTTCTACTTAGATCTCTTACATTCCTGTATCCATTTAGAAATGCTTTCCAAAGTCTTTCAACTTCATCTTTATTATGACCACTGTGAATTTCTCTCGCCAATCTAAACTCTGCGATATTATAAGATCTCCATCCATAACCGCAAATATCAAAATCATAATGTGTTAATTCACCATAGTCCAATAGCTGCAACAAAATAATGAGCTTAATCCGACAGTGCTCGCATGATGTTGGATTTCGCCTCTGCTGCAATCACTTCATTCCCGTCATTGACCGCTTGCATCAAGATCAATACGGGGATATATACCGCGATCAGACGCGCCAGCAGCTTCGTTTCCTCGTCCGCTCCTCCATATGTTTCGAAAAACATGCCACGAGCGTAAGGTGGTAAAAAGCTGTAAGCAACGCTCAAATCGCAAGCCGGATGGCCTACGTTCAGATCGCCCCAATCGATGATGCCGGAAACGATGCCGTTCTCATTCACAAGCATATTTTTGAAATGAAGATCGCCATGTAGCAGTACATTCCCCGCCTTGACATGGTCGGTTTGCAGCCTGTTAATATAGGCTTCGATCACACAAGACTCCTCTGACGAGAAGTGTTCGATCACCTTCGATAGAAAGCCTTCCAATTTCACTTTGCGCGATGCGATGTCCGTCAAGTTTCGATGATCTTGCTGAACTCCACACTTCAGCGCTGTCTGCACCGGAAACTCATGCAATCTCCGCAAAAATTTCGCCAGCGTCTCTGCCGATAAAGCCCGGCGTTCTTCCGTCAAACCGATGGGGAAATCTCCTAGCACGTAGGTATAGCCGAGAAACGGTACCGGGTATTCGTCACTTGTTTCGCCATAAAACAATGGTTTCGGATAGGGGATGGTCATATATGCCTCCAGCTTCGGCAGCAGCTCCCCTTCCATACGAATCGAGCCAACTGCAATCTTTCTTCTTGGAAACCGAAACACGTACTCGTCACTGATAAGAAAAACCGTATTGTCCCAGCCCCAACCCAATCGTTTCACTTGTTTCGATGACAGCTGGGGAAATTGTCTGCCGATCAGCATCCGTGCCTGCTCTTCGTTAACCTCCCACTCCGCATCCCACACATTCGTTCCTCCCATAAAATTCCTGCCTCCTCATTCCTTACTTTATTTAGACGTTTACATTCTCTGGAAGTTATTTATAACTAACCATTAATTTAGTAGCTAAAAGGATTGTCTTTTGTTCTTTCTAGTTTTTGCGCTGATTTTGTCTAACGTTCCTGTATTCACGAACCCGGCAGGCTTAAGACAGTGCAACGGTTGGGCCGTCAGACTTAGCCATTACAGGATTGTTCGCTGAATCTGCTTTCTAGTAAAATTATCTACTGGCCGAGGGGCTGGCTAATGAACAGATGCGTGAATTTATCGTAATCAAATGTCAGTGACTACTTTGATACACTTAAATTAAGTTTTAACTATCTGATTGATCATCAGTTGCTTGAATAGCTAATTCCAATGATCTTATTCTTCTTTGTAGAAGTGTCTTTTGAGGACTACCTTCTCTTGCCTTATCATAACTGGATTTAATCGATGGAAGTAATCCAGCGAGAACATTGCGAGCTGCTATTATTTCTTCTTGTTTATGCCCATGTGGTCTTTTATTCCAAACGAAGTCTAGTATGGCCAAGCCAACGTATAAAGCTTCAAGTCTTTTCGTTGTTAATGTGATATTTGCTCCTTTCTTAGTCATCTGAGCATTGGCATTTTCTAATTTATTGATTGTAGATTGAAAGGACTTTATAGATTCTAATTTCTCTACATCAGTGACATTTTCCATTTAAAGCACTCCTCTCTAGATTTATATTTGAAGATGATTGATATGTTTATTATTAAATTTTACGCTGATTTCTGATAACGTTGTTGTATTCACTAATCCGAAAGGCTTAAGATCCGCAAGGGTCGGGTAGCTCAGCTACTTAGCCCCGCAGGATTTGTCTGCTGAGTGTCGGCTAAATATCCAAAGCTTTAATAATTACTTATACTTTTTTAACAAGGCTCAATATCTCTGTTTTCAGAGATAGACCTAGATCAGTCAATTTTTTTTACTATCGCTGTTTCCATATTCACTTTGAAAGTTTCTATTTCATCTTTTAATTGGGACGTTGTGGTTAACTTATAAATATGCTCATCATCTGTTGGATAAATTTCAATCAGTCTTATGTTTGGAGGAAGGTTTTCCACCGCTCTAACTCCTTCAAAGTTTAGATCGATTGTAATACTCTTTTCGACATTGTTAGTTAAGTTACGAATAGCGATATGTGAACGTGGATTGTCGGTTAGTCTTCCAATTAAATAAAAAAAGTATTCATACTTTCCATCAGCTGTAACTTGCCTACTTTGCTCCATATATTGACGATTTTCTTCCTCGATTTCTTGCATTAATTTTTCGTAATGTGGCTCACGAAGAAGTGTCGCAGAAAAAACAAGTGAAAATATGACCAAAAACATAATTAGAATACTCTGAGAGATTATGTGAACGGGCACCTTATTTTTGATCAAAAGAACAATAGATACAGCAACAAAAACTAGGACTGGACACCAGATGAAATAAAGAATAAAAGGACCTGCTGGTCCAATATCTGTTCTATCACGAATTAACAAAAACATAAACCACATCAAAGCCAATCCTGCAATCACAACCGCTATAATCCATATTACTTTTACTACCTTTTGCATTATGTAACCCCTCTTTAATAAATTCAGTATATTCGTTGTAATTAATTATAAAAAAGGAGTCTCTTTCTGACTTTACAGCTTGAAGTTCCATTCACCAAAGTAATTCCTTGCTTCAAATGAATTACCTTCACAGCTCAGTATCTAATTCTTTAATTAGATACATCAGTAGATCATTGTCTACCATTAACTTCATTGTTATCATAGGTAATTTCTTGACCATCCATTAAATACACACAGCGTGGATATTATGTCATATAACGAATCGTGCATCTTGAGTAGCTACCACAATGTTATTTTATTCATTGTGCTAATTGGTAAACTTTATGCATAATATCCACCTTCTAATAAATATTCTTTTGTTTCCTTATAGTGTTTGTAAATTTTACTAAATGCTCTATTTGCTTTATGCTGATATTCTCTATCACTAATACATGGTTTAATTACTTTCACTACTTCTCTCATATCAGTATTAGATGAAGTTTCACCCGATATTAATTTTTCTAAATCTAATTCAAATAGACCTTCAAAATTTTCGGAACAATCCCCATACAGATATAATGCTTTATTATCATTCATTCGAAGTAACTTGAAGTCAATACAAAATGCCATGGAATTTAACAACTCTTTCTTTAATTTATTGATTTTCTTATTTTCCGATTTTTAATATAACGTTCCTATATTCATGACCTAACATATGTCTGGCCAAGGACAAGTGTCCACAGATGAATATTATGTTATCTGATACTGATGTTTTGATGAGAACCTTTCAGATTTTATAGCCCTATTAAAGTAATAGTCTCATTTTCTTCAAGTTCGGTTTCAATCCAGTCGATAAGTTCTTCAATAAATCTCATTAATTTTAAAACACCTATCTTTTTATACTGTTCCAATTGCCATTCACAAATGGATTCCTGCAAAAAGAATGTGGAAATATACGTTTTTAGCCGTTGTCTATCTTTACAACCAATTATTTCTCTTAGTTTTGACAACTCGTTTAGGATTGAATACCACTGAGTTTTTTCAATTTCGAACCGTTCAAAGCCTGTATAGCATTTAAACCCATTACGAATAGCTGGAGCGATCAAACTAAAATAATCATCATCGATATAAATAGATTCTTCATTCAGATAGCCCTTAAATAATTTCCCTGGGAAAAGCTCAATGTAATTTTTCTGTTTTAATTCATGCAATCTTAGTAGTTTTATATGTTATCTCTCCTTATATTTTTATCTTTTAGCAGCTTCAGTTGCCATTCCTGTATTTACGAGTCAGCGTATACTGAGTGTCTAAAACTGCCCGACTGAGAATGAATGTCCGCAACATGAATATTATTTTATATGATACTTCTATTTTCTTCGAGAATGCTTTCCCTACAAAGTTCTATCAGAGTCCTTTCTTATTGAAATATCCTGACATTACATTTAAATAATCTCTAGCCTTCACAGAGTCATCTAAGTAGTTATAAGTATGACTGACTTCACCCTTCTTTGAAATGGCATAAGCTCCAAGCATCTTTAATAACCATTTCTCTTCTGGGATAATAATCTTTGGATTATAAAAAAAGAACCAGCAGTATTCTGCTTCTAGTGTAACTTCATGTAAAAAAAGTACGTGAGGATCTTCAACATAATCCACTAAATCTTGACGAATGAACTTCTCTGCCATATCCGTTGCTTGTTCAAAGCTTATAGTCTGTATATAATCATTTGCTTGCTCTCCATACAAAAATTCTCCTATATCAAAACTATCTTTATCGATCTTTATAGTGACGATTCCTTCAGACATAATGCTAAGTTCGGAAGATTGCTTGTTCCCTATACTGATTTCTTCAATACAACTCAAATTAGAATTTAAATCGAACACTTTAGATTTAATCTTAATTGTATCAAGTGCTCTGCCTTGTATTCTTATTGTACTGTTAGATATAGATAATACTGAATGTACTGAAAAAATAGGAAGTCGGATCACTATACTTCACCCTTTTTATTTATAAAATCTTTTGGAAATTTCACATAACGTTCCTGTATTTATGACACAAGTTATGTTCATATATTATATGATGTATCAGTATTATAAAATTATTGAAGATCAATATAATCAAGTATAATGTCTACTATAAAATCTGCACTTTTAGGTGTATAACTTAGTGATTGACTAAATACTATATAATCAAAATCATTTGTTTTATCTTCTTTATAAATTTGATAATCTTTTATAATATTAAAAGCAACCTTTTTTTGAGGTATGAATTTTTGATTTTCTAATTCTTCGCAACAATTAATTCCTTCAAAATAATATTTTAGTTGTATCAAATCACTGTTATCTTGGAAATCTTTCATAATATCTCTTAAGTAATCATCCCCTGAAGACATTGGATTTGTCACATAAACTAGATTTGCTATCCATTCA
>NZ_MDER01000065.1 GCF_001721045.1 Paenibacillus nuruki | reverse complement strand
ATTAATGTTGTGACTCCATTGTTATCTTCCTTTCGCTATGTCAATCTAAGCCTTCATCGTAAATTAACACTCTTACTCAATACCCTTTTTCATATCAAAGTATGTTCTATTATTTCAATTTTTTAAAAATAAGGTCTTTTTAACTATATTAATTTCGACCATATTCGACATTTTGATTTTTAAATTATTATTTTTTTCGACATCTATACATTATTTTAAAATTTTACCGAAATATAATTTGTTGGAACAATAAAAGGATTGAAAAAGCGACAAAAGATAGATTTAAAAGGACAATAATAGATAACGCCTTAATATTAAAACCTTTTTAAAAATACATTAAAATACAATTAATGAAAAAAATATTTAAAAATGTATCGACATATTCGACAAATTGTGATATTTTTACATTACTTAAAAACCAAGACTTATTAACTATAAAAATAGACACGAGATGAGATGGTACCGGTGAAGCATTTAAAAGTACAAACTAAAATTATCAGTTTAACGTTAATCAGTGCATTGTTTATGATTGTTATAGGATTTGCAGGTTACAAAACAACGGATCTGATGTCTACTGAATCGAACGAAATGTATAACCAGAATGTAAGAGCAATCAGCGATGTTAGCCAGATCATTATTGATAACCGTACGATCGAAGCTGCATTGCTTGAATTTATTATCACGACAGACGATGAACGCAATACAGCATTAGATGCTTCTATTAAAGAACGTTTGACTCAAAATCAAACTTTATATACAGATATGAGCACGATCAAGCTCAGTCCAGCAACAACCAAGCTTTATGATACTTACACTCAATCTTTAACGGATTACACTTCCAAAATTGAAGAAGTTCTTCAAAATGCTTCACAAAATAACAACACCGAAGCGTATCGCGTTTTTCAAAATGATGTAGAGCCATTACGAATAGCAATGAATGACACGACCAGACAACTTAATGCTTTGCTCAAGTCAGAAGCTCAAATCAACAATCAAGAAGCTGTTCATCTAGCCTCTGTTGCCAAATTAGTATTAATTATTGTCTTTATCGCAGGTGCTCTTCTTTCTGCATTACTAGGTTTATGGATCAGTCGTACGATCAGTCGCCCGCTGAAACATCTACAAGAATTGATGAGTCGTGCGGGTGAAGGGGATCTTACAGTAGAAGGAACATATACATCTCGCGATGAGATTGGACAGGTTACACAATCCTTCAATGCTATGGTCAATAATGTGAAAGATATTATTCGCAAAGTGGATGAAAGTGCAATGACATTATCAGCTTCTTCTGAAGAATTAACAGCAAGTGCAGATCAGACTGCTCAAGCTGCTGAACATATTGCTGTCGCTACTAATGAAATGTCTACGGGTATTGAATCTCAAGTAGAATCTGTGAACCAAGTGAATCAGTCCATTGGTTCAATGTATGAACGTATGGGACATGTAGCTGCGATTAGTAATGAAGTGAATCAAATGACAGAACAAATGAACAATGACGCTAAAAATGGATTAAGTGAAGTGACTGAGATTACGAATTTAATTCAGGAAATAGCTAAAGATATGCAAGACAATCTAGTGGTCATGACTAATTTGAATGATAAATCCAACCAGATCAGTATTGCTTCTTCTGCCATCCAGCAGATTGCTCAACAAACTAATCTACTTGCTTTGAATGCTTCGATCGAAGCAGCTCGGGCAGGTGATGCAGGTCGAGGATTTGCAGTGGTTGCTGAAGAAATTCGCAAGCTTGCATCCAGTACAGCTGATTCATCCAAATTAATTTCAAATATGGTTCAATCGATCCAACATGATAGTAATATGGCTGTTGAACAAGTTCACAAATCATCCGATAGCATCCAGAGCACTGTTGCAAGCAGTACTCGTGTCAATACAGCATTTCAAGCGATTCAGCATTCGGTTAGCAATACAACAGAGAAAATTCTTCGTACCGGTTCATTAATTCAAGAAGTTGCCAAACAATCAGAGACGATTGCTGAAGCCATGGGACATGTGAGTGCGATATCAGAAGAAAGTTCTGCGGGAATTCAACAGACAGGTGCTGCTAGTGAAGAGCAATTGTCTACGATGGAAGAAGTTTCAAGTGCGGCACGCTATTTAGCGGATCTTGCTGAGAATTTACAGACGACTCTTGCCCGCTTCAAAATATAAATACGATTTTAAATCATATTCAGTCAGGAGAACAAAGCATGAAAAACTGGAAAGTTAGAACCAAAATTATCACTCTTATCGTAGTAAACCTACTAATCTTAATTATGTTAAGCGCCACAGGAACATTGATGACTAATAAAATGTCCAAAGTCGCTTCAAATATGTATGAAGTTAATATGCGCTCGCTAACAATTATGGATCAAATTATTATGAACTATGGGGATAGTGCTGCTAATCTTCTTGAATTGATGCAGACGACGGACCCAACAGCTAACAAAGCGCTAGTCAATCTTATTAATGCAACGACTGCAAGTAACAAAGAACAATTTGAATTAATGGGTCAAATGGCTTTAAGCCCGGCAAATCAGAAGCTAGCGGCTGAATTGGTTCCTTTAGCAACAGCCTTTTCCGAACAACGTGACAATATTTCTGCTTTAGCAGCATCTAATGAGAATGAGCAAGCTTTTCAAGCTTATGCGAATCTAAGTAACCAGCGTACTCAATTAAATGAAGTACTTAACGCTATGCGCACCAATCTTATTGATGAAGGCGGCAATGCGAAAGTAGATTCAGATCAACAGTATGCTCAATCTCAATGGATTACAGGTATTCTTTTTGCGATAGGCTTGATTGTATCGCTATTACTAGGAACTTGGATCGTACGCTTAATTGTACGCCCTTTAAATAATGTACAACTATTAATGACTAACGCCTCTGATGGTGATCTTACCGTTCATTCTGACTATGTATCTAAAGATGAGATCGGTCAATTGTCTGCTGGCTTCAACACTATGATATCCAGTATTCGTGAAATCACGAAAAAAGTCGACGAAAGTGCAATGACATTATCGGCTTCTTCTGAACAATTAACAGCAAGTGCCGAACAAACAGCAAAAGCTTCTTCTCATATCGCTACTTCTTCTGGTGAGTTATCAACTGGATTTGAATCTCAAGTTGAGACGGTTAACCAGGTAACTAATGCAACCAATGAAATGACTGACAAAATGCAACAATTGCAAACAAGCAATAAAAATATTCAAGTGCTTACGAATCATATGGAAGAAACCGCAGGAAATGGAATCAATGAAGTTCAAGAAATTACACATTTGATCAATGATTTGGCAAGCAATATTCAAGATAATTTGAATGTGTTAACTAGCTTAAATCAAAAATCAGACGAAATCGGCTTAGCTTCTCAAGCAATTCAACAAATTGCCAAACAAACCAATTTACTTGCTCTCAATGCTTCGATTGAAGCGGCTCGTGCCGGGGAATCTGGACGTGGATTTGCAGTTGTTGCGGATGAGATTCGCAAACTTGCTGAAGGTGCAGCCCAATCATCTACACAAATTACCGCTTTGATCTCAGACGTTCAATCTGAAAGTCAAAAAGCTGTTGAACAAGTGCATACTTCAGTGAACAATGTACAAGCAGGTGTTCAAAGTAGTGAACGTGTCAATGTCGCTTTCGAAGCGATTCGTCAAGCCGTAGCTGATACGGTAGAACAAATTGGTGGTACACGCTTAATGGTGGGTTCTATCACTGTACAATCTCAACAAATCTCTGAAGCAATGGAACATTTAAGTGCTCTATCCGAACAAGGTTCTGCTGGTATTCAAGAAATGAACGCAGCCAGCGAAGAACAATTATCTACAATGGAAGAAGTGTCTGAATCGGCTCGTTACCTCTCTTCACTTGCAGAAGATCTACAACAATTGTTAGCTGGATTTAAACTTTAAGTTTGAATATGATCTTATGAGTCTTTGATTTTCTTTTTAACTGTCTGCTTTATTTGAAAAGGAAGCTCTCTACGGTATATGTAGAGAACTTCCTTCTTTTTTTGTTACTTGTTTTATTTCATATATTTAGAGAACAGTTCGCCTGCTCTTTTCGCAAATTCTTCCAGATCGATATTGGTTTTTCCCAGACGAGAATACCAATTTTTGACCGTATCTAATACCCATGATGGAATACTTTTACCTGATATTCGGCTATAAAATTGATAATAAGCCCATACCAGATGATCCCAACGCTTATCATCGCCTTTTTGAATATACTCGGATACATCGATTACTTTAGCATGTCCATTTTGGACAATGACATTTTTGAGATGAATATCCCGTGGATTCAGACCAATACTGCGTACATATTCTCTAGCCGCTTCTACATCCAAAATCACTTGCTCTGGTACTTCTATTCCTTGTAGTAAGCAATCTTGAAGAGTTGGCCCTTCTTCATAACTCATGACCAGATAGTTCGTTCCTCTACCATAACAAGTCGGAAAATACGGTGAACCTGCTAATCGCTCATATACAAAGACTTCAGATTGAATTTTATCAATCGCTTCAGGTGTAAAAAGCTTAAACGCATACTCTGGAACTTGATCATACGTAAATACAGCCGCATCTGTTCCTATGCCTATACACCTTGCTCCATCCGCATAACCGGATATAACAACAGGATCATTATCATCACTACCACTTACTCCTATACGGCGTAGCGCTTCTTCAGCTACTCTCCAATCGGATACCATCCATATTGCCCCTCTCTTACCTCACATCAACCAATTACGGATTCATAATAAATATAACAATTTATACAGTATTCTAGACCATTTTTTTAAAGAAACCAAATTTTATTTTTAGATATGGAAATTTATACATTTCGACATTTTGTTTTCATTACGAATAGATTCCTGTAAAATAGATAAGACGGATCATAAAATGATTCTTTGCCACATTTTTGTATTTGAAATGGAGGAATTTATCAATGTCAGATTTTCAGATCAAATTAGAACAGTACGCCGAACTTGCGGTACGGGTCGGTGTTAATATACAGCCAGGTCAGCGTTTGGTTATCAATGCTTCGATTGATGCTGTTGAATTTGTACGTATTGTCACCAAAAAAGCATATGAAGCTGGTGCTGTTCTTGTTAAAGTCAATTGGAGTGACGATCAAGTCGCACGTATGCGCTACGATCTGGCTCCAGATGAATCTTTTGAAATTGGTCCAAAATGGTATGCTGCTGAAATGGAAGAACTTGCTGAAGATGGCGGAGCTATTTTGCATGTCATCTCGGATGATCCTGATTTGTTAAAAGGTGTGAAGCCTGAGCGCATTTCTACGTATCAAATGACTGCTAATAAAGCACTTGCGAAATATCGTGAGTATGTACAATCTGAAAAATTAAGCTGGTCTATCGTAGCGGTTCCTTCTGAAGCTTGGGCTGCTAAAGTATTCCCTGATGTAGCAAAAGAAGATCAAATGTCTACTATGTGGGATGCGATTCTCAAAGCTGTACGCGTAGGTAATGGCGATGCGATCGAAGCTTGGGAAAAACACGTTGAATTGTTAAATACCAAGTCCAAATACCTGAACGATAAAGCATACAAACAACTTCATTATGTTGCACCAGGAACAGATTTGACGATTGGTCTTCCTGAAGGTCACTTATGGGCAGCAGCAGAAAGCACAAGTGAGCGTGGATTCTCATTTATGGCGAATATGCCAACAGAAGAAGTATTTACTGCACCTCTTAAGAGCGATGTTAACGGCTATGTAAGTAGCACGAAGCCTTTAAGTTATGGTGGTAACATTATCGACAATTTCAAATTAACATTCAAAGACGGTCGTATTGTTGGTGTAGAAGCTGAACAAGGACAAGATACATTAGAGCGTTTAGTCAATATGGATGAAGGTTCTCATTATCTAGGTGAAGTTGCACTTGTGCCTCACAAGTCTCCTATCTCTCAATCGAACATTCTATATTACAATACATTGTTTGATGAAAATGCTTCGAATCACCTTGCAATTGGTAGTGCGTATGCGTTTAACTTGATCGGTGGTAAAGAATTGTCCCGTGATGAGTTGAATGAACGTGGACTTAATAACAGTCTGACACATGTAGACTTTATGATCGGTTCAGGTGAAATGGATATCTATGGCATCACTAAAGACGGCGAAAAAGAACCAGTATTCCATCAAGGCGAATGGGCATTTTAATTGAGTCTTTGTTATTATTTATGAAATAATAAAATAACAACTATAGTACGGATAAAAGACCTGTCATTTTATAAATGGCAGGTCTTTTACAGATATCCTCTTTTGATTTAGACTACATAGAACAGATTATCATTTGTATATCGGAAAGGAATTTATAAAGTCATGGAGTATTATATTTTGGAATATCAATATCCACGCAAAGGGTTTATTTCAGGAGGAGCTACATTTGTACCTGCGCTGGATGATTATTATGATCCGATCAACACAGAATTACCCCCTCATACTACTGCTGAAGTTACTTTAGATTCTAATTTAAGAAAAATGGATGTGGATTTTTTCTATACAGGTACACGAGCTACTGTAATATCTGATGCTCTCAAGCAACTTTTAGAACAACGGAAAGTGGTTGCACAATTTGTGCCGACAAAAGTTCACTATTATAATAATGTACCTGTATTCGGAACGTACTGGATTGCTCATAAGTTACAAGCGCTTGATGCTGTCCAGTATGAACAATCTCAATATGCTGGCAAAGCTATGGTTCTACGCTCTATCAATCAACCACCACGCCGAATAGCCAAAGGATTCGAAAAAATCGTATTAGACGAACAAAAAATTGGAGAAGCAGAATTATTCACACTCAATTATACGTATATTTCTAATCCTATTATTTCAGAAGCGCTTTATCAGGATATTAGACAGCATAAGCTGAAAATTTATATGACACCTGTAGGTGAATTTAGACCTTAATTATAATAAAGGAATTGGATATACTTTGGTAAAAGATAATAGACTCTATATCGTAAATAATCACAAAATAAGCTAGCCTACTCTATCCTCCTTATCAAAAAAGTGCTGACTCCCAAAGGAATCAGCACTTTTTTTTGATTGTTGATGCAAGCAACTCGTAGTGAGCTTACCTGTTACCATACAATAATCTATTATGGTTTGAGCACAACTTTGATACAGTTCTCGTCTTTATTATCAAATACATTATAACCATGCTCTGCTTCATCTAATGACAAACGGTGAGTAATAATATCAGCAGCACTGAATTTACCTGTTTGAATTTGGTCGAACAACTCAGGCATGTAATGAACGACTGGAGCTTGCCCCATTTTCAACTGAATATTACGTTCAAATAGATGACCGAATGGGAACTGGTTGTAATTCAAGCCGTATACGCCTGTTACTTGAATCGTACCGAATTTGCGAACAACATTACTCGCCAAATTCAAAGCACCCAAACCGCCGCCTTGTAGCTTCAATGTAGTTTCGATTTTTTCCATCATTGATTTCTCTGCATCTAGACCTACACAGTCAATCACCACATCTGCTCCACCGCTTGTAAGTTCCAACAGGTATTTGTCTGCGTCGCCGACTTCTTTGAAATTGACGGTTTCTACATTGTTGGTACGTTTGGCATGAGCTAATCGATATTCAACATGATCTACAGCAATAACACGTTTTGCTCCTTTTTGCCATGCGAATTTCTGAGTAATCAATCCGATAGGACCGCAACCCAGTACAATCACCGTATCGCCTTTTTTCACGCCAGCACTTTCTACACTCCAGTAAGCGGTAGGAATAACATCAGATAAGAAAAGAACGTCTTCGTCTGCTACTTCCAAGCGATCTGGAATCACGAAAGGCAAGAAATTACCATAAGGTACACGTAAGTATTCGGCTTGTCCTCCGGCAAATCCACCGTATGTGTTGGAATATCCGAACATAGCGCCTGTATCTTTTTCAGGATTTTCATTGGCGTTATCACATTGACTTTCCATTTCGTTTTTACAGAAGAAACATTCACCACAAGATACGTTAAATGGGATAATAACACGATCCCCTTTTTTCACTTTGGTTACTTCAGGCCCTACTTCTTCCACGATTCCCATCGGTTCATGACCGATAACATAATCGCCTTCCATACCTGGAATTTCACCGTTAAAGATATGCAAGTCAGATCCGCAAATCGATGTAGATGTTACACGAATTAGAATATCATCTTGTTTCTGCAACTTAGCATCTGCGACCTCTTTAACTTTTACTTTGCGTTTACCTTGATATGTTAGTGCCTTCACATTAATGTTCCCCTTTCAAAATTATAGTGGTTGAGTCGATATTTTTGTATTAACCAAACTTTTCCTTTTCTTAACAGGCGATTGATTATTAGCATAGTGGGGTAAATGGAGAATAGATCATCGATTTAACAAACATACTACAAATTTACGATAACTCGTCTTGAGAGGGGTAACACATAATGAAGCACTTGAAATCTTCACAAATTGAGGAATTAAAAAATAGTTTATTAGAAGATAAAGAAGCATTGGAACGCCATTTCAATATGGAAAATGATACAGCAGATGGTCAAGTGGAATCAGAACTTGATTCTACAGGTGAACTTTCTTCTGTAGATAATCATCCAGCTGATCTAGGTACAGAAACATTTGAGCGTGAACGCGATATGGCGATTGATGAAAATATGGATGAGAAGTTAGATCAAGTTAATGCTGCTCTACAACGTATTGAAGATGGTACGTATGGAATCAGTGAAATCAGTGGCGAAGAGATTCCTTTTGATCGTCTACAAGCTCTTCCATACACGACAATGCTAGTAGGTGAAAGTGCTGAAGAAGGCGGCGGTGTAAATGATTACCGTCCTGTAGAAGAAGACTTGATCACTCCTGCGGCTAAAGGTGCTGGAGAGAATCGTCAAAGTCATACAGGTAAATTCGATGACGCTGGCGCATGGCAAGCTGTCGAAGAATACGGTGTAGCTGATTCGCCTGCAATGTCTACGCAACGTGATGTAGAAAGCTATAATGAGCTTGCAGAAGGCGGAGAAAATAAAGACAACGGCACTGTAGAAGATATTGAGAAGTTCGCTGGCAATGATATCGAAGGCGGTCAACGTCATGTCCAACGTGGCGAAGACTTGGATCGTTATGTAGCGGATGATGAAGGCGATACTGAATTACAAGTGACTGAAGATGACGAAGAAATCGATGCTGAGAGCGAAGAAGCAGATCGTCGTCGTTAAGATTATTTTCGGAGATATACATTATTTGAGATACGAATAACAATGTAACAATCCTATAAAGTAAAGACCCCTCCTATCTTTCTGGTAAGAGGGGTTTTTACTATTCTCTTTCATATCAAAAGTTATTGCTATAGTGAAAAAATTTCTTTTATACTGCTATACTTTCCAAATCAGGCTGTAGCTTATTACGCAATATATAGAGCATCATCGCCCCTACTAGAAACGCAACCACATCTGAAATCACAAGTGACCAGACTACCCCATGAAACCCATTCATCTGATTAGCAATATATAACACAGGAATTAACGTGATTCCTTGAATAATAGACATAATAAATGCCGCCGTACCTTGAGCTGTTGCTTGAAAAATCCCTGTAAACAAAACAGTGATCCCTGTAATAAATAAAGATAAAAATGTAACATGCAAAATATAGCTACCCATTTCAATCAATTGCATATCGTTGGTAAATAAACTTATTAAATGATCTGAAATAAAATAGACGATAATCCCGAAAGTAGTAGCTAAAATCATAATCACTTTCAGTGTAAAAGTAATGGTCTGTTTCATTCGTTCTTTATTGGCTACAAAATTAAAAGCAATCATTGGTACAACACCTTCACACAATCCCATTAAGATACATTCAGGAAATTGCAACAAACGTGATGAAATCCCAAACCCGGCTACAGCTTGTTCCCCGTATTCAATCAGAAAACGATTAAAAATTAGCGACATCGCTCCCAGAAACAGACTCATAATAAAAACAGGAACTCCAATTTTGAATACATTACTGGATATCTCTTTAGTGATTTTGAACGCTTTAATTGAAATCGTTAAAAATTGACTTTTGTATCCAATATGAAAGCCATAATACGCACTTGCTACCAGATTTGAAATAACGGTAGCCGAAGCCACTCCAATCACTCCCCAATGAAAAACGAAAATGACCAATACATCAAGAATAATATTAACAATAACACTCAGAATCATACCGATCATCGACGTATTCGCTGCACCTTCGGAACGCACGATATTTTCTAACATAAAAAATAATAAAATAAACGGTGATCCCGCCAGCATAATCATCACATAGTCTTTGGTGAAGGCGAACGATTCTGCATTAGCTCCCAAAAATCGAACGATTGGATCTAAAAAAGGAAGTCCAACAGCTACAACGATCAAGCCAAGTATCAGACTCACGTAAAAAGCAAATGAAGATACATGCTTCACATCACTATACCTTTTTTCTCCTAGCAATCGAGAGATAAATGCTCCACTCCCTATCCCTATCAAATTACCTAATGCCATAATCACTGCAAATAAGGGCAATGTTAATGCAAGTGCAGTTAGCATCGCTGTATTATGAAGCGTCCCAATAAAATACGCATTCAAAATCGAATATACAACACTCATCGACATCCCTAACATCATCGGTACAGCAAAATGAGTAACCGATTTTACAATTGGAGCTTCTTCAAAATAATAAAGATTTTTGGCATCCATATGAATCACTACTTTCTCTTATTATTTATGTTCTAACGAATAAAGCTACATTTTTAAATTTATCGTCTAACATTGTTAGATTAGCCTTACAGTGTTAGATTTTATCATTGATATTGGTATCTGTAAACAAAAACTTACACTGTTAGATTAAAATTAAAAAAAGGGATGTCAAACGAAAAAAATCGCTTCACATCCCTTGGATCTTTTATGTCACAGAAATTGTATATGTACACAGCAAAAAAGCAAACCACTTCTATAACAGAAGTCATTTGCTTTTTTACTTATAATGATGTTCAGGCTCCTGCCTGATTATGAGTTGTTGCGAATTGCGTGATCACTAATTTCACCCTTGAAATACGTTTCTGTTCCGTTTCTTCAATCACTAACAGATGTCCTTCATGTGCCACGCTTTGCCCGATTTGTGGAGGTAAAGATTCCACCCGGGAATACAGCCAACCACCAATGGTATCGTATTCTGTCGAATCCAAATCCAGTGAAAACCTTGTATTGATCTCATCAATTAACATCATTCCATCAATGGAGTACGTCATTTCATCAATAGGTTCTACAGCTGGACGCTCATGGTCAAATTCATCCTGAATTTCGCCGACGATTTCTTCCATAATGTCTTCAAGAGTTACTAGACCAGCTGTACCACCATATTCATCAATAAGGATAGCAATCTGTGTTTTGCCACGTTGCATCAGCTTCATCAGTTCACTAATCTTAATCGATTCAGGTACAGCTATAATGGGACGGATCAATTTGGCTGAATCTACACTTTGATAACGCATCAAATCTTTAATATGCACAAAACCGACAATATGATCTTTGTCGCCATCGCATACCGGATAACGAGTACGCATTCCTTCAAATGCCAGTTCCAAATTCTCCTCTTTGGAACCGTGTAGACTCAGACAGATCATTTCTGTACGTGGGATCATGATCTCATGGGCGGTTGTATCAGCAAATTCGAATATATTATCAACCAGCGCCAGTTCGGTATTATCGATCAGTCCGCTCTTGTTGCTTTCCTTCATAAGTATACGTATTTCTTCTTCTGTGTGAGCCGAATCTTCTTCAGACACCGGAGCAATACCGAACATTTTGAGTAAAGCGTTCGCCATGCCATTCAACACCCAGATAAAAGGATACATCATTTTATGGAATAAGAGCATCGGTGCTGCTGTCCATAAGCTCACGACTTCCGCTTTGCGGATCGCTAGAGACTTCGGAGCAAGCTCTCCAAGTACAATATGCAATACCGTAATCACAACAAAAGCAATAACGATAGAGACAGTGTGTACAGCTACATCATTATTCCAGCCGAATGCCGTAAATATAGGTCTGATCAGGTCAGCAATCGCCGGTTCACCAATCCACCCCAATCCAAGTGATGCAAGTGTAATCCCTAACTGACAAGCAGAAAGGTAAGCATCCAGATTGTTTACGATCGTTTGCGCAAAGCGCGCTCTTTTACTACCACCATCGACTAATGTTTCTAATCGACTACTGCGAATTTTAACCATTGCGAATTCAGCCGATACAAAAAATCCATTGAGCATCACCAGAAATGCCACCAAAACTAAATTAAGTAAACTGGGTAAGGGGTCAGTCAAGTGTATATCCCGTACTGTCAAATTGATAGACAGTTACGGGTTCACCTCCTTCGTATATTTGTTTTTTGAATTTGCAGCCACATCACGTGCACCGTCATTTTCCCAAGTGTCCTCACTCCCTTCGTTTAGTTATGTATGATTATACATGTTCCTTACTTTATTATATCGTCTCAAACCCTCCCGTCAAATGCTCTATTCATCCGATTACAAATCTTTTACATAGATAATCATTTCTCTTAACATCCTGTATTTATACTGAACCACGTAGCAAGAAGAACAACATGTAAGCAAAAGATGAAAGTGAGGTAAGTGTTAACTTGGATAAAACGCCTGTAGTTTCAATGAAACGTTCTGTTCGAAAAACTCGTTCTATCGTGCGCTATCCCCGTCAGACTCGCCGTTGGAATGAATATATACTTGCAGCTATGTTTTTAGCTCCTTCCATATTGCTGTTCGGTATATTCCTTTTTTATCCGCTGATCAAGTCCGTATATCTGAGTCTACACTCCACTACACCTCGCGGAGATGTTGCCAAATTTGTAGGGTTCAAAAACTTCACAAATTTATTTACATCAGATACTTTTCTCAGCAGTCTGTGGGTAACTACTCAATTTATGTTGTTTACTGTACCGACAACATTGATCCTAGCATTGATCTTAGCTGCATTTTGTCGAAGCCGTATACGCGGTAGCCGTATCTTCCGCTTTATTTTCGCTTTACCTTTAGCGATATCGGTGAGTACGGGTTCTGTCATTTGGATGGTTCTTTTTCATCCGACACTGGGAACATTAAATTATTTCCTTAGTATAGCTGGCTTACCAACTATCAATTGGCTTACTGATCCGAACTGGGCTTTGATCTCGATCTCGATTATGACCATCTGGATGAATCTAGGATTCTTATTCATTCTATTATTAGGTGGTATGGAAGGCGTGCCTGAAGATATCTATGAAAGTGCACGTATGGATGGAGCTAATCCAACGCGTACTTTTGTACAGCTCACTTTACCATTGATCTCGCCTACCATTTTCTTTGCCAGTGTCACCTCAATGATTGGTTCTTTTCAAGCGTTTGGACAGATCAATATTCTGACCAAAGGTGGCCCAATGAACAGTACGAATGTCATTGTTTATAACTTATATCAAGATGCGTTTATGAATTTCCGCTTTGGGACAGGAAGTGCGCAAGCATTGGTCTTATTCGCCATGATCTTAATTCTAACGCTTATTCAATTCAAATTTGGTGAAAAGAAGGTGCATTACCAATGAAACAAGGTCTAGTGCGCACAGGAACAGCCTACTTCTTTATGATTGTGGCTGCGGCACTTATACTTTTGCCTTTCTGGATCGCCGTTTCTAATTCATTTATGACTGAATCGGAATCAGCTACATATCCTCCACGATTTTTACCATCAGGTATTCATATCGATAATTTTATAACAGTCATGAATAATATTCCGATTATTCGTTTTATTGTGAACAGCTTTTTGACCAGTAGTATTATTACGGTCGGTAATCTGATTACTTCTTGTATGGCTGCTTATGCGTTTGCTTTTCTACGGTTTCCCGGTCGTAAAATCTTATTCGGTCTATTTATGGCTACGATGATGATTCCGTGGGAAGTGACGGTGATTCCGAACTATCTAACCGTTCGTAGTTGGGGCTGGCTTGATTCGTATCAAGGATTAACTGTTCCTTTTCTAGCCACAGCTTTTGGAACATTTCTAATGCGTCAATTCTTCTTGCAACTGCCCAAAGAATTAATGGAAGCTGCTCGAATAGATGGTTGCGGACATATTCGCATTTTCGCTTCACTGGCTGTGCCGTTATCGATGCCAGGGCTTGCAACACTGGGTATCTATTCTTTCCTTAATCACTGGAATATGTATCTATGGCCACTATTGATTACGAATAGTGAAAGTATGCGTACGGTTCAGATTGGTATTAGTATGTTGCAATTTGCAGATGTAACCGCATGGAACGTTGTTATGGCTGGTATTGTGTTGGTGATGCTCCCTTCTCTTGTTCTTCTTGCTGTAGGTCTAGGTCGTCTTGTAGGCGGTCTAACAGCAGGTGCACTGAAGGGCTAACTCATAGATTATCTTTTCAAAATTTGTTCAACTAAAAGGAGAATACGAAAAGAAATGAAAATCAATCGTTCGCGTCAAACATGGAGTTTGCTTAGTTTATGCCTATTTTTATTCTTAGCAGCTTGTGGTGGAGGTCAAAGTACAACTGGCTCTACAGCAGCTACAGGTACAACAGCTGATGCAGCAAGTGAGACTTCTACAGGTCCTGTAAAAATAGTCTGGTGGCATTCGATGAGTGGCGATTTGAATAAAGTAGTTGATGAATTAGTTAAAAAATTCAATGATTCTCAAAAAGATGTTCAAGTTGAAGCTATTTTTCAGGGCGATTATGATGCTAGTATTAACAAATTCAAAACATCTATGGGATCAGGAAGCGGCCCTACCATGCTTCAGACTTATGATGTAGGTACACGTTATATGATCGATTCTCAAGCGATCACACCGATGCAACAATTTATCGATGCCGATAAATTTGATACTTCACAGTTCGAACCGAACATTTTGAAATACTATACTTTTGATAATCAGCTGTATTCTATGCCTTTTAATACATCTAACCCGATTTTCTACTATAACAAAGATGCTTTCAAAAAAGCAGGTCTTGATCCAGAAAATCCTCCTAAAACATTAGATGAATGGGAAGCAGCAGCTAAAGCATTGACTAAAGATGGACAAACAGGAATGTCATTACCAATCTACGGATGGTTGATGGAGCAAATGTTTGCAAGCCAAGATGCAACATTGTTGAAT
The DNA here is from genome assembly GCF_001721045.1 of Paenibacillus nuruki. Taxonomy (GTDB): domain Bacteria; phylum Bacillota; class Bacilli; order Paenibacillales; family Paenibacillaceae; genus Saccharibacillus; species Saccharibacillus nuruki. The sequence goes on along the minus strand of NZ_MDER01000065.1, from coordinate 20,282 downwards.
AACGATAATGGACGTACAGCACTTGCAACTGAATCTCAATTAGGTTCTGAGCCGGGTGTGAAATTCTTAACATGGTGGAAAAAATTGATCGATGAGAAATATATGCTTAATCTAGGTCGTAAAACAGATGATACGAAAAAAGCATTTGCTGCTGGTCAAGTAGCGGTAACAATGGATAGTACAGCTTCACTTCGCGGATTGATCAGCTCCACAGAAGGTAAGTTTGAAGTAGGAACGGCTCCATTGCCTAAAGTGGCTTCTAGCGATATTGGTAAAGGTGGCGTGGTTATCGGTGGTGCAAGTCTTTGGATTATGAATGACAAATCCGCAGCAGAACAACAAGCGGCATGGAAATTTATCAAATTCTTAGCAGAACCTGAACAACAAGCGTACTGGCATGTAAACACAGGCTACTTCCCGATTACCAAAGCAGCTTATAACGAAGATTTAGTAAAAGAAAACATGAAGAAATATCCACAATTCGAGACTGCTGTAGATCAATTGCACAATACCAAAATTGATACAGCTACTCAAGGTGCAGTAATGGGTATCTTTACTGAAGCTCGTCAGTTAACAGAAACAGCAATCGAAGAAGCACTTAACGGTTCCAAATCACCACAAGCAGCGCTAGACGATGCAGCTGCACAGATCACACAGAAATTAAAAGATTATAATGATACAGTTAGTCCATAAGCAATGGCTTAACCAAGAAAAGTAAGCACAAAAAAAGAAGCGTTAGTTCAATGGTTGCTCTTAACCACTGGATTAGCGCTTCTTTTACATACTTTAGTATTAATCTATTTTACATCCGTGATGATGGTGCATGAATAGAAGGCGTTTGCCCTGAAATATGTGTGTATGCACCTGTAGGTTCGATAAACACAGCATAATCTAATGAAGTTAACGGTAGCACATGACGTAGCCCGGTATTGAGATCACGAATAACAATATGATCTTCTCCTGTCGCTTCTAATAAGCCACGATAGTCGCTATGCATCACTTCACGACCAGGGATCATATAGAACATACCGTTTTTCCCTAGATTGTTCTGTAGCTTTTGATGTAATGACAGATCAGTAGTACTTGTATTTGAAAGATTCGCTGGACGAATAGTCGATGAAATGTAGTTATTGATTTGAGTCGGAATATGTTCCATGCCAGCATAGCCGTGCTCAGTTCGATAAGCGACCGGACGATAAGGTTGAGTCAACATGATTGCATTCCTCCCAATATTTTGAAATAGATACTCTAACTCTTAATATTACCCTTTTCTCTGTAGCTCCAATCGTATCTTTGAGGAGAGCGTCAAATAAAAAAGGCACATCGCTGGTATTTCTACCGGGATGTGCCTTTTGAGATTGATTTATTTTATAGTCATCCTGCTTGATTTAAGAAAGAGATGCTCCGGTCAAAGTAACCGATAGATCCCATAGACGCTTAGCTTGATCCGAATCCACAGCATACTCTTTCACGCCAACAGAAGGTACACCTTCGACAGCAGGTTCTGCAATATCGCAATCTTCACAGTATACGCCACCTTTACCTTCTAACTGTGGAGAAGTAGCTGCCCAGAGTTGAGTTGCCGCTCCCTGTTCAGGTGTTTTGAAAGCAGAGTTTACTCCATTACCATCTTCATCGATCCATTTCAAAGCTACCATTTCTTCTTTAGGCAAATGGCGTTGAAGTGGTGTCAAAATGCCACCCGGATGAACGGAGAAAGCACGTACCCCTTGTTCACTTCCACGACGATCCAGTTCTACTGCGAATAAAGCATTAGCTGTTTTGGCTTGACCATATGCTTCAAACTTCTGATAATTGCCTTCGAAATTAATATTGTCCCAACGAATAGGTGAAATATGATGCCCTGCGGAAGAAGTAGCTACTACTCTTGCACCTTCTCCTGCGGTAAGTGCAGACCAGATCAAGTTGATCAATGTAAAGTGACCTAGATGATTGGTTGCAAATTGTAATTCCCAGCCTGGACCTACACGAGTCTCAGGGCAAGCCATCACGCCAGCATTTAGAATCGCTATGTCAATACTACGTCCACTCTCTAACAATCGACCTGCAAAAGCACGTACACTATCTAGATCGGATAGATCCAGTTCATCCACTTCGACATGTTCTAATCCTTGAAGCGCTTCATTAGCTACATCCGGGCGACGAGCAGGCACGATAACAAAAGCTCCTGCTTGTATGAGAGCACGTGTTGTTTCAAGTCCAAGACCGGAGTATCCGCCTGTAACTAAAGCCGTTTTGCCTGTAAGATCAATACCTTGCAATACTTCACTTGCTGTACTGTCATGTCCAAATCCTGAGTTGATGTTGTGTTGAGCTGTTTTCACATAAGAATGTTCCATATTATTTCTCTCCTCTTCATCGTTGATACTCTTACTGTACAAGCTAGAGTTCACTCTAGGTCAAGTCTCATTTATCACAAATATTGATTTGTGTGTGAGATGACTTGCTGTGAGGATGATCTGTCGATGCTTCTGAAGCAGTGAGGTGTTGATTTTCCCACGTTTGTTCAGGCTCATTACGATTGAGGTGTTTCTCATAGACATTGGTCTTGAGTGTGATGACTTCCAGACAATCGTTCAAATGCTCCATCTGACTGACCACTCGTTGTTGATGTTCTTTCAAAATATCCAACCGTTCATGTTCATTACCCGGACCCATACGTACCAGTTCAGCAAAACGACGAATCTGAGCGATTGGCATACCTGAAGCACGTAGACGTGTACAAATGTAAAGCCATTCTACATCGACTTCACTATATCGCCGTCGTCCTCCTTCATCTCTAGCAATACGTGTAGATAACAATAAACCTTCCCGCTCATAAAAACGGAGTGAATGTACGCTAAGACCTGAACGTTCTGCAACTTCCCCTATACTGAGCTGATTCTTCTGCTCTAAGTCAGTACTCATAATAACATTCTCCTTTATCAATCCTAGTCGATGTGATGTATAAATGATCACCAATACTTTGATTTCTATCTTAACTCAAGCGTTCGCCTTTCACCACTAATGCGACAGATAGAATGAATTTGAAACAATTGACACACCTGAGCGAAAATGCTAGTATCATTTATACCAAGTATGTTTGTCGGATTAGTCTATTAAATGATGAAATTAAGCGATACACCCTATATAAATCTATCTATACTATCTTTTAAAGGAGATATTACGATGTCAACATCTGATCATATTCAGCGGGATGAAGTAGAATTTGGCTGGTTTTTACCTACAATGGGAGACGGAACACGTTTTGGACAAGATTCTGAACGTCCTCCAACCCTTGAATATTTAACTAATGTTGCCCAGACTGCTGAAAAAGCAGGTTTTGAATTTGCTTTGATCCCTACAGGCGGTGCATGTCTGGACTCTTGGGTGGTAGGATCAGCTATTATCGGTGCAACTACAACCTTAAAACCTCTTGTCGCTCTTCGCCCGGGATTGATTGCTCCTGTGTTAGCAGCACGTATGGCAGCTGCTTTGGATAATCTATCCGGTGGCCGAGCACGTATTAATATTGTGACAGGAAGCTCTCCTGATGATCTTGAAGAACTGGGTGATCCACTTGCGCGCGCTCATGACGAGAAGTATGCGCGTACTCGTGAATATGTGCATATTATGAAAAGTGTATGGGAACAAGCAGCGGGTCTTTCTTCAACAGAATTCGGCAATACAGGTCATTCAGCAGTTACCAATCACAAAGTGGATTTTCAAGGCGAATACTATGAATTAAAAGGGGGTACAAGTCGCCCTGCTACGGTACAAAAGCCTACTCTTCCTATTTACTTCGGCGGTAGTTCGGCAAAGGCCAAATCGGTTGGTGCAGAGTATTCAGATGTATTTCTAATGTGGGGCGAGCCTCTTGATATGATTCGTGAGCAAGTACAAGAACTTGAACAAGCTCAAGCCGCATATGCCCGAGAACATGGTAGTGTTCGTCCACTTCGGATAGGAATGCGTGCTCAAGTCTTAGTGCGTGATACTGAAGAAGAAGCTTGGGAAGCCGCACGTAATCTGATTAAAGATATTGATCCTGCTACGATCGAACGTGCCAAAGCGTCATTCAGCCAAACAGGAGCCACCGGACAAAATCGTCAAAATCAGATTCGTGATGCAGCCGCACAAAATGACTTTGTTGTCGGCCCTAACCTTTGGGCGGGATTATCTAATCTTCGTTCAGGTGGAGCTTTGATGTTTGTCGGTACTCCTGATCAAGTATCTGACCGTTTGATGGAATATGCGGAGATTGGGATTACATCCTTTATCTTATCGAGCTATCCTCATTTGGAAGAAGCACAGATTTTTGGTGAAAGTACATTGCCTTTATTTAAAGAAAAATGGAGCAATCGCTTAGTTGCTTCGAATTAAGGACGATGAAGTCTGTTAGCTAATCATAAACTACGAATTTTATTTCTTAATATAACAAAAACAGGCGCGATCTATTCGCACCTGTTTTTTGTCATGCTTATAAGTATGCTCTAGCTCATCTATTCAACATAGATCATTTTACGTGTCATTCCACCATCTACAATCAATTCAGCACCAGTAATAAATGAATTTTCTGGATCGGTTAAAAATAAACAGGTTCTCGCTACATCTTCAGGTGTGCCTACACGTCCTGCTGGATGTTGTGCATGGTCTTCTTTCGTCAGAGCATTATAGTCGCCTGTCTCAATCCAGCCCGGGCTAATCGCATTCACGGTAATATGATCAGGACCTAGCGATACAGATAGAGCGTGCGTAATCGCTGTAATACCACCTTTTGAAGCCGCATATGCTTCAGAATGAGGCTCAGACATATGAGCACGTGTTGAAGAAATATTAACAATAGAACCTCCTGTATGATTACGCATCACTTTAGCGGCTTCGCGGGATACTAAGAAACAAGCTCTAACATTCGTATTCATTACATCGTCCCACTCGTCCAAAGTTAGTTCGTAAGGCGATTTCCAGCGAGACACCCCTGCGTTATTAATAACAATATCAATCTGTCCGGTTGTATTCACAATCTCCTGTATAGTGGCTATAACGTCTTCTTCTCGACGTACATCACAAGGTAAAAAGTGTGCTTGTCCTCCGCTCTCACGGATAGCTGCTGCTGCTGAAGCACCTTCAGGTTCTAACGTATCTGTCAAAAACACAGTAGCGCCTTCTGCGGCATAACGTTCTGCTACAGCTTTACCGATTCCTTTGGCTGCACCTGTGACAATAACCGTTTTCGAAGCATATTTCATAAGATATCTCCCTTTGAGTTCGTATATGAGTATGATGAATCTATACTGCTTATTCAACGATTGAGAGAATTAAGAAACATGACCTCTTATACGACCGGTACTTTTCTATGTAAATACAAAGGTATGACTTATGTCCAAAAGGATCAGAAATGATAAAGGAACACACTTCTTATTGATCAGCGAAGTGTGTTCCTTTATGAAGTGCCTATAGATAATCCATCTGAATGTCTGGCTTGGATAATAGATAATCTTATGAACCGATTATGCATAATACGCTTGTAAAAGCTCCTGAGTATCATCTTTAGCGGCATCCAATACACCTTGATCTGCCCAACATGCACGACAAGCTTCTTCTTCTCGACATTCATTAGCATCCAAGCAAGTGTAGCAAAGGTTCATGTAAAAGTTAGTAAGGTTTTCATTAGTATTGTTTCTCATCTCAATCATCTCCTTGTTTTTTCTACATCCCAAGCATAACCGATTCAAAAGTATATTAATGTGATTTATTTCACAATCAACAAAGAATTTTAAATTATTTTTTGATTTTATAAAAAGAAAGTATTCTAACGAGAAAAAAGGATCACCTTTGCTACCTTTAGACGGGTTCGCAAAGCAGATCCTTTGTATATCATTCTTATTTATGATCGTATTTTATAAAACATGCCATGTTTTGCCACCATCGGTAGTCTGCATTAGTAGTGAACGTCGTTCTTCATTTTTGGCAACTAATAACCAACCTACATTTGCAGAAAAGAATTGCAATTTGGCTAACTCTGGATAATTATTCAATGTTCTTTGTAACGTATTATTGACAGGTAATGCTGTCCATGTCTTGCCTTGATTGGTTGTACGATAGACTACCCCGTCAACTACAGACCACCCTATTTTGTTATTCAAAAAAGTAGGACCCATCGACTGATTAACACCAGTTTGAGCTTTTAACGCAAATGGAGCAAAGTTCCATGTCTTGCCTGCATCATTGGTAAAATAGCCATTGTAGCTTGTCTGGTTATCGGTTACACAACCAATATTCATCCAACCGGCTGTTTTGCTGTCACCAAAAAATTGAGGTTTCCCTGTGGTCAAAGCATGACAATTCGACATTTTGGTATTTTTCTCAAAGTCAGGCCCTGATTTCCACGTTTTGCCGGAATCACTTGTCATATAGAGATGAGGCTTACCTTGTTGTTCTAACGTCACAAATCCATGATCACGATCTCTAAAAGACATGCCTACAAGCTTCCCGAATTTAGGAATAGCTTGCGTTGCTAACCCTTTAGCTTCATAGATACCTGTGTTTTGCATCACTTTTTCCCATGTATTACCGCCATCTTTGGTAATATAGAGTACTTTTTCCTGCTGATCTTCTGCACTATTGGCTGAATCTGAAGAAGCCAGTGCCCAACCCATTTTACTATCCATAAAATAAATACCTAATACATTTACTTCATCATCCAATGTAGCGAAATTCCAGTTCTGTCCGCCATCGGTTGTATGCAGAATTAAGGTTTCGCCTACACCTGATGCATTGCGAACCACCCAACCATTATTTTGATTTAAGAAAAAGATATCTTTGCCATACGTAGGCGGTTCTGAAAATGTAACGGTCTGAGCGGGTGATACATTATCCCATGTGCCTCCACTATCTTGCGTCACATAGATACGCAGTTCATTACGGGTAACCCCCCATGCTAGACCTGCACTTGCACTTAATAATTGAAAGTCTGTTAATCGGGTCTGAATTTTATAACCTTTTTCAGCAGGAGCCCCCTGCTTCGTATCTGATGTTGCTGTATGGTTAAGGGTTATGGTCTGCCCTTGATCTTCAGTTTGAATTTTTTTGAGTTCTTGAGATGACGCTTTGTCTGCTGCTGGATCATAGTCACTTGTAGATGATTGACAAGCAGTAAGGACAAAAATAAGCGTAATCCATATAAAGAGCGCTTTGCGCATCGATCGTTTCATTCTTTCTCTCCTTTCACGCTTACATTAAGCAATTTGTGATTCCGATGTTTGATAACCCTTATAAGAGTAAACCATAATGAACAGAGGTTGTTTACAGAAAAGTTACAAGCCATTACAGATTTTGCGATTTTTGCAATGCTCCATACCATTTTTTGGGCTTTCTTTTCTGTGATCCTTTTTACATTGGTCGCGCTTTCCGTTACAATAGTAGCGAATCTGTAATATAGATTAAAGAAGGAGATGATAAAAAATGACAGTATCTGAATCTGTATCCAAGCCCCACCGTGTCGTTGTTATTGGCACAGGAGCCGTAGGCTCCACAACCGCTTATACCCTTTTACTCCACAAGAGAATGTCTGAACTCGTCTTTATTGATGCGAATCACAACAAAGCTCTTGGCGAAGCACTCGATATGAACCATGGACTCCCATTCGTTGGCGGCGTCAAACTATGGGCAGGTGATTATTCGGATTGCAAAGACGCAGATATTATCATTATTGCTGCCGGTTCCAATCAGCGTCCAGGGGAAACACGGATCGACTTATTGAATCGGAATTCAGCCATCTTCGAAGACATTATTTCGAATATTACGAAATATAATAATAGCGGTATTCTACTTATTGCTACCAATCCAGTAGATATACTCAGTTATGTATCATGGAAAAAGAGCGGTTGGCCATCTAACCGTGTTATTGGCTCCGGTACATTACTTGATAGCGCACGCTTCCGTTATTTAATTGGTAAAGAAAAAGGCATTGATCCTCGCAGTATTCATGCTCATATTATTGGGGAGCATGGTGATTCCGAGTTGCCTGTATGGAGTCTGTCTAATATTGCAGGAGCTCCACTGAACTTTGAAGAAGACAAGCAAAAAGAAATCTTTGAAAACACCAAAAATGCAGCTTACGAAATCATCAATGCTAAAGGATCTACTTCGTATGCGATTGCACTAGCACTTGACCGCATTGTAGCGGCTATTTTGCAAAATGAACACGCTGTATTGAACGTTTCTTCTTTGCTTGAAGATTATCATGGCATCTCTGACGTATATCTGGGTGTACCTGCGATTGTCGGTAGAGATGGTATCCAAGCCAAATTGCCTATTCCTATGAATGAGCATGAAGAAGAATTACTACGTGCTTCTGCTACAAAGTTAAAAGATCAGATTGCCCAGTTAGATATTTAAGTTGAATCAGAGATAGATCCTGAAGTGATATATAATTAACTATAGACTATCTTGTATTCATATGACAAATCTCTAACGAATATCGATGTACAGATAAACTGAATAATTCAAAAATAATATAAAAAAGTGGATTTAGGGATAAGACCCTGAATCCACTTTTTTTATGTGTAAAATGATGATTGTCTAATGATCACTTGATCAATAAGGAATATCATCGTCACGTTCAGGTGTTTCATTCGCCCGATCCACTAAGCGTCTTGCCACCACTTCAAAAGGCTCCGGCTGTAATAGTTCTACAGGTGAAAATCCTTTATCAAACGTAAACGCATCGCCTTCAATCACCATAGCATAATGATCACCTAACTTGGCAATATGCAGTCGATATCCATAATCAGCAAGCAATCCACGAATACTCGTATCTCCTAGCTTCATTTTGATCTCGATCTCTGGCTTAATCTCCACAATACGCTCTGCGGCTTCGATCACATGTTGCGGTTCCCATTTTTCTTGAATATCCCGCTTTTCACTGGCTGCCCATAGTTCTAGATCATGCTCTTCTTGCTGACGTTCTAGATTGGTGGCATCCGGCCACTTTTCTTCGACATATGTCTGTACATAATCCATCACTCGTTCATTAACAATCTCCGGAATCGATTGCTCATACGTGATAAATTTCAAAAAGTCTTCAAAATAACGGGCATGAGAAGATTGGTGAATTTTAAGCTCCCATTCTTCGATCATACCTTCTTCTGGCATATGCGGGTATTGAATTGATTTCATATTGCGGGCGCTAATCGCCATCTCGACTTCGCTAATCAGACTACGTTCATCCGAAATACGGGCGATACGCTGTTCAAAATCACATTTCATCACAAAAATAAACGGATCATCAAAATGCGTATCTAGCTTGGCTTGTGTGATAATCAAAGCTCCACCACGAACTGAACTTGTTTCCAGATAGCTACGTACCAGATCATCACATGCATTTTTGAAATCTTCTTTATTATCAACTGCTCTTAGACGAGTAAATAAATTAAAGTTAGGATTGCTGGTCAGTTCATGTCCCGGCTCAACTAAAAACGTACCAATCTTAGTAGGCGGCTGTTCTGTACCCGGATTTTTTTCGACTTTCCGTTTGGCTGTACGACCAAATTCAGCATGTAGAAATTTTTTGATCTCGCTTTCTTCATACTCATCTTCATCGAGTGTTTGATAATGTTTGTAGTTTTTGTTAGTTTGTCCTTCTTTACCTTCAACTTGTAATACAAAAAAAGATAAAAATTGAATATCAAATCGCATAATAAACTCCTTTAATCTCGCTCAATTAGTCTATATATCATTGTGAATTAAATATTGAAGCATGAATAATATATGTTATTTCCGGAATCAAATCACAGGATGATTAGACTTATGCTTACGGGAAATACCTGGCTCTCGAACCGACAATATAGCATTAACCGCCATACCCCCGATAACCAATACCAATCCTACCCACATGCCGACTGAAGACAACATAACACCTAGAAGTAGCCACTCACCTAATAAAGTAAAGACTACTTCTAACGCTTGCGTCGCTTCTACAGTGGCTAGACGTGCAGGATGATGCCTGACTTGATCGGTAGCACCAAAGAACAATACGGTTGCTACAACCCCTGAAAATAGAGCGACTAGAAATGTCTGCCCTGTCTGAGCACCTGAAGGTAATCCAGATTGGATAGCACCGATACACGCTAGAATAATCCATACAGGAAGACTGGCTATACTCATTCCCAGTGTCCGCTGAAAAGCATCCAATCGCCCATCGCATACTTCCATCATTTTACGATTACCTAGCGGATAAGCAAAAGCCGCAATAGCAATCAATACAATACCTTGCCAGCTAGCACCTTCTGTATGTTGTCTGACCTGTTCCCACTGCATTAACCCAATCCCTGTCAAAATAATTAGCGCCGCTAACATGCCTGCTCTTGGGATCTTTCCTCGTTCTTGAATCGCTCCTTGAGGCGTATAACGGACAAAGAAGAACAGTGGTGACATAATCATACCTGCCACAATCGTCATTTCAAAAGCCGCCGCAGTCAGCCAACCGGGTGAGTAGATTGCCGCCGCACACATCGGTGCATAAAATAATCCAAATCCGATGGTACTCCATATCAACCACTGCACAGGCGACTTTTTCATTTCCACCCATAATCCAGTAAGATTACGGCGCAAAATAACCAGTATCGCTAATAACGGGATCATAAAAAAGTAACGTAGTGATGCGCTCCATAGCCAACTGCCTCCACCCACTTCCATCGAGCGATTCAGCACAAATGTAAACGCAAAAAAGAATGCCGCCGCTACGCCGATCAGTACAGCTTTCATGATGAACCTTGATCTGTGGAAGATGGAGAGTGATTACCAGAAGAAGCCAACCAACTCCCCAGACTCATCCAGTTCTGCTCCATCCGTGTAGCGGTTAATAATAAGTCCCCTGCTTCACTTGCTTCTATAATCAGTCGATGGTCTTCAGGTGAATGCGTATGATCAATACTGCTGAATTTAGCGTATTCTAATCGTCTGATCTTAGGCATCACACGGCTTAGTGCAGCTATAATCTCGGGATTATTCGCTTGTTGTATAAATACATCGTGAAATTGATCATCAGCTTGAATAGCCGCAGAAGCATCCTGTTGCTGAAGTGCCGTAATCAATTCTTGATTGAACTGTTTTAGCATATCATAATGTGGGGTCTGCAAGTAAGGAATAGATAAGCGTGCTGCTAATCCATGTAATACCGCTGCTACTGTAAAAGCATGTGCTGCCGCTTCTTCATATAAAGGAGCAACCCGTGTAACGGCTCCAGGAAAAGATTCAATTAATCCTTCATCCTCCAATCGCTTCAAAGCTTCACGCACTGGAGTACGGCTTACTCCGAATTGCGCGGCTAATTCATTATCATTGAGCTTCTGCTCAGGCAATAATTCTAAGGTCACAATACCTTGTTTGAGCGTATCATATACTTGATCACGCAACGTCGGACGACTTATTTTCTGGATTGATAGTTTTTTCATAAAACCAATATATTGCATATTACTCATAATCTCAATCTTTTTATTATCGTTATGGTTAATTCTGTTGCATAAAAAAACCTCTGAACTGTGGAATAGACCACCATTCAGAGGTTTTTGATTTAGATCGATTGGAATATTATTTGTTAGTATCACGATTTTTGCGATTTGGGTTTAATAGACTATGATTACGTCCATAAGCGAAGTAAATCAATAATCCAACAAACAACCAGATAAAGAATACAATCCAAGTTAATGGTGCAAGGCGAGTCATCAAGTATACACAGCCTAGTGCACTAATGATTGGAATCCAAGGCACCAATGGAACACGGAATCCTTTTTTCAAGTTAGGGTGATTACGACGAAGTACAATAATCCCTAGACTAACTACAGCAAAAGCAAACAATGTACCGATATTGGTCAATTCAGCTAGATCACCTAATGGGATAAAACCAGCGAAGATTGCGATAATGATACTTGCAATCCAAGTTCCTTTAGCTGGCGTCTGACCTTTACCACTAATTTTAGAAAAGACTGGAGACAACAGTCCATCACGTGACATCGAGTATAATAGACGACTCTGTCCATACATCATCACAAGCAATACAGTAGTAATCCCTGTAATAGCTCCCAATGATACGATCCAAGCTAGACCATTCAAATTAACAAATTCAAAAGCAAATGCTACTGGATCGCTAACGTTTAACATTTGATAAGGAACAATCCCTGTCAAAATCAATGAAACAATAATATACAATACCGTACAGATTGCTAATGAAGCAATAATACCGATTGGCAAGTCGCGTTGTGGACGTTTAACTTCTTCAGCGGCTGTAGAGACTGCATCAAATCCGATATAAGCAAAGAATACCGTCGCTGCACCTGTCGTTACACCTGCCATACCGAACGGTAGGAATGGATGCCAGTTCTCAGGTTGTACGTAGAATACACCTACACCGATAAAGATTAAGACAACGATCAATTTCACAGCAACCATAATTCCATTGGCACGTGCTGCTTCTTTGACTCCACGTGTGAGCAAGAATGCAATAATCAATGTAATCGCAGAAGCAATCACATCAAAGTATGTTCCTTTTTCTGGACTAAATGCACTGGTTAAGGCATGTGGGAGTTCTAATCCAAACCCTGATAATAGACTCTGGAAGTATCCAGACCATCCACTAGCTACTGCCGCACTAGCGAATCCATATTCCAGTATCAAGTCCCATCCTAGAATCCATGCAATAACTTCGCCGAAAGCTGTATAACTATATGTATACGCACTTCCTGAAGCCGGTACTGTTGAAGCAAATTCCGAATAACATAATGCGGCAAACGCACAGATAATACCTGCTAAAAGGAAAGAAAGTACTAATCCAGGACCTGCATATTTAGCAGCAGCTACCCCTGTTAATACAAAAATCCCTGTTCCGATAATAGCCCCCACACCTAGCGTGGTTAGATCAAGAGCTCCTAATACTCTTTTCAGCCCTTTGTCTTCCGCTTCTGCTATAGGTTTACGTCTGAATAAAGAAGTCTGTTCTTTATTACTATTCATACACAAAATCCTTTCACTGTGAGGTATTATGACATTTTTTTATAATATTAAAGGACACCTATAAAAAACTACATAATACTACACTGTGATGCGTTGAATTAATAAATTTATTTATGAAAAATCGTTAAATTATGAGATAAAAGCTTTCATTGGCTTCATTTTGGGAAAAAGTTGATTCTTTTTTTGCTATAAACGAAGATAAGCAATCTTTGCTATGATACAAATAACGTGATTAAGATATGACTATAAGGAATAATGTCGTTATTAAAGGAGTAGGTTATACATATGATCACCCGTGAACAATTAGAACAGCAACAGATTTGGATCTATATTATTGTATTAATCATAGCTGCCGGGTTGGGATTATTCGTTCCTGATCTAATCTTCATATTGGATCATCCGATATTGATATCTATAGTGATCGCTATATTGATGTTTGGGATGTTTACTCAGATTCCTTTTCTAACTATACGAAAGTCTTTGGGTGATCGCCGGTTTATATTGGCTTTACTAACTGCTAATTATGTAGCTGTACCGATCGTCGTCTGGGGATTATCTCAATTTCTTCCTCAGCAAGCTCCCCTATTATTAGGCGTATATCTAGTACTACTTACTCCATGTATTGATTATGTCATTGTGTTTACACATCTAGGGCGTGGCAATGAAAAAGCGATTCTACTGGCAACGCCTATTCTTTTTGTCACCCAAATGGTTTTGTTACCAGTATACTTGTGGTTATTTATGGGAGAGAAAGCATCTGAAGTCGTCAATCCTACACCTTTTATCGAATCTTTTCTTATTATTATTGTTCTCCCTCTGATATTAGCAATTGGTCTGCAAGTTATGGCTAGTAAATCCAGACCGCGTGGATCATTACTGTTAGAAGGTTCAGCATGGATTCCTGTTCCATTGATGGCATTGACTTTATTTATTATTGTAGCGTCACAGATCGGCAAGTTATCTATGTATGGAGACGTGATTATTCAGGTTATTCCTATCTATATTGCTTTTCTATGTATTATGCCTTGGATTACGAGATGGATTGTACAATGGTTCAAATTAGACATAAGCTCAGGACGAGCTGTCATTTTCAGTGCTGGTACACGGAACTCTCTGGTTGTGCTTCCACTTGCCTTATCTTTGCCAGACAATTGGAGTACTTTAGTCGCTGCGATTATTGTAACGCAGACGATTGTGGAGCTTGTCGGCGAACTGATCTATATTCGCATAGTTCCTCATTTTATTCTGCGTGACAAATAGAATCCAATATACAAAATAAGGATAGATCGTCGTGACACTAAACGATCTATCCTTATTTGCATGTTCAATAGTAGATATACATACTATTATTTGATTTCAAAAGGAAGCTGTACGTCCAATTTTGAAATCGCTTCTTCTTTTTCTCGATTGCTTACATGTGTATAAATGGTTGTCGTCTGAATTGAGGAGTGACCTAACAACTCTTGTACTGTCCGTAGATCTGTACCTTGACGTAATAACATCGTTGCAAACGAATGTCGTAATTTGTGGCTGGAATACGGAAGCCGTTGCTCGGGTTCGATATGACTTTGAAAACGATCAAATGTATCTGTAGCGATCTGCTGAATATTTCGAATCGACAAACGTGTACCTTTTTGTGAAATAAATAGCGCACTTTCCCCATCTCTCCATGGAGATAATCGCTCTTCTATCGCTTGTTGTAAAATCGTCGCTACAGCATTCGGTACAGGGAGCGTACGCCATTTACGTCCTTTACCCAGTACTTGTAACGTGCTCCGTTCAGCATTGTAGTCGTTGAGATTGAGTCCATGAACTTCTCCAACCCGTAGCCCCATATACGCCATAAATAGAAAAATGGTCAAATTGCGAGTGCGATATTTGCCTTCTACCGATTGCATAAATTCAGTGATTTTGATTTCATCTAAGTAAACAGGTGCTTTATTATGTTCTGTTTTAGCTTTTTTTATCCCAAAAGCAGGATTATGTTCCGCCATCTCAAGTTCGATCAAAGCTTTGAAAAAACAACTTACTGCTGCATGCTTACGATTTCTAGTGGAATCACTAACACCACGTGTACGTGCGCTACTAAGAAAAGACAGCACATGACGCTTTTTCATTTCATGCAGTGGTTTGTTACGAATAGCATGGGAATTGAGAAACTCATATACATCGCTTAAATAAGACTTCTGTGTATACCTCGTATAACCTGCATCTTTCATCCAATCTGTAAAAGCTTCAATTTCTTCACTATATATAAAATCCTCTTCTTCGGATGCATACTTTGTATTCATCAGAGATCATTCATCCTTTCCTATAACCCACATCCTTTTTCTATTATACATCAACCTGTCGATATCGTTGAGACGCTACTGTTGAAATTAAAATGGGAAAAAGAGTGCATTCAGCGTTCTAACGTTTCAAATAGGGTAAAAAAGAGTATAACTTATATAGAAACAAAACAGCGGCAAATTTTATTTTGTCAAATTAATTTATGGATATACACTACACTAAACTTCATGATGAAGAGGAGATTCTACGATGACCGAATTCAAAAAAGTTTATCTTGAACCTGCTGCTCAACAATTCGCAGACGACAATTCTAAGCCTCCATTTCTACCTGATCTAGGTCCAGAAAAAGGGCGCGAAACAGTAGATGAAGTACAGTCTGGTGAAGTATACAAACCAGAAGTTGATATCGAAGAACTTAATATTGCAGGTGGCCCGTCTGGAGAAGTATCGGTTCGTATTTTACGTCCAAAAAATGCTCCTGAGACGTTGCCTGTGTTGGTATATATTCATGGTGCAGGCTGGGTATTCGGTAATGCACATACTCATGATCGCTTAAGCCGTGAACTAGCAACAGGTGCTGAAGTAGCTGTAGTATTCGTTAATTATAGCCTTTCACCTGAGCATAAATATCCTACAGCAATTGAAGAAATCTATGCTGTGGTAGAATGGATTGCTAAAGAAGGTTCTACCAAAGGTCTGGATGCTTCACGTCTATATGTAGGTGGCGACAGTGTTGGTGGTAACATGACAGCTGCAATCACTCTAATGGCGAAAGAACGTAGCGGCCCTACTATCCAAAAACAATTGTTGTTCTATCCAGTAACTGATGCTTCTTTTGATACTGAATCGTATCAACAATTTGCAGAAGGATACTTCTTGCAACGTGATGGTATGAAATGGTTCTGGGATCAATATACAACCGATCCTAACGAACGTGCTCAAATTACAGCATCCCCTCTTCGTGCAACAACAGAGCAACTGAGTGGTCTACCAGAAGCATTGGTTATCACAGGTGAAGCTGATGTATTGCGTGATGAAGGTGAAGCTTATGCCAACAAATTGCGCGAAGCAGGCGTACCTGTTACAGCTGTGCGTTTCCAAGGTATTATTCATGACTTTGTGATGTTAAATGTACTAGCTGATACTAACGCTAAAAAAGGTGCGATCAAGCTAGCTACTACCTTCTTACGCGAAGGATTTTAATACAATTCAATCCAATTGCTGATACTAGTTATAAACGATACATGTTTGAATCGATTCAATAGATGTATTAGATCAGTAAATAATAAAAAAAAGGATGTTCTTGAGTCTATCTTAGGCTTAAAGAACATCCTTTTTTTGTTATAAATCACGGATTGTTAATAATAGCTACAGTTAGCTAATAAAAAAGACAACCCAGACACAAAATGGGATCTGTTATTTAAGCATATGCTATTTGGTTACATATTATTTATTATGTAAACTAATAATGTGAATTCATTAATGACTTTAAAAAGTTATTTTTATTGCAACTATAACATCGAAATAAAAATACATCCTTTTTTATATGTCTAAAAATAATCTATTTAATGTGGCACCCTATCTTTGGAAAAATCATTCACTAGAGAATATTCTTTTACACCTCTTCTTTACTTTACTTTCAGACCATCAATATAAAGTCTTCGTATCCCTTGCAAAATACGGTGCTTTTCAAATCCCTGATCGATCATATGAATATCTAGATTATGCAGAGCAGACATCAATGCTTCTACAGTATAGGCAATATCAATCTCTTCAATTTCATTGTTCTTTTGGGCTTGCTCTAACAGTCTTTGACAGCAATTACGCATCCACACATATAACGGCGATTGCATCGGACGATGTCCTGTTAAAGAACGACTAACATGGCATAACCATGGCGATTTCATTTCTAAAAAATCCGCAAATTGCTCAACAACACTATATAGTTGTTCTAAAGGTTGAGATTCTGCATGTGCCTTCAACCATTGATCCATCTGATCGAATAATGGCTGACATTCCTCTTTTACTACATCTATAGAAAGGTCATTAATCTCAGAATACCTTCTATATAGGCTTGCTTGCCCTACCCCTGCTGTTTTGGCAATCTGATGCATATTCACATCTTGTATGCCTCCATGCTGTATAAATAATTCACGTGCAGCTTGTATAATTTTACGTCGATTGACTTCTTCCCGGCTTAATTTGAGGCTAGCCGATTGAGTTGCTTCTTTCATATATATCAGTCTCCTTATTATCATCTAAATAAAATCTATGCTGATTTAATTGACAAACGGACAAATCGTCCGTTATAATTCTATTGTGGACAGTTTGTCCGTTAATTATAAAGAATTATTTATTAAGAAGCAATAAGTAGATATTTTAAACGGAATAAATAATCTTAATTACGTCATTTTAAGTTTTTCGTTATAAAATGACTTAGAATTTCAAATATAGAAATGGAGTGTTAAAGTATGATTCAAAAACTTTATTTTTTACAGATGGGTTATTGTGGATTAGATCAATCTGCTTTAAATGGTAATCTACCTACGGGTAAAATTATGTATGTGCCTGTATGGTCTTTTCTGCTCGAAACATCCGACGGGCCTATTTTAATAGATACAGGAATGCCAGATTCATTTGTAAATCAGCCCAATTATTATGCTGGAACACGTCGAGAAGGTAAATTAATACCTGATATGCAACCACAACATACTATACCAGAAACGTTAAAACGTTTAGGTTATTCGATCAAAGACATTCAAGCTGTTATCAGTTCGCATCTCCATCTAGACCATGCAGGCGGTAATCACCATTTTCAAGATGTACCTATTTATGTACAGCGTGCCGAATATCATGAAGCGATCCATAATGAAGATTACTCGCCAATAGAATGTCGAGAACCCAATTTGAATTATCATTTGTTGGATGGAGATTATGAAGTCGCACCAGGTATTCAATTATTATCTACTCCCGGTCATTCTGCGGGGCATCAATCTGTTCTACTGAATACTGAAAAATCCGGTTCTATTTTACTTACTGTTGATGTATCCTATACACGTGATAATTTTGAACGAGGTATCCCCTTTGCTGTTAAAGATGCGCAACAAAATCAACAAGCGATCCAGCGTCTTCAACAAGTTATTCAAGATAAACAACCACAAATCGTTTTCTTTGGACATGATATAGAGCAAGCTAAACATCAACAAGTATATCCTTCATTTTTCTAAATGAATTATAATTAACATAATAATAGTTATGTAAACTAAATAAAGAGAATGTAAAGAATAACACTCTCTTTGCCTCTAATATAAAGAAATGATACACTAAAAGAAATCCTTTACTTTCCACCAGCTTGACGAGAATTATAGAATTCAACTGCTTTTTGAATCAACTGTTGCATGGAACCGAAAGAAGTACTCTCTTTGACTTGATTATCCAATTGACCTTGAGGTACTTCTTTCACTTTATCTGCTGAATCTGTAGGAGATCCTACCCCTGCTTTTTGTAATAACTCTCCAATTGATTGAAATGGAGTATGCTTTTGCATAAACTCTGGTGTTAGTAATTTTTCTAAAGGTAGTTTTTGTACAATCTGATCCAACGGTAAATTTTTAGCTATTTCCATCAAACCACCTGGTGTTTTTGCTTTTTCAATCATTCCTTTAAGATCGCCCATTCCACCTAAATTAAATCCCATAATGATAAACCTCCTCTAAAAGTATCGTTCTATTCATTGAATAAAACTACATAATGATATAGTTATAAGAGGTACCCATATAAAGTACGTCTTCATGTCTATTACCCTAATCTGTAGTTAGTGATTGACTATCATTTTTAATTACTATGTAAGATTGTGTGAAACCCCATATTAGTTTACGTATTATTTATTATGTAAACCAATAACAAAACAGCGAGATTATAACCACAGCTAAATAAATAACGTTTATGTTTCTTGCATCAAGTTAATCTTGTTATTTATTTAGTTGTGATGATTATATAATTTCTAACATACGCTCCCATGAGTTCAGATACTCCAGTTCTTCTTCGACTCTTTGTGTTTCGTCTAGATCCGTATCTTCTTGATTCCATAATTCTTCTGTATCGGCAAATGCATTATTCATTAAAGGCGTAAACAACCATATCATTTTATCTGACATTCCCGCTTGTTGATACTCATTAGATTGATTTGCTACATTATGAACATGACTCATTTTCAATCCATCTCCTTTTACACACTTTATATTTATGTCGACATGAAGTAAGCTTCCAATAAGATCATCTGACAAAATATTTATTTTCTTTTTTATATCATAATATAATCCACTCTTTTTCAAATCCGCTTAGAGGATGAATTATAAACTATAAAATATCATCCTCTAGATGGAGTTTATTTTTACAAAGTGTTGTATAGATTTAATACTACAATTACGAAAAGTGTAGGTAGATGAGAGAAGTATTCGTACATATCGAATAGATAGATTTTTGAAATTATTATGGTTTACATAATTTAAATTATGTATGATTCTGTATTTTTGAGCCTTTTTGATATATGGTATTATTTGTTAATAAATATGAGAAATATGCTCTTATTTATGCGGAATAATGGTCGCATTATCTATTTCTAATCGATTTAAACATAAACAGCGTATAATTTATATTATACGCTGTTTTTTAAAACATAATATTATAGCTAGTTAATTAAAAAAGCAAAAAAATTGCATAATTCTATGAGAAAATTATGCAAAATTTTTGCTTTTTTAATAGAGTGCTTTAAATATATTTTTAATTAGTTTTTCTTTTGTGATATCAGTAACTATTGAAATATCTAAATTTTCAGAAATTATAATCAGTTGTTTTAGAGAAGCATTATTAAAATTATAGATTTGCTTTTTTTGAGATAATTTTAATGAATACAACATTCTCTTTTGATTTCTATTAAATATATTAGACGAATTTATATGTTTTGATAAATGTTTATTGAT
>NZ_MDER01000064.1 GCF_001721045.1 Paenibacillus nuruki | reverse complement strand
CACACACCAAGCGGAGAGAATAGATGATTCTGAAAGAGCGAAGCGCTCGCCTTTAAGAACGGATATTTACTGCTATAAGCAGTGAATATCCGTTCTTAACAGCGACGAGAAGAATATCTATTTTCGAAGCGGATTTTACACTAAACCACCAGCACAAATCCTTAAGCTAATTCTCTTCTAAATTCGTTTTCTAATATCAATGAAAAAAGCTTTTCCATTACCTTATAATCAAGGAACGGAAAAGCTTTTTTGTATCTTATTTATAAAATACAAGTAAATATTTCATACATGATCTTGCTCTTATACCACTTACTTTAACTTCGTTTGCTCCAATTCAAGCTCTAACCGTTCCTTCAATTGCTCATAGATATCACTCGACCATTCGATCCACGGCTTGGTCTGTGGAGGAAGCGAGATCATAGAGATCATGCGACCGCCGACAGGATGAGGAATAGCCGTCAATACAGACCATAAGGCTAATTGCTCACCACGACGGTTCACTTCAGCACCATACTTTTGATCTCCAAATAAAGGATAGCCCGCATGAGACATTTGAATCCGAATCTGATGAGAACGTCCAGTGTGCAAATGGATCAACACCAACGCAAGATTCAAATCCTCATTTTGAGCCAGTACTTCGTAATCGAGTACTGCTTCTTTACCACCCGTAGTACCTGGAGGAACTACGGCACCTGTATTGGTGCGTGCATTTTTAAGAAGTACGTCTTTAAGTGTTGCTTTAGTAACAGTAGGAATACCGCGTACAACAGCGACATAGCGTTTCACCATGGTGCGGCTACGTACAGATTCAGACAAGCGAGAAGCCGCTTTGGATGTTTTGGCAAATACCATCGCTCCGCCAACCGGACGATCCAAGCGGTGGATCAATCCTAGATACACATTGCCTGTTTTACTGTAACGTTCTTTCAGGTCTTCTTTGATCAAAGTTAACATATCTGGATCGCCTGTTGGATCTTCTTGCGAAGGGATGTTAACAGGCTTAACAACTCCAATAATATGGTTGTCTTCATATAACACAGGAATCGGTGCTCTACCTTTAGTATTTGAATGTGGTTCCATTGTTATGCCTCAGCTTTCCCAGCGTCCAAGAATACCGCATGGCAGATTCAGACCCGAGTTCGTGATAGGTAGACCAATTTCGCCAGAAGAAAGGGTACCACCGTAACGTTGTTGCATCGTCATATTCAAAATATTAGACAATACTGTCGGTGCAATCCCTGTTGTATACGAGTTGATCAGCATAAATAATGGGTTATCGGACATAATCGACAAGCAAGACTCTAAGAAAGGGTACAGACTGGATTCAAGTTTCCACATTTCGCCACCGGGTCCGCGTCCATACGAAGGAGGGTCCATAATGATCGCATCGTATTTGTTACCACGACGTTGCTCACGTTGAACAAATTTGAACACATCATCTGTAATAAAGCGTACCGGACGATCGCCAATACCCGATAATTGATGATTGTCTTTAGCCCACTGTACCATTCCTTTTGCCGCATCAACGTGTACCACATCAGCGCCAGCGTAAGAAGCAGCTGTTGTTGCTCCACCTGTGTACGCAAATAAGTTCAAAACGGTGATCGGACGACCAGCATTTTTGATTTTGTCCATCATCCAGCTCCAGTTCGCTGCTTGTTCAGGGAATAGACCGGTATGTTTGAAATTAGTAGGTTTGATATGGAAATTCAAATCGCCATAACGAATATTCCAGCGTTCTGGAATTTTGCGTTTCCATTCCCATTCACCACCACCTGAAGCACTACGGTGATAATGACCGTGTACTTGATTCCAGCGTGGGTCTCTATCTGCGGATTGAAGAGGCCAGATAATCTGTGGATCTGGACGACGTAATAAGATTTCTCCCCAACGCTCCAGACGCTCACCTGCGCCCGTATCAATTAATTCATAATCTTTCCATTGATCAGCAATATACATGTAATAATCCATCCTTATATTTTATTTCTCGATAGATATTGTAGAGTACAATCATCTATATACAGAGTAGCCTAAAAAGCCATCTTTATCAGTTTACCGCATTTCATTGTATAACAATAGATGAAAGGAAGCTATATTTGATTTAATAAGCAAAAAAAGAAAAATCGTTATATAAACGATTCTTTTTCCTTTTTATTGAACACTATGACCGTTGATGCTACGTATAAGATCCAAAATATTATTAAAATGAATGTTACTCAGTTGCTCAATCCATTCATCTATAGAATAATGTTCTGGTTCTTTGATCCATAAAGAGATCGCACCGACTAAGCCTGAAACCATATATTCAAGGCTAATCTGTATCTTGAGATTATCGGGAGGAGTATCAAGACCAGAGAGAATAATTTGTTTGAAATGGTCTTTAAGATAACTAGAAAAGCTAGGCTCAATCTCATGAGTTAACATCGTTCTAAAGAAAACGACATGTTCTTCTAGGATAAGAAATAGACTTTTTAACGCAATCACCATAAATGAAGGATCTTCATTTTGAACATCCTCAGTATACTCAGGTAAGCAAATATTCAATAGATCGATATGTTCTATACATAATTTCTCCATCAAATCAGGTTTATCTATATAGTGCAAATAAAAAGTGTTTCGATTAATAATCGCTTGATCTGCAATATCTTGTATTGTGATACGATCATATCCTTTAGTTTGAATTAAAGTCAGAAAAGAATCTTTGATCGCTTTTCTTGTTTTAACAATACGTAAATCAATTTTAGGTTTGTTCATTCTAAATTCCTTTCTTCAAGATAATAAGCAAATTTAATATATTTGCTTATTAAATGTTAAATTGATGAATATCCACCATTGAATCCATTAAGGTTAAATTCTACAATAAAAACCATTACATGAATACAATATATGGATGGATAGAGGAGAATGACAATGAAAACATTAGTTATTATTGGAGCAGGAAAAGGTTTGGGATTGTCATTAGCCAAACGATTTGGTAAGGCAGGATTTCAAATAGCTTTGGTCTCGCGCAATGCTATCAAGTTGCAAGAAATGATAAAGGTATTAAAAGAAAATCATATAGAAGCTTCTTATTTTATAGCAGATGTATATCAAGCAGACCAAATGACAGAGGCACTTGCTAACATTAAAAACAAATACGGTTCGATTGATGTGTTGGAATTTAGTCCTACTGCTGGAAAGTATCCACCTACTTCTGTATTGGAATTAACAGCAGAGAATATCAAAGACTTATATGAAGGATATATTTTCAGTGCTATTCATGTGGTGAATACAGTAGTACAAGATATGCTTGCACGCAAAGAAGGAGCTTTACTTTTTACTACAGGATTATCAGCATTATACCCTGTGCCTATGATGGGAAATGTCGGTATTATTATGGCAGGTTTGCGAAATTATATCACTAATCTGCATACTGAATTGTCACCTAAAGGCATTTTTGTAGGTCATCGATCGTTAGGTTTATTTATCAAAGAATCAGGTAATGGCACAGTGAATGATCCAGATGTTATTGCAGATATGTGGTATAAAGCTTATACAGACCAAGCAGTATGGGAAGAAGAGTATCCAAAAGGAGTTACGCCAGCAACCATACAGTATTAAAGCACAATATGTAAAATAGCATTTTCGAATCTACAAAAATGCTAATTCAAATGTATGTACTAAAGAAGTCGCTTAATAAGCGGCTTTTTTATTTGTGTAAAAGAAACTAAGGTGAAAATATAATCGATATCAAACACACGTTAAAAGAAATAAACTAAAAATTTAAAATTCGTTGTTGACAATGAGAATCATTATCAAGTATGATCAATCCATGGAAAACACATATGCGGGAGGATTACAATGTCTAAAATATTAGTGGTGTTCGCCAGCATGACTGGGAATACAGAAGAAATTGCAGATTTGATTGCCGAAGGAATACAATCCATAGGTGGAGAGGTTGAACTCAAGCAAGCAATGGACTGTGATGCGGATACTCTTTTGGAATATGACGCAGTACTCCTTGGCGCCTATACTTGGGGAGATGGCGAATTGCCAGATGAATTCCTCGACTTTTACGAAGATATGGATCAGCTAGACCTTACTGGTAAAAAAGCAGCTGTATTTGGAAGTGGAGACACTTGTTACGAACAATTTGCAGCAGCTGTCGATATTCTTACGAACAAGTTACAAGAGCGTGGCGCAGATATCGTGTTAGAAGGGCTGAAGATCGAATTGAATCCTTCATCCGACGAGAAGGAAACTTGTCGTGAATTCGGCAAAAAATTTGCGGGCGTAGCAGTAAGCGTAGTGTAATTTGAGCTTACTTGATCACACGATCACATTAGAGTAGATGTAATTAAAGACTTCGTATGACTGGAAAGCAGGTGTTAAGCATATATGAATTATTCTACGGATCAGGCTTCACCTGTTTTGCAGGATTACAAGCTGGAAGAATGGCTACGGATGACCTATCGTACAAATGATCAGTCACTACCTACACGCCAAACGTCACGTAAGCAAGCTTCGCAGATTCATTGGAAGCAACGTGTACAATTTGCGATAGGACATGCGATTAATCGTTATTACAGTATGTCGCCAGAGCTTAGAGGGATTACAGATATTGGCCAGCTGGTTGATTTCCGTTGGCCCAAGCGTATCTCTTACTTCGATCATGAACAGCAGTACTGGCAGGTCAAAGATTTGGTTACGGCAAATATTCGTAAGCTTCTTGCAGCCAACGAATATGCACCTTATCCTATGATGTTATATGAACAGCATCAGACTTTGGTTCCAGAACTGCAAACTGACTTGTCTGTTATTTTTCAAGTGGCATGGCAAGTATCTGAACAAACAGCGCAACCGGATGATGTAGCCGGACACAAGAGCCTGATTGTTCAGAAGTTTATAGTTGATGATGATCCTTACACAGCAGAAGCTTTTATTCATCTATCTTCCGTGTTTTGCCAGTCTGCTTTTGGTAGGCTTCCTGAACGAATTGATATCTTTTCGATTATGGAAGGCAAGGTACAGCGTCATTATCCTTCACCGGAAAAAGTAGCTGCATCGATCGATTATCTTCATTTGCTTCAACATGTCGTACCAGGCGGAACTCAAGTCTGTGAACATTGCAGACAGAACGCTGGTGTGACATCCTTAGCTCCTTCGTGGAGCCTCATGTAGGTGGACCAAGAAACGGGTCAAAATCCCCCCATCTTTTTGACCCGGATTCTTTTCACAATATAAGTAAGACCAACGAACATACGGCTTTCCTGTTACAGGGAATAGAGATCATCTATCTTTTCGTCCCAGTCACATGATTCGATAACATAGATGATTCTCTAAGAAAAAGCGTTTATCCATGCATGGACCGGACCTCCGTGCTTGGTATAAACGCTTTTTCTGTGTTTGTATAAATGATTTAAATTTCAGGCATAGGTGGAGAATACAAGTAATAGTCTTGAATATCTTGATGCTGGAAGCCACACGATTCATACAGATAGAGTGCGCGATCATTATCAGATACCACATTGAGCCAGACACTATGACCTGCCTGACTTTCAGCAAGAGCCACCTGACGCAAAGCACTACGTCCAATCCCGTGTCCACGTAATGCAGGATCGATGACGAATCCATAGATCCAACTGTGTTCTCCCTCATAATCCACTTCTATTTTACCGACCGCGATACCAGCATGTTCAATCACTAGCATTTTGCGTGTTTTGGAACGATTGGCATTGGCTAGTGTAGCTGTTGTAGAAGCTTCACTAATTGCAAATGCATCTGCATCCAGTCGTATCCACAACGGAATATCGCTATCGTTAAATGGGCGTAATACCGCAGATTCAGGTTCGTCTATACGTAACGAGTTATGTTCTTTATCAAGCTTGAGCGTATATTCAATACTTTGCAGCACAACAGGTCTTGTATGTACCCATGCTTGACCTGCAACCGAATCACGAGGCACATTTAATAACACTTGATTGGCATCGACCAATTGACCACGACTGACTGCTTGTTCCCACAATTTTGTGAATACACCCCGTCGACGATAAAGAGGATGTGTCATGCCGCATACTTCAATATTTTGTCCCATTCGGTAGATACCTAGAAAACCGATCAGTAATTTACCTTCGTAATGGAAAAAATCTTCTACACTGCCAGGCGCACGATTTTTGAGCATGTCCCAGTTTAATTTGAGCATAATATGATCTTCTTTTTCACAAAGTGCCTGTAATTCTAATATATCTGATAACTGCTGAAGTTTGAGCATAGCGGTACCTCTTTTTTTTGTATTTAATAGAAAGAGATGGAATGAAGTCGTCCCCAATCGATCTTCTTTTTGGTCAATCTATTTCTAATTATATAAGGAATATACTAGATAAAGCTATCTAAGTTTTACAAATAAAAAAAGCATCCGCAGCTACCGATCAGGCAGAACCACGAATGCGTCCAGTGACTAATAATAGAATAAATGAAATCAGAATCGTAATGATGGTTAAACTCCAAGCCAGTGGCATATTGTTAGCATCGACAGCAAAGTAAATCGCAGTTGGTAATGTCTGTGTTTTGCCTGGAATATTACCAGCTACCATTAAAGTAGCCCCAAATTCTCCTAAGGCTCTAGCAAAAGCAAGCACAAATCCAGTTACCAGTGAACGCCATGCAAGCGGTAAGATCATATACCAGAGTAATTGTAATTCACTGGCACCTTGAGAGCGTGCAGATTCCAGTACATCTTTATCTACCAGAGCGAATCCTGTTTTGAGTGTCTGATAAGCCAGTGGAAAAGAAACGACAGTTGCAGCAATAATCGCTCCAGTTGCGCTGAACACAAGCGGCTGATGAGTAAGCCATTCAGCCGCCTGACCAATCCAACTACGCCGACCCAGTATAGTCAGTAGCAAAAGACCGACAACCGAAGGAGGCAGAACCAGGGGTAACATAAATATCGTTTCAACGATTGATTTCCCTAGAAAGGTATGCCGATTCATCCACATGGCCATCACAATACTCAGTAAAAAAGCAAGAGAACCTGCTACACAAGCAATTTGCAAAGACAACAGAATAGGCGAACCGATAACGTCCCATGACCAGTTTAACGAATTCATGAACTCGCAGAAGCCTTCATAAAACCGTGTTTGACAAAAATGGCTTGTGCTTCATCGGTCTGTAGATAGTCATAGAAAGCAGCAGCTTCTTCAGGATGAGTAGTATCAGATACGATTCCTGCTGGATATAGAATTGGATCATGACTATCAGCAGTAGTTTTCAAAGCCACCTGTACTTTATCTGAATCCATGGCATCCGTTTTGTAGACAAATCCTGCTTCAGCATTACCTGTTTCTACATAAGACAATACTTGTTTGACATCTTTAGTCAGCACGATTTTGGATTGTAACTTGTCCCATAGCCCTGACGACTCTAACGTTTGTTTGGCATACATACCCGCAGGAACCGATTCAGGTGTACCGACAGCTAATTTTTTGATATTGTCACGAGTCAAATCTTGCAATGAAGATAATGTTAATGCGCTATCTTTGGGTACAATAAGTACAAGATCATTAGCGAGCACGTCTTTCTCATGCGTTTTATCAATAAGATTAGCACTGAGTAGAGCATCCATTTGTTTACTACCTGCTGAGAAGAATAGATCCGCAGGAGCGCCTTGTTCAATCTGTTTCTGTAATGTACCTGAAGCCGCAAAGTTGAATGTAAGGTTAACATTAGGATGTTGCTGTTGGTATAACGTTTGGATTTCCTGTAGACTATCCGTTAAGCTTGCAGCAGCTGAAATAGTGAGTTGTACAGGAGATTCACTGGTAGCTGTAGCATTAGTCTCAGAAGAAGGTGTAGAACCGTTAGCGCTATCTGTACTGGATGTAGTTGTCGTGGACGAACAAGCACTAAGTATTAAGATCAGACCTAACAGAAGCGCAGGTAGACCCATCCGGGAAGTAGAAGTATGATTTCGATGTGAAAATAAAGAAAGTATAGATTTCAACACATATTCCTCCTTAAAGTTATAATACAACTATGTATTATACTGAATAATATATATTAGATCATACTAAATCATTCTAATTATATCTAGTTATAATTAAACATCATATTGAATTGGATATAGTGCGATTGTTTAAATTGAAAACTCATATCATCCACGTTAAGATAAATGTATCTTGTTAGGGAGGAACCACCTATGAATGAGCAGGTGTCATACACAACCGAAGAAATTGCCAAATTACTTAAAGTCTCTAAATTAACCGTTTACGATCTGATCAAAAAAGGCGATCTACCCGCTTATCGTGTAGGGAAACAAATGCGAGTGGATCATTATGATCTAGAAACGTATAAACAAAAAGCGAAAAATGGAATGATTCGTGAAAATCGAGAAAATGCGGGACAGCTTCATATGACAGCAACCCCACTAAATAGCATATTGCCTACTTCGTCCTCGGAGCCGTCAGAAGTGTCTCCGCTTCAGCCTGGCATCGGGAATATTCCACATATTGATTATCAAGATCATACGCCTGATCCAGACGCTACAGTGACACCTGAATTTGTGCATGCAGCTTATGCACGTCCAGAAGAAATTTTGCGAAATACAGGCACGATGAACCCGATTACTCAAGAACCGATCACTCCACCGACGACTGGCAAAACGATCGTGATTACAGGGCAAGATACCAGTCTGGATATTCTAGCTCGTTATATGGAAAAAGAGGACAATCGTTATCGTCCGCTTCGCTCTTTTGCCGGAAGTATGGATAGTCTAGTATCGATGTATATGGGAAATTCAGATATTGTCAGTACTCATTTATTTGATGGGGATACAGGAGATTATAATTTACCGTATATTCGTAAAATGCTTGTCTCGCATCCATGTACAGTGATTAATCTAGCTTCAAGGCGTGCAGGATTGTATGTGGCTAGAGGAAATCCAAAAGATATTCGTTCATGGCAAGATTTGGCTCAAAATGGAATAACGATTGTGAATCGAGAACGTGGAGCAGGAGCGCGTGTATTATTGGATGAACAATTACGATTGAATGGGATTCGTACTTCTCAATTACAAGGATATACGCAGGAAGAATCTTCTCATATTGCTGTGGCAGGTAAAGTAGCAAGCGGTCAAGCAGATGTAGGGGTAGGAAGTGAGAAAGCCGCTGCACTGGTCGGAGTGGAATTTATTCCATTGACAGTAGAACGATATGATCTGGTTATTTTAAATAAAGTAGAAAATGCAGAGTGGATCGCTACATTAAAAAGAATATTGTCATCCGATGATTTCAAACGTGAATTACAAGCGATCGGTGGATATGATCTATCCCGCACCGGAGAGATTTTGTACGCTAGCGAATATTAATACATTTACCTATAAAGGAGTGAGCAGGCATGAAAGACAAAGTTAAAGGATTAGTATTAGGTATAACGATCGGTTCATTATTGACAGGTACAGGTGTAGCGATGGCAGCTAATACAACCAGTATTCAAGTGGCTTTTAAGCAAGTAGGGTTATACATCGATCAAGTTAAAAAGTCAGATGCTAATGTCATTATTTATAAAGGAACTACGTATGTACCGGCAAGAACGATGAGTAATGCAATGAGCAAAGATATTCGTTTGTCCAATAATAATTTGTATATTGGAAGCAATCAGGCAAATAGTACAGGTTCATCGTCATCTTCTAATTCGACGACTACTCCGACGATACCGACTCCAAGTGTACCTACAGTGCCAACCACACCTAATTCAAATTCCAATACGGCAACAGGTACATCAGCAGTCAGCAGAGCACAAGCGATTCAACTGGTCAAAGATAAATATAAGTTAAATGGTTCTTCATATCTGTTGACAGATGTAGATCATGAGGAAGATGATATGTATGTTGTCCATGTGTATGAAGATGTGGTCGATGATGAAGCTACAGGAGAAGGTCATACATCTACATATGGCTGGTATTATGTAAATAAAAATACAGGTGAAATTACCTCAATGTTCTAAATAGATCTGTACTATCATAAAAATACCAAAGCAAAAAGCTGTAGATCGTTGGAATACGAGCGATCTACAGCTTTTTTATAATGATTTGCAATTCTTTTTGTATAAATCATTCATACTATGAATCAGTAAAAGGGGCTTGCAACGACCAGTTGAATAAAAGATAAATATATTGGAATATACTCAGCCATTACCTGCTAGTTTTTAATTGGAATCCAGATCTGCGGAGCAACGTTAGGACCACCGTATACTTCCAGTTCAGGCAAGTATGCATGTTCATAAGGATTAGAAGGAAACCATTCTGAAATAATCTGTTTCCAGAGATTTTGCATACTTGCTGGCATCGGACCTTCCACTTCAAATACGCTCCATTTGGAAGCAGGAATCTGTAAGTGGGATAATCCTTCTGGAGTATCTCCATTGTAAGCAGTAGCAATCCAGTATTCCATTTGTTTATCTTGAAGTTCACTTTGATCAACACAGACACCAAGTATTCCTGAGATCGCTCCATTGTTGAGTTCAAATAACTGATCTTCAATACCATCATGATACGCTTTTTGCCACATTTTTGGAATTTCACGTAGATTTTCTCCATCTTCATAAGAGAATGTTTGCTTGATACCTACTAATGAAAATCCCGGGTGATCTATAATTTTGTAATTCATCGGTTCGACTCCTTTCAGATTCACTTGAATCACCAAGCGATTGTAGGACTTAAGCGAAGTACTGTGCTTGCGGGTTTCACTAGGGGCAATCCCATGTTGTCTACGGAACGCTTTGGAAAAAGATTCAGGTGTATCGTAGCCATACTTATGTGCCAGATCAATAATTTTGTGATCGCTATGTACCAGTTCATGAGCGGCTAGAGTTAATCTTCTTCGTCTCAAGTATTCGGCTACGGTCACATCGGTTAACAACGCAAAATTACGCTGAAAATAAAAAGGCGATAGATGAGCTTGATCTGCAATGTGCTGAATCGTAATCGGTTCTAACAAATGTTCTTCCATATAATTAATCGCATGTTGTAAAGATTCGATCCAGTTCATAGTAGTTATTCACTCCTTGGTGTTTATTATAAGTCAAAAGTTCAAGCTAATCCTGTCATTTTATGCACCAAATTGTCAGGTGAATATAGTTGTTTTGACAATGATAATGATTATCATTTATAATAAAAGAACAAATGCTTTGAAGGAGGTTTAACAATGTTTGCAATTATGCGTAGTATTACAGTCACAGAAGGTAACTCTCATCAAGTCGTAGAACGTTTTAACCAAGCCGATATTTTGGAAGAACAGCCTGGATTTGTTGATTTGAATATTATGGTGAAGCAGACTCGTAAAGGGGAAGAAGAAGTGGTTCTTTTATTCCGTTGGGAGTCTGAAGAAGCATGGAAGAACTGGGAGAAAAGTGATGATCATGTACAAGGACATCGCCAAAAAGCAGGTCAACCTAAGCCCGAGTATGTTGTTGATTCGACAAATGCCAAATATGATATCAAAGCGATCAAAACAGGAACATCCAATATCACCAAATCTTAATGTCTGCTAGACTACCTTTATAGTATAAAAATATGCAATAGAAAAGGGATGAACGACGATAACACGTCGTTCATCCCTTTTTGTTGTGCCTTTTGAATAATATTAAAAGACATTGTGATTATAATCCGTTATTCTAAGGGTAGCTTGTTTAAGCCTGAAGAATAGATTGTATATGCGGTTGTTGCAACCAATCTTTGAGTGAAGTCAGTTGAAGATCAGGTACGATGACACGATCCTCCACATTATAGTAGTTCAAAGAATCTACATTTTCTCCAATCCAACGATAAAAATTAGCAATACCTGTAGCTTGTTGAGCACCCATTACAGGGGTGAGCGAAGCTTGAAAGTCATCATAATTTAGAGACTGGAAAGTGATATCTTTTCCCAAAGCTTGTGCAAACTTATGCCCCAGTTCTTCACCTGTCAATGCTTCTGGCCCAGGAGCTAAAAGAGTATGACCTGCTAATTCAGGATGATTTAATGCATAATAATGATATTGAGCGGCGTCTTCAGAACTGATCCACGGAATAGGCTTGTCCGCAGGGACAGGATAGAAAAGCATGCCTTGATTGATGAGTCCTGGAATTAAAAAGTTTTCCATATACAAAGTAGGTTTTACCAAAATAGTCGGAATACCGCTTTGCTGTACGTATTGAATCATTTCGCGCTTAACTTCTAACGTTGCAGTGGCTGTATGCTGTTCTGGCAAAAATCCATTCGAATTCACAACGATTAGTTGTACATTAGCTTGCTGAGCCGCTTGTACTGCATTGGTAATCTGTTGCTTCATTAGTTCTGTATCGTACTCAATCGGCATATTTAAAAATATTTTATCTACATTGCTATTTGCTTCATGTAAAGTCTCCAATACAGACAAATCTCCAACAAATGCTTCTATTCCTTGTTCCTTCAAAGTCGCTACATTTTTTTCTTGGCGAGTAAGTGTGCGAACAGTAATTCCTTTAGATGTTAATAATCTAGCGACAGCTCCACCTTGTACACCTGATGCTCCATAGACCAAAATTGTTTCCATATATAAAACAGCTCCTTATCATCAGTTCATTTGTTCAACATCGAACGAAATGTTATATTTATCATAATCAAGTTACACACTTTATGTAAGTACGCACATGTAAGATATCAGGTATCTTTAAGGATACTGTTGGAGGTAAATCAATGGAAATGAAGGTAACGGAAATTAAATTAATGGAAAATTGTAAATCATGTCCTGTAGAATTTGCAATCAATACGATTGGTGGGAAATGGAAGATTTTGATTGTATATCAGTTACTGCAAAACGATAAAATTCGATTCAATGAACTTCAAAGAGCACTTTCTACCGTGACACATCGTACACTTACACGCCAATTGCGTGAATTGGAAGCAGATGGATTGATACACCGAGTCGCTTATGCTGAAATGCCTCCTCGTGTGGAATACTTTCTAACAGACAAAGGAAAAACGTTGACTCCGATTTTATTACAACTACAAGAATGGGGTCTACAACATATGTAAGACTGTTGAAAATTATATTGATCAGGCAAAGTCGCTAACTTAGCGGCTTTTTTTGCGTCTTCAGGATACGATCTTTTGTTATTAAAGGGATAAGCCAAATAACACAATAGCCCATTCGAGTATTTTCGCTATTTTTCACTAACTTGTCAGAAAGATATGTTCCTTCTTGGAACGATTAGGGACAAAAATGTGACTGTGATTGAATTGGTCGAAAATTAGAATACAATAATTTTAACTATCAAGACGTGCAGTCACTTGATCTATTTTGAAAGGGGGCAATACAGGTATGGAAATCGATACGGTGTTATGGAGCAGACTTGTAACAGGGTTAACGCTCGGGTTCCACGTTATTTTTGCAACACTAGGTGTAGGGATACCGCTCATGATTGCAATAGCAGAATGGATGGGTATCCGTAAGAAAGATCAGCATTACATACTTATGGCAAAAAGATGGTCACGAGGATTTGTGATTTCAGTAGCAGTGGGTGTGGTCACAGGTACAGCGATATCGCTACAGTTGGCGCTCGTATGGCCTAACTTTATGAAATTAGCCGGCAATGTGATTGCATTACCTTTATTTATGGAAGTATTTGCATTCTTTTTTGAAGCTATTTTCTTAGGCATCTATTTGTACACATGGGATCGCTTCAAAAATCCGTATATTCATTGGTTACTGACTATTCCGATTGTAGCTGGAGCAGGCATGTCTGCTGTATTTATTACAACAGTGAATGGATTTATGAATGCACCGGGTGGATTTGTGATGGAAGCCGGGCAATTTATAGCTGTCAATCCTGTACAAGCGATGCTCAATACAGCGACATTTTCTAAAGTATTCCATGTATTAAGTTCGGCTTATCTAACAGGTGCTGCGTTATTAGCAGGCATTGCTGCTTTTGCGATGTTAAGAAAAGGCGTATCTGCTTATCATAAAAAAGGCTTAAATCTGATGATGGCTGTTGTTTTACTATTTAGTCTGTTGAATACATTAGCAGGCGATGTATCCGCTAAGTTCTTGGCAGAGCATCAACCTGAGAAATTAGCAGCAGCAGAATGGCATTTTGAAACAGAACGCGGAGCAGACTTGGTTCTGTTGGGGTGGTTGAATGCAGAGCATGAGATTATAGGAGCACTTCATTTACCGAAAATTCTTAGCTTTTTAGCATTTGGCGACTTTAATGCAGAAGTTACAGGACTGAATGAATTCCCTATCGATGAACGTCCACCTCTTTTGGTACATTATTTATTTGATTCGATGGCAGGGATCGGATTTACGTTGCTGATGATCTCCAGTCTTTATTTCGTATTGTTATTCTGGAAAAAGCGCAATGAATTGAATAAGTGGATGCTTCGTATTATTGCACTATGCGCACCGCTAGCATTTCTAGCTGTCGAAATGGGATGGTTCTACGCAGAGCTTGGCAGACAGCCTTGGATTATTCGAGGATATATGCGAGTCGAAGAAGCAGCGACATCTTCACCGAGTGTCCGCATTTTGTTCTTTGTATTTTTACTTCTCTATATCGTACTTGGCACAATATGTGTTCTTGTATTAAGACGATTGTTCAATAATAATCCTGCTGAACTTGAGATGGAGAAATGGCTGAAAGAACAGCCTGAGCCACCAAGCGAGAAAGGTGGGCCTTTATCATGAGTTATGAATTGATTGGGATCTCGGTGCTATGGCTATTTTTGTACGGATATTTAATAGTCGCTTCGATTGATTTTGGAGCAGGTTTCTTCGCTTTTTATGCACGCTTAACCAAGCAAGATCATTTAATTAACCGCTTGATCTCCCGTTATTTATCACCTGTCTGGGAGATTACCAATGTATTTTTTGTCTTTTTCTATATTGGTATTGTCGGATTTTTTCCAGATACGGCTTATTATTACGGGTCAGCATTACTGGTTCCAGGAAGTATTGCGATCGTTCTTCTGGCTATTCGAGGCTCGTTCTATGCTTTTGAAAATTATGGTTCCAAAAACAACATCGTTTATCTCTTTTTGTATGGTGCGACAGGATTGCTGATTCCCGCTTCATTATCGGTAGCACTAACTTTGGCTGAAGGTGGATTTATCCTCAAGCAAGGAGACGTTGTTTCTCTGGATTATTGGGCATTATTCACGAATCCATTATCTTGGAGTATTGTAGGGCTTGCGATTGTGTCAGTGTTGTTTATCAGTGGTACATTTCTAACCTTTTATGCTTCACGTGCAGAAGATGAGTCCGCATTGAAGCTGATGCGAGGATACGCTTTGTTTTGGAGTACACCTACGATTGTGCTAGCTTTAACAGCATTTATTTATCTCGGTCAACACAATGAACGACATTTTCAGAATATGATGGATCTATGGTGGTTACTTGCGTTATCTGTTGCTTTCTTTATGATCGCCATGTGGATTTTATACAATGGACGTCGTTACGGCTTAGCGTTTATTTGTATCATGTTGCAATTTTTCTGCGCCTTTTTCGCTTATGGTATTGGGCAGTATCCATATATTCTTGATCCATACATTACGATTCAGAGCAGTGCCACTTCGCCATCTATGGGCTTTGCACTTGTAGTGGTATTTATTGGAGGACTATGTCTGTTGATTCCTTCACTGATTCTGGTATTTAAGCTGTTCTTATTTGATGCAGATTATGTAAAAGGAAAGAAATAACACTTGTGAATGGATAATGGCATATGAGGGGATTCCTTGTATGCCTTAATGGATAAAGGAGGATAATGCAATGAGTAGAATATCCGGTCTCATCAGTGAACAAATGTCGTTGCAACGGAAAAATAGGACTCTCCTTGCTATGATTTCGTTGGTACTAGGTATCACGATGATCGCTCAAGCGGTATTGCTTGCTGAAGTGGTACAGCGAATTTTTGTAGAAAAAGCTTCTTTCTCATCCGTAATCACACTGCTCGGTCTGTTGCTCGCAGTGATGGTTATACGTACATTACTGTTTTATAGCAATGGCAAAGTAGGCTTACATATGGCTGCCCGTGCCAAAACCAATATGCGATCTGCTGTCTTACAAAGTCTGATCTATACTTCGATGCCAAGCACTCTTCGTGGACAGACCGGTGGAAAAGTCAGTATCGCTCTGGATGCTGTAGATGAAGCCGATCAGTATTTTAGTCAATATATGCCGCGAATGATGGAAGCGGCTATGATTCCCATTCTGATTCTAATCGTTACATTTTACCTCCATTCCAATACAGGTTGGATTCTATTGTGTACTGCACCATTTATTCCTTTATTTATGATTTTGGTAGGTCTCAAAACGAAAAATAAGTCCGAAGAAAAATATACACAACTCGCTGAATTTTCAGGTACTTTTCTAGATTCGCTGCAAGGGCTTGTTTCATTAAAAATATTTGGACGGGCTAACCATCAACAACAAGAAATTGAACGTAGCAGTCTAGGGTATCGTGATGCGACGATGAGTATTTTGAAGATTGCTTTTACCAATACCTTTATGCTGGAATCGATTGTGATGTTAAGTATAGGCATTGTAGCGCTGGAACTGGCTCTGCAATTGCTGGTGTTCAAATCCATGGCATTTCACACGGCTTTTCTTATTCTACTATTGATTCCTGAGTTCTATAGTCTGTTAAAAAATACAGGTACTGCTTTTCATAGTGGGCGTACAAGTATGGGGGCTATCTGCAAAGTCGATCAGATGCTTGCTGAATCACAGATAACAAGTGAATTAGAAGACATCGGGCAATCAACAAGTGCTTCTAATCAGCAGATTATGAAATCCCAACATACATCAACCACTTTAGATCAATCTACACCTTTATCCATTGAACTGGAAGATGTTCATTTTCATTATGGTACTGATTCTTTTGAACTTCAGACTGGTAACATTTCTTTTCAAGCTGGAGAACATATTGCTATTGTGGGCAAAAGTGGATCAGGTAAAACAACATTGCTACATTTGATTGCCGGCTTGCTAAAGCCTACTTCAGGAGAAGTGTTGGTGAATCGAAAAGTATTATCGGAATCTCAACAATCGGCGTGGTTCAGACAGGTTAGCTATATAACACAGCATCCTTATATTTTTGCAGGGACAATTGCTGAAAATATCTCGATCGGTGCAGGTAGACAAGTTTCAACAGCTGAGATTGAACAGGCGGCTGAAGAAGCAGGGCTGACGGTACTTATTGATCAGTTGCAACAAGGGTTGGAGACTGTGATTGGAGATGGCGGTAGAGGACTCTCAGGGGGAGAAAAGCAACGACTTGCGCTAGCCCGCGCTTTTCTCAAACGACCTACTATTATTTTATTCGATGAACCTACGGTAGGGTTGGATCTGCATACCGAGCAGGTACTTCAGCGTTCGATTGCACTATTGTCTCAAAAGGCAACTATGATTACAGTCGCTCACCGATTATATACGATTCAAGATGCGGATCAAATTGTATTTATGGACCATGGTGCAGTCGTAGATACGGGACGTCATGATGAACTTATAGGTCGTCTACCTTTATACGCTGAAATGGTGAATGTTCAACAAAAAGGAGGTATAGCATGAATGAGTTAGCTATCATGTCCAAAGCGATGTTGCAAGAACGCAAAGATATTATCCTTTCTATACTGGGTGGATTTATTGCAGGTATCGCCGGAGTGGCTCTATTCTCGGCAAGTGGATATATGATCTCGCAGACTGTATTTGCGCCACCGTTATATACGTTGATTATTATTACATCTATGGTTAAGCTGTTAGGTCTGCTTCGCGCAGGAAGTCGTTATGCAGAACGATTGTATTCACATCGAGCTACATTTTCTATGCTTAGCCGATTACGTACTGCTTTCTTTGCAAAGCTTATTCCAATAACGCCTGGCATATTAAACAAAAATCGAAGCGGTGATCTACTGGCACGTATCGTAGGCGATGTAGAAAGCTTACAAAACTACTTTTTGCGTGTAGCATATCCGCCTATTATTGTCGTGCTCGTATTTTTGGCAACGATGATATTTACGTCTACTTTTTCATTTTGGATTGCTGGTTTATTTGTAGTAGGAATGCTATTAACAGCTTTGGTGGTACCATCCATCGTATTATTCGGACAACGCAAAATCAATGGACGTGTTCGCGAAGAGCGAGCTTTATTTTCTACAGAAGTAACCGAAGTATTGTACGGTTTTCGAGATTTGAAAATTTATGGACAATTGATACAGCGTGAACAACAGCTTCAACAAACTTCTGCTACGTTAACAGAAGAACAACAAAAAGCAGCCGAGAATCTTCTACGTGGACAAGCGATGCATACATTTGTAACGTATCTTATTTCGTGGGGAGTGCTAGGACTAGGGGCTTTTTTAATTATCGATGGAGCACTTGCAGGCGTATTTCTAGCAATGCTTATTATGGCTTCACTTACCGTTTTCGAAGAAGCAGCGGCGATGGCTACATTACCAGCGTACAAGCAAGATAGTGAACATGCCGCAAAACGTCTACAAGAAACAGTAGGCAGTTCGGCATCTCTACCTGCACCATCGCTAAGAATAGAGTCAGATGATCAAGCCATCTCGATTGATCTGAATCAGGTGACTTTTCAATATGAAGACGAATGGAGACCTGCACTACAAAAAGTATCGTTACATTTAGATGCAGGTTCCAAAACAGCAATTGTCGGTCCAAGCGGATCAGGCAAATCCACATTGATCGACTTGTTGCTCAAGCTTCGTACCCCTACAGCTGGCGATATACGATTAAATGGTGTAGCTCTGAAGGAACTGGATGAGAACAGTATTTGGCAGAACGCGAATGTGGTATTACAACAAGGGCACTTTTTTAGAGGAACCATTCGTGACAATCTATTATTAGACAATAAAGAATATTCGGATGAGCACTTATTACATGTACTGCATCAGATGCAACTCTCTCATATTTTATTAAACGATATCGTCTATGAAAAAGGTGAAAACTTATCAGATGGAGAGAAACAGCGACTGGCTCTAGCACGTGCAATGTTGCGCAAAGGGAGGCTATGGCTTCTCGATGAACCGACATCATCACTTGATTACGTGACAGAACAATCTGTATTACAACAGATTTTGGCACACAGCGCTGAAGACACGTTGCTTCTGATCGGGCATCGTCTTACGGGATTGGAAAAGATGGATCAGATTGTAGTGATGGATCAAGGAAAGATTGTAGAAATCGGTTCATATGCAGAACTTATGGATAAAAAGGGATACTTTTATGAAATGAAGAAAGTGGAGTGGCAAATGATCGGGGAAGTGGCTATATAAAAAAGTTATCCTTTTCTCAAGTAATGTGTAAAGAAGTCATGATTTCTTGAGAAAAGGATATTAATAAGTAACCAATAAGTAACTACAATATTACTCGAGCAATAATTCGTTGAGCCACTTTTGCTCATAGTCAAACAGATTATCATACTTAGTGGTTCTGATTTCTTGTAACCATTTCACAACATCAGGATCGTCGCTAGCCACACGATGGAGAAAAGATATACCATACATCAACTCACTTGTAGGGTGTTGTCTACTTGCACGAGGTCTAGAAACGATAGATTTAACTCGTTTAAGAACTAGCTTGACTTGAGAAGGAGTACCATGTTTGGCAATAGCCTGCATAGCATTCCATTTGACAGAAGAGGATAAGTCTTTGGCTAAATGATGTTCAAAAATAGATAGATAATGCTTACCGTCAAATGCAGATAAGATATGAATACATAATGCACGAATATCCACTTTGTTGGAACGCAAATGAGGAACCAGATAAGGAGCGGCAATATATAGGTTTGCATCCTGAATAGCCAGAAGGATATAAAATAAATCAAGATGGTTTTTGGATATCGATAATAGTTCAATAAGGCGTTCACCGACAACTTCACGATCACAATGACCTAATATTTCGATAGCATTATGACGTACTGAAGCTTTTTTGGCATAAGACAAAGATAAGAATGGCGTAGCGTCTGGAACAAAGGGCACATAGGTAAAGGTGTGCAAAAGCATCATTTGTTCACGAGGAGGGATAGATTGGAAATACAATAACATTTTGTCTACCGCTCGTGTGCCTTGAGTATGACGTGAAAGATGACTCCATATAAAAAAGAGATGCTTGCGATCATCTACATGGGTTGTCTGTGTCCATACCGTGTCTACAATATCAATCCAATGTTCTTCTTTCAATTGCTGGGCTTCTTTGCGAGCTTTCCACCCTACACTATCGCCCGAACTTCTTACAGCTTGGCCATGTTCATCGGTTTTTACACTCATTCGATAGACTAGATCCTGTATGTAATCGATATGTTCCATGAAATAACCTCCTTTAAAATACATACTTCAAGTATACGTCAAATGGAGATCCATCGTGTATATCTTATTGTTCATTGTATTACATCAAAGTTAAGCGTAAGATAAACCTAATGAGCAAATATTTGTAAGCGCTTATTTATTGGAATGTGCTACTCAAAAAACCAAAGAGGTGTTCAATATGCCAGCTCCAGAAATGATGCACGCGATAAGAGTTCATGCTTACGGTAATAGTGAAAAAATGCACTATGAGAACGTGCTAATGCCAAAGATTGAAGCGGATGAAGTATTAATTAAAGTTTCAGCGACAGCTTTTAATCCATTGGATCATCTGATTCGAATGGGTGTCGTGCAAGAAACATTCCCTCATAAATTACCTTATATTCCGAATGTAGAAGTATCCGGTACGATTACTGAGATCGGTAAAGGCGTGAAGAATCTGAAAGTAGGCGAATCTGTTTTTGCTTTACTGAATATTCTATCTAATGGTGCAGCTGCCGAATATGTGGCGACCAAAGCGGAATACGTAGCTGTAGCACCGAAAAAGATCAAGCTTCCAGAAGTTGCTGCAATGCCAGTAGGTGCGTTAACCGCATGGCAAGCATTATTCGATCACGGTCAGCTTGAAAGTGGGCAACGTGTCTTGATCGCTGGAGCCGCAGGTGGCGTGGGTACATTAGCGGTACAATTAGCCAAATGGAAAGGTGCGCATGTGATTGGTACCGCATCTGAAGCCAGTTTCCCGATGCTCAAAGAAATTGGAATCGATGAACTGATCGACTACAATCAAGAAATGGTCGAAGAACGGATCGAAGACAAGCTGGATCTTATTTTCAACCTTTCTCCAGAGGGTTCTAATGAAGTCAGCAACTGGCTTCACTTATTGCGTGAAGGCGGAACACTCGTCTCGATCACAAGCCCGGCAGATGGAAAAGTAGCTAAAGAGTTAAACGTAAATGTAGTCCATATGAATGTACAACAAAGCGGAGAACAATTGGCTCATATTGCGAAGCTTGTCGATGAAGGTGTACTCAAACCTGTCATTGCTGAAAAAGTAAAACTTAAAGACCTCCCAGAACTGCATCACCGTGCAGAAGTAGGAACCGTTCGCGGTAAAGTGTTAATTACTGTAGGAGAGTAAGACATACCGATGTTAACTCAAATACTTAAAAGTATCCCCTTTGAATCTAAAGGGGATTTTATTAGGTTGTAGTGAGTTACACATAGAATGAGCGATCCCTGATTACAGGCTGATAATAGTAAAGCTACACTGGTAAAGATTGCAACTGTATATTTTATTTTGCTCATGTATAGATACATCCTTTTCCCAGATAATGTAGAGATTTGTAGATTGACGTTTGATCCATTCTGTTCTTAGGGTAAACTTAATGATGTACAACATATCACAAATAACGTAAAAAGTACGCACATGAAAGGTTCTGATTCCATGCAACCGACCATTGAAAGCATTTATAAACGATATAGTCCTGCACTTCGACCTACAGAGCAGGAAAACTCGATAGGGTACTGGTTTATCTTTCGTGGGAATCAACTACTTGTTCATGAAACAGGCGACCTACTAGCCGTTCCGGTTGGAGATCGTCTGGACAAGTATGGATTAACGTCTAACCGCACACTTTATCTCGGTTCGATCGAAGGAGCTTCCTGTTATACGGCTGAAGTTGCAGAAGATATTACCGTACCGGAAGGTATGATTTTTCTACCTCTTTTTGCTCTATATGACCGCATTGATGAAGATTTGTTCCATGTGGCTGGACGGGGTCTGCAAATGCTGTCTTGGGATGCAACGAACCAGTTCTGCGGACGCTGTGGCAATCCGCTGAATCATGCAGATCATGAACGTAGCAAAGTTTGTCCAAATTGCGGATTGTCTCATTATCCTCGTCTGTCACCTGCTGTGATTACAGTTATTTTAAAAGGTGATCAGATTCTGCTCGCTCGTGCAGGTCATTTTCCAAATAAAATGTATGGTCTGATCGCAGGCTTTGTAGAACCTGGAGAGACACTAGAAGACTGTGTACAACGGGAAACGATGGAAGAGGTCGGCATCAAGATCAAAAATATTCGCTATTACGACAGTCAACCGTGGCCATTCCCACATTCACTCATGATCGGCTTTATCGCTGAATATGATAGCGGCGAGATTCAAGTGGATGGTGAAGAAATCGCCGAAGCTAAGTGGTTCCATGCGGATGAACTCCCAAATATTCCACCAAGAGTCAGTATTGCACGTAAGATGATTGACTGGTATGTAGAAGAATATAAAAGCTAGATAACATGTAAAAGGCAGCAGCTCTCCGGCATCGATACGAATCCGGTAGTCTGCTGCTTTTATCTTTTAACTTTTGCCTACTATAATTAAATATTTATGCCAAAAAAAACTATAGATACATTTTTTCTAATATTGATCATGATTTCTCTATTTAACGGTAGAAGAAAAGAGATGGGTAGTATCGGGGTTGAAAGGACAATTTCTAGAAGAGTATCCATAGTGAAAAGTATAAAATATTAAAAGTTAAATATTTACTTTTTTGTATATATTAATCACTATGAAGTTATATATTCAATTAAGGAGTGAAGCAAATGGATCAAACAATTAAACTTGCTTTAGCAAAAATTTTAGGTGAAATTTATCGTATTCAAAAAAGATTACCTGAAGATACATGCAACGTAAATGATTCAACTATTTTTGGGCTTTTAAATGGAATGGAAAATGTAATTGATGCACAACTGGGTAATTTAGAAGTTATTAGTAATAGACAAATTGAGCATGTTTCGAATATACTAAACCGTTATCATTTAGATCAAAATGAGTTAAATAATTTTACAGGCTTTTATGAAATTGAATATGAGCTTGAAGCTGGGGGAGTAGACCGTATGACAGCTATCCAAATTATTACTATGTTTAATGCTGAAAATAGATTTACTGAAGTGATTCAAAGAATGGATACAAGTGGTTCTCCTGGAGAATGTAGAAGATTTAATATTCCTTCCTATGATTGTTAATTATTATTGAAAATTTTCATATACTTATTTCAATATTAGAAATAAGTATATGATTAAACTTAAAGAAAGTCTCTAGCTGATATATAGCCAAAGACTTTCGTTTAAACTACTAATAAATTCAATAAT
The DNA here is from genome assembly GCF_001721045.1 of Paenibacillus nuruki. Lineage (GTDB taxonomy): Bacteria > Bacillota > Bacilli > Paenibacillales > Paenibacillaceae > Saccharibacillus > Saccharibacillus nuruki. Next base: position 59,812 of record NZ_MDER01000064.1, on the reverse strand, counting down.
AAAAAATATATATTAAATAAAACAAAAATTGTGATCTGTTTTTCTATGTATATACATAATAAAAAACTTGAGGTGAAATAATGAACTTTTATACTAATATAACAGATATTCCTCAATATTTAACAAACGATATAGTAGTTTTATATGAAATTAAAAGAAATAAATTAAAGAAAAATGAAAGATGCTTCAAATTAGAATTAAGATCTACTCGTAGCGATATAGTAACGTTAGGAGAAATAAAAATAGTTTCTATTGCTAGTCCCTCAGAATTTTCCCTTCCTATTTCATTTGAAAAACTAAATAAATCTTATTTTTCAGTAGGAGTGAATTTAGATTATTATAAGAATTTAGAAGATGTAGGATATATGATATATCCTAATTTATTAAAAAATTTAAATGATCTTATTTTTGATAAACAATTATTTGAAAAAGCAAAATCATACAAAGAAATTAAAGATTTTTTAATTCAAAATATTGAAAATAATGAAGAGATAAAAACTGCACAATATATTTTCTATAAAAAGGAAAATATTAAGCCTAACTATATCACTTACTTCGATTTTAACTATTATCATTATGGTAACAATTTAAAAATAAATTTTGACTTTAACAAACATAAATATTTGCCTTACAGAATTAATGCAGTGATTGGAAGTAATGGTACTGGAAAGACAAAGATGCTTATACAATTAGCAGACGCTTTAAGTAGAGTAGATATAAATGAGGAAACTTTCATTCCATCAACTCCGATATTTTCTCAAGTAATTGCAATATCTTATAGTTATTTTGACGAATTTGATAAACCTAACTCTTCAGAGGATTTTAGTTATAAGTACTACGGTATTAGGTCTAATAATGGAATTATAAGCAAAAGTCAAATGGCTGTAAAAATAAATGATTCCCTACATCGTTTAAATACGAAAGATAGACTTATGAAATGGAAAAAAGTCCTTTCTTCCATAATTCCTTTAGAGACATTAGAGTACTTGATAACTGGAGTGCCGGAAGAAGTTTTTAAACAATTGAGCTCAGGACAAAATATGATATTAGTGATGATAACTAATATTATGGCTAATATTAAAAATTCTTCTTTAATCCTTTATGATGAGCCTGAACTATATTTACATCCAGATGCAGTAATGAGTTTAACAAAAATGCTTTACGAATTATTAGAGGAGTATGATTCTTATGCAATTATTTCTACACATTCTCCAATAATTTTACAGGAAATACCTGCAAAATACGTTAGAGTTTTTGAAAAAATTGATAATAAAATTATAATTAGACCATTGGGGATTGAAAGTTTTGGTGAGGATTTAACTAGTATTACAGAAGAAGTTTTTTATAGTAGTCAAAAAGATAGTTTATATAAAAATTTCTTCAATAAAATAACTCAAGATTTATCTTACGATGAAATATTATTATTATTTAACAACAAACTTAGTTTTAATGCAAAAGTTTACTTGAAAACAATTATTAATAATAAGGAATAAGACCAATATGAAAAACTTGATACCATATCAGGAAGAGCCTATAGATATTTTTAAAAGAATAGCTCATTCAAAGAAAGAAGAAACAAGATTATTATTATTAAATGAAGAAAATTTTATAACAGTATGGGAACAATATAAATTGTTTAATGATAATTTAGATTCTTTACATGTTTTAATAAATTTTTTAGTTGATTATAGCGAAAAAATATTAATTAAAGAAGCATTTTTACACTGTTACGATAGTAGTACTAAAGCATTAGAAGAAATGAAATCTTGTATTTCTAATTTGCAATCAGTAGAATATGGAATGAAATGCCAGTATTGCTGTATAGATACTCCTATAACTTTTGATCATTATCTTCCTAAAAGTCAATATCCTGAATTAAGTATAAATCCTTTAAATTTAATTCCATGCTGTGCAAGTTGCAATTTAAAAAAAAGAGAGAAATGGATAGATGATAATAACAATAGACTTTTTTTGAATATGTATTATGATATTTTACCAAGTAAGAAATTTTTATTTGCGAAATTAATATATGACAATAACGATCTTATACCATCAGTTAAATTTTATTTAAACAATAGAGAACAAATAGACAATACATTATTTTGTATAATTTCAAGTCATTTTTTGTATCTCAATTTATTGGATAACTATTCTAAGTTAGCTAATGGAACAATTACCACCCATAGAATGACCTTATTAGCAAAATCCAGAAGATCAACCACAAAAGTGACTATAGAAGATGTAGAGTTAGATTTACAAGATGAAGCAGAAAGCAAAAGAAAAATATATGGAAATAATTTCTGGGAGGCGTCATTATTAGATGCTATGCAACAATCAGAAAATTTTATCCGATCCTGTTTAACTTAATAAAAAAAAGATACACTAATTTGTTAGTGTATCTTTTTTTTATTTCGAAAAAGTTTTAAAAATCTCATTAATAATATTTTTTATCATAGTAATCTGACTAACACTCTTATTTTCAAGTAAGATAGTTAATTCATTTAAAAGGTTTTGCTTTTCTCCTAAATTATTCTCATCTGTTTCTTGATTAAATTCAAATAATTTAGAAAGTTCAATATCTAAAGCTTTAGAAATCTTTGCAATATTTTCAATAGTAATATTTCGTTCTCCACGTTCGACTCCGCCAATATAGGAAAAATGAAATCCGCATAATTCTCCTAATTGATCTTGAGATAATCCTTTAAGATTACGATATTCTCTTATTTTACTTCCTAATTTTATCAAAACCTCATCCATATTCAACACCTCTCTAAAAGAGTAGACAATAAATCATAAAGGTGTAAGGAATATATAAGTACTATTAAATGATATTTATAAGTATTAATTGTTTTAAGAATAGAGTATAATAATAATACTTAAACGTATTTAATTTTAGGAGGACATCTACATATGAAACAAATCTGGGTCGTTCCACATGAAAAACATTTGCAATATCATCATGACAAAGCCCTTCTAATTGATGATCATTATGCTATCGTAGGCAGTGGACATACAGCAGATTCTCATATTCATCTGGTACAGATTGAGCCGACAGATCATGAGGATATTTATAGAGCATTATATAGCCACCAATACATTAAAGTAGCTCACGGAACAGATTCTATAGAACAGTTGGAAAAGGTAGTCAATCATTTGCAAACGATCTCTGCTTATACTTTGTTAACTAAATGCTATAATATGGAAGAAAGTAATTTTGATATTAAAATTAAATCAATAAATAAGTAGAGCAATAACCAAAGATTTTGAAAAGAGTTACATAGTATTTAGAATGAATACCAAATAGAAAATAGAAGGAGCATGGTATATGTTCAGAAGTAAACAGTCTAAAATCGTATTGGTGGTAGGCATCATATTTGTATTATGGTTAATATTAGTCTATGTTGTCCGAAATGTTAGTGCAGGTTGATAAGCAACGAGTCTTTGCTTATCTAACAATTGTACTCGAAGGGAAGTCTTTAGCTTATACAGGCTAAAGGCTTTTTAATATCTAATTCTTTAACATATAGAAATAAAAAATATTTTTCTTTACCGATCGTTCTCAATATGGTAGAGTTTAAATCAGAAGTTCGCTAACTAACAATAGTTAAAGAATGTTCATACGCAAATAAGATATTCAAAGAAAAGTTTATTTTTTTAATATTTTTAGAACGATCATTCTTGTATTTTTATGTTAGCAACCATTATCCTTTGTACAGACTTATAAACGAATACAACGAACACGTTTAACTTTCACTTACTATATGAATAAGGAGCCATGACAATGAAAAAAACGGTATTGATCACAGGCGTATCGGGCGGGATTGGAAAAGAATTAGCAGACCTTTTTGCAAGAGATAGCTATAACTTGGTGTTGGTAGCACGCAATGAAGCCAAGTTGCAAGAAATGGCGAAAGAGTACAAACAAAAATACGGTACACACTCGATAATCATCGCCAAAGATGTCTCGGCAACAGGAATGCCTCAAGCTGTTTTTGCAGAACTTCAGGAAAAAGGAATTGTCGTAGATTACCTGATTAATAATGCTGGATTTGGCTTGTATGGAACGTTTTTAGAAACAGATCTAGAACAAGAAGTGAATATGATTGATATCAATATCAAAGCTTTAACTGTAATGACCAAGTTATTTCTACCGGACATGGTGAAGCGAGGACATGGCGGGATCATGAATGTATCTTCTCTTGTTGGATTTTTTCCGGGTCCGCTGATGTCTGTGTATTATGCGTCTAAAGCCTATGTATTATCTTTTACAGAAGCACTTGAAAATGAACTACGTGGAACCGGTGTGACTGTGACAGCATTATGCCCGGGAGTTACAGCGACTGGATTTTTCAATCGTTCGGGTATGGAAGAAGCCCCGCAAATGGCAAAAAGCGGTTCAGTCATGACATCTAGTCAAGTAGCGAAGGAAGGATATCACGGATTTTTAAAAGGAGATACGTTGATTATACCGGGAGCGCGCAATCGCTTATTAGCATTTATGCCACGATTATTACCACGCAAATGGACAACTCGTCTCGTAAGATCTACACAAGCTAACACCAACCACTAAGCGTTACATTTTAGATGCAGAAGAGTCACTTTATTATTTAAGTAATGGTTAAATTCCATCCTATGACTTCTTTTTGACACAACAAATGATTTTTAAAAATAATACTTTACCGATCGTTCTAGAAATGATATGCTTATGGCGAAAGAAGGAGAAACGATCTTTTATACCAATTTTAGAATGATCGTTCTCAAATTTAAAATATGATTAAAGGGAGCAATAATAATGAAATATACAGTCATCACAGGAGCAAGTTCAGGAATCGGTTATGAGAGCGCATTGGCATTTGCAGCTAAAGGAAAGAACTTAATTATCGTAGCCAGAAGAGTAGAAAAGCTCGAAGAACTTCAAGCCAAAATCAAAGAATTGCATCCAGCATTAGATGTTGTAATCGTAGAGAGTGATCTTTCTATCACTCAGCAAGCCTATACGCTATACAACAGTCTAAAAAATTATCAAATCGAGACTTGGATTAACAATGCAGGACTTGGTGAAGGTTCTTTCATCGTCGATCAGAATCTAAGTAAAGTCGAAATGATGTTAAAAGTTAATATCGAATCATTAACGATTCTTTCCACCCTTTATGTCAAAGATTATGCAAATATCGAAGGCACTCAATTGATCAATGTATCTTCAGCACTTGGTTATGCGATTGCTGTTGGAAGTGTAGCCTACTCTGCTTCTAAATATTATGTAAGTGCATTTACAGAAGGTCTTGCCAAAGAATTAGAAATCAAAGGTGCGCATCTGAAAGCTAAAGTATTGGCTCCAGCGATCACTGAAACCGATTTTGTGAAAAACTCAAACGATATTGAAGAATATGATTATCAAGCCAATATGCCTAAGTATCACACAGCAAAAGAAATGGCTGGATTTATGGTGAATCTGTATGAAGGTACAGAGACTGTAGGTATTGTTGATACCAATTACGATTTTAATTTAACAGCACCGATCTACCCGGTCATTTCAGAATTTTAAATATCAAATCAATAGCATTTAGCTTATAACCTATCAAATATCGGAGGAATACAAATGGAAAAATTATGGAGCCCCACGAAAATAGGAAATATGGAATTACAGCATCGACTAGCTATGGCACCGATGACACGCAGTAGAGCACAAGAAGATGGTACCCCTGGAGAGTTAGCCGCAGAGTATTATACGCAACGCGCTTCTTTGGGGCTTCTGATTACAGAAGGAGCACAGCCTTCAGACGATGGTCAAGGATACTTATGGTCACCCGGTATTTATACAGAACAACATATTGCAGGATGGAAAAAAGTGATCGATTCTGTTCATGAAGCAGGCGGCTATGTCTATATACAATTGATGCATGTTGGACGGATGTCACATCCTGAAAATACACCTCATCATCGTCAACCTGTTGCTCCTTCTGCGATTGCACCCGGCGTCGACATGTTTACAGCAAATGGTATGCAAAATATCCCTGTACCTCGTGAGTTGAGTCAAGAAGAGATTCAAATAACGATTCAAGAGTTCCGTCAAGCTGCGGCGGCTGCTATTGCAGCTGGAGCCGATGGCGTTGAGATTCATGGGGCGAACGGTTATCTGATTAATCAATTTATAGGCGAAAATTCAAATACACGTACTGATGAATATGGTGGTTCGATCGAAAATCGTGCTCGCTTTGCTATCGAAGTTGCCCAAGCCATTGTAGAGGAGATTGGAGCCGACAAAACAGGATTCCGTATTTCTCCACATACACCTCTTGGAGGTATTGAAGAAGGTGAACAGGGTCCTGATCTTTATCGTTACCTGACCAAAGAATTAGCACAATTCAATCTGGCTTATCTTCATATCATGCACCTTGGAAATGAAGAATTGTTAAAAGATATTCGATCTATATGGACGAATCCATTATTGGTTAATCGTGCAGGTCGGACATTAGAAAATATAAGTGCAGATCTGGATAGCGGTCTAGCTGATCTTGTACCGGTTGGTGTATGGGCATTAGCTAATCCTGATTTGGTAGAAAGACTTCAAACAGGCGCACCACTAAATGAAGCAAACCCTGCTGCATTCTTTAGTGGAGGTAGCGAGGGTTACACGGATTATCCTACGTTAAAAGAATTAGAAAAACAAAAGAATTAGAAAAAAAGTAACACAGTCATTCCTTTGATCTGCTTAAAGAGAGCGTACAATTTAAACCATGTACGCTCTCTATTATTCAATATTTTAATAAGTATAAATAGGATTATTTAACATAAATAGTATATATTTGTATAATGCGACTAAAAACATAAATTCTAAAATGAATTTAAAAAGGATGTGTACTCATACATGAACAAAACAATGAAAGCTGCTCAGATCAGCAAGTATTCCAAGCAAATAGAAGCACAAGTGAATACGATTTCGATTCCAGATATTGAAGATCATGAAGTGCTGGTCAAAGTCAAAGCTGCCGCTGTGAATCCACTAGAAATGTTAATCATAACAGGTAGTGTCAAATTAATTCAAGACTATCCTTTTCCACTGACAATCGGTAATGAATTAGCAGGTGTGATTGAAAAAGTAGGTAAAAATGTACGTGAATTTCAGGTAGGCGATGATATTTACACACGGTTACCTTTGAAAAAAATAGGCGCATTCGCCGAGTATGTAGCTGTAGATGCGGCGGCTATTGCACCCATGCCCAAAAATTTGTCTTATGCAGAAGCTTCAGCGGTAGCATTGACAGGACTTACTGCTTATCAAGGGCTACATGAAGAACTAGAAGCAAAATCAGGGCAGTCTGTGTTTATTCCCGGTGGATCTGGTAGTTTTGGACAAATCGCTGTACCTATCGCCAAAGCTATGGGATTAAAAGTTATTGTAAGCGGCAATGCACAGACACGCGAACGTACGTTACAGATTGGTGCAGATCAATATTTAGATTATACGAAAGAAAATTATGTAGACGTTCTAACGAATATTGATCATGTGATCGATGCTTTAGGACCGGAAGAGTTCGATAATGAATTACAAATTATGAAGCGTGGCGGACGATTACTTTCTCTTCGTACCGGGCCTAACAAACGTTTTGCAGAAGATCGTGGCTTTCCTTGGTGGAAACAAAAGCTTTTTGGTGCTGTTGGTGCAAGATATGATAACAAAGCGAAGAAGAAAGACATACAATATCGATTTATCTTTGTCCGCTCAGACGGTACACAATTGAAAGAAATTACTCAAATCGTTGAAACCAATCATATTGTTCCACTTCTTCATCCGCAGACATTTACGATCAACGATATCAATTATGCGTTAGAGCTTGTAGCTAATGGTCGACCAAAAGGTAAAGTTATTATACAATTCTGATACGTTCAGTTTTGTGGACTCTGGAAGCTGAATAGTTAGAGATCGAAGGAGGCTACAAATTGAATCATATAAGAATTGAATTGATTACAGAAGCAACCAAAGATTCTTTGCAATTACCTAATGAGACCTTTCAGATATTCGGTGAATTAGTCGTGACCAAGCCTAATGATCAATGGGAGTATCAAGAAAAGTACTTTGATCAGACGCAGGAGAAAACATTTCCAGAAGAAGATTATTCATTTGCCAAAATCTATCAGAATGGTTTTGCTATAGCTGCCTTTGATCAGGATATCTGTGTTGGACTCGCTGTGTTTGAGATCCATTGGAATAAGTATTGTTATCTTAGTGATCTGAAAGTAAATCAAAACTATCGTAGAAGTGGTGTCTCTACAGATATGCTTGATTTGGGAATAGTCGTATCCAAAGAAAAAAATTGTAAAGGCTTGAGTACTATTGCCCAATCATATAATCTTGCTGCAAATAAATTCTATTTAAAATATGGTTTTGAAATCGGCGGTTTGAATACAAGAGATTACTATTTTACATCTGAACGAGGCAATTCTGATATCTATTATTATCTGGATTTTGAAGAATAATATCATAATTTTTAAAGATCAATACTATGATCTTAAAGATTCAACAGTTTCTGTTAGGAATGAGTTGGGATCAATCTCACGTTTGCTGATCATTCACTTCAATGTATACTAAATAAGCGAGGTGAGAACAATGGCAAGACATAAAGAATTTGAAATTAATGAAGTACTCGATAAAGCGATGTATCTATTCTGGTCCCAAGGTTATGAGAAGACGTCAATGCAAGAATTGGTTGATACGATGGGGATTCATCGCAGAAGTATCTATGATACATTTGGAGATAAACATGCGCTGTTTATTCAAGCGCTGCAACGCTATCAACTTCTTCAGTCCCAACGACTGCAACATTTATTGGAACGGCAAGTTCCTGTTACAGATATCATTCGTATATTTCTGGAAACAACGGTCGATAATCAAGCATTACCGAAAGGCTGTCTAATGGTGAATTCTGGTGTAGAATTAGGTACACTCGATCCTGAAGTCTCTGCATTAGTAGAAGGTGCTTATACACACACTGAACAATGTTTGTTGGATCTACTGGTGGCAGGTCAAGGAAGTGGAGAGATCCAAGCAGACCTTGATGCTGAACTGCTGGCTCACTATTTTATGAATGCCTGGTTAGGTCTACGTACCACAGTGAAAACAGCTGTAGATCAGCAGAAATTAACAGATATTATAGATACCACGTTAAGGATTTTGAACAAATGAAGTATATAACCTTATAACTATAGCCTAACCATTTGCGATCGCGAGAGAGTCATAATGTTTCAGGCTTTTTTATTTGGTCTACAATGTTTATATTACACGTTTGATAGGAAAGGAGGACAATATGACTTTTTTTGATCATAAAAGAGTTTGGCTAGTGACTGTAATTGTGATGTTACTGTTTATGTTAATACCTAATAGAGTACATATAACGCGAAATTTCCCTTCAGATATTGTAAAGCAGTATCAGTTTGGTCAGTTTTCTTCTTTTTTAACATTGCAGACAAGTGATGATCTGACAGGATATGAGAATCTATGGTTTATCACTATGCATACAGAGAAAGTATATTTTAAAACAGATTCTTTTTTTGTATCATTAATAGGTTGCTATATTACAGCATATTTTCTAATAAAAGTGTGGCAAGTACTGCGTAATCGGTTAAGTGTAAAGTAAGCTGTATACATAACGACTAAGCTTGAGGTGAAATGATGGATTTTTTGATACAAATGCTTGTAGGTGCAGGAGTGGTCTTTATTATTTTTGGTTTTATGACGATCCAAACGAATCGTAAAAATAAGCGTAATCAACGTAAATAAACGGTAGATTTGATATTTTACACTATAGGCTTTCTCTGTTATCTAGGGAAAGTCTTTTTGGTTATTTTATGATTAGTGTTGACTTGGAGATTATTTTTGATTAATAATAACTATATGTTAATAACAAAGAGTGAATATCATTCGAACATATATCTGATTTATTTTGCTGAACACATTTAACCAATAAACGTAAATACTAATAATAGCTAATTCTAATACGGAGGTTATATTTATGTCTGATTCGCCAACTGATGCGACGCCCATTCTTAACCATAAAGGTCTTACAGAAGAACAATTTCTGGAACAATATGATGCTGGTATATATGATCGACCTTCAGCTACAGTCGATATGCTGATTTTTACAGTGATGAATCAAGAGCAAGATAACTATCGCAAATTACCAGAAAAGTCATTGCAGTTGCTGATGATTCAACGTGGTGAACATCCATATATGGGGCAATGGGCATTACCGGGTGGGTTCGTATCTATCGACGAAAGTCTGGATGAAGCGGCGGCTCGGGAATTGCGGAGTGAAACGAATCTGGAGCACATCTATATGGAGCAATTATACACATGGGGCGAAGTGAATCGTGATCCTCGCACACGGGTAATCAGTTGTTCTTACATGGCACTGGTCGATTCTACAACTCAGCAAGTACAAGCGGGAGAAGACGCAGACGATGCAAGATGGTTTAAGCTTAATTATCAGATTATGCAAGAAAAGAAAGTACGTTTACCCGATGGATGCGAGATTGAGCGGGATATTCGTATTCATTTACAGCATGGAGAACACCATCTATCTGGCTTGGTTCGAGTCACTCATGTCTATCGAGGTACGATCAACGATGTACGCTGGGAAGTAATAGAGAGCGAAGGAATCGCTTTTGATCATGCCAAAATGATTGCTTATGGTGTAGAACGTTTGCGTAGCAAAATTGAGTATACCGATATTGCTTTTAATTTGATGCCACCGTTATTTACATTATCTGCATTACAACAAGTCTATGAAATTATTTTGGATCGAGAGTTATTAGCACCTGCATTTCGCCGTAAAATCGCTTCACAAGTCGTAGCTACGAATGAATATACCAAAGATGCAGGACATCGACCGTCCCAACTGTTTCGTTTTCGTCCCGCTTGGGAAGAGGTCATCAAATAACGTCTGGATCAAGAAAAGAGGAATCATACAATGAGTAGATCAAGCTCTCAATCTGAACGCTTTTTATTTTTTTACCGAGATGCCTCTCCATTCTCTCAGTGGTATCCAGCTTCTTTTGAGTTGGAAGGGCAGCAATTTACATCAGCAGAACAATATATGATGTATGGCAAAGCGCAATTATTCGGTGATCGGGATATCGCTGCACGTATTTTACAAGCGGACCATCCGCGTCAGCAAAAAGCGTTAGGCAGACAGATTCAACGATTTGATGATGAGCTTTGGAATCGAGAAGCCAAAAATATCGTATACCGTGGCAATCATGCCAAGTTTACGCAGAACCCGGAGTTATTACTGGTACTGTTAGCCACAGCCGGACAGACTTTAGTCGAAGCCAGTCCAACTGATCGTATCTGGGGTATTGGATTATCTGAAGATGATCCTCGTATCCATCAGCGAGCAACATGGCGGGGAACGAATTGGCTGGGCGAAGTTTTAACACAACTGCGAGAAGATTTATTGTCTCAAGTCTAACTAGAAATAGAGAAGTAAGGAGTTGCCAATCATGACATCACGAGAAGTTCGCTCCAAGTGGGCGCAAGAAACATTAGATATTTTAGAACAAGGTCATTACAAAGTATTATCAGGTAAAGAGATTGAGATCAAGTCAGAGATTGAATATACTATCAATTATTCTGTTCTGTATACACCTGAAAAATTATCAACAGTCAAAGAAAAAGCAGTCGCAAAGATCAACACTCTTTTACAACATACAACTCATATAGGAAATCTAAATATAGCAGATTTATTACAACCGGAAGAGTCGTCATTGTCGGATGATGAGCGCTGTGCGTCAAAGATTATTGTAAATCCTTATTCAACGCTCAAAGCAGCTGAACAACTAACCATGAGACAACAACGTGACAAAGTCGCTTGTCTAAACTTTGCTTCTGCACGTAATCCTGGTGGTGGCTTTCTAGGAGGAAGTCAGGCGCAAGAAGAAAGTCTAGCACGTTCATCTTCTCTGTATCCGAGTCAGATTCAAATGACTGAAATGTATGATTATAATCGTAAGCAAAAAAGTTGTCTGTATTCAGACTATATGATCTACTCACCACAAGTAACGGTCTTTCGGGAAGACGATGGTTCGCTGAGAGCACAGACCTATCAAGTATCTATGATTACTGCACCAGCTGTTAATGCAGGTGTAGTCAGAGAACGTGAACCTGCAAATGTAGATCGAATCAGTGAAGTGATGTTAGAACGTATTCGCTATATTTTGGCTGTAGCCGCAGAGCAGGGAGACGAGTATCTGGTATTAGGGGCATTCGGATGTGGTGTATTTCGCAATGATCCGCACGAAGTAGCAGCGTGGTTCCGTCAAGTGCTACTAGAAGAAAAATATGCACTCTTATTTAAACAGATTGTTTTTGCTGTGTATGATCGATCCCCCAAGAAGCATGTTATTCAAGCTTTTGAGAAAGCATTTTCACTATAATGAGCGTATGGATTCAGCCAATCTCCATAGATAAAGTTCAAGTCTTATATATCCCAAAGCATACCAATGTGGCTTGTCCATCATAAGGTATGCTTTTTATTTTTTGAAAGTAACTTATAAATTAAACTAAACAATTTAACTAACTCTCCGATATAATCCATATAGTACCAAAAAAGTATAATAACACTTATAATGTAAAGGGGTATACTCATGAAAAAAATGAACAAAGCATGTTCAGGATTAATCGCATTATCATTATTAGCAGGATTAACAGTAGCTGTTGCACCAACGGTTCAAGCACAATCCAGTCAAGCTGGAAGTTATGTGAATACCAAATCCAAAACAGTCTTTTACAAAAACTGTAGCGCTGTTCGCAAAGCAGGTAAAGCGCCTTTGTATAAAGGAGAGCCAGGATACCGTTTAAAATTAGATCGTGATAAAGACGGCGTAGCTTGCGAATAGTCTATAGCTTTTTTATATTAAAATAAAAAAAGAACCTTTGTCCTCCTCTTAGGGAGCAAAGGTTCCTTTTTATTTAATGGTGAATGTAATGCAGTCTTTAATTATTTAGTAAGTACCTTTTTTTCTCCATCTACGAATACGTTCCCATTTTTAAAAATATATAGTCCACTTTTTCCTGTTCCAATAATATTATTGCGATTAAAATTAATTGTACCCATCGTTCCGCTACCTAATGTACCGAAAACATACTTACCTGCTTCACTAATTGTATTATCATTAAATGTTACATTATCGATTTTTCCCGGTCCTGTAGTTACCAAAAGGCTTGGATGACCACCGCCTAGATTAGTAGCAGTAGAATTTAGTGTGTTGTTGTTAACAGTAACTTGATTGACATCTTGAGTATTATAATCGCCCGCTTCTGTAGCCACTAAAATTCCAGCCATGTAAGTATTTTGAATAGAGTTCCCTTCAATCAATACATCATGACCGCCTACAACAGAAATACCCCGTGCTTCTGTACTACCATTAACTTGATTGTTAAGAATTTTTACGTCATGAGTAGGTAGTAATTTGCCTGAGCTATCTTTATCATCACCGTAGCTAACAACAGCAATCATATCGTCCAGAGTACGATTGACCTTATTATTTGCAATCGTAATATTATAACTCCCATCAGTTGTATGAATACCATCTGCTCCTGTGTCTTGTACAATGTTATTTGTAATCGTTCCTTGATTAGCTTGACCTCTTATTAACATTCCGGCAGCACTCGATTTGTCTACAGTCACATGATCAATCGTGAAGTTAGTTGCACCATGTACAGTAATACTGTTTTTCTCATTCGCACCATTACCACGTTCAACAGTCGTCTGATACGTATGAGTCAATTTGCGAAGAGCAGGGCTGGTTCCAGACAGATCAATCGAGCCATTGTTAGGATCAGTAGAAGTCAGGATAGAGCTATCTTGAGATTCTCCATGAATGGCTACACTATCTACTTTAAGAATTTGACTTAGTGTAAAATTGCCTGCCGGTACATAGACTTCTTTTCCTTGTTTTTTAGCTTCTGTAATTGTTTTGGTAATCGCAGCGTAATCATCTTTGCTGTCATTGGGGATAGCTCCAAAATCGACTATCGATAGATACGGATTGTCTGGAGTGGTATACGTAATCGTTGGATTCCATAGGGTGTGATCGAAGCTGATCGACTGTACTTTATTGATCATAAAATGAATTTGTGTGCCTTTGACCACTGGAATTTGAGTAACTCCGGTAGGGTTTTGGTCAGCAGTCGTTGTAATTTTTTGCGTCCACAAAGTAGTGTTGTCTTTTTTGATCGTAGCTTGGATACCATCGCCATCTGCGGAGCCTTTAGTGATACTTCCAGAGATCGTGATCGTGCCTGTACCTGGAGATATCCATGTACGAACAGCATCAGCAGTATTGCCGGGATGCTGAGCATTAGCAGAAACCCATGGATAACTTTGATTCAAATCCCAACGACTCGCACCCGTATTATAAGTGAGATTAGAGTATGTATTGCCAGACCCTTGTTGATAATGCCAATTATGTTGCCCTTGTGTGGTAGCAAAGTCGCTAGATGCTTGATAAGACGTAGAAGCAGCATCTACGTGAGCAGGAATCTGGCTCCATCCCAATAACATTACCGATAATATACTTATACCTATCTGCCTCTTTTTCATGACACAGCCCCCTAATAATGTTAATTCATAGTATAATCCCATAATTTAGGATCATATAATAAATTAACCAACTCTCTAAAAAGGTAAACTTACTTAATAAGTTAAGTGAATATATCCTATTCTGTAGTTGTATCCATATCATTTAAGTTTTATAGCAATCCAAAAAGGCGAATCTAAAGATTCACCTTTGGAGTCATATATTGATTTAGCAGATTTATCGAACAGAATCAGCATGTGATTATCGAGGCAACTGTAAAGCAAACGTACTACCCGCAGAAGAACTTTGACGCAATCGCAATTCGCCACCTTGAGCACGAGCAAGCAATTGACTATACGTTAATCCGAGTCCTAATCCACGTACACTACGCTTTTTACAATCTCCACGATAAAAGCGTTCGAAAATATGAGATTGATCTTCAAGTGCTACGCCTGTTCCGTTATCTGTTACTTCAACATGAACATATTGTTGTTCTGCATACATCCGAATCCGAAATTGAATCGGTATACTTTTATCAACAGCTTGTAATCCATTATTTAATAAATTGACAAAGATTTGTTGAATACGTAGCGAATCGCCCATCGTGTATAGTGGTTCTTCAGGTAGATCAAGAATCATATCTACAGGATACGCTTCATGTGTTATTTTCCACTGGTAGGCAATCTCTGAGATCAACAACTGTAAATGCAAGCGATCACTTTGGATCTCTACACTACCGGAAGTAAAAGCATTGTAATCCAGCAGATCCGCAATCATACGTTCCATACGATCTGATTCTTTCAGTGCAATATCAAGAAATTCTTTGGCTTCATCTTGGGTAACGACTTCTTCACGTACCGCCATGACCAGACCTTTAATTGATGTAACCGGTGTTTTCAGTTCATGGGTAACTCCAGCTAACGATAAAGCACGCCATTCTTCCAATTGCTTCAACCGTTGAGCCATTTCTTCAAAAGATTGCACAAGTTCCGTGATTTCTTGTTCCCGTGTATCAATATCCAAGTTAACATCGTAGTTACCTGCACGAATTTGCTTGGCGGCATCGGCTACTAATTGAATCGGTCTGGATAGTTTGCGCGACAGCCAGTAGATGGTAAGCCACCCTGAGATAATAAGCGTACTTAACAGAACCACTACTAATATAATTTCATTTGGGCTATACGTTAACGACTTTTTGGATTGAAGAAGAGTCACTTGTCCAATCTTAACTCCTTGTTCATTGAAAATAGGTGTGTTTACCGCCATATACCGTTTATCTGTCGGTTCGGCAAGATCAGGAGTTAACTTTTTACTTAATTTATCTTGCGGAAGATTAGGCATAGAGAATAAGAATTGCCCTTTTTCATTAGCGATCATAATACACATATATTCATCTAAATTAAAAAACTTTAGTCGATTTTGAATAATACCATCCAGCCTCTGAGGAATAACGATAGTCCCATTATCCGAAGTGACTCGATCAGCAACTTCCTGTCCGAGTAAACCCGCTGTTTTCAAACGGTTATCCATGGCTGTATCGCGTACCCAATAGACCGCCGCAGCTGCAATAATTAAGAATCCAACACACAGTATTAGAAAATAACGAATCGTCCAATACGATAAGATCGAAGTTTGTTTTGATTTTTTTACTCGCTTAGCCAAAATTGATACCCCATTCCGCGCAATGTTCGAAGTTCTCCCGTCTGTGATGACCAGTGAGAGAGTGACTGGCGCAATCTTTTGACCGATAGATCGACCGCTCGATCACTTCCATCGTAATCCATTCCCCAGACTTGCTCTATCAAGTGATCACGGGTAAATGTACGATTTGGATGTTCTGATAAAAAGAGTAATAATGATAGATCTCGTGGACTAAGTGCCACCTCAGCACCATTTAGATAGACACGTTTGGCAGCCATATCAATTACTAGATTACCAAAGTTCCGTTTACTGCCTCCATCGTTCCAGTGTGGACGACGACGTAGTACTGCATTGACCCGTGCGACCACTTCTTCAGGCATAAAAGGCTTGGTCATATAATCATCGGCTCCACCGTCCAGTCCAGTGAGTCGATCTTGAATATCATCGCGTGCAGTCAGCATAATAACCGGACAAGCACTTTTACTACGAATAATTTTGAGTAAATCCCAGCCATCCATGCCGGGTAACATAATATCAAGGATAACCAATGCAGGAGCAGAAGAATTGAATAGTTCTAACGCTTGATGACCATCCGTTGCACGTAATGTTTCGAAGCCTGCTTTTTTCAAATAAGCCGAAAGTACTCGTGCAATACCTTCTTCATCTTCTACAATCAGTATTAAGTTCATATTTCAAAGGCTCCTTATATCTACATAATATCTACGTTTAGCTTGCACTATCGTTTAATGAGAGCATAATGCGTTGTCTACTTATTGTACATACCGATCTTCAATGATCAAGCCATTTTATAATATTTTATTATTTTAACCTTCCGCATCGATTTGGACATCTTCTCGACACATTCGCCGTTTATGATAGGGGTACAAGAACAGTTTACAAAAGGAGATTAAATCGATGAATAAAAAAACAAGAAATATCATCATTATTGCAGCTATCGTTATTGTGGTTGTAGCTATTGGTGGATATCAATTTATGAAGAGTTATATGGGAAACAAAGTAGCAATCGAGCAAGTCATACCAGCAGCAACGTCTACTGAATCCAGTGCAACCGCATCAGGTGCAAGTGCAACAGGCGAACAACTGAATGGCGATTGGAAAATCAATACCGATGCTTCTAAAGTGTACTTCTCCGTTACCACTTCACAAGAGACCGTTAACTTTGTAGATAACAAAGTAACAGGTAACTGGAATATCAATGTAGATGATCCTACCAAAATGGTAGCTGAAGGACAAATTGATATGAGCGCGATTGATTCAGGAACAGCGCAACGTGATGAGCATGTGAAAGAAGCCGATTTCTTCGATGTTGCTAAGTTCCCACAAGCTACATTCAAAGCAACTTCTTTTGAAGGCTTGCCAACAACATGGACAGAAGGCGCAACAAATGATTTCACCATGAAAGGCACATTGACGGTTAAAGGTATTGCTAAAGATGTAACTGTTGCAGGTAAAGCAGTATACAAAGGCGGACAAATTCTACTATCCGGTACAACGACTGTCACATTTGAAGATTTCGGTATGAAAAATCCTCACTCTGTTGTATTAAGCACACAAAATGATATCGGTGTTCAATTGGAATTAACATTAGATAAATAAGAAGCTATCTTGAAAAAGCATTTCGGTCATTATGATCGGGATGCTTTTTTGCTGTCTAATTTGAGATTCAAGCTTGTTTGAAAATGTTGTAATCTTGCTTTTACATTCAAAACAGCGTACAAAGGGAGATTGAAAAAGATATACTACAGGTAGAGGTGAACCCGATGACGGATATCCAAACGCAGTTCAATCATGAATCTCAGATTTCTATCGAGCAGTGGCAAGCGATTATTAATAATGATGCTTCTTATGATGGGCAGTTTTTTTATGCGGTACGTACAACAGGTATATTTTGTCGTCCTTCTTGCAAATCCAAAGAACCCAAGCCCCAAAATGTAACGATTTTTGCAGATGCTCAGCAAGCGATAACAGCCAAATATCGTCCTTGCAAACGGTGCAAACCAACAGGAGAGCGATTGCCAGATAGCGAGTGGGTATCAGTAATGACTGAATATATAGATCATCATTATACAGAACCGTTAACACTACATCAGTTAGCTGAAATATGTCATGGAAGTCCTTATCATTTACACCGCACATTCAAAAAAATCATGCATATCACGCCTGTCGATTATATTCAGCAGCATCGTATCCATCAAGCTTGCCAAGAATTAAAAGAGTCTCATCACAGTATTACGGCTATAGGACTGAATATAGGCATACCGAATACGTCTTATTTTGTTACTTTATTCAAAAAGAAAATGGGCATTACACCTGCGCAATATCGTAAACAACACCAAATGATACATCAACAGAAAGATAGCATTAAGGAGGGGATTAGCAGTGAACAATCATAATACAGCCACCAAGCCTATCATCTACTGGGCATATATCGAACATGATCAATGGAAATTCTATCTTGCAGCAACACCAGAGGGACTTTGTTATATCGGCTCACAAGGTCAACCTTATGACGAAATGGAAGTGTGGCTTCACGCCAGACGACCAGGGAACACGATCATACATGATGAGCATCAATTACAACCTTATATTGAAGAAATGATTCAATATTTAAGTGGAGAACGACAACAGTTTACGATCAGACATGACTTTCAAGGCACTTCTTTTCAAATACAGGTCTGGCAAGCGTTGTTACAGATTCCTTATGGAGCAACATGGTCATATTCGGATATTGCACAACATATCGGGAGACCTGCGGCCGTTCGTGCGGTGGGAGCAGCGATTGGTGCTAATCCGTTCTTAATTACAATTCCTTGTCACCGAGTGATTGGCAAAAGTGGAGCGTTAACAGGCTATCGTGGTGGATTGAATATGAAGACAACATTATTGGATTTGGAAAAACGTAAGGAGGTTCTATGATCCGAGAGCAGATTTTAGCGAAAGTCGATTCAGATTATCAGCAATTCTCAGCTAGCTTGTTGCCTACGATCACCAATATATTAGGGGTGCGCATACCTGCACTTCGTATTATGGCCAAGCAGATCGTTAAAGACGATTGGCGTATATATTTACAACAAGCGGATCATGAATATTTTGAAGAAGTGATGTTACAAGGGATGGTTATCGGGTATGCACAGATGGATATTGAAGAACGATTTCAATATATGACTGATTTTGTACCGAAAATTGATAATTGGTCTGTTTGTGATCGCTTCTGCGGTGGATTGAAATTCACTTCAACCCATCAACAGCCAGTATGGGAATTTATTTTGCCTTATCTTTCTTCAGAGCACGAATATGAGGTGAGATTTGCAGTTGTAATGTTACTTACTTATTATGTAGACGAATATTATATTCAAGATGTGCTGCGTCATTTGGATCGTGTTCAACATGAAGGATATTATGTGAAAATGGCTGTCGCATGGGCAATTTCGATTTGTTATATTCATTTACCTGAACCAACGATGCACTATTTGCAACATAATCAATTGGATCGATTTACGTACAACAAAGCATTGCAGAAAATCATAGAATCTTACCGGATCGACCCAGAGACCAAACATCATATACGAAGTATGAGACGCAAATAATCATATTATAGATTGGTGACATACAGATTGAATATCAAGTACGATATATAGGATAGAACAGAAGGGCTACACGTCAAAATGTAGCCTTTTTGTGCATGATCATAACAATTAATTTACGAAATTGTTTTTTGTTTTTCTCAATCGTAACAAAAATGTGATATGAAAGTAGCTATTGAAGGATGAAATGGACTCTGCACATTAGATATAATAATGACGAGAGATGTCGAAATTACATAGGACAAGGGAGAGAGAAGATTATTATGTTACGCTATCAAAAATGGATACTGGTTACGATTTTAATTGGATTGTTAATTCCTCAATGGGCTACACAAACAGCAGTTGCTAGTGCAAGTAAAACAGCTACAAAAAGTGCAACTACCACACGTTCAGAAAAAGCAGAAAAAGTTATTTATTTAACATTCGATGATGGGCCAACAGCACATACTATGCAACTGTTGGATATCTTGGGTAAATATGATGCGAAAGCAACCTTCTTTATGTTAGGACCGCATATGGAACAATATCAGACAGCAACGAAACGAATTGTTAAAGAAGGCAATGGACTTGGATTACACGGTGTAACGCATGTGGTTAAAAAATTCTATAGTTCACCATTCAGCGCTTACAAAGAAATGCGTGATGCTAACGAAAGTCTATTCCAAGTGGCAGGCGTTCGTACCAGTCTTGTACGTACACCTTACGGCAGTAAACCTTATATGAAGCAAGGGTATCGTGATGTGATGTTGAATCAAGGTGGATTCCATTTATGGGATTGGAACGTCGATTCACTGGATTGGAAATACAAAAAAGATCATCAACGTGTCTACAAAAATATTATGAGTCAAGTTAACTCTGTTGAGAAACGTGGTACCGCTCCAGTCGTACTAATGCATGATCAGCCAGCGACACTGAAAGTATTACCATTGGTGTTAGAAACACTCAAAAAAGATGGATATACGTTTAAAGTATTGAACAAACAAAATCATCCTGTGAATTTCTGGAATGACGAACGTTAATCATATCTGTAAATAAAAACACCCTGCCTTTTTCTCACAGAGAATAACTGTGATGTAAAGAGCAGGGTGTTTTTATTTTGCTAAAAGAATAGCGTGCTAGACATTCATCGCTTGCAGTTGTTGTTGATACAATGATAAATTATCGGCATCATAACATACAAACATAATCTGCTTTAAGGAAGTTGCAGGATGTTGCTCGATATACTCTTTTACCGTATTCAAAGCGATCGTAGCTGCTTCTTTTTTGGGAAAATGGTAAATTCCTGTACTGATATTGGGAAAAGCAATCGAAGTCAGTTGATGTTCATCTGCTAGTTGAAGAGAATGGCTATAGCATTGAGCCAGTAATTGTTGCTCATGATTAGAACCACCATTCCAGACAGGGCCTACCGTATGGATCACATGCTTGGCTGGTAAGCGTCCAGCTGTTGTAATGACCGCTTCACCTGTAGGACATCCTCCTTGACGATTACGAATCTGTTGACATTCTTCAAGAATTGCAGAACCACCTGCACGATGAATAGCACCATCAACTCCGCCACCTCCTAACAGACTAGAGTTAGCCGCGTTTACAATTGCATCAACGTGTTGCACAGTAATATCTCCTTGAAGCAATACAATATGTGTCTGTCCCATCTGAATATCATTCATCTTCTTATCCTCCTACCAATGATGGACCAGAGCAATTTCTAATATTCAGATGTACTCACAGACTCATTCATCATATTAACGCATCGGTGAGAAGTCATGAACATTTTCCATGATCTGATCGATTTGTGATAATATATCTTCGCTCAAAGTAATATTTACCGCTTCTACATTTTCTTGAATCTGATGGGGTTTGGATGCTCCGATAATAGCTGAACTCACACCCGGTTGACGAAGAACCCAAGCTAAAGCCAATTGAGATAATTTGATGTTCAGCCCTTGCGCTAATTGATCCAACTGACCTACAACTTCTAATACATCGTCTCGTAGGTAACTGTTAATCACATGGTTTACCGAATCGTCTGCTGCTCGTGTGCCTGCTGCGGGAGCTTGACCCGGCTTGTATTTACCTGTCAGAATACCTTGAGCAAGCGGGGAGAAGACGACTTGTCCTAATCCATGTTGCTGAGAAACAGGAAGAACTTCATGTTCGATATAACGTTCAAATAAATTATAGATCGGTTGATTGGCTGCAAGTGGACGTAAGCGCAGACGATCTGCTATATGAGCCGCATCACTGATCTGAGCTGCTGTCCATTCACTCACTGCACTATACAAAATTTTACCTTGTGATGTAAGATCATCTAGTGCACGCAATGTTTCTTCAGTAGGAGTCTCTTGATCAAAGCGATGGCAGAAATAAATATCAATATAATCTGTACCCAGACGCTTGAGGCTGGCTTCGCATTGTTCCATAATATGTTTACGTGATAATCCACGATCATTGGGACCTTCACCCATCGGGAAAAAGACTTTCGTGCTTAGTACATAGCTTGAACGTTCATACGAACGAAGCGCAGATCCAATCGCTTTTTCCCCTTCACCACGGTTGTAAGCGTTTGCGGTATCGAAAAAGTTAATCCCTAAATCAAACGCAGTACGTATACAATCATCGGCTGCTTGTTGTTCTGCCGCCGTACCATAAGTTAACCAGCTTCCAAGACTAATTTCGCTCACTTTTAGACCGGTTTGACCCAGATTACGATATTTCATGATAAGCGCTCCTCTGTGTATGTAGATTAAGTATCGGATTGTCAGCCAAGCTAACAACTCACTTCTTTTATCATTAACGAAAAAAATAGATTCGTCAACATTACATGAGATTCAGAAAGGAAGGATATTAATGTTACGCTCATCTTTTTTGACAAGTGGATTAAAAATAATCGCTGATTGTCAGCAACAGTCAGGAGATATCTGGGATGCTCATTATGGAACAGCTAGTATTGCCGCTTACTTCTTAGCCCAATCGCCTACGATCACAGAGGAAGTAGCAACCGCGTTATTGAACCAAGCGGAGCAGATGATCACTCAATATGAATTAACATCTACTACGTATTTAAGTGAAGATCAATCGGTCAAAGAAAAGGCGGCGATACATGATTCCACTACGTCGCTATCTTCACACAATCCAGAACAGGAATTGAAATCTACTTTTTCTGCTCCAGACGGACTTATTTCATATGCAGATGCGTCCATGTTCATTTTAGAAGCATTACAAGCTAATATCGATCAACTGCATTGGGTAGGTCACAATGTTATCTATGCCGCTGTATCATTGCTCGCTATGCGTGAACAGAACGTATGGGAATGTCGAGCAGATATCAAACGTATTCGGCAATTGATTACTGCTTTTGATGGCACGATTCCGGGACGTTCATGGATCGGATATAAAGTATCGGAAGTCAAAAAGTTAGAAATCACTACAGAAGATCATTTTCCAGCTATAACATCTCCTACGGAATTATCTGCTTTTATTTTGCAGGAGTTAGCAGCAACAGAGCGGATCTATCTAGCAGAAGCACATCATGATCTGATCGGGCATACGTTAACTTTTGCTCATGCACTGAATATATTACACGATCTGGGGCAACCCGAATTATTTCAACGTGGATTACATCCTTTATGGAAAATGGTCAAAATTCTACGGTACAGTCGGAATTGGGATGGAAGTACAGTAGAAGCAGTTGGGTTGTATTCTCCTGTCGATCGTTTACCTCTTCAGTATGCCACTCCTGCGCCTTTTGAATATACAGATATACGATTTTGGCAACAGAATCTAGCCAGTATGGATTGGGATTATGGACATCATTTCAAATTTGTATGGAGTTATAACGATCATATCGAACGTTCGCCTTTGTGGAGTGAAGCCACAAGTGTCCCTTTTCATTGTTTGATCAAAACAGTTAAGGAGGAGAAAGCATGATTACACTAATGATCGCAGACGATGAAATCATGACTCGCCGGGGATTGGAAATGCTCAACTGGCACGATCATGGATTTCAATTGGTCGGCATAGCTGCTAATGGAATCGAAGCCAGACAACTCAGTCTTTCGCAAAAGCCAGATTTATTGCTTACAGATATTCGGATGCCCGGTCTGGATGGATTAGCGCTAATGGATAGTCTTAATCAGCAACTGTGTGCACCTAAAGTCATCTTTATTACAGCTTATCATCAGTTGGATTACGCACTCAAAGCGATTCAATTAGGAGCATTAGGGTTTGTTTTGAAACCGACAGATCCAGATGAAATTATAGCGGCTTGTCTCAAAGCCAAAGCAACGATTCTAGAAGAACGTCAACGCCAGCATACTGAAGAAGAATTACGGGATCAACTCGAAGAATATGCACTGACTTTACAAGGTAAACATACTGCTCATCAAGAATCACCGTCGATACATCCTGTTATTCAGCAAATGCTTCAAACCATGGAAAAGCAGTATATGAAAGATATTACGATAGAACATATTGCAGACAAAAATCACTTTAATGCCGATTATCTTAGCCGATTATTCAAAAAAGAAACAGGCGACAATTTCTTGAATACGCTTACAAGAATTCGGATGCAAAAGGCTGTTCAATTGCTTGCCAATCCTCATCTTGAAATTTACAAAATAGCAGAGCAGGTAGGGATTCGAGATGCTCGTTATTTTGGACAAGTATTCAAAAAAAGATATGGACTAACTCCGAATGAATTTCGTAAAAAAGGAGATCAATCCCATGCTTGAAGTGTGGTTACATCGACTGATTCAAGCGGCTCGTGATCTCAATATTCGCAATAAATTATTTATCGCCTTTATCGTACTTAATCTGATTCCATTAGCTGTCATTAGTGTCTGGACGTATCAGAAATCGAGTTCACTGATTCAAGAGCAGACGAATATTTATACAATGGATATGTTAAGTGAAGTCAGTAAAAATATTGAATTGCATATGCATGATATTGAACGTCTGTATTATGCGATTTTTACCAATCAAGAGATTCGTGAATCGCTCAAAGCTGTTAATCGACAGCAATGGTCGCCACTTCAACATGTCTCAGCCGATAAGCGTATACGTAATATTCTGTACGGGTTAATAAGTGATCGAGAAGATGTTGAAGGTGTAAGTCTATATGCACTGGATGGTACTTCTTTTCAGACCAGTACCTATCCAAGAAAGTTAGATTTGCGAGATCAGAATTGGCAAGTATTACAGCGCAACCGTGGCGATCTAACCTGGTTCAATCCGTCAGGACAGCAATCGGTCGTAGCCGCAGTAAGTACTATTTATGACGTGGATAGCCTGCAAAAGATAGGCTATTTTTTGTTGACTTATCATGAGGAAGCTTTGTACAAAGTGTACAGTCAGATCAAGCTTAATGAACAAGGTGAGCTATTTATTATTGACAGTCATGGACAGATTATTTCCAGTGGAAATAAAGCAAGTATTCATCATACACCTACTGAAGCATATCTACAGAAGATTATTACCAGTGGAGATACAGGTGATTTTGCAGATCATATTGATGATAAACAGCAGATTGTATCGTATCAACGTATTCAGAATACCGATTGGAAAATCGTTAGTATTATTCCGACTGCACGTTATTCAGAACAATCGATTGTGTTGCAGCAATGGATGTTAATTTTGTTTATCATTGTTGCGCTTATCACGTTGATATTAGGCTATTCCTTATCTGTCAGTATTTCCAGACCGATTCGTCAGTTATCGTCTATTATGAAAAATACGGAACGTGATAATTGGTCGATTAGCTTTAATTATCCTTCGCGAGATGAGATTGGTATTCTCAGTCTAAATTTCAATCGAATGATTGCACGTATCCATTATTTGATCAATCAAGTGTATGAAGAAGAACGTCTACGGCAACAATCACAACTGAAATTTCTAATGTTCCAGATCAATCCTCATTTTTTATTCAATACGCTAGAAACGATGAATTGGATGGCACGGATCGAAGGCGTCCCGGAAGTAGGCAAGTTGTCCAAAGCGTTAGGTGATCTGATGCGTGAAGGGATCAAAGGGAAAGAATTTATTACACTGAGTGAAGAATTAGAGAGTGTCAAAAAATACATTTATATTCAGAAAGTGAGGTATGTAGATAAGTTCGATATGCAATACGATATCGATCCGGCAGTCTTATCATTGATTGTGCCGAGATTTATTTTGCAACCAATCATTGAGAATGCAATCGTTCACGGATTAGAAATGCAAATGGAAAATGGAATGATCTGTATTCATGCACATCAAAGTGAAGATACTTTAATCCTATCGATCCACGATGATGGACTGGGAATGAATACTGCTCATCTGGAAACATTACGCCATTATCTAGATCATCCTTCAGATTCGAGCTTGTCAGGTATAGGGCTGCTCAATGTGCATCAGCGAATCCAACTGCATTATGGAGAAGATTATGGACTACAAATTGAAAGTCTAGAAGACCAAGGAACAACCGTTATATTGCATATTCCTAATATACACTTATTGGAAAAGAGGTCGGAATTTTCAAGTTAAATGTCAGAAATACCACATGGTCGATATTCCAAACACCTTATATGATGAAAGCGTATTCTATACCGAAAGCATGAGAGGATGAAATGAGTCATGGCAAAGGGGTATTGGAAAAAAAGTATAGGTGTGCTGACAGGTGTTCTCTTATTGAGTAGTGTACTCGCAGGTTGCGGCAACAGCTCTGAATCAGCCACAGGATCAGGTTCGGCAGGTGCTAAAGGTGAAATGGTGATCTATGATTGGCAGAATGCAGATAGTTTTGTGTATAAGATGTCGGAACAACTAGCTAAAGATTACAATGCACGCAAAGATGCCACAACGACGATGAAAGTACAACATATTCCGGGAACAGATCGTTATTATCCCAAATTGAATGCAGAACTTGCTGCGAATGCAGGGCCAGATGTATTTGTAAGTCATGCCGCCGGTAAATTAAAAACATACGCTGACTCTGGTAGAATTATGGATTTGACAGAGATTTTAAATGCAGATCCTGAGTGGAAAAAAAGCTTTACTTCTGGAGCGTTTAATCTACTGACTTTTGACGATAAAGTGTATGCGATCCCGACTGCATTTGCGACTGTACCGCTTTTTTATAACAAAGAAATTTTTGCTAAATATAATCTAACACCACCGACTACTTATGAAGAACTCAAAAATGTAATTAAAGTACTTAAAGATAATGGCGTAACTCCATTTGCTTTTGGAGCGAAAGAATCATGGACAAGTGCTCTATTTAGCGAAATGGTAGCGAATCGAATTGGTGGAGACGAGCCATTTAACAAATTGATGGATGGCACAGGATCTTGGATGGACCCTTCTTATATTCAGACAGGAAATGTGATGAATGAATTACGAGATATGGGTGCGTTCCCTTCGGGATTCTTAGGGCTGGATAATACAGCCATTACCAATATGTTCAAAAATGGTGAAGCGGCTATGTTTGTAATGGGAAGCTGGGCAGTAGGTTCAGTAGAAGCCGCTGACTCTAAAGTCAAAGGAAAAGTAGGCGTAGCCAAATTCCCTACTTTTGAAGGTGGTAAAGGCGATCTAGATACATGGCTAGGGCAACCGAGTTACAATCTAGTCATTCGTGCCAATACAGAGAATAAAGATCAAGCATTAGAATATATCAAAGCATGGACAAGCAATGATATTCAGACAAAGTTAGCTGAAGAAAATGGTGATATTCCAGCGGTCAACGTTAAGCTCAACAAAGATAAAGTGCCTGCGGTTGCTCAAGAACTGCAAAAAGAAATGTCAGATATGAAAGGTATGTTTATTTTCTACGATGTAGGACTAGGCGCGAAGATCGGAGACGAATACAATACAACGATCCAAGCGATCTTAGCAGGTCAAGCACCTGAAGAAGCGTTTCAAAGTCTAGAGCAGTTTACGCAAGATAATAAAGAGTAAATCATTCCTTAGTAAGCACTGTATAAAGATGAGGTCAGGAATCATGATAACAACGAAGTTACTGTATTGATAGGTAGCAACAGTGGTTAGTGATTCCTGACTGATCTTCTCAACAGATACATGTTCTAAGCGAATCTATAAGTTGCAAAGAATGAAGTTCTGGAAAGGCGGAAAATCATGGAACGAATGCTACGGAACAAATCAGCGATTATTCTATTTTTGTTGCCAGCGTTATTGCTGTATACAGCGATTGTATTTATCCCTATTGTGGCTTCGATTTACTTTAGCTTTTTTAAATGGGATGTGATTAGCCCGATGAAGTTTATCGGGATGGATAATTATACTCGTATGTTTACCAGAGACTCTGTCTTTTTTACCAGTATCAAAAATATGATGATTCTACTATTTGTGAGTCTGGTTATTCAGCAAGGATTGGGCTTTTTACTAGCCATTCTGATTACCGGCTCGATCAAAGGCAAAGAATGGTTTAAAAATATTTTCTTTTTCCCGGCTGTTATTTCTAGTGTGGCTGTAGGGATGATGTGGAGCTTTATCTATAATCCAGAAATCGGAATGCTTAATAAATTGTTAGACGTGCTTGGTATGTCTTCACTGGCTAATGATTGGTTATCTCAACCGGATACAGCCATGTGGGCAGTATCTTTTGTAGTCGGTTGGCAATATCTGGGGTATACGATGATTCTATATATTGCGGCGATTCAGAATATTCCAGCACATATCTTTGAATCAGCACGTATAGATGGAGCTGTAGGGTGGAAAGTGGTCTGGCATATGACGATTCCGCTGGTACAACCAATTATGAAAGTAACTACAATTCTGATAACAATTGGTTCACTTAAGTTCTTTGATCTCGTATTTGTCATGACAGGTGGAGGTCCAGCCAATCAGACACAGGTATTAGCCTCTTACTTGTATGGTAGATCTTTCCGTCAATTCGAATACGGGTACGGAGACGCTCTATCTGTTATCTTGCTGTTGATGTGTCTGGTGGCAACAGTATTGATCAATATGATTTTCCGCAAATCAAGTATTGAATATTAAATCGTATCGTGATGGGGGTGAACAGGAAGGATGAAATCTTCGCCTTATGTAGAGACAACCAAACGGCAAACTAACGTAGATACACGACGTTTTTTTCCTATAGGTAAAATCATGATTTATGCTGTATTGTGTTTTGTAGCGATTTTCTATGTCTATCCGTTGTTATGGTTATTGCTAAATTCACTGAAGCAGACCCCGGAGATCTATACCAATCCATGGGGATTACCTCAACACTGGATGTGGAGTAATTATTGGAATGCTTGGACAACAGGGAATACAGGCAGATATCTGTTAAACTCGGTCTGGATTTCTTCAGCTACTTTGGTTGCTGTACTGGTATTTAGTGCTATGTCAGCATATGCTCTAACCAAGTTACGTTGGAAATTATCAAAAGCGACTTTTGTTTATTTTCTACTGGGGATGATGGTTCCGATTCATGCGACATTGATTCCACTGTTTGTGTATTTTACGAAAGTTGGATTGGTCGATTCGCAGTTCGGTCTGATTCTGATTTATATTTCATTTGGATTGCCAGCGGCTGTACTGGTACTGTGCGGATTTTTTACAGGTATTCCGAAAGAAATGTTAGAAGCTTCTGTGATGGATGGTTGTACGGTATATAGTATTTTTTGGCGGATTGTTATACCGATCTCGAAGCCTGCTCTGATGACCGTAACGATACTGAGTTTTGTCGGGGTGTGGAACGAGTTGTTATTGGCGCTTGTCTTTATTTCTGATCCTGATAAATTAACACTTCCTGTGGGACTGACCCGTTTTGCAGGGGAGTATACAACCGATTATGCGCCGATGTTCGCAGCGATTATGATCGCTACCATTCCAACAGTGGTCTTATTCGCTGTGTTTAACAAGCAAGTTTTAGCTGGAATGGCAGAAGGTGCGATCAAAGGTTAATATCTATCGACTTAATTGACTACAAAAATCAGTAGCAGTACAAAAAGGATCTGTATGGATCCTAATACAAGCCCTGTAATAGCAAATGCTCTACCATGTGTAGTACGAATCGAAATAAGACTAAATGTGAGCACAAGAATAAGTAGGACAATCGCTACAAATGCACTTAAAGCAAGTAATATGTTCCAAAAGCCACTATCTTCTTGTCCAAATTCTCCAATAATAGCAAAGCTCATAAAAGAAGTGAAAAAGCTAATGATCCCCAAAATAAAAGAAGTCAAAGCCAATCCAAAACGATTGCTACCTTCTTTTCGGTAAGGATCTTGGTAAGGTGGGTATGTATCCATGGTCGTGCCTCCTGATTATATTCGTATACCTTCAGTACTATATATCGGATAATCAGAAGGTTTATTGAACCATATGCTTACACATCATCACATCAGCCTTACATTCTTCATACATTTTTCATCTTATTTTAAGCTAGTTTCCATAAAGAATTCATATACATTGGGTATATTATAGGTATAGAGTTCATATTTTGGAGCTGGAGTGATTATAATGAGTGAAGAATTTTTGGATGAATTACACAAAATTAGCCATGATGATGACTGGCGCTATAAACTACTCATGCAAGGTGTAAAACAAACACTAGCGTCTCGCAAAAATGAGAGTGCACTCAAACGATACATGAGAAGAAAAACAAAACATATAACAGCTATCTGGAAATAATACAATCGGTTTGGGATAATAAACGAGCGATCAGTTCTCTACGACTGGTCGTTTTTGTTTTGGCAAAAATAGATTGAAGATGTTCTTCCACAGCACAAGGAGAAAGATGCAGAATATCAGCAATCTTGCGTGTAGACAATCCTTCGATCACTTGATCGACGATCTGCTTTTCACGTTCAGATAAATGGTAATCCTCCATCATCCACGGCAAGATATCAAGTGGAGAAGCAGATTGAATGGCAATCATCAACTGAATACTTGAGGTGTGACTATACAGCGCATAAGCTGTAATATCGATATAGTCATGTTCACGTACAGGCACACACACTTGAATAGGAGAACATGGTAGAGAAGATGAACAGCAATCTGTATGTAATCGTTGATCGAATATTGTATCATCTGTTAATGCCATACTGGCAACCGTTAAAATAGAGCGTGGGAGCGCAGACGTTGTTATTCCTTCATGTTGGCGTAACACGTCTAACCAGTGATGTGTATCTGAATTGGAAGATAATAATTCCAATTGCTGAGACAGCATCAGAATTTCGGGTGAACGTAATTTGACTTCATTGACAAAAGGAATCGCGAGGCTGAACTGGCGCAGGTGTTTTGCGATGATAGGAGCAATCTCCACCATCCACTGACATTCCTGCTCACTGAATAACGATTGATCTTGTTTGCGAAATAACGTTAAATATCCCCAACAACTACCTTTATACAATAATGCCGCACGTAGCTCATCACCGAATCCAGCAGGCTGTAAAATATCCTGATATCTTGAACTCTGTTCCGGTTGACCTTCTGTCGCACAATGCAATGTCATCACAGATGTATGCGAAGGAGTCATATTATCATAGCTATGAACACCTTCTTGTCCATACGCATATGTTAGTAATTGATGGTGAATCGATTCCATATTATGTGCTACAACAGCTCCTGTAGAGAGTAAACGATACGGATCAATATTCGTACAACATGCGCCTGCAAAAGGAAGAAGGGGCTTTAATTCTTCTAATAATGAATGAATATAAGAGTAAGAAGAAATAGAACGTTCCGCTAGTAATTCAAGCTTTTGCATATAAGTCTGTGTATTCATATATATCGCCTACCTTTTCTGGATTTCAATAAAGTTCGGTCTACATCTCTTTTGTACACATCCCGTAGTTGTAGGATAGTTATCTTCAAATAAGGCTTATACTTGATAATAGTTACCGATTATACCAGAAGCTATATAGCTATGACCAATTTCGCTCTAGTGCTGAATGAGAATGATCTGTCGCTTAGAAGCTTAAATACAGTACAGGATCAAAGTATAAGGCGTTATCTATAGAAGAAAAGAAACATGAACAGAACGGATTAAGGTATCCATGAAATAGTAGGCCATATAAAGTAAATCAATCACTATAGATGATCTCTAGAGAATGAAGAGGTATGATGTTATTCATCTCTCTAGAGATCATTTCAATAGCATTTATCATGCTCTGATTAAAGGGTCTGTA
The DNA here is from genome assembly GCF_001721045.1 of Paenibacillus nuruki. GTDB lineage: Bacteria > Bacillota > Bacilli > Paenibacillales > Paenibacillaceae > Saccharibacillus > Saccharibacillus nuruki. The sequence goes on along the minus strand of NZ_MDER01000064.1, from coordinate 27,852 downwards.
AAAATTGACGCATCCGTTCTAAAGCTTCATCCAGTTGTACAGAGGACGTAGCATAAGAACAACGTATAAATCCTTCGCCACCTTTACCAAATGCTGTACCCGGAACAGCGAGCACGCCGACTTCTTGTAACAATCGCTGAGCAAATTGTTCTGACGTTAAACCGGTATGAGCGATAGAAGGGAAAGCGAAAAAGGAACCCAGCGGTTCATGGCATTGTAACCCGATCTGACGTAATCCTTGTACAAAAGATATACGGCGTGCATTATACGAAGCCATCATTTTATCTTTTGCAGCAAGTCCATGAGGTTTGAGCGATTCGAGCGCAGCAATCTGACCCAGTATCGGCGCACACATGACCGTATATTGATGAATTTTGAGCATCGCTTGAATCAACTCTTCAGGGCCACAAGCATATCCAATTCGCCATCCTGTCATAGCAAAAGCTTTGGAAAATCCACTTAATAACAATGTACGTTCTTTCATACCCGGTAGACTTGCAAAACTAACATGCTTTTGCCCATACGTTAATTCTGCATATACTTCATCTGTAATCACCACTAGATTATGTTCTTCGGCGATCTTAGCAATCGGTAACCAATCTTCATACGTCATAATTCCGCCTGTAGGGTTACTCGGATAGCTCAAAATCAATACTTTCGAACGTGGTGTCAGACTTGCAAGTAAGGAATCCGGTGTCAATTTGAAATTATTATGAGCGAATGTCTCCACCTCGACAGCGACACCACCACCTAGATTCGTAATCGGTGAATACGATACATAACAAGGCGCAGGTACTAGAATCTCATCACCTTCGTTGATCAAGACACGTAGTGCAAGATCCAGTGCTTCACTGCTGCCGATCGTGACCATCAATTCATGCGCAGGATTGTAATGGACTTGGAAATTCGTATGCAGGTATTCAGCGATACTTTCACGCAATTCAGGCAAGCCTGCATTATGAGTATACGTCGTCCTACCTTCTTCCAAAGCACGCACACAAGCTTCACGAACTAAACGTGGGGTCGGAAAGTCAGGTTCACCGATACCGAGCGAAATAATATCGGTACGTTCTGAAGAATAATCGAAAAATTTGCGAATACCTGAAGGTTGCATCTGTTGAATAGAAGGGGTCAAAAATTGGCTGATTGTTGAAGTTGTCATGGTTGTTCCTCCTCAAAAGTCTCTAAATAGTGAATGCTCATCTGTTCACGTATGTGTAAGATTCGGTAGAGGAATAGGGAAAAGAAAACAAAAAAGACCCGTCCCTAAAAAGGGACGAGTCTTTTACCCGTGTTACCACCCTAGTTCCACTTTGTGCGTACACAAAGTGACACTCTGCTACGTATCTATCAATACGTGTTCCCGTTAACGCTGGACATGCGGCAGCACCTAGTTGGTTATTTCAGCCTGCTTCTCGGAGATGGCTTCAGCTAGCATCTGAACGTTGGTTTGCACCGTACCCAACTCTCTGTGGATCAGATTAAAAGCGTACTCTTTCTCGTCATAGAATGTGTATATACTTCATCATTATTTATAAGTGAAATTATTATAAGTCATAAAGAAAACGATTAACGATTGATCGATCAAAATCGTAGGCTTAGTATAATCCCTCTTTTTTAGAATTGCAATACCTGAATTTGAAAGTTATGGTAGAGAGTAATACTTCAAAGACATAAGGAGATGTGGATGATGACTCTTTCCCGTAACGAATGTATTGATCTTGTCGAGCGAATTATGCAAGATCGAGGTAATGAGCAAGAGATCGATCAATGGCTTGTTACACTTGAGCAAAATGTCCCTCATCCGGAGATTAGTAACCTGATTTTCTGGAATGATAAAGACTGCTCAGCCGCAGAAATTGTAGATAAGGCTTTAGCGTATCAGCCGATACTATTACCACCTTCACCATCATCGTAACCAATCGTAAAAAGCTATTTTATTCATGAGTAGGGCGGAAAGTAGACTGTTGATTCAGGATCTTTAGCAATTGCTCAGACATATAGTGCGTACTATGCTCAAAGTCATTCTGAATCCAAGCGATAATCAATCCCCAGATCGCATACGCTTGATAACTAGCGTATAATTCTGGATTAATTCCTAGCTCAATCATGGCATTTCGGGCTTCTTCATTGCGGTAATCTTGTAAGGATAAATTTTGTAACTCGTTACAAAGTCGCTGCTGAAAACCGGGTAACGCATTAGAATTAGAGATCAGTTGATAGAAGCTACGATGTTTATATACATGATCAAAAATTTTGACAGCTGAAGCAACTAATTCTTGAATAATAAGCGTAGTGACATGTCGATAAGGTTCTTCATACGAGTCTCGAAGATCGATTATCACACTCTCTACAAGCTCATCAAGCAAGTCTTCTTTGTATGTATAATGTTTGTAAAATGTACCTCGGTTCACATCAGCGACAGCTACAATATCTGTGATCGAAATACTGCGAAATTCTTTTTGCTGTAACAGTTCAATCAGAGCAGCGGTCAAAGCTTGTTTGCTTTTACGAATACGACGATCACTCATAGATAGGCTCCTTTAATGACAGACATAAGCAAGTCCAATCGGCACAAAATGAACAAATTAGAGGATATTTGTTCATTTTTCAACAAAAGTCGAATGATTTGCTGATTGTATCTCTACGGGTCTCGCTCTAAGATAATATAACAGATGTATGTTAATCAACAACTGTTGAAGATTAGAGACAAAAGCTATGGAGGTTGTATAGATGAGACTTGAACACAAAGTGGCAGTTATTACAGGAGCGGCTTCAGGAATGGGCAAAGCGATTGCTTTATTATTTGCACAAGAAGGAGCAAAAGTAGTCGTATCTGATATTCAAAAAGAAGCGGCTCAGATCACAGTGGATGAAATAGAAGCCAGTGGCGGACAAGCTGTTGCAATCGCTACCAATGTGACACAAGAGCAAGAAGTACAACAATTAATTCAAAAAGCAGTCAAAGAATATGGAACACTGGATATCCTCGTAAATAATGCAGGCATTATGGATAATTTTGTACCAGCAGCTGATGTAACAGACGATTTGTGGGAACGTGTTTTTGCAATCAATACGACAGGAACAATGCGTACGATTCGTCAAGCTTTACCGATTTTCACAGAAAAAAGTAGTGGTGTGATTATTAATATTGCTTCTGCCGGTGGATTAAATGGATCTAGAGCAGGAGCCGCTTATACGGCTTCCAAACACGCTGTAGTGGGCTTAACCAAAAATGTGGGATTCCAATATGCTCCACTAGGTATACGTTGTAATGCGATTGCACCGGGGGGAGTAGCTACGAATATTAGCAGTACGATTAATGAACCAAATGCATTTGGAATGGAACGTGCCATGATCGGTATGAATCTGAATCCTAAAACAGGCGAGTCTCATGATATTGCAAAAGTAGCCTTGTTTCTAGCTTCTGATGATTCAAGCTTTGTGAATGGTACAGTGATCGTGGCTGATGCAGGTTGGACAGCTTACTAAGACTAATTAAAGACGACAATATGCTGAAATGATAAATATAATCTAGAACAATAAATAACAAAAAGCCTGAACTCTTTTATCAGAATTCAGGCTTTTATCTATGTTATGAATAAACTACAAGTATATAAAATTAACGACGAGGTGAACGCGTCTGTGAAGTAAACAATACTTTTTGTCCCGTGCTATTCAGGCTAGGTGCACCATGAACCACATGAGGTTGTGATTTTGGTGTAGCTTGGAAAGCATCTTTGAACGAAGTAGAGCAACCTGAGCATAAGCGACCTTGAGCGATAGGCTGTAAGCAACATTCGCAAGGATACGTCAAATTTTTGTAACCATTGGATAATTTACCTTGTTTAATCAGATCGTGCAATTCTGTTAGTGGAACTTTAGTCGCTTCGCTTAAAGCTTCAGTTGTTGCTTTAGGAAATCTCCACATGTAATCCATACAGTTTTTCAGAGCATTATCTAACTGATTACTACAAGAAGAACATAAGTTACGCATATTTTTTTGGAAAATAGAACCACATTTTGAACAATAATCCACCATTAGAGTCAACACGATCACCCCTTACATCTTTTTTTAGTCTTTTAGATATAGGTACATAATACTATATAGCATACAATATAACAATAGACATATCATAATAATCACAAATTTTGTCGAAAAATAAAAATAATCCTGAATATGTAGGTATTAAGACATAATGCTAATAAGTAATATTGACTTGTATATCTTAAATTAAGTTCCTGTACTATATAAAGCAATAATGGGAATTTCAATCACTTTCTAATAAAAAAACAACTTATCCATCATTGGACAAGTTGTTTGTAGCTTGAATATAAATAGAACCATTCGATCAATGCATGCGGATAACAACTGTAATACTATTATATAGCACTACATATTTCAATAAAATGTCCATCAGGATCGGTAATATAAGCAACCGTCTGTCCCCATGGTTTGACGACAGGTTCTTTAGCAATAACGACCTGTTGCTGGCGTAAGTGTTCAATCATGGCAACAACGTCCTCAACGACAAAACCAATCTCAAATGTACTGGATGCCATCAAATTTTCAGCAACATCCAGTCCAATATCTTGTCGAACCGATTCACGGGTGTTAAACGATAAAGTAGTCATGCCTGTATCGAATTCAACATAAGTATCGACTTGCATTTTGACCGGCAATTGCAAAACATCTCTGTAAAAATGCATCGTCTCTTCTACATTGCGAACATACAAAATAATATACTTCATAGCTAATTTCATCTACTCATCCCACTTTCTTATCATTATTTACATTCAGTGACGTTATCAATCAAAGAATCTATATCTATTATGCCTGCTTAGATGGAATAAGCATTGGAAAAAACGGTCAATATCGAACGTAGATGTACATGCTTGTGATCGAGATACGTCAATACGATTCATTCCTTTTCAAAGTTGGCTAGGAGATAGTCCATAATAACGCTGAAAGTTATTAATGAAATGCGATTGATCATAATAACCATAAGAGGTGGCTAATTCACTCATCGGTAGCTGTGGGAAACGGTACATCGCCTGCAAAACCGACTGAAAACGAATAATATCAAGTACTTCTTTGGGACGAATACCTAGCTCCTGTTGGAAAATACGACGAATCGTTCGTTCACTATAATGAACTTCATGAGCAAGAGCGGCTAGATCCATTTGTCCACGCTGCGCGTACATCAATTGCAAACTATTAGAAAGTAAAGGATGAATCGAGCGAGAGTGAATATCATATGTATATAGCACTTGAAGTAGTCGTTGTTCAATACGATCGATTCGAGACTTTATATCAGGTGCAGCTAACGTTTGTTCCCAAAAATCACCTGCTGCGTAACCCCATAATTCCTCTAACAACATCTGTCCCCGTAGTTCAGCAATAGGATAACCAAGTATAGCTTGTACGGCTTCGATATACATTCGAATACCGAAAAAATTCATTGATTGTTGAGGATAAAAAACTTCATAACTAGACATCCACGAAGATACAAAAGCACCTTGAGTTGCAGACACAGCATCCATATCGAAAATAATATCAATACATCCGTCAGGAATAATACGGTATTCCAAAGCATGAGATAGAGTAGAAGAAGACATCTGAAAAGTGGATGACCAGTAACAAGCTACTGTATTTTGCAATGCTAGTCGTGGAGCATATTCTTGATAATCATAATAGGAATGAAGCAAATGAGATTGCAATTTGGGTGGCTGAATAGGGCGATAGATCATCCGAACACTCCCTTTCTCTATATCTTATTTGATTGTAACATGATCTACAATTACCGTTATCACAATAATAATTAACAATTTGTTATTATCATATTGTAAATATCAATAAAGAATGATATATTGTTATTAACAAAAAGGAAATAACAAAGGAGAGAGTGATTATGTTTGGATTTCGCTTCGTCAAATTTCAACCGAGTGAATATGTGATGAAAGTAAGAAACGGTAAAATAGTTAAAGAAGGCGTAGGCTTATCATTCCGTTATTATGCGCCGACTACTTCGGTAATTGTAGTACCTGTATCTTCTATTGATGTTCCATTTATCTTTGAAGAAATAACAAATGATTATCAGACGGTAACCGTGCAAGGACAATTAACTTATCGTATTGTCGATTATCGTAAAACAACTCAAATTCTCAACTACACCTACAATTTACGTAAAAATCAATATATTTCAGATGATCCGAATAAGCTGGCCCAACGGGTGATTAATATTGCGAAAGTATTGACCAAAAAGCATCTGGAACAAATGCCACTACGAGAAGCCATTCAATCCAGTGAACGATTAGCCCAAAGTATTACACGCGAAATTATGCAAAATGAAGAATTGGAAAAGCTAGGAATTGAATTGATGGGTTTCTCTGTATTAGCGATTCTACCTAATAAAGAAACAATGAGAGCGTTAGAAGCGCAAGCTCGTGAGCAGATTCTACGTAATGCGGATGATGCACTATATGAACGACGTAACGCATCGATTGAGCAAGAACGCCGGGTCAAAGAAAACGAACTAAATACAGAGATTGCAGTAGAAACTAAGAAAAAACAAATTCGTGAAACACAATTAGATGCTGAACGTTCAGTGAGTGTGAAAAAGAACGAAATCAAAGAAGAACAATTGCAATTCGATACGATGATGGAAGAAAAGAAACAACAGTTAACAGAATTGTCTATTGCCAATGCCAAATCACAAGCCGATGCCAAAGCATACGAAATGTCTGCGGTAATGAAGTCGCTTGAAGGTGTTAATCCTGCGCTGTTACAATCCATGGCGAATATGGGCATGAATCCTGATAAGTTAATCGCTATTGCTTTCCAGGGATTAGCTGAAAATGCAGGACGAATCGGGCAACTAAACATTACGCCGGATCTATTGCAAGGACTGTTATCAGAATCGAATAACCATCAACAACAGCAAGGAGGTCGGAGTAGATGAATAGCCGGATGAGCGAAAATAAAATTGTACTCGTAAAACGTAAAACACGATTAGAAGAATTGATTGTTCGTTATAATACGATCCAGCAAGCACAATTTTATATTGAGCGTCTGGGTGTTGATTTTACCGACTATATTCAAGAAGATCAGAATTACCGCCATGCTGTAGAGCAATCCGTAATGACATTGCAAAGTATAGGCAGAGTACAATTGCTAGAACGCGAACATGTACCCAACTTTATTTTTGGGGATGATGATATTGTAGTGGTACTCGGTCAAGATGGATTAGTCGCTAATACGATGAAGTATGTCACGCATCAACCATTGATCGGCGTGAATCCTGATCCACTACGCTGGGATGGAGTATTGCTTCCTTTTCAAGTGCGTGATCTGATTAAGATTGTACCGGAAGTATTGAGCAAGCGTCGTACGATTCAAGAAGTGATGCTTGCCAAAGCAGAGCTGAATGATGGGCAGACATTGTATGGAGTCAACGATTTATTTATCGGACGCAAAACGCATGTCTCTGCACGGTATCAATTACAGTTAGCAGGGCATACTGAACAGCAATCTTCAAGTGGGATTATTGTATCTACAGGGATGGGAGCCACCGGATGGTTCAAAAGTGTGCTCGCTGGTGCAAGTGGTATTGTGCATAGCGAAAGTTATCAGCAGATTACAGGCAGTGTCCATTACGAGGAGACACAGTCAGTCACTACGACTTCATTAGCATGGGATACACCACAATTATATTTTACAGTCAGAGAACCTTTTCCTAGTCGTACTACATCGACGAACTGTGTATTCGGACAAATTAATCAGAATCAACCGTTACGGATTATATCGCAGATGCCTGAAAATGGAGTGATCTTTAGCGATGGGGTAGAAAGTGACTTTCTAGAATTCAATTCAGGGATGACAGCAACGATCGGTCTAGCTGAGAAGCGAGGTCATCTGGTGGTATGATGATTATTTTGTGTTATGATATCCGTATCTGTTGAAGATAATACAGTAAGGGGTATGGATTCATGAATCAAAATATACAGCAATTCAAAGCTGATTTCTTCAAAGCTTTAGCTCATCCGATGCGGATTCAGATTTTAGAAGCTCTATGTACTGGAGACAAGACTGTGAATGAACTGCAAACGATTGTCGGTTCAGAAGGATCAGCCGTTTCTCAACAATTATCAATATTGCGTAGTAAAAATGTGGTGCAGGGTGTGAAAGAAGGCACGTCTGTGATCTATTCTTTACGTGATCCGTTGATTCAGGATTTGTTAGCAGTGGCGAAGCAGATTTTTGACAATCATCTTGTAGATGCGATCTCCTTACTTGAAGGAATGCGAAATGAGCCAGAATCGATCAAGCATCTGGATTGAGGATAGAATCAATAGAATAGAATGATAAAAATAAAGTATCTCTCGTTTGATTGGAGGTACTTTTTGGTGTGTACACAATATCATTGACATGATCTATACATAGGCGTACTATCTCTGTATATTCAAATAATCAGATATTTAAAATAATGATCAAATATCTAAAAAGAGAAGGTAACTGGATGAAGTGGACAGGGAGATTTGCAGGATACAATAAGAATAGTTTGCGTAAAGACTTAATTTCAGGCTTGATTGTAGGTATTATTGCGATTCCACTTGGAATGGCTTTTGCGATTGCTTCAGGAGTGAAGCCGGAATACGGAATCTATACCACTATTATTGCAGGGATATGTATTTCTTTGTTTGGCGGTTCCAAATTTCAAATCGGCGGGCCGACAGGTGCATTTATTCCGATATTGTTCGCAGTGGTCATGCAGTATGGCTATGAGAATTTATTGATAGCCGGCTTTATGGCAGGGGTATTTTTATTGATTTTGGGATTATGTCGATTGGGTAAATTGATCTCATTTATCCCTAGACCAGTAACGATTGGATTTACCGCAGGGATTGCTGTCACGATTTTTGGAGGACAGATTGCTAATTTTCTCGGTCTAACAGGACTCACTAAGCATGAAGATTTTTTCTCGAATATGCGAGAAATCGTTACTCATTTGAATACATTTAATATCTACAGCTTAATCACCGGATTAATCTGTTTTTTGGCGATGATATTGACGGCACGATTTTTCCCCAAAGTACCAGGATCATTAATCGGCTTATGTATTTCTACAGCTGTAGCGGTACTCTTTTTTCAAGGCAAAGTGTCTACGATCGAATCTTCATTTGGCGCTATCTCGGGCGCACTTCCTCAATTTCATATTCCTAACTTAACGTTGGACAACATGACACTTTTGATTCGTCCTGCTCTAGTAATTGCGATGTTAGGCAGTATTGAGTCATTATTATCTGCTGTTGTAGCCGATGGCATGACAGGGACGCGTCATAATAGTAATCGGGAGTTAATCGGACAAGGAATTGCCAATATGATTACACCTTTATTCGGTGGGATTCCAGCTACAGGTGCTATTGCTCGTACAGCTACAAATATCAAAAATGGCGCTGTATCGCCGATTTCCGGTGTAGTACATGGAATAGTGGTTTTGTTAGTATTGCTTCTTTTTGCTCCGTATGCTTCTCATATTCCGCTTGCCAGTATGGCGCCTATTCTTATGTTAGTCGCATGGAATATGAGTGAACGTAAGCATTTTATGCATATGTTAAAAATCAAAACCAGTGATTCGCTTGTATTAGCAATCACTTTTCTACTAACGGTATTTGCTGATCTGACGACTGCTGTAGAAGTTGGATTATTGTTAGCTGTGGTTTTATTTATCCAGCGGATGAGTCAAGGATTAACGATCACTAAAGTATTGCCTGATCCTGATTCCAAGCATCAACAAGTACACAGTCACATGGTCACCGAAAATCATGATTGTCCGCAGATTAGTATTTATACAGTAGAAGGGGCTCTTTTTTTCGGCGGAACCCATATAATTGAATCTGCTATAGATGAAGCTATCACTAATCAACCTCGTGTGGTGTTGCTTCGGATGGCTAGAGTGCCGATGATTGATACGACAGGGGATGCAAATGTACTGACACTGGTACATAAAGTACAAGCTTATGGCGGAATCGTTATCATCTCAGGTATTCAGCAGCAACCACTTGAACTGATGCGTAAAACAGGGCTATATACGATGATCGGAGCTAACCATTTCTATGAGCGTACAGGAGTGGCTATTAACAAAGCATTAGACCATCTGAACCTGGAACAGTGTCGTGGTTGTCAGCATTTTGCTTTTCATGAATGTCAGGCGTTGTCTGCGGGAATGCATACAGCATCTGTATCCGCACCTGTACAACTAAGAAAAACGTTAGAAGCGAATATTTAATATTCCATAAATAGATACCAAAAGTAGACGCAGTATAACTATCGGATCGCTGTATATCAACCCGATAGTTATATTGCGTCTATTTGTATTATTTCATGATTCTCATAATAGACATTATAGAGTGAAACGATACTTTATTTGATCTGGATTAGTGTTGGATCTCCTACATGATCGGCATCTCGCGTTACGACTTGTAACTGTAATGTTTTTGGTTGGTCTAATAAATTGCTATAGAAAATATATTCATAACTGTTGGGATCATCGAAAGCGACTTTGCGATTAAGCGCACGTAACAGCACTTCCTGATCGCCTTCGCCAGCAAGGATACCTGTAGCTTCAACCCATTGTCTACTGGTGTTGTACGGCTCGAAAGGCTGATCTGAAGTGAAGCGTACACGCATCTCCAGTGGAGACATTTCTACACGGGCTAAAGCAACAGTATGATCTCCTAAAGTAATCGTATGATTCGGATAAACAATTTCAGTCTCAGGTCGCTTGAATTGACTGGCTAATGAGAAGTGGATAAGTAAGGTAGGTGAATGATGCATATCTTCTGTACTGGTATTGGTCACTGGATCGCTAAGTCGACCTTCATCAACAGAAGCGATTTGGAATTTGGCTGCAATTTCTTGTGGAAAAGGTTCTCTAGATTTCAAGCGAATAGTGGTTGTGCCACGGAATACATTCTCCCGATCGGCATCATGTGTTCCATTATTGCGTGAATGCCCTAACGATTTTCCAGTAGCGATACTGCTTAATTTGACACTGTTCATCCCATAGATTTCTTGCCCATTTAAGCTTTTGGCAGTATACAGAAGGATTAACTGATTCTCATCGGCTGTTACAGCATTGACCGTGACAATATAACCGTCTTTCTCAGCGCTTTCATTCACATACTGAATATAATTATGTTTGATAGCCGAGATTAAGCTTTGGTTCTGAATGACTTCCGATTGATATTGCTGAAAAGGTTCTAATTTGCCCCAAGAAGAGGCAGTAGTGTTGGTACTTTCAGTAGGCATAGGCACAATAAGTAAGATCAACATTACAACAGAGGTAAAACCGACCACAACCAGTAATCGAGCATCCAACCAGGGGAAACGTGAGCGCATGCGTTTGGCTTCGAATAGAGCTTCTTCATCTGTTGGAGTAGGGGTATGAGACATTTCCGATACAGAAGGTGTCTGTGTATGTAATGGAGTACTAGATGATTTAGAATGTTCTTGTTTGGATGTACTCATAATGACTATTCCTCCTGATTCAGAATGATTTACAAAGTTGCTTAATTATTATAAAGACTGAGTGTAGGATGCATTTGTATCTTTTTATGTCTACTTCTTCTAAGTACTTATTGTATATATCGGTGGTAAATCTACTTTTGTTACGGTTCTACGAGAAGTCAGAAGGAAAATCTCTCTTTATTCTATCTTACTACTAAGAAGCATTACAAGCAGACCGACAACAGCCCTAATCTCTTTTGAAAAGCAATCCTTTTCATTTTAGAGAATTAGGGCTGTTTGATCTATAGGTTTTAATATCTATTTTATAGTAAGCATAGAGGTTGCCGATACGGATCTGTATTAAATTTTGAATTCGTTCATTTCACTATGCAGTTGTTCTGCGGTCTCGGCTAGAGAAGACGAAGAAGCATTGATTTCTTCCATCGATGCTAATTGCTCTTGTGTCGCAGCGGATACACTAAGCATACCTTCAGCAGACTCTTGAGCAATATGAGAAATCTGTCTAGAATACTCGACAATCTCTGTTGTGCTAGCAGACATTTCTTCAGCACCGGCAGATACTTCTTCAATATCACTTGCAACTTGATTAACAGCTTGTAAAATATCCTGGAATGCTGTACCTGCAACTGCAACCGAAGCCATCCCTTTATCAAATTCACGATTGTTCAATTCAACAGCTTCAATCGCATTTAATGTATCTTTCTGGATAAACGAAACCAGTTCTATAATTTGCTTCGCCGATTGAGAAGATTGTTCAGCAAGCTTACCGACTTCATCAGCTACGACTGCAAATCCACGACCTGCTTCACCTGCACGAGCCGCTTCAATCGAAGCATTCAGAGCGAGTAGATTGGTCTGTGAAGAGATCCCAGTGATCACTTTGGTAATATTACCGATTTCTTGTGAACGATTACCTAACTCTTTCACGACAGATCCCAAAGAATGAAGAGATTGTTGGATCGAATCCATTTGGGCAACCGCTTGCTGAATCGCCTGATTACCATCGGAAGACTTACTTGCTGCATCTACCGCAGAACTGGATACCGTCTGTGCACGAACAGCGATTTGTTCAACTCCAATTGCCATTTCTTGCATCGCTTGAGAAGATTTTGTTGCAATATCGACTTGTTTGGCGGTTCCGATCGCATTTTCCTGTACTGTTTCAGCGATTTGTTCAGCTGCTTGTTTGTTCTGTTCACTACTTGCTGTTAGTTGTTCAGACGAAGCCGCTACCAACTCGGACGTAGAAGCGACCGATTCGATCACCTGACGTAGATTTTGCTTCATTAGATTAAAGGAAACAGCAAGTGAACCGATCTCATCTTTATTTTTGATGATAAGGTCAGCACCTGTCAGATCACCAGCAGCGATCTGTTCAGCCGCTTGTTGCAATGATTTGGCAGGTTTGGAGATCGAGCGCGCAATAAGGAAAGCAATAACAAAAGCAACAATAACAGCGATTACACTCAGGACAATAATATTAAAGCTTGCTGTCCGAGAGATATCTACAGATTCATTAGTAAGTTGCGTTGCTTGCTTGTTATCATAAGCGACCAATTCAGCAATCGTTGAGTTCGCATTATACCAGAAAGCGTATGCATTACGGTGTAACAAGATCGCTTTATCCAGTTCATCATTCAGACCTGCATTTAATACATTAGGAGAAACTTTGACATAAGCTTCGTACTGAGTAGAGAAGCGTTCATACAATCGCTGCTCATCATCACTTTGAATCAATTTTTCATAAGCTGTACGTTCCGTTTGGATTTTGGTTAATAATGCAGTATAGTCTTGATTTAATTTAGTTACTTCATCTGCATTATCTTCGATAATAATATTGATCAGTAGACGCTCTAAATCAGATATATCTCCATTAAGTGTACCCAACAAAGTCACACTCGGCATCCATTTGGTATTGATATCTGTTGCTTGATTCCCCATCGTTCTGGTACTTGTTAGAGCAAGTAAGCTAACAATAACTAACAACAAGATTACACTCAAAAACCCAGTTAATAGCTTGGTTTGTATACTCATTTTGATTCTGCCAACTTTGCCTATACGTAATTGTTTCATAATATGATCCCCCAATATGTAATGGTAACGTTCTTAACTTTATCTATATCGACAAAATATTTTTATAATTTAGTTTTTTTTGGAAATATTAGTACTAAGGGCGTAGTTCGTAGGTTTGTATTTGTAAATGCTTACATATTAATATATCTATTCTTTATTTTTAGGGATGTACTATTACTCACAATGTAAGCGAGTAGCCCACAACAAAAAAAGCAATCTATAGTGGTTACCTATAAATTGCTTTCGATTAGGCTATTGATATTTCATTTTGTACGATAAATTTAAAGCGGTGTACCAAACAATTACTTCTGACGAATCCATGCTAATGCCATCGTACCTTCACCTGCATGAACACCTACAACTGGAATAAAAGGAGCAATCTCGATTTTGAGGAAAGGAGCAAAAAGACTAATTTCTTTTTCCATCTGGAATGCTTCTTCAATATTGTTAGCATGCATAATACAGACACTTTTAACAACATTGATATCTCTTTTTAATATATCCATTAATTTGAATTTGGCTTTTTTAAATGTACGAATTTTGTCTTCTACAATAATCTTACCTTCTACAAAACGTAGCAATAAATGAATACGTAGCAATTGGCTAATCACCAGTTGAGTACCAGATACACGTCCACTACGATGCAATTGAGAAAGGCTAGCTGGAATGAGATAGAAGTCCATATTTTCGATGATCATATCAATTTTGGCTTTGATCTCCAGGGCAGTATCACCTTGTTGTTGCCATTTGATTCCTTGCATGACCATTTCACGTAAAGGGAAAGCACCTACTCTAGAATCAATACCGATCACTTCTGTTTCGGTAATCTCAGCCGCTTGTAGAGAAGTGTGATACGTACCACTTAATTCAGAAGAACAATGAATCACAATAATATCGTCATACTTGCCTTTAAGTGATTCATAGAGTTCCATAAACTCGCCAATGGGAGGTTGTGAACTACTGACACTTTCATGTTGACGCATTTTCTCATAGAACTGTTCTGAGGTAATTTCTACATTTTCTTTGTAAGCTTCGTTGTTCACAATCAGACGTAGAGGTACAATATAAATATGATTCTCTGCTGCAAAGTCTTTATCAATCATAGCTGTACTGTCTGTTATCCAAGCAATCGATTTCATTCAAACCACTCTTTCTGTACACAGGGATATAATATAGTAGAAAGGCTATATTAAGATTATTAAAATTTTAACATATAAAACTAATAACTTTGTGATATAGTTATTATAACCATATAGAGATATAAACACAAACTTCGTACTATACAACCTACAATATTTATTCAGCTCAAGGAGGATTACATATGGAAGACAAACTTGCTCAAGAATTAGAAGCATGGGGCAAAGAGAAAGTAGCATATACATTTCCTCGGTGGGAGCAGATTCCAGATATAGAGTTGTATATGGATCAAGTGATTGCCTTACTGGAAAAGCATTTTCACAAGTTCCCAGGAGATAGTGCAGGCAAGTTGATCTCACCTTCGATGATTAATAATTATGTCAAACAAGGGATTATTCCGCCTACTATCAAAAAGCGTTATTCCCGTACCCATATTGCTTATCTAATGATGCTCTGTACACTTAAGCCAGTCTTGCCTTTGGCTGTAGTGCAAGGGATTATCGAGTTTCAATTACAGACCAAAACATTTGCCGAGGTCTATGATCACTTTGCGATTGAGCAAGAACAAGCTTCGGTCTATACGATGGCACAAGCCAAAGCCGAAAGCGAACTATTGGGACAGACGGCAGCAACAGAGCAAGAAATGCTCAGCAATCTTTCGCTCAAAATGGCGGTATTGGCGAACTCTAGCAAAATTTTAGCAGAAAAGATTATTGAGATGGAACGAGCAGAAGGCAAACTTTCGACTTTGGATGATAAAGGGAAGAAAAGTAAAAAGATCAAAATATAAAACGATTAGGCATATAGACAACTAAAATACCCCTTATCCTGCATAAACGATCTTCTGATCATACAAGATAAGGGGTATTGTTTTATCATTAAAGAGTGTCAATAAATGATTATACTTTGAATTCACTCACTTCTGCGTGAAGTTGTTCTGCTGTCTGTGCTAGCGAAGAAGAAGAGGTAGTGATTTCTTCCATTGATGCTAACTGTTCTTGAGTCGCGGCAGATACACTAAGCATACCTTCAGAAGCTTCTTCAGCAATATGAGTGATCTGTCTAGAGTATTCAACAATCTCTGTTGTGCTTGCAGATAGTTGTTCAGCACCAGCCGATACTTCTTCAATATCTCCAGCCACTTGATTGACCGCTTGTAAGATATCTTCGAATGCTTCACCAGCGATAGATACTGAAGCAAGACCTTTATCAAATTCTCGATTATTCAATTCAACAGCATGGATCGCTTCTGTCGTGTCTTTTTGAATAAAAGTAACCAGTTCAATAATTTGCTTCGCCGATTGAGAAGATTGTTCTGCTAGTTTGCCAACTTCTTCTGCGACGACTGCGAATCCGCGACCAGCTTCACCTGCACGAGCCGCTTCAATCGAAGCATTCAGAGCAAGAAGATTGGTCTGTGTCGCAATACCAGTGATGACTTTAGTAATATTCCCAATTTCTTCTGAACGATTACCCAACTCTTTGACTACAGTTCCGAGAGAATGGAGGGAAGTCTGAATAGAATCCATCTGTGTAACAGCTTGTTGAATCGCTTTGTTACCATTAGATGATTTACTTGCTGCATTGGTAGCAGAACTCGATACCGTCTGTGCGCGAACTGCAATCTGCTCTACACCGATTGCCATTTCTTGCATTGCTTGTGAAGACTTCGTTGCAATATCGACTTGTTTGGCAGCACCATTTGCATTTTCTTGTACGGTTTCAGCGATCTGTTCAGAAGCTTGTTTATTTTGCTCACTGCTGGCTGTTAATTGCTCGGATGAAGCGGCAACGATCTCAGAAGTTGCGGCTACTGATTCAATCAAGCCACGTAGATTAGCTACCATTTGGTTGAAAGCGACAGACAGTAAGCCCACTTCATCTTTGTTACGAATAACAATCGCTTCTCCTGTAAGATCACCACCAGAGATACGTTCTGCTGCTTGCTGGATTTGTTTGACAGGGCGAGAAATCGAGCGAGCAATCAAGTAAGCGATAGCGATACCAATCAGAACCGCTAGAATACTCAAAATAATAATGTTTCTGCTTGATGTTGCAGCTGTATCGACAGACTCGGCTGTGATCAAAGCGGCTTGCGTATTATCTAAAGTGATTAATTGAAAGATGGTATTATTGGCTGTAGACCATTCATCATAAGAAGCACGATGCAATTGTTGAGATTGTTCCGCATTATTAGTCATAGCAGCCTGAACAAGTGCAGGTAGTGTTGTTAGATAACTATCATAATTAGTAGAAAATTGTTCATACAATTTCTTCTCATCTTCAGATTGAATCAATGCCTGATATTCTTTACGTTCGATTTCGATCTTTTTCAATAATTCCTCGTAACTTGTTTTGATTGCAGTCAGTTCAGTAGGATCCGTTTCAATCACCATATTCAGAACCAAACGTTCTACATCAGATACATCTCCATTCATCGTGCCTAGCAAAGTAACACTTGGCATCCATTTGTTATCAATCGCTTTGGTCTGATCTCCCATCGTTTTCATACTCCATAAAGATAGGATACTAACTAAAACTAATAATAAAATAACACTTAGAAATCCAAGTAATAATTTAGTCTGAATACTAATACGCATAATTCCACTCCCTATGATTGTTTAAACATATAATGTAATATCTATATCGACAAATTTCGCTGTTTGTTTATATTTGATTATTAAATATTACAATTAAAGTAAAAAATTTATAGAAGATTGAAATGAAATATTTAATAAAATGAGCATACCTGCTAGGGATTCAGCCATCATGATTTGCATGAAGAGGACATTTCCAGACTCATATGGGGGATGTCCTTCTTTTTTGGAGTTGAACCATTATTTTGAAAAAAAGTATTTCCAATATCGTCCAAACAAAGTATGATGTAGGTAAATAAGCTCCCAACTTAAGACCTAAAAATTTAAAGGTTTTAATTTGAAGTAAATTCATCGCAGATTTCCAGAAGAACTGGACTCTATCTATATCTTCTGCCTGCACTAAGGAGAATACATCTATGGCGTATACGATTCCAGAAACTATTCCTAGAAAAGCAACCGCAGGCGAACGCCTTCTTTTCCAGACCCTCAAAGAACATCTTCCAGACGATTATATTGTCTACTACGAACCAGAGATCGGTGGCAGACGACCGGATTATGTGATTATCGGACCCGATCTAGGACTACTTGTACTCGAAGTCAAAGACTATACCGAAAATACTCTCTACGAACTCAATACTCATGAATGGCAGCTACATACTCAAAAAGGAACAGGATCAGTGGAAACGGTCAAGAACCCACTGCTTCAAGCAAGAGATTATGCTTTTCGCATTAACAATAAGCTCAAAAAAGATCAGAATCTAACTCAACAAAGTGGAGTCTATGCAAATAATCTCAAGTTCCGCTATGGACATGGAGTTGTCTTTACCCGTCTTAAGCAGACGCATATCGTGAAGCACAGTCTGCATCGAGTGATCGATCCTAGATATATGCTGACACGAGAAGAAATAGACCTTGAAGATGCCAATTGCACCGCAGATCATTTATTAGAGCGGATTACCCATATGTTCGATACGCCTTTTCATATGAATCAGATGCTCACAGACGAAGATATCCAAGCGATTCGTTATCATCTATTCCCGGAAGTGCGAATTAGTGCACAGTACCGTGAACCGGTGTACTACCAAGATCAATTATTACTATCGCTTCATAATATACAAGCGATGGACTTGCATCAGGAATCACTTGCCAGACAATTAGGGGATAAGAACCGCTTAATTCGTGGTGTGGCAGGAAGTGGTAAAACCTTAATTTTAGCTGCTAGAGCGAAAATACTAATTAAAGAACATCCTGATTGGAAAATCCTTGTTCTCTGCTATGGGATTCCATTATCCCGCGTGATTCGTAGCCAGATCCATCGGATGCTTGAAGAGCCAGAAGATTTGTTCGATTTTGCCAACAGTCAGGAGAATCCATCTTCTACACCTTCTATAGAAAAGCCATCTAACCTACAGATCGCCACTTTCCATGAATGGCTATGGAGCACCATGCGTATCAAAGACGAGCTGATCGAACCCTACTTAGAAAAGATCAATCGAGGCGAAACCATCTTACCGCAATACGATGCGATCCTGATCGACGAAGGACAAGACTTCGAACCGTCATGGCTAGAATTGCTAAGTAAGGTGCTTAACCCGGAGACGCAATCACTATTACTGGTCGAGGACAAAGCGCAAAATATCTACAAACGCAAAACCAGCCTGAGCCAGAACACCGGACTGGACTTCCGTGGACGCTCCAAGATTCTCAGTATCAACTACCGCAATACGGCTCAGATCGTCAACTTCGCATGGGACTTCTATCGTACCCATTCGAGCTTAGGGGAAAAGGTCAAAGAAGGCACAAGTATAGAAGGGGTAGAGATTATCCCACCGCAAAGTACCAAGCGCAAAGGAAGAGAGCCACAGATCAAACACTGTGCTTCTTTTGCAGAAGAAGTCTCATGGGTGGCACAGCAGATGAAGATACTACATGAGCAGAAAAAAGTACCTTACGCCGAAATGGCTGTCCTGTATCGGGTACAAAAGCGCTATTCGTACTCTTATATAGATGTATTGCAAAAAGAACTATCCAAGTATGGGATTCCCTACAACTGGTTCACCGAAAATACAGCCGCCAAAAGACAATTCGAACGCCAACAAGAAGCCGTGAAGCTATCCACACTCGACAGCTCCAAAGGGCTGGACTTCAAAGCAGTATTTATCGTCAATATTGATAGTATGCCCTTCAAGCTAGAAGAACATCCAGAGCGAGAAGTGTCGTTATTTTATATCGGGATGACGAGAGCGATGGACTGGTTGTTTTTGAGTTATAGCAAGGTTGAGGGATTCGCAGGGTGGTTGGAAGAGAAGGTTGTCGAAGCAAGTGATGCAGTGGAACAGAAGAAGCAACAACGATTCAAATCATAGAACACATTTTAGAATATTCTCAAAGGGGCGTTACAGATGGCACGTAGAAAGAGCAAAAAGAAACAACAGCAAGAATCCGCCAATGCAATCGGTGGACTGATTATATTCGGGGGAATAGGCTTTAGTTATTTTGCTAAAAGTATTGCGGTAGGCGTTGTTGCCATCATCTTAGGCATCATTGTATTTGCACTGATTACCTACTCGATCAATCAGGCAAGAATCAACAAATTAAGAAGATCAGGGATAGCTGAAATAGACAAAATGACAGGCGATCAATTTGAGCATTATCTAGGTCAACTTTTTCACCTTCAAGGATACAACGCCACAGTAACGCAGGCACAGGGAGATTATGGTGCTGATCTGGTATTGAACAAAGATGGCAAGCGGATTGTAGTTCAGGCGAAGCGGTATAGCAAGAATGTAGGGTTGAAAGCAGTACAGGAAGTCTATGGAGCCATTGCACATTACAAAGCTTCGGCAGGTTGGGTTGTGACGAATAGTAGGTATACGCCACAAGCAAGGACATTGGCGAGGTCGAACAATGTCCGCTTGGTCGATCGTGAGGAACTGGTTGAGATGATTTTGAGGGTGAAGGAAAGTAGAAAATCAATAAAAATTTCAAAATAAACTAATATTATTTTAAGGAGAATGATTAATTGTGAAAAATAAAACTGATATACAAGTTACCTTGGGAAATGTAGATGCAGCATTTGACCTTTTGTTTGACGGATTTCTTGACTTACAACAATCATTTAAAAATCTTCTGCACGAAATGATTGAACAGGATGAAGATAATAGTGAAGAATTTGAAAATTTAAAAAATCTTAAAAATAAGCTAAATGTTCAAAAGAATTTAATTAATAATATAAAGACTGATTTATTAAATGATACAAATTTATTATTTAAGTCCAAAATTTTTATGAATGAAGAACCAAGTGAAGATGAAGAATTAAATCAGCAAGAGATTGATGAACAAGAAATTGATTATGAAGAAATTTCTGCAATCGACAGAACTAATTGGAAGGTAATTGGAAAATTAGTGAAAATAGAAACTGCAAGACCCAATAATGGAGCTATTTATAGTAATAATGTACCCATAGATTTATTTTGTGATATTGTTTTAACGTGTATTGATCAATTTGAACGTTATAATAAAGAGACATTAAGAACTTCCAGTATAAATATGCTCATGAAAGAAAAAATAATTAAAGAAAGTACCTATAAAAAAGCGACAAATTTACTCATATATAGAGTTTTTCAAGTAATGTTAAAAGAATCTATTTTTACTTCTCTTGAGAATATGAAAAGAGTCTATAAGTTAAACAAAAGTGTTCCTGAAATAAAAGAATGGCTGGATGTGAATATATCTAAAGCAAAAAATTAATAATTTAAGAACTAAGTGAAGTAACAAGCTGTTTCCAGTTTTACTAATAATGCAACGATTTGTTTCCTTATGTTCTATATTTCACTAAATTGTTTTATACTCCTCTTATACATACCTCGAGAGGAGAAACCAACCATGTGGATCATCAGTCAAGATGAGCAAACGATCGTCAAATCTGTTGCCCTTACTCTAGAAACATCAAACGAAGGAACTGTTCTTTCCGCTTACGTAGGAGACGGTTCGGTCGAATCTGCTTTTACGGTAGGTACGTTTCAACAGAAGGAGAGGGCGGTCGAAGAACTGTCTCGCTTCCGCCAATATTTGTCCACGATCAATATGGAGCCTTTTTATATTCAACCCGATCTTTAGGCTCAATTTTACTTTTGTATTTTAAATTTAATATTTTGATAAAAAGCCGATTCGATTTTTTTTCGAATCGGCTTTTTAGTTATAATCTGTATACTGCAAAATGGTAATAGAAAATTGATACTTAAGTACTTAATTTATACAATATAGCTAGAATTTTAGGGGATTATTTACAATTAACAGAAAATTAATTGTCTAATTATGTTTGAAATAAGGGTGCTAAGATCTATTTTATAGTCTTATAGTATTGCAACATAAATAGATTTTTACATATAGAAAGCAATTTTGACTTCATTGAACTCTCTATTCGCTCTGTCATTCGCCGAAAGCGTCCCTTTGCCGGGCGCAAATCCTCTGTCTGTTTGCGAATATGTTGAACCGTGCCTTTGCTTCGGAAGTGCCCGGGCAAAAACTTGTGACCGAGATAACGTATGGGCGAACGTGAAACACATTTGCCTATTTATCTGTGGTAATCGATTTGTACAACAATGAAATCAAGGCTTGGGTGCTATCGGAGCGTAATGATTTGAAGCTTGTGACCGACACGATTGAAAAGTTGGACCACCAACCGAGTCTGTTGTACTCGAACCAAGGCTTTCAATACACGACGAAGAGCTATGCTCATCGGCTACAGGTGAAAGGACTCATGGGCAGCCATTTGAGGCGAGGGAATTGCTTTGAAAATGCGTGTGTCGAGTCTTTTTTTCACATCTGAAGACTGAGAAGTTGTACTTGAACCCTCCCAAAACGATTGAAGAAGCAAGGCACCACATTGCGGATTATTTGATTTATTACAATGAGGAACGGTTTCAAAGCAAACTAAACGACCTTTCCCCGAAAGAATTTCGGGAAAAGGTAGTTGCTTGAGAAACTGTACTTTTTTAGTGTCTACTTGACAGGGCTAAGACCAAACCACTAGTCTTTTTATGAATTTATTTTACTACAAAAGTAAATGTTCTTATGAGAGATACATAACTGAAACTTTGTTGCAAACAAAAATGGACTAGCCTTAAAGTGGCTAGTCCATTTCTATACAATTAATTTTTATTCTCAATGAATCTCACGTTTAATACGTATACAAGTCCACTTTCAGCTAATTCTTTTGATTCATAACCTGATTAGTTTATTGTAAAACTTAAAAAAATTAAGATTATTCTTGTAATGTAAAAATATGCTATATTTATTTTACGATTATTAATATAAATTAAATAAAATTAGTGAGGTAATTCATGTTTAGTATTAAATCACTACCAGCACATTATGGAGACTGTATTTTAATTAGGTATGGAGAACAAGATAAAAAAAATAACATATTAATAGATGGCGGAATCACTAGAACCTACATCGCTACTCTTAAAAAAGAAATCCAAAATATTATAGATCGTGGAGAGTTTATTGATTTGTTAATTGTTACACATATTCATGATGATCATTTAAGAGGAATTCTTAAATTTTTTAGTGACTCCAGTATGGATAAGTCTTTAATTAAAAAGGTATGGTTCAACTCTAATAAGATTTTAGCAAAATATATACAAGATCTAGGAATAGAAGAAATTAATCTTTACGATGAAGCATCAAAAAAAATGAGTTATTCAAATTCTATTACTTTTGAGAATAAGCTTGAAGAATTAGGTATCGCAAATACAGAAATTGTTTATTTTAATAAATCCTATAATAAGATTAATTTTGAAGGAGCAATGATTACAGTATTAACTCCTAATATTGTATCTCTACAAACATTAAATATAGCATTTGAAAAAGAAGCATCGCTTAAAACGTCAGCAGAACTACATGACTTTAATATTGAAATTAACGAAGTGAACGTGGTTGATGACTTAGAAGGGTTTATAGAGGATGATGCACCTTTTAATATAAGCAGCATATCATGTATCTTAGAATATAATGAAAAAACGATTTTACTATTGGCAGATAGTACACCAAAAGATGTAATCTTAGGAATTAAATCATTAGGGTATAGTATCGATAATCCTTTAAAGGTTGACTTTGTAAAGATTTCTCATCATGGAAGTAAAGCAAATACAAATATAGAGTTGTTAAAACATATTAAATGCTCTAAGTATATAATTAGTACTAATGGGTCCAAACGAGGCGCACCCAGCAAAGAAATGTTATCAAAAATAATATTAACTCAAGAGAACGTAGAACTAATATTTAATTATGATATTTACAATGAGATTTTTACCCAAGAAGAAATGCAAAAATATAATTTTACTTGCTTGTACACGATAGATGAAATGGAGGTTTAGTATGAGTTTTGACGAACTTTATAATCTATTTTGCATAAAAGTTAAAAGTTCTAAATCAGAAGGAAGTGGAGTATTAATAAATTCGTCTTCACCAGATAGTAGCTATGTAATAACAGCTAAGCATTGTCTGACTGGAAAAAAGGAAAACGATCAAGAATTACAAAAAGGAAGTATTAAAGTACAACGATTACATCCTGATGGAGGGTTTCAAGAATTCATAGTAAGAGATTACTTTTTGCACTCCGTACGGGAGGTGGATTTAGCTATTATAATTATTGAGAAAGTAAATCTTCCTGAACAAATTAGTGCAACTATGCCTAACTACAATAGTGAAGTTCATGTTAAAGGTTTTCCAGCAGAATCTATTAAAACAGATAATCCTATGTCAGAATTGAAAGGTCATATCACAAATGTTAAAACATATAGATTAAATCGGGTGGAATTTTCGATTCCTCCACAACAAACATTTGATAAAGAAGCTAAAGTTTATATAGAAGGATTTTCGGGATCAGGACTCTTCGAAGAAAATCAAAACGGTACATTATTTTTAATGGGTATTTTTACTCAAGTGAAACATGATGATGTCGCTTATGGAGATCTTGAAGCAGAATCTATTTTAAAAGTAAATGAGATTTTACAAGAGAATGATTATCCTTTAATTAAAATAGTTGAATATCAAGTTAATAATTATCCACATTTAGTAATGAATCTTAAACAACCGAGTAATCTACTTACAGACTATCAAAATATTCTAGAACAGAGTACTGAAGATAAGTTACAAAAACTGATAATAGAAAAAAGATCTGGAAATAGAAAACAAGCTTTAACTAAACTATATGAAATTTTAGAAGATGTCGATCATATGTCTACTCACACTGCTGCTAAATATTACATGAAAGCTTCACTATGGGGTTAGAGGTAAATGAAATTGAAAAATCAAGTATTTTATACCAAAAAGCTAAATCCTTAGACATTTCAGTAGACGATCGTATTTATAAATCTAACATATTCAATAAAGAACAAAATTATGAAAAAGCTATAGAGATTCTAGAACCAATAGACAATGAAGAACTGCTTTTAAACGCTATTAATACCTACTTGTTGAAAAACCAAGGGGATCAAGTTGAGAATTTAGTTAATAGCTTGAGTATAGAGATTACTCCTATGATTCAACAAGCATTAGCTAGAAGCTTTTTACAGGCAGGCTTGTATGATAGAGCTATTCGTGCAATTAAAAAAGCGATAAAACAAGAAAAAGAAATGCCATATCACTATCTTATTGCTGGATGTATTTATTATTGGAAAGGAATTCCAGATGATCTGAAAGAATATCGTAGCACATTTTTCCCTGTTTTATTAAATGCACCTGTTAGCCTTTTCGAAAAACAAGCAACTGACATGGAACAAGCTAAACTATTTTTTTATGAGGCTATACAGTTAGCTAGTGCTCAAAAAAATAAAGAATTAGTAATAAATTCTAAACTTGCCTTATTACTAACTATTAGTACATCTTCTAATTCTTTAAACGAGAAAAAAGAACAAGCACTCTCTTTGTTGGACGAAGATAAGAACAACTATTTTGCGTTTAGTTACCTTGTTTTTAATAATATTTCTTTTGAAGAAAAGTATGTTGAACCATTTATTGAAGCAATTGAGCAAGGAGATAAAAATTTAGACTTGGTAAATCCTCTTATTATTTATTATTTGAATAAAGGTCAAAATGAATTAGCGAATGAACTACTAGAAGATTATAAATCGTTATATAATCTAAAACAAGAAAAACTGACATGGATAAAATTTAAGATTGATTTAATATACATCACTGAAAATCAAGATAAAGCTTTAATGTTTTTAGAAGATGAAGATATTAGTGAGAAAGAAAAAGAATCACTTAGATTACAAATAAAAGTAAGAAATGCGGATAATTTAAACCAAATTGATATATTAGAAAAATTAATTCAATTACAAAAAGATCGATACCATTATGAACAATTAAGCATTATTTTGCGCTATGAGAAAAATTGGAGTCGATTAATAGAAATATCTAAAGATTGGTTTTCGTTTTTCCAAGATCCTAGAGCTTTGTTGTTTGAAGTAGAATCTTACTTTAATCTTAAAGACTATCAAACTTGTTTAAAACTTTTAGACAAAATGGAGAACATTGCAGATCAGAAAATCTCAAAAGAGATTAGTTTTTTTAAGTTAGATATATTGGTTTATTCTGGGCAATGGTTAAAAGCTATTAACCTAGCAGATTCATTGTGGATTCAATATATGGATGTCGAGTTACTGTTAAAACGATCAATTATATATAGTAATAGCGGGGACATATTACGTTCTATTGTTGCCTTAAAAGATGGTATTGATAAGAGAATTACTTCAGCAGATTTATATATTTATTTATCCCAGCTTTTGCTTCAAATTAATCCTTCAGATGCTTTTAAATATGCAAAAGAAGGGTATGATATCTACAATACTGAAGAATTATATCGGAACTTGATTGGTATTGGATTTAAAACAAATTTGGATCAAGAAACAAATCAGTTACTAATTGACTATCAAACCAAATTTCCAACTAATAAATATTTTAAAAAAATAAATATTTCAGAATTTAGCGAAATGGTTGATGAACATAGAAAGAACCAAGAGCAAAATAATAGTATGTATGAAGATGGGGACTTACCTATTCATATTTTATTAGAAAGTTCAAACATACGTTTTGCTTCTAATTTTTTAGAAACTTGGGATGTAAACGTTAATTCTAATAAAATATTTAAAAATAATTTGTATTTGCTTTACGGTGGCAAACAAAATAATGCTTCTAATTTGAATGAGTATGATTCAATAGTATTAGATTATACAGCTTGTTTAACTATATTCTCCCTAGATCTTTTTAATGCTATAACTGTCGCTTTTGAGAATGTATTAATATCGCCATATTTAATCAATTGTATTCAAGATGAAATTAGAGAACTGACAATTAAACAACCTAAATTAATACAAAGCAAAAAAAATATATTAAAAGCAATAACAAGATTAAAAATAGAAAAAGTTTCTTTGGATAAAGAAGCTATAAATATGATAGATCAAACCTTACAACCTTTTGATGGGTTTCTTTTTCAACTAGCAAAAAGTCATAATGCATTAATCGGTATTGAAAATTTTACACAGGAATTATTAAATGATGGTAGTCAATTATTTATTCCAGAAGCTTTAAAAGCGGTTCAAGTAACAAGTGACGATATAGTAAATGCTTTGATTAAATTAGGTGAAATAAATAGTGAGGACTTAATAAACACAAGATATTTTGATCTACCGATTTCTAGTAAAGTAGACCTGATCATCGAAAAAAAACCAATTATTATAGATGAAATTGTATTAGAAATTCTATTAGAAAATAATTGGATAGACGCGGCAAATAATCATTTCTATTTATTAGTTACTGATCACTTAGAAAAAGAGTTAAATAATATTGTTCAGCATGAAGTTAGAAAACAAGAACTCATTCAAAGTTTAGAGGATTTATTAAACCGTATTAAAATCTTAATAGAAGGAAAGCAAATTCAATACATTGTTCGAACTAATAACAATCTAGATACTCAAAATCTTATTGCAATTCAATTGAATGATGTAATAACCATAGGGAGAAATAGAACCAATGTAGCATTATGGATAGATGATCGTCATCTAAATAGTTACGATAAAATCGATGAAAACTCAAAATGTTTTTGTGTTTTAGATATAATTATACATTTAAAAAATAAAGGAATTATTAAGTTTACAGATTATATTAATAAATTATCTCGCTTAATAAAAGTTCAGGTTCAATATTTTATACCCCCTGTAGACTATATTTATCATTTATTAAAACCAGTCCAGATTGAGCAAGGAAACCTTCGTGAAACCACTAAACTTCGTGAACTTCGTCATTTTATAGCAAAGACTTTTTTTAATAATAATAGACTCAGAACAGAAGCAATAGGTTCATATTCTATTTCAGAAATAAAATTAATTCTTTTTGATTTACAAAAATCGACAACCAAAATTTTAAACTTAATATGGAGTGAAGAAAATAAAGGATTAGATTGGAAATATGGTACTTCAAATTGGATAATGACCAATGTTTATACAT
>NZ_MDER01000063.1 GCF_001721045.1 Paenibacillus nuruki | reverse complement strand
ATTTATTTTCTAATTATGAAATAATTGTTGGTTATTTGTGAATAACGATTCTAAAATCATCTATAATATTTATTTATCAAACATATAAATTTGTTTTAAAAGAAAATTTTCGTTAAAAACAACATTTTTGTTTGGATTGATGATATTATATGCTCTAGAAAACAACATTTATTTTTAAAATCCCAAATAAAGGAGTGGAAGACATGGAACGCGAAATGGCATTGGAAATTGTAAGAGTAACAGAAGTCGCGGCATTGGCTTCGGCTCCCTGGATGGGACGCGGTGACAAAAACAGCGCAGATGAAGCAGCAACACTAGCTATGCGTGCAATGTTTGACTCGGTATCGATCAACGGTACAGTCGTTATTGGTGAAGGTGAAATGGATGAAGCTCCAATGTTGTATATTGGAGAAAAAGTGGGAAATACAGATTCGCCAGAAGTTGATGTGGCTGTAGACCCGCTAGAAGGAACAGCTATTGTAGCGAAGGGGTTGAATAACGCACTTTCGGTTATTGCTGTAGCAGATAAAGGTAATCTTCTACACGCACCTGATATGTATATGGAAAAGTTAGCTGTAGGCCCTGCATTAGTGGGCAAGCTCAGTATTGAAGATCCTGTCGATGTGACTTTGCATAAAGCATCCAAAGCACTCGGTAAAAATATGGCGGATATCACCGTAATGATACTGGATCGTGATCGTCATGAAAGTATTATCAAAACATTACGTAAAGTAGGGGTACGGATCAAATTTATCAGCGATGGCGATGTAGCTGGCGCGATGGCTCCTGCTTTCCCCGAAGCAGGGATTGATCTGTATCTAGGTTCAGGCGGTGCACCAGAAGGTGTACTGGCGGCAGCGGCGCTATCTTGCCTTGGTGGAGAACTTCAAGGCAGACTGATGCCAGCCAATGCAGCTGAATTTGAACGCTGTCAGGCAATGGGTATCGAAAATCCGTACCAGATTCTAACGATGCAGGATATGATCGGCACCGACGATGTTATTTTTGCCGCAACAGGTGTAACGCCTGGTGAGATCCTGGGTGGTGTACGTTATCTGGCGGATGATCGTGCAGAGACACATTCAATTGTTATGCGTGCCAAAACCAAAACGATTCGTTATATCAAATCACTTCATTACCTACCGAACAAAGAAGTGCTTCACAAAGTAAGAAAGATTCAAGCAACCGGGCAACCTGAAGATCGCCGTGTAGCAGCTGTTGAATCGGTAGTCAGTAGCAAAAAGCAACCGGTCGAAGCGAAGCCAACATCTTAATCGCTGATATTGCATTTTTGATTTCAGTACTACTCTTTATAAAAAGACAGTCCTTGATAGAAGGGCTGTCTTTTTTTGTATGGATTTGAAGAATCACAGAGATTGGTATAGGATAAATGATAATGAATCTTACTAGAGGAAGGGTATGGACAGCATGGAACTTAGCTTAGATCATGACATGTTAAAAGCTAAATTTTATATCATCATGGAACCACATCCTGATGCGATATATAGTGCTTCTTTTGCAGAGTTGAGTACAGTGGATGGGATGGAGAAGTTTTTACAGTTCTATGCTCCTTTGTTAAAGGCACCAGATACCGAACCTGCGGGCACATTTTTTTGTTCGTGGTTAGGTCGAATCGCATTAGCAGGGCAATATTATCTTTCCTTCTATAATAAGAGTATTGCACTTGAGCCGGATAATTTAATTATGGATATGGTTGAGAGTAATGGATATTGTCAGTTTGCTTTTCGACTTCAGCAATGGGGTGAAGAGCAAGGGCCGGATACACCTGAGGAACGAGCCTTATTCCGTCAGACTCATTTAGAACAGTTGTACCAACAAACGCTTCGTCCTATAGTCGAAGCGATCTCTGCGGTCACAGGAGCTCATGCGCGTGTCTTCTGGCGTCAATTTCCAAGTCAGTTCAATTATTTTGTGCAGACATGGCAACAAGAAGCATCTTCACCAGAGATTGTAGAGCATATTAAAGATGATCATCGATATGTGACTTCTGAAATGAGTGCTGAACCTTTTGGATTAACGGTGAATCCATTGAATATGCGAACTCGTTATACGACCAGTATTCAAGGAGATCAACAGATTCCATTAAAAAGTGCTTGTTGTCTATATCATCGGATGGATGATGGGGATTATTGTTTCTCTTGTCCGAAGCTTAGCGAAACCGATAGAGATGAGCGTCGTCATGCTTATCAACAAAAGGAGGGGATTTAATTGATTATTGGAATTATATCGGATACCCATCTATCCAGTCGCAATCGTCATCTGCCTAATCATGTATTAGAAGGTTTACAAGGGGTAGATTTGATTTTGCATGCAGGAGATTTCTGTGATTGGTGGGTCTATGAGAAGTTGTCTGAATTAGCGCCTGTCGAAGCAGTCGCAGGTAATAATGATGGATCAGAGATTGTGGAGCGATTAGGACTACAAAAGATTATTGAAGCGGGCGGCAAGCGAATCGGCTTGGTGCATGGAGATGGATGGAAAGGGACGACACCGGATCGTGCTTTTAATACGTTTCCTAATGAAGCAGTAGATATTATTGTATTTGGACACTCGCATACACCATTGTCTGAAGTGCGAGAAGATATCCTACTATTCAATCCCGGTTCGCCGACAGACAAGCGCCGTGAACCTCGATACTCTTATGGTAAGATCACGATCGAGGGCGATCAAGTATCTGCGGAACACTTCTTTTTTGATAAAGAATAATCTATAGATCCTATGTAAAAGGGTTGATGATGAGCGTATGTCGCTCAAATCATCAACCCTTTTTGTGATGCCTATTTACATATTACATCAGGATAAAGTGATCGTTTACCATGCAGAATACTCTAGGTGAATCCAACTTGAGATGGAGCGTGTACTATCACTGGATAACGTAATTCGATACAGACCCGGTATAGGATCGTTAGGAGAAAGAGGTAATATACGATGCAAAAATCCACCTTGATTGCCGTCAATAATCTCTGTGACGACAGGTGTCCATTTTTCAGTAGACCATGAGTAAAATTCATAGGTCATGAATACACGCTCTCCTGGCAGTAATGTAACAGAAATCTCGGCATCTACATTGCCACCCGGGCCAATACTAGGACTGTAATACACACGATTATTTTGATCCATCGATCCTGGGAAATCATCTTCTGCATATAATGAAGGTGTGATCGTATTTTCGCTAGATGAAGGGATCTCATTGTGCTCCATCGCCATCATTGAAGTGGGAGAAATAAAGAACGTCATCGTTAAGATCAATCCTATTACTGATGTAGCATATTTTGAATAGTTCATAACATATCCTCCTTGATAAGATAAAGATATATTCCTACTACAAATCCAATAGCGAGTGGGAACCTCGATGATCACCTCCTTACTCAAGTAACAAACAATCTGTTATCATAACTAAAAAGTAAGCGTTATCATTTTATATCCTAATATTACTATATTTTCCATAATATTAATATAAGTAATTAGAAATAATGTAGGCTACATAACGAATATACCGATATCAACAATGCAATAGGTCTATAACTATAAGGAAAAATAACTTTATTTTTACATAAGATATATAATTA
>NZ_MDER01000062.1 GCF_001721045.1 Paenibacillus nuruki | reverse complement strand
AGATAGATCAGAAAAGGCTATCATTTCAGAAAATTTTCTACTATCTAATTGTTTGAGATTGGTA
This sequence comes from Paenibacillus nuruki, assembly GCF_001721045.1. Taxonomy (GTDB): domain Bacteria; phylum Bacillota; class Bacilli; order Paenibacillales; family Paenibacillaceae; genus Saccharibacillus; species Saccharibacillus nuruki. Next base: position 9,925 of record NZ_MDER01000062.1, on the reverse strand, counting down.
ATTTCTTTTTTAACCGAAACTTTATTACGACTTTAATATTTCGATAGTGTTCTGTATTTAATAGCCAAACTCTAATATTACTTATTATAGAATTGTACTTTAGTGTATACCTTTTCTTTTCTTAATAATTTTAGTCAGCTGATTTATTAGATCGCGCTGCAAATTATTAGTAACTAAAATGGCATGTCCTGGATACATCGTTTTCACTTGATTAAAATTTCTAGGATTTCCGATAAAAAGACATACTACATCTATGCCACTTTTATTAGCAACTTGAACCATATTTCGTATCGTATATAGATCTTCGTTTTTAGAAAAGGTTGGAAGACCATCACTTATCATAAATATTATTCTCAATTCCTCAACATAATTCTGAGCACGATTGATGATCCACTGCAAGGCGAGACTATCTCTATTTCCCTCTTCTGCTTTAATTGCTCCAATGAAACTTTTCTCAAGATTAGTAGATTTGTTAAAAGGTTTCAAAGGATATATTTCTGTATGACGAGTTTCTGTAAAAGCAAATATTTCTAAAGGTAACTTAATTTGTTCGCATACTTCATTTAATAATATAAGCGATTGCTTCATTACATCTATGATTTTTTCGGTACCTTTACCAAAAGGCATTGACGTTGATCCTGATATATCATTCATAATAAAAGTTCTGGCATTGATTCCATCTGAACCTTTAATTTCACTTCGGAAGATATTAGAGTTATCCGTTTTTAGTGCAGACCAGATCTCACCGATATCTAGATGTCCTGAACGCTGATTAGTTAGTAATATATCTTCTTCAGGAGCTAAAATTTTCTTTAATTCTTTGCTTGTTCTAGCAATACTTTTCTTCAGCTCATTTTTAATTTGATTGTAGCAATGAAGGTTTTGATGACGATAAGGTTTAATAGTAACTGCTTCAGAAACAGATTCTCCTATTTTTGGTAAATCAATTTCTACTGTTTCTTTTCGATCTTCATAATCTTTTATTTCGTCTTCAACAAGCTGTTCATCTTCTAATATCTCTTTTTTTAATTGTTTAAGAAGTTTATCTTTATCAGCTGGATCAATATCCTCTTGGTTTAACTGTTCTTCTGCCGCTTGCAATATTTCTTCTATATTTTTCTCGACTTCTGCTTTATCACCCCATGACTCAGAATCATAGTTAGATATCGAAAGATTAGGTTTAAAATCATTTAATTCTAACCAGTCATATAATGTGGGCCATACAGCTTGCACTAGCTGAAGAGTATGATCCATACAGTCTACAGTGCTTTTAGATTCTCTTAATGAAGTAAGAATATCGGTAACTTGATCAGCAAGCTCGATAGCGTCTGTATGCCACTCTAGGTCTTTTAACTGAAAGCCTCTACTGGCTATACATTCTCTAAAATCATTAATTCTGCAAGCTCCTGCTTCAAGACCTCGAATTCCAAATCTCCAGTGTTCATTTGTGAATTCAAATAGAGTTTTGGATTCTGGTAAACCCAAAGCCACATAATATTCCATGCGCACATCAATCATCATCCCTGCGAAATAACGTAACCATTCCTCCGGATATTTCACATTGTTCTTCCAATCGATTTGGTCTGAAGAAGCATTGTCTTTTATCCATTGATGAGTGACACCTCCAATATCGTATTGGATATGTCCTCTTTCATGAATAGCATGTGTTTTTCGTAGTAGTCTTAACTCATCTTCGCTAAATAAACGATGTTGAGTAGTTTGAAGGTCATACTTCACATAAATACCCTTATAATCCGTATATGAAGTAGAATGAGTGGTCCAAAACATATCAAATGCTTTTTTTCCAAACTTAATAAATAGATAGCGTTTTAATCGCTCTAATTCACGTTTCTGGATTAATGCTTCTTTGGTTTCAATAGCGATAAATGTCATTTTATAATCTCCTTAGAATCAAAAAAAGAAGGTCCCAAGAACCTTCTTTCTCATTCATTATTATTTAGATAAATCCTTCTTGATACAGTTTCTCTTCGTCATTCATTGGAAGTTTTTTGAATACACTTTGCCGTATTCGATCTCTTATAGCAAACTGATCTGCTTTATCTTCTGTTTTATTGATAATGTAATCTTCCAATACTTCTGTTTTCAATTCATCACTAATCCCATATTTTTTCAAAAAATGTGCAGCATCTAAATATCCTCGAATTGTTTGTGAGCGTGATCCTGTTCCTTCGGTAGTGATTAGCTCATCAATTTGCTTTTTTACCCCTAATAAAAATTCTAATACTTTAGCATCTTTCATCCCTGTTTTTTTGATTATCAATTCTTTCAAGTCCATGGATTGAGGCAGTTGAAGGACTGCAAATCGATCCATTAAAGCAGCATTGACAGGACTAGTGCCTGCATAGGTTTCTCCAAAATTCATAGAAGCCATAAAAATATGATATTTATGCCTTGGAAGTGATCCATTTTTAGTAGGTAGTTCTCTATTTTCATCCAACACTGGATGAAAAATTGAAGTCACTTTACCAGGTATCATATTAAGCTCGGAATAATTAGAAACGCCTCCATATTTTACAGAAGTTGCAAATGGAGACAGTTCAAATGTCACTTCACCTTTAACGAAGGTTTGTGCTCCAACTATACTTTCTTTAGTCTCGTTGATATTACCCACTTGAATATACACCGGTAATCCTAAAACCCATGCTAATGAAGCAATAAGCGTATCCTTTCCAGACCCCATTTCTCCGTATAACATCAGATCTTTACCGTTTAATATATGACGAAGAGCTTTAAGTAAAAAGGGACCAGTGTATGGCAAGGAAGGTTTAACAGGCTCACTGACCATTGGAGTTAATTTCACTTCATTAAAAATAGCTTCTCGCATTTCTTGAATTTCTTTAATTAAAGTTGCTCCTGCCCCTTCTTGTTGCAAATAGTGTAAAACTTCTGCATATTCTGCTTTCCAACTTGTTCTCTCTGCATATATGATGGGTGAATCTTCAATAGCATCCATCATATTTTCAAGAGTCGCAGTTGGAGTAGTCGTAGTTGGAACAGATTCCTCATCGAATACAGCAAAATCTAAAGAACAGTCTTTATAATTATCAAGTTGCTGAAACGATTGTAAGTAAGATGTATCTTTATAAAACATCGTTCTATCAACTTGTAGTCCTAATTTATCTGCAATACCCACAGCAATTGTTGTATGTGTACAAATACTTTTATTTGCACTCTCGGTACAATAATGATGAAAATCGATAGATGCCCCATCATCAAACACATAACCATTTTCTATGCCATCTTTAAAGGAAATCCGGATCACTTTAGTCCCATTATTTAATTCTTTATATTCAATTTTGTTGCAAGATCGGGGAGCTCTATTCAATCCTAAATTTTTTGAAAGTTGAGAATCGTTTATTCTTCTTGCAGTTACTCTTGCTTTAGATTGTGTAGTCATTATTTCTTCCTCCTCATAATAAATGACAACATTACAATCAAACGTAATGTTGTCATTTTCACGTATATATAATTTTCACTCTATGATGTAGCAACTATAACTTCTCCATCTAGCGTCAGTTGATAACTCGAGAACGAAGTCCATTCACAATGTTCAATCGGAACGCCTTTTTGATCCTTTCTATTCTCGATACAGACTACCCATTTATTCTCATTGAGTTTGACAGCATAAATGCTAAGATATTGATGCTCTTTTCTCCATAAATGCTCGTTCACTTTTTTAAAACCGATATTCTTAAAGTATTGAATAGGAAAATGCCCTGCATAAGTGTACTTTATGCTTGTACAGCGACCAGAAAGCAACCAAATCTGAATTTGGCGATACGTACTTGAGATTTCAATTTGGTGCGTTGCTTCAAGATTGATATAGATGCGAGATGAATCAAAACGATTTGCTCTCACATTACATTTCCCAAAAATAAAGGGGATCGGCATTTGCTTTACATCACACCAAGTCATCTCAACTTCTAAAATTTTCATGATTTCCTCCTTTTTAGACAAACAAAAAAATCCACCTATTTAGAATTGATCAATGCGCAAGCATTCAAGATCATCTAAACAGATGGATTTTTAAAGTTTATACTTTAAGTGTAAACAATGAGTTCTACCGCTTGGTGGAACTTGGGTGAAATATACAATAACCAAATACTATCACAAAAAAAGTATGGGGTTAAATGCAACAAAAAAAGACCGGATTAAGGTCTTTTTTTGTTAATCTAAAAAATCAGCATAATGTTCTCGAAAATATAAGTCAGCTTGATGCCATTCTGTATCATCTATAATTTCATGCAATTCCGGTTTGTCACCTTGTGTAACAACTTTTAAAATGACGTACTGAGCATGATTGGTTTCTTCTTTCGCAACATTCTGTGCCTGATTGACTTCTTTAGTTGCTACAATGTAAATTTGTTTATCAATTTCAAATTGAGCTGAAAAACGAAGTTTTACCCGACTATCGTCTTTTTGGCTTAATACCATCCAATCGATTGGATTATCTTTCATGATTTAATCCCCGTTTCAAAGAATATAAAAGTTCCTGTTCATAGTCGTTATGTACCTCAACTCTAATTATTAAGTAAGTTCTTGTCAACATAAAAGCAAAAATTGAGAAAGAGGTGTCCCTCCTTCTCAATGTATAAGGTTCTTTATCATTCTTCATAGTCTTCTTCAAGACTTCCATGCATCGAATCAAAATATTCTGTCGCTGTCATGCCTGTATGACCTGATAGGAGATAGGAAATCCTTTTTTTCACCAAGCTCTTTTTCGCAAAATCGTAGGATATAAAAGTATGTGTATCTAAACCTGCAAGTAAACGCTCATCGGTTGTAAATCGTACATCTACAGAAGGCATATACATTTGAGCAATTTCGCTTATGGGTTGAATACGAGCATCTCCATCTACTACAACAATTAAACGTTCTGGTCGCTCATAAGATTTAGTATTTTTAAAAGCATGTTCTATCTTTTGAAACCTTTGAATTGTTTTAGTTTTCCAATCAGGGTGCATTCGAAAAATCTCCACCCAAAAGAGTCGTAAATCTTTTTCTTCTTTAATAACTTGAAATCGAATAAATGGAGAAAATGCTTGGCTGTCTGATAACATGATCGTTGCTCGACGTTCCCAGCTAATCAACCGGTCAATCTTCTTGAGTTCGCTGTACAATTGTCCTCCGATTAAATCTGCAAAATAGTCAGCCATTGATGGTTCTGAACCTGGTGGATAATTTACAGGTTTCATAAAAAAACAATTAGAATCGGGCAAAAGGGATTTTGCTGCTTCAGCTCCTACTTTGGTAAGTGCGTAAACCATCGGCTTCTTTCGTTCGTGTGGTAATTCACTGATCCAACTAAATGAGCATATAAACCCGGAATTTTTAGATTTTCGCAGAAACTCTAATGTTTTTTGATTATGATCATTTTGTAGAGGATAGAGAATATTTTCAATTTGTTTTCGTGTAGCTACACGCACTACCGATAAATATTGAATAAGTTTAATCTCTTTTTCTGTTAACGTATTATTACTAATTCTATTTTCGTACCAAAAGGCTGCGTTGCGAACACCTTGTTCCGGCTGTATATACTTTAATTTTGCAAAAGGATCACTATACAATCCGAATTTTTCTTGATTCGGAAGTAAGTATTCCTGTATATTTGCGGGCCCATCTTGACCATAAGGATTGGGGAATGGACTTGGAGCAGAACTAGTCTGCTCCTCCACATTGTTATTAAAAACGAATTCCGGCATGCTCATTGTAAAGCCCTACCTTTTGTTGAATTCATACCGGTCTTATTACGTGGGATAATAACTACAACCGACATTTTCCGATTTTTAAGGTCGATGGAGCGAATCCGCACATTATGTTCCATTCCTTTTTGGAACATGGAGGGTTTGCCGAAACTAGGAAAGTTAGATCGTGCAATCAGCCCGGATCGAAGAGTGAAAAAGATACCGTGTTGATCATGGAAATTATGAACTGTTGCTATATACGTGCCGTTAACCTGATAATCGTCTTCTACGGTTTCCCACGGATCTTTAAGTAGTGCTTTTGTGCTAACAATAAGTGACCCATTAGGTTTTTCTTCGGTAGGTTTTTCAAAATCAATGATTTGTACTGGTAATAGTTCACCGATTTCAAATAGCAGACGAAGGTCTTCTGTTACAAAACTGTGTGATACTTCTGCTTTGTTCAGGATCACTTCGACCCCTTCTACATTTAAAAATAGTCGGTAGCCATCATTCCCATCGATGAAAGCATTGAATTTTTGATCTTTCTCTACATTTGCCCAGAATTTCTTTTTCGTGATTTCCAAAGCTTTAGTTCTATTAGCTACAAAAAGTTCTTTATCTTCATTTTCATAGTTTTCGACTACAAATTCGAATTCTTTCCCCAGCAGATGTTGTAAACCTCTATAAGTATAGTTACTGATTTTATCTTTTGCTAAGTAACCAGTGATGCCGTGATAATCAAGCTGCAATACTTCTTTATCTTTAAGCGTGATAATTCCGACGCTTTTTGCATACAGCACTTGACCTAAACGCTTACTATCTCGGATTTCTGCCCAAGCTACTGCTTTTTGCTCTTGTCGTTTTTCTGGTGTCAAATAATTCATAGTTATCATACCCTTCAGTGTGTAGTGACAAAAAAATCCAGAAATGCAGAAAGCACCTCGAACGCAGTTATGCGTGCGAGGTGCTTCCTCGTTTCTGGATTAATTATTTTAATAGTAATCAGAATACTTTGAAATGTCAACTATCCTCTTCTTCTTCTAGAATTTCAGTGAAATGAGCGCGAGCAACTGACTCTGTGACGCTTGAGTTGGTATCAGGATCTACGGCTAAGAATTCAGTTAAGAATGAATCGATTGGTGCAATAATAGTTTCTCCTACCGGTTCACCGTCATCTATCGATTGAACGTGTGGCTGGAGTTCTGGTTCGACATCATCCGAGTTTATGTGGAGTGGAGTATGAACATCATTCCCCGTTTCCGTTGATTTCCGTAATAGTCCGATTGATTTTTCCATTTCTTCAGGTAAGGGTTGGATAGGAAATACACCTCCGTAATTGTCATGTGTTTCTACTAAATTCTCTAAATCTTCTTCTTCAACAGGAATTAAATCTGTAATGTTAGAATCGTTTATTTTTTCAATCACTGTACTAGTATTGCTTTCTTCCGGAGGATCAGATATATCAATGATGCCTGGTATATCTGACCCATCTGCATGAGTCTGCGTCATGTGTTTATTTAGATAAACAACATTATCTTTTAGAGGCACTTCATCAGGTGTCTTCACTTTTACAAACAGATCAGGTAGATCTTCTTCAATTGGTAGTGCATTCGTAGGTAAAATCGTTTCTGGTTCTTCTTGTAAGCCAGTCACTTCTTCTTGCTTTTGCGCGAGAATATCATCTACATCTGTTTTCACCGGTTTTTCCATGAGAGAAGATAACAGGTTGGAGTGTGTCAAAGTTAAATCAAACTCCTGATCTGTATTTTGCTCTGTAAGTAGCTTCAAATTACCAATTTTCAAGAAGCGCTTAACAAATTTAGTTTCGCTCACAAATTTACCAATAGCATGGATAGGAGGCATTACACTACCTTCCGCATCCATAGAATCAAAAATGAAGTGCTTAAATTTAAGCTCTTTAATTTCTGTAGGCGTGAATCTAGCGGTCTGTTTGCGTTGAATATTATTTCGAATACCCCAACTTTGATTAGGCATAGAAATAGGTGTAGTGGATTCATTCTGAGACTCTTCTGTTTGAGGTTCTTCACCAAACGTATCAGAGAATCGTTTATTATCTTCGAATTCTCCACCACCAAAAACTGTTTTACTTCTTGCTGATCCCATCATGGTGTTATCGTAACCTGGTTTAATCACTTTAAACTGCCCTAGCGATTGCATCGCAATCAGAGTACCCACCAAGTATGAACGCCCTAAAGTAAATAGGCGTTCAAAGGCAGCATTAATATAGAGTGGTGCTTCATCAATATATAAAAAGAATGGGATTCGTCCAATTTTAGGTCTACGGAAAATACTAGACTGCAATTGTCGAATAAAGAATTGACCAAAACTCAAGCTAAGTTCTTCTAGCTCTCCTAATGCAGTATTGACAACCAGAACTCCACCATTAGCTAAAAAGGCATCCAAATCTAACAATTCTTCATCATCTTTGGCTACCATGAGTTTAGATAACATAACATTTGTAGCAATATCATTTAAATATTTTTTAGCTCCAGCTACAAATTTATCCTTTTTACTTTCTACCACTTGTTTGCCAGCATGTTTGTGAGCTTCTGGATAATATTGTGGTTTGATTACGTCTTTTTCCTTGTATTGTTTATAATCAAGTACTTCAGTTTCAAAATAAGAAACAATCCGATCATACCGATCCATCTCTAACTGCACGTCTTCAGATATATTCTCATCACTTACATGAGAGTTGACCTGCTCGCGTACTTCTTCCGTAATATCTGCTAAATGGCGCGGATCAGTAAACATTCTTTGCAGATGTAAGATATTAAACTTATGTCCATATCTAATCTTACCTAGTAATGTATATAAACCTGATGTTTCACCTTGTTGACCTTTGAAAAACGAATCTTGATTCTCTGTTAGCGCATCCAGAACCCCTCTAAACGTTTCGGCTGCTGCATCCATTGGACCTACGAATGGGCTAAACTTAATAGAATCTGGAATATTAGTTGGATCAATTACTTTAATTAAGTGTTTAGGCACGCCTAATTGATCACATAAAGTTAGCACATCTGCTACAAGATCGCCTTTAGGCTCTAAAACAATAATGCCCATTTTTCGACCGCGTGCAATCCGAATTAAATCCTGTACGATACGAATTAATATTGTGGTGGAGGTCTTACCTGTACCAGTCGCTCCAGCAACTAGTTCATGGAGATACCGGTTCTTTTCAGTAAGAACGATGGGCTCATTAGTTTCTTTACCCCATCCCACAATGACATCACAGGAATTGTCTCGTAATGAGAATGCCTGACTTGCCAGCCACTTGAATTTCCATTTGAAAAATGCGTCTTTTAGATCTTCATTGCTATAAAAATCCTTCACAATTAAAAATGATGAAAAAATAACAATGATAAGAGGCAACGCCAGCAGGACATAACCAAAACTTTCCATTGAATTTACAACAAGATACTGTTCATTGGATTTGATTCCTGCAAAAAAATCAAAAAGATAATTCCGAATATACCATGCAAATATGGCATTTACATGTAATGCAAAAGGAATCGCGCAGAGGATCAACATAGCTATTCGTCCTTTGGGCGAAACCCATGTTAAGTATGTTTTAAATCCCTTTTTGATTGGTTGAGATATTGTTGAATAAATCCAAGTCAGAATAGGTAAATTTAACGCGCATACGATCCAGAATATCTTGTGATGATGTAATGGCGTATAGAACCCATTTAGTAAAAATTGATAACCTATTGGTGGATTTTTATAGAACAAAGTTAAAAACCCAATTACCCCTGAATCTATACCAAACCATTGTGCAAAAAAAATAAGAAATGAGGAAAATCCAAGCCACAAATTCATTGTCAATAAAAGAGTGACCAGGATAGTATGAAAGTATATTCTGTACCATTCCGTCACCAGTTCTCTATGATTTACCCACCAGACTTTGAGTCTAGGGGTAAGCATTGGAAAAGCAGATCCTGATGGATCATGCTGTTCTTCTACATCTTGATTCATTGTAAACCTCCAATCCACGTACTTTAAAATTAGAACTGCTAGCAAAAAAAGCACCAAAACAGCAATATGCTGTATCTGGTACTTCCAGTTTTGGTCTATTTAGTTGGTTAAATAACATACATAAGGCTAAATGCTGTTTACGATCGCTCCTTTACCATTTAATCCATGAGTTAAATTTACAGAAAACAAAAAAGCACCAGACACAGCAATATGCTGTATCTGGT
>NZ_MDER01000061.1 GCF_001721045.1 Paenibacillus nuruki | reverse complement strand
GGGTGCGCGTCGGCAGAGTCAGATGGGTATAAGAGAAAGGTGCTCGTTGATCTGATGAGCATTTCTTTTTTATGGATAAATACCTGTTATATATTATAAAATCGATGCCTTTCAAAATTAAGTAAAATTTATATCCACTAATGTTAAAATATACAACTCCATAATTTGATTTATTTATTTTGCTATTACAAATATCTATACCAAATAGAAAATTTGATATAATAAATAAGTAGTTAACAAATTGGAGGCTATTTATAGACATGAATATAAATAAATCAAAAATTTTCTTTCCCGTTGTTGCCCTGATTATTTGGGTAATTTTAATTATTTTGTTTGGGTTAATATCTCATTTTTCGTTAGCTGGTTTTTGCTTAATAATTCATGGATTATGTATATTAATTTATGATTCTGTCAACATTGAGAATTCTAAAGGATATAATAGTCAGATGATTGCTAGTATAATAGGTTTCATTGTTTCTTTTATTAACGCTTTCAATGCCTTCTACTTGGAATTTCAAGGCTTACTAATCAAATTATTTGTTGCTTTATTCTCTGTAGCTTGTATATATGTTTTTTTCAAATTATATAAAGAAGTATTAAATAAGAAACAACATAAAAGAAATCCTCCTATTTAATAACAGGGGGATTTTTATATTATCATGTTTGGTAAGAAGTTGTTGTGTATAAGTCCAATACGACATAATTGGCAACAAACGAAACTCTTACCATGTAGTAAGCATAAATGTAATACAAGAAACTGTTTATAATTCTCAGCTAATTCTAATACGATTTGTTGCATTTGATTAGAAGGAGTAACATTAGCAATTTGTTGAATCTATTGACCTACTGCAATAACTTGAGGTAATCTTGCCTTACTTAATAGCCCTCGCAGCCACTCCAGCACCTACAGAGTAAAACGCTACTCGTAGTATGGAAGCACTCGTCCCTGTATAATCTCAAATCATCTGTAGCACTTGCTCTTTACTAATATAATTTACTACTACAGCTCTTACTTCTGGACCAGATGGAGCTGCAGTAAGCGAAATACTATTATTATTTGTGAATAAGGGATCAATAGTACTTAAGTTTTCATTCATTAGACTCGAAGAGTTGGGAAATTCATTTTGGTATTGCTTCATAATTAGCTTCCTCTTAATTTATATAGATGATATATAGTGAGGCAAAAGAGCTTCTTTCCCTAAACTTTGTCTTTTTCTTTACTTATGAATCAAAGGTAATTTCTGAACGAATTTTACAACTTAATTTTTAAAAATAAAATAATTTGAATAAAAAAAGAGTCTCGCTCTCCTTTAGGGAAAACGGGACTCTTTACTTATGCTCAATGATCAACGTTATATGCTAATCATCATTTCAAATAATCAATCTTACACGTTAAAGCGGAAATGCATAACATCGCCATCTTTAACCAAATATTCTTTACCTTCCAAACGCAATTGTCCGCGTTCTTTAGCACCGTTCATCGAACCTGCATTCACAAGATCTTCATATCCTACGACTTCTGCACGAATAAATCCGCGTTCAAAGTCAGTATGGATGACGCCAGCTGCTCCAGGAGCTTTGGTTCCTTTGCGAATTGTCCAAGCACGTACTTCTTGTACACCTGCTGTAAAGTAAGTGTATAGACCTAGCAACTGGTAAGCTGCTTTGATCAGACGGTTTAGACCAGACTCTGCTAGACCTAGCTCTTCTAAGAACATCGCTTTGTCTTCATCTTCTAACTCAGAAATATCTGCTTCAACTTTAGCACTGATTGGCACAACAACCGCATTTTCAGCTTCAGCAAATTCTTTTACTTTTAATACAAAAGGATTAGTATCTGCTTCAGTTACGCCATCTTCGCTCACATTAGCTGCGTACAATACAGGCTTCATCGTTAGCAAATGAAGATCACGAACAAGTAGACGCTCATCTTCGCTTAGCTCAATACTACGAGCAGGCATATCGTTGTACAACGATTCTTTGATACGCTCTAATACTTCGACTTCTTGAGCAGTTTGTTTGTTACCGCCTTTAACATTTTTGCGTGAACGCTCGATGCGTTTCTCTACACTATCCAAATCAGCCAAAATTAATTCCAGATTAATCGTCTGGATATCACTGATTGGATCGATTTTGCCGTCAACATGCGTAATATTCTCATCTTCAAAACAACGAACCACATGTACAATCGCATCCACTTCACGGATATGCGCTAAGAATTTGTTACCCAAGCCTTCGCCTTTACTTGCTCCACGTACCAAACCTGCGATATCTACAAATTCAAAAGCAGTAGGTACCGTTTTCTTAGGTACAACCAATTCTGTTAATTTGTCTAAACGCTCGTCTGGAACTTCTACGATCCCTACGTTAGGATCAATTGTACAAAACGGATAGTTCGCAGATTCTGCACCTGCTTGTGTAATTGCATTAAAAAGAGTAGATTTACCAACGTTCGGCAATCCGACAATACCTGCTTTCAAAGCCATTTATATGACAACTCCTATTGATCTGAATTTATAAATAAACGAACATGAATTTCCACACTCATTATATATGAGAACCCTCGGTGTGGCAAACAACTATACGATAAATTTATTCGTCAAAGTTTGAAGTTGACTCGACAGTGTCGTTAGATTTTGAGAGATGGTCGATAATTCAGTAACCGACTGTTCTTGTTCTTGCGCACTAGCCGATACTTCTTCGGTCATAGCAGAGGTTTCTTCAGTCGCTGAAGCGATATAACTGAGTTGCTCTTCTACTTCATGACGAATATTCTGCATATGTGCTGTACGATCTGCTAGATTTACAGCTAATCCGTGTACTTCTTCAGACACTTGGCTCACTTGTTCAAATGTCTCCATACATTCAGTAATCTGAGATTCTTGTCGATCCGCAGACTGCATGGTTGTATCAAATTGACCACTCATGCTATTGATTTGCTCGACAAAGCTACCTAAAATCATATCAATTTCACGAATCGAATCTTCAGACTGTTGTGCTAGACTTCGCATTTCACTCGCAACAACAGCAAATCCTTTACCAGCTTCACCTGCTCGAGAAGCTTCGATGGATGCATTTAATGCTAAGATCTGAGTCTGTTTTACAATACTTTGAACTTGACCACTCACATTCGCTGCTTGTTGTGATTGTTCTGCTAACGTGCGTGACATCAACTGCATATGCTGCATTTGTTGAACATTTTGCTTACCTTGTGCTAACAATCGTTGATGTTCTTGTGTGACTTGTTCGCGCACTTCAGTCAGTTGGCGAGCGGTATCTCCGAAGCGATCTACATAACTGCCCACTTCATCAATAATCTGTCCTAGACGTTCTGAATGTTGTACTGCTTCATCGGTCTGTTGTGCTTGTTGGGTTGAACCCGTAGCAATCTCATGAATGGCACGAGATAACTCTTCTGTCTGACGTAATGTGCCTTCAGAAACTTTTGAAATATATTGAGACGATTCTTGTAGCGTATGCGAACTGTTCTGAATATTAGTAATCATATCGGTGATATGAGCGACCATTGCATTATTCAAGTCACTGATATCGCCTAATTGATCTCCTGTAATCCGTTTCGATTGTACGGTTAGATCACCTTTAGTGACATTTTCCATACTCGTCTTGATCTCACCCACTTGACGTAACATCCGGCGAATAAATGCCATTGCACATAAAACAGCAATCAAGAGAACCACTGTAAATACAGGAATAACCATTTGATATGCCTGTTTTAATGTACTTGAATAGACTGTATTCACAGCACTTGCCGAAATATCGATTCCCAAGTATCCGACCGTTTTTCCACTTGGGTCTTTGATCGGTGAAAAGGTAGAAAATAATTCTCCCCATGTCGGATCTGTAGCTACATCAGTAGTCACCATTTGTTCTGATAATACCTCTGGAGCAATCCCTGAACTAAATTCAAATTCGTCTCCGTATTTGCTGTAGTCCTCATCATCCCATGCGGCTCCGTCCACTGTATAGAACCATTTTCCATCCACATAGTTAAACAAATAAATATATAATGATCCCGTTTCTTGACGTAACATAGTCAACTGGTCACGAAGATCGCGATATTCTTGAAGTTGTTCTGGATTTTTACTCGTGCCTAGCTTTTCAATAGCAGCTAAATTAAGATTAGCAATCGTATTTTTAGCTAAGTTTTGGTTGTTATACTGCATTGTAGATAAAGCAGCATCTTTAATTAATATTTGTGTAATAAACATGGTTAATACAGCCACTATAATCAATGGCACGATAATCATAAGATATAATTTCAAGCGTAACCCTAACTTAATTTTTTTGCCCCTTTTCACTGATGTTGCCTCCTTCATACCTCTATCTATTCTGTAGTCCTCAAGATGCCTAACTACATATATATCGTACAAAAGGTGTGAGTTTTGAAGAGGAGCTGCAAAAAAATATAGTTAATTTGTACTATTATTCAGAAATTTTCAGAATTCTTTCAGAAATAAAGATAGAAATCCAAAATAGATTGGATTTCGAGATACAACGGATCTTTAATTTAAGAAGAAGGAGGATATAATTCTAGAAAGCGCTTGGTGGTCAGACTGAACCGATCCCAGTTTTTGCGATGAGGTAAAAATCCTTGTGTGGAGACTTCTTGTGAAAGAACTTCAATCTGTTCAAAGCGGGCAAAGAACGGCAAAACATAATCATCGATATACCGACAAATTTCTTCAATAACCCGCTCTCGCTCGCTGATAGTTATGACATGATAACTATCTATATTTTTGTATTTACGCGTCAAATTTACAATCGGACTGATAAAAACACAATTGGCATCAGGAGGTGCTATTGCTGTCTCTACACTTACAAATACACGCAATTCACCGTACTTGGAGCCTGTAAATGAAATATCAAATGTAAAGTCACCACTTTTTTGACGGAGACATTTTTTGCTTTTTAAATATTTAAAAAGAGGTTGATATCGTTCTGCAATCTGTTGAATCGTATGCTGGCGTGCTTGTTCGGCTTCGGATACAGCCATATGTTGACTCCTTTCTGCCCAAAGGATAACTATTTTAGATATATATGACTATACTTATACGTTCGAACGCAAGCGTGTGGTCGATTGTAATGCAGTGATATCTCCTGCTCCAATACCCAACATTGCGGCGGATAATTCAAATTCAACTTGAGCTAACACTTGTTCTAACGCTTCTGTCGATTCTACAGCCGCTCCTAATAGCGATCTTCCAAATCCAGCAAAGTCGGCTCCTAATGCAATCGCTTTGGCGGCATCGACTCCATTTTTGAGTCCACCGCTACCGATAATAGTCATTTCGGGTAGTTCTTGACGCACATCTACGATACACTCTGCTGTCGGTGTGCCCCAGCCTGCAAAAGCTTCAGCAGCGGCGCGGCGTACAGGATCAATACTGCGGAACTTTTCGACCTGACTCCAAGATGTCCCACCTGCACCAGCCACATCTATAAACGATGCTCCTGCATTCACTAACAATCGAGCGGTCTCTCCATCGATTCCCCAACCCACTTCTTTGATACCGATCGGTACTTCTAACTGCTTGGCGATCTGTTCAATCTGTGACAATAAACCGGCAAAATTAACGTTACCTTCAGGCTGAAAAACTTCCTGTAAACTGTTCAAATGAAGCACCAATGCACTGGCTTCAGCCAGATCAACAGCACGTCGACACTGATCAATCCCAAATCCATAATTCAACTGCACAGCACCTAGATTCGCTATAATCGGAATATTTGGTGCTTGTTGACGCACATTAAAGGTAGCTGCTAACTCATCATGCTCTATAGCAGCTCGTACAGAGCCTAGTCCCATCGCCCAGCCACGTTGCTCGGCTACAGTCGCTAAACGTTTGTTAATATCTCCGGTAGCTTGACTACCACCTGTCATCGAACTGATTAGTAAAGGTGTAGCAACCGGTTGATTTAGAAAAGAAGTTTGTAGTGAAATAGTGGCGAAATCCAGTTCTGGTAAGGCTTGATGGCGAAAATGATACTTTTCAAAACCGGAAGTTACGCCTTCTCCTGCTACATCTTCTTCCAGACAAAGACGAACATGAGCACTTTTACGATCAGCAATCTGTCCTTCAGGTATTATTTCTTCAGATTTCATAATGTGCCCTCGTTTCGATTCTAATGTTGACTTGCAATATGTTTAGCAACAAGTTGGCCTGATAATGTCACAATCGGTGTGCCTCCACCTGGATGTGTTGTTCCACCGACATACCATAATCCTTGTACATCACGGCTTCGATTACCCGGACGGAAAAAAGTCTGCTTTACCGAATTGGATGAAATACCATAGATCGCTCCTTGATGAGCATACGTATCGCGCTGAATATCAGCAGGCGTATAATGCTCCCAGACCGGTCCTTGTGAAATATCTTCCAATCCGTATTGTTCTAACAATGCCGCAATCTTATGTCCATAGGCTTGACGCTGTAGTTCCCAATCCCACTCCTTTGACAAATAAGGAGCATTGGCTAAAATAAACAAATTACTACTCAGCGGCGGAGCCATCTGGGCTTCAGAATAACCTGAATAGCAAATATATAATGTTGGTAAGGTTGGCGGACGCTTTTGCCCGAAGATCGATAGAAATTCAGGTTCATATTGCTCCGGAAAAAAGACCGTATGATGAAGCAGTTGATCATATTGACGGGGTACACCTGCAAGTGTCACAAAGCCAGATAATGAAGGCTCATACCGATCGATCTGCTTATCACTAAGCGAAGGGCGTTCATGTTCATCTAATAACATCTGACTCATACTGAGCACATCACCATTAATAATCACAACAGGGGCAAAATAATCACCTAGACTACTTTCTACACCAATGGCTTTACCTGATTGTACCAAAATTCGGGAGACTTCTGTGCCTGTTCGTATCGATACCCCTAGTTCAATCGCCAGCTTTTCCAATCCCCGTATTAACTGATATGTACCTCCACGTACTCCATACACTCCAAGCTCTGCTTCCACATGACTAAGCATGGCAAATATAGCGGGTGCTTGATAAGGCGAAGCGCCAACATAAGTGGCATACCGTCCGAATAACATCAATGTATTGGGATGGCGAAAATATTTACGCAATAACGATTGTAATGTTGTTAATGGATGTACTCGAAGTAAGCCTTTGCCCATAGAAGGCTTTATTTTATCACGCCATGACAGTAATAAGGTATTTAGAAATTGATTATTCGCTTCCAGATACATCTGCTTCGCTTCTGCTAAAAATCGAGGATATTGAAGCGCATCTTCAGGGCTATAGATTGCAATCTGTTCCGCTGTCACTTCAGCATGACGACTTAAGTCTACCACTGATCCATCTGCAAAAATATTACGTGTACGTGGTTCTAGATCATACAAATCTACATAGTCTTCTATCTGTCGTCCAGCTTGCTCAAATACACTGCGGAATACATGAGGCATTGTGATCGTGCTTGGTCCACGGTCGAACTGATAACCTGATTTTTCTATATGCTGTAATTTGCCACCGACCGTCAGTTGCTTCTCTAAAATAGTCACATCATATCCGCGTGAAGCTAGACCGATGGCGCAAGATAATCCACCGAAGCCAGCGCCAATAATCAGCGCTTTGCGATCACTCATCCATAATTCCTTCCTTTCCAATTGTAACCTGTACCATTGGCTCCTGCACGCCAAGAATCCATCATAATCCCGATCAGACAAGCCGCACTAACAGGCATGTATATTCCCATCCAGATCGGCTTACCATGATAGACATCAATGATGCTTTTGGTGATCATTCCAATCAAAATACTGAGCAATGACCAGCCAATCAGCATGGTATCTAAGGTACATAGACTATAGATCAAGGTAATCACAGGCAGAATAAATAACAGTGCATAATAAATAGAAATCCCGATCGCTAGCAGAGGACTACGTCCTGCACCTACAAAAATATTCTTTTTATAACCTTCCCATACTTGTCCCGCATTGCGGTACATACGAGCAGATGTATAATGCTGTACATTAGCCAGTGTCACCGGATCACCGATTCGCTTGACTGCACGAGCTAATTCCATGTCTTCTACAATCTGAGTGGAAATTCCTTCATGTCCTCCTGAACGAGCATAACTGTCCGGGTGAATCATTAACCATGCCCCTGTCACAGCCACAAAGAAAGGGCTACGACTACGACGAACCATCATAATCGGCAAATGATACGCAATCACAAATGACATCATGGGTACAAGAATCTTTTCTAACCATGTGCCTGTCTCCATCCGTGGAAATCCACTAATTAGACCTTTGCCTTGAGAACGTGCGGTAACCATTGCGGCTTCTAGCCCTTCTACTTCTAGTCTTACATCTGCATCAATAAATAACCACCAGTTCCCTTGAGCATGTTGCACCAGTTGATGACACGCATATGATTTGCCCATCCAGCCGTCTGGTAAAGGATCACTATGAAAAAGGCGTACCCGATCATCTTGCTGCATCACTTGCTGAATCTCAGCTACTGTACGATCTTCTGAATGATCGTTCATCACCAGCACTTCAATATCAATCGAATCGGTACGACAATTCAATACAGATTCCAAGCACTGACGAATATTAATCTCTTCGTTACGGGCTGGAATCATAATCGATAATATAGGCTTAGAACGCTGATCCTTCCCACTAGTATGGTCTGCTACAGCCTGATCATGCGAGTCTGCCGAAGGTTGATAATAAGTGCTTTGGCTAGATAACGATTTGCCTAATTTGGGCATACGAGATAAATTCCAGATCGTAAATAAAAGCTGAATCGCTAGCCATACTGTAAGTACTTGCATGATCAATAGCATCATTTCACCTTTTTCTTATTTTGCGATATTGATCATATTTCTCATCTACGGTGCGCTTCCTACCAATAAGATGAACTTCATCAGGTAAATATCCTTCTTTGGATAATAGCAATTGCTGGCTATGTTGATCCAACTGTACAGTTAACCTATCTTCTAGCATCTCTGCACAATCGCTGGAACCGATCTGTTTCCAATTTTGGAAAATAGGCTCTCCAATATGTAAAGAAGCTTGCAATCGAGGTTGCTGATACAGTCCATAATGCAACGTAACAGGAATTACAGCTGTTTCCGGTGGAGCTTGTCGTAATAATAATCCGATGCCCGGACGGAACGTTAATGGACGTGTCTCCAAATGGCGAATTTCTCCTTGTGGAAACAGCCATATCCGTTTACTTTGCTCAAGTAATCCTGCGGCATAACGCATACTTTGCCGTACATCGCTAGGACTGCCTTTTTCAATCGAAAAGGCTCCTGCTTTGCGAAAAAAATCATACCGCTTCAATTGCCGTTCTTCCATCATCATATAATGATCGCCTACTGAAGTGCGATTGTATGCATGATACGCCAGCAACCCATCCCACCATGAACTATGGTTCATAATATAAATAACCGGTTGCTGAGCTGGTAAAGCATCTAGCGAACCGGTTATCGTTAAAGAATGAAAATTACGGCGAATAAGATACCATTCATTATACTTTCGAAATACCATTTGAAACGATGCTGATTTACCTGCGGGTATCATAACGATAATTCCCCTCTGCTAAAATAATACCGATCAAGGCAACCATCATCGATCCACCAATATCGGCTTGCCATGCTAACAATCCGAAGAATAATAACATCGCTTGATATAAAAAAGTCGCCTGACGCAAAATCCCTAACGTCAAAATCAAACGCGGCAACACCATAGACAATAATCCACCTACAATAAACCATGCTACAAAATTACTCCACGGCACTCCGTAAAATCCGTCCGTTTCTGCCCAATGCCAGAATCCGCGTGCATGAGCAACTGGGTCAAGCACAAGATCCAAAATGATCACCCATATGCCTACTTTGCATGCACGAATGAGCAGATACATACCTTGATTCGATGTGGATGGACGATCTACCGAAGAACGATGAGAAGAACTGCTTAACAACACGCCTCCTGCGACTACACCAATCCATGCAAATCCTAATGTCCAGGGTACACCATAAATCAAAGCGCCTAGAACAGAGGTATACTCGTATTCTCCAAACGGCCAACCACTATGTACACCAACCCATTCTAAACCCATACCACCTAGCCAGATGATCACGCCAGATATGATAAGGCGTGACCATAGAGGCTTCAGAGAGCCACTGACTGACTGGTCGGACATTTCTTTGAAAAGATCTGCCCTATGGATTAGATAGAGCGCATATAATGCATAAAACACGAGAAAAAGTCCATTTGAAAAATCCAATACTTTCGGTACACCTATTGTTAATAACAAGATAGTTCCGATACTATACCAGATCCAAAATAACCAACCCATATTAAGAAACCACCGATCGCTTAAGCATATCTGTAGTAAATCCGTGTCTCATCGCAATTCCGATCAACATATCACGTTTTTGTTCATCTGTAACATACGCGCGCTTGGTGAATACATCGTATTCATTTTCTACAATAACATCCATAATTCCAGCATAAAAAGTCGCAGCTAATTCAACCGTAAATGCACTGGTCTGAGGATAAGCTGCTAAATCGCCAAGCCCTGTGGCAAACCATTGCTCTGCCAAAAAGCGCAATTCATCCATCAATGCGCGAAAACGATCATCGATCACGCCTGCTTCTAACTCTTCTTCTGTATAGTGATGACGTTGCAACAATTCAAGCGGAATATAACGTCTGCCTCGTCTACCATCTTCTCCGATATCACGCATAATATTTACAATTTGCATTCCTTTACCCAATGCGATACCTGAATGACGAATCTCATCACTATGCTCACCTTTAAGCACAGGCAATAACATTTCGCCTACGGTTCCGGCTACAAGATAACAATAATGCTCTAATTCACGCATCGTTGAATAACGAGTAAACGCAAGGTCATACGTTTGACCGTCCATTTGACGACGGAATGGGGCTTTGGATAATCCCGGAAACTCACTGAATAACCAACGCAAAGAAGGCCAAATAAAGTGTCCTTCTGCGGTCTCTAGCTTATTAAATAAAGCTTGGAGTTCATGAATACTGTATAACGATTGTTCAGGTTCATCTACACTATCATCAATCATTCTACAAAAAGCGTAAATCACATGAACCGCTTCTTTTTGCGGACTTGGGAGCCAGCTAAAGGCATAATAAAACGATGACGAGCCATGACGAATCATTTCTTCACAATTTTGCAAATCAGCCTTTCGGATTGATTTCAAATTCCCAACTCCTTTAACATTTGATGTGCAGCCATCCTTGCTCCTTGCATAACAATAGGTACGCCGCCGCCCGGATGAACCGAAGCGCCTGCTGCATACAATCCTCGAATATGGGGAAAAGGCTTAGGCTGTGGACGATATACACCGGACTGCCCAATCACTGGAGCAATACCGAAGCTTCCACCTCCATATAATCCGCTACGCAAAGCATCTACAGGTGTACGTATTTTAGTCCATTTGATCGAAGAACGAAGATCTGTAAATCCACGACGTTCTGCCGCATTCAGTACATGTTCGACAAGACGTGGTGTATCTTTCTCCCAATCTATACCTACTTCATCGGTCACTGGAATCAAAAAGTATAATACACTATGCCCTTCAGCCGCTGCATCGGGATCAACTGCTACGGGATTAAATACATAAAAAGCAGGGTCTTCTGGCAACTGACGATTACTGAATGCTTGTCTAAGACTATCATTTAGACTAGGTGGTAAAAAGAATTGATGGGTTAACATATCATCCCATCGACGATTGGTTCCCGCATAGATCAGCACACAACCTGATGAAGGTTGATATGGTTTACGACGTGGCTTGGTGATTCCTTTGTCCATTAAAGCTGAAATGTTAGGGAAGTCTCCATTATACAATACGGCATCGAAATGGTGTTTTTCTCCATCCACCTGAACCCCTAGACAAACACCATGCTGAATTTCTAGCTTTTCAACAGTGCGATTAAGCTGAATCTTGATCCCGCGGTCTGCTAATTCTTGCGCTAAAATCTCGGGTAATCTTCCATATCCACCTTTGATCATCCATATGCCAAAAGCATGTTCAGCATAAGGGAGCATTGTATACAGTCCTGGTGCTTTTTCTGGAATCCCGCCGATATACAGACTTTGTAACGAATAAGCTTCACGCAACTGATCATTTGTGAAATACAGTCCCGCAGCACTACTCAGATTACGATACGCTCGAAGATTAAGCATTAATGCTAGATTATCTGGAGTGAAAAAATGTTTCCACTTGGGAAAATCACGCTCTAGAAATGAAGCTTGTCCTCTAGCAAATAATGGACGCATTTCACGCATAAAGCGGCTAAAGTTAGCACCTTGCCCCGGAAAAACACGTTCTACTTCTTCTGCCTGCACTTCAGGCTTGCGATGTTTGGTGAGTACTTTGCCATCTGGATAATGAACACGATACAGTGGATCACATTCAATCAATGGAATTTTGTTACGTGCCACACCAGCTTCTTCCATAATACCATGAAGCATTTCAGGTAGCAGTACAATTGTCGGTCCTTGATCAATCCGTTCTTCCCCTTCGTATTCAAACGCGATGCGTCCACCAACACGATTGCTTTGCTCAAATATAGTTACTTGTACACCTTGCTTGCTCAGTAGTAAAGCCGTTGTTAAGCCACCTATACCGCTACCTACGATTGCTACATGCCGTTTCATGAATGAGTAACCTCGGTCATCACTTGATCGGCATGAGTCTCATCGGTAATCACGATTCCATCCTGCTTAAAGATCATACTGGTACTAATACGTGCAGATTCAAAAATAGTCGGCAATCCACTACCCGGATGCGTTCCTCCACCTACTAGCCATACACCATCTAATTCTTCAAAACGATTATGCGGACGGAATGTCATCATCTGATCCAAGTGATGCGTTAGGTTAAACGTTGCTCCTTGATATACATCTAATTGTTGTTCCCAATCCAGCGGTGTGAAAAAGCTCATTTCTTCAATCCGTTCACGCAAGTCAGCTAATTGAGGAATCATCTCTGCCCGGGATAACATCTGTTCTTTCACTTGTTCACGCTTCGCTTCCCAGTCCGTTTCACCTGTTAAATTCGGTGTTGGCATCAAAATATATAGTGCTGTTTTGCCAGCAGGAGCCAGTGTTGGGTCTAAAACGGATGGATTATGCACATAGATCGATGGATCTTCTGATAATGTTTTTTTCTTCATAATCTCATCTACATTGCGATGATAATCTTCAGAGAAATGAACCGAATGATGGGGTAGATCAATAGCTCCATCGACACCTAGATATAACATCGCCGCAGAACAAGAATATTTTTTGGCAGCTAGCTTGTCTGGTGAATATTTGCGCAATACACCGGGTGCAAATAATTGATTCATCGCTGTAGAGAAATCAGCATTAATTACAATATGATCTGCATATACAGTCTCCCCGTTGTCCAGTACAACCCCCTTGGCTGTACGTCCTTCGGTAATGACTTGTTTCACGCCTACACCTGTATGTACGTGACCTCCGTGTTCAGAGATTACTTTAGCCATACTTTCGAATATAGCGTTGATTCCGCCTTTAGGATGAAAAAGTCCATAACGGTGTTCCAGATACGACAAAATCGTAAAGGTTCCCGGACAATCCCAAGCAGACATTCCTAAATATTTAGCTTGAAAAGCAAATGACATCTTCAATCGCTCATCTTTGAAATATTTAGACAATCGTCCATATACCGTATCGTTTAGATGAAGCTTAGGTAATGCGCGGAATACATCACTACGCATATAATCGGTCAAATTGGAAAAAGGTCTCCGCAACAAAGGCATGACTTTTTCCAGCTTCACATCTTCTTCTTCCAGATAACGATAATACCCCGCCTCATCACCGGGGAAAAGCGTTGCGATCTGCGCAGCCGTATCTTCTCGATCTCGTGAAGGTTGGAATACTTTATCACCGAAATGTAAGCTGTACATTGGTGTTAATTCTTGCATGTCTACATAATCATATAGTGAACGCTTGGATACACGGAATAATTCTTCGATCAAATGAGGCATCATTAAAAAAGTAGCTCCGCGATCGAAACGATACTCCCCTAGCTTCAATTGTGAAGAACGTCCACCGACAACAGACTGTTTCTCGTACATGTTCACTTCATATCCCTGACTAGCAAGTAACATTCCTGCTGCGAGTCCTCCTGGGCCTGCTCCAATGACGATTGCTTTTCGAGTTGAATGATTGGCTTTCATTACAGTCCCCTTTGTTAAAATGGATTTCATAAATACATTAAGTTGTATAAATTCTTTTACTATAATTAATATATAAACTT
>NZ_MDER01000060.1 GCF_001721045.1 Paenibacillus nuruki | reverse complement strand
GAAACCTATTATACTAGCAATCATCTGACTATTATATCCTTTAGTATTCTCAATGTTGACAGAATCATAAATTATTATACATAATCTATGAATTATTAAGCAAAAACCATCTAACGAAATATGAGATATAAACTCAAACAAATTAATTAAATTTACCCAAATAATCAGGGCAACGACGGGAAAGAAAATTTTTGATTTATTTATATTCATGTCTATAAATAGCCTCCAATTTGTTAACTACTTATTTTTTATATCAAATTTTCTATTTGGTATAGATATTTGTAATATCAAAATAAATAAAATGGAGTTGTATATTTTAACATTAGTGGATATAAATTTTACTTAATTTTGAAAGGCATCGATTTTATAATATATAACAGGTATTTATCCATAAAAAAGAAATGCTCATCAGATCAACGAGCACTTCTCAAAAATACATATCCATGCTTTGCATAACATCGATTAACCTATATATTTAACTAATTCATCTTAACGATTTAACATTTTCATACTTTCAGGCGCATAACGTTCACCGACAGCAGAGCCTTTAGGAGCGGCTTCATCAATTGTTTTCAATTCAGCATCGGTTAATGTCACTTGCGTTGCACCGATATTTTCTAACAAATATTTCGTTCTTTTTGTACCCGGAATCGGAGCGATATCTTTGCCTTGAGCCAGTAACCATGCTAATGCTAGTTGCGAAGGTGAACAATCTTTCGTTTTGGCAATTTCTTGAATGCGTTGCACCAAATCCAGATTCTTCTGGAAATTCTCTCCTTGAAAACGTGGAGAATAACGACGGTAATCATCTTCTGCCAAATCTTCAAATGATGTAATCTGACCTGTCAAAAATCCACGTCCTAGAGGGCTATAAGGAACGAATCCGATTCCAAGCTCACGACAAGTGGGCAAAATCTCATCTTCTACATCACGACTCCAAAGTGAATATTCGGTCTGCAAAGCAGAGATCGGATGAGTTTGATGTGCACGACGAATCGTTTCAGAAGATGCTTCAGATAGTCCAAGATAACGAACTTTACCAGCCTGTACAAGATCACTCATCGCCCCAACTGTTTCTTCGATCGGAACATCTGGATCGACACGATGCTGATAATAGAGATCGATCGTATCAAGACCAAGACGTTTAAGACTGTTATCGCAAGCTTCTTTGACATATTCAGGACGACCGCTAATCCCTACATAAGAACCATCTTCATTGCGGACATTACCGAACTTGGTGGCTAGAATTACTTGATCACGATTTTGCTGCATAAAAGGCCCGATTAATTTCTCATTCGCCCCTATGCCATACATATCTGCTGTATCAAAAAAGGTAACTCCATTATCCAATGCGACTTGTAAGGTGTGTAGTGCTTCTTTTTCATCGATCTCACCGTAAAATTCGGACATACCCATACAACCTAGACCTAGTGTCGAGACTTGTAACCCTTGTGAACCTAATTTCCGTTGATCCATGAATACAACTCCTCATCATCCAATAGAGTAGCTCCACCTATCGCTAGATACAGATAAAAGTGTGCTCTTTAATACATAACCCTTTGTACCCTGTGTTTGCTTCAATACAGATCAGAATAACCAGCTAAGCAAAGGTAAACTGTGTATGTTCTGACATATTACTTTCTTTATTATAGTCTTATTGATCTTACGTATTCAAATAAGCATCGTTACTCTAAAAAAAAGTACGCTACCACGGTAATTAAGGATATGAAATGGTTACTTCTTGTGCTATAATTAAGAGTCGTAACCACTAATATTTCCCAATATTATGTGTAGATCGATATGGAATGATGATGTTTGTTTTGATGATAGACTATGTAAAGTTAAACTGCGCATGCAGCAGATTGAATAAAAGAAGAGGTGGATTTCCGTGTTAGATCGTTTACAAGCATTAGCGGACCGCTATGATAAATTGAGCGAGTTATTGTGTGACCCTGACGTAGCAAGTGATTCCAAACGTTTAAGAGATTTATCCAAAGAGCAATCTGATCTACAACCTATGTATGAAGCGTATATCGAATACCGCAAAGTCACTGAAGAATTAGATGCTGCTAAAGTGATGCAAGGCGAGAAGTTAGATGATGAAATGCGTGAAATGGTCAAAATGGAGATCGATGAACTTTCCACTCGTAAAGACGAATTAGAAGCTCAGATCCATATTTTATTGTTACCTAAAGATCCTAACGATGATAAAAATGTGATCGTTGAGATTCGCGGAGCAGCAGGTGGAGATGAAGCGGCTTTATTTGCAGCTGACCTTTACCGTATGTACACTCGTTATGCAGATACACAAGGCTGGCGTGTTGAAATGATGGATGCAAGTACCAGTGATCTAGGTGGATTTAAAGAAGTAACATTCTTGATCAATGGACGTGGAGCATACAGTAAGCTGAAATTCGAAAGTGGAGCACACCGTGTGCAACGTATTCCTACGACTGAATCAGGCGGACGTATTCATACTTCTACCTCTACAGTAGCTGTTATGCCCGAAGCAGAAGAGTTAGAAATCGAGATTCACGATCGTGATATCCGTGTGGATACATTCTGTTCAAGTGGAGCAGGCGGACAGTCTGTTAATACGACCAAATCTGCCGTACGTGTAACTCATATGCCTACAGGCATTATGGCGACTTGTCAGGATGGTAAGTCTCAGAACTCGAATAAAGATAAAGCATTACAAGTACTTCGTGCACGTATCTCCGACATGATGCGTCAAGAAGAAGAAGCCAAATATGCAGGCGAACGTAAAAGTAAAGTAGGTACAGGTGACCGTAGTGAACGTATCCGTACGTACAACTTTCCACAAAGCCGTGTAACTGATCACCGTATTGGTCTAACCATGCACCGTTTGGATCAAATCATGAATGGTGAGATCGAAGATATCGTATCTGCATTGACTTTAGCAGAACAAGCAGATTTGATGGAAAAAGAGGCATAATCTATTGGTACAACAGACAGAACAATTTACGATGAAGCCAGAACAAAGTATACGGGAAGCCTATGTTGAGGCTTCTTCTTTTTTAAGTGCTCATCAAGTGATGGAGCCTGAATCGAATAGTCGTCTTTTGCTCGAATGGGTGCTTGGAGTAGAAGGTTCTGCTTTTTATATGGCGATGTTTGAACCGTTTCCTTATGATAAACAGCAATTATGGCAAGAAGTTATTATGCGCAAAGTAGCAGGGGAACCTGCGCAATACATTATAGGTGAGCAAGAATTCTATGGTGAGCGATTTATCGTCACACCTGCGGTGCTGATTCCTCGCCCCGAGACAGAATTGTTGGTCGAAGCGGTAGTGAAGATCGGTCAACAACGGATGGTTGAACAAGCCGATCAATCGCCTTTTGTCTGTGCAGATATCGGAACAGGTAGCGGAGCGATAGCGTTAACGATTGCACGCATGTGTCCAACATGGCAAGTGTGGGCAAGTGATATTTCACCGGATGCGCTATCCGTCGCCAAGCAAAATAGTATCCAGCAGAACACACCAATTCACTGGCATGAAGGTAATTTGTTAGAACCTTTTGCCGGGCAGAATATTGATATTTTAGTATCCAATCCTCCTTATATTCCAGATGAAGATATTCTGGCATTACAGCCTGAAGTTAAAGATTATGAGCCGATGACTGCACTTGCAGGAGGACCGGATGGGTTAGGTCCTTACCGCATTATGATGGCACAATTAACGTTACTACCTGCATTGCCCAAAGTGATCGGTTTTGAGCTTGGGATTGGACAAGCACAGGATGTAGCGGATATGGTTAGAAGTGTAGGTTATGAACGTATTGAGATTATCGCTGACCTTGCAGGTATCCAGCGGCACGTCATAGGTATAAAAGAAAGTTAAGGTTGAACCGGAAAAGGGGGCAGACATGATCGCCAAGCTTAAAAGAATAGATTGGAATTTATTTACCATTCTGCTAGTTATGATGGGAGTCAGTATAGCTGTTATTTACAGCGCTACTCATAGTACGCCCAAGTTTGCCAATTCGACAGAACGAATGATCATTTACTATATTGCAGGATTTGTTGTCTTTTTCGTGATGTCGATGGTCAACTACCGGATCTGGCTCAAGTATTCTCTTTATATTTATGGCGCAGGGTTAGTGTTGTTATTACTCGTTATGGTTATTGGACAAACGCTGAATAATGCACAAGGTTGGCTTAGTATTGGTGGACTCAGTCTACAGCCTGCCGAGTTATTCAAAATGGTATTAATTTTATTTCTAGCAACATTACTTTCACGCAAAGAACAATTAAAACTGTTATTCTGGCGTGATGTGACTCCGCTGATTGCGATTACGTTTATTCCATTTGCTTTAGTTATGGCTCAAAATGATTTGGGTAACGCTTTGAGTTATCTGATTATTATGATGGCATTACTATGGATCGGTAATATTAAATATACGCAAGCGATTTTATTTACATCCTTAGCTATTGTGATGGTTATTGTCGGTATTCGCAGTTATGTTGCTTATCACGATAATATCAAAACTTATCTCGCAGATATCAAGCGTGATCACTGGATGGAACGGTTAGATCCATGGTTAATGCCTGATCAAGCTACAGAGAAAGCGATCTATCATACACGTAATGCGAAGCTTGCTATAGCCTCCGGTGGACTGAGTGGTGAAGGGTATATGAAAGGAACCTCGGTTCAATCGGATCGTGTTCCATTAACCTATTCAGATTCTATTTTTGTTGTAGTGGCTGAAGAGTTTGGATTTATAGGCGCAGCTATTTTATTACTGCTCTATTTCACCTTAATTCATCGCTTAATTCTAGTATCGTTAGAATGCCGGGAGCGAGCAGGACCTTACATTATTATAGGGATAGTTGCGATGTTGTTATATCAGATTTTTGAAAATATCGGTATGTTTATCGGCATTATGCCATTAACAGGGATTACGTTACCATTTATCAGTTTTGGCGGTACATCACTGGTAATGAATATGGCATGTATGGGACTCGTAATGAGTATACGAATTCATAACCAAGAAGATAACGATGAAGTTTCTGTAAATGTCACTCAACGTTATGCATTGAATAAATAAAGCCAAGGTCATCAGCAAGGAGGCATGACATGATGAACAACCAGACAGAGAATCACAGCGAACAGCCTCAAGCGGATTCTCTGTTCACTTGTTGGGATGTGCGTCATTCAGAGCATATAGAACAACAATTAAGCGAAGCCGGTCAGATTTTGGCAAATGGCGGTATCGTCGCTTTTCCCACAGAAACAGTATATGGACTTGGAGCAGATGCCCGCAATACACATGCGGTAGCATCTGTTTTTACTGCCAAAGGAAGACCTTCAGATAATCCATTAATTGTGCATATTTCAGATCGTGATCAGTTGAGCAGTTTGGTTTCTGAGGTTAGCGATTTAGAACAGACGTTAATCAATCATTTCTGGCCAGGACCGCTTACACTAGTGATGCCTGTACGTCCTGATACTGTATCCCCTCTGGTAACAGCTGGACTACAGACAGTAGCGATACGTATGCCTGATCATCCGGTAGCGTTAGCTTT
This sequence comes from Paenibacillus nuruki, assembly GCF_001721045.1. Taxonomy (GTDB): domain Bacteria; phylum Bacillota; class Bacilli; order Paenibacillales; family Paenibacillaceae; genus Saccharibacillus; species Saccharibacillus nuruki. The sequence continues at coordinate 62,311 of NZ_MDER01000060.1, read as the reverse complement.
GATTAGTGCTTCTGGATGTCCGCTAGCGGCTCCTAGCGCCAACCGTTCAGGTCGACCGAGTCCAACAACAGCCGCACATGTGATTGAAGATTTGTCTGCTGTGATCAATGGAGTGGTCGATGGAGGAAGTGCAGGGATTGGTGTTGAATCAACAGTCATTCAGGTACAAGACGATAATACGATTATGATTCTTCGCCCGGGTGGTATTACGGAAGAGCAATTATCTTCTTTTGCTCCTGTCACTCGTGATCCTGCTCTGAATGACGCGGCTACAGCATTGATTCCACGTTCACCGGGTATGAAATACACGCATTATGCACCCCAAGGATCAATGACAATTGTGATGGGATCGCAAGATAACGTCGTTAATCAATATATAGAACAACAGATTAGACAAGCTCAAGCACGTGGTGAGAAAACAGGTGTATTGGTTTTTGATGAAAATCCATTGCATCTAGCAGATACACTGGGTTTATCGCTGGGCAGTCGTGATCATCTTGAAGAAGCAGCGAACCGATTGTATGCGGCTTTGCGTACATTTGATCGTGTAGGTATTACTTTTATTATGTCGCAAGGCTGTGAGCAACACGGTGTAGGGGTAGCTGTAATGAACCGTTTATCCAAAGCTGCGGGTGGTCAGATTATTCATTTGTAAAAATAGTGATTACATGCGCTAAATTTGGTATAATGATTGATACGGAAAGATTATATTTCCGGTCACCCAAGTCTCACATTATAATGATACGGGAGGTACAGAGAATGCATCACATATTGTTCGTATGTACCGGTAACACCTGTCGAAGTCCTATGGCGGAAGGTTTTATGCGTAAGCTTGCGAGCGAGCGCGGTGTCGATGTGGAGGTTCGTTCAGCCGGTGTAGCTGCTGTAGATGGAATGTCTGTATCCCGTCATGCCGAAGCGGTTCTCAAAGATCATAATATACATGAACAATTATTATCTTCCTCTTTGACTGGAGCAACTATTCATTGGGCAGATCTCATACTCACATTAACAGGGAGTCACAAGCAACATGTGATTCGTAATTTTCCAGAGTCGGCAGGCAAAGTGTACACGTTGAAGGAATATGCAGAAAATGATCACAAAGTGCTACGCGATCTCAAAGAGTTGGATAGCTTATACGCAACGATCGAAATGAATCGTTCTTTAGGCGAAGAAGTACATCCGACTGATCGTCAGCGGTTGATCGAAATTCAACAGCGTATTCCAAGCTTCGATATTGTAGATCCTTTTGGCGGTAGTCGGGATGATTATGAAGTCGCCGCAGCTGATATTCGTCTTGCATTAGAAAAGTTAATCGACAAGATTCAAGCCTATCGTACGCAATAAGCTAGAGGTTAATTTTAGAATAGATATTGATTTTACGAAAAACATGTCTTATGATGTAACTTATAAGAGAGATCCGATGTAACTGGCGACGAGAGTGGAGATGAACCACGATGGAGCATCGGAACATACGGCCGGTCGCCTGGGCAAAAGAGCAGACGTGCGATATTTTTCGCGCACGTTGTGCTCTTTTTTTGTTCTTTACATGTTGTAACTTCTTCTCCCATCTTGTTGTCGCCGTTAGCCCTATGCTTGCGCTATAATAAAAAACGAGTGCATTGCACACGTACCTTTTGCAGATAGTGAATGAGCTAAGAAAGCACAAGGAGGATTGAACGATGAGTGATCAGGAAAAAATACAACAAATTCGTTTAGATACCGCAGCTATTGTACGCGAGTTAGCAGAAGAAGCTAAGCTAGATCGCCATAAGCTACTGGTGATCGGTGGAAGCACCAGTGAAATCGCAGGCAAACATATCGGAACAGCCGGAACGTTAGATGTTGCTGAAGCATTGGTGGAAGGGATTCGAGAAGTACAAGCTGAATACGGATTCCGGTTAGCTTTTCAATGTTGCGAGCATTTGAATCGAGCATTGGTGATGGAACGAGATACACTGGATCACTACAATTATAATGAAGTCGCCGCAGTACCGATTCCCAAAGCAGGCGGATCGATGGCAACCTATGCGTATCAGACATTTGTTCATCCTTGTTTGGCAGAACAGATTGAAGCACATGCAGGTATCGATTTTGGAGAGACCTTGATCGGTATGCATTTGAAAAGAATAGCTGTCCCTTATCGACCTGCAATTCGTTTTGTAGGCGAAGCTAGAGTCAACGCAGCGCGTACACGTCCACCTTTGATTGGTGGCGAAAGAGCCGTCTACACACCGATGGTTCATGCAGATCGATAAGCTTAAATAGGTGATCTCTAAATTTAAAATAAGCAATCCAAAACAGGTATTCAACCGATCTCTAGGAGGAATTAAACAATGATGGAGCAATTACGAAAGAACGATCCGGCAGTATTAGAAGCAATGGGACTTGAACTTAAGCGTCAACGTGACAACATCGAATTAATCGCTTCTGAAAATATTGTAAGTGAAGCGGTTATCGAAGCTTTGGGTTCGGTATTAACGAACAAATATGCAGAAGGCTATCCAGGCAAACGCTACTATGGCGGTTGTGAACATGTAGATGTGGTTGAAGATATCGCTCGTGATCGTGCGAAGCAATTGTTTGGTGCAGAACATGTCAATGTACAGCCTCACTCAGGTGCACAAGCGAATATGGCGGTTTATCTTGCAGCGCTCAAACCAGGTGATACTGTTCTAGGGATGAACCTTGCTCATGGTGGACATTTAACACATGGTAGTCCTGTAAATGCTTCTGGATTGTTGTATAACTTTGTGGCTTACGGTGTACAAGAAGATACATTCCTTATCGATTATGATGAAGTTCGCAAAGCAGCGTTCAAACATCGTCCTCGTATGATCGTAGCTGGTGCTAGTGCATATCCGCGTACGATTGATTTTGAAAAATTAGCTTCGATTGCAAATGATGTAGGTGCTTTATTTATGGTGGATATGGCGCATATCGCAGGATTAGTAGCAGCTGGAGAACATCCAAGTCCTGTACCTCATGCGCATTTTGTTACAACAACAACACACAAAACACTTCGTGGACCTCGCGGCGGTATGATTATGTGTACTAAAGCATGGGCACAAGCGATTGATAAAGCAGTATTTCCGGGTTCACAAGGTGGTCCATTGATGCATGTTATTGCTTCCAAAGCGGTTTCTTTCGGTGAAGCATTACAACCTTCTTTCAAAACTTATGCTCAAAATGTAGTTAAAAATGCAAAAGTGCTTGCTCAAACATTAGTAGACGAAGGATTGACTATCGTTTCAGGGGGTACAGACAATCACTTGATGCTTGTCGACACACGTAGCGTCAATATCACAGGTAAAGAAGCAGAGCATGTTCTGGATTCTGTAGGCATCACAACCAACAAAAATGCGATTCCTTTTGATCCAACAAGCCCGTTTATTACAAGTGGTATCCGTCTAGGAACACCAGCAGCGACTTCTCGTGGTATGGATGAAGCAGCAATGGTGAAGATCGGTCAAATTATTGCGATGACGCTTAAAGCACCTAAAGATGAAGCTGTTCTTGCCCAAGCAAGTGCGCAAGTTGCTGAATTAACAAGCCAATACCCTTTATATCAACAAATGAATTATTAATTTCAAAACCAAATAAAGAGCTCCTTAACACCGTTAACTTCTAGATAACCGGCAGAAATTCTTATTTCTGTCGGTTTTTAATTATTTTTTTCAAAAAATTTGAAAGATTTACTGCCATTTAAGCCATTTACCATTATAATAGAAAAGACTGGGTGGAAATGCTGTAGAATTTGTTTTTATCTGGTAATTGTAAGCGTTATATTGATAGACTCAATATAGAAAATGGATTTTGCTATGCTAAAAATCATGTTTGATAAGAGCTATATTTACGCTCATCAAAGTATGAAGTATTAAAAAGAAATAATTCGACAGGATATCGGATGAAATTGCCCACAGGGAATGATATAATAGACGAGGTTTATGGGGTAAGAACGTATTCCCCTAATCCTTTTGCTTTGTGGAATGGCCACAAAACCTGATGTGATAGCAAATAGGATGTAGCTAATGTTTATTATTGAAAAGTACCGGAGGGAAAAACCATGGCAAAATTAGTAATATGCGATCATCCTTTAATTCAACACAAATTAACATTTATTCGTGATGTACAGACTAACACGAAAGATTTCCGCGAGCTTGTTGACGAAGTCGCAACATTAATGGCTTACGAAATCACACGTGATATTCCACTTGAATCAATTCCGGTAGAAACACCTGTAATCAAAACAGAAGGTAAAGTCATTTCTGGACGTATGTTAGGTCTGATTCCTATTTTGCGCGCAGGATTGGGTATGTTAGATGGCGTTCTTAAATTGTTGCCAGCAGCTAAAGTAGGACATGTAGGATTGTTCCGTGATCCAGAAACATTCCAACCGGTTGAATATTATGTGAAGCTTCCTACAGATGTACAAGAACGCGAATTGATCGTTATTGATCCGATGTTAGCAACAGGCGGTTCTGCTATTGCTGCGATCGATGTTCTTAAAAAGCGTGGATGTACTCAGATCAAAATGATGAATCTTATCGCTGCTCCTGAAGGGGTCAAAGCTGTTCAAGACGCTCACCCAGATGTAGATATTTATGTTGCTGCATTGGATGAGAAGTTGGATGAGCATGGATATATCGTACCTGGACTCGGCGATGCCGGAGACCGCTTGTACGGAACCAAGTAAAGCGAGGTAATCCCAGACTTATGAAAAAAATTAAAGTAATGACTATTTTCGGTGTACGTCCTGAAGCAATCAAAATGGCTCCATTGATTTTGGAATTGCAAAAACATCCTGAACATATTGAGTCAATCGTTTGCGTCACTGCGCAACATCGTCAAATGTTGGATCAGGTTCTTGAAGTTTTTAATATCACTCCAGACTATGATCTTGATGTAATGAAAGATCGTCAGACGCTAAACGAAATTTCGATGCGTGTACTTAGTGGCTTAGAGCCAGTACTGCAAGAAGTGAAGCCTGATATTGTTCTGGTTCATGGAGATACGTTGACTACGTTTCTTGCGAGCTATGCTTCATTTATGCAGCAGATTAATGTGGGTCATGTGGAAGCAGGACTACGTACGTGGAACAAGCTTTCACCGTATCCTGAAGAAATGAATCGCCAATTGACAGGTGTACTTGCAGATTTACACTTTGCACCAACAAGTTGGTCGGCAGGCAATTTGCTAAAAGAAAATAAATTGCCGTCAAGCGTGTATATCACAGGCAACACGGTTACAGATGTGTTTCAATATACTGTACAGCCTGATTATCACCATCCTGTTTTGGAATGGGCAGAAGGTAAACGTCTGATCTTGATGACTGCACATCGCCGTGAATCACAAGGCGAACCACATCGTAATATTTTCCGAGCGGTCAAGCGTATTGCTGACGAATTTGAAGATATTGCTATTGTGTATCCAGTGCATCCAAGTCCAGCTGTCAAAGAACCTGCTCATGAAATATTAGGCAACCATCCGCGCATTCAGTTGATCGATCCTCTGGATGTTGTCGATTTGCATAATTTTTATCCGCATACGCATCTGATCTTAACCGATTCAGGTGGTCTTCAAGAAGAAGCACCTTCATTTGGTGTTCCTGTGCTGGTGCTACGTGATACCACAGAGCGTCCAGAGGGAATAGAAGCAGGTACACTTGAAATGGTAGGTACAGATGAAGAGAAGATCTATGAGCGTGCACATGCACTGCTGAGCGATCCTGAACTGTATGCTTCGATGAGTGAAGCTTCTAATCCTTATGGTGATGGTCAAGCATCGCCACGGATTGTCAATGCTATTTTGCACCATTATGGTATTTTAGAGGATCGTCCTGAAGAGTTTCACACAACGTTCAAAAAAGGTCCCACAGTCGTATTGTGAAAAATGATTCCACAGTATACAGTGGTACTGTAGGGTTAGTGTGATGAAACGCTTCATATCAACGATGTTCTGTGAAAGTCTTGCGTTAATGCGCTAAAGGAAGATGGTTTGACAAAGGCTTAGCCGATTCAGTACAATGAACTGGGATTCCGAGGGTGGAGTGTAGAATGGCAGATGAACCCAAATCAAGCAATTCAAGTTCAAACCCGTGGAAAGCGGTTGGACTTGTGAGTGTGATTGGAATAGATTTAGCTGTATGTACACTCGCCGGATTCTGGTTCGGTTCCTGGCTGGATAAAGTATGGAATAGTTCAGGAATAGGAACCGGACTCGGAGTACTTGCAGGTATGATTCTAGGTATTTTCGGTATTGTTCTTATCATTAAGAAAATAGTGGGGGAAACGAATGAATGAAATACCAAGTTACATTTATTGGCTGACCCGGACTACCTTTGTTTTTCTAGCTCTTTGCTTTGTAGCGGTTGCATTCCTGCCTCAATCTCGCCCGATTGCTTTTGGGATGATCATTGGTTCGGCAGTCAGTTATATCAACACCAAATATTTAGCTAAAAAAGTAAGTATGATGACTGAAGCAGCAGCAACAGGTAGAAGAGGACCGAAGGGTCTAGGGTTTGCACAACGTGCAGCAATTTCGATCGGAGCGGTAGTACTTGCTATTGAGTTCCCGCATTTGTTTGAAATTCATGCCCTAGCTGGCAGTTTGGTGTTCGCACCATTCGCGCTAATTGTTATCGGTTATTTCCTTTCTCGCCATGAGCGTGATAACTCCGATAATGAAAGGGGTGAGAAAAATGCATGAATCACCGATGATAAACGTCGGGGGCATCGATTTTGATTTATCTATCATTATTGCGTTGATTGTTAGTTGTGCTGTAGTGTTTATTCTAGTGAAGCTAGCAACGCGTAATCTATCGGTAGAAAATCCAGGCAAGCTGCAAAACTTTATGGAATGGGTCGTAGAATTCGTTCAAGGACTGATTTCCAGTACAATGGACTACAAAAAAGGAAAGCCTTTTCTTTCTCTCGGTTTGACTTTGATTATGTTCATCTTTGTTAGCAATATGCTTGGGCTTCCATTTGGTTTAGTGTTCGATTATACAAGCGTAGAAAAAGCTACAGCTTTTGGTCAACCATTAACATCTGTAGTGGACGGACTGGCAAAAGGAAGTCATGGTGTGGAAGTCGCTTGGTGGAAATCACCTACAGCTGATGCTGGAGCAGCGATGGGTCTGGCACTAATCGTATTCATTCTTGTCCATTACCTAGGTATGGTCAGAAATACGAAGTCATACTTCAAACACTATTTCAAACCGTTCTTTTTCTTTTTCCCTATCAACTTGATCGAACAATTCTCCAAACTGTTGACACACGGTATGCGGCTATTCGGTAATATTTTTGCCGGCGAAGTTCTTATTGCTGTATTACTTAAAATGTCAGGCGTATGGTACGGAGCAATCGCTTCGGTTGTAGGTCTTATTGTATGGCAAGGATTCAGTATATTTGTTGGCTCTATCCAAGCCTTTGTCTTCACGATCCTGGCTATGGTATACATATCACAGTCACTAGAGACGGAAGAAGATCACTAAAATACTATCGGCACGTTTCGGCAACTTTTGAATAGTTGGTATCATCAGTCACTGTGTAAGGGTTCAAAGTTCGGAAGTAGGATAACCTTCATACCGAGCTCAATATAAATTTACTATCTCACATATCTTTAAGGAGGATTTTTAAATGGGAGCATTAGCATTTCTAGCAGCTGCTATCGCAGTAGGTTTGGGCGCATTGGGCGCAGGTATTGGTAACGGTCTAATCGTAAGTAAAACGGTTGAAGGTATCGCTCGTCAACCAGAAGCAAAAGCAACATTGCAAACAGTTATGTTTATCGGTGTAGGTTTGGTAGAAGCATTGCCAATCATCGGTGTAGTATTGGCGTTCATTTTCTACGCAGCAGCGTAAATCAAGCACACACATTGGCGGGGAAGGCCACAGCCATCCGCGCCTTCTTTTTAGCGTGCAGGGTACCTGAGAATTATTTAGATGTTTTGAGGAAGGAGTGAGCTGATTTGCATTTTGTATGGAGCAGTCTTGTAGTTACAATTATTGCTTTCTTGATTTTATATTGGTTATTAAGTCGTTATGCATTCGGTCCATTGTTCTCTGTCATGGAGAAAAGACGTGAGCTGGTTAAACAGCAAATGGATGAAGCTGCATTAACACGCAGTCAAGCAGCTCAATATGTCGAAGACCAAAAAGCTGCACTTCAACAAGCACGTAAGGACGCTCAAGATATTATTGAGCAATCCCGTCAGACAAGTAATCGTCAAGCTGAACAATTAATTACTCAAGCTAAAGAGGAAACGACGCGTCTTAAAGAAGAAGCGGCTCGTGAAATCGAAAGCGAGAAAAATAAAGCTGTTGCTGCACTTCGCAGTGAAATCGGCGCCGTCTCTGTACAGATCGCTTCTAAAGTACTGGAAAGAGAAGTGGATGCCAAAGCCCAAGATCAGTTGGTTGACAACTATCTGAAAGAAGTAGGGATTAGACAATGAGCCGGGATACAGTAGTATCTACGCGTTATGCCAAAGCCCTTTTCGAAGCTGCATCTGAAAATGGCGCTGTAGAAGAGACGGAACAAGAACTAAAAGCAATTGTTGAAGCTTTTGCACAAGATGCAGATCTTCGCAATTTTATAGCAACACCAAATGTATCTTTTGAAGATAAACGTCGTGTGATCGAAACTGCTTTTGCAGGCAAAGTATCACAACCGTTAATTCATACCATTACATTGTTGATCGAACGTGGAAGATATGGAATATTTGGCGAGTTGTTAAATAGTTACACTGAGATCGTAAGTAGAACTCTTAAAGTAGTCGATGCTTTTGTATATACACCTTATCCTTTAGATGAGCGTGAGCAAGCAGAAGTCATTGCTAGATTCGGACAACTATCAGGCAAACGAATTCGTGTGCAAAATATTGTAGACAAAACTCTTCTTGGCGGACTTAAAGTCGTCATCGGAGACATGCTGTACGATGGAAGTCTTTCAGGCAAGCTTAACCGTCTGGAAAAGTCTTTTCAAAGACAAGCACAGTAGATAGGGGGGACTGACTTGAGTATCAGACCTGAAGAAATCAGTACATTGATTAAAAGTCAAATCGAGCAATACAAAAACGATATTGAAGTCGTAGAAGTCGGAACGGTTATCCAAGTAAGTGATGGTATTGCCCGTGTATACGGTTTGCAAAATGCAATGTCAGGCGAACTTCTTGAGTTCTCTAACGGCGTAATGGGTATGGCTTTGAACTTGGAATCTAATAATGTCGGTGTTGTTATTCTTGGGGAATATTCACAAATTCGTGAAGGTGACCAAGTAAAACGCACAGGACGTATTATGCAAGTTCCTGTAGGGGAAGCTCTTCTAGGTCGCGTAGTCGATCCTTTGGGTCAACCTGTTGATGGTAAAGGACCTATTGCAGCAACAGAATTCCGTCCTGTTGAAGGCGGAGCACCTGGTGTTATTGATCGTAAATCGGTTCATGAACCTATGCAAACAGGGATCAAAGCTATCGATGCAATGGTTCCAATCGGTCGTGGACAACGTGAGTTGATTATCGGTGACCGTCAAACAGGTAAAACAGCGATTGCTATCGATGCAATCATTAACCAAAAAGGTCAAAACGTAAAATGTATTTATGTAGCGATTGGTCAAAAACAATCCACAGTTGCTCAAGTTGTAGAAACACTTCGTCGTCATGGCGCTTTGGAATACACAATCATCGTAACTGCTGCGGCTTCTGATCCTTCACCACTACTATACATCGCTCCATATGCAGGTTGTGCAATGGGTGAATACTTTATGTATAAAGGCGAACATGCATTGATTATTTATGATGATTTGTCCAAACAAGCGGCAGCTTATCGTGAATTATCCCTATTGCTTCGTCGTCCACCAGGTCGTGAAGCATTCCCAGGTGACGTGTTCTATCTTCACTCCCGTTTGCTAGAGCGTGCGGCTAAGCTTAGTGATGCAAAAGGTGGCGGTTCTTTAACAGCATTGCCATTTATTGAAACACAAGCATCTGACGTATCTGCTTATATTCCTACAAACGTAATCTCGATTACAGATGGACAAATTTTCTTGGAAGCTGACTTGTTCTATTCTGGTCAACGTCCAGCGATTAACGTTGGTATCTCAGTATCTCGTGTTGGTGGTTCCGCTCAGATTAAAGCCATGAAAAAGGTTGCAGGTACACTGCGTCTAGATCTAGCTCAATATCGTGAGCTTCAAGCGTTCTCTCAGTTCGGATCAGATCTTGATAAATCAACAATGTCCCGTCTAAACCGTGGTGCACGTATGATGGAAATTCTAAAACAAGGTGTTAACCAACCGTTGTTAGTAGAACAACAAGTGGTAAGCTTATACACTGCCGTTAAAGGTCATTTGGATGATATTCCGGTTGCTGATGTACGTCGCTTTGAGTCCGAGTTCCTTGCTTACATGGCAAGTAGCCAAGATGCGATTTTGCAATCGATTCGTGATACTAAAGATTTAACAGCTGATAATGAAAAAGCGTTGGTTGATGCAATCAATACCTTCAAAAAAGGTTTTGCTACCTCCAACTAAGTTCATTTGATCCAAAATAGATGTTCTGTAATGAAGTTGCTACAGCTCCGATAGCCAATCTGTCGGACTGTGGTCAACCATGATTCAGGAAACAACTTTGAACTTGTTTTCAGAGGGTTAAGGTGGTGAAATCATATGGCTAAAGGTATGCGCGAGATCAAACGTCAGATTAAAAGCGTAGAAAATACAAGACAAATCACTAAAGCAATGGAAATGGTTGCGGCTTCCAAACTTCGTAAAGCTCAAGAGAAGGCACAAGCAGCACGTCCATATTCCGATAAATTGCGTGAAGTGGTTGCGAGTATTGCTTCTGGAACAAGAGGTGTATATCATCCGATGTTGGAGAAGCGTCCAGTCAAACGGATCGCTTATCTCGTAGTGACTTCCGACCGTGGACTTGCGGGTGGTTATAATGCCAACATGCTCAAACATGTTAGTAATAAGATCAAGGAAAATCATACATCGACAGATCAGTACGAATTGTTCATCATTGGACGTAAAGGACGCGATTACTTCCGTCGTCGTAATCTTCCGATTACAGATGCTGTGACAGAATTGACAGACTTTCCGACCTATGCCGATATCAAATCCATAGCATACGATGCTGTTAAAGGATACGAAGAAGGCAGATACGATGAGCTTTACTTATGTTATAACCAGTTTATCAATGCACTAACACAAGTTCCGAACTCCACTCGTTTGTTACCAATGGAATCGGTAGAAGTGGCGCAAGAAGATAAACTTAAAGCAAGCTACGAATACGAACCTTCTGCAGAAGGCGTATTGGAAGTTCTTTTGCCAAAATATGCACAGACACTGATCTATAACGCTTTGCTCGAAGGTAAAGCAAGTGAGCAGGGTGCTAGAATGACAGCCATGGGTAGCGCAACGAAGAATGCATCTCAAATGATCAAAGATCTAAGACTTGTCTATAACCGTGCCCGTCAGGCATCGATTACACAAGAGATCACAGAGATTGTCGCTGGAGCGAATGCACAAGGCTAATAGAGCTTAACAATATCAATTATGTACAAGCAATTGCATAGCAGTGCTTGATGACATCGCTGCATACAGCAAGTCAGTAGGAGGGAAAACGATAATGAACAAAGGTCGCGTTGTAAGTGTAATGGGACCGGTTGTAGACGTGGAATTCGAACGTGGTCAACTTCCGGAAATCCTACACGCGCTCAAGGTCGAAACTACGCTAGATAATGGTAACAAAATCGACTTGACGCTTGAAGTATCGAATCATTTGGGCGATAATCTTGTCCGTTGTATCGCAATGTCTTCCACAGATGGTTTAGTACGTGGACTAGACGCTCTTGATCTAGGTGCTCCTATTTCGGTACCTGTAGGTAACGTAACGTTAGGTCGTGTATTTAACGTATTGGGTCAACCTATCGATGAAGCTGGCGAAGTTGTATCTGAAATTAAAAACCCTATTCACCGTCAAGCTCCTAAATTTGACGAATTGTCTACACAAGCTGAAATCCTTGAAACAGGAATCAAAGTTATCGATTTGCTAGCTCCTTATGCTAAAGGTGGTAAAATCGGTCTGTTTGGTGGTGCTGGTGTAGGTAAAACAGTAACAATTCAGGAATTGATCAACAATATTGCTCAAGAGCATGGCGGTATTTCTGTATTTGCTGGTGTTGGTGAACGTACTCGTGAAGGTAATGACCTTTATCACGAGATGAGAGAATCAGGCGTTATTAACAAAACCGCAATGGTATTCGGACAAATGAACGAACCTCCAGGTGCACGTCTTCGTGTAGCTTTGACAGGTTTGACAATGGCTGAATATTTCCGTGATGAAGAAGGCAAAGATGTATTGTTGTTCGTAGATAACATTTTCCGCTTTACACAAGCAGGTTCTGAAGTATCTGCATTGCTAGGACGTATGCCATCTGCGGTAGGTTACCAGCCAACATTGGCAACAGAGATGGGTCAATTGCAAGAGCGTATCACTTCTACTAAAAAAGGTTCAGTTACTTCGATTCAAGCGATCTATGTACCAGCGGATGATTATACCGATCCGGCTCCTGCAACGACATTTGCTCACTTGGATGCAACAACGAACTTGGAACGTAAAATCTCTGAAATGGGTATTTTCCCAGCAGTAGATCCACTTGCTTCCAGTTCACGTATCTTGAATCCTGAAATTGTAGGAGAAGAACATTACAATATCGCTCAAGGTGTTAAGCAAATCTTAGCACGTTACCGTGAGCTACAAGATATTATTGCAATTCTGGGTATGGATGAGTTGAGTGAAGAAGATAAGTTGACTGTATCGCGTGCGCGTAAAATTCAACGTTTCTTGTCTCAACCATTCCATGTTGCTGAACAATTTACTGGAATCAAAGGACGTTATGTACCTGTTAAAGAAACAGTACGTAGCTTCAAAGAAATTCTAGACGGCAAACATGATGATCTTCCAGAAGCAGCATTCCTCTTCGTAGGCACGATTGAAGAAGCAGTGGAAAAAGCAAAAACACTGTAAATTATATGCCTGCAAAACGTGAGGAGGGATGAAAGTGAGCACGTTTCTATTGGAAATTGTAACACCTGAACGTCTGGTGTTTTCCGAACAGGTGGATCAATTAAGAGCCACAGGTGTAGAAGGTCAACTTGGGATTCTAGCAGGTCACATTCCGATGGTTACTCCACTACAAGTCGCTCCATTGGTGTACAAAGTCAATGGCAAAGAAACAGTGGTAGCTATTCAAAGTGGGTTTCTAGAAGTCCGTGCTGATAAAGTTGTTGTCTTGGCAGACAGTGCAGAATTGCCAAACAATATTGATATTGAGCGTGCGAGAGCAGCAAAAGAACGTGCTGAGCGCCGTCTCAACAACAAATCGACTCAAGATCACATTGACTTCCGCCGGGCTGAACTTGCTTTACAACGAGCTATGAATCGTCTTAAAGTATCTTCATCAGGTGAGAACCGTTAAATGGATATAACCGGGCCGCTATTCTTGGGTCCGGTTTTTATTTTTAGTTTGTCTATAAAAATGGCTTGTGCTATTATAGTTGAGTTCATTTTAATCATATAAGTTTGGACATTTATGTTAGAAATCATTGAATTTGAGAATTAGGTTAGGTCTTTAGGCGTACCCCACGCATTTCCTTTTCAGTAACTATTTATTTATTTGCTGAGAAAAATGCTTTAAGTATGCACTTATTTTCTGAAATAACACTAATATGACAAGAAAATGCTGATTTTTGTAAATTTGGGACTAGATTCTTTAACGCTTGGCAAGTATTATAGAATAGTCCGCATAAAAGGATGATTCATCAGTAAGCAATAAAGGAGGGAGCTATTTCAACAATGAGTACGGTAGATACAGTGTCCGCTGTCGGTGTGAACGGTTTACTATCCATATTCATATCGCTCCTTTGTATTGGTTTGTCCTGGTGGGCATTGCAAAATTTAAAACTCGATCTATTGATTCGTTATCCCAAAAGCGCAGCTGGTAAATTGCTTCATTTGTTATTTGCCATCGTGCTAGGACATTTCGTATCTAATTTCCTGCTGGATTATATCCGCTGGACACAGTCTATCCGATTTATGTTTTGAATGTGAACAGTGTGGTTATAAGTGTGTTAGACTATTTATTTGAAAACCAACGGTTGTATGATTCTCACCTACTACATTAAAAACTAAAATTTATGCAATAGGGTATTGTACAATCACACGAATCTAAGAAGATGAATGAGATGAGATAACAGACATCACTAGCGTCTGTATGCAACTATGTTCAGCTGGATTAGATTCGTCATTGTGTAATGCCGGATAAGCAAAATGACGCGCGGAGGGAACCCTAATGAGCAAATTTATCGTCCGCGGTGGCAAGCGATTAACAGGAAGTGTTAAAGTTAGCGGAGCTAAGAATTCTGTTCTTCCAATTATTGCTGCCTCACTACTTGGAGAAAATGGTGTAAGTACTATTCATGACGCACCTTCTCTTGACGATGTAATGACGATTAGTAAGGTATTAGAATCGCTAGGAGCGGTTGTTACATACCAAGACGAGACGATTCAGGTCAACGCAGAAGAATTAACTTCTTGTGAAGCACCGTACGAATGGGTAAGCAAAATGCGTGCCTCTTTCTTGGTTATGGGTCCATTGTTGACTCGCTTAGGTAAAACACGTATTTCTTTACCTGGTGGTTGTGCAATAGGCACACGACCAATTGATCAGCATCTTAAAGGCTTTGAAGCTATGGGTGCAGAGATTAATTTGGGGCAAGGCTACATCGAAGCAAAATGTGATGGTAGACTTCGCGGAGCGAAGATTTATCTTGACGTAGCTAGCGTAGGCGCTACAGAGAACATTATGATGGCTGCTACTCTTGCAGAAGGTACTACAACGATTGAGAATGCAGCTAAAGAACCTGAAATTGTAGATTTAGCTAACTACCTTAACAGTATGGGTGCTAAAGTTCGCGGAGCAGGTACAGGCGTGATTCGTATTGAAGGTGTAGAATCTCTTAACGGTACAGTACACACAGTTATACCTGATCGTATCGAAGCTGGTACATATATGGTTGCCGCTGCTATCACAGGTGGTAACGTGTACGTGGAAGGTGCTATTGCTGATCATTTGGGTCCTGTTATTTCTAAAATGGAAGAGATGGGTATTACAATCATTCCAGATGAGAACGGAGTACAGGTTATCGCTGATAAGCCACTTCGTGCTGTCGATCTAAAAACATTACCTTATCCTGGTTTCCCTACAGATATGCAAGCGCAAATGATGGCTTTAATGCTTGCTTCTGAAGGAACAAGTATTATCAGTGAAACGGTATTTGAAAATCGCTTTATGCATGTCGATGAGTTCAACCTGATGAACGCGGGGATTCGTATTGAAGGTAGAACATCGATCGTAACAGGTGGAGCAAGTCTTGTTGGTGCGAAAGTATGCTCAACCGATTTGCGCGCAGGAGCTGCATTGATTTGTGCAGGTTTGATCTCTGAAGGAACAACTGAAGTAAGCGGAACACATCATATCGATCGTGGATATGTACATTTGGCTGAAAAGTTATCTGGATTGGGAGCAGATATTTGGCGCTTGGAAGAAGCCGAACCTTCTCAAGAACCAACACCTGCGGTAGAAGAACAAATGGCTGCTTTTTCTGACAAAACAGAAAAAGTAAACACAGCTGCTTTGAATGTTCAACCTACACTCGCATAAAACAGTATATGAATTTAATGTATCTATAGGCGAACATTAGATCGCTTTTGATATCGTAATTCACGTATATTGAAGAGTCAGACTGATTATAGTCTGGCTCTTTTGTTATATATGACATTTTCTTTTCCAAAAATGACGAACAATGGCGTTGAATACCCTTGGTAATTATGCTAATTTTAATAAGTCAGCCTTTTGCATTCATTTCATAGTGGGCACATATACATATTTTTCGCTGAACTGATCGTTGCCGGAGAACGTTTATTCGTTAACATTTCAAACATAACCAGTGAATAGGCTCTCAGATGATGTAAAAGCATAAAATAACGGACGGTGCTTTGTTACCGGAAATACGAACTTTTGGAGGCTCTTGATATGTTCAGCAAGGATATTGGAATTGATTTAGGTACAGCAAATGTTTTGATTCATGTAAAAGGAAAAGGTGTCGTTTTGGACGAGCCTTCGGTAGTCGCTATAGAAACAACAACTAAGCGTGTACTTGCTGTAGGTGAAGAAGCAAGACGTATGATCGGCCGTGCACCTGAAAATATTGTCGTTATCCGTCCACTTCGTGATGGAGTGATCGCTGATTTTGAAGTGACAGAAACGATGCTCAAACATTTTATTAATAAAGTAGGCGCTCGTAGCTGGTATAGTCATCCTCGTATTCTGATCTGTGCACCTACCAATATTACTTCAGTGGAGCAAAAGTCGATTCGTGAAGCAGCAGAGCGTAGTGGTGCCAAAGAAGTATTTTTGGAAGCAGAGCCTAAAGCCGCCGCTATTGGAGCAGGTATGAATATTTTCGAACCAAGTGGTAATATGGTTATTGATATCGGTGGAGGTACAACAGATATCGCTGTATTGTCGATGGGGGATATCGTAACTTCATCATCACTGAAAGTCGCTGGAGACAAATTCGATGAATCTGTCATGAGACATATCAAAAATAAATATAAATTGCTGATCGGTGAACGTACAGCAGAAGATATCAAAATTAATATTGCAACAGTACGTCCGGGTGGCTTACAAAGAGAAATGGATATTCGTGGTCGCGATATCGTTAGTGGATTACCTAAAACAATTACCATCTCGTCGGGTGAAGTACAAGAAGCATTATCCGATACGATTTTGTCGATTGTAGCAGCAGCTAAAACGGTGCTCGAACAGACTCCTCCAGAATTATCAGCAGATATTATTGACCGTGGTGTTATTTTGACAGGCGGCGGAGCGATGTTGGACGGATTAGAAGAATTATTATCTCAAGAATTGCATGTTCCCGTACTGGTTGCAGAAGATCCAATGCACTGTGTTGTTAAAGGAACAGGAATTATGTTAAATAATTTGGACAAAGTCTCTAAAAAAAAGTTCTAGTCTAACCGATATAAGTAGTAGAATGTAATGATGAGACGGAAACTTGGATATAAACAATCAGAATCACCCCTATATTGAACACGAAAGGAGTGTCCGGTAATGCTAAGAGGTTTATATACGGCTGCTTCAGGTATGATTACTCAGCAACGTCGCCATGATACCGTGACGCAAAATATAGCAAACGTAAATACCCCTGGATACAAGCAAGTAGAGAGTATTGAACGTTCTTTTCCAGAAATGTTGATCTCGTTAAATAATGGAGATCAAGGATCAAGCAACCGAAACATTGGTCGTTTGAATACCGGTGTACTGGCAGAAGAAAGTATCTCTATGAATGTACAAGGTGATATGCGTCAGACGAATTCAGCGGATGACTTTGCTTTGGTGTCAGAGATTAATCTGGCAGACCCGGCTACTCAGCAGAACATTCCTTTCGATGCTTCAGGTAAATATGTAGCAGAAGATGGTACAGTAACGTATCGTCCGCAAGCTTTTTTTACAGCAACCAGTAAGACCGGAGAAACAGGCTATACTCGTGACGGTAATTTTCAATTGAATGCAGCAGGACAATTATTAACATCAACCGGTAACCAAGTATTAGGGGCAACCGGTAATCCGATTACACTTCGTGGTTCGATTGATGATTATAATTTTGATTCAAGAGGAAATATTACAACCAAGATCAATGGTGCGACAGTTGGACGCTTAGGCATTTCTGTTGTGAATCTACCGGGTCAGATGACTCGTGCAGGTGATGGATTGTTCCGTGTAACAGATCCAGCTACAGCAGGTGTAAGACAATTACAAGCAGGCGACAATGTAGAAGTTCGCCAAGGGTACTTGGAAGGTTCTACAGTAGATGCAGCCGCTTCAATGGTTGATTTGACAGCAGCCCTTCGTGCATATGAAGCAAATCAGAAGATCGTACAATTTTACGATAAAAGCTTAGACAAAACAGTCAATGACGTAGGTCGTGTATAATATAGCAGTATAGATGGTTAGCAAAGGAGGAGAATAATGAATAATTCGATGATCAGTGCAATGGTAGCGATGAGCGGTATCCAGCAAAAACTGGGTATGGTCTCTGATAACATTGCGAATGCCGATACAGTAGGGTACAAAGGAAAACAAGCTACATTTGAAGATGTATTTACTGCGGTTAAACAACAACCAGGTGCAGCATCTGCTCTACCAGGTCGCGTAACAGGAGCAGGATACAATCTAGGATTCGGTGCTCGTATGGGTGATGTAACGATGAATACTGCTCAAGGGGAAATGCAGACGACTAATAATCCTACTGATTTGGCTATTCAAGGTGATGGTATGTTTGCAGTGAGTGCAGATGGGAAGCAAGGTTGGACACGTGAAGGATCTTTCCACTTTGTACCTTCAGCCACAGACCCGACCAAAGCATTTATGGCAACCGATCAAGGCTATTTGTTAATGGGGAAAAATGCTAGAGGGGTATCTGCTCCTTTGGAAGTTCCAGCCAAAACCAGTATCCAGATCGATGACAAAGGTGTTGTTCGTTCTACGGATGGTGCAGGCAAAATTACAGTACTGCCACAATCGGTTCAAGTTGATCGTATAATTCATCCAGAAGGGCTTACGCAAATGGATGGAAACTTATTCATGTTACCTACCGGAGCGAACTTAAATGATGTTGTAGGCACGATGTCTGCAACGACTCAGATTCGTCAAGGCTTTTTGGAAGGGTCTAATGTCGATTTGAGTGCAGAAATGTCTGAATTGATTACAGTACAACGTGCATATCAGCTGGCAGCACGTACATTGTCTTCTAGTGATAACATGATGAGCATTACCAATAGTATTCGTGGCTAGTAGACGTGCAGCCGTACAAGAAGCGGCTAAAGCTCAAGGTAAAGCAACTCCTAATAAAAAAATTGTGAGAAAGCCTGCACCTGAGAGAAAACAGCCGGAGAAGAAGCCAGCTACTCCATCTGCTTCGGCTGGTGTCAAAACATTACGTGTCATATTAGTGATTGTTGGATTTGTTGTTGCTTTAATGGCAGGCTTAATGGTAGGTTATGCTATTTTGGGTAAACAAAATATATCGGATGTATTATATCCGGAAACATGGGCGCATATTTTTCAACTTGTTTTTGCACCATGACTTTTAAAGGCTCCTGCATATGCAGGAGTTTTATTTTTGTTGTCGAAACCGTTATAATGATGGGGACTGCTTAAAATAACTAAAAATTGCTTACATATTATATGGGACAATGCAGGTGAACGATTCGGATTCACATTGTTATGCATGCAATCTGAAGATGCGATAATGGATGAAAGAAAAAGTGAACCTATACTGTTGAAAATGAGAGGGGTTTTGGTTGTGTTAGATGTACAACAAATTCAGGAGATTATACCGCATCGTCCTCCCTTTTTACTGGTAGATCGCATACTGGAATTGGAAGTTGGTAAACGTGCTGTAGGTATTAAAAATGTAACGATTAATGAACCATTTTTTGTAGGGCATTTTCCAGGTTATCCTGTGATGCCTGGTGTATTGATTGTTGAAGCGTTAGCACAGGTAGGCGCAGTAGCTATTTTGCAAATGGAAGCAAATCGTAACAAACTAGCGATGTTTGCAGGAATTGATGGTGTTCGTTTCCGTGGACAAGTAGTACCTGGTGATACGCTTCAATTGGAAGTGGATATTACACGTATGAAAGCATCGATCGGTAAAGGACATGCTAGAGCAACCGTGGATGGTAAAGTTGTTGCTGAGGGTGAAATTATGTTCGCGCTGACAGAGCCGAATAAAGAGTAATCGACTGAATATGAAATGATTTGATGATTGATAACTTATAGATGGAGAAGGGATGGATATGATGACAACACTTAGTGAACAAGCTCAACGTAATTTAGATCAATGGTTAAATGACGAATCGATTGATGCAGCAACCAAAGAGGAATTGCAAGGACTCCAAGGACAAGATAAAGAACTGGAAGATCGCTTTTACCGTGATCTAGAATTCGGTACAGGTGGACTGCGTGGAGTGATTGGTGCAGGTAGTAACCGTATGAACTCTTACACTGTAGGTAGAGCCACTCAAGGTTTAGCAGAGTATATTGTATCTGCTCATACTGGAGAAGGTAAGCCATCTGTTATAATCGCTCATGATTCCCGTCACTTTTCACCTGAATTTTCATTAGAAGCAGCTTTGGTACTTGCTGGAAATGGAATTGTAGCGAAATTATTCCCTTCGCTTCGTTCTACACCGGAATTGTCTTTTGCTGTTCGTAACCTCAAAGCTACGGGTGGTATTGTGATTACAGCAAGTCATAATCCGCCTGAATATAATGGATATAAAGTATATAACAACAGCGGTGGCCAACTGGTTCCTCATGAAGCCGAGCAAGTGATTAGCAATATCCGTGAAGTCTCTTCTTTTGCAGCGATTAAGCGTATTAGTCGTGAAGAAGCGGAACAACAAGGATTGTTGGTATGGTTAGGCAAAGAAGAAGATGAAGACTTTATCCAAGCAGTCACAGCTATTAGCGTGAATCGTGAGTTGTTACAAGGTGAAGCAGGCAAAGCATTGAACATTGTCTATACACCTTTACATGGAGCAGGTAATCTTCCTGTACGTGCAGGACTAGAGCGTCTTGGGTTTACTAACGTTTCAATCGTATCTGAGCAAGAAGCACCTGATGGTAACTTTACAACAGTGAAGTCACCTAACCCTGAAGAGCGTGAAGCTTTTACACTAGCCATTAAGCTAGGTGAAGAAGTAGACGCAGATATTTTAATCGGTACAGATCCGGATAGTGACCGTATGGGTGCTGTCGTTAAAGATCCAGATGGTAAATATTTTGTTCTAACTGGTAATCAGTCGGGTGCGATTATGATTCATTATTATTTGAGTCAGCTTCAAGAGCAAGGCAAACTTCCTTCTAACGGCGCAGTAATCAAAACGATTGTAACGAGTGAAATGGGAGCAGCTATCGCTGAACATTATGGAGCAACCGTATTTAACACATTAACAGGGTTCAAATATATCGGTGAAAAAATGAATCAATTTGAACAAAGTGGCGAGCATACCTATTTGTTCGGTTACGAAGAAAGTTATGGTTATTTAGCAGGTAATTATGCACGTGATAAAGATGCAGTAGTTGCAGCACTATTAATCAGTGAAGCTGCTGCTTATTACAAACAACAAGGCAAAACGTTATATGATGTATTGCAAGAGTTGTATGAGCAATTTGGCCACTTCCAAGAAAGTTTGGAATCTCGTACGCTTAAAGGAAAAGATGGCGTTGCACAGATTCAAGGCATTATGGAATCATGGCGCACGGATAGCCCTGCTGAAATCGCTGGTGTTAAAGTGAGTGAAGCATTGGATTATTCCAAAGGGTTAGATGGCCTTCCTAAAGAAAACGTATTGAAATTCTTATTGGAAGATGGATCATGGTTCTGCTTACGTCCTTCTGGAACAGAGCCCAAAATTAAAGTATACTTTGCGGTTCGTGGTGATTCAGGCGCAGATGCAACAGCTCGCATTCAACAATTAACAGCTGCTGTGATGCAACGTGTAGACGGATAAACAAAAAATATTTTGTTGAAATGGCATTTTGTCATCAATTTTTAGTAGGATAGACACACCAGGCAGTATATAATAGATCAGATGAATGAAGGGTTCCGCTGTGAGGCTTAGTCTTAACAGCGGAACCATTCGTTATGTTCTTCTTTGGGCGACTCCCACAAAGCGACATAACGAACTTACTAAGGAGGTACTTGAGTGGTTCAGAAATGGCAGCATTGGAATAATTCTTCTGTGAAATGGTTATGGATATTAGTGATTATTGGTTTGGTGGCATCATTGCCGATTGCTTTTGATCGTACTAAAACCGAATCAACGTCCAAAAATGTAGAGTTTGTTTTTAATTATCGTAATCTGATCGATATTGCATCGTATCAGCCTCATCCCCAGGATTATATCAAGCAACAGCTTCAATTGCTGAAGGATGCAGGCATAGGTTCTGTCGCTGTATACCAAAGTAATTTAAGTGAATTGCAAAAATCGCAACGTCTAAATGTGTATAATTCTGTGGATGTGGCTAATCTTCAAAATCAGGTTATTCCGCAAAATGAAAATTTTACATATGTCCAGTTTACAAGTGAAGAAAATGCACAATTACTAGAGCCTGTTCTTCAGCGTGTATACAATTCATTGGGCATCCCTGTTGTACCTTGGAGCTTCAAAGGATTACCGGGTGTGGTTATTCAGACTTCTGCGGATGAAGCTGGACTGAAGCCACTTGATCCAGATCCAATCACTATGCGGATGCTTCACAACATGGGCTTCCAAATCGTACCCCGTTTAAACGATTCATTACCTTATGATCAAAATCGTATGAATGGATTGTTAAGTCAATTTGCTGAATATGGTGTTAAAACAATTCTTTTCGATGGTGAATCAGTTACAGGTTTCACTGACGATATCGAGAAGAAAAGTATTGCTAACTTTGCTACATTGTTGAATCAACATGGAATTGGTATAGCAGCTATCGAAAACTTGAAAAAACCACAAACTGGGTTTAGCAAATTAGCCTACCTGATGGATTATAATGTGGTTCGATTGTATTCATTGAGCGAATCCGATTCTAAGCTAGATCCTTATACAGTAGCTGATCGTTTTGCTTTGGCAGCCAAAGATCGCAATATTCGGATGATGTATATTAACTTGGCGGTATCTCGTGACACGACCAAAGCTCAAATGACTAACTCGATTGATAATGTCATTAAGAGTCTACAAACCGAAGGGCATGCGATTCAAAATATCGAAAGTCACGGTTTTAAAATTGGACCTGCTTCCGCTATGGATGTAAGTCATTCTGTTTTCAATAAATATTTCAAATTAATTGTACTGATTGGTGCGATTGCGTATATTGCTTTGCTGGTTTATTATTTTGTACGACGCTTCACTTTGATCGTATTTGTACTTGGACTTGTTGGAAGTGCAGGAATGATCTTAATTCATCAAGCGCTTATTTTAGAACAAGGTATTGCTTTATTAGCGGCTATTAGTGCACCAACGATCGCGATGATCTATGCTGTACGCAAAGTAGATCGTTTATACGAAACAAGACATCAATTATCTGTAAGTCAGCGTGTGATTCAAGCCGTTATCTTGTTTATTCGTACATCGCTGTGGTCATTAACAGGAGCATTATTTATTATCGGACTTCTAAACGATATTACGTATCAACTAGTCATCAACCAATTCCGTGGTGTAAGTTTATTACACTTTGCGCCTATCGCTTTAATTGCGGTTTATATCGCTTTTTATCGTGGCAAACAAAGTTTTGGTATAGGTGGTATTCGCAAAGTACTAACGACTCCAATTACACTAACTTGGATTATTGTACTGGGTATCGTAGGAATTGTAGGCATGTATTATCTTTCGCGTACCGGTAATGCAGGAACAGTAACACCGCTTGAAATGCATTTCCGTAATGCACTAGAAAGCTTATTAGGTGTTCGTCCACGTAATAAAGAATTCTTAATGGCTCATCCATTATTTATTTTAGGTGTATTTATTGCAGCGAAGTATCGTCATGCGATTTACATTATGATTATTGCTTGTATTGGTCAATTATCGATGGTTGATACATTTGCACATATTCATTCACCTGTTCATATTTCTCTGATTCGTGGTCTGCTAGGAATGGGACTTGGTTTGATTCTTGGACTGGTTGCTGTGATTGCATGGCAAATCCTTGAAAGGTGTTGGAAAAAATGGCTACCGCTTCTGCGAAAATCGTAATCTCTGGATACTATGGGTTCCGCAATAGTGGAGACGAAGCCGTATTAAAATCCATTTTGAATTCACTGGAAGATCAGGGTAAACAACAAGGTATTCAAATCGAGCCGATCGTATTGTCAGGTGATCCTGAATGGACTTCCAAAATGTATGGAGTACGCTCTGTAGGTCGGTTGAAGATTCGCGAAATTCGTCAATTGCTTAAAGAAAGTGATGGTCTGATCAGTGGTGGAGGTAGTTTACTTCAAGATTCTACAGGCATCATGACTATTCCTTACTATCTAGGCATTGTTCGTATCGCTCAATGGTTACGTAAGCCTGTGTTTATTTATGCTCAAGGTGTAGGACCTGTACAGAAGAAATTCTTCTTCTCATGGATTAAAAATAGTTTTAAACGAAGTGCTTATGTTTCTGTACGGGATCAGGAATCTGCTTTATTATTAGAAAAAATGGGGCTTTCTCGTTCTAAGATTGAAGTGGTTGCTGATCCTGTTATGGGATTACCGTTACCTACGACACGCAATCCTATCCAAGTTAAGTCTTTAACTCATATAGGAGAAGCGAATATGGATTCGCTTCCTGTTGTGGGTATATCGGTTCGCTTTTGGGATAAACAGCGTCGTGAATTAGATGGAATAGCGGATGGTTTGCGTTTATTAAGTCAAGAATCACCGGTTCATCTTCGCTTTTTACCTTTCCATTTGCCAGAAGATGAGCAAGCTTCTCAGTATGTTATTGATCGTATTGGGGATATCCGTGAGCATGGAAGTATGATAAGTAGCGCAGAACAAGTAACAGATCCACAACAAATGTTAGTGGAAGTTAGCCATTGTCATGCTATTATAGGTATGAGGCTTCACAGTCTCATCTATGCAGCATCTCAATCCGTACCTTTAATTGGCATATCGTATGATCCCAAAATCGATCAATTCTTGAATCGTTTACAAATTCAAGCCACAGGCACTAGTACAAAGGTGGATCCGCTTCAATTGGCAAAAGAAACGAAAGTATTGCTAGATGATCAAGAAGGATGGCGTGCCAGCAAAGCTTCTTTTATCGAATTACTCAAACAAGATGCTGCTAGCCCTGCTCGTTTTATTGCTCATTATTATTTAGCACAAAGGTGATATATAATGAAAGAATGGAATACCATACCGACGGTTCCGATTTACGGGTTACAAGTATCCAAAATGAATATGGACGATACCGTTGAATATCTGGAACAAAGTATCAAAAAGGGTAAACCGCAGCAGATTATTACAGCGAATCCAATCATGATTATGACGGCTTTGGAACAACCTGCTTATATGCAAGTGATGAAAAATGCAGAATTACTTGTTCCTGATGGAGCAGGGTTAGTCTGGGCAGCTTCTACTTGTGGTCAACCTGTTGCTGAACGTGTAGCTGGATACGATCTATTACATCGTTTGATGGATAGAGGACAGGCGCTTCATTGGAAAGTATATTTACTAGGTTCAACCCCGGAAGTGATTCAGGCAACAGCTACCCGGTTAAAAAGTTTATATCCCCATACTTTAGTTGTGGGTTATCGAGATGGATTTTTTGGCCCAGATCAAGATGCACAAATTATTGCTGAAATTCGTAGCCTTGCACCTGATCTTCTTTTTGTTGCAAGAGGAGCAGATACACAAGAACCTTGGATTGGTACATACAAGCAAGAATTGGGTGTTCCGATCATTATGGGTGTAGGTGGAAGCTTTGATGTGATCTCTGGCAAAACCAAACGTGCACCAAAATTATTCCAAAAACTGCGTTTGGAGTGGTTTTATCGCTTACTTAAAGAGCCTACACGATACAAAAGAATGCTTGCGCTTCCGAAATTCGCATTAAAAGTGCTAAAGGACAAGGAAAACGTAGTAAAAGTTCATTAAATAGATGAAATTTAGATGAATATCGCCTAAAACGTGCTTAAAAGAAGTTTGGTGTTTAATTTCGAACGGAGTATAATTGGCTCCGTGAGATAAATTGGGGGTCGAAAAGCAAAATGTTAATCATTTTTATTCTCGGATTTGTTCTGGCGCTGGCATTGGCACTGGTTCTAACGCCGCTCGTCAAAAAGTTTGCAATTCGAATCGGAGCCGTAGATGTTCCTAATGCCCGTAAAGTGCATACGAGAATCATGCCAAGGCTTGGCGGACTGGGGATTTATTTAGCATTTACGATTGCTTTTGTTGCTGTCCTTCCGTTTTTGCCATTTGATCTACCTGCACGCGACGCTAATTTTATGAAAGCATTTTTTACAGCGGGTTCAATTATTGTATTGATCGGTGTACTGGATGACCGTTTTGAATTATCAGCTCGTGTTAAATTGTTGGGTCAAATTATTGCTGCATGTACAGTAGTATTCGGATACGGAATCAAAGTGGATTTTGTAAATATTCCTTTTCAAGATTCGTATTCTTCACTTGAAAACTGGATTGCTATCCCGCTAACGATCTTCTGGATCGTAGGTGTAACGAACGCGATCAACTTGATTGATGGGTTGGATGGTTTGGCAGCAGGTGTATCTGCTATTGCGATCGGTAGTATTTTCACAATGTCATTGATTATGGGTAACTACCCTGTAGCGCTTTTATGTCTACTTCTTTTGGGAGCTATTGTTGGATTCCTTTACTTTAACTTTCATCCAGCCAAAATTTTTATGGGTGATACGGGATCATTGTTCCTCGGATTCAGTCTTGCGATGTTATCCTTACTTGGATTTAAACAAATCGCGGTTGTTTCTTTTATTACTCCGCTAATCATTATCGGTGTACCATTGTCTGATACCTTCTTCGCGATTATCCGTCGTTGGGTACATAAGAAGCCGATTTTTGCACCAGACAAAGGTCATTTGCATCATTGTCTACGCGAACTCGGATTAAGTCATCGTCAGACAGTATTATTGATTTATGGAATTGCAGCATTTTTCGGTGTTCTAGCTATTATTCAATCATCGGCTGCTATTAATGAAGCCAATTGGGTAACATTCCTAGTGATTTGTGTCATGATGTTTGTCCTTCAAATTGGAGCAGAGCTTATTGGTTTAGTTGGCAAAACAAGACGTCCACTTCTTGGATTGATTGCTCGCCTGCGAATCAAACCTGATCCAACTCGTGGAAGCAAACCTTAAATAACGTATTTTCTTCAAAATTAATAAAATAAATCATTTGTCGTAGATCGGTTGCTAGCAAAGGATCTCGGCGATATTGAAGCCTCTCTTTCTATAGAAAGAGAGGTTTTTTTGTATTGTTTTCTCTGAACTTATTAAAATATACCTGTAGGATGCCGATAAAAAGGGTAGACAGGTTATGCCCGCCATTAGTGAGTTGGAGCAGCGACCGAAATCAAAGGAGGAACATCATTTTGAAGAAAATACTATCGATGCTTATGGCGGTAGTTCTTATTGTAAGTAGTCTACCCCCAGGTTTAGGTGCAAAGTCAGCTAATGCTGCGACAGGAAGCTTTTTCATTTTCCCTAATGAGCAGTACGATATTGGAACACCACGAATTGCGAATAGTGACAAACTTACGGTAACGGGTAGCTATAGTAATATCAATGCGAACTCTATTAGTTATGATGTAGAACAAATTTCTAAAAATGGTACTGCTGTTACAGTGATTAAATCGAACAAAGGATTAAGCGGAAATATTAATGCCAGTACATCTGGTGGTTCAAGCTTAACCATTTCCGATATTCCTTTATATGCAGGTTTAAACCGTGTTACTTTTAAAGCGACACAAGGTGTAGCTTCACAAGTAGCCGAATCTATTTATGTAGAGTATCGTGATGGTCCAACTATCTACAATTTGAATGCTGTATTGGATAACGATGCAGTTGCTTTAAAAGAGAACACATCTGTTGTATTAACGGCTGCCAAAGGCGGAATTAACGAGGGACAACAAACAGCCAACATGTCTCTTAGTGGTTCTGCACCGAATGCAACAAAAGTTACTGTTTTAGTGAATGGTGGTAACAGTAGAACTTCTCTTGTATCAAGTTCTAACAATTATCAATTCACAGTAGCTCCTATAGCTTTAAAGCTAGGTAAAAATATTTTGACGATTCAAGCGATCAATGGAACACAAGTGCTTGAAACAACACGTGAAGTAACATTTTATAATGGACTAACAACGTTCTATGACACGTATGCTCAAAGTGGAAGTTTGACTTCTGCAGATCTTTCAACATTCCCGGATTTCACGATTTCCGATAATAAATTTGCATTAACAGGTAAAATCGTTGTTCCTTTGACTAATAATACGCGTCCTGCAAGTTTTACGGATTATATTTCGTATACTTTTAGTGGTGCAGGTATACCAAGTACAGTAACTTCAGGCCAATATACAGGAACAGTAACACCAACTGTTATTGAAACTGAAAGTACTTCTGCTTACGTAACACTAGCATATACAATTCCACAAGATAACAATCGCACATTTGACTACGATAAAGGAATCAACGTATCTATTCTTGCTAAAGGCGACTCAAGTAAAGGGCTTGGTCTGACTTTACGTAATAGCACGGCAGCTTATATCTCTAAAGTAAACTATTTATCTGGATATACAGCCAATACAACTCCAGCATCCGCTAAAACAATGACTGGAACAACATTGGATGGAGCAAATATCTTCTCATTACCAACAGCTTTAGAAGTATTGGTAGTTAATGGAGATGGTAATACAGTGCTTAATATTAGCAAAATTGTAGACAGTAATGGAACTGCCGCTGTTGCAAGTGATGCTTCTTATTCACTAATTGACTCATCTCCTGTAAGTGGAAGTGCTGTTCCTACACAACGCTTAATTTATAAACTTGATAAACTTCCTATAAGTGGTACACAAACTTTGACCTTTAAAGCAATTAAGGGTGGAGTCGATACGCCAGAAGTATCAGCTAAAGTAAACGTATTATTTGGTCCATATGCTAATTTTAATAAAGCATATGATGGGATAGTTATTCAAAATAGCCAGAACGTTGCAGGATCTGACGTACGAATCATTACGAATACTCTAGATGATTTTTCTGGTAAATTGCAGAATGTAACGAATCAATCAGATATTCGTTATACAGATGATGGAGCAAATAAACAAACAGTATTCTTCTATGTGAATAATACGATTATTCCGCTTGTCCCTGTAGATGGCAAAAATGATACTAATTTTAGAATTCCTATTAGTTCGGTATCCAAAGCATACAATGCAATGTTCTCAGGAGAGAATACAGTCAAAATTGTATTCAAAACAAATCAAACTTCTTACGAGAATGCGATCAAAATTAATCTAGTTCCTACAGATGTACCTGTCATTCCTGTAGATACTACTCTTGGGATTTTTCCTTTCAAATTCTCAGGAAATAGTGATGCTATTCCAACAGCTAAAGATGCTGACTTTTCTATGAACGGAACAGCTTATACAACTACTCAGCAGGATTTTAATATTTATGGTACTTTCGATTTTGTAGATTTAGGTATTACCAAGGAGGGCGTACAAAGCATCCTTGATGGAGGAGACGCAACACTTAATAAAAGTAATTATATTTTGAAAGTTCAAAAATCAGATGGTACTACAGTCGCAACATGGACACTTAATAATGAATTTACTTCAACTACTGGAGATGCTTTGAAAGCAAAAGATAGTAAACCGAGTGATGCAGGACTAAGCGTATTTTATGATTATACTAAACAATCGTTTAGCTTTATTCTGAGAGGACAAAAGGTAGAGAAAGATGGAAGTCCTATTGTCTATAACTTTACTGTATACAATACAGGAGCTGGAGGACCTAGTTCTTCTGCAAGAATGGAAATTAGTAAACAAACAGAGGCTTATCAAATTGTAAGACCTTTAACAGCTGAAAAGTTAACTAATAGCAATTTTGTAGATGTAGTGGTTAATTCTAAAAATGCTACTTCTGTTGTTATTAATAAAGAAGAAGCTACTAAAGAACCTTTTTATACTGATCCTAATGGTAAAGCCAATGGCAAAGATCCGGAGTATCCAGATGCTTACCGTGTGACAGTTAAAGATCTGAAAGCTAATAAAGATACGAAGATTCCAATTATTGTTACGATTAACGGCGAGCAAGTGAAAACAGATATTACTGTTAAATATGTACCTACAAATATTCCAGGCGCAGAATTTATGCAGGATATGAAGACTTCTGCTAAAGTCTTTGAAGGCGATTTGAATTTGAAATTTGCATCTGGAACGAACCTTATCCGTCGTGATATCGGTACAAGTGCGGATGACAAATTGAAAAATGAAGTATTCTCTGGACATAGCCTTCTATTTGGAATTGGTAATAGCCAAGATGGAGTTATCGATCGTTATAACTTTGAACCTATTCCAACCAATATGGATGCTAAATTTAAAGTAGGACAACAAATTTTTGTAAGTCAGTTTAATAATCATTTCGTGAAAAGTAGTCCAGTGTATTGGATTGACCCAGGTTTAGCTGATGATATTACTACAGCTGATGTATACGATCCTACTAAATTAGGACAAAATCCTTACCAATCATCTAATTCTAAAACTCCAAGTTTCTATGAGCGTAATCCGCAAAATGAATTGGTTCCATCGAAACGTGGGACACTAACATTGTCTTATTCTGATAATGTCGCTGAAGACGCTGGTAAAGCTATCACTGTATTCTTCTTTGATCGTTCATTGGGTAACAGTACTGGACAATGGGAGAATCTTGGTGGTGTTGTAAACGCGAAGAGTCATACTGTAACTGTACCGTTTGACCGTTTTGGTTACTATGTGGTTGCCAAACTAAGTTATTCGTATACAGATATTGTTCAACATGATTATGCAAGAGATTATATGGAAGCTTTATTTGCCAAAGGTATTATGAAAGCTATTGATCCAGATACTTCTTTCGGAGCAGATCAATATATTACACGTGGTGAATTTACTCGTGCTATCGTCAAAGCAAAACAAATGCCATTTGATTATCAAGGTACCAAACACTTTATTGATGTAAGTAGCAGCGATAGTAATATTGCAGAAAATGCACTATACGATTATCGTTATATAGAAACAGCTGCGCGTGCAGGCTTTGTACGTGGTACTCAGCCGCAAGTATTTAGTCCTGGAGATAGTATCAGTCGTCAGGATGCAGCAGTAATTATTGCCAAAGCACTCAATCTTAAAATGGATACAGATCAAACGAAAATTGATGCAGGTCTACAAAAAATCTTCAAAGATGCTACATCTGTCGATCGTTACGCTAGAGCAGCGGTATTAGCGGTAGCCAAAAAAGGCTTTATCAATGGTTCTGCTATTGATGGAGATTCCAAAAAAGGCTTCAACTATTCTCCAACTGCAAAAATGTTACGTTCAGATACAGCAGTTATTTTAGCGAAAGTCATGATCAACGATAAAAAACTTCCTAAAATGTAATTTGTTACTAGAGAGGGTTCTTCAAGAGCTCTCTCTTTTTTTATGCAAAAATAATTATGCAAAGAGTGTTTTAAAGAGGTCAAAACGTGTTTAGTACTAATATAGTTATAAAAAAGTATTGTAGACAAAAGTGGCACATCTTCCTAAAGTGTAGTATGATAATTAAGGCTCTGTTTTGCGATATAATATATGTCGCAAAAAAAACAGAAAACTTTTTTTGAAAAACCGCAACTTTTTGAAGAAACCTGCGTCTACATATATGAACCCGATAAAACAAGGCAACATAATTGCTGACAGGTTATTAAATTGAGATTAACTTTTGGAATGTTTAGTCGATCTCAATGTGAAAAAATGTCTTTACGGCATCATTGACGCAATGTATAATAACTTCTGTGCACTGCGGTTTTTCGATTGACAAATATTCCGGTTACGATTTTCTGTGATTTTGTCACAGATATCATCATACAAAAAGGGATTTGCTTTAAACTCGGAGAGGGGGTGTAACGACTGATGAGTGACAAAATCCACAACAAACAAAAAAACAAAAAAAATGTTTATGATATTCAAGGAGGAGAACAAAAGTTTATGAAAAAGTCTACTAAAAAAGTATTAAACGTAGCAGCAAGCGCTGCTATGCTAGCAGGTATCGCTCCAGTAGCAGGTATCGTTGCTCCAACAGCAGCACATGCATCTGGTAGTTTTGATGTTTACAACGTACCAACTTTGGGAACAGGTTCTGTTTCTAAATCTCAAGGTGGAGTAGCATTAGGACGTGTTAAAGTAAATATTGACAAACTTACACTAAGTGGTGGTCAACAAACTTTAACATTTACTTTGCCACAAGGTTTTGAATTCCCTTCAACTACTACTGGTTCTACTACAGCGTTTGATCAATTTACAAACACTGCTAGCACAACTGCAACTGGTAACACATACAACTTTGTTTCTACTCAAGCAGACGATGGTTCTAACCACGAAACTATCGGAGTAAATGTTATTAGTTCTAAAACTGCTCAAATCGTTTTCAACGGAACAACTAACCCAGGTGACGATATCGAATTGCTACTGAACATGAGACAAATCGTTTCTACTGGTCCTAGTACTGGTGATGTAAACGTGACTTTCTCTGCTTCAACTGCAAGTGGATTGCCAACTGGTAACGTAAAAGTTGCTACAGTGGTATCTTCTGGTCAAGTGGCTCTAGAAGCTAATGATACAGAATCAAGCAGTGATAGCTTCAACTTTACTTTCAAACTAACTGAATCTGTTGCTGCTTCTTTGAAAGACGGTAACGCAGTTAAATTGAAATTGCCTTCTGGTTTTGAGTGGGATTCTCGCGGTACTTTCACAACTTTGTATGGTAACTTAGCTGCTGCTAATGTAACAACTACAGGTTTTGGTACTGATACATTGACTCTTGCAGCAACTACTCCTTCAACTACTGCTTCTTCATTTAACTTGGATCTTGCTTTCTCTGTAAACGATGAAGATAAAGCTAAAGAAGGCGATATCACAGTTAATGTTAGTGGTAACTCTTCTTCTAATGTTTCTAACTTAGTAGTAGGTTCTTACGGACAATACGGTGGTGGCGTAACTGTAGCTTCTCCATCTACTGTAATTGCTGGTCAAGATGAGCAACAATTAGGCGATATCGTTGTTAAAGAATCTGTTGCAGGATCTTTCATCGCTGATCGTACTGTAACATTGCAATTACCTGAAGGAGCTCGTTGGCAGTCTGTTTATGAAGATGGCGAAGGCGCAACTGGAACTACTGGTTCTGTTGACACTGCTAACGGATTAAACGCACCACAAATCGAGTACACTGGTACTGACGGACGCACAATGCGTTTGAAATTCAATACACAAAACACTTCTAGCAATGCTGGTTCTATCACATTGAAAGATGTTGAAGTAGCAGTACAACCTGGATTTACTGGTGACTTGAATGTTACTGTTGCTGGTAGCCAAGGTTTAACTGGTACAGTTAAAGTGGCAACAGCTACTCCATCTCTAACATTGTCTGCTTCTGATGCAACTTATAGTGCTGCAATTGGTTCTGATAGTGCAAACATTGGTAACTTGACACTTAAAGAAGGCGCAGCAGGCGCATTGACTGATGATGACAACGGTTTGGTAGAAGTTCTTCTTCCAGCTGGCGTAACTTTCGGTTCAGTACCTACTGTATCTGTAACTTCTGGTGATTTGACTATCCGTAACGTGTCTATCGACACTTACAACAACAGTGCTACTCAAGGCGTATTGCGTTTCTACGTAGACAGCGAAAGTACTACTGCTAGTACTATTGCTATCAACGGTGTAAACTTGCGTATTGACCGTACTGTACCACAAGGTAACATTGTTGCTAAAGTACAAGGTGATGGCGCTGCTAACACTGCTTACCACGGTTTCGGTGATGTTACTCAAACTTGGAAAGATAGCTACCGTT
The DNA here is from genome assembly GCF_001721045.1 of Paenibacillus nuruki. Lineage (GTDB taxonomy): Bacteria > Bacillota > Bacilli > Paenibacillales > Paenibacillaceae > Saccharibacillus > Saccharibacillus nuruki. The sequence continues at coordinate 28,574 of NZ_MDER01000060.1, read as the reverse complement.
ATGCTGCACAAGGAACTATCGCAACTATCGGAACACAAGCTACAGGTGTTGAGTCTAACGCTGTAACAGCTATCTACACAATCGGAAGCACTGCTTACAAAGTAAACGGGGAAACTCGTACTGCTGAAGTTGCTCCTTATGTAGAAAATGGTCGCACTTACTTGCCAGTTCGTTACGTAGCTGAAGCATTGGGTGTAACTCCTGCAAACATCTTGTTTGACAAAGCAACTTCTATGGTTACTTTGATCAAAGGAGACCGCGTAGTTCAATTGAAACTTAAAACTAACCAATTGACTATCAACGGTTCTACAATCAACATGGATGTTAAAGCAGTAACTAAAGCTAACCGTACTGTATTGCCTATCGCTTGGGTTGGTAAAGCTCTTGACGCTACAGTAATGTACGATGCAGCTGCTAAAACTGTAACTGTAAACAGCAAGTAATATCTTCTGATATGAACACTGTCATATAGAAAGTATAACTACTTTCGCTTAGATACCTCGGAGCGGGCAACTGCTCCGGGGTATTTTTGTTTTATATATTTATTTAAGGAGGACATAGTATGAAAAAGTATGCAACATGGCTAATGGCTACAGCTACGATTGGTATCGGGATTTGGTTAGGTAGCTCTTTTATCACGACTAGTAATGCTAATAGTCAACTCGGTTCTGCGGATGATCCGGTAGTCACCAAAAGTTATGTAGATCAACAAATTCAAAAAGCATTGGGTGGAGGTACTAGTGGTTCTGTAGGTAGTACTACTACCAATAGTGGTACCAAAAACAATACACCTACTACACCTGTTTCTCCTCCTGCTACAACTCCAGCGAGTGTAACGCCTTCTCCTGTAGCAACGCCTACATTGACTACAAAAGTTGTAGAAATACGTCCAGGTAAAAAGTTGATAGCAGCAGCTGGGACAGAAGTCATTGTGCGTACTGGTAAGGCTATAGTGTACAGTTCTGATAAAAATGGAATTTTAGATTTGACGGCTGGAAGTGAAATGGGTGGGTCCCAAGCTATTCCTAATAATCATCTGCTTTTATTTCCAAGAGATGGACGCGGGGTAGAAGTGGCTATGACTCAAGGATATAATGCGACTGTTTTAGTGATCGGTGACTACAAAATTCAGTAAGATCATATTTCTATAAGAAAAATCTCAAGCTCAACTAGATAGATATTCTCTATCTGAAATAGAATAAAACAAAATAGTTAAATCTATGTTATGTTCTGAGTCATCCAGCTTATTTACAATTGACTATTAAATCTTTTACGTATAGAAAATATAGATTGTGGTATAATGATTAGCGTTTGACACCTGGTATTAAATACGTTAATATGACTGTTGAGGCTTGTATAGCAACCTTTTCCTTATGGAAAGGGTTCATTTTTTGTGTAGCAACTTTAGATTATTCAAGCTGTCTACATCGTGCTGACACCTTAATATCCATATGGGAGGTTGAAAACTCTTGTCTACTCTTAAGAGACATTTATTTACATCAGAGTCTGTAACAGAAGGACATCCAGATAAAATCTGTGACCAAATTTCTGATGCTGTACTGGATGCTTTTTTAGCTAATGATCCCAATGCTCGTGTAGCTTGTGAAGTAGCAGTGGCTACAGGTTTGGTGTTAGTTATCGGGGAAGTAAGTACCAATTCGGAGTATGTTGATATTCCATCTATCGTAAGAAATACAATCAAGGAAATTGGTTATACACGTGCCAAGTATGGCTTTGATTATAATACATGTGCTGTACTTACTTCATTAAACGAACAATCTGCTGATATCGCTCAAGGTGTTAACTCTGCATTAGAAACACGTGATACAGCTTTAATGGAGAAAGAAACAGAAAATATTGGTGCTGGTGACCAAGGTTTGATGTTCGGTTTTGCTACAAACGAGACACCAGAATTAATGCCTTTACCAATCGCATTGTCTCACCGTATCGCGCGCCGTTTGGCTGAAGTACGTAAAGATGGTACGCTAAATTATTTGCGTCCTGATGGTAAAACTCAAGTAACTGTAGAGTATGAAGATGGTAAGCCTGTTCGTATTGATGCTATCGTGGTATCTACTCAACATGCTGAAGAAACTACATTAGAGCAAATCCAAGCAGATATTCGTGAACACGTTATTCTTCCAGTAGTTCCGGCTGAATTGCTTGATGCAGATACTAAATACTTTATTAACCCAACAGGACGCTTTGTTATTGGTGGACCTCAAGGGGATGCTGGATTAACAGGCCGTAAAATCATCGTAGATACATATGGCGGCTATGCACGTCATGGTGGCGGTGCATTCTCAGGAAAAGATCCAACTAAAGTAGACCGTTCTGCGGCGTATGCAGCTCGTTATGTTGCTAAAAACTTAGTTGCTGCTGGTTTGGCAGATAAATGTGAAATCCAATTGGCTTATGCTATTGGTGTAGCTAATCCTGTATCAATCAGTGTCGATACGTATGGAACAGGTAAAGTAAGCGAAGAAAAAATGGTAGAATTGGTTCGTAACAATTTTGACTTGCGTCCTACTGGTATTATTCGCATGCTTGATCTTCGTCGTCCTTTGTATCGTCAAACGGCTGCTTATGGTCACTTTGGTCGTACAGATGTTGAACTTCCTTGGGAACAAGTCGATAAAGCAGAATTATTGAAATCTCAAGCTGGACTATAATACATTGGTTCAACCATTATAGTTAGATAAAAGAAGGTGACTCGATTTTTTTTCGAGAAGCCTTCTTTTTTATGCTCAAAACCAATACCATTATTCGGAACTGGAACTATCATTCTATGTACCTTATATAATGTAGATCAGCTAGCAAGAAGTTAGCATTTTTCATGAGATTACAGAAAAATGATTGGTTTACCGTAACTTTTTGCTTCTATTGTAGTCTATATTCTTATGAGGTGTACTGTGTCGAAGTGGCATCTGTACTTAAACAACGTTATGATAAACAAGGCGAACATTATCATAACTCTAAACACCAATCAAATGATCGACTGAATTTTCAACGAATAGGAGCGTTTTAACATATGACAGGCACAACAAAAACAGCACGCAAATGGATGATTTTAACTATTGCAGGCTCGTTATGGATTCAACCCGCATTACAAATTGGTTTTACTCAAGTACCTTGGTTACCCACACACATTGCTAGTGCAGCTGAAACGACTCAATTGAATGAAAGCTACATAACTTCTGGAGCAAAGCTTTTGGAGTATCGTTATAAAACAGCTCGTTCTGGAAAAACGGTCTCTGTTTTGGCGGATGTTGTTAAAGTCGATTTGAAAAACCCGTATGTCAATTTAGATGTAATGACCGGTAAAGGCAATCAATTTACAACGAAACAATCGGTTGAAGGTATGGCACAGGAAACAAAGGCAGTCGCTGGTGTTAATGGTGACTACTTTAATACAGCTAGTGAAGGCGTACCGATGGGAGCACAAGCTTCTGAAGGGGTATTGATGTCCAGTCCTTCTGAATTAAAAGGAATGTATGCTTTTGGTGTGACCAAAGATGGAACACCTATGATTGATCAATTTGCGTTTCAAGGTAAAGTTACTGCAGAAGATGGTTCTACTTTTGATCTAGCGGGAATTAATCAGGCTTCTTATATGACAGAACCTAATGGTACATTTAGCCATTCGAATACGATGTATATCTATACAGATGCTTGGAAAGCCATCGAACGTCCTGCTAACAGTTCAACAACACCTACAGAAGTGCTTGTTCAAGGTGGAGTCATTACACAAATTTCTGTTAATGCTACGATTCAAAAAGTGGTTCCAAAAGGTGCTTATATTTTGCGTACCCATGGTAAAGCAGCTCAATTTGTACAACAACATATGAAAGTTGGACAAAAAGTAACAACAGACTATAGCCTACAAGCGAAATCTACAGGTAAAACGATTGATCCAACTACTTTGCAAATGATGATCGGTGGTCATACGATTCTGGTGGATCAAGGGAAACCAAGTTCCTTCTCTCGTAGTACAACAGCTATTGGTGGAAATCGTGCACGTACAGCTGTCGGTTATTCACAAGATGGGCGATACGCTTATATTGTAACTGTACAAGATAATGATAATAGTGCAGGTATGTCTTTATATGAATTGCAATCATTTATGTCTTCTATCGGTGTATGGAAAGGTATTAACTTAGATGGCGGTGGGTCAACGACTTTAGTTACACGTCCTTTAGGCGAGACACAAGCGGATCTGACGTTCGCAACAGAATATGGCGGTAACACTCAACGCAGTGTCGTAAACGGTCTAGGAGTCTATACAACAGCTCCACAAGGTAAAGTACAAGGCTTTAGTATTAATGGTCCTAAGCAATTATTGATAGGACAAACAGCTAAATATGAAGCTAATGGTTATGATACGTATTATAATCCGATCAGTACCGCTGGAATTAACCCATCCTGGAAAGCAGGAAGTAGCAATATTAAATGGACAGGTAGCGAGTTCAAAGCAACCAAAAATGGAACAGCTAAAATTATTGCTTCAAGCGGTGGCGTAAGTACAAGTATGAATGTCAATGTCGTAGGAGCTGAAGCTATTCAAAGTTTAGCTACAGCAAGTTCTACAGCTACATTGCAAGCAGGCACTACCATTGCCGTACCTGTAACAGCTACATTAAAAGATGGATCTAACTTAACGATTTCTCCAGAAACATTAAAATGGGAATTTGTTGGATTCAAAGGTAGTGTGAAAGACGGACAATTAAGTATTTCTTCAGTAGATAGTGGTACTACAGTGGGATACGCTATTGCTCGCTATGATGGTTTCAGTACAATGATGGTATTGACTGCTGGCGGCGGAGCAACGAGTACATGGGAAGACTTTGAAAATCCGAATTATAGTGTTAGTTTCTTAGGAAATCCAAGTACAGTTAAAGGAACAGCTCAAGTCACACAAGGAACAGGCGATCATGCGAATTCTAAAGTGTTACAATTAACCTATGATATGACAGTAGGAACAAGTAAAAAATATGCATATGCTCAATTTGGTGGCACAGCAGGTAAAGCACTTACAGCAGGGACAACAGGTGTAACTGTCGATGTATACGGAGATAAGAGTTACAACTGGTTACGTGGTGAAGTAACTGATGCAAGTGGCAAAACCGTCTATATTGATTTTGCGAAAAGTATCAATTGGAGTGGTTGGAAAACACTAAATATTGATCTTTCTGGTTCAGGCATCGCTTATCCGGCTAAATTAAAACGTGTATATGTGGTAAATGTAGCTGAAGGACAAGATGAACGTGCAGCTACAGGAATGATCGCTATGGACAATATTCGCTTAACCGGTGCAGCTCAGGCAGCAACATATACGATGCCAAAAGGTACATTATCAATGACAGTGGGTAAAAAGACTTCAACACTAGATGGCAAAGCACAATCGATTGATGTTTCTCCAATGCTCAAAAATAATGCGACTTATGTGCCAGTCAAATATATAATGGATGCATTTGGTGGACAAGCGACATGGAATCAAAGTAGTCAAAGAGTGACGATTTTACGTGCAGGACAATTACTGGATTTAACTGTAAATAATAAAGCTTATGTAGCTAATGGTAAGCTGAAAAGTTCTACAGTTGCTCCTTTAGTCGTATCAGGAAGGACTTTAGTCCCGTTAAGATTGGTGTCAGAACAGCTTGGATTGACTGTAAAATGGGATCAGAAAACCAAGACGGTAAGCATCCAATCGTGATAAGTTATGATATGATAATACATGCATCATACAATTGACTTACAGAAATGGAGAAGATCGAGTGGAGTTCCACGCTGATGCAATAGATCACGTCATTAAGAATGCAACAAGTGTTATGGAAAATAGCAAATATCAAATCTTCGAGATTTTGGATACTTCGCGGAGTGAATTGCTCTCGTTAAATACAGAACTTGAATTGGTACTTCGTGAAACCACTGAAACGATTGAAAAAGTAGATCAGCTTGAAGTCAGTTATCGTAGTTCTCGGATTCGACTGACTGAAGTCAGCAGAGACTTTGTGCGGTATAATGAAGAAGACATCAAGCAAGCGTATGAACGTGCAACACAACTGCAATTGGATTTGATGATTTATCGTGAGAAAGAAATGTATTTAAAAGCAAGACGGGATGATTTACAAAAACGGGTGAAAAATGTAGAAAGTTCGATTGAGCGAGCTGAAACGATCGGCTCGCAGATGGGGGTTGTACTAGAATACCTGTCTGGCGAACTTAATCAAGTCACTCGTATTTTGGAATCTGCTAAAAACCGTCAACTCATTGGACTAAAAATCATTCTTGCACAAGAAGAGGAACGTAAGCGAATTTCCCGGGAAATTCACGATGGTCCTGCTCAATTGCTCGCAAATCTAGTTCTTCGGACCGAAATTGTAGAAAGAATGATTACAAAGCAGGAATATAAGATGGTCCAGGACGAAATAGTAGATTTGAAGGGACAAGTGCGCTCTAGTTTAGAAGAAATGAGAAAAGTAATTTTTAATTTAAGACCGATGGCCCTCGACGATTTGGGTCTCATTCCAACTTTAAGGAAATATGTGCAAGATTTTGAGAATAAAACTCGAATCCGCACGATTTTCGAAACAAGAGGCAAGGAATATCGACTCACTTCTGCTATGGAAGCTGCGATTTACCGACTAGTTCAAGAAGCACTCACTAACGCGTCTAAACATGCTTATCCTACTTATGTAACGGTTATCATTACTTTCCAGTCACAAATGGTGAAGTTGATTGTAGAAGATAACGGACGCGGTTTTAAGTTGGATATGATAGAGCAAAAGACCAAAGATCATACTCATTTTGGATTAATTGGTATGCGGGAACGAGTAGAATTGCTTGAAGGAAGAATGGAAATCGAATCTGCCGAAAATCAGGGTACGAAAATCGTAATCCATATTCCGACGAACGTGGAAAAGTGAAAGGAGTAACAGAATGGAAAACCATGATTACGGCACTAAAAAGATTAAGATATTGCTAGCCGACGATCATCAGCTTTTTCGTGAAGGTCTAAAGCGTATTCTGAATATGGAGGATGACCTTGAAGTTATAGGTGAATGTGGAGACGGAATTCAAGTTTTAGAATTCTGTAATCATAATCCTCCAGAAGTTGTATTAATGGATATTAATATGCCGATCGAAAATGGAGTAGTCGCTACTGAGAAATTGCGTGAACTATTCCCTGATATTAAGGTTATTATTCTGTCTATTCATGATGATGAAAGTTATGTATTTGAAACATTGCGTAAAGGGGCTTCAGGATATCTGTTAAAAGATATGGAAGCTGAGTCTTTGGTCAATGCTATTCGTTCTGTTATGGAAGGACATGCTTATATCCATCCAAAAGTAACAGGCAAGTTGATTCAACAACTACGCCGCATGACATATACAAATGAATCTGGTGTTTTAACAGATAATAATAGCTCTGGCGATACAGGTGTTAAATTTGTAGCCGGTGACGATAATCCTCTTACACGCCGTGAAGCCGAAGTATTGCGTTTGATGGCAGAAGGTAAGAGTAACAAGATGATTGGTGAATATCTATTCATCAGTGAAAAAACAGTAAAAAATCATGTGAGTAGTATCTTGCAAAAGATGGAAGTTGATGATCGCACACAAGCAGTAATCAATGCTATCAAACATGGTTGGGTTACTCTTTAATTTGTAAGATAAACACACGTAAAAGTGAAGCACACTTTTCCTAGGAATAGGGAAGGTGTGCTTTTTTTGTTTTTATTTCTATATAGAAGGGAGAACAGGCATGCATATTGTTTTATACGCTATTAGAAAGTCTAAAGGATGGCTTTTTGAAATATCATTGGATGTTCGTATCGATCTCATCTGGTGGACTTCAGAGAAACGAAGAGATGAACGTGCTCAGAAAATAATCTGTATCTCTTCTGTGATACCTTTAGGTTGGGCCATACAATGCCAACAATATTTAGAACTTGATCATCGTGCAGATTGTTGGAGTCCTACAGAATGGAAGCAATACATAGAAAAATGGCTGTATAACCGTATACGAAATTATAATCATTCCCATATTCAATATAGTGAGATCCAGCCTGTTATTCCGATAGAGCAAATTCAGCTTTTGTGGGATGACAAGCTGGGCAAAACAGAGGATATTCCTTTTTTACTATCTACTATAGAAGAAAAGCAAAATGAAGGGACTCAATATCCTTTATCCTCGACTTGGAAAAAACAAGTCATGCTGGGAGCGATAACACTAGCAAAAATGATGACAGGCCGTTCTTTACTGGCTACTGAATACATCATGATGATGACAGATCAGCAAGTAGATAACATACAGGAGTGGAAAACATACACCCAGCTCGCTTATCTCACTCAATCACTGCGATTACTAACAGGTGTTCATATAGATCCTATTTTAGGTTATCAGTGTCAACGTTGTGGTAGCCACACTATGAATCATACACCCTGCGCCAGCTGTGGCAGTTCTGCATGTGCCTATTGTGAAACATGCCTAAATCTAGGTAGAAGCCGTGAATGTACATTATTAATTCAATCGGTATATGTAGCTTCATCACGTACGACCCCTTTTTCTACTATAGATATTCCTATCCATACAGAACATATACAAACAAGATGGGGACTAAGTGATGCACAGACAGAAGCTACAACGAGTGCACTACATTTTCTGATCGGTTCAGCAAATAGATTAAACCCAAAAACGATATTTAATAAAAAGTTATTCGCTACATTGTTCCTATATTTTATTAAAAACAAAAAGAAGTTTCCTAGGACTTCCTATTTTACACATAAACGTTTCCTACTTTGGGCAGTGACTGGTGCAGGCAAAACAGAAATGACGTTTCCTTTAATTGATAGCGTGTTGAAAAATGCAGGAAAAGTATTAGTAGCTACACCAAGACGAGATGTAGTTCTAGAATTAGCTCCCCGAATGGCGAAAGCTTTTCCTACCACAACGATGGCTGTACTCTATGGTGGAAGTGAAGATCGCTGGCAAGAAGCAGATCTAACGATAGCTACAACGCATCAATTACTCCGTTTTTCGCAAGCTTTTGATCTGGTTATTTTGGATGAGCTGGATGCTTTCCCTTTTCACAATGATCCTATGCTGGCTTATGCGGCTAACCATTGTTGCAAATCGGATGGTGCTTTTGTGTATCTATCAGCTACTCCACCTACAACTTTGCAAAAAGAGATTAAAAGAGGCACTCTTGCTCATGCTAAGGTGCCTGCTCGCTTTCATGGTCATCCTTTACCTGTGCCCAAGTATATTTCGATGCCGACAGTAAATAATGCTTTAAAAAAGAAGCAGTTAGCACATACGTTATTAAAACAATTGCGTTACTCGGTAACACGTCAAGCACAGATCTTTGTATTTGTATCACGAATCGCTTTGATAGAATCTCTGGTTGAACTTTTACAATCCTATTTTCCGCAGCTTTCTATAGCAGGCACTTCTTCTCAAGATGTTGAACGAGCGAATAAGGTTTTACTTTTTCGTGAGCAACAGATACGAATACTGGTAACGACAACTATTTTGGAACGAGGAGTGACTATTCCGTATAGCGATGTTTATATTTTAGATGCTGACAGTAGTTTATTTGATGCAGCTTCTTTAGTACAAATGGCAGGACGAGCGGGAAGATCCAAAGAAGATCCGAAAGGCCTTGTTATTTTTGCATCCAAGCAATGGACGATTGAGCAGAAAAAAGCTGTAGCTCAAATCAAACTTATGAATCGTATAGCTAAGCGTAAAGGCTATCTACATCTATCGAAATCAACAGATATTCGTTAACAAAGGAGTTATTGGCAATGTTAAAGCAAAATCGTTGGCAGACATGGTTATCTTATCTGCACCCACAATATACTGCGTGTATGACTTGTCATAAAAAAGCACCTCTTATGAAAAGGTATCCTCAAATATGTGAGAAATGTGCTTTATCTATTCCTTGGATTACACAACAACAATGTAAAGTGTGTGGACGAGGAGAATACTGCCCTGATTGTCAGCGTAAATCTGCTTCTCAGCGCTATTTTATGTTTAACCGTAGTGCTGTTTATTACAATGATACGATGAGACAGTGGATAGCCGATTATAAATATCGTGGTCAGGAGCGTTATGCACCGCTATTAGGTAAAATGATGATTGAAGCTTACCAGCTGATGAAACGAGAAATGATAGAGTTTTATCAAAAAAGGTGGAATATCGATATAGTCACCGGGGTTCCTGTAAGTTCTACACGGTTGATACAGAGAGGTTTCGATCAGGCAGCTGTGCTGGCAGAATATTTAGCTACTTATGAGCATTTATCCTATATCCCTCTTCTAGTAAGGCAGCGAGATACGTTAAAGCAAAGTTCACAAGGTCGTCAGGCACGTCTGTTGAATATGCAAGAAGTATTCAGTTATGCGCCTCATACACCACAATGGTTGGCGACCTACCAGTCTCCAACGTTAAACATACTATTAGTTGATGATATTTATACGACCGGTAGTACCATTAATAATTGTGCCAAAGCATTAATTGAAGCAGGAAAATGTCATCAGATAGATATACAAGTGTTTAGCTTAACATGGGCTCGCTCTTAAAAATGATTCTATTATGATTTTAGAATCACTCTAGTCTATTTTGAGAACAATTTAAAAGAATCTATTAAATAAATCGTTAATTTGAGGTTTATTATTAATAAATGGAGCTCTATTGTACGATATAATATAAATAAGAGCTTAAATGACAAAGATACAGTGTAATGATTAGGAGGCGGTACGGGATGAACTTAGCTAATTGCCCACGTTGTGGTAAATTGCATGTTATGAACCTCAGAGGAATCTGTGGTAATTGTATAAAAGAAATTGAATTCCAATATGAAGATTGCATCAAGTACTTACGTGAACATAAAGGAACAACCATCACTGAATTATCTGAAGCAGTGGAAGTGCCTGTGAAGCAAATCACACAGTTTATTAGAGAAGGACGTATTTCTATCGCACATGCGCCTAATATGTCTTATGCGTGCGAAGTATGTGGTAGTCCTATTCGTGATAGTAATATGTGCGATTCTTGCCGTTCACGTCTTAACAAAGATATCCAACATGCTTATGAAGATGATACAGTAGCTAAAAAAGAAGAAGCACAAAAAACCCAAGGTACCTATCGGGCAGTCGACAAATTCCGAAATATGTAAAGGAATTTCCATATACAAGTCAAATAACGACAATATTTAGTGCTATATGAGTGATTCAAGTTGCATACCTGTGCAGGATTAGGACTTAAGCAATGAGAAATGTCGCTTTATAATTAACCACTTTATAACTATAAAAATTACTTCGAAAATGTCCGATAATCTTAGTAAATACTAAATCGGTTGTCTATATGATATCAGGAAAACAACCTTTTGCTTATCACCCAAGATTCCTGATATCAAAAAAAGAACGTCCTATACCAAATAGGAAGTTCTTCTCAACTAAAATTACTAAGGAGCGTGTCAACCATGAAAATTAACGAAACTAACCGCGTAAGTGCAATTAACCCATACCAAAGAGCAGCAGAAGCAAAATCGGTAACTAATGATAAAAAAGCAAATCGTAAAGATGAAGTGTCAATCTCGCCGGAGGCAATGGAAATGTTACAAGCAAACAGCACACAAGCTTCTGCTAATGCAGAACGTGCTCAAAAAATTCAAAGTCTGAAAGAACAAGTATCTTCGGGTACGTATAATGTGGATGCAGGCGCGCTTGCAGATAAGCTGTTGCCTTTCCTAAAAGGAACGGGGAATTAATCAATGAGTAGTGAGACTTTGCAGCAACTGGTGGCAAAGCTCGATCAAATGAATGATTGTCATATGCAAATGATCGAGCTCGGTGAGCGCAAAAAGCAAGCTGTTATCAAAAATGAAGTAGAATCTATGATTGCTATTATGAATCAGGAATCTAAATTAGCGAAATTTATTGACCATGAAGAACAAGAGCGTGAAGAGATTGTACATGCATTTTTGCTAGAACGTGGTATTAAGTCTAAGCTACGTTTAAACCTTACGGAGCTAGCTCGTCTAGTATTTGATCCGGAAGAAAAACAACTCCTTCTTGAAGCTCGTTCTCGATTGTCCGCCACCCTGCAAACTCTTCAACAACTCAATGAACTCAACAAGCAACTGATTCAACAAGCTTTGGATTATGTGGACTTCTCATTGGAAATGTTGGCACTTGTACCGGAACAAGATTTAACTTATCAACATCCGGCCGATAAAGCTTATGGAGCTACGCGTTCTGGACTATTCGATACGCGTGGATAAGATTAGGAGGAAAACATGACATCTACATTTCATTCAATAGAAACGTCCAAACGGAGTTTGGTGACAACGACAGCCTCGCTGAGTACAGTTTCTCATAATATTGCTAACGCTGATAGTGCGGGTTATTCACGCCAAGTCGTGCATACTAGTGCTACAAATCCTTTAGAAGCAGTTGCTTTCAAAAACGCTACTTCTGCTGGACAAATTGGTACAGGGGTAGAAGCAACTTCTGTGCAACGTGTACGTTCATTATTTTTAGATACTCAATTTCAAGGTGAAAATTCTTCATTAGGTAGTTGGGATATTCGTTCAGATACTTTGAACAAATTAGAAACAATTGTAAATGAACCATCGGATACAGGTTTACAAACTGTTATTAATAACTTCTGGAGTTCTTGGTCTGACCTTAGTAACAATCCACAAAGCACAACCAACCAAAAGATTTTGAAAGAGAACACATTGGCACTAACAGATGCTATGAATCAAATGAGTAAACAGTTAGATGCACTCAGCAACAACTTAACTTCAAGTGTAAGTTTAGACTCGACTACAATCAATTCTCTACTATCTACAGTAGGGAGTCTGAATAAAAGCATTATGTCAGTGGAATCTCAGGGCAATGATGCCAATGATTTACGGGATAGCCGTGACTATGCTATAGATCAATTATCCAAATACGGCAATGTACAAGTAACTCAATTATCAGATGGATACCAAGTTAACTTTGGTGGACAAAATGCTGTAACAGGTACTACTGTAACTCCAGTTACAGCGGCTTCTTTGCAAACAGCTTATGAAGGTGGAACTCTTTCAAGTGGTGAAGTACATGGATATCTTCTCTCTAGAGATACGTATGTAGCTGATTATAAGAGTCAACTGAACCAACTTGCTAATACACTGGCAAATGGCGATCTTACTGTAAAACTACCTTCAGGATCTGTCATTCCAGAAGGAACTGTTCTAAATGGAGTAACTTATTCTACAGCAGCAGGTAATCGTACTCTAACATCTGACCTCACAGTTACCGTTAAAGGTATTAATGGTCTTCATCAATTAGGATATAACAGTTCAGGTAAAGCCGGCGGAGACTTCTTTGGAACAACTGATGGAAGTGGCACCGTTAACGCAGGTAACATTACGATGAATAAAACACTACAAGATGACGCAAGTCAGATTGCATTCTCCTTACGTACAACAGGAACAGGCGCGAATGAAAAAGTGGTTACAGGTAATGGTGGTCTTGCACTGTTAATGACTGAACTTCAAAACACTAAAATGGATTTCGGTGGAGCTACACCTACAACAGTACAAGATTATTTCAATGGTATTGTAGGTCAAATGGGTGTGGATTCTCAAGAAGCTACTCGACAAGCAGCAAATGCCAAAACATTAACAGACCAAGTAGATGCAAGTCGGAAATCTGTTAGTGGTGTATCACTGGATGAAGAGATGACAGATTTAATTAAATTCCAACATGCCTATAGTGCTGCTTCCCGTTTTATGACTACTTTTGATCAATTATTAGACAAATTGATTAACAGTACAGGTAGAGTCGGACTTTAATAATTAAGGAGTAGAGAAGCTATGGGAATGCGTATAACATCAAACATGATGTCTTCACAAACCGTGAGGAATCTGAATAACAATCTTTTAAATATGGATAAGCTTAGTAATCAGTCTTCTACAGGACGAAAAATTAATAAAGCTTCAGATGATCCTGTAGGAACAACGTATGCTCTTCGCTATCGCGCGGAGTTAGCGGCTAATCAACAATATACAAGTAATACAGATGAAGCTAAGAGCTGGTTAGATTATTCGGATACAGTTATGGGTCAAGCAAGCGATGTGATGACTCGTATCAAAGAATTGACCGTTCAAGCAGGAACAGGAACAACAGATAGTAGTGGACTGACAGCAGTTAAGGATGAGCTAGAGCAATTGAAAGGCCAGCTTGCCAATATTGGTAATAGTCAGTTAACAGGTAAATATATTTTTAATGGACAACAACTGGGTGAAGAACCTTATGCATTATCAGATACAGTTACAAGTCTAACTGATGTAGTAACAGATACAGGACAAGTCACTTATGGTATCAGTGAAAATGTATCGCTAGGAGTAAGTACTTCAGGTAATGACTTTTTCGGTTCTAAAGCAGACACAGATAATGTTTTTGCTATGATCGATCGCTTAACAACGGCGATGAATAATAACGACCATGCAGCGATTAGTGCAGAGTTACCAAACATTGAATCTAGAGCAACCAAAATGTCTGCTCTTCGTTCAGAAGTAGGTGCCAAAACTAACCGTATAGAACTGATCCAAAGTCGACTTGAAGATCGTGATCTTAATGTATCCACATTGCAATCCAAAGTTGAAGATGCGGATGTAGCTGAGACACTTATCAAAGCAACAGCGGCTCAAACAGTATATCAAGCAGCACTTAAAACGTCGGCTTCAGCGTTACAACTATCTTTAGTTAATTTTATGGGATAAACTTATATATAATTCAAAAGGCTATGGACCACCTTGTCCGTAGCCTTTTTCTCAAAAAAAGGAGGAATAGACTTACATGTCCGATTCACAAACGGCTACTAACCAATCTACGACTGAAAAAGAAGGAGTATATACTTTTTCTAAAGGAATTCCTGGTTTTCACGAAATTACAGAATATATGGTTGTTCAACAAATTACACCGTTTAGCTTATTACAATCAGCTTCACATCCCGAAACGAGTTTTATTATGATTGATCCATTTGTGTACTACCCTGATTATGAATTTGAATTACCACAAGAAGTGGTAGATGAATTAGGTATTACAAAAGAAGAACATGTGGTTATTCGTAATATTGTGTCATGGAATAAAAAAGCGGAACATCGTACCGTTAATTTAGTAGCACCCATTATTTTTAATATCGATAATCATCAAGCCAAGCAAATTATTTTACAGAATACGCAATACACGATAAGACATCCATTGCAACCTAATGTAGCAAAAGGAGGCGAATTCTAATGCTGGTATTATCACGTAAAAAGGGCGAATCGATTGTGATCGACGATCAAATCGAGGTCACTATTCTAGCTATTGATGGAGATACGATCAAGCTAGGAATTGCGGCTCCTAAAAATATTGATATTCATCGTAAAGAAATTTATGAAGCTATTCAATTAAGTAATCAAAGCGCCGCTGTAGGTTCTGAATTTTTGAAAGATTGGTTAAGTGAAGAAACTACAGAAAAGAAATAATAATATTACTTTTTGAGAAAAATTAAAATAGATTTCTAAAATCTATAAAAAAACAAAAAAAAATACCGATATAAAAAATAGAGCGACAGAAGTACTTGAGGAGCGTACGGCCTTAAGCTTAATCGCCAAAAAAAACCACATGGATGTGGGATAACCGAATTCAAGGAGGAAATAACAATGATTATCAATCACAATATTCCAGCTTTAAACACGCAACGTAACATGGGTATGAACAGCACAGCGGCAAGCAAAAACATGGAGAAACTATCATCCGGACTACGCATCAACCGTGCAGCCGATGATGCGGCAGGACTATCCATCTCTGAAAAAATGCGCGGACAAATTCGCGGATTAGAGCAAGCACAACGTAACGTACAAGATGGTATCTCTTTCGCACAAACAGCAGAGGGTGCAATGAACGAAGTAAGTTCAATGCTTGGACGTATGAAAGAACTGAATGTTCAGAAAGAAAATGGAACATACAGCTCTGGCGACAAAGCTAACATCAATGCTGAATTGGGTCAATTGGGTAAACAAATTGATAGCATCATGAGTAACACGACTTTCAATGGTATCAAAATCACTGCTGATGTTACAGTTCAAGCAGATGATAGCAAATTCAAAATCACGATTTCTGGTGTTAAAACAAGTGGATTTAAAGGGTTAACTGCAAGTAGTACACTTTCAGCAGTGAGTACAGCGATCGAAAAAGTAGCAACACAACGTGCTAACTTGGGTGCTGTGCAAAACCGTTTGGAATACACTTCAAACAACTTGGGAACAACCGTAGAAAACTTAACTGCATCTGAATCACGTATCCGTGATACCGATATGGCTAAGGAAATGGTAGCATTGTCTAAAAACAACATTTTGGTACAGGCTTCTCAATCGATGTTGTCCCAAGCAAACTCTTCACCACAGGGCGTATTGTCCTTACTTCGTTAAGATTAATGAATACCTTAGAGACTTTGCCATTGGCAGGGTCTTTTTTTCTATATCCTATTATAGTGTAAACGAGAAAGATAAATATAATTTGTAGAATATGAATATTGCTATACATACTTAGTAAAAGGATACCGATATAAAGAATAGAGCGAAAGAAGTACTTGAGGAGCGTACGGCCTTAAGCTTAATCGCCAAAATAAACCACATGGATGTGGGATAACCGAATTCAAGGAGGAAATAACAATGATTATCAATCACAATATTCCAGCTTTAAACACGCAACGTAACATGGGTATGAACAGCACAGCGGCAAGCAAAAACATGGAGAAACTATCATCTGGACTACGCATCAACCGTGCGGCTGATGATGCAGCAGGACTATCCATCTCTGAAAAAATGCGCGGACAAATTCGCGGATTAGAGCAAGCACAACGTAACGTACAAGATGGTATCTCTTTCGCACAAACAGCAGAGGGTGCAATGAACGAAGTAAGTTCAATGCTTGGACGTATGAAAGAACTGAATGTTCAGAAAGAAAACGGAACATACAGTGCTGGAGATAAATCCAATATCAATGCTGAATTGAACCAATTGGGTAAACAAGTAGATAGCATCATGAGTAACACGACTTTCAATGGTATCAAAATCACTGCTGATGTTACAGTTCAAGCAGATGATAGCAAATTCAAAATCACGATTTCTGGTGTTAAAACAAGTGGATTTAAAGGGTTGTCTGCAGGTACTAATCTTTCAGCAATCAGTACAGCAATTGAAAAAGTAGCAACACAACGTGCTAACTTGGGTGCTGTACAAAACCGTTTGGAATACACTTCGAACAACTTGGGAACAACCGTAGAAAACTTAACTGCATCTGAATCACGTATCCGTGATACCGATATGGCTAAGGAAATGGTAGCATTGTCTAAAAATAACATTTTAGTACAGGCTTCTCAATCGATGTTGTCCCAAGCAAACTCTTCACCACAGGGCGTATTGTCCTTACTTCGTTAATCTTAAATTTTGGTTTCAAAGGCTCTGCTGTAAGCAGAGCCTTTTTATTAGACAGAATTCTCTATTAAAATAATTACCGTAAATGATAAAAAATCATCATAATGCTATACACAAATTGGAAATAGATGTCGATATAAAGAGTAGAGCGAAAGAAGTACTTGAGGAGCGTACGGCCTTAAGCTTGATCGCCAAACTAAACCACATGGATGTGGGATAAACGAATTCAAGGAGGAAATAACAATGATTATTAATCACAATATTCCAGCTTTAAACACGCAACGTAACATGGGTATGAACAGCACAGCGGCAAGCAAAAACATGGAGAAACTATCATCTGGACTACGCATCAACCGTGCAGCCGATGATGCAGCAGGACTATCCATCTCTGAAAAAATGCGCGGACAAATTCGCGGATTAGAGCAAGCACAACGTAACGTACAAGATGGTATCTCTTTCGCACAAACAGCAGAGGGTGCAATGAACGAAGTAAGTTCAATGCTTGGACGTATGAAAGAACTGAATGTTCAGAAAGAAAATGGAACATACAGCTCTGGCGACAAAGCTAACATCAATGCTGAATTGGGTCAATTGGGTAAACAAATTGACAGCATCATGAGTAACACAACTTTCAATGGTATTCACATTACAAGTAGTGTTAAAGTTCAAGCAGATGATAGCAAATTCCAAATTACAGTTTCTGGTGTTAGTAGAACTGGATTCTCTGGTCTTGGTTCAGGTACTGCACTTTCAGACATCAGTAAAGCAATTGAAAAAGTAGCAACACAACGTGCTAACTTGGGTGCTGTGCAAAACCGTTTGGAATATACTTCAAACAACTTGGGAACAACGGTAGAAAACTTAACAGCGTCTGAATCACGTATCCGTGATACAGATATGGCTAAGGAAATGGTAGCATTGTCCAAAAACAACATTTTGGTACAGGCTTCACAATCGATGTTGTCACAAGCAAACTCTTCACCACAGGGCGTATTGTCCTTACTGCGTTAATACGAAAAACAAGTACTCAAGACTCTGCCTATGGCAGGGTCTTTTTACTTATTTATGTGATATACCTTAAAGATTTGCCTGTAAAGACCGATATAGATAGTAACAGACTAAACAGACCACTAATAGAATAAATGATAATTTACACATAACAATATTGAAAAGGAGGTTCTGCATGGATCCAATTCTATCTTCAAGTAATATGGGAAGTACGATACCCACTCCAACGACTGTAATCAAAAAAGAAGTGAGTCCATCTCCGCAACCCAATCAAGCACTTGAACAAGCGATTATAGCTGCTTCTCAACCTACACAATTGACTAAATTACAAAATCAAGAGCAGGCTATCAAAGATTTACAAAGAACAATTGATGCTATACAGGGCCCACAAAAAGCGTTTGAGATTTCGGTACATCAAGAAACGCATGCGATTATGATCAAAGTGAAAAATAAAGAAACAGGCGATCTGATCCGAGAAGTACCTTCCGAAAAAGTATTGGATGCTTTAGCAAAATTAATGGAAGTTACAGGGCTTATTGTAGATAAAAAAGTATAGGAGGAAAACAATATGGTTACAAGAATAACAGGTTTAGCCAGCGGTATGGATATTGATGCAACGGTTACCAAATTGATGAAGGCAGAAAAAGCACCATTAACTAAGCTGACACAAGATAAACAATTGGTTGAATGGAAACGTGAAGGATACCGCGATGTTAGTACTAAATTAGTTTCCTTTTTGAATGATAAACTAAACAATTTAAGTCTGAGTAGTTCGATTAATGCTCAGAAAGCAACAGTAACGGGTAACTCAACAGCAGTATCTGCGACAGCAACAGGATCAGCAAGTGGTGGAGTGCTAAATATATCAGTACAAGGTTTGGCTTCAGCAACGAATGTGACATCAAATACAGGAGCAGGTGCTCATGCAGGTACAGAAGCACTTTCTAATGTTTATAGTGGTACTGATCCGATAGTCATAAACGGCCAAACTATTAATATTGAATCTACGGACACGATCAATTCTTTTATACAAAAAATTAACTCTAACAAAGATGCTGGTGTTACAGCCGTATTTGATCCAAATAGTGGTAAAATGTCTTTGACCAATAAAGCGACTGGTAATTCTCCATTAACTTTTAGTGGTGCAGCGCTTGAAGCCTTTGGAATAAAAGCTGGTAATGTCACAAGTAATTTGGGTAAAGATGCAGAACTTACAGTGAACGGATTAGCGATTACACAGAAATCCAACTCATTTTCAATGAATGGTGTAGACATTACGCTAAATACAGTCACACCTGCTGGACAAACGACTCAAGTTTCTGTTACTCCAGATACGGATACACTAGTCAAAAGCGTACAAACTTTTGTGGATGCTTATAACGATGTCCTCTCTATGCTTAATTCAAAAGTAGGAGAAGAACGTTACAAAAAATACGCACCACTGACAGATGAACAGAAAAAAGATTTAAGTGACGATGAGCAAAAGCTTTGGAATACCAAAGCTAAAAGTGGTATGCTCAAAGGCGATGATATGTTGCAACAAACGATTTCTACTATGCGTACAGCAATGATTCAAGGGGTTACACTAAGTGATGGATCTAAAGTGAACTTTGCTCAATTGGGAATTACCACAGGAACATATGAGACACGTGGTAAGCTCTCATTGGATACAGAAAAACTTAAAACTGCTTTAGCCAAAGATCCTAATATTGTAAATAACTTTTTTGGAGCACAAGATTCAGCTACAAGCTCTACAAATAAATATACGGATCAAGATGGTATGCTAAGCAGAATGAAAAAAATTACGAAGTCTTCACTTGAGAGCTTAGCCAGTACTGCCGGAACATCTCGCGTAAGTAGTGACGCTAACTCTACATTCTTAGTGAATAGCTTAATGGGAACACAATTAACAGGTATGGACAGACGTATTTCTGATTGGAATAGTCGTTTAAATACAATTGAAACTAATTATTATAAGAAATTTACTGCAATGGAAACTGCTATCAGCCGATATAATAACCAGTCGACAAGTCTTTCGAGTCTTTAACTAAGGAGGTGATAGAGTGATTAAATCACCCTATCAAAAATATCAACAAGCTCAGGCACAGACAGCTTCAAAACCGAAACTTCTTATTATGTTATATGATGGTGCTATTCGATTCGTTAAAGCCGGTGTTGAAGGAATTAATGAAAGAAATTATGAAAAAGCAAATAATAACTTGTGTAAAGCACAGGCAATCGTACATGAATTAATATCATCTTTGAACTTTGATTTTGCAATTGCTAATGAATTAATTGTCATTTATGAATATATGCTTCACTGTCTGATTGAGGCAAACGTGAAGAAAAATGTTGATCTTGCTGAAGAAGTATTGGTCCATCTTTCAGATTTGCGTGAAACTTGGTTAGAAGCAAGCCGACTTCCAGAAGCTGCAAATGGTGTGTAATAATGAATACTATAGAGAATCTAAAAGAGCTTTTAAAAGAGCTTGATCAGTTAACACAAGAAATCGTCAGCCGTCTTCATGTTATTAGTGAAGAGGAAATGTTAGATTTTATAGACCAACGTGAAGCTATTGTTCAACAAATGCAAAGTTATAGCGATGCTGTTACTGATCAAGATCGAATAGATATTCAGAAGGTTTTAGATTGCGATTTGTTAATCATGAATAAATTGAATTCTTTTAAAGATCAAGCAGGTAACTGGTTGGAAAAGCAAGGAAGTATTCGAAGTCAGCATACTGCCTATCATCAAAATTATGTAACAGATAGTTTTTTTATTGACCATCTTAAATAAATGGATTAAAAATCCACCTTTGTCTATGCTGACAAGGTGGATTTTTGTATGTAAATGTTCACTTCAATCTCTGGAATTCCGATATACTACATATAGAAAGTAAATACACAAGCGAATGGTGGTATGATAGTGTTTAATTTAGAACTAAATATGGAAGTGCTAAATCAACGTTTTAAACATGTAGCTCAAAAGATGCTTGTGATTGAACCGGAAATTATACAAAATAAAAACTTTATTCAAGAATCTTGGGACAAAGATGAGAATTGGTTAGAAGCAGTAAGAGGATCTGTTGAAAATTTGAATATTATTTTTGTTTATGGTTTCGGACAAGGATTAGGAATAGCAGACCTGCTAGAGATGTACCCAAATCGTTGGCTATTTGTTTATGAACCCGATGAACAAGCTTTCTTGAATTCTATGAGCAGTTATGATTTTCGTGAGTTGTTAAATCATCCTAATTTGCAATGGGTTTCTGTTGGAGAAACGCAACTAAACATGTTGTTTTATCTTGTCTGCAGCTATATGAATCAAGAGATGGCATTTGTTGCTTTACGACATTATTTAGACAATGATATGGATGTATTAAGAAAAGTAAAAGAAGATTTTAGAGAATATAATATTACATTTGACTCCAATAAACAAACTCAACAATTTTTCCAAGAAGATTGGATTCGTAACGGATTGTATCAGATGGCAAGTATGTTTTCCACACCGTCTATTGAAGAACTGCAAGGAGAATTTAAAGGGAAGACGGCTGTTATTATTTCATCAGGTCCATCTTTACAAGGCGATATTGATTGGGTTACGCGTCTAAAACCACATGCACTTATTATTGCTGCTGGATCTAGTATTCAAGCTTTGGTTAAAAATGATATAAGACCTCACTTAACTGTAGTTATGGATGGTGGAGTCATTAATAATAAAGTTTTTGAAGATCCAAGAACTTTAGAATCTCCCTTACTGCATACATCATCTGCTTATCACGAAATATCAGCGCGTAAATCTAATCATTTAATTCATAGTGTAATGAAAAATGATGCGGCTTCTCAGTATTTTATGGAATTATCTGAAGAAGAAATTATTATTTCTTCTACTCCAACTGTAGCAGGTACTGCGATGCAAACAGCAATACGGTTAGGGGCTACTCGTATTATTATGATGGGGCAAGATTTATCTTTTCCTGGAAATAAATATTATGCAGATGGTGTAAGTCATATCAATACAGAGCAAGCCAAATCTGATGTGGAAACAGCTCAGATTCAGGTTCTTAATGTAAATGGTACCTATAATACAACAAATCAGAATTTTATGTTTATGAAAGATTCGCTGGAAGATTTAGTTACGGCTTTTGCTGATATTGAATTTATTAATACAACACGAAATGGTGCCTCTATTGAAGGAACTACATGGATGCCTATTGAAAAAGCTTACGATATAGTTGAAAATGAAAAAATTGATCAAGAATGTATAATTAAAATGAGTGATCAAACTAATTATGAAATAGATGTAGAGAAAGTTACAAAAGTAAAAAATAAAATTAAAGCAACAATAGATGATTTTGATATGATGAAAAATGAAATCAAAGATATTCAAAAACTATTAAATAAAGTTCAAGAACTTAGCCGTACTAAACCAGTTAAATGTCAAAGAATGATGGAAAGTATAGAAATTGCATGGGGAAAACTTGTTCATCGTGAATGGTTTGATCCTATTTTAGAAACAGTATTACCTGTTTCTATCAAATTATTTGATCAGCAATTGCCTATTATTGTTAATGAAAAGAATTTAATTGTAAAATCTGATCTTATTCACAAACATTTAGGAAAAGTTCTTAAGGATATTAATGAAAAGACACCAAGCCTAATCGAACTATTTACAGAGTCTATTCGTCGAATTGATAAAATTAATATGCAAAGGATCGGTGTAAATGGAACAACGGATGTATCATAATAAAAAGATTTTAGTAACAGGTGGTACTGGAACGATTGGAATCAGCTTGATCAAAAAATTATTAGAAGAAGATCCACAAGTTATTCGTATATTCAGTCGGGATGAATACAAGCAGTATGAAATGAGTATAGCTTTACAAGAGCATGCGTCTAAACTACGCTTTTTGATCGGGGACGTTCGAGATCAACAACGATTAATGCGCGCGATGGAAGATATTGATTATGTATTTCATTTAGCGGCTATGAAACATGTACCTTTCTGTGAATACAATCCTTTTGAAGCGGTTCAGACTAATGTAATAGGTACGCAAAATGTTATTCAAGCAGCTGTAGCAAATGGGGTACAAAAAGTACTATTTACAAGTACAGATAAAGCGATTTCTCCTACGAATACCTATGGAGCAACTAAGCTTACAGCTGAACGTTTAATTTCTGCTGCTGAATATCAAAAAGGTCCTAAATCTACAGTGTTTTCAGCTGTGCGTTTTGGAAATGTAATGGGTTCTCGTGGCTCGGTTATTCCATTATTTAAACAACAAATCTTGGATAAACAAAAAATTACGATTACAGATCCAGATATGCTTCGATACATGATGACACCGACTCAAGCTATAGAGTTAATCATGAAAGCCAATGAAATTGCTCAAGGTGGCGAAGTATTTGTTTTGAAAATGCCTACAATTCGAATTGGAGATTTAGCAGAAGTATTAGTAGAAGCTGTTTCTGAAAAATATAACATAACAGAAAAAGTTGAGATACAGTCTATTGGACTTCGACCAGGAGAAAAAAGGTTTGAAGAGTTGATGACTATGGATGAGCAATTAATAGCTACTGAAACAGATGAAATGTTTATCATCCCATCAGCTTTCCAAGAAAAGAAAGTTACTATCAATAAGGAACTTTTTGAATTAGAAATGAATCCGATAGATAAAAAAGTAATATTAGAATGGTTAAATTCAGAAAAATTATTATAAAAATAGTTGCTACAGAGAGGGGTTTTATAATGAATATTTTACTTACTGGGGGCGCCGGCTTCATTGGAAGATGGGTAGCTAAGTCTTTATTAGAAAAAGGTCACAAATTATGGATATTGGACGATTTGTCTAATGGACAAGAAGAAAATATTGAAGAGTTTAAAGAAAATCCTAACTTTCAATCTTTCATTAAAGCATCTATTTTAGATGAATCTCTACTTGCTGATTTATTTACTCAACATAAATTTGATATTTGTTATCATCTTGGTGCATCTATCAACGTTCAAGATTCTATTGATAATCCTAGAACAACATTTAATAATGATACATTAGGAACATTTTTTATTTTGGAGCAATGTCGTAAATACAATACTAAAGTGGTATTTATGAGTACATGTATGGTGTATGAAAAGTGTCTTGACGAGTCTGGGATTAATGAATCTCATCCGACAAAGCCTGCTTCTCCTTATGCAGGTGCAAAAATAGCTGCTGAGAATATGGTACTTTCTTATTACTACGCTTATGATCTTCCAGCTGTTGTTATAAGACCATTTAATACGTATGGACCTTTCCAAAAATCAGGAGGAGAAGGTGGAGTTGTTGCCATATTCCTTAAAAATCATATTGCTGGTAAAGATTTAAATATTTATGGTGAAGGTACGCAAACAAGAGATCTTTTGTATGTAGAGGATTGTGCTGAGTTTGTAGTTAGTGCTGGTTTTGAAGATAAAGTAAATGGAGAAATTGTTAATGCTGGATTAGGACAAGATATTTCAGTTAATGATTTGGCATTTTTAATTACTAAAGATTTAGAAAAAATAAAACATATCGAACATATTCATCCACAAAGTGAAATTGCTAAATTACTATGTGATTGGACTAAAGCAAAAAAAATACTGAATTGGGAACCTAAAACTTCTTTGGCACAAGGAATTGAGTATACAAAGAACTGGCTAATTGAATCAGCTAAAAAATAAAATCAATAATTTTTTATAAATAGTTAATAAAGGGGGGTTCTTGATGAACCGCGTTGCTATCGTGCAAGCAAGAATGGGTTCTACGCGTCTTGCAGGTAAAGTAATGAAAACGATAGAAGACCATACTGTTCTTGGACATGTTATTAACAGATTGAAAGCAGTAGATTCTATAGACTCTATTGTTATTGCTACAACAACTAATGCCGAAGATATTGTAATTGTAGAAGAGGCTATGAAATATAATGTAATGGCTTATAGAGGAAGTTCGGATCATGTTTTATCTCGATATTATGAAGCTGCTAATGAATATCAAGCAGATGTTATTATAAGAGTTACCTCAGATTGTCCACTTATCGATCCAGAGGTTACAAATGAAACGATTAAACTTTGGGAAGAAAGTAAAGTGGATTATGTAAGCAATAAAAGAATCACAACCTTCCCCCGAGGTTTAGATACAGAAGTTTTCTCATTTGATGCTTTAAAAAAATCTTACGATAATGCTTACAATGATATTCATACAGAACATGTCACCCCATATATCTATCTTCATGAGGATCAATTTTCAATAAACGATTATATATGGGAACAAGACTATTCAAAATATCGTTGGACTTTGGATACTCCAGAAGATTATGAACTCATTACTCAGATTTATAAGCATCTATATGTTAAAAACAAAATTTTTAGTTGGTTAGATGGAATCAAACTGATGGAAGAGCATCCAGATTTATTTGAAATTAATCGAGAAATTAAACAAAAAGAATTAGGTGAATAAATTCAGGAGGCAGTAAATGAAGGTTCTTTTATTTGGTTCTACTGGAATGCTAGGACAAGCACTAGTTATAGAATTAAAAAAACGAAATGTTACGTTGTATACTGCTTCAAGAGAAAATGCTGACTTTAAAGTAGACTTTGCGAATAAAGATAGCATTGAAACGGTACTATATAAAGTTAAACCCGATGTGATCATTAATACGGTAGCTAATGTTAATCTGCAGGAATGTGAAAATAATCCTTCCATTGCTTATATGATTAATGCTAGAGCTGTTTCAATTCTGGCAGAATATTCACTGCAACATAGTACGTATTTGATACAGATATCTACGGATCATTATTACTTAAATGATCACACTAAATTACATGATGAATTATACCCTGTTCGCTTAGTCAATGAATATGCAAGAACTAAATACGCAGGTGAATGTTTTGCTTTATCCTCTCCTAAAAGTCTTATCATAAGAACTAATATTGTAGGGTATCGTAATAAAACCAATCAACCTACTTTTGTAGAATGGGTTATAAAATCGTTAACGAATAAAGAATCGATCACATTATTTAATGACTTTTATACTTCGAGTATTAGCGTTACTCAATTGTCTGTTATTCTTTACGATCTTTTGATGAAAAATGTATATGGCATTTTTAATATTGCTTCTAAAAACGTTTTTTCCAAACAACAGTTCGTACAAGCATTATCTGAAAAATTTGATTTGGATATGTCTAATTCAAATACAGGGAGTATCCACAAGAATACACAATTGATGAGGGCAGATAGTTTGGGATTAAATGTAGAAAAGGTAGAACATGTTCTAGGATATGAAATGCCTAATTTGGAGCAGGTTGTACAAGACCTATACATCAATTATCAGGAGGATTTGACTAGTGAAATATGATAGTTCAATCAAAATAAATGAAAAAGAAATTAGCATTAATTCTCCCACATATTTTATTGCAGATATAGCAGCTAATCATGATGGTGATTTAGAAAGAGCTAAAGAACTTATATGGTTAGCTAAAGAAGCTGGAGCAGATGCTGCCAAGTTTCAACACTTTAAAGCAGAAAAAATAGTCAGCGATTATGGTTTTAAAGAATTAAATGGATTATCAAGCCATCAATCAAACTGGAAAAATTCTGTATTTGATACGTACAAAAAGTATGAGTTTGATAGAGATTGGAACCAAGAATTGATAGCTACTGCTCAATCAGCTCAGATTGATTTTATGACTACACCTTATGATTATGCTGCAATAACATCAGTTGATGCTCATGTGCCTGCTTATAAAGTAGGATCAGGCGATATATCATGGGTAGATTTTATAGAAGAAATTGCCAAGAAAGAAAAACCAATTATTCTTGCAACAGGTGCTTCTGAAATATCAGATGTAGAGCGTGCAGTTCAAACGATTTTAAAATACAATCGGCAATTGATTTTATTACAATGTAATACAAATTATACAGGCAATTTAGAGAACCTTGGATATGTTAATCTTAGAGTTTTACAGACGTATGCCATTAAATATCCTCATATGATTTTAGGATTATCTGATCATACTCCTGGTCATGCGACTGTTCTAGGAGCAATCACTTTAGGAGCACGAGTGATTGAAAAGCATTTTACAGATGATAATAATCGTGTAGGTCCAGATCATCTGTTTTCTATGAATCCTACAACGTGGAGAGATATGATTGATCGTAGTAGAGAATTAGAGGCTGCATTAGGCGATGGAACCAAACGGGTAGAAGATAATGAAAAAGATGCTTTTATTGTTCAACGACGTTGTCTAAGATTAACAAAGTCGTTAAAAGCAGGAGATATCATAAAAGATGAGGATGTAGAAGCATTACGTCCAGCCCCTAAAGATAGTATTCATCCTTATGAGAAAGATATTGTTGTAGGTCAGATCTTGTTAATAGATAAAAATCAAGGTGATGCTTTATATATGAAAGATATGAGGCGATAACATGTTACATGGAGAACATATAAAATTAAGAGCTATCGAAAAAGAGGATCTTAGTCAACTGTTAACTTGGAGAAATAAACCAGAAATGCGTCAGTTTTTTAGAGAATATCGTGAGCTTAATTATGATCAACAACTAGACTGGTTCAATAAAAGAGTTATAGGCGATCCTAATACAGTCATGTTTGCAATAATAGATGGAGATAACGGAAACCTTTTGGGAGCTAGTGGTCTTTGTTATATTGACTGGATTAATCGTAGCGCCGACTTTTCTATTTATATAGGAATAAATGATCTTTATATTGACTCGTATTATGCTATCGATGCTGCCAAATGTATGATGAAATATGCTTTTGAAGAATTAAATTTGCACAGATTATGGTGTGAAATTTATAATTTTGATCATTCCAAAAATGATTTTCTTCAGGAACTAGGATTTCAAGTCGATGGAAAACATCGACAAACTCATTGGGCAAATGGATCTTGGCATGATTCTATTTTTTATAGTTTTCTTTCTTCTGATTTTAAAAAATAAATTATGTACGATATTTAAATTTTTCGAGTTGTGATCTTAATTCAGATTCTTACGAAGAGTTAATAAACTTTAAGCCTGACTTTGCAATAAGTTACGGAATGAATAGTAT
>NZ_MDER01000059.1 GCF_001721045.1 Paenibacillus nuruki | reverse complement strand
AGCAGTAGCAATCGAGATTAATCATCAATTGAGTAAAATAAAGTTTGATAATAAAGTGAGTAGTGAAGAAATAAAATTGAAAATTGAAATGAGATTTTCTGAAGAAAAATTCAAAAATATTTTAAACGAAAAACTTAATATATATGAAAATTCTAAAAAATATGATGAAATTCTAAAAATATTTAATTATAAAGAATTAAGTGATAAAATATGTGGGAAATTTGGATTAACAAAAGGGGAATATAGAAGATTAATAATTAATTTATTGAAAAGATCAGAAGATGAAACTACTAAAAATAAAATTATTGATGCAATTAAACCATATATTCCTGTTATGCCTTAATATTAAAAATTAGATTTGTTTCGTTGAGTTATTATTAGTTTCCCCCTATAATAAAACGAGGAAAAAAGTCTAACAGAAAAGGTGTTATATCAACCATGAGTATATTAAATGTAGAGAAGTTAAGTCACGGATTTGGTGATCGTGCTATTTTTAAAGATGTATCATTTCGTTTGCTAAAAGGCGAGCATATCGGCTTAATCGGAGCGAATGGTGAAGGTAAGTCTACTTTTATGAATATCGTTACAGGCAAATTACAGCCGGACGAAGGTAAAGTAGAATGGTCGAAGCGTGTACGTGTAGGTTATTTGGATCAACATGCTATTCTGGATAAAGGCATGAGTATTCGTGATGTATTAAAAGGAGCTTTCCAATACTTGCTTGATATGGAGCAAGAGATGAATGATATGTACGGCAAAATGGGAGATGTGACTCCTGAAGAACTAGAAGAATTGCTAGAGCAAGTGGGTACGATTCAAGATACACTAACTGCTCAAGATTTCTACTTGATCGATGCCAAAGTCGATGAAACAGCGCGCGGTCTGGGATTAACAGATATCGGTCTTGATAAAGATGTGAACGATCTCAGTGGGGGTCAACGTACCAAAGTCTTACTTGCCAAATTGCTGCTTGAAAAACCAGATATTCTTTTGCTGGATGAGCCGACCAACTATCTGGATGAAGTGCATATTGAATGGTTGAAGCGCTATTTGCTTGATTATGAGAATGCTTTTATTCTGATCTCTCATGATATTCCTTTCTTAAATAGTGTGATCAATATTATTTACCATATGGAAAATCAGGAATTAAGCCGTTATGTAGGCGATTATGATTACTTCCAAGAAGTCTATGATATGAAAAAACAACAGCTCGAGTCTGCTTTCAAGCGTCAACAACAAGAGATTTCACAGTTAAAAGACTTTGTAGCCCGTAACAAAGCAAGTGTAGCGACTCGTAATATGGCGATGTCCCGTCAGAAGAAGCTGGATAAAATGGATGTGATCGAACTTGCACAAGAACGTCCGAAACCGCAGTTCAACTTCAAAGTCGGTCGTACCGCAGGCAAATTGATTTTCGAAACGAACGATTTGATTATTGGTTATGATGAGCCATTGTCCAGACCGCTTGATCTCAAAATGGAACGTGGTCAAAAAATCGCTTTAGTCGGTGCCAACGGTATCGGTAAAACGACATTGCTACGTAGTATTCTAGGCGAAATTCAAGCGATTTCGGGTACGGTACAACGTGGAGAACATCAGCAAATTGGTTATTTTGAGCAAGAAATGAAAGGCGACAATTACAATTCTTGTATTGAAGAGATTTGGAAAGAGTTTCCTTCGTATTCCCAGTTTGAAGTTCGTGCTGCACTAGCCAAATGTGGACTAACGACCAAGCATATCGAAAGTAAAATTGCTGTACTGAGCGGTGGCGAAAAAGCTAAAGTTCGTCTCTGTAAATTGATCAATCGTGAAACGAATATTCTTGTACTGGATGAGCCGACGAACCATTTGGATGTCGATGCCAAAGACGAGCTTAAACGTGCGCTTCAAGCGTACAAAGGCAGTATTTTGATGATCTCTCACGAACCTGAATTCTATCGTGATATCGTGACAGAGACTTGGAATTGTGAAGATTGGACAACAAAAGTATTTTAAGTTAATAAATAGAGCTTACAGTAGAAAGAGTGCTTACAGGCACTCTTTTTTATTGTTTATTTTTAAATGTATATATTGATATAAAAGTTATTGTATAATGTAAAACGAAGTCTAATCTTACATTAATAAGAGAGATCGACTACTTTTTATTCATTTCAAAGGAGAATCAAATGAACAATCTGGAGATTGCTTTATTGATCGTGATTGGTTTAATTGCTGTAGGGATTATCATGACAGGTCTACGTTGGATGAGTCTCAGTAACAAACGTAAGCAAAGTGGAGCAGTTGTGGAACCTAGCCATGGTGTTCTTGCCTTTACACCTGAAGAAATTGCGAAAAAACTGCTGTTTGTTTTTATCAATACTGAATTTCTGTTTGTTGCTCTTTATCTATTAATCTATGTCAAATCCACTACAGCTAATATGATTGCTTATGTACTGCTTGCTGTATATATTGTCGGCACGATCTATAATATTATTGTAAATATCCGTAAGTTCAAGACCAATGAATAAATGAATAATGGTCAATAGGATTGAATGGAGAAGTACATAGATACAAGGTTATCCTGACGAAACATTCCGTCCTAAAGGCAAATGAACACCTGCTGAAAGTGCCGTTATTTGGAAAAGATGACTAGATGTGCACGTTATTGTGAACCAAAATGAACAGAAACAGCAGGAATGAACTTGTTCACGCATCTTTTTACGAGTATAATTAGACACTGACTGATTATATAGATTTAATATTAGAAAGAGAGCGGGATAACTATGGGCCGTAAATGGAATAATATTAAAGAGAAGAAAGCTTCAAAAGATGCTAACACAAGTCGTGTCTATGCCAAATTTGGAGTTGAAATTTATGTAGCTGCGAAGAAAGGCGATCCCGATCCGGAAACTAACCGTGCATTGAAAGTCGTTGTTGAACGCGCAAAAACATATAACGTACCTAAAGCGATTATCGATCGTGCACTTGAAAAAGCAAAAGGTAGCGGAGATGAGCAGTATGCTGAACTTCGTTATGAAGGCTTTGGTCCAAATGGTTCTATGATTATTGTGGACGCTTTAACCAATAACGTAAACCGTACTGCACCAGAAGTTCGTTCTGCTTTTAACAAAAACGGCGGTAATATGGGCGTGGCTGGTTCTGTTGCTTACATGTTCGATTCTACAGCAGTAATCGGAATCACAGGCAAAACAGCAGATGAAGTCTTGGAAATTTTGATGGAAGCAGATGTTGATGCTCGCGATATTCTTGAAGAAGATGAAGCGGTTATTGTCTATGCTGAACCGGATCAATTCCATGCTGTGCAAGAAGCATTCAAAGAAGCTGGTGTTACTGAATTTACCGTTGCTGAATTAACGATGTTGCCACAAAATTACCTTACTCTTCCGGATGAAGCAGCGTATGCACAATTTGAAAAATTAATTGATGCGCTTGAAGACTTAGAAGATGTACAACAGGTTTATCACAATGTAGAGTTCGAAGATTAAGATCCTACGTATGTAGTAGGATATATGATAGATTACTTTAAGCCCTTTGCCTGTTTATTCGGTAAAGGGCTTTTGTATATAATTACATATTGTTTGAGAAAGGTGACTCTGCGGGTAAAGAATGAATTATGTCGAAAGATTAAATAAAGAATAGACTATAGGAAATGAGAAGGTGACTGTACATGAAAAAAAATATTGCAGATTCAGTTGTAGAATCATTAATCAATGCAGGTGTTAAACGCATTTACGGAATCGTAGGCGATTCATTGAACGCTATTATGGATTCTGTACGTCGATCCGGTCAAATCCAGTGGATTCATGTTCGTCATGAAGAAGTGGCTGCTTTTGCCGCAGGAGCAGAAGCGGAATTAGAAGGTAGTATTGCTGTCTGTGCAGGCAGTAGCGGGCCGGGAAATCTACATTTAATTAATGGATTATATGATTGTTATCGCAATCGTGTACCTGTACTTGCAATTGCTGCTCATATTCCAAGTGATGAGATTGGAAGTAGTTATTTCCAAGCGACACATCCAGAACAAATTTTTCAAGAATGTAGTGCTTTTTGTGAAACGATTATGACGGAGAAGCAAATGCCACGTACGATCAACATGGCGATCCAGACGGCTATAGCACAATCTACGGTATCCGTTATTATTTTACCCGGAGATATTGCTGCACTAGAAGCAGGAAAACATCCTGTATCTGAAATTCCCGGTCATGTGACTCGTCCAGTCGTTCACCCTTCTACAGATGAATTGCAAAAGCTAGCCACCTACTTAAACGAAGGCAAAAAAATCAGTCTATTATGTGGTGCAGGATGTAAAGGTGCTCATGCTGAAGTGATGCAATTAGCAGAACGATTGCAATCTCCAATGGTGACTGCGCTTAGAGGGAAAGAACATTTAGAATATAACAATCCTTATTTTGCAGGTTTATCAGGATTGATTGGTTATTCTTCCGGTTATCATACGATGATGGATTGTGATGTACTCTTAATGTTAGGTACTGATTTCCCGTATCGTCAATTTTATCCTGAGAAAGCCATTATTTTGCAAGTGGATATTGATCCTTCTCATATCGGAAGACGGACAAATGTGAATTACGGACTCTGCGGAGATGTCAAACATACGATAGAACAATTATTACCTTTACTTACAACAGTACATGATTCGAATCATTTGCAGAAATGTGTAGATCGTTATACCAAAGTACGCGAAGGACTAGATGAATTAGCTGTTGGCAAACCAGGGCATACTCCAATTCATCCGCAGTACCTCATGAAACTGTTAAGTGATGCAGCGACTGATGATGCGATCTTTACAGCAGACGTCGGAACGCCAACGGTATGGGCGGCTCGTTATCTACAAATGAACGGTCAACGTCGTCTTTTGGGCTCATTTAATCATGGGACGATGGCAAATGCACTTCCACAAGCGATCGGAGCACAAGCCACCGCTCCAGAGCGTCAGGTGATCTCTTTATCCGGTGATGGTGGGTTATCTATGTTAATGGGCGATCTACTGACGTTGAAGCAACATCAATTGCCTATCAAGACTGTTGTCTTCAATAACGGCGCACTTGGCTTTGTCGAACTGGAAATGAAAGCAGCAGGCTTCCTTGAAACAGGGACTTCGCTTGTGAACCCTGACTTTTCGGCTGTAGCAAATGCGTTAGGTATTATGGGGATTCGAGTTGAAGATCCTGCTGACCTTCCTTCTGCAATTGAGCGTATGCTTGCTCATGATGGCCCTGTACTACTTGATGTGGTCATTAACCGTCAAGAACTATCCATGCCACCGAAAATCACACTCAAACAAGCAGAAGGATTTACAGTATGGAGTATGAAAGCGATCCTTAATGGACGTGGTGATGAGATCATTGATTTGGCAAAAAGTAATCTTTTACGTTAAATCATTTCTTTTGGGTAATAGATAGTATGAGAAAACAAAGAAAAACACAAGGAGGTACTCTTATGGGTAACCCGATTAAAGATATCAAAAAAAGTATCGACAAATGTAAAGCCACCGCAGACCAAATCAAATTGACTTTGGATGATGTCAAAAAAGATGTAGATGGCGTAAAGAAAAATGTAGATCGTATTAAAGGTGAAGCGCAACAAAAGTCTGCTGACTTGAAAGTAGCAATGGCGACGATTAAAGGAGCAGGAGATAATACCAAAGAAATCG
This sequence comes from Paenibacillus nuruki, assembly GCF_001721045.1. Taxonomy (GTDB): domain Bacteria; phylum Bacillota; class Bacilli; order Paenibacillales; family Paenibacillaceae; genus Saccharibacillus; species Saccharibacillus nuruki. Next base: position 21,825 of record NZ_MDER01000059.1, on the reverse strand, counting down.
GTAACTCATTCATGTTATGTCTGCATGAAGTGAAAGCACTATTTTCGATGAAAGAAGAATCAACGTTGACGACATCTACTTATTCTGAAAGCACAGGTGAACATCAACCTTCACTTCAATCCTCATCTCGTTATTAATCATCATAAACAAATCAACAGGATCATCTGCATACTTTTGTGCATATGATCCTGTTTTTTTGTAGTTCAATCATTAACATACAAGATCATACAAGACTTGGTCACAATTGAGAGTCACTAGATATTCAAAATAAGTTCGACAATTCTGTGTTATAATCAATCTATATTACATAGAGGTCGAGGTGTCTGAATCATGGCAAATGAATTAATACATTCTTTAAACGAACAAATGAACTTTGAATTTTATTCGGCGCATACGTACATGGCAATGGCTGCTTACTGTTCAGGAGAAAGTCTGGATGGATTTGCTAACTTCTTTATTGTTCAAGCAGAAGAAGAACGTTTCCATGCGATGAAAATCTACAAATTTCTAAATGACCGTGGATACCGTGCTACACTTACAGCGATGCCTGAACCAACCAACGAATACACATCGATGCTTGATGTATTTGAACATGGCTATGCACATGAGAAACGAAATACAGAGAAGTTTTATCATCTGGCAGATTTAGCGCTTAATGAGCGTGAACATGCAACCATCTATTTCTTGAAATGGTTTATCGATGAGCAAGTAGAAGAAGAGGCTTTGTTCGATAATCTAATCCAAAAGTTACGTCGTATTGAACAAGACAGTAATGCTTTCTATATGATGGATACCGAATTTGCTGGACGTTCGTTCACTGCTCCTGCACTATAATAAAATAAAAAACTAAAATCCAAAAAGCCTACCTTTTACGGTAGGCTTTTTCATGGAAAGAAATAATATGACGAAATAGAGATTCTCCTTGATCATCGACAACAAAGTCAGCTTGTACAGGTAATACCATTGCACGATAAGGTTCGGGAACCCAGATATATTGATGTACATAAGAGGTCGCAATAAAGCCGCACTTTTCCCAAAATAATAATCGGCTTTGATTCAGCGGAGTATCCTCAGCTTCCACTTCGATCACAATAGCCGCCAAAGAATACTCCTGAATCGCCCATTGCTTGATCTGTTCCAAAAAAGACATCCCAATTCCTTGATCACGCCAATCGTGATGCACAGCCATATAATCAATAATTAATATATATTCAGCAGAAGAACCGACCAGACCCGTGATCGCCATCGCTATTACCTGATCTTGATCCATTAAAGCATGAATAAACGTATGATTTTGCTCCAGCATGGTACGCAATATCCTTTTGGGCTTCGCTCCATGTGGAAATGCTTCTTCATAAATCGGTTGAATCTTTTGCCATAATGATTCATCCCATGTTGTAGTTGTAACCCATTGTAATGATGTCATACCGTTCTCCCTCCACAATATCGCTCTCCTTATTCTATTAGACCAAACATCCTATATTCTAACCAACGTAAAATATTTCATTTCCTTCTTAGGTAAAAAGAGGTAAAGTTAGAAATAATATAAATGATTATTAAGTCACATTAGTATGGTTTCTATCTTTTTTTCTATATTTTTCTTAAAGGAGTTTTTGTATGAGTTCTGCCACTAACTATAGAGCATCGTATCAGTCCTATTTAACCCGTCAAGATGTAGATGGTTCCAAAATGAGGTACATATTTATTATCAATACAGCCGATAGTCTACAGCGGTATATGAAGCGTAATAATATGCAATCCGTCTTGACCAAGCTGTCACCGTTATCGATGTTCGGTGATATTGAAGTGATCGCCCAGACCGAAGGATCTTTTTACAAGTTACCTCATTTTGCAGAAGTGACCGCTTCTCATTATATGAAAACACATATTTACGGTAAAGATCCATTACGTGGAGAAAAAATAGATTTATTCGCAGAACTATTTCATACCAGTGAATTAACACATATTATCTGGTTTACAGATGAAGAAGTTACACCGTATACACGAGTCATTCAATCCATGAATGCACCGCATATGTTCTGGAATTTTGTATCGATTAAAGGATCACCTTTACGGTGTGCTGAAAAACCACCTAAAAATATTATGTTAACGCATATTCCTAAGATTTCTAGTCTAGCCACTTCGGTATTATATCGTAAATTGTTGAATAAATTTGCGCAGTATGTGAACAAAACAGATTTACCGATGCATGGACGAGTACGCATCAGTCAGATCGAAAACATAGCAGATTCACAACATGTGATCAAAGGCTCCAAATCCAAAGTAGAACAAACCAATCTCAAAGTAGGGATCGGTTGGAAAACAGTCGAAGGGGAATGTCTAAGCGCGGCGATGTTGCTTGCCAATAATCAATTAGCTGATGCTGAAAATATCGCTTTTTTCGGTAATAAATCCACGATCGGGATGACCCATGTCGATGGACGAGAATTACCAACAGAAGATATGGAGCAATATACAGTGAATCTATCGGCAGTAGAGCAAGCAGGGCAAGATAAGATTCTATTTTCACTGGTTATGCCTGATGGTACACCTGAACAATTATATATTCGTGTGCTCACTTACGATAATCGTGAATTGATTCGTTTTCATATTGATATGGAGACATGTGCTTCTAATACAGCGCTGGAATTGGGTGCATTATATTACTACAAGCAAGAATGGCGCTTTAATGCTATCGGGAACGGTTATAATGCTGGCATGGAAAAGATCGGTGCCAATTATGGGATTCCTGATCTGACGGATACGTATAATTTCACGCCAGAAGTGTTAGAAGATATCGCTCTAAATGGTAAAACGTTTGAGTATCATATGCAGGATTTGTTTACCAAATTAGGCTATGAAGTCGAAGTACCTACCAGTGATCCTTATGCTCCTGATTATGGGGTGGATCTGATCGCGATCAAAGGCGGAGTACGCAAAGCGGTGCAGTTAAAATGCTTTAGCAATGTGGTTCCGATCAAAGCTGTACAAGAAGTATATGCAGGCGCAAGAATGTACAATTGCGACAAATATATGGTTGTAGCAACAAATTATTTTAGCCGTGCTGCGCTACAATTAGCAGAACAACTAGATGTAGAAATATGGGATAAAATGCAGTTAGCCAAAGTGGAAGATCGCTTGCGCTCACGTATCGGAGTCTCTGATGAAAGTGAACTCAAGCTCAAATTATCTAAAAAAGATGTAGAAGACGAGATCGATATCGATATTTCTGCTTTTCTCGTCGATGGATCGGATCAATGTCAAAGTGATGAAGATTTAATTTTCTACAATCAGACTGATCATCCGAGTGGATGTATACGATTGATCAACGATAATGCATGGGAAAAAATGATGTATATCGATCTGTCCATTTTGCCTGCGTATTGCGAGAAAATTGTTATCGTAGGTTCACTCGATGCGTATAAGCAAAAAGTGGAATTGACGATTGATAATGAACTGAACTTGTATCATACGTTTGAATATATGCCGAGTACAGTATGTGATACACTCGTATTAGGTCAATTCCGCAAAATCGATGGAGAATGGGCATTTACCACTTCGGAAACGTATTTTGTCGGTGGATTAGAAGAAGCTTGCAAAATGTATGGTCTAACTACAGGCTAACTGTTAGTGCTGTATGTTCATCAATAGACTCATGTTCAATATAAGATAGAAAGTCGCTCTACGTAGCGGCTTTTTTACTTTTTTTTCAACGATACAAGGTACATAAGTTATCATTCTAATGATAATACGATCTATGCCATTCTATAAATCTGCAATATCGTACAAGACTTTTAACAATAATATTGATTAAAATAGAATCAGAACCCAGCAGGTTAGGAGGATAACAAGATGGCAAATGAACTCAGAACATTACATTTGGATACTCAGCTTCAGATAGAAGCTTACCAATTTCAAGGTATTATGCAGAAATTTTCTCCTCATTTTCATGAGTATTATGTGATCGGATTTATTGAAGCGGGTCAAAGGCAATTGATCTGTAAAGGGAAAGAATACATTATTAATCCGGGTGATTTACTGTTATTTAACCCATATGATATTCATAGCTGTGAACAGATCGATCATCTCACTCTGGACTACCGCTGTATCAACGTTAGTATTGATGTGATGCGAGAGTTTAACCAAGGAGAACTTCCTTATTTTGCTCAAAATGTACTTGTAGATCATCCATTAACTCAGACGTTAAAGCAGTTACATTCATCTATTGTGAGCGCAGAAGATCAGCTTGCCAAAGAAGCACTATTCCAGCAATTATTACAATCTTTGATTGAGCAATATACAGATACGTCTGTGCAACATGCACATGCAGTATCTCATCAACACCCAGATATCCAGACAGTCTGTCATTACCTAGAGCAACATTATTCGCAGACCGTGACGCTGGCTGAATTAAGTGATCTGATAGGCTATAACAAATATCAATTGATTCGTGCTTTTCAAGATGAGAAAAAGATTACTCCTTACAATTACTTGGAGACGATACGTATTAACAAAGCGAAAGAACTGCTAGAGCAAGGCACACCTTTGATCGAAGTCGCTATACAGACAGGATTCAGTGATCAAAGCCATTTTAGCAAGTTTTTCAAAAAAATGGTCGGTCTAACACCCAAGCAATATCTCAATGTCTTTCGACAAGAACGGTTGAGTTCTTAAATGGAACATCTGTTGACGTACATATTAATGGCTGTGTTGATGTCGATGTTACCGGGTACAGATACAGTACTGATTATGCGGAATTATTTTGCCTATGGAGCCAAAGGGGCTTATTATACTGTAATTGGTATTGCAACGGGATTGTTGTTCTGGACATGTATTGCGGTATTAGGTCTTTCTGTAGCGATCTCGCAATCTGTTTTTGTTTTCAATCTGATTCGATATGTAGGAGCAGCATACTTATTATATATCGGGATTAGAGTATTATTGACTCGAAGTCATTTGCAAATTCAATCTTTACAACCTACCGATTCATCTGTGATGATGCATCAGCCTACCAAGCATTACAAAGAATCATTGTTACAAGGTATGATCAGTAATATTCTAAATCCCAAAACAGTGCTCGTATATGTTACTTTTATTCCTCAATTTATTGATACAGAAGGGCATGTGCATCAGCAATTACTGTATCTAGGATTGATTCTAACGTTGATTGCTGTAATCTGGTTTATCGTATTAGTCGGATTACTTCAACATCTTCAACACGTATTACAAAAGCCTAAAGTACAGCTTGTTTTCCAAAAGTTAACCGGACTTGCGCTAATCGGATTTGGTGTTAAAACAGCTCTATAATTATTTAGGTAGTAATTTTAAGTGTAGGTTTTATATGAGCGATTATGTATAACTTTGACTCCCATTATAAGAAGGATAGCAAGACGAATGGGTCGTTCAAAACCTTTGTTTGTTCTCTATAGTATGCCTTGTCTTGACAAGTCGATAGCATTTCCCACATACTAAATAAACCCTATTTATTATGTATTAGGAAAGGTTATTATGAAAAAGATAAGTACTCATTTAATCAAAGAAATTAATCTAAGCAATGTGCGCCGTGTGATGAAAGATATCGAAGTCGGTACTAAGCCACAGATCGCTGAATTGACTCAATTGAGTGTTGTTACCATTAACTCATTGATCAAAGAATTAGTGGAACAGGGCGAGATTGCTGAAGACAAAATGATTCCTTCTAATGGTGGTCGACCGGCTTTGACCTATCGTTATAATTATAATTTCAGTATGGCTCTGGTCATCTATATGAATGTAAAGCAAGGCAAAGATACCACTTCGGCAAGTGTTATCAATTTACGAGAAGATATTTTAGAAAAAAAAGAGTATCATATGCCGATCTTTGAACATGAAAGCTTTTACGAAATGATCGATTATTATCTTGCTCGTTATCCTGCCATCAAAGTGATAGGAGTCGGTATCCCGGGACAAGCAATCGACGGACAGATTATTGTAAGTAGCCACCCTAATCTACAAGGTGTGCGTATGAGTGAAGATATTCAATCTCATTTCGGTATTCCAGTTGTGTTGGAAAATGATATTAATGCTGCAATTACTGGATATTATGTACAGCAGGACTCACCACAAGAACAATGTATCGTAGGGATGTATTTTCCAGAGAAGTATTGTCCGGGTATGGGAATCCATCTGAATGGGCAATTGATTAAAGGAAAACATGGGATGGCAGGAGAGATTAAGTTTTTGCCGATCAATATTGATTGGGAAAGCGATCTTAGCAAAGATACTTTTATAGAAACGCTGTGTCATTTAGTTCAGACGACGAATGCTATTCTAGCACCACAACAGATCATTATGTATCAAAGTTATATTCAAGAAGAAGAGTGGGCTCCGTATTGGGAAGCATATCAAGTGAAGCGTGCTATGCCTTCTTATCCTGAACTTATTTTCCTAGATTCATTCCATGATGACTTTGAAATTGGAATGAAATGGTTAACACTCAAAGCATTAGAACCCTTTCTATCGCATATTCCGAATATTTAAATACTCTCATTACGCAATGAGAGTATTTTTTTATAAATAAAGTAAGATCATATTGACAGTTAATACAGTCTATTGCATACTTAATAAATATTCTTTATTAAGTTGGTTTATTTAATTAGATATTATCATGTTGGAGGGGTATTGTCGGATGGCTACTTGGTTTCTTATTGTTATTTATCTTGCATTTATCAGTTTAGGGATTCCCGATGCATTGCTTGGTTCAGCATGGCCGGTCATGCATCCACAAATTGGAGCTTCACTTGAATCTGCTGGCTTATTATCTATGATTATTGCAGCAGGTACGATTGTATCCAGTCTAGCAAGTGGAACGATTATCAAAAAATGGGGAACCGGGCAGCTTACATTATTTAGCTGTGCGTTGACGGCTAGTGCTTTGCTAGGATTTTCATTTGCTCCTTCGTTATTATGGTTAGCTTTATTAGCTATTCCATTAGGGCTTGGTGCAGGCGCAGTAGATGCTGCACTTAACCATTATGTAGCCAATCATTATAAAGCCCATCATATGAGCTGGTTGCACTGTTTCTGGGGAGTCGGAGCAATGACAGGGCCGATTATTATGTCTTATTTTATCGCCAAACATGGATCATGGCGTGAAGGATATTCGACGGTATCTATGATTCAATGGGGACTTGTTCTTATCTTACTGGTTACTTTACCCCTTTGGAAAAAAGTAGCGAACCTTCAACAATCCAAAGTCGATCATAACGACCTATCTGATCCATCATCGGAACCGACAAATGATACTTCTACAGATGTGAATTCAAAAAAAGTTCATCCGATCCGTATCAAAGGCGTAAAGATGACATTGATTGCATTTCTATTCTACTGTGGAGTAGAATCGACTGTCGGCTTATGGGGTGCTAGTTATCTTGTAGGTGCTAAATCAATGACTGCTGAAACCGCTGCTCTGTGGGTGTCTTTGTATTATGGCGGCATTACCGTAGGTCGATTGATAACCGGCTTTATTACGATGAAAGTTAATAATCGTATTTTGATTCTGGCAGGTCAGATTATCGCAGTGAGTGGAGTAGTGCTTATGTTACTTCCTTTACCTAATATCGCCAGTATGATCGGGTTGATTTTGATCGGTGTAGGCTTCGCACCTGTGTATCCAGGATTAATCCATGAAACGCCACATCGCTTCGGTAAAGTGAATTCAGCTCAACTGATTGGATACCAAATGGCAGTTGCTTATACAGGAACTACCTTTTTACCACCGCTATTCGGTATTTTAGCATCTCAATGGAGTATTCAGTTGTTTCCTATTGTCGTGCTGATCTTTATAGTAGGGATGTTGTTAAGTTCTGAATCTGTAAATGTAGCACTCAAAAAAAGACAATCAAACCACTATTAATAGCATCTTATTTTTTCAGATTTCTAATGACTACTGTATCTACTTAAAGTAGGAAATTGTTTGTATATCTGACTGAATAGAAAGAAGGGAGTATTATGTTACTCATTTCAGGATTAATTCTATGGATGTTATTATGTATTGTCATTTTATTCGGTGCTAGTTATGCAGCAACAGACAAAGTCCCAGATCTAGACAAGAAGAACTCTAAACCAGATGATCCATTTGCTTATTTATTTCCTTTATAACAAAGCTCTTTATTATAGAAATCTTTTTTTAAGTGTTTGGTAATCTTTCTTTCTTATAAATACCTTTGCTATATTAGTAATAGTATTTATAAGAAAGGAGCTACATATATGTGTGCATTATATCAGAATCAAACAGCTGTTTTTTTAGGAGATAGTATTACCTTTGGTTATGAATTAAAAGAAGGAGAACAAGCATATCCTGCTTTAGTTAGCGAAAGCTTAGGTTTGAATTCTTATGAAAATCACGGAATTTCTGGAAGCAGTGTATCTAGCGGCGGATGGGAACCGATGTGTGAACGATATCAAAATATGAATAGAGACGCAGATATTATCTTTTTTATGGGAGGTCGAAATGATTTCTCCTCATCAGAAAATGAATTTGGAGATATAAATACTTCTGCCGATGATACATATACTTTTTATGGGGCTTTAAAGCATATTGCTGAGGGACTTATTCAATATTATCCTGATCGCTTAATTGTCTTTTTGACTCCACCTCATGGATCAAGCAATAGCGTACCTGAGCATTTACCGAATAGAACAACAGGTAAAATTTATAGCGATTACGTTCAAGCTGTACGAGAAGTCGCTTCGCTCTATTCTTTTCCTTATTGTGACTTATGGAATACAGCAGGTATTCAGCCTCTACTGGAAGTTCACAAAAATATGTATTTTACAGGAGAAAACGGTATACCTGACGGACTGCACCCTAATCAAAAAGGGCATGAGCGATTAGCCAATCGTATCGTTGGATTTATGAAAACATTATAAAAGAATACGTTATAACTTAAAGGCTGATAGACCTATCAGCCTTTTTTTGTTGCATGTAATATATTCAGTCCACCCATAACGATCAGAACAACACTTTCAGCTAAATTAGATGGAGATTGTTCATGACTTTGTTTCCAACGATAAGCCGCTCCGTATATTGCCCAGCTAATCATGGTCGCTGCTGTTGCTAATGTATGCTCATCAGCATGTGTATGTTCTTGAGTGATTAACTTGAGTATAAATTTCTCTAACTGTACTTTAACGTTTTCTTCCATAATGGCAGATACTGAATTGTATTTTTTGATACAAGTCATACTCGAATCATGATATTCACACAGTGCCATGACTAACTCATAGATCATTTCTTCAGTTAAATTGATATGATTATCTACTCTGTTGATTACAAATTGTAAAAAAGTGTCAGACAACATCGTTTCCAATAACGCATATTTATCTGGAAAATGAGCATAAAAGGTTGCCCGATTAATCGTCGCATGTTTGGTAATATCACTGATCGTGATCGTTTCAAAATCCATAGTATGAAGTTGTTCTAGAAATGAATCCAAAATCAACTGTCTTGTACGAATCACACGCGGATCATTGGGATTAGGAGAAAGAACACTTGCCATCGTTATACACCGCTTTCGGTCTAAGTTATATTTATTATAGACGCACCTTCTTGTAGCAACAAGTATGAAGAAGATAAACAACAATATGATCGATCTGTTGCTTAAGCAAAATAACAGAAACATTGTTGGTTGTAGAGCATATCAAAGCTTGATAGGATCGATGTATACCAATCAGGAGGTGCTATTTTGAATAATCAACAACAACAAACTCATTCAACAGAAGCTTTATTTCAACCATATACACTAGGTACATTAACGTTACCTACTCGAATCGTGATGGCTCCAATGAGCCGTATGTTCTCGATCAATGGAGTACCCGGAGAAGATGTAGCGACTTATTACCGTCGCCGGGCTGAAAAGGGAGTCGGATTGATCATCACAGAGAGTACCAATATAGATCATCCAGCAGTGATCAGTGAACCTAATATCCCTAACTTTTATGGAGAAGAAGCTTTACGTGGATGGGCTGAAGTGGCACGTCAAGTGCATGAAGTAGGGGGCAAGATATTCCCGCAGTTTGGGCATATGGGGATTGCTCGTCCAGCAGGTTCTTTACCGCATCCAGAAGCTCCATCGCTTGCTCCGTCCGGGCTTGATTTGGATGGTAAGCAGGTAACTGAACCGATGACTCAGCAAGAGATTGATGAGGTGATTCAAGCCTTTGTCGATGCGGCTGTACAAGCGCAGAAGCTTGGATTTGACGGTATACAGGTTCATGGTGCACATGGTTATTTGATTGATCAATTTTTCTGGGAGAAAACCAATCAACGTACTGACCGATACGGTGGAGACTTTATCAAGCGTGCTCAATTCGCTGTGGAGATCATTCAAAAGATACGAGCTGAGGTAGGGCCAGACTATCCAATAGCAATACGGTTATCTCAGTGGAAAATGAGTGATTATCAAGCCAAACTATTCGATACCCCTGAACAACTGGGTCAATTTCTAGATGTGTTAGTAGAAGCTGGTGTCGATATCTTTGACTGCTCCACACGTCGCTTCTGGGAGCCTGCTTTCGAAGGATCAGATCTAAGTCTAGCAGGATGGGTGAAGAAGCTAACAGGCAAGCCAACGATTACTGTCGGCTCTATTGGACTCGATAGTGACTTCACAACATTATATACCGAAGGAAAAGGAGCCGAGCAAAAAGATATCCAAGCGTTATTAGATCGTTTGGATGATAATGAGTTCGATCTTGTCGCTGTCGGACGTGCATTGATTAGTGATCCCGATTGGGCAATCAAAATTCGTGAGAACCGCACGGAAGAATTGCATAATTTCACACCTGAATCGTTAACAACATTGATCTAAAATAAAGCTACACATCTTATACACAAAAATACACAAATATACAAAAAGCGTTCTTCATGTATAATGAAGAGCGCTTTTTGCTGTAGAACTTTTGCTATAGAATAATAGATTAGATAAGAAGGTTAGGTATCATCATAAACAAAGCAGATTTATTTGATATTCAAATATTCTTTAAGCCCTGCTACAATCGCTTGCGCTACTTTATTTTGAAAATCATCTTGTACCATAATGGATTCTTCTGTTTTGTTAGTCAAAAATCCAATTTCAAGTAGCGCTGCTGGCATGGTTGTTTTGCGGATCACCAGATAGTTGGCTTGCTTGGAATTGCGATCTTTGAACCCTGTAGCGGCAAGCACATGTTTTTGAATAATATCAGATAACAGCTTACTGCGCTTGGTATCGGCATAGAATGTTTCGGTACCGCTAGCGTCTTTGTTAGGAGCTGCATTACCATGAATCGAAAGAAACACATCGGCATTAGCATCTTCAGCGATTTTCACACGGCTATCTAATGGAATAAATGTATCATCCGTGCGTGTCATAATCAGGTCAATTTGCGATTCTTTTTTGAGTAGGGCAGCGACTTTATTCCCTACATTTAGAACTACATTTTTTTCAAGTACGCCTGTAGCTCCTATACCACCTGAATCGGTATCTCCATGACCAGGATCAATAATCACTACTTTTTTACCGCCAGAGCCAACCGGTTTGGTCGTTGCGGTGGTATTGAGATCGACAAAAGTCAGATCATTTTGTTGATACAGTTTATACGATTTGCTTTGATTAAGATCGATCACGACACGGACTTGAGAAGGCTGGCTACTGAAGATAGAGTAACGAATCTGCTTCACATCTGCTGATCCAGTCACCGGTATCGTTCCAACTTCACCTTGTTTTAATTCAGTGCCTTGTAGAAACCCTGCACCGAAAGATGTTTTGGGCAAGTCGATCACGATGCGATTCGGATTCGTAAGGACAGAGTCTACTGGATTTACTTTATCGCTCGACGAAATCATTAAGCGATTGTCACTGTAGCTAATACCTTCGATAGTCGTACTATTGGGATCAGGGGTAACTCCATTATTGGTATCCGGCCCAGCAGTTACTTTTTCTAAATGAACTGTTTTGGATGTGTTATCCCATTTTACTTTCAATCCCATCTCTGTACCGACAAAACGTAAAGGAACATAGGTTGTATTAGACTTCATAAATGGAGATTGCTCTAGTACCACATTGCCACGGGTAGAGTCTGCATTAGACTGTCCAACGGTTAGCTTGATTGTTGCAGAAGGATTCGATATGGTCACTTGTTGATCTGACTTTTTCCACTTTACGTTATAGCCCAACTTTTCGGAGATCACTCGAATAGGAACCATTGTCGTCTGATTGGTAATTATGACATCACCAGCACCTTCGATAGGCTGGTTATCCAACATAATTTGTGTAGATGCCGCTGTCGTTGTCTGCGGAAGTAAAATGAAAAAGCTCATCAAGAATGCGAATGTTATCGTTAGCCATAGATTTCGAGTATTCCGGTTCATTGTTATCTCATCTTCTTTCCCGTTAGAATAGTGCTCACTTATGTATATTCGGTTTCTCCACTTAAAAGGTTAAACTCATCTAAAGAAAAAAAGTTTCTCTAATGCAAAAATAAAAGCAAAATAAAAAAAGCTATAATCGATTCCTCTATAGAAGAGAGAACCGATTATAGCTCTAATCATCACGTACCTATGATCTATTAAGCAATCAAACAGTACGCAATAATCATCAAGAAGATAATCGTAATATGATTGATCGAGAAGATAAACATTTTGTGTGACCATTTTTTGTTTTCGTATTTTTTGAATGTGGATACACTGAGAATCAACCATGCTAGTGTCACTACAAAAGATACGAGAGTCACATAAGGACTTAATGTCCAGAACAGAAAGCTTGAGAATAAAAGCAATACGATATATACATTGGTCTGAATATACGTGCGTCTGATTCCTTTAACGATCGGAAGCATAGGAACGCTTGCTGCTTTGTATTCATCAAATCTGCGAATTGCAATACCGTAGAAATGCGGCATCTGCCATAGTAACATTGTTACGACAAGTGCCCAAATTTCGAAATGCCCCAAATCTTGTGAAATCGCACACCAACCAATCAATGGTGGCACAGCTCCAGAAAGACTACCAACTTCCGTATTGTAGACTGTTGTACGCTTTGTCCACATGGTATAGGGAACGACATACAGAAAAAGTCCCAATATACCGAACACAGCCGCCATTGGCGTAGCCATATACAATACAATAGCACCCAAAATTGTCATCGTAAAACCGATAATCAAACCTGTTTTGGTATCCACTTGGCCAGTAACGGTTGGACGGGTTCGGGTTCGTTCCATAATGGCATCAATATCCCGGTCATACAAGTTATTAAATGCTCCTGCGGAAGCAATAATCAAAGTCGATCCAACCATAGCGAGGATAATCGGTACAATTTGTCCCCAGACGGATTCATTAAATACATAAAGTGCCATACATAAACCAGCAATAACAGCAATCAGATTAGATTTGATAATACCGACTTTGATTGTATCAAAAAAAGCTTTAGGTATTGAACTGTACTCCACTGTAATGTTAGACTGCGCACTATTATTCATCATTATCATCTACCCATTTCTATATAATTAAAATTTTATACGATATAATGTAGTAATTATATCACTCTTTATAGTAGGTGAATTCTGTAACTTGACTTCGTTAATAATAATGTCATTTAAATGTGAACAATTTTAGAACACTCCGTAATTGAATTGTGAAAAATACATCAATATGATACAAGTCATATCTATTAAAAATAGCCCAAATCCGCTGTAGAAGCAACAAAAAACGGTATCTTTTTGTATAGATACCGTTTTGGTGTTTGTTTTTTTTATTTTAAATTAAAATTGTCACATCTGAGATAACAGATCATTAACTTCTTGACCTATCACCAATTGAGCAGGATGGAATTGATTTGTTGTATCATTTTCCATTAGTCCCATTTGTAATACATCTACAATCGAGGAATATGCCCAGTGTTGCTGAGGTACATCGGTCGATATCTTAGCATGTTTTACTTCTAGAGATGGCTTTGTAATCTTGCTCCAATTTGAGACCACGGTAGCCAGTTGAGCACGAGTGACTTGTTCATCAGGTGCGAAGGTGTTGGATGTTGTTCCTTTCATCAAACCTTGCGCAACCACCTGTTGAATTGGTTTTGTCATATCAGACGAGACAATGTCTACAAATGGTGTTGTCGATGTAGATTCAGATAGCTTCAGAACATGTGCTAAAGCATCTGCTAGTTGAGCACGAGTAACCATTTTATCCGCTGCTAGCTTTGAATTAGCTACTGAATTGGAACGAGATTGGTCAAATAACCAGTCAATAACCTCAGCATTGTTCAACGCAGGAACCCATGACCAGTGTAGCATTTTATCATACAAATGTTGTTCTTTCATCCATTCATCACTATACAGCGTTTCTTTAACTTGGGTTGATCCTAATTCGGTTAAAGCTTGATAAGATAGCTTAGTCGTGCGGCTATCGGTCGTTGGATCATTTTCAGCATGGATCAGCCAAATCGGAACGTTGGTTAGCGATTGTAATGCTTGTTTGAATGGTTCTACGCTTCCTTTATAATCGGCAACAGCATCTTTGGCTGCAATCACAATGCTACCTGCAAATAGATCAGGATACTGCATCATAAAACGTAGTGCACCACCGCCACCACTAGATACACCTACCAAGTAGATTCGCTGTGGATCAACTTTTCCTTCATCAACTAATTGTTGGATCAGTTCATATTGAAGAGTGAAATACGCTTGCATTTGCGATAATTCTACTGGATTGTTGTAGATCGCCCAGCCATAGTTTTGCGGATATTGTACAGCAAGCACCGAAGTATCTTGCCCTGATTCTGTCCAGACGGTTGCTCCGCGGTTCTCTGTTAATTGCTTGGTATTGTCTGTTCCGAACTCACCACCACCATGAAGCCAGACCACTAGAGGTTGAGGTTCAGTAGAAGAGGTTTCTTTGAAACGATAAGGTAATGTTGCTCCATTGCTTGCTGTAAATGAACTGGATTTAAAATCATCGACTGTACGTGTATTCACTTTAGTCACATTGTCTTTGGTAAAAGACAGTTCGGGATAGGTACTGCTTTTGACAGCGAATGGAGCTAGATTACCACCAGGATATCGAAAAGATTCCACTTTCATATGAATCATTTGATCTTTGATCGATAGTTCGATGCCGTCGTTTGTGTAATCATTCTGTACAATTTCACCTGCTTCATTGAGCGGATACCCATTGTAATTACCTGTAATATCAAAGTCACTGGCTTGCAAACGATCATATTTACTTATATCGTCAACAGCGATATCGAAAGACTCCACCATCGTACCAGCATCACCAATATATGTATTTGCAACGACTGATGATACAGAAGAAGCTTCTGCGCTTGAAGGGCTCGGTATTAAAGCCATAGTAGTCATTAACAAAGTCAGGGCTGCGACTCCACTAACATTTATTTTTTTCCTCATCGTAATTCCTCCTTGGGTATCTTGGGATTTATCTGAATGTCTATTCAAACGAAGCTACGCAAAAAAGGGCAAAACCAAAAATGATATCTGCAAGAAAAAAGTCTTCTTCGCAAAATAGTCATAATGGTTTTGCCCACGTAAGCGGTTACAATCCAGATCATATAATTGCTTTCACCATAGCATGAGTTCTATTCATTTGTCAAAACGGTATCGTACTTTTATTAAAAAAGGAATTGACTTTTAGCTTGATTTAAGCGGGGACTTGACACCTATATGATATATTAAAATGGATGGTTGATATGATGTTGAAGATATTGGAGGTCTATTGTGTATCAATATAAAGATCAAGAATACGATGCTGTAGAATTTGATGGACGAGATTTGCGGTACGGAGAATTGGTACGTTGTACGTTCAGAAAGTGTACTTTTATGAATGTATCTATGGATGAAATAGAAACCAGTTACTGCCGATTTATCGAATGCGATTTTAAAGGAGCCACTTTGAATGGTTCGATCCATACCGAATCCGCATTTGAAAATTGCTCGTTCACCGGAGCTAATCTATTTGTATCCAAATTTAACTTTTGCAAAATGACAGGTTCAGACTTTGCGGGTGCTCAGATGGATGGAATCACGCTCAATCAAGGCGATTGGTCGTACACGAATTTGAGTTATACGATATTCAAAAAGCAAGATTTAAAAGACATTAAATTCTATGAAACCGACTTTTCCAACGCAGATTTGTCATTTGCAGATCTAAGAAAATGTGATCTCACTGGTGCTGTATTGATCAAAGCGAATTTGCATGGCACAGACCTTAGAGAGGCTAATCTTGAAGGGGTAGATCTGAAAGTATTGGTGATCAAAAATACTCGTATGGATCGAGAACAAGCTGTTCTGGTAGCACGTTCTTTGGGCGCTAAGATCGAGTAAGCGTTATAAGACTAGACTGTTGTGTAAATAAGTATAAATAACAAAATGAAATCAACGGATCGAGCTATACACATAGCTTTGATCCGTTTTTTTATATCTAATATGATATTAAAAGGAAAACATTTACATATATAACAAACTATAATAAGATCGCTATTAAAGATTGTAAGCGTTATCAAATAATGTATATAAAAGGAGACTCAACTAATGAAAAAGAATAGAATATCGATTGCGTTGGCGTTTACGATGTTGCTTTCTGTACCGGTTGCTTTATTATCGCCTACGACAACTGTAATGGCGGCAGATGCTTCAGGAACTACAGCCAGTCTGGCAGATATTATCAAAAATCAACAAGCCGATGGCGGATGGAAAAAAGACTACGCTGAAATGAGTGGAGACTGGGCGAAATCTACGATCGACAACAAAGCTACATATACCGAGATTCGTAGACTAGCTATTGAATACACCAAAACCAAAGATAGCAAATATTCAGCGGCTGCGATCAAAGGGATTAATTTTCTGATTAATATGCAATATGCGAATGGAGGGTGGCCGCAAGTATACCAAAGCTCAGGCTACCATAAGCATATTACGTACAATGATGATGCGATGATTAACGTTATGATTTTATTAGATGACGTAGGCAATAAAAAGGGCGATTTTGCCTTTATCGACAGCAATCTAGCTAGCAAAAGTAAACAGTCTGTGGATAAAGGAGTTAGTTGCATCTTGAAAACTCAAGTCACTTCAGGAGGCAAATTGACTGTATGGGGACAACAACATGATTCCAGTACACTCAAACCTGCCGCCGCACGCATCTATGAAGTCCCTTCACTAAGTTCCAAAGAGAGCGCAACGATTGTGAAATTCCTCAAAACCAGACCTTCCACTTCACAAATTGCGAGTTCGATCAAAGCAGCTGAAGACTGGTTCAAAGCTGTACAAATTGTAGGGATCAAAGTGGTGAAAGAGAATAATGATGTGATCGTAGTAAATGATTCCAGTGTGACCAAGCCGATCTGGGCAAGATTTTATGAATTGAATACGAACAAACCTATCTTTGTTGGACGTGATGGTATTGTGAAGTACAAATTGAGCGATATTGATCAGGAAAGAAGAACGGGTTATGCGTGGTATGGGAACTGGTCACCGAGCTGATAGAACGTATGGTATATGTTGAAGAATAATGATGGATGATGAAGGAATGAGGGCTTTTAGATGGATATCATCTGAAAGCTCTTTTTATAATGAAAATAATTTCCTTAATATAGGAGTGTGTGATAATATGAGGTTTAAAACCCATTCGTTAAGGTATTAAATGATATTCACCTTCAGGAGGATAAGACGGATTTTTGATACATCATGTGAGTAAGCGTAATATTAATCATATTCAAAGTCCATTGGATCGAATGTATGGGTTTTGAAGAAGAGCATTAGAGAGTTCCGAGATACTGAAATAGATTTGAAGTTTGTGGAGCTCAGCAATGTATTATTTAGATAAAAGTTATAGAAGTACGTAAATGTGATGTTAAGCGAAAATATTTAAAAGGGGGGAGAATAATAATGATAAACAAAAAGTTATATCATTTAACTTCTGAAAAAAATCTAGAAAATATAATTAGAACAAAGAAGATTTGTACAGCTAATTCTCTTAAAAAACAATACGATATTTTACCTAATAAAAAATTAAGAAGATTTTCTGGTCCCTTAAATTTAAGTGATGAAATATCATTAAATTATCAAGTTTACATTCCTGATTGGGGAATTTCAGATAATAATCCTGATGACTTTTTCGTTGAATTGGATTCCTATGTATTTTTCTGGAACGATGAAAAATATAAAAACAATATGAATAGTTCAAAAAATGATTTTGTTCAAATTGAAATAGAAAGTGAATCTTTGCTCCAAAAATATTCTAATTCTATATACGGATGTATATAGAATTCTGGAAGTTTTTTTAATATTAACAAAAAAGTTCTAGAGAAATGTGAAAGTCTAGAAAATCTAAAAGTAGAAAATCCTAAAGTAAAAGTCCCCTATTTAAAGAGCACAAGTATGTTTCTAAAATACGATAATGAAAATAGTACTTTTAATAAAAGTAATCAAAAACAATTTAATACAACTAGTAAAAAGAAGATCAAAGAAATCTTGATTAAAAATGACGTTGATCTAGAAGGAATAAAATTAAAAGTTAGTGGAGTTGTTACTTGGGAAACCACATTATAAATGTCTTTTAAATTCGCATAACGTGATATTAACGCTGGGTATATACACTATTTCCCTAGTCGTCGTCGAGCAGTGAATATAGTGGAAGTTAGCAGAAATTAACTTAGGAGAGTGAATTATATAGATATGATAGGTAAAAAATTTAGTGATAATCATATTAAAGTTTATCAATATCACTTAAGAGATAGATTGAAAGAGGTATTTGACTTTGAAGATGTTTATGAAGAATGGTCTGCAATGCGAGATGAATATGGACTTTCAATTTATTGTCCACGACTAGATATTGCAGTTGGCCCCTTTGCAACCCATGAGCGATTAGGCCATATATATGATGGTATGTTAAGAAATCCTGTTATCGAAAGTTTTTTAAGAAAGTTAGTTGAATATAATAAAGTCAATTTAGAAAGATATCAGGATGGATTTGTACTTCCTAGTGAATATGAAGAAATTCTTTTTACAAACTATAATGCAAGATGTTTTATAAGTATCGAAATTGAGCATATGGTTAGCAGGAAACATTTAATAGGTGGTGCTGTAAATGCATCTGCACTTGGTAGGTTTGGTATCATAATGCCTTGGTCAGACGAGAAGCTAAAAGCATTTGTTAAATTAATAAGATATTTTCGCTACCTTAATTATGCTGATAAAAACACATTTAATACATCTAACTTATTGATAGTGACTAAAGAACAAATGGATAACGCCATTGTTGAGATATTGAATCAAAAAAATCAAAACGAATTTCAATAAAAGATTAACATCTGCTAGCAATGTATTCATGCTGCGGACGTATGTCCTTGTCCTAGCATTCGCATGATGTGCTGGATCGTGAATACAGGAACGTTATCAGCAATGAAAACTTAAATTCTAGATTTGATTAAATACTTTTATGGAGGCGATAATGTGACCCAAGATGATTATGTAATCAATATAGCAAAAAAATACCATATTAAATCGGATATAGATATTCACACACAAAATACCATTATAAATCCGTTAAAAAGTTTAATCTTACAATGGGCTGGTGTGTGTCTTAATGACATTCAACTATCAGGTTCTAGAGCAAAAGGTACTGCTATTAGCTTATCTTCAGACCTTGATTTATTTGTTTCATTAAAATCAACAACAAAGAATTCTCTTAGTGAAATATATAATTCTTTATATTATCACATGAACCAAGCAGGATACAAAGTACGTAAACAAAATGTCTCCATTGGTATAAAAATTGTAGACAAGCAGGTCGATCTGGTTCCTGCTAAAAAAAGAACTGGGAACACTAATTATCATAGTCTTTATCTAAACAAACAAAAAACTTGGACTCAAACTAACATAGCTGAGCATATAAATATAGTAAGAAATTCAAATAGAATCACTCAAATATTACTATTAAAGATATGGAGTAAACTTCATAGATTAAATTTCCCTTCAATTTATTTAGAATTAATTGTTATTGAAGCTTTAAAGGGTAGGAATACAAATAACCATGCTGAAAACTTTTTATTAATTTTAAATTATATAATAGATAAATTTACAGACAAAAAAATCATCGATCCCTCAAATACAAACAATATTATATCTAACGATCTTAACAAAGCTGAAAAAGAAATAATTAAAAATCAAGCAATTAGTAGTAGACTTCAAAGTAGCTGGGAAAAAATCATATGGTAGGTGGGAAATGAAAAACAAAGTGAACATGAGGGAACTATTTTTAGAAATGCAACAAGAAATGATTATGAGGTTAAATTTAATACGTAATCAAGTCAAACATGCTCCAACTAAGGGAAATGCAGTTGAATTAAATTGGATCGAATTTCTTGGTACTTACTTACCTAACCGATATTGCGTAGACACAGCTTTTATCGTTGATAACACTGGGAGTTGTAGTGATCAGATCGATTTAGTTATATATGATCAGCAGTACTCTCCTTTTGTATTTTGTCATTCTGGTGTTAAGTACATACCTGCCGAGAGTGTTTATGCGATCTTTGAAATAAAACAGACATTAAATAAGCAACATATTATTTATGCTGCTGAAAAAGCAGAGTCAGTTCGCAATCTTGAACGTACCTCAATATCGATTATCCATGCTGGCGGAACTTATCCGGCAAGGCCTGTTTTCGAAATTGTAGCAGGTATAATTACTACTTCATCTGATTGGACATCTGCCTTTGAAATGCCATTCCATGAAGCAATGAGCGCCCTAACTTCAATGCAAAGGCTTAGTATTGGTTGCATTCTAGAAACTGGTTCATTTCTTCAGAATTCAGATAATGTATTTGAATTTAGCTCCAAAGAAGAATCATTGATTTTCTTTTTTATAAAACTTTTTATTCAGTTGCAGAATATGGGCACAGTACCAGCAATGGATATTGACCTATATAGTCGAGCTTTAGATTCTATATAACAGAAGTTATTGAAGATGCTGAAATCCGATAACATAATATTTATGCGATGAGCATTCGCTGGACACTCAGTATATGCTGAGTCGAAATACAGGAACTTTATATGAAATCTTAGCTAATAATATTAAGGAGTGGTGAGTATGAGAGTCTTAGATATTGATATGGATTTCTTCTTGAATGAAGTGGCCATAGGTAAATCTTTTAATGGAGAAAGACTCTCTGACGATGAGTATATTCCATGGAGAGAAAAAGAAATTCGTGATTTTTTAGAATTGAGATGTGGATTAGAGAAAAACAAAAAAATAAAGGGACAATTATTTGAGGAACATGTTGGAGTTTTTCATTACTTAAGAGATGAGATAATTAAAGAGAAATTAACAACGCCATTTGAATTAATACATGTAGATGCTCATGCTGATTTAGGTTTAGGCGATGGTGCTTGGGCTTACATTTTTGAAAAGTACTTATCATTCGATATAAATAAAAGAATGAATATACACGACTACACCTCTGAATTAAAACAAATTGAACGGTTAGCTAGTAGTAATTACTTGTTATTTGCAATAGCTTGTGAATGGATATCAAATCTAGTTTATGTGACAAATCCAATGTCTTCAGGGGATGATTACTTAAGAGATATTATGAAAGCTTTCCAAGATAACAGTGATTTTATACAACTAAAATATTATTTTGAAGGAATTAATTTTTGCGAAGAATTAGAAAATCAAAAATTCATACCTCAAACAAAGGTTGCTTTTAATATTATAAAAGATTATCAAATTTATAAAGAAGATAAAACACATGCTTTTGATTATATAGTATTTAGTCAATCACTAAGTTA
>NZ_MDER01000058.1 GCF_001721045.1 Paenibacillus nuruki | reverse complement strand
CTTTAGTAAAACTTAAGTTAATTAAATATAGTTATTAATTATTCATCTTTAATCGCTTTTCTACCAGTCAAAAAATATTCTTTAAAAAAGTTAGTATCAAACAATTTCCCTTGAAAATTCTCGTTTTTATATTGAAATTGTTTTAGTTTTGCTTGTTGTAAACTATTATTGTCCATAGAGTTAAATGGTATTGATTCTTTTAAATCAAATGTTAATTTAATTTGATATTTACTACCAGTAACAATCATTAATGTTGCATAATAATCTGTTAAAAATGATAAATACCCTCCACAATAACAAACTCTATCGTCCTTATTAATAGTATATGGCCAATTGTAATACTTTTCGCTTTCTTTTTTTAAAGACTTATCTTTGCTCCATTTTAGATTTGCACCTTTGACTCCATCAATTTGAACTTTTAACTTTCCAAATACAAATAAAGAATCTTCTTTACTGAAAAAGCCTTGCATTTGTAATTGATCTTCAAAATCAAAGATATTAATTACTGTATTTGCAAGTTCAAATTCATATAGTCCTTTTATATCGCTAGCAAAGTTCAAAAAAATAATTGGTTGAAATTCTCCACTACTATCTACAATACTATCAAACTCTTCATCTCCTATATCAATAGTAAGAATCATTTTATCTAACCTCACTTTCTAACAAATATATATTGATCTAAAAATTCCGATTTGATTATTTCTCCATCTGTTGTTAAATAAGTACCGTCATTGGCAATATCACGTCGTTCTCCTTTTACTTGTAATCCTTTATCCTCTAATTGTCTTAATATTTTTTTCATATTAGAACCTGATCCGGTAATTATAATTTCACCATCTTTAGATAAAACCCTTAGTATTTCAGAGTTTAATGGATCATACCCATAAGGGTTTTCTATAATTATTTTGTTCTGACTTCCTGTTTTTATATTAGTAAGCTGATTCGCATCTCCATAATGAACACCTTGAGATTTAGGATCTATATCAATATTGTATGTTCCCTCTATAGGCCTTCCTCTTGCACCAATATTTAACATTCCATTTATCTCAGCAGGTGATTCTAAATATTTACCAGGTGTTTTAGCCACTCTTGCTATAACCCAACTACCGCCATCAATTGCTCCCTTAGTTAAGGCTTTCCCTGCAATCTTGCCTCCAGGTACCCAACTTAAGAGAACTCCTCCTCCATTAGCTACTCGATCTGCAACTGATAATTGATCTCCTGTGACATAGTTGACTCCGGTAAATATTTCTTGCAGTCCTTTGAGTGTACCTAATCCTGGCACAGCATCTACTAAGAAGCTTCCAACGGTTTTCAACAATTCATCACTATCCGCACTCAATCCAAATGGATCGATATACGAGATTGGATTCCCATTCACATTCACATACCGGTTCATGGTTAGTCCATCGTCGATACTTCCACTCAAAAAATCTCGGTTCACAAAGCACTTGATCTCTGGATTTTAGTATTTTGCTCGCATATGGTACAATTCGTTCGGATCGGTCATCACTCTGTCACATCTGTTATAATCATATTTTGAAATAAACCCTAAAATCTTCTAAATAAAAAACCAAGTCAATTGTTATCTAGGTATAATTGACTTGGTTTTTATAAAAATAAAAGAATTATTTAACATTATTAACTACTTATGATATTGAAGTATTAGCTTTAAATCACTCTGGCATAGTTGGCAAAAAAGGACGTTTTTTTTCTAGTTCAAACCAGACTTCAATATGATTACATAAAGACGGGATATCTAATATTGCCTTTTCACACAAACTTTCATAATCATCTTTTAGAACCTTCTTCAAGTCATAACTAACAGCATATTTATCACTCAACTTGGCTTCATAAACCTGAGTTGGCTCGATTATATAATTCCTATGACGAGTATGATGACTGATATTCATACCCCATTTAAGTTTACCTTTAAACATATGAATACATTTCTGTAACTGTAAATACACTTCATTCTCATTATGAAATCTGAAATAAAAACCTGCTGGACGATCATAAATATTACTAGGATTATACATGGATGTCCGATGCCATTCAAATGAGCCTAGTTTTGAAATAGTATAAGCCATCAACTCAAAATCTCTCACTTCTCCATTTTCTGAAAAATAAATACTATTAGGAACCATTGCTCTTCACCTACTTTAAAGTGTGTCTACTTATAGATATTTTCCCACCATTTAGCTCCTTTAATATGTCTATATAATCTTTAGTAGTAATGGGTTGATCACTAAATCGAGGATCATAGATATACTTACCATCAGAATAAATAGTATGGTAATCAAATTTTTGTGCTTCTCCATACTCAGTAACATTTATTGTTCCATACTTTTCTGATGATGTTATTGTAATAATTTCATAATCAGCTATTCATTCTCCTATAGACTGAATAATAAAAAAACCTAAAAGAATTAAATTCCTTCAGGTTTTTTTATTATTTAATTTTTGCTTTTTCTTTTTGTTAATCCTAAATCATCTAATATACTACTTCTTTTAATTTCCAATAAAACACAATAATCTCCGTTGCTACAAATAATAGCCGGATGTTTTCCTGTTTCCATACTTTGATATATTAAAATTTCACCACAATACGGACATGGTACTTGTTCACCTTTTAAAACTCTTTTGTCAATGTCTGAGTTTTCTTCTTTTAAATTCATATCAATTCTCCTTTATCTATAAGGTATAGTTGGATAAAGAGACTTCACTTCCTGAATGATCGCTTTTATTTGTGTATAAGAAAGATTATCTCTTGAATGTTTAGCTTCTCTCATGAAAGCAATCACTTCTTCACGCTGAGTATATATAGGATTTTGAAGCGAAGTATGCGTAACCTCATGAATAATTGTTTGAGCCGTTTTAGTAGTTGACTCGGTTCCTTTCACATAAATTGTAGCAGTATTGGTACGCATATTTGCTTTTCCTAATATCTGGTTACCTAGCATATCAGTTGGTAATTCCCCATAATCTAATCTAATTTTTGTACCATGACTTTGTATCAAACTAATAGTTTCTTGTCCTACTTGAGATCTATTCAACTCACGATAAAGATTTTTAGGAGCAATTCTTTGTCCAAAAGGAGCATACGTATTTTCTTTGAATAAATCAGAAGGTTTGGCATATCGTACTTGTTTATTAAACTGCCCAATAAGCCAGCTACCGCCATCAATAGCACCTTTAGTCGCTGTCTTCCCAACGACTTTCCCGCCAGGTACAAAGCTAACTAATGTACCTACTCCAGTAGCAACTCGGTCTCCTACAGAAAGTTCTTGACCTGTCACATAATCCGTTCCAGTAAAGACTTCCTGTACACCTTTTACCGTTCCTAAAATAGGCACAGCATCCGCTAAGAAACTACCAACTGTTTTCAACATCTCATCACTATCTGTACTGAGTCCAAATGGATCTATATATGAAATGAGATTCCCATAATAAATACTCCTTCACAAAAAAACCTTGCAAAGCATGAAGCTACGCAAGGTTAAAATGATATTAATAGTTTTCTAATTCTTCCAATTGCAATTGAGCAATCTTTTTAAAAGGAGCATATAATGCTGCTATTTTCTTTTTAAAAGTAGCTTCTTCTGCTAAAAATATATTTCCTTCTAAATTAGTACTTAGTGCGTACCATTCTTCACATTCAATAGACGCACCTTCACCACCATCTGCCTCGTCTCCAGAATTTAAGAGTAATTCATAAATAGATAGTTTTCCTTCTAAATACATCAGGTAAAAATATCCAATTATTGCATCACTAGAAGTAATTTTATTTTCCATATCGGCTCTCTCCGAAATCAATAAATCACTAAGTGCATCACTTAACATTTCAATGCTATTAGATAGCGAAATACTAATCAACCAATCTTCTACTAATATCTGTTTCATAATGCGTTGGTCAGCCCAATTCTGCCAATCTTTCTTTTGATAATAACCACTATACGATATTGCAAAAAGATAATGGGCAATTGGTATCATATTACCACCTCGGAGTATCAGGATGAAGACCTGCATTATTCGGTCCATGTTGTGTAGGATTTTGCCATGGATTAGGATGATAATGCGGACTCTCATGATGATGCGGCTTACCATGATTTGTATAATCATTATTTCCTATCCTTCTACCAAACTGATCATAAATTGTTTCTCTCTTGTACAATTCTCCAGTGTTACTTAACTTTTGATCTATAATGCTTCGTGTACCAGGTACAGCATAAGTTCTCTGCCTTGTGTTTGGATTTCCTTTATAATTTGGATTTATGTTCTGTTCCCAATATCTCTGATATCTAGAAGCTTCAGCAGCATCCATATCATCAAAAAAAGTTCTAGGAGTTTCTATCTCTTTAGCAAATAACTGCAAATTAACTTTTAGTGGTAACTTACTCGCTACTTGCTTTGTTTCCTTCTTCCCAAACTGCTTAACAACCCAGCTACCTGCATCAATTGCCGCTTCGGTTCCATATTTACCGACATATTTTGTCCCCGGAATTGGAATCAAGCCCGTTAATGAACCAATCCCATTGGCTACTCGGTCAGCTACAGACAATTGTTCACCTGTAATGTAATTGACGCCCGTAATCGTTTCTTGGAAACCTTTCACGGTTCCCAAAACAGGAATCGCATCGGCTCCATAGCTTAATCCTGTTGCGAACCAAGAATCTCCATCTGCACTCAGTCCAAATGGATCGATATACGAAATCGGATTCCCATTCACATACGCATATCGATTCATGGTCAGCCCATCGTCGATACTTCCGCTTAGAACATCTCGGTTCACAAAGCGCTTGATCTCTGGATTGTAGTACCTTGCTCGCATCTGATACAATCCGTTCGGATCGGTCATCACTCCGTCGCGTCCGTTGTATTGGAACGGTTGCTCGGTCGTGCCTTCGTGTCCTAGAGATTCACCATAGGTGCCGTAACTGTACGTATCGGTCAGTTGTCCGTTGGCATCGGTTAATGCGAGTGTACTTCCTCGACGATCGTAATGGTAGCTTTGGTATGCTCCATTCGCATCTTGGCGTCCGATCAAGCCATTACCGTACACATACCATGCGGTTGGTTTGCCGGATGCATCGGTTTCCATCAGCACTTGAGACAACACAGCTTCGGGATTGATCACATATTTCGTGGTCGTTCCATTCACGGTCATCGACGTACGACGATTTTCGTGATCGTATCCGTATTGTACTCCACCGGCTTCCACCAGACGGTTACGTGCATCGAAGGTATAGTTTTGCATCTGTCCAGCCAGTGGACCGACCAACATATTTCCTTCGGCATCGTATTTCACCGCTTCGCCATTGACCGTAGCTAGACGATTGTCTGCACTGTACGTCATGGTCATATCGCCTGTACCGTATACATCTACGGTTACACTGGCTGGCTGTGTGTATACATCGGTTTGAACATCGGATGATACATTGTCTGTGGTTTGTGGTAATCCTTCGCTTTGAATCATCACATCTTCAAGCGATGGAGATAATCCAGGGCCATAGACATCGGCTATAACAGTATTCAGATCGGCATTGATATCGCCACCGTCTTCATTCGTCACTTGTCCAACCTGATCATACGTGTAATTGTATTCATACAATACCGTTCCATCTGCTTGCAAGTCTTTCAATGTCAATACTTGTCCTGCGGCATCATACGTACGAACTTCTTTCGTTCCATCTGGACGTGTTGTCGATAATAAGCGACTATTCGCATCATACGTATAAGAAGTTTGGCGTCCTGCCCAGTCTGTTACTGTCGACAATCGACCATTGGCTTGATACGTATAGGATACTTTTTTGCCATCTGGATACGTAAGTCCTGTTAATTGTCCTGCGGCATCGTACGCATACGAAATGCTCTGTCCATCTCCATTGGTGAACGATTCAACACGGTTCAATTTGTCATAGTTACGTACTAATACTTCGCCATTACTACCTTTAACCGAAGTGATATTTCCATTAGCATCGTAGTCATATGATACACTACCCGCTTCATCGGTAAATTGGCTCAAATTCCCTGCGGCATCGTAGCTATATTTACTGTTGCGACCATTTTTATCGGTATCGCTACCTAGTAATCCTACATTGTTGTACGTGTAGCTATGGTTGCCCCCTGCTTCATCTTGTTCTGAAGTCAGACGTCCAAGCAGATCGTACTGATATTTGGCACGATTACCATTGGCATCTACCATTTGAGTAATCTGGCTAAACGCATCGATTGTCTGCGATGTACTGCCTTGAATCGCATCTTTAACCGATGTTAATTGGTTTTTACGATCATATCCATAGGTCGTTGTACGTTTTAACGGATCGACCGATTGGGTTAACTGATTGAGATCGTTGTATGTGCTTGTATACGTATAGCCTAGCGCATCTGTCATTTTGACCGGATTGCCTGCGGTATCGTATTCGACCGTATACATTTTGTGATTGAGTGCATCATACGCTTCGATTGGACGACCTAATTTATCGTATGCATATTTCACTGTTGCACCTGCGGCATTGGTCTCTGTCATCAGACGACCTGCGGCATCATACGTAAATGAACTCTTACGACCTAACGGATCAGTGACAGCTGTCATATTGCCTTCGCTATCATAAGTGATCGAAAGTGTTCCACCCAGTGCATTACGAACCGCTGTTAATTGTCCATTAGCATCATAGGTGTAGCTTGTCGCATTACCACGTGCATCGGTAACACTTGCTAGATTGTCTTGACGATCATACGTGTAGCTGATTTTATTTTTGAGTGGATCAATCATGCTGATTAATTGATCATTATCATTATAAACAGCTTGGGAAAGGTTACCTTCTGCATCGCTTTGAGTCGTCATGCGACCTGCGGCATCGTAACCCACTTTCATAATCTCGCCTGTAGAAGCAGTCACCGTATCTAATTTATAGCCATTATAGCTATAGATCGTCTTCCCACCGCGCGGATCAGTTGCTGCTGTTAACATACCTTTGTCATTGTACTCATACGATACTTTATAACCTTCGGTATCGGTTGTACTGAGCAGACGACTATTGGCATCATACGTACTTGTAATGCTGTTACCATCAGGTCCTGTTGCTTTGAGCAAATTCCCTTTGCTATCGTAGGTCAAAGTCATCGATAGACCAGATGGATCTGTATTTTTGGTCAAATTCCCTTTGCTATCGTATTCGAACTTCGCCGTCTGACCTAACGCATTCGTAATACTGGTACGATTGCCTTGAGCATCATAGGTATAGCTTGTTTTTTCGCTATTACCATCTTGAACTTCAACCAATTGATAATTGATATTATGCACACGTTTTTGAATATCACCGTTGCGATCTGTAATCGTCGTCGTGAGCATTCCGTCTGCATTGCTATAAGCAAACGTTGTTGGTTGATGTGCAGTGATTCCATCATTTTGACGCAGTATTCTACCTTTGCTATCGTACGCATTTGAGAATACAAGCTTGCCATCTAATAAACCTGTCACAATCTGATTATTTTTGTTATACGTATATTCTGTTTTGTGGCTTCCTGGATCAGTAAGTGTAATCAATCGACCGGTATCATCATAAGTAAATGTAGATGTACGACCCGCTTGATCGGCAACTGTCGCTACTTTACCGATAGCGTTGTAAGTGATGACTAACTTCGCTCCACTGGTTGGTTCCGTCACAGATAGTAACTTACCTGAACTATCATACTGCATGTTCATTGTAATGCCACCACGTTCACCCATTGATTGCAGTGTTCCGTTAGCAGCGAAAATATAATGTGTTCCATCATAACGGGTCAATGTGTATGTGCCATTTGCATTTTTTTGCAATTGGTCATTACGTACTGCACGTTCAACAGGAGTGTAGGTAGCTTTATCACTATTTAGCATAAAGTTATTGGTACGGAAAGCATTCCAATATACCGTCATTTGACCTGTTGTATTGTTTTTACTCAAACGCATTTCAAAATTATGACTCCATCCTTTACCCAGACCCGCATTACCTTGTAAAAGAGCATAATACTGAGCTTGGAAAGGAATATCGACTGTTCCATGAGCAACCATCATCGTTTTATTGATAATTTGTGCTCCTGTAGAAGTGTCAACAGGATCTGCATAATACGTCTGTTGATCATAATCGGCTGGATCGATGGTTCCTACAGAAGGATTCACTACTGGCGGTACAGGAACTGGAGTCGTTGTTGTGACTTCCATTTTGAAAGAACCATATGGACTATAAAGTTCATATGTGGTTGTACCTGTATTACGAATCACAGTCGTATTGCCTGCTCCGATCGTAACTGTACCTGAACCTGTTTGTTCTTCTCCTTGCTCTGTCCAGTAACTAAACTTACTACCTACATTAAGTGCACGCCCATGATCGTGTACATTGGTTGCTTTGACCATCGTATTCGGTGCTAATGTGTAAAGTGATAATGCCGGAGTATCCTGATCTTGGAAATTAAAATGATCTTTATTTCCATTAACCAGTGTATTGGACGCTTGTTGCCCTGTAAGAATCGCATAACCACCTGCTGGAACAGATACCGAATTACCGGTTGTTTTGCGATCATACTGAACAGGTTTGCCTGAAGCATCATATACTGCCACATCGTACTTACCATCTACAGATAATGTAGCTGAACTGCTTGATGTATTGGTCGCTTTCATCGTCTGATCCATCGTCAATGTTTTGACTAACAGATCATCGCCTTGTGTCACTTTGATCGCTTCTGTCGGTGCATAGACTGTAATAGGTGCTACATCTATATTCGTTACAACCAGACGTGATGAAGCAGGAACGTCGTGATAACTAGCTGTTGTTCCTGTACTCGAAATGGCGAGTTTGCCATTCGCATTGTACAGTTGATAACTATGATTACCTGCTAATTTAACAAAAAAGTTGCCTGGCGAA
Organism: Paenibacillus nuruki; assembly: GCF_001721045.1. Taxonomy (GTDB): domain Bacteria; phylum Bacillota; class Bacilli; order Paenibacillales; family Paenibacillaceae; genus Saccharibacillus; species Saccharibacillus nuruki. Next base: position 9,837 of record NZ_MDER01000058.1, on the reverse strand, counting down.
ATATTACGGATTGAATAGCTTTCGCCGACTTCAAGCGTTTTGATCGTTACAGGTTTACCGCTCACTGTTGTCATTTTGTAGGCATCGTACGAACCTTGAACCGTTACGTTAGCTGTACCTGATGCTGCAACAACAAGACGATCTCCTTTGGTCATCGCTTGCGAAAGCAGTTCGTCCCAACCGTACTCACGCACTTCTTTATTGGCTTTGTACTGTGCGTAATCATACGGATTACCATTAAAATATAAAAACATTTGATTCAGTGCATTTTGTTCAAATGCTATAGACTCATTCGTAGATAACGTTTTGGTAAAAGTAACTGGATGACTTCGATCCGCTAACTGGAACGACTCGAAAGGACCATATACCACATTGTAGATCGTATCACTATTTTGAATGGCTATTTTGGCCTTAGGATCTAGTGTTTGTGAAGGTGTTCCACTTAATCCATGACTATATTGTTTTAGTGCACCCGTACTATCATACGTTGCCATATCATAGATTTGCTCGATAATTAATCGAGAAGGAATACTATCTATATTGGTCGCTTCTAGACTTTGAGCGGGTGCTAATGCTTTTTTCATCAACGCTGGGTTCGTACGATTAGCGATCTTAAACGCATCATAAGAGCCTTCAATCATTACAGAATGCGCTGTTGGCGCTGTAATCGCAATGCGCTCTCCATGCTCTAGAAGTTCAACTCCACCCGATACTGCTCGTCCTAATCCATCGACTCCACCAGTTGCATCTCGTTTGACATAGTCGTAGATATTATCTACAGCGTTGAGATACACGTTAAACGATTTGGATGGTTGTGTATTGGTAATATCTACATTCTCATCGGTATTCAGTACCTTCTGGAATGTGACGGGATTGGTACGTGGTATTACTTTAAATGTGTCATACGCTCCATATACCAAACCGGGAGTTGCATCTACATTTTGTACAGCGACACGTTCACCTGTCGCTACCACTTGTACAGCCGAACCAGTATGGTTACGACCATATTCACTTAATACATCATTTGAAAATAAAGCAGAATCATAATTAACCGTCAGACGCACTTGCCCTGACTTAGTACCTGTATATTGAGCTTCGATACTTTCACGCTTCGATAATACTTCTTCAAACAAAGCAGGATTCGTACGTGCTTGTATCGTGAATGCATCATAAGGTCCTTCCACTGTTAAATCTGTTGAAATTACATTGGTGACTGACATGCGATTAGATGTCAGCAGGCTTTTGGAAGAACTGGTTTCTTTTCTTCCCATTTCGATCGATTGCCCTGCTTGATACTCTGCAAAATCATACGTTCCATTAGGATAAATGAAGAATGTTTTGCTTGTTTTATTCGTGAAGTCTAGACTTTGTTTTGTAGATAATGTTTTCTTGAATGTGACTGGATTGGTACGGTCTTTACCTGTAAATAACTCAAAAGCCGCATACGCATCAATTGTTTTTACATCCGTATTCATGACAGCTAAGCGTTGATTAGGATCTACAGAACGGTACGTTGTAGTGGTACCACGATAATAGCTGTTAGGCTGATCTGTTGTATCATAATCCATCAAGTCATGTTTACCTGTAAAATAAACCGTTTCATTGGCTTTATCTTTGTTAATAAACTCGGCACTCTGATTAATAGCTAATTGCTTCACCAGTAGTGCAGGATCGCTACTCGATTGAGCCGTTGTTACATCATAAGGACTCAAAATAACAAGTTGACTGCTTCCAGCATTCGTTAGCGTCACTCGTTCTCCATTATAAAAAGGTAATGATTTGGCGACACGATCATGATCTAGTGAGCGTAATGTATCATCTGCACGATAACTCGCTTGATCATATATTCCATCCGTAAACATACTGAACAGCGCCGGACTGGTGTTTGTTAATTTCGCACTTTGTCCTGCATTGAGATAACCTTTGTATAAAGCAGGTTCAGCCCGACTGCTGATATCAAATGCGTCATAAGGACCGGATACCGTCATCGCTTGATTACCACTATTGGTGGTGATCATTTTCTCATCTTTGCTAATCAGATGTCTTGCACTTACGATCGGATTATCAAAATCATCAACTTTATTATTATCTTTTTTGTAGACAGCATAGTGATGTTGCCCACTTGCATTGATATAGAATGAATAATTAGAGGTGTTGATTGTTTTTAATGTTTCGCCTACATTCAGTACACGATTAAACGTGACGGGTTGCGTACGAGCAGTCGCTACAAATGCTTCATAAGGAGCATGGATACTTGTGTTTGTATTGCTGCTACTTGTATTGGTAATAGCTACTTTTTCACCTGGATCAGGATAAATATTTGAAGATTTCACTACAGGTGCATACTCATTAATGCCTGCACTATCATACAGAGCATAATCAAATTCACCAGATACAAATAGTCCTGTTTTGGTAGGCGATACGTTTTTGATTTCTACCGAATTACCTGGAGAAATATCTTGATCCAATAAAGCAGGGTTAGCTGAATCGGATATCACTGAATTCAATTTAGGAATCTTAATCTTAATTGATTGTGTATTAAAAGCAGGATTGGTAATCACAACATAGTTACCATTTCCCATAATGTAGTTAGCACTTGTATTTAAAATATCGTAACTATCTACAGCGCCATTGGATTTGTACTCCGCAATCTGGAAACCATTGCCTATATCATCGGTTAACAGTTTCATGGTATCGCCAGAGTTGTTAAGCACTTTAATACTTTTGCCGGGTGCTAACGTTTTGGTAATCATCGGCGGTTCAACTTGGGTTGTGGTATAGAATGCAGGAGATGCACCTGTAACCAACATAGAAGCATCGCTAGGATTAGTCAAAACGATACTTTGCCCTGCTTTAACATATTTAGTTGGAGTCTTGGTTACTCCTGATGAAGCCAGTGTTCCATCCTCATCAAAGATTGAAAATTCATAATTATCTGTGCCGTCAATATACACATAGAAGTTTTTGGTCGTATTATTAGTTGCTTGTACAGAACCACCTTTAGTTAGATTGTATCTGAAATCAGCTGTTGAACTAGTTCCAGTAATATCTATCGGAATGGTTGGACCTACAATTTCGAATGCTACATTGTCACGGTTAGTAACAAGAATAGTGCCACCCTTTTCGACAACTTCTCCTCCACCCGTATCTTTACGAGTGAAAGAAGAAACAATCAATTCTCCATCTGCACTATAATGAATATTCGAGTTAATACCACCAATATCAACCGATAAAGAGTAGTCTAAATTACTATTTTTTACATAAGCGCTAGCTCCCGGTTGTACAGAATATCGAGTCAGTGCTTTAAAAATTTGAGACGAGAGTTGAAATGTTTTACTTTTCATATCTATTGTCATATTAGAAGATGAATTATTCGTTATTCGCACGGTCTGATTAATAGATAAAGTAATTGGAACATATGCTGTTTTAGTATAGAAACCAGATACATCTCCGCTTGCTAAGTACTTTACATAATCATAATTGGTACCTGTCACATAAATAGTTGCAGAGGAAGAAGCTGTATATGTAAAATCCATTGTTCTTCCAGGACCCAATGTATATACGCCGGTCTCCGCAGAAGCAGAATTCATTTTGAACCCTGCGACTACAGCAAATAAAACAACAAACAATAAGGCTAACCGTACATATTTATTTTTCATTAACGGTGATCCCCCTGTGTTGACTGTTCAAATGTACGATCAGCAAATCCGGCTTGTGCTGTACCATTTGATTTGAGCAGAACAATCTGCAAATGAACACGGGCTTTGACCGCTTGTGCTGGAGCTTTTAAGTTGGCACCGTACGTATGCCAATCCGTATTTTGCTTGAGGTTCAAAATGTTGTTGTAATGCACTAATTTATTGTTTTTATCATAATAATTAATGATGACTTGCACGACAGCATCTTTTACATTTCGGGTCTGTACCCAGCCATTATAAGAGTAAGCTTGCCCTGCTTTCACAGCAATATCACGGTAAATATTCGCAGCGCCTGTACGTTTAGACGATACTTCGATCCATTGTGTATTCATCATAGAAGAAGAGGAATGGTATACATCGCTTGCTACGGTAGTGTCGCCATACACATTATGTACAACTGATTGAGGTATTGTGGTGGTTGTAGGTGCGTATACATCTTCTGTTGCTGTACGATAACTCGCTTTGATTCCTTTTGTAGCATAAGCTGTCCAACCTGTCATCACATTGGACGTTTGACGTAATGACTTACTGCTAGTACTGGATTTGACACTTAATATATTTCCACCTTGATCATACGTATATGTGGTTTGCTTGCCATCTTTAGTAACTGAAGTGACTCGACCTAGATCATCATATTGATATTCTGCTGCATACATTAGTGGAGCTGTAAGTAACATACTCATCATACTTATGGCTATCATTGTGCTAATCTTTCTCATTTTTTTCGCTTCTCTCCCTTTTGAATATCTGTAACTCATACAACTTAGTTAGCATATTTTGCACGGTGACTACTTCTTTATTCACCCTCCCTTTTTCAATGACAATCTTCTTTAGATTTATTATATCTTTTCCTTAAAAAGAATAGACCTTACTATCTAATCAATATATGGCAATTCAGTCAACAATATTATGGAAAATAACCGTAAATTTTCTGTAAAATATGTTATACCATCATTTTATATTTCACAGTCTTAATTAGTTGTTACAATAAAAGTATATAGCCAATAAAAAAAGCCGTCTTTTTTAACTCAGACGGCTTATCTATTTTATTGATCTTGCATCGCTTTAGCCGCAATATCACTACGCTGATGCTTACCTTCAAATGTAATCTTTTCAGCATGTTCATACGCTTTGGCACGTGCTGTTGCAATATCTGTTCCTAAGCCTACAACACCCAGTACACGTCCGCCATTGGTCACCACTTCACCATCTGTGCTTAATGCTGTACCTGCATGAAATACCAGTGCTTGCTCATCTGTATGTTCTAGCCCACTAATCGGCAATCCTTTAGCATAAGCAGCAGGATAACCTCCTGAAGCAAGGATTACACATACAGCGGCTTGCTCACTCCACTGGATCTCAATATCGGCAAGTGTACCATTTACCGTCGCTAGGAAAATCTCTAGCAGATCACTTTGTAGACGTGGTAAGACCACTTGCGTCTCAGGATCACCAAAGCGTGCATTGAATTCAATCGTTTTGGGCGTGCCATCTGGTGAGATCATTAATCCTGCAAATAATACTCCGCTAAATGAACGACCTTCGGCAACCATCGCTTTGGCAGTTGGAACAATAATCGTCTCTATTGCTTCATCAATAATACTTTGCTGGATATGTGGTAACGGCGAATAGGTTCCCATTCCACCTGTATTCGGACCTAGATCGTTATCATATGCAGGCTTGTGATCTTGCGCCGCCGCCATAGGACGAACCGTTTCTCCATCAACAAAAGCTAAGATCGACATTTCTTGACCAGCCAAAAATTCTTCGATTACTACTTTACTGCCTGCTTCACCAAATACTTTATCTTGCATAATCGACTGTAACGCATCGACCGCTTCGTCCATAGTATGTGCAACCGTTACCCCTTTACCTGCGGCAAGTCCATCGGCTTTGATCACGATAGGCATCGATTGTTGTTGAAGATACTGAAGGGCAGACGTATAATCATCGAACTTTGCATAAGCGGCTGTTGGAATATTGTATTTATGAAGCAAGTCTTTCATAAAGGTTTTGCTACCTTCGATAAGTGCTGCATTTTTACGAGGACCGTATACTGGAATTTGACGATGTTCAAAAACATCTACAATTCCATCAGCTAGTGGATCATCTGGGCCAATCACAACCAAGCCTACTTTTTGTTCTTCCGCAAAATCAGCTAATTTCTTAAATTCATTCACTTGAATCGGTACACATTCTGCTAGTTGTGCAATGCCTGCATTTCCAGGAGCACAGTAAATTTTATCTGCTTTTGGACTTTGAGCAAGCGACCAGATGATTGCATGCTCACGTCCTCCACCACCAACCACTAAAATATCCATCACGTCACGCTCCTTTACTATAGAGAAGGATTTTTCAAGCCAACAAAGCAACAGACCGAACAAGAAAAATTCGGTCTGTTTTGTTGCGTATTGCAAGCGAATTTATAGAAGTACAAACATTGTTTTATAACTATCTACCATCTGATTCTGTAATATTTCTCAGTGAATCTATTTCCATTTTTTCCAAATCATATTCTTATATGATTAATGTTTGAAATGACGTACGCCTGTGAATACCATAGCGATACCATATTCATTAGCCATCTTGATTGATTCTTCGTCTTTGATCGATCCACCCGGTTGAATAATCGCTTTGATGCCTGCTTTAGCTGCCAATTCGACCGTATCGCCCATTGGGAAAAAGGCATCTGAAGCAAGAATAGCTCCGTTCGCTTTTTCTCCTGCTTGTTCGATCGCAATTTTAGCGGCTCCTACACGATTCATCTGACCTGCACCTACGCCAACGGTCATATCATCGGCTGCTAATACGATCGCATTGGATTTCACATGCTTCACGACTTTCCATCCGAATAACAATTGCTTCAATTCTTCGCCAGAAGGAGAACGGTCAGTGACGACTTTTAGATCATCTGTCGTAATCGAATGTACATCACTTTCTTGTACGACCATACCGCCTTCAATCGTAGTCACCACATGTTGCGATGTACGTGCTTCCGATGAAGTCAATTCGCCCATTTTCAGCAAGCGAATATTTTTCTTTTTCGTCAAAATTTCTAATGCTTCTGGTGTAAAGTCAGGAGCAAGTACGATTTCTAGGAAAATCTCACTGAGCGGTTGCGCTGTTTCTGCATCAATTGTACGGTTGGCTGCTACAATCCCACCGAAAATCGAAGTTGGATCTGCATTGTATGCTTTGTTGTACGCTTCAGCGATCGTCTCGCCTACGCCTACTCCGCAAGGATTCATATGTTTGACAGCCACGACAGCAGGTTCTGTAAATTCTTTAACAATTTGTAGAGCCGCATTGGCATCATTGATATTGTTGTAAGATAACTCTTTGCCATGAAGTTGCTCCGCAGTCGTCAGTGTACCTGTTGGTGCCATAGGCTTACGGTAAAAAGCTGCCGCTTGATGTGGATTTTCGCCATAACGAAGATCTTGAATCTTCTCATATGTTACTGTGTAACGCTCTGGCAAAGGATCACCTAATACATTGCACAGATAATCAGAGATTAGAGCATCATATGCCGCAGTATGGCGGAATACTTTAGCTGCTAGACGTTTACGTGTATCCAGTGTTGTATCCCCTTCTGCACGTACTTCTTCTAGCACTTGCGCATAATCGTTAGAATCGACCACTACACTAACAAATGCATGATTCTTCGCAGCACTACGCAACATCGTAGGTCCACCGATATCAATATTTTCTATTGCATCTTCATAAGCTACATCTGGTTTGGAGATCGTTTCTTGGAAAGGATACAAATTCACAACGACCAGATCAATATATCCCAATTCCAAATCTTTCATTTGCTGTTGGTGTTCCGCGCTATCTCGAACTGCCAACAGACCACTATGTACTGCCGGATGTAATGTTTTGACACGACCATCTAGAATCTCAGGAAATCCAGTTACTTCTGAAATACCAATCACCGGTACTCCTGCTTCAGCAAGCAGATTTTTAGTCCCACCTGTCGAAATAATTTCAACACCCAATTGAGACAACTCGCGGCAAAAATCAACCACACCTGCTTTGTCGGACACGCTCACTAGCGCTCTTTTGATACTCATGATGGATTTATTCCTCCTTTAATTTGAAAAAAGTTATGTTTCCACAATCACTTGTCGTCCTTCAAGCGTGACTTTACCTTGTGCAATCTGAGCCACCACTTGTGGATACAATTTCCGTTCAATCTCATGTATCCGTTCGGCTAGCGTCTCTGCTGTATCGTGTGGCTGTACTTCTATAGCTTGTTGCGCCACAATCGGCCCTGTATCCATGCCATTATCTACAAAATGAACCGTAATCCCTGTTAATTTCACACCGTAGGCTAGTGCCTGACCTAATGCATCTTTTCCTGGAAAAGCAGGCAATAAAGACGGATGTACATTGATCATCCGACCCATATAAGGATTCACGATTGTCGGTGTAAGCAAACGCATATAGCCTGCCAACACAATCAGATCAATCCCCCGGCGTTCCAGTTCAGCTACAATCTCTATTTCATACTGTTCACGACTACTGTATTCTTTAGGGCGAAAAACATACGTATCTACACCCGCTTGTATCGCACGCTGAACCACAGGGGCTTGCGGTTTATCAGAAACTAACAATTCGATTGTTGTTGCTTCTGTTGCACCAAAATACCCCTTTTGCCATGCATCGACCATCGCTTGAAAATTAGTGCCTTCCCCTGAAGCAAAGACAGCAATTCGAAAAGGCTTCATTACACATCGACTCCGGTAAATGTCACAACTTTAGTTCCTTCATGCACACTTCCAAGTCTGTACGCAGTCTCGCCTTGTTCTTTGAGAACTGCTAATGCCTGTTCTGCTTGATCCGCAGCAACCACAATCACCATACCAATACCCATATTGAATGTCGTAAACATATCTTTGTGGCTAATACCGCCTTTAGCTTGCATCAATTGAAAAATAGGCAAGATCGGCCAGTTTCCGTATTCGATATCAACATTCACGTTTTCAGGCAACATCCGTGGAATATTTTCGATAAATCCGCCACCTGTAATATGTGCCATCCCTTTGACTTTAACCGCTTCTTGTAACGCAAGTGTTGATTTAACATATATTTTAGTAGGCTCTAGCAATACATCTCCAAGTACAGCACCATCAAGTTCTGCTACCGTATCTTTGAGATCATATCCACCGTCTTCAAGTAACAATTTACGTACCAGTGAGAAGCCATTACTGTGTATGCCACTAGAAGCTAAGCCTAGCACGACATCACCAGATGCAATCTCACTACCTGTGATCACTTTGGCTTTATCTACGATACCTACGGTAAATCCAGCAATATCATATTCACCTTCCGAGTACATTCCTGGCATTTCAGCCGTTTCGCCACCGATCAAGGCACATCCTGCTTGACGACATCCATCAGCAATACCGGATACAATCGCTTCGATCTTTTCAGGAATCACACGATCACATGCTAGATAATCAAGGAAAAACAACGGTTCTGCACCTTGTACCACGATATCATTCACACACATCGCAACAGCATCGATACCAATCGTGTCATGCTTATCCATCGCAAAAGCAAGCTTCAGCTTCGTACCGACACCATCCGTACCGGATACAAGTACAGGCTCATCATATTTATCTTTATTCAGGCCAAACAATGCACCGAAACCACCAAGTTCTGTCATCACTTCCGGGCGAAACGTTGTTTTAACGTGCTTTTTCATCCGTTCTACTGCTTCATTCCCTGCCGCAATATCGACCCCGGCACTTTTATAGGCTTCTGACACTGTACATCGCACCTTTCGTTTGGGCTTAGGAAATGGGGTTGCGGGTAGAAGAGTTGGTGAGCTACAGCGCTGCGAGGAAAAGGTTGTTCTATCGTCGCTGTTAAGATTGGATATCTTGATAGGACTACTGGGCAGTCGATATCCAACCTTAGCTTATGCTTCCGATGTAGTTTTCTATCGAAAACTTGTAAGGCGAGCGCTTCGCTCTTTCGAACAATCCTTTTCCTCTCCGCTTGAGCGTGGTTCAACTTTTCTAAAGGCAGACCCTAATTCTCTAAGGTTGTTTTGGTAATGTAATGAGGCTCTACTTCGTAATCGCTGGTTGGATTGTATATAGGTTCGTAGTTGTTGCTTGTTGCTTGTTGC
>NZ_MDER01000057.1 GCF_001721045.1 Paenibacillus nuruki | reverse complement strand
TCGGTGTTGGTTGTTTGTCGGTGTCGTTTTGTGTTCAGTCGCAGGTCCGCCTCTCCGTATCCGAGAAGCAAGCTTCTCATCAACTCCGCTCGACTTGCATGTATTAGGCACGCCGCCAGCGTTCGTCCTGAGCCAGGATCAAACTCTCCATAAAGTGTTTGACGTGCTCAATTCTTAAACTGGCGAGAACCGAAGTTCTCTATTTTTTAAAAGTCGGCTAAGACCTTCATTACTCACTCGTTGTTCAGTTTTCAAAGATCAAACATTTCGTTATTTTGCTTTTGTGCACCGACGCGTTATCGCATCAGCAACTCTTATAATATATCATGCTCATTTCATTTCGTCAACACTTTTTTTCAATCTTTTTTTCAGCTACATAAGATGAAGCTTTATTATGAGGATCAAAAATGTTTGTTACGTGTTGAAGTCAGAAATAAAATGACCGTTGATTAATATAGCACGAATATTTAATAAACGTCAACTGTTTATTTAAACTGTTTTTACAATTAATCTTAAATAAGAATTAAATGGTGACTAACTTGCTTTGGTTTTATAAATAAAAAGGCACGAAAGCCTTTGATAGCGGGCTTTGTGCCTTTTTGAGTTATTACTATGATTCGGGATATATACACTTTACCTAATTATAATTCTCGGCGTCCTTCTAATGCTTTGGATAATGTAACTTCATCCGCATATTCTAGATCTCCACCTACAGGTAATCCATGAGCAATTCTTGTTACTTTTATATTGAAAGGTTTGACCAGTCTAGAAATGTACATAGCGGTCGCTTCACCTTCAATATTAGGGTTTGTTGCCAGAATCAGTTCTTGTACTCGCTCATCACTAAGACGATTCAATAACTCTTTTAATTTGATATCATCAGGTCCAATACCTTCTATCGGAGAAATCGCTCCATGTAACACATGATAGTAGCCGTCAAATTCTCGAGTACGTTCCATAGCTACTAGATCTTTGGCTTCCTGAATAACACAAATGACAGACGCATCTCTGGTCTTATCCTGACAAATCTGACATGGATCTGTGTCTGTAATATTCCCACACACAGAACAGTAGTGGAGATTACGCTTTACATTAACCAGAGCCTTAGCAAAATCGATCACGTCGTCTTCCTTCATACGGAGCACATGAAAAGCAAGTCGCCCTGCTGTCTTAGGTCCGACTCCCGGCAAGTGTGTAAAGGCTTCTATCAGTTTGGCAATCGGTTCGGGATAATACAATACAGCGATCTCCTTTGAGAACAGTCCCTTTATGCATGACTATTCATTATTTTAGAACAGGCCTGGAATATTCATACCGCCTGTAAATTTACCCATATCTTTATTAGCTAGTTCTTCTGCTTTGCCCATTGCATCGTTGACCGCAGCGATTACTAGATCTTGTAACATTTCTACATCGTCTGGATCTACTGCTTCTGGTTTGATTGTGATCGCTGTTACTTTTTTGTGTCCATTCACTTGTACAGTGACTACGCCACCACCAGAACTACCTTCTAATGTTTTTGTTCCTAGTTCTTCCTGTGCTTTCAACATTTGTTCCTGCATTTTTTTAACTTGCTTCATCATTTGGTTCATGTTACCCATTCTTATCATCTCCTCAATTAAAGTATACGTCTTAGATTTAGTAGCTATTCTTTAACAACGACTAAGCTTTCTCCAAATAATTGAATAGCTTCGTCTACTAATGGTTCACCCGCATTTTCGCCTTCGTGCTCTAGCTCTAATGCTTCAACCGGATCTTCATGAGCTCCTTCTATTGCTTCTAACCAATCTTTTTGCATCATGGTAACCAAACGATGAGAACCGCCTAGAACTTCTTCTAATACAGACTCTACAATCTGCTTATTCACAGATTTTTCAATCGTTTCCCGGTGCATATCATGTTTGAAAGCAACCAAAACAGCATCTTCATGAATAGAAACAGGCTCACAGTTCACAAACCATGCGTGAATAGTCACCTTCTCTTCTTTAACCCGTTGTAGGATTTTGCCCCATGATCCTGATACTTTTGTAAAATCGCTATGATTGCGGTTGCTCACATAGCTCTGAATCTGAGAAGGAATTTTGGCTGCTGAAGATACTCTTGCTGTTGGGGGACGTCTTCCAGAGCTTCCTGTCTGATTACGGTCGCCTACTTCGCCACTTGCTGCTATTCCTGATTTTAACGCTTTATCTAACTTTTGTTCTAATTGAGCTAATTGCTGTTTGAGTTGTCGAATCTCTGAAGCATCTGTTGGCGTATGACTGCTTGAAGACGTGGTCACTTCTGCCGTATGATCTCCATGTGATCCTGTATTCGGTATACTGCCTAATTTCAATAGAGCCACCTCAAATAACATCTGAGGCTGAGCAGCATACTTCATCTCGGTCTGATAATGATTCAACGTATCAATCATGGCAAACAATTGTTCTTTTGTAAATGCAGCTGCTGTTTCTCGAAAAATCTCGGGATCTAGCATTCGCTCTGTTAAATCTCCTGCTTGTGGGATCATCTTAATCATCAATACATCCCGGAAATAATAGAGTAGATTCTCCATACATTTCTCTGCGCTTTTACCTTCTTGCATAAATGACTCTACCATCTGTAGTACTTTGCCAATATCTCCATGTAACAATGCAGAGGCTAGTTCCGCAAACTGTTCAGAAGCGATACCACCGGTCATCTGCAATACTTGAGTATAAGTTACTTTGCCATCTGTAAAAGCTGATACTTGATCCAGAATACTAACTGCATCACGCATCCCACCATCTGATAAGCGAGCAATGTATTCTAACGCATCACGATCGGCTTCAATCTGTTCTTCTCCGGCGATCAATGCAAGCCGATCTGTCTGCTCTACTAAAGATACACGGCGAAAATCAAAACGCTGACAGCGTGATATAATCGTAGCTGGTAATCGATGAGGTTCTGTTGTAGCTAGAATAAAAACAACATGAGCTGGTGGTTCTTCCAGCGTCTTAAGCAACGCATTAAATGCTTCTGTTGTTAACATATGGACTTCATCAATAATATATACTTTGCGTCGTACTTCAGTAGGCGCGTATTTGACTTTTTCCCGTAGATCACGAATTTCTTCTACACCACGGTTGGATGCAGCATCGATCTCAAGCACATCCATAATATTGCCTGATGTGATCCTTTTGCAAGTTTCACATTCGTTACACGGCTCTATAGCCGGTCCATGTTCACAGTTAATCGCTTTTGCAAAAATTTTGGCAGCAGACGTTTTACCTGTTCCTCTTGGACCACTAAACAGATAGGCATGTGAAATACGCTCTTCCCGAATGGCATTTTGCAGCGTCTGAATGATATGCTGCTGTCCAACCATGTCCTTAAACGACTGCGGTCGCCAAGCACGATAAAGTGCGATATGCTCCACTTGCTTACCCTCTTTCTTCTTTGAATACTTCATTTAATTATACTATAGATTAGACCTAAGCAAAACATCCGAAGCTCTATTTTACAAACAAAAAACACCTGATGTCCTGAGACAAAAGGTGTTATTGAATACATTATTATATACCGTGCACCTGTTATCGATTATTGCGATCCAAGCGGTTTTTCTGAACCACGACTCAGGATAGGCACTCCTTCGGCACAAGAACAAAACTGCTTATGGCTGCTTTCTTCCGAACCTGACCAGATTCACAGCAGTCCTTTGCGAAGGACCCAGCCGTCAACACCGTATTCAGATACCAGCCTCACATCGACAAAACCTAAAACAGGAATTCAACCTCGCTACAGCGGATTGCGAGTTACAGGGCACCGCTACCTCCCCATCTAGCACGGCATTAAATTATTATAACCGAGAGAAGCTTCTAATGCAATGGACAAGATATTTTGTTTTAAAAAAGTTCATTTTTATCACATAAAGTGGCGCTTCGAATCCTAAACGCCACTAGATTTCAATCTTATGTCACTTTGTCGAAGCTGGAGTTGCAGATCGTGTTGGTCGTCTTCCCGGACTACTTGAAGCACTGCTATTGGTAGGCTTTTTCGCGCTACTGCTTTTGCTTTTCGTATTGGTTTCTTCAGAGGTATCAAACGAAGCTAAGAACTCTTTGTTCGTCTCTGTGTTACGCATTTTTTTGAGGAATCCATCTACAAAGTCTGGCGTTTCGTTCATGTTTTTACGAATATGCCAGATTGTATCTAGTTCTTCTTTGCCAAGTAAATCTTCTTCGCGTCGTGTACCAGAACGACGAATATCGATCGCTGGGAAAATACGACGTTCTGCCAATTTGCGATCCAAATGAAGCTCCATATTCCCTGTACCTTTGAACTCTTCGTAAATAATATCATCCATACGTGAACCTGTATCGATCAATGCTGTCGCTAGAATCGTTAGGCTACCGCCTTCTTCTACATTACGTGCTGCTCCAAAGAAACGTTTAGGACGATGGAATGCTGCTGGATCAATACCACCGCTCAGTGTACGTCCAGATGGCGGAATCACCAAGTTATACGCGCGTGCCAGACGAGTAATACTATCTAACAAAATAACCACGTCTTTTTTATGTTCTACCAGACGAAGTGCACGTTCAAGTACCAATTCAGCAACTTTGATATGGTTTTCTGGCAATTCATCAAATGTAGAAGCCACAACTTCACCTTTAACGGAACGCTGCATATCTGTTACTTCTTCCGGGCGCTCATCAATTAGCAATACAAACAAATCAATCTCAGGATTGTTGGTGGAGATGCTGTTCGCAATCTCTTTAAGAAGCAAAGTTTTACCTGCTTTGGGAGGTGCAACAATTAGACCACGTTGTCCAAGTCCAACAGGTGCAAGAACATCCATAATACGAGTTGATAGTTTATTCTGAGCGGTTTCTAAGACTAGTTTGTCCTGTGGATAAAGAGGAGTTAATGCTGGGAAATGAAGACGCTCTGCGGCTTGTTCAGGGCTTGTTCCATTGACTGCATTGACTTGAAGTAATCCAAAGTAACGTTCATTTTCTTTAGGTGCTCTACATTTACCAGAGACCAGATCACCGGTACGAAGATCAAACTTACGAATCTGTGATGCTGAAATATAGATATCTTCATGACTTGGAAGATAATTAATCGGTCGTAAGAAACCATAACCTTCAGGTAAAATTTCAAGCACACCTTGCATAAACATCAAACCGCTTTTTTCAGCTTGTGCACGCAAGATTGCAAAAATTAACTCTTTTTTCTTGAGCTGTCCATAATAAGGAATCTGATACTGTTTAGCTAGCTTATACAGATCAGTCAGCTTCATTTCTTCCAAATCGGAAATTTGTAAATCCATAAAATAACCACCTATTCAATTTTATCAAGATTGTTGAGACAAATATAAGCCTACTAATATAAAGATAGGAAAATGGAGAAACTACATGTAAAAGGAGTGTATTATTTCAAATGCGTTCATAGGATAGCATTACCCATTTTGGGAGGAGATATTCAAGAGGTATGTATTTTATTGGAAAATACAAAAGAGTTCTCCTCCCCAACAGAGGGATGACTTCAAAAACGATGGTCTGACCTATTTATACGATTTCTCTCCAAACATCTGCGCCTAAGTTGCGTAAATTCTCTACCAAATGATCATAACCACGATCTATAAATTCAACACCTGACACTTCTGTAATTCCTTCAGGAACCGTTAAACCCGCAATCACAAGAGCAGCACCTGCACGCAAATCCGTCGCTTTGACTTTAGCTGCATTCAGTGGGGAACCTTCGATAATCGCAGAACGACCTTCTACTTTGATCTTAGCGCCCATTCGTGCTAATTCTGGAACATGCTTAAATCGACTACTGTATACAAAATCACTAAGCACACTAACCCCTTGAGCTTGCGTAAGCAGACTTGTCATTGGTGACTGTAAATCTGTCGCAAATCCTGGATACGTTAATGCTTTTACATCAACATGGTTGTACGTCGGTCTACCCATTACACGAATACCTTCGTCTAACTCTTCAACCTGAACACCCATCTCTAATAACTTGGCTGTAATAGCTTCCAAGTGCTTAGGAATAACATTATCAATCAAAACGTCTCCGCGAGTGGCTGCTGCTGCCACCATATATGTTCCTGCTTGAATACGGTCAGGAATAATTGAATGTCTACAGCCGTGCATTTCAGTGACACCTTCGATACGAATAGTCTCTGTGCCTGCACCTTTAATAATGGCTCCCATCGCGTTCAACAATGTTGCTACATCTATAATCTCAGGCTCTTTCGCCGCGTTTTCAATAATAGTGTGCCCTTTGGCTCTTGCAGCCGCAAGCATGATATTAATCGTTGCTCCTACACTTGCAACGTCCAAATAAATCTTAGCTCCACGTAATTCTTTAGCATATAAATGAATAGAACCATGCTCATTCGTTACTGTCGCTCCTAAAGCTTCAAAACCTTTGATATGTTGATCGATAGGACGAGGCTCAAAATTACATCCTCCTGGCAAACCGATCGTTGCTTCTCCAAAACGTCCAAGTAGTGCACCCATCATGTAATACGAAGCTCTTAACTTTTTGACAGGCCCATTCGGCATAGGAATAGATCTGACATCACTTGGGTTAATACGCATCTGGTTTTCACTTTCGTGCCAGCTTACACTTGCTCCAAGATTTTCTAAAATTTCTGCATAAACGGCTACATCGCTTAATAGCGGCAAGTTATCCAACACGACTTCCGATTCCGCAAGCAATGCCGCAGGAATAAGCGCAATGGCACTATTTTTTGCACCGCTGATCGTTACAGTTCCCTGCAACGGGCGTCCGCCACTAATCATTAATTTTTCCATAAAGCTTAATGTCCCCCTACGTGTTTTGCATCCGGTAAACGATACGTGATGTTGAATTTTGGTAATGAAAATGGAAAGACACCGACTAGGCGGTGTTCTTCCCACAATTTATTATTTAAAATGTCTTATACAAAAACAATATTCTTATGCTTTGTTGCTTGTGCCAAACTCACGGATTTTACCGATAACTGTTTGTTTGATAGCATCGCGACCTGGAACAATAAATGTACGAGGATCGTAAGCATCTGGTTTAGCAGCAAGTACTTCGCGAACTGCTTTTGCAAATACGATTTGGTTCTCTGTATTTACGTTGATTTTGGATGTTCCCAAAGAGATTGCTTTGTTGATATCGTTGGTAGGAATACCAGTACCACCGTGCAATACCAATGGAATTTGAACTGCGTCACGAACTGCTTCCATTTCTTTGAAGCCTAAGTTAGGCTCGCCGTGGTAAGGACCGTGTACAGAACCCAATGCTGGAGCTAATGTATCGATACCTGTTTCTTTAACGATACGTACACATTCGTTAAGATCAGCATACATGATACCACCGATAACGTCATCTTCTTGTCCGCCTACAGTACCAACTTCAGCTTCAACAGAAACGCCTTTAGCGTGTGCATATTCAACTACTTTTTTAGTCATTTCGATATTTTCGTCGATTGAATGGTGAGATCCATCGATCATTACAGATGTAAATCCAGCATCGATTGCTTCTTTACATTTGTCAAAGCTAGAACCATGATCCAAGTGAATAGCAACTGGAACTGTAACTTTCAAGTCATGAATCAATCCTTCTACCATTTTAACAACAGTAGTGAATCCGCCCATATGACGTGCAGCACCTTCAGATACACCAAGGATTACTGGTGATTTTTCTTCTTCCGCTGCTCCCAGAATCGCTTGAGTCCACTCCAGGTTATTGATGTTGTATTGACCCACTGCATATTTTCCTTCAAGTGCTTTGTTTAACATGTCTGTCATAGATACTAATGGCATAATGATATCCTCCTTGAGAATGATGGTATTTGTAAGCCGATACTCGCATACGTTGCTTATTATAACACAACCCACTTCAAATACTAAACAAGCAATTTAAAAAGAGCTATGCGTCTTTGCATAGCAAAAAACCTATCTTTGTAGGATAGATTCTATTTTTGCTGATCGACTTGATTACCGCGCAGGTTTTGATCCACTACATTTCTCATTTCATCAATATCAAAAGGTTTGGTGAAATGACTGATAGCGCCTAAATCCTTGGCTTGTTTGATAATATCTAATTCTCCATAAGCTGTCATCATAATCACTTTAATTTGCGGATGCGTTGATTTGATATGTTTTAAAATTTCTAATCCATCCATACCTGGAATTTTCATATCCAGAAGAACAAGGTCAGGTGTATCTTGCTCTACCACTTCAAGCGCTGCTTTACCATTTGCTGCCTGATACATTTGGTAACCTTCATTACCGAAAAGTTCCATAAGTAAAATTCGAATTCCGTTTTGATCATCGACAATAAGGATTTTCTTCTGTTCCACGGGTCATCCTTCCCTTCATCGTTGCTAGAATAGTATGCTGTGATTTTTTCTTAATTAGAATGAGGAGGAACGTACAATTCAAACGATTAGTTTACAGATATCAAAATTGACGTCGGATAACATAGTATATAAATTCGCTTTTTATCGTACATTTCCTGCTTGTTCCCAAATTTGTTTCGACAAAAATTAGGTTTACTTTCTAATATTAGTCACTAATTGTAATAACTATTTTATTAGGTTAATTATATAGTTAATTGATCTTATTGAGAAGCTAGTTAGGGTAAATACGTGTATGTATACATAAAAAGGCGACTTCTCTCTTCACGAATGGAAGAAAGAAGTCGCCTTATCATCATCTATTGATTAGCCTTGATGTGCAAGTGATGCTTTGACAAATTCACGGAATAACGGTTGTGGACGGTTCGGACGAGAAGTAAATTCTGGATGGAATTGTACTGCTAAGAACCAAGGGTGTTCTGGAACTTCGACGATTTCTACCAATCGACCATCTGGTGAAGTACCCGAGATCTTCATACCCATATTCTCGATTTGCTCACGGTATTGGTTGTTGAATTCATACCGGTGACGGTGACGCTCATATACTAACTCTTCACCGTAACATTCCATAGCTAGTGAACCTGGTTGTAATTTACAAGGATACAATCCAAGACGCATTGTACCTCCTAAATCTTCGATATCTTTTTGTTCTGGTAACAAGTCAATTACCGGATAAGGTGTAGCTGGATTAATTTCAGAACTATTTGCTCCTTCTAATCCTGCAAAAGCACGTGCATATTCGATAACAGATACTTGCATACCTAAACAAATACCGAAGTAAGGAATACTGCGTTCACGGGAATAGCGAATTGCACTGATTTTACCTTCAATACCACGATCGCCGAAACCACCTGGAACGAGGATACCACCCACACCGCCAAGCAATTCATGTACGTTCTCGTCTGTAATTTCTTCTGCATTGACCCAACGCAATTTAACATCTGCATTTGCATGATATCCTGCATGAGACAGTGATTCAACCACACTCAAGTAAGCATCATGTAAGGCTACATACTTACCAACAATCGCAATCTCGACTGTTTTTTCCAAGTTTTTGATACGATCTAAAAGGCTCTGCCATTCTGTCATATCTGGTTGAGGTGTATCTAGTTTGAGATGATTTACTACGATCTCATCTAGACCTTCATCACGTAGATTTAGTGGCACTTCATAAAGAGAAGAAGCATCACGACATTCAACTACAGCATTAGCATCAATATCACAGAACAATGCAATTTTAGCTTTCATATCTTCAGACAATTCATACTCTGTACGGCATACAATCACATTCGGTTGGATACCGATACTACGTAATTCTTTAACACTATGTTGTGTTGGCTTTGTTTTCACTTCACCTGCTGCTTTGATATAAGGAATCAAAGTTACATGGATATACATCACATTGTCGCGACCTACATCGCTTTTGATCTGACGAATTGCTTCAAGGAACGGAAGGCTTTCAATATCACCTACTGTACCCCCGATTTCGGTAATTACGATATCAGAACCTGATTCACGACCTGCACGGAATACACGCTCTTTGATTTCATTTGTAATGTGTGGAATCACCTGTACTGTTCCACCCAAATATTCGCCACGACGTTCTTTGCTAATTACGGAGGAATATACTTTACCTGTTGTTACGTTACTGTTTTTGGACAAGTTAATATCAATAAAACGCTCGTAATGTCCTAGATCTAGATCTGTCTCTGCGCCATCATCAGTTACGAATACTTCACCATGCTGGTAAGGACTCATTGTACCTGGATCGATATTGATATACGGGTCAAACTTCTGAATCGTTACTTTCAAACCTCTGTTCTTTAACAACCTACCAAGTGATGCCGCTGTAATACCTTTGCCGAGTGATGATACGACTCCGCCTGTTACAAAAATATACTTTGCCACTGTATGACCTCCTAATTATTTTCCAGAAATTCCGGCGATATATGGGGGGTTACACAGCCCCTTTTCCTTATAAAAAACAAAAAAAGTGACACCCGTAGCTACGGGGCACTTTTATTTATTACAGCATTTGAGAAAATGCGTATACGTTTAGTTATAGGTTTAAATGATAAGCCCAAGCAATAGTTTACTCTGTATCTTAATACCGTGTCAAGACATATCCTCAAGAAAAAAAGCCTGCCTAAAACAGGCAGACTTTGATCCTTATTGATAGAAGATTAATCTTTCTTATCTTCTTCTACATATTCTTCATCTTCGTCTTCATCGTCGTCATCATCTTCGTCGTCGATAACAAGATCAGCTTTATCTTCATCATCATCTTCACCGTCAACAAAGATATCATCGGAATCTTCATCTACTGCATCGTAGTTCTCATCTTCCGGCTCATCTGCATCAACAACATCTTCGTTATTGAATTCTTCGTCTTCGATATCATCGTCTTCTTCATCGTTGATAATACGAGGACGCTTCGCATTAGCGATTGGATCTTCTGCACGCTCAAGCGGATACCAACGTTTAAGACCCCATAGGTTTGTACCTACACAGGCAAAACGACCATCTACATTAATTTCAGTATATAGTTGAGCGATATATTCATCAGTTTGTGCTTTAGTAAAGCCACGTAGTTCTGCAACTTCCTTCATAAGGTCACGGTAGTATAGAGGCGTATTGATTTTTTTCAAAATAGCAACAGCCAAATCTACCATCGGAATTTCGTGTACCTTTTCCGGATCGATTTTTAATTCTTGCGGTGTACTCACTTACGGACACTTCCTCTCGGATCCATTTTCACGCTTTATCATTCACGTTTTTTCGCACAAAAAATGCAAAATGCTGAGTTAAGTAAAACCTATTTATCAGCAAAAATCAAGTTTTTTACAAAAAATCGGATGATTTGCATGTTTTGAGATATAACGTTTTAAATTTGTACCCATATTCGTCGATTACATACGCTCTGGTGCAGATACTCCAACAAGTCGAAGTACGTTCACAATAACAGTACGAACGCTACCTAACAAAGCCAGACGAGCAGCTGTTTGTGCTTCGTTGTCTGTCAGTGTACGCTCTGCTTTGTAATAACTATGCATCATAGATGCTAGCTCGTAGACATAGCGAATCAGGCGGTGTGGAGCATAGTTCTCAGCTGCTAGGGCAACTTCTTGAGGCAATTCGCCCATTTTGTGCAATAGATTATATTCATGCTCACTTGTTAATAAGCTGTAATCAATTGCAGATAACTCAGGCAACTGGATACCTTGCTCTTCGGCTTGACGATAAATACTACAAATCCGTGCATGTGCATATTGAACATAGAACACAGGATTTTCGTTAGAAGTCGAGATCGCCAAATCCATATCAAAATCAAGATGAGAATCGATACTGCGCATCGTGAAGAAATAACGAATAGCATCTACGCCTACTTCTGCCATCAAGTCTTCCATCGTTACAGCTTTACCTGTACGTTTGGACATTTTGACTTTCTCGCCATCTTGGAAAAGACTAACCATTTGTGCAATCAGCACGACCAATTTCTCAGGATCGTTACCTAATCCCTGCATCGCTGCTTTCATACGTGGAATATATCCATGATGATCTGCACCCCAGATATTGATCATTTTATCGTAACCACGACCGTATTTATCTTTGTGATAAGCGATATCTGGTGTCAAATACGTATACGTACCATCGTTTTTGATCAATACGCGGTCTTTATCATCGCCATAAGCAGTCGTACGAAGCCATGTTGCGCCATCCAGTTCATAGACTTCTCCACGCTCACGTAGCTCATCCAATGCGTCTAGTACTTGACCTGTCTCATATAGCGAAGTCTCACTAAACCAGATATCGAACTTCACGCGGAATGCTTCTAAATCACGCTGAATTTTTTGCAATTCTTTCTCAAGACCGTATTGACGGAAAAAGGCAGCTCGCTCACCCGGTGATTGCGATAATAGACGGTCGCCTTCTTGTGCTACTAATTCTTTAGCAAAGCCTTTGATATCTGCACCATGATAACCATCTTCAGGCATCGCTGCATCTTGCCCAAGCTCTTGCAAATAACGAGCTTCAATCGAGCTACTCAAGTTCGATACCTGATTACCTGCATCATTAATATAGTATTCGCGAGTGACTTGGTAACCTGCAAAGTCAAAAATATTACACAATGCGTCACCAAAAGCAGCTCCACGAGCATGTCCTAAATGTAGACTACCTGTTGGGTTCGCACTAACAAACTCAACTTCGACTTTTTCGCCTTTACCGTGTTCGATACGTCCATAGTTTTCACCTTGTTCTGCGACAACTTGGATAACCGGATATAAATAACTTTTGTTCAGCGTAAAGTTGATAAATCCAGGCCCTGCAATCTCAGCGTGTTCAATATCGCCTTGTTTGAGATCGAGGTTAGCGATAATATCTTCGGCGATCTGACGTGGATTCTTTTTAGCGATTCGAGTTAACTGCATCGCAATATTGGTTGCTAAGTCTCCGTGCGCTTTGTCTTTGGGTACTTCAAGCACCACTTCAGGTACTTCTTCACTGCTTACAATATTAGCTGCGATTACTGCTGCATGCACAGCTTCTTTCACTGCACTGCGGCTTTGTTCCAATGGATTACGTGTCATCTTCTACTGCTCCTCCTGTGTTCGCATGGTTCACACTTCGTCTATTTCGTGCGTATCCAATGCCTGTATATGTAAACTGATCTTAAATGTCCCTGTAAGCTCTTCATGCACATACAATTCGTATTCCCAGTTTACACGTCCAAGATGTCCATCTAGCTCTTGTGTCAATTGTGTGGTGTGTGTCGAAAGTGCAAATGTCATAAACGGCGAACGATACGAACCAGGTAGTTGCTTTTCTTGACGAAAAGTCTGATCTGATTCTACCCCACCACGTCTCATAATTTTCACTTCGTGATCATCGATCTTCACGACAGTACGAACTTCCTGCTGAAGAGTATCTGCGGATTCAGTGTAACGAATATATAAACTGCTGCCTTTTTGAAAAGCTTGCCCGATAAATTGAGTTGTGCTTTGCTCTCCATCTTGATCGCTATGCAATGTCAATTGTACCTGATTGAATTCAGTCATAAGATCCAGCTCCATTTTTGATGATGCGCCATGTTAGCTTGTTGAATATAGAACATTTTCACGATTAATTCAATAAGCTCAATCTCTTCTATTGTACCATTATATTGAACCGTACGTAGAGATTCTAAGCAAAAAAATACGTTTTTATTGGAATATGCTTTAGATTCTGATCCATGTCATTGACTTCTGTCTCTACAAAATATACACGAAAAGAAAAGCGACTCCGTATAGAGTCGCTTCTACTTTATGCTTACTGTTTATCTGTAGCTACAAATTTTAATGTAGCAGACCATGTTTTACCACCGTCTTTGGTCGTATAGATCGCTGGCGTTAACGAATCCGTTACAGCCAGATAGCCTACATTTTGACTTAAAAACGAAATGTCTGCGCTGATACCATCAATTGTAGCTGGCATATTGTTCCACGTTTTGCCACTGTCCAGAGATCGTCCAACCGCTACTTTACCACCCGCTGGTGATCCGCCTGCAAGATAAGCAATCGTACTGCCTACAAATTGCATATTACCTGGATGTCCACCCGGTTGGGCAGGTCCTTCACCATTACCTAGAGCGCCTGTACCCGGTGCTTTGCCACCGCCGGCTGTCGATTGTCCAAAGACTTGACGCCAACTTTTGCCGCTATCTGAGCTTGCATAGACCGAGTAAGAGACTTGAGACATACCTGCTCCGCCATACAAGATTGCCCATACTTGCTTACCACTCGCATAAATTTCTCCACCAGAGACTTCAAGTGAACCTACGCTAAGCGCTGTTGTCCATTTGTTGCCACCATCGATTGTCTGCATAATACGGTAGCCGCTGTTGCTACCTGATACTGTTTTGACTACCCAACCTGTATTGCTATCCTGAAAATAACCACCGCGCGTATTCGCAGGTGTAGGAATCGCTGTCCATGCTGCGCCACCATTTATCGTTTTGTATACACCTGATGTGGTATATGCAAAACCTGTACTGCCTGATTTCTTATCGATTTTGTTAAATCTAATATTACCTTTATACGGACTTTTCCAAGTTGCTCCGCCATCGGTTGTCGTTAAAAATACAGGTTTTTGTCCAGATTTTGCACTGGCCAATGCCCATCCTTGTGTATTGCTACTAAATTCAATCTGACTGAACTGCCATGTACCCGTATAAATTTTTTGCCAGTGACATCCACTATCCGATGTACCGATCAAAAATCCATTTCCTGCTGCTCGACCTGTCGTCTGACTCAGAAAATCGGTATCGGTAAAATGAATATCTTCTTGAATGCTAGATGAACGCCCTTGCTCCAATTGAGATTGAAGAGTAGAACTATTCACATCACATGCTTTTGGCGTTTTGGCAGATACAGGAGTTGCACTGAATCCAACCATTCCTAGTAACAAAACTAATACCATCATTATACTTAACGATGGATACGATCCATATGAAACACGATTATTGTTCATCTTCATCTATTCATCCTCCTAGAATATGTTACATACATGGAATATTCGTCTATGTACTATATAATATTACCCTTATTCATACAAAAAGAAGACCTGTCTTCTTCTATATTATATAAAAGAGGATACAGATCTTCTCAATTCACTCATTTATTTCTAAAATAAATCTCTTATTTGCACAGATCTTCTACAAATTTAGGCAAAACAAATGCCGCTTTGTGTAGACGTGGTGTATAATATTTGTTGCTTTCCATTTCAGGAATAGACGCTTCGTCAACTTGAAGTGGATCATGTACTTTGCTACCCATTGTAAATGTCCATAGACCACTAGGATATGTCGGAATATTAGCACCGTATACATGTACGATTGGGAAAATTTCTTTTACATCTTTATTAACTTGCTGAATCAGATCAGCTTTGAACCAAGGATTATCAGTTTGCGCTACAAAGATTCCATCTTCTTTTAGTGCTTCATAGATTCCTTGATAGAATCCACGTTCAAATAGTGGAGCAGCAGGTCCTACAGGCTCTGTAGAATCAACCATAATCACATCATATTTATTTTTGTTTTCAATAATGTGCATATAACCGTCGTTAACCAATACTTCAACACGCGGGTTGTCGAGTTCGCCAGCGATTTCAGGTAAGTATTTTTTGGAATATTCGATCACTTTACCATCGATTTCAACCAATACTGCTTTTTCTACTTCTGGGTGCTTCAATACTTCACGAATAACGCCACCATCGCCGCCGCCAACAACTAATACATGCTTAGGGTTAGGGTGCGTATTCAATGCAGGGTGAGCAACCATTTCATGATAAACAAATTCATCTTTAACGGTAGTCATAACCATGCCATCTAGTACAAGCATGCGTCCGAATTCTTCTGTATCGATCATCGCTAAGTCTTGAAATTCTGTTTTTTCAGTAACAAGTGTCTCACGAATTTTTGCTGTAATGCCGAATACCGGCGTTTGTTTTTCGGTATACCATAATTCCATATTTATTACCTTCTTTCGCATATATTTATCGGAATCGAAAAGGTCGATGTTACCACATTCATTTCGCATTATACGCGATATAAGACTAGACTGCAAAAGGAACTTTAAAGCCATTCGTATAGAATCCTACGATACAAAAAGATCATACATTTTAAAAAAGGAGTCGAATCCATGAACATCTCAGATATTGTCCAAATGAAGGCACTTGATGCGGCTCCACGTCTACTGGGTCAAATTATTAGCCGAATAACTCCAGCGGGTGAAATACGCTGTCGCATCGTTGAGACAGAGAGCTATGGTGGTGCTGAAGATAAAGGAAGTCATGCTTATGGCAATCGTCGAACAGCTCGTACTGAGATGATGTTTAGACAAGGTGGAACTTCTTACGTCTATCTGATCTATGGTATGTATCATTGTGTAAATGTAGTCACTGGCGATGTTGATGATCCACAAGCTGTACTTATTCGTGCCGTAGAACCTTTAACGAAGCGAGACGAGCAATTAATGACTACTTTAAGACCCACCGATTCACGCCGTATGCGCAATCTATCCAATGGCCCCGGTAAGCTCTGTCAGGCATTAGCGATTGATAAGTCTTTAAATGGTATAAATTTGCTCGCTAGTGGGGGCTTACTTCGCCTAGAACAATCGCCTGATCTGGAAAACGAGTCATTTGAAATTGAATGTGGACCTCGAATCAATATTGATTATGCTGAAGAATACGCAAGTAAACCTTGGCGCTTTTATATCAAAAATCATCTTTATGTTTCTGCCAAAAATGCGATGCCTACTACACTACTATTGGATTCTTAATCTAAAAAAAGATGTCGCTATAGGCAGAAGATTTACTCTGCTAGCGACATCTTTTGATTAGAAGCTTGTATCCATTGATCCATTTGTGAAATGGTCATGGGCCGACCATAATAGTAACCTTGCATCACATAACAGCCTTTAGATTGCAAAAATTCGACTTGTTCTTGGGTCTCTACACCTTCTGCCACTAAATCTAAATTTAGATTATCAGCAATAGCGACAATCGTGCTAATAATGGCTTGCTTGGAAGGAATATCGCTTTTTCGAATAAAGATCTGATCGATCTTCAGAATATCAATCGGAATTTCATCCAAAATGCCTAATGATGAATAACCGGTGCCAAAATCATCTAGTGAAATCTTGACTCCCAATTGCTGTATATATTGCAACTGTTCTACAGTGCCTTCGATACCGTTCATCGCAATGGATTCAGTAATCTCTAGCTCTACATAACGAGCTTCAATGCCTGTGTCTTGGATCACCTTTTCTACATTGCTTGCAAATTTGGGACATTCAAACATCCGTGCTGACATATTCACTGAAATAGGGACATAGATATGATGTTGCGTTTGCCAGGTCAAATTCTGCTGACACGTTTCTTCTAGCATCCAATGAGTAATCAACATAATCAACCCTGTTTCTTCTGCAACAGGGATAAACTCTGCTGGAGATACCATACCCAGTTCTGGATGGTTCCAGCGTAATAAAGCTTCCATTCCTGTCAAACGATCATGCAATGAATCCCATTTCGGCTGATACACAATAAAGAGTTGCTTACTTTCAAACGCTCGCCGTAGATCATTTTCCAATTCCATTCTTCGAATCTGACGACGGTTCATATCTTCGCTAAATATACTGTATTTGTTTTTGCCTGAACTTTTGGATACATACATAGCTGTATCTGCTGCACGCATCAGAAAAGAACGTTCATACCCGTGTTGAGGCACTAGAGCAATACCAATACTGCCAGTGACAAATAACTCAATGCCTCCTAATTGATAGGGCTTCTTAATCACCTCTAAAATTTGTTCTGCAAGCTGTTCAATCTCTTCGGTCATCCCTTTATTTGTTGCAATCAAAAACTCATCCCCACCTAAACGGAAAACAACGCCCTGATCCATCATATACAGTTTAAGTCTGCGTGCTACTTCGACCAGTAATTCATCACCGATATCATGTCCAAGCGTATCATTGATTGACTTGAACCGATCTAAGTCTAGAAAAAGAACAGCACCTGCTTTTTGCGACTTAAATTCTTTTTCAAAATAACGGTGTAATCCATGTCGATTCGGTAAACCTGTTAATGGATCACTATAGGCCATACGTTCCAGAATATGACGTTCTACAAAAATCGCAGCCCATGAAACAGCCAAAATCAAAAATGTCACAACAGCAACCCCTGTAATCAAAAACAGTTGTCCTTTCATCGACTCATCTGCTGAATCGGTATGTGTATAGTGAAATTGAGCTGCCGCCATCCCTGTATAATGCATACCAGATATTGCAAACCCCATCACAATCGAACTATACAATTTCCAGAGACTGAAGTTCGGTCGATTCCGAAAACGACGGAATAAAAATAAAGCAGCATACGACGCTCCCAAAGCCACAAGAACAGATAACATCAAATAAAAAGGATTGTACGTAATTTCAGCATCCATCTCCATGGCGGCCATTCCGGTATAATGCATGGTTACAATCCCTATGCCCATCGCTGCTCCACCTACGGCTATTTTCCACAGGCGCATCACGGAATCTAACGTGACATAAAAGGCTATGAAAGACGCACTTATGCTGGCAAAAGCAGATAAAAAGGTAGTCCCTACATCATAACGAATATTGACACCTGTATGAAAAGCAAGCATCCCTACAAAATGCATCGCCCAGATCCCGCCACCCATTACAAAAGAACCTGAACCTAACCATATGATTTTATGTGTACCTCTCGATTGAGAGACTTTATTTGCCAGATTCAATGCGATATAAGACGCCAATATCGAAATGACTAAAGATAATGCGACAATTGTAAAATTGTAATGAATATACATGTGTTCCATACTCAACCTCCTTGTACACAGCTCTATACTTAATAGAACGGTTACTTCACTTATTTTCGTTATAGCAAATTATCCCAATTTTTGATTTTAAAAAAATAGATGGCAGATTCTTTTACGAATCGTACCATCTATTTTTAATAAAAAGATATCATGTGACTTTGCTTATTCTGTGATGTTAAATTTTTCTGCCATTTTTTGCATTAAGCGTGAGATCGTCATTGCTGCTTCTGCACGTGTTGTATTGTCTTTTGGTGAGATTAATCCATTAGGTCTACCTTGCATAATACCTTCGTTTACTGTTGTTGCAAGGCTTTCTTTTGCCCAATCGGATGTGTTGTTACTATCTCTAAATGGTGTAAGCGTCTGATTAGCATCTGCGTCAAACGATGTCGATGGCTCTAAATAGCTTAATGTGTTAGTAAGGATATTCGACATTTCTTCACGTGTAATCTGTTGATCTGGTTGGTAAGAATCGTCTGTATATCCTTTCGTGATGCCTGTAGCAGATACTGCATTGATAGCATTGTAGTACCATTTGTCTGTTGTAACGTCTGAATATGCTTTACTGGATGTGTTTGGTGATAGCTTCAATAAGTTATTGATCATTTGTGTGAACTGCGCACGTGTAATCAATGCATTTGGATCATAATTATTATCGCCGACACCATTCAAAATAGACAAATCTTGTAGTCGGTTAATCTCTGCTTCTGCCCAATGTCCACTCACATCGCTGAAGTTCTGTTTATCTGTCGTCACTAGAGTAATCTTGTCAGCATTATCTAGTTCTACATCTGTTGCCTCTCCACTAGCTGCTTCAACAGCATTATCTGTTGGAGGGGTTACTGGCTCTTCTACAGCGGGTACTGGTGTATCTACAGTTGCTGCTGTGACAGGTGCCGGTATTCCTAGAACTCCTGGTGTACGATTAGATCCTACATTGTCGTCATCATCCGATGTTCCTGGGTTCGTTGGTGGATTGGTTGGCGGCGGTGTTTCTCCTTCACGATAATTAATCGTCTGAAGAACACTTGTATTGCCGTTACGATTCAGTGTAATTACCAATTGTCCTTCAGAAGCTGGAAGTTGGATATTAACATTTCCATTTCCGTCTGCTCCAATCGTAATAGTTCCTAACTGAACTGTACCTTGTCCATAGACATCACTTTGTACGGTGACTACATCTCCTGCTTGTAATCCACTTAACTCAATCGTTCCTTGTGTCCCTTGAACATCAACTAGATTTACAACTGGTGTTGCAGGTGTAGTAGGGTCTGTTGGAACTTCAACTCCACTATATGGCAGTGTACCAATCTCTGTTTCGGTTCCGTTAGCTGTTACACGTACCGACAACTCGCCTTGTGCATTCGGGAAGGTAAATGTTAATACTGCTTCTCCATTGGCATTAGCTGTTCCCGTTGCTAATACTTCGTTAGCTTCGCTATAGATCGAAACTGTATTTCCAACAGCTACTCCACTTACAGTCACTGTTCCTTGATCTCCCGTAATGGTTGTAATGTCAGCGGCTGGTGCTGGGATCGTTGGAATGTCGATCCCACTGTACGGTAATGTTGTGATTTCAGTCTCGGTTCCATTAATCGTTATACGTACAGATAACTCACCTTGTGCATTCGGGAAAGTAAATGTTAATAATGCTTCTCCATTGGCATTAGCTGTTCCCGTTGCTAATACGTTATTGGCTTCACTATAGATTGAAATTGTATTTCCAACAGCTACTCCACTTACAGTCACTGTTCCTTGATCTCCCGTAATATTAGTAAGATCAGCGGCTGGTGTTGGTGTTGTTGGAATATCAATTCCGCTGTATGGCAAGGTTGCAATTTCGGTATCAGTTCCATTGATGTTCACTCGTACTGACAATTCTCCTTGTGCATTCGGGAATGTAAATACGATTTGCGCTGTTCCATTACTTCCAGTTACGGCTGTGCCTAGAGCGTTGTCGTCTGCGTCATATACTGTTACCGTTTCGCCGACTGCCACTCCTGTAATATTGACCGTTCCTTGATCACCTGTAATGTCTGATAATGTTGCGCTTGGTGTTGGTGTCGTTGGAATGTCAATGCCGCTGTATGGCAAGGTTGTAATTTCAGTTTCGGTTCCATTGATGTTCACTCGTACTGACAATTCCCCTTGTGCGTTCGGGAATGTGAATACGATTTGTGCTGTTCCATTACTTCCAGTTACGGCTGTGCCTCTGTCTCTTATACAGCGCTATCACCTACGCTTACCTCCGCTGTTATGATCCAAGACGTACTACTGGTCTGAACAACCACCACTGACACA
>NZ_MDER01000056.1 GCF_001721045.1 Paenibacillus nuruki | reverse complement strand
GCCGCTCGACTTGCATGTATTAGGCACGCCGCCAGCGTTCGTCCTGAGCCAGGATCAAACTCTCCATAAAGTGTTTGACTTGCTCAAATCTAAAACTGGCGAGAACCGAAGTTCTCTATTTTTTAAAGGTCGGCTAAGACCTTCATTACTCACTCGTTGTTCAGTTTTCAAAGAACTTGCAGTATGTTGTTTCGCTGCGTTTGTGTTTTTTAGAACTCTTAGATCATATCATTTTCTAAGTTTTTTTGTCAACTCTTTTTTTCAACATCATTTTTTCAAATCATATTGTATTGCTTTGAGGCGACTTAAATAATGTATCATATTTATATGAAGGAAGCAAGCCTTTTAGTATTTTATTTTTCTTGTATAGATGATAAGTGACTCTTTCATTATTTGGTTGGAATAAGAATGTGTTTCTTTAGGTTATAGAAGGAAGAAAATAATATAACCTAATAGAATGACTACTCAATGATTCAATCCTATGAAAGGAAACAAACGAAGCGGGAAAATATATGCACACCATTTGGAGTGTATGCTGTCATTTTCCCGCTTCTTATATATCTATGGGTAAGGCCATAGTTTTTGCTAATCTATGATTGTCATTTATTCTTTGCTTGAACGGTGACACGTATAGGTGATGAACTTGTGCTAGTCCCCGACTTATTTACTGCTTTCACTTTGTAATAGTATGTTTTGCCATTTACCAATCCTTTGTTTGTATAGTGAGTTGCTTTTAGATTTGAGGCTATTTGCTTGTAAGACCCTTCTTGTGTATCTGCGCGTAGTAATGTATATCTGTTCGCATTGTTTACAGGATTCCAACTTATTGTTGCTTTGCGATTTCCTGATTCTGCATGTAATCCTGTTGGGGCTGAAGGAATTTCATTATTTTCTATAGGATAGGTTTTGATGTTCGGTAATTCATCCAGAGTCACTACGTAATCATGATTATAGACTTTTTTCAAATGATCTAATGAGTTAGTCTTCTCATCATGAGCTGACCATGTACTAAACCAGCTCCAGTCTGCATGATAGATAGGTAGCAAATCCGGATCTGGAATAGCACCATTCTCTGTCATCGCTATAAGCTTGCGGTCTTTGACAAGAGAAAGCAGCTGATCATACTTGCCTACTTGAACGTTATAATCTCCTCCTGAAGGGTAAGAATCGTAGCTTACAATATCCACAACATCATCTCCCGGATACCATTCAGGAGATACCGAGTTCCATACCCATATCAGGTTATTTAACTGGTGTTCATTTGTTAATCGATCATAAAGAAGTCTGTACAGTTCTTTACATGGTGTTGCGCCTTTGGCTCCCCACCAGAACAATTCTCCTTCTGCTTCATGCAAAGGACGGAAAAGTACTGGAATATTTGCATCCTGCAATTTTTTTAACTGCGTAGCGATAGCATCTATATCTCTTATCAGTAACCTGTACTCCTCAGAATCGGGATGTGATAAAGCATATTGAAGATCAAAGGTTGTGGAATCGGTATAAAATCCTCTCCACCATTCTTTTTCTGGCTGGTTAATGAGGTCTTTCGGAGCATTCCAGTGCCAGACGAAAGCAACAATGCCTCCCTGTTGATCCCAGTCGATTGCTTTTTCCGTTTCGGTAGTAGCTGCGCCGTACTCTACACGTGATGGCGAATAGTCCATCAGATCAAAGCCAACAACAGCCGGCTTCTTGCCTAGATGAGTCTGGAGCCAATCTATATTGGAATAGTCTTGTTGTCCCGAAAGGATTTTATGACCGTAGTTATCGACGAGATAGCTCATAAGCGACTTTGCTGCTGGTGATGCTTTAGGATTAACCAACGTTTTGGGAATCGAATGAACAAGCTCTTTAGTTACTTTTTGGATGGAGAAGTAATCGATATCATAATATCCCCACCCTTTATCGATTCGAATGGTATTGGCTCCTTTTTTGAGTATTGCTTTTGTAGCAGCCATTTCTGTGAAACTATGGGTTGGCGTAAAATCAACAGTTCCGACCGAGATATCGTTAACGAACAGATTTGCTTGTTTAGGTCCATTGGGCGCGTTATACCGTATGTTAATTTGATAAAGACCTTCTTTTGCAGGATGAACAGTTATGGTTAGCGCATCGCCATCTTCATCAAATCCTGTTACATATCCATCTCCTGAATAACCCGTTACGGTAGAAGCTTCATCGACTCCCTGCAATAATCCATTCTCTGCTTCATAGATTTCTGCTTTTCCCTTTGCTGATGATAATGGAATTAGAGAAACAAACATGATAATAACCATCAAGACAATGCCTGTTTTTTTCACTTAATCTTCCTCACTCTCATTTTTGATTTGGATGTAGTAGAAAGAATCATTTTGTAATCGTTTACAATAAAGTGATGAAAATGGACGGCTGGTATAATCGAATATTGAACAAGCCGTCCATTTAACTTATATCTAGCTATACATCTTTTTGAGAAAAATCACTTACTCTATTATGCTAATCATTGTGCTGACCATAACTTAATACGATCCTGAATATGCTGTGTATATATTTTTTCCATTTCCTGAACGCCGTCTTTTTCTAATTCCGCCATGTAGGCATCCCAAATTCGGTCAAAATCTTCCGGTTTGGACATCACAGCTTCCGGGATATACTTCCATGTAATATCTTTCATCTTCGCTCCCAAAATCATAGATGGATCATCATTAGGAAGAGATATGGTGTAAGCTGCTCCATAAGCTCGTGGCTGGAAGTCTTCTTCGGTTGGAAAAAGATCTTTCCAGTGTTTAGCTTTGTATGCTTTGAGTGTCTCTTTCTCAGCATTACTGTAATTGAGACTTAGCAATTCTGGATAATTACGAGTAAAGTAGTTGCCTGTCGAATCTTTGATGCCATCTCCATAATGAACCATCATATTCCAGTACAGACCAAGACCCGCTTCTTTCTGAAATGCGGCACTATCATTATTAGCTCTCTCCTGCACTTCTGGTATAAATGAGCGTTTGCCGTTTTTGACAGTATAATGCTTGCCTTCAATTCCCCAGTTATTTAGAACCTGACCTTCTTCTGAAGCTAAAAAGTCAAGAAATTTGATTGCACGTACTGGATCTTTGCATGTACTGGAGATCGAAATACCATAGCCACCATCAAATCCGGCTAGCCAGAAACTGGTATCTTTATACTCCTTGCTCATAGTAACAGGATAATGACCATATGTTTGGTCGAACTTACTTGCTGCTCTAAGCGCATTTTGGCCATCTCCATAATCCCATTCCGGATCAGCAAGACCCAGAATTCGTCCTGAAGCCACTTTAGCTTTGAATTGATCGGTTTTTTGAACAAAACTTTCTGGATCTAATAACCCGATTGCATTCATATGGTTCAACCAGCGAAAAAATTCCTTTTCTTCCGGACGACGAAAATGATAGGTCGCTTGATGTGTTTTCTGATCGATATAATATTCTCCGTCATCAGGACCTCCAGTTGTCTGGAATCCAAGATTGGTTACCTGATACATATGCCAATCATCCGCATTCAGTGACATTCCGATATTCTTATTACCATTCTCATCTACTGGATGCTTGGATAAATAAGACTGGATCACTTTTTCATAATCCTGTACTGTACGGATTTCAGGATACCCTGCTTCCTTAACAACACGATGCTGTAGTTCAAATCCTGCGTCTGCTCTGATTTTTTTCTCATCTACAGCTGACCAGGTAGGAACAGCATAGATTGCTTGATCATCCAGACTGTATTTGGTGCGAACGATTTTGTCTCCTAGCATTTTTTTGATATTGGGTGCATGTTCATTGATCAGATCGGTAAGATCGAGAATAGCTCCTGCATCGACCAGTTTGCCCACATCTGCTTTCGCTGCGATCAAATCTGGATAATTACCAGTTGCTGCGATTAATGAGAGCTTTTGAACTGGATCGCCTACAGCAAATTCTGCGCTTAAGGTAACACCGGTTTTCGCCTTGATTACTTTGTCGACTTCATCGTTCATATTATTCCAATTGGTACTGGAATCTTCAGAAAAATAAGTAAAGGTGATTGGTTGCTTTCCATCTCCGCTATCAGGTAGATGATCTCCAGACGAATCTATAGCGAAAGGATTGCTACATCCTACCAGCGCTGTGATCATGACCAGCGACAATACAGAAGCTACTATTTTTTTGTTGCCTGACTTCATGAAGCTTCCTCCTTCATTATGATAAATCATAGATCTGAGACTATAGCAGTCAGATATAAATGGTTTAACTTTTAACAGCTCCAAGCGTCATTCCTTTTACAAAATATTTCTGCAAGAAAGGATAAACAATCAAAATAGGTACCGTTACGATGATAGTAATTGCCATTTTGACAGACTCGGGTGATACCTGTGCCATCCGTTCAGCCATATTGGAAGCATCTTGAGAATTGGTTGCACTGGTTGTCGTACTCTGTAAAATCTTCATTAATTCATACTGTAGAGTAGTCAACGTTTCATTAGACCCGTTAAACAAATACGTATCAAACCAGGAATTCCATTGTCCTACTGCCAAAAAGAGCGCTACAGTCGCCAGTGCTGGTTTGCAAAGTGGAAGAATAACACGCCAGTAGATGACAAAGTCATTGGCTCCATCCAGTTTGGCAGATTCCTGTAGAGCGTAAGGCAAACCATCTATAAAAGAACGAATAACAAAAATATTAAATGCACTAACTAGACCCGGTAAAACATATACCGCAAACGTATTAATCAAATGCAGATCCTTCATCAGAATAAATCCGGGGATCATTCCACCTGATACATACATAGTGATTGCTAAAAACATGGAGATCCATCTTCTTCCACCAAAATCGTTACGGGCAAGTACAAACGCCAGCATCGATCCACTTAACAACCCCAATACGGTTCCGATAACTGTTCGCAACACAGAGTTTTGAAATCCAGTAATCAAACCTTTGTACGTAAAAATCAAATCGTAATTTTTCAATGTAAATTCTCTCGGCCAGATTGTGATTCCCCCTCTGACGGTATCAACCGAATCATTCAGAGAAATGGCCAGTACATTAAGAAATGGATATAGTGTTAGCACAGTTACCAGAATCATGGATACATAAACGATCACTTCCAAAATGCGATCCTGTATCGATTTGGTATGTAGTTTATTTTTAGAACGGCTAGCCGATGTCGTACTGTTGGCAGTTCCCATTTCTTCCTCCTTACATAATGCTTTCTTTGGTAACACGTTTAAAAATGCCATTCGCTGCAAACAACAAGAACAGACTAATCACCGAGTTAAAAATATTGATCGCTGTACCGAATGAGTAACGACCCATAGACAATCCATAATTAAGCGCATACAAATCAAGAACTTCAGAATAATCAATGACCATGTGATTACCTAGCAGAAATTGCTTTTCAAAGCCATTACCTAGCAGGTGACCAATAGACATAATGAGAAGCACAATAATGGTTGGTCGAATGCCCGGTAGTGTAATATGCCACATTTGTTTTAGGCGGCTGGCACCATCTACTCGTGCAGCTTCATATAGTTCAGGACCAATGCTTGAAATAGCAGCCAGATAAATGATGGCGTTCCAACCCGTTTCTTTCCAAATATCTGCACTGGTGACGATATACCAAAACCAATGTCCTTGAGACATAAACGGAATCGGCTGATCGACCAGATTGAGACCTAGCAATATACTGTTTACAACACCACCATCTGTGGACAGCATTTTGGTAACAATCCCTGCTGCAACTACCCATGATACAAAGTGAGGCAGATAAGATACGGTCTGTACAAATCGCTTCATGACCCCAATGCGAACTTCATTAAGTATTAAGGCAAAAATGACTGGTACTACAAATCCTGCCACCAGCCCCATGAAACTCATTGCCAGTGTGTTACGAAGAACCTGATAGAAGTGGTCATCTTGAAACAAAGTGCGAAAGTGTTCCAAACCTACCCACTTCTGTTCAAAAAAACCTAACCCTGGTCTATACTTTTGAAAAGCCATCGTCCAACCCCACAAAGGAAAATACTGAAACACAAACACCCAAAGTACAAATGGAATAGACATGTAGTACAAATATCTTTGATTATGCCATTCTTTCCATTTACCTTTTCTGATTGGGCTTACTTTTTTGTATACGCTTTCCTTTTCTAATATCCGTTTGCTCATATTCCCCCTCCTCTCTGACTTTTATCTTAAATCAGAGAACAGCAAGCCGACATACAACGAATTTCGGTGAAAATCATCTACAAATTATGGATTTTAAAATCCGAAGGTGAGCATCCTTCATACTTTTTGAATTTGCTATAAAAATAATTAACACTTGTATAGCCGACCTTTTCCGAGACTTCATAGACTCTCATTCCTTGATTTAATAATTCCTTGGCTTTTTGAATACGGATTTTGTCTAGATAAGTATTAAAGTATTCCCCTGTTTTATTCTTGAAGATCTGACCCAAATGAGCTGTACTGTAATTCAGTGTTCCTGCCAGTGTCTCCAACTTCAAAGGGTCACTGTAATGATTATGAATAATGCTAATCATCATTTTTAATTCTTTTTCTTTACCTTCTGGTGCTGTATCTTTGGCAAGCATCATCAGAAAAGAATCGATTTCTGCTAAAAGGTCAGTCAGATACTCATATGCAAAAATTCCTTTTAAAAAATGTGAAATCTTCTCTGTCTCTTTCCAGTGTGTATAAGAATGTATGTTCAATTTGTGTACCACTGCATGGCATAGATAGAAAAATGATTCTTTAATATGGGTTTCGTCATACTTTTGAGCAAGAAAAAAAGAAAGAGCTTGCTCCAATAGCGGTCGGATCATCTTGTGATTGCCTGTGTCCAAACTGTAATATAAGCGCAGAGTAAACTCTCCCATCATTTCATCTGGAAGGCTATTCCTTGTATCCATAGCATTCGGTACCCGACAATTTGCAGAGCTCACTCTTACTGATTCTTCTTTTTCATGAAAAAATGCCTGTTTTAAAGCAGATTCAGCTTCTGCAAAAGACATATGTATCTTCTCGGGTGTTGATACAGCTCCACCTGTAGCAGCAATAAATTCACTGCTCCCGAGTGTCTGTTTAAGCCATTGATAATATTTCTGGCGAGACTTTGTACCACGTAGCGGTTGATTGAGAAATATAACGATATAGGATGAAAAGACAGTGACTACTCCGTTACCGTCATATTCTAGAGATGGCTTTAACTTATTTAGGAATGTATGTAATTTATCCGAAAGATCCACATTGGCATTTTGTGGACGTACAATAACAATCTCATAACTCTCCCAAAACATTCCGGCATCTAGTGCTATATTTCGCAAAGCTATAAAATCTTCTGTATACTGTGGAACAAGCAAACGATGAAGCAGCCAAGTCTGATCTGCCTTTGTTATTCGTTCCTGTTCTTTCTGACGTTGTTCCTGCTCTATCTGTTCACGAATGCGTTCCAGCGTATGGGTCATCTCTTGAATATCTACTGGCTTGAGGAGATAACCATCAACACCGTATTTGATCGCCTGTTTGGCATACTCGAAATCGGCATAGCCACTCAAGATGATAACGTGTAGACGATATCCCTCTGAAGATACAGCTTGAAGTAACTGTAGCCCATCCATAAGTGGCATTCGAATATCAACAAGTGCAATATCCGGCTGCTTTTCAGCAATGATACTAAGTGCTTCTTCTCCATTGGCCGCCACTGCAATCACTTCAAAGCCTAATTTCCTCCATGGAATTAATGTTTGAAGCCCCTGTCGCAACTTCGGTTCATCATCTACAATAAGAACTTTAATCAATATCATCGCCTCCCGGTACAATAAATGTGATAGTCGTTCCGCTTCCGTAGCTACTCTCAATATGCAAAACGCTTGCTTTACCATACAACAACACAAGCCGATCATTTACATTACGAAGACCAATCCGCTGTTCTTTTGAATCATTGGCCGGAGAAGCAAGCTCTTGTTGTACACTTTCCAGTCGCTCGGCTGAAAAGCCGGTACCATTATCGCTCACCTGAATTTGAGCTCCTCCTATGATCTGCGTGACCTCTACTCTAATCTGTCCACCTTCTGCACGATGATCCAAACCATGAATAATCGCATTTTCCACTAATGGCTGAATAATTAAGGGCGGCACACGGATCTTTTGGATTTCGGGTTCTATCGTTAGCTGATACTGCAAACGATCTTCATATCTGAACTTTTGAATATCCAAATAACCTTGAACATACTTCAGTTCTGTTTCCAGCAAGATCATATCGCTATTGGTCTCAAGACTACTACGCAACAACGTACTGAGTAACCATACGACTTGGGCAATATCATCCTGCTGGCGAATATGGGCTTCCATCCGAATCGACTCCAGCGCATTGAATAGAAAGTGAGGATTAATCTGACTCGCTAGCATTTTAAATTTCATTTCATTTTGTCTTTGTTCTATCAGGCTTTTCTCTCGATTGGTTGTCTGGACTTCATGAAATAATCTGTCAATGTCTTTCACCAGTGCATTGAACTGGCGAGACAGCACTCCGATTTCATCATTGCCATCTATATGTAAAAAGGTTTTCCACGAACCAGAACGAACATTGTCTACATGATGGCTGAGTCGTTGAAGTCTTCTGGAAAGTAATAAAGCAGAAGCATACGTCAGAAAAGTGGCAACAATTAGACTCGATGCAATCACTATAGCGCCAAGAAAGATCACATAATTGGCATCACGAGTAATCTCAGCAATTGAAAAAACGGAGATCATCCGCAGACTATTCCAGCTATCATTCGGTTGTAAGGTAGCGACTACAACTTTGGAGTCTTTTCCATCGAGTGATATATTATAACTGCCCTCAGCAAGACTCAAAATATCGTTACTACTATACAGAGTCGATGCTTCTTGTTCCGACCCTTTTATAGAATTAGAAGCAACCAGTTGATTCTCACTGTCCACAATAAATGTAGGAAAAGACTCTTGTTCCAGAATGGCGCTTAATCGTTGTTTGTTTACGTTAATCACCATTACTCCTTTTTGCTCTGAAGCGGCTAAAGGAAATGAGCGAATCAAACTTAATTCCATAGCATTTGTTCGTTCATCTTGGATCATATTCCAACCGACCACTCCTTTTTGTGCTATTGCTTGTTGATACCAGATCTGATCCAGTAACTTTTGAGTCGGCTGCATAAATTCCCAGTTATTCAGTGCTCCCGGATTGATCGCATATATTCGAATGCCAGAAATCTCTTTATAGAGCTGTATATATTCTCGAATATTCGTGTAATTGTGATATTGCTGAATGACTTCGGTATAACTGTTGTACGTCTGACTGGCTGTTTGTTTCATCTGATTATCATTCATAAGCCGATTCGAAATATCTAATGGAACTTTGATTAATTCTGCGGTACGCTTTTGAACACGATCCACATTATTAGATACCTGCACCAAAGTACTTTGCACTACAACTTCACGCAATCTTGCAGTCAAAAAAAGACCACATAATAGTAGAGGGATGCCTGCTGCTGTTATAAACGTAATAGCTAACTTCTTTCTTATTTTCATATCATTCATTATTCGAACGAAAAACATGATTTAACCTCCAGTAACCAGCCTGCTTTAT
Source organism: Paenibacillus nuruki (assembly GCF_001721045.1). Lineage (GTDB taxonomy): Bacteria > Bacillota > Bacilli > Paenibacillales > Paenibacillaceae > Saccharibacillus > Saccharibacillus nuruki. The sequence goes on along the minus strand of NZ_MDER01000056.1, from coordinate 10,639 downwards.
ATTTAAAAAAAGCCCCTTCTATAAAAAGGGGCTTTCTGTTTTGGATCAATTCTTGCTTATTCAAGCACCCTATCTATGGCTCGAAGTGTGAAACAGCGACTCTGATAGTCTTTGGACTCGTAATGAAGAGCCAAACCGAGCTGTATCAATTGGTCTCCTCCATATATACTACTTTCTTCATTGATATCAGATTTCACTTCATATTCCAGTTCTGGATTCAGTCCATCCAACCGCAGAATTTGTTGAGGTCCGTTAGGTATTGCCATAACCTGAAAAGCATAGACGAGAGCTTGCATTTTATCTTCCGAGACGAACATCCACGCAGATTGGTTCCCTGCAAATGGACTCTTTAATCGATATAAATCTCCCTGCTGCACCAGACTGCGAATCTCTTTGTAGTTGGCAACCTGTCGCTGAACGATATTCTTTTCTTCATCGGTAAATGCTGTGAGATCCAGTTCATACCCGAAATTGCCAGACATAGCGACACTACCTCGAAAATCAAGTGGTGTACTGCGTCCGACCTGATGATTGGGTACAGCTGATACATGTGCACCGATCGCACTCACTGGATAAACAAGACTAGTGCCATATTGAATCTTGAGTCGTTCTACCGCATCAGTATTATCGCTAGTCCACGTTTGCGGCATATAATAAAGCATTCCGGGATCAAAACGTCCACCTCCACTGGCGCAACTTTCAAACAAGATGTGCGGGAACTGTACCGTAATCAGCTCTAGTAGCTCATATAATCCAAGTACATAACGATGCGCAGTCTCAGCTTGTCGATCTGGTGGCAATGTTGCCGATCCCATCTCTGTCAAAGCCCGATTCATATCCCATTTCACATAAGAGATTGGAACCGTAGAGAAAATCGTAGAAAGTGAATTATAAATATAATCTCGTACTTCCGGGCGTGTATAATCCAGTACCAATTGCCATCTCGCTTCACTACGTCTTCTTCCCGGAACATGCAGGCACCAGTCAGGATGTTCACGATACAGCTCGCTTTCCGGCGAAATCATTTCTGGCTCGAACCAGAGTCCAAATTGTAGACCTGTTTCACGAATACGATGCGCTACATCAGCTAGCCCTTCAGGTAGTTTGCGACGATCCTCGTACCAATCACCCAAAGACGAGTTATCAGCGTCACGTCTACCAAACCAACCGTCATCTAGCACAAATAACTCAATCCCGAGTCTAGCTCCTTCCTCCGCAATGGAGACTAGTTTTTCGGCATTGAAATCAAAATAGGTCGCTTCCCAGTTGTTGACCAGAATTGGTCGTTCCCGATCACGGTATGTTCCCCGACATAATCGACTGCGGTACAGACGATGGTAGGTCCGCGACATTTCTCCAATTCCTTGGTTGGAATATACCATCACTGTTTCAGGAGTCTGAAAATCTTCTCCGGCATTTAGCTGCCATCCAAAATCAAACGAATTTACTCCAATACCTAACCTTGTGAAGCCAAACGAATCGACTTCTGCAACAGCTTCAAATCCCCCGCTGTACACCAGACTGAAACCAAAAGCTTCACCATGATTCTCTGTCGTCTCCGGGGTGACAAGCGCAGCAAACGGATTAAACTGATGGCTGCTCATCCCACGCTTGCTGTCGATTCGAATCTCGCCTTGCCGAAGCGATCTTCGCTGTATATTGCCTTCCCTTGCCCATGCACCCGATAAGTAAATCATCTCCAGTTCAGCCTGACCATACATATCTACACTTGCACTCAAAGCACGACGAAGTCGCAGTGTCTCCTCTCCTTCATTGATGAAGCGTGCAGCACGTATGATTACATTTCGCTGTTCAAAAATAGTGTACTGTAACACAACTGTAAGACCCGAATACTGATCTTTCAAAAGAAGTTCTAATGTCTGTGCTTCGGATTCATTCTCCGTATATACTGCTGGAAGTCCGCTCAGTGATGGTTTTCCTTGGATCAGTCGGTAACTGTCGTACTGAAGCTCAGTGATACGAGTTCCGTCTGCTAATTCGACCTGATACGCTGGATTACGAAAATCTCCACTTCCATACTGTGGATATTCCTGTGGAAGTCTATCCAACCCTGTTGTCGAAGACGTATGGATAAGCAGATTCTCCATCACTGACCGATGCTTCAATGGCGCTCCCCAATATACATGCACTGGATATCCATTTACGATTTGGATCATATAACTCATACCGGACGATTGTAGATGAAACAATCCAGATTCTTCCTGAACGATTACACTCATGACCAACACCCTTTCTTGTTCATTCCATTATGTATATTCATGCTACCTGTAATACCATCGTTCATAAAATATGGATTAATGATTGTCTGGTATGCAACAATGAATATGATTATTCTATAAAAATGTTATATGAAACGGACTATATCGTATATGGCATGATGATTCGAAAATATGTTATTTTGATAGATATTATAAAAATAAGGAGAACCGCTAATGATCGAGTATTTACCAAGAAGCAAACAACACACCGAATTGTATCTCACCCAATTTGGGATCGAAGATTGTATATCTGGTCATGAGTTTGGACCGGCAGTCAGAACTCATTATCTGCTTCATTATGTATTTGAGGGAAAAGGGACTTTTGAGGTGAATGGAGTACAACATTCGATTGGTTCAGGACAAGGCTTTCTAATCTGTCCCCATGTAGTTACCTATTATGTAGCAGACGAAGCAGAACCATGGTCCTACGGTTGGATCGGATTCAATGGTACGCTCGCCGAATCGCTGCTGGAACAAGCAGGAATGACTCTTGTTTCTCCCATAGTCTATTACGAGCACAAAGATCGAATACATCAGTATTTACAGTGGATGATTCAATCGAATGAATATCCAGCAGCACGAGAAACGCGATTGACGGGATTGTTATATATGATTTTTTCGCTACTAATGGAAAATGCGCCGAAAACGCTAATGGCGCAAACAAGAAGTAACGCTGATATCTATGTGGAGCAGGTCAAAGATTTTATTGAAATGAATTTTTCTCAAAAGATTACAGTAGAAGATATTGCCCATTTTATCGGATTGAATCGAAGTTACTTATGTTCCTTATTTACAAAAACAACCAAGCTCAGTATTCAAGATTATCTTATTCGTTACAGAATGGATACAGCATCCAGTATGCTGATCCGTACAGATCTATCGATTGGTAATATTGCCCGTTCAGTAGGCTATATCGATCCTTTACTGTTCTCCAAAATTTTCAAAAAAATTAAAGGGATGTCGCCTAGAGAGTATCGAAGTCAATCGCTACTGAATGCCAATGTAATAATTGACTGACTCTATACGCTCAAAAAAGAAAATTAGCGAACCGATATCTATTTATGCTTTATGTCACTTCTCTTCTCGCCTTATTCCACTAGAAAGGTTTATAATTAATTTTATATATTAGCTTAACTTTGTATATCTAGTATTTAAAGTTGTTGAATATGTCGGTCATATCATTTTTCTTCTTTCCTTTCTCGTACAGGTTATCTATCACAAGCAAGACGTCGTCCAGTCGGAATTTTGAACTATTTTGCTTGTTATTACGAATATGCAGATAGGACGTAATGAGATCGCTGAAAATAAATACAGGGTGTTGATCTGCATAGTATTCATTCGCTGCAGATCCATTTCGAAGGAGGAAGATTCATGGGACGCTGGATTGCAGCAGTTCAAAAAGGATTTGGTAAAAAGCTTATTCGTTTGCATGCTTGGAATGCTTGGCTCGTTGCTCTTCTAGCTGTTACAGGTCTGGTACTTGTCGGAGGTTTTTGGCGAGAAATACTGGGTGAGGTTAGAGTCTGGGTACGTTGGCTTCATATTATAGGAGGATTAGCTTTATTGGTCCCTGTAGTCTATTACTTATTTCTGGCAGCGAAGCACTGGAAAAGGCTGTCTGATAAACCCGGGCAAAAATTCAATGTTATTGTAGTTATGGTCTTATTGGTAGGTTGGATTGTATCAGGGATCTTATTATGGTTATTACGCCAAGTAGGACCGGCTGTAGCTAACTCGGCTTTATTTGTTCATGATCTACTGACTTGGGTGGGACTTCCTTATATTATCTATCATTCTCTAACACGTACCGCTTGGTTAAAAGATCCGAAAAAACGTACGATCAAACAACCAGTCACTGTAGAAAAAACGATTACGGATAAAAGTGGCACTGTAGTAGCTGCATCATCACCAACGGCTCCTTCTCCTTTTTACACAAGACGTACCTTTTTGCGTTCTGCTATAGGTGTTGGACTCGCTGTATCGATCGGGCCTACGTTTGTAAGATGGTTGGGAAGTTCTTTGACCAGTGGAGGTACATGGGAACAGGTTGCTGCCAGTAATGGCAATAAGATGATTCCTGATCCTACACCACTAAAATCATCTGCTCCGCCTATCGGTGGTGGTGCTCAAGGTGAGTTTCGTGTGTATACGGTGACACCTATTCCTAATTTTGATAATAGTAACTGGGATTTCAAAATAGATGGATTGGTCGATAAACCTCAAACATGGAACTGGGAACAATTTTTGAAATTAAAACGTGATGTGCAAGTGAGCGACTTTCATTGTGTCACTGGATGGTCGGTGTATAAAAATACATGGGAAGGTATTCCTTTAAGTGACTTTTTAAAAGCAGCAGGTGTTCAATCTTCTGCGACCATGGTTAAATTTTATTCCGGGGATAATGTCTATACGGATTCTCTTACACTTGATCAAGCGCAGATGAAAGATATTATTGTAGCGGTATTGCATGATGGTAATATCATTCCTGCTGATCTAGGTGGGCCAGTACGATTGGTCATTCCTCAGATGTATGCTTACAAATCGGTGAAATGGCTCAACCGGATTGAACTGATTGCTGAAGATCATGTAGGGTACTGGGAACAACGTGGTTATGATAAAGATGCCTGGTTGCCTAAAGCTTAGATCGAATTTGATGATAATAAATAAAAAAGCAGTGTGTTCACTCTTAGCTAAAGAGAAACACACTGCTTTTTTGTTGATAAGGCATAGATGGTAGAAGCTTAATAGTATACATTTTTCTATTTTCATGTAGATTCAATTATCTTTTATAATTCCAATAATCGTTTTAACTCTTCTTCGTCTTCAATGACTTCAATACCGAGCTCTTGAGCTTTGGTGAGTTTACTACCTGCTTTTTCACCTGCGATAACAATATCTGTCTTTTTGGATACACTACCAGTCACCTTGGCTCCTAGAGATTCTAAGCGAGCGGCGGCATCCTCACGAGTCATCGTCTGTAATGTACCAGTAAGAACTACGATTTTACCAGCAAAATAAGAATCGGTGTTAATGACTACTGGCTCAGCAGGAGATTGCGGTTGTACGCCTCGGTCTAGCATTTTCTGAATACTTGCCTGCATAAAAGGATCGGCGAAAAAAGCAACGATACTTTCCGCAACGATATTACCGATATCCGGTAATTCAATTAACTCTTCTACGGTGGCATTCATAACTTTGTGTAAATCACGATAATGTTCTGCCAACATCCGAGTTGTCGATTTGCCCGTATTCGGAATACCTAAAGCATATAGGAATGATGCCAAATCTCTTGTTTTACTGTCTTCGATCGCTTGCAATAAATTTTTCGCTTTGCGCTCTCCAAAACGTTCTAACTCTACTAATTTTTCAAATTCTAATGCATATAGGTCTGCGGGTTCTTTCACTTCTAATTCGCTATGCAACTGTTGAGCGGTCATGATACTAAATGTCTCGATATCCATAGCATCTCTAGAAGCGAAATGTGTAATCTTAGCTATAATCTGTGGTGTACATTCTAGAGTATTGTTACAGAATAGATGTGCTCCACGTTGTTCTAATGGAAATCCACAAGCAGGGCATTTCTCTGGAAAAATGATTTCTTCTCCATCGTTTTCTTCGGTAACTTTACCCAGAATCTCCGGGATAACTTCATTCGAACGGCGAATAAAGACACGTGTACCTATAGCATATTTTAAATTTTTACGTTCGATATCTCCAATATTGTTTAACGTACAATTCTGTACGGTTACACCTGCAAGTTCAACAGCTTCTACACGCGCTAGGGGTGTAATTTTACCTGTACGACCTACATTCCAAGAAACCGATTCTAGAATCGTACTGGTTTCTTCAGCTTCAAACTTATACGCAATCGCCCAACGTGGGAATTTGTCGGTATAACCGAGTACTTCGCGTGTACGCATATCGGTAATTTTAACGACAGCCCCATCAATTAAGTAATCTAATCCTGTACGCTGTGCTTGAATATCTTCAAGTTGCGCAATCACATCGTCAAAGTTCTCAAAGTAGAAGATATACGGATTGACTTTAAAATGATTGTCTTTAAGAAATTGCATCATCTCTTGATGACTTTCAAACTGAATGCCGTCCATATAACCTATATTGTAGAAAAAGGCACTTAAACGACGAGTTGCTGTTACTTTAGGATTTAAATTGCGAAGTGCTCCTGCGGCTGCATTACGTGCATTTTTTAATTTGTCTTTATCTGTAGCACTCTCATTGTACGCTGCTAATACAGATAAGTTCATAATGCCTTCCCCTTGCACTTCGATCTTACCTTCTTTAAAAGGAATCGATAACGGAATCGAACGAATGGTTTTGACTTGTTCTAAAATACCTTCTCCTGTTACTCCATTACCTCGGGTTGCAGCTTGAACTAATTTACCGTTCTCATAAGTTAAATTCAGTGTAAGACCATCAAATTTGAGTTCGATCGCATAGGATGGTTCAGGCAAAGGTGTGTCTGGATTTTTGGTATTATAATCTGCAATTAATTTGCGAGCACGTGTATGCCAGCTTGCTAATTTTTCTAAATTTTGAGCTTTGTCCAGACTCCATAATGGTGAAAGATGACGATGAGGTAAAAATCCTTTTAACAATTCTCCCCCCACACGCTGAGTAGGTGAGTCAGGTAAGACCATTCCACTCACTTCTTCTAATTGGATCAAACGGTCATACAGTACATCGTATTCTTTGTCATCGACTAAAGGTTCATCCAACGTATAGTAGTGATAGCTGTATTTATTAAGCTCTGTAATGAGTTCTTCCATTTCATGCATCGGATCCATATGTGGTATACCCTCCCGGATTCAATAAGATCATATTTATTTTAAATTAAAAAACAGAACCGAACAGTAAGAAATTCGGTTCTGTTTTGAAAATACGCATCGAGTGAATCTAATCACGATTCCGATCATTTGTTATAGCTTATCCCTTATTCTACTTTAGTAATAGGAGCAAAGCCTGCTAACAATCGTTTGAGTCCTGTCGGCGCTGGGAAAGCAATTTGTAACTCCATATCATTGCCTGTTCCTTTAACCGCTACGATTGTGCCAATGCCCCATTTGCCATGAGACACTTTATCGCCTGCTTGGAAACTATCTGAACCTCCACCAGAAGCAACAGGCTTAGGTGTAGCTCCTGTCGTCACAGTCACTCGTGCATGGGTAGAAGGTACCGCACGTGCAGATGATCCACTACCAAAAGCAGCCGTATTTTCGCGTTTACCACCAAAGCTACTCGTACTACCTCCAAAGCTACGATTACCCGATCCATAACTACTTCCTCCGCGCGATGCTCCACCACGACGATAGTTAGGAGCTCCTGCTGTATCTTCTTTATACTCTTCTGGAATTTCTTCCAAAAAGCGTGAAGGTGGATTCGCAGTGGTTCGTCCAAATAAAGTACGCATCTGTGCGCAAGATAAGAATAGATTTTTCTCTGCTCGTGTAATGCCTACATACGCTAGACGACGTTCTTCTTCCAACTCTTCATTATCTTGAAAAGCTCGACTATGCGGGAATACGCCTTCTTCCATGCCTATAATAAATACAGTTGGGAATTCCAAACCTTTAGCACTATGCATCGTCATCAATACAACAGCATCGTCATCTTCTTCAGGTTCATCGCCTACCGTATCAATATCTGCGATTAATGCTAGATCAGTCAGAAATGAAATCAGTGAACGATCTTCGTTATTTTTTTCAAATTCCATCGTTACAGATAAAAACTCTTCTATATTTTCTAAGCGAGCCTTGGACTCTAGTGTATTCTCACGTTGTAACTCTACACGGTATTCAGATAACTCTAGAATCTTCTCCGTTAATTCGGTAACCGATAAATACTCTACCATTTGATGAAGTGAAGCAATCATATCGTAAAATTCAACCAACATATTACGTGTACGACCTGCAAAACCTAGATCATCTACTATTTCTAATACTTTAAAAATAGAAACGCCTTTTTCTGCCGCTGCTACTGCTAATTTGGCTACTGTCGTATCACCAATACCACGCTTAGGCACATTGATAATTCGAGTTAAACTAATATCATCATCTGGATTCGAAAGCAAACGTAAATAGCCGAGTAAGTCTTTGATCTCTTTACGATCATAGAACTTTATACCGCCCACGATTTGGTAAGGGATATCCGATTTGATCAAAATTTCCTCTATAACCCGTGACTGCGCATTGGTACGATACAAAATTGCATGGTTGCGATAAGGTTGCCCGGTTTTCACACTTTTGTGAATCTCAGAAGTGACAAAGTATCCTTCATCATGCTCAGAATCAGCACGATATACTTTGATTTTGGCTCCGCCTTCTTTATCTGTCCATAGCTTTTTCGGTTTACGTCCTGTATTGTTGCCAATCACTTCATTTGCTGCACTTAGTATATTAGAAGTCGAACGATAATTCTGTTCTAACAAAATCGTTTTGGCTTCTGGATAATCTTCTTCAAAATTCAAAATGTTGCTGATATCTGCTCCACGCCAGCGATAGATCGACTGATCACTATCTCCAACAACACAAATATTGTGATGAGCTTCTGCTAACATTTTACAAAGCATATATTGGGCCTTATTCGTATCTTGATACTCATCGACATGAATATAGCGGAATTTCTTTTGATAAAATTCTAGTACTTCAGGAACTTCGTTAAACAATTGAATCGTCTTCATAATGAGATCATCAAAGTCTAAGGAATTATTCGCACGTAGACGTTGTTGATACTTGGTATAGACTTTGGCTACAATGCCTTCAAAATAGTCACCAATCTTTTGCTCATATTGAGCGGGAGAGACTAATTCATTTTTGGCTGTGCCCATCATGGATTGCACTGCTTTAGGTTCAAACTTTTTGGTATCAATATTCAAGTCTTTCATACAAGAGCGAATAACAGATAATTGATCCGAAGAATCTAAGATAGAGAAGTTAGATGTGAATCCGATACGTTCGATATCTTTACGTAAAATACGCACACACATCGAGTGAAAAGTAGATACCCAAATCTCACGACCAGCAGGACCTACCAAACGAGAAACACGTTCTTGCATTTCACGTGCGGCTTTATTCGTAAACGTAATTGCTAGTACACCCCATGGTGCTGATTTGCGTGCATCAATAATATGGGCAATCCGGTGAGTCAGCACGCGTGTTTTACCACTACCTGCACCAGCCATAATCAATAGCGGTCCATCTGTTGCGAGCGCGGCTTCTTTTTGTCTAGGGTTCAATCGATTGATTGCTTCCTGTATATTCAAAGTATTCATATGGAAGTCATGCTCCTTTCTTAATAAAACAATGATAGTTGAAAATCATCTATGATCAAGTTAGGATACTTCTCGTTATCTGGAGATAACTTGTACAGTATCTAATGCGGCTTGCAGATTTTCATAAATTATATTACCGACGACAATGGTATCACATACTTGCTTGGCTTGACGAGCAGAATGCATATCTCTAATGCCTCCACCATAAAATAATTGGCTTTGATGTATAGATCGATGAATCTCAGCGGTTAATGTCATATCTCCAAAACGCCCACTATATTCAATATAAATAATCGGCAACTGAAATAAGCGATCGCCTGCTTGAGCATAAGCAGTTGCTCGATCGGTATCTATCTCTGTCAGTGCTTCAGTACGCTGAGCAACTGTAGAATGAGCATTGAGCACAATATATCCTTCAGGAACCAGCTTATCCCAAGGAATCAATTGGCTATACTGTTCAATCGCTGCTACATGCTGACCAATCATCCACTGACTATCGTTAGTATTTAATATCAGTGGAATCATATACAGATCGAATCCAGGTACAACCATTTCTAAATCAGATACTTCAAGTACACAAGGTACTTCATATTGACCGATGCGCTTTACAAGATCAGCTGTATTGTCATACGTGACTCCAGACGATCCGCCTACCATAATAGCATCTGTTCCGGAACAACAAACTTGTCTTAATTCATCGTCCGAAATAGGTCGATCTGGGTCCAGTTTAAATACATGTTGCCATGATTTGATTTGTTCTCTCAACCTTCATTCCTCCGTCTTCGGACAACCTTCAAATTAAGTCTATGATAGCCGATGCACAGTGTCAATTTTTTGTTCGCATTTTAGGGGAACAAATTTATATTGTTTAACAAATCTCAAATCCATATATAATACTTCTGTTATAATAATTTAAAATAAACTTATATATTATTGTAAAGGAGATTTTATGAACATAATTAATGCATTTTACAAAAAGACGAATAAATATCGTACTTATACTTTTAAAAAGAAAAATATTCCCTATATAAACATATTAGTAATGATAAGAATAAGAAATGAAGAATTAATT
>NZ_MDER01000055.1 GCF_001721045.1 Paenibacillus nuruki | reverse complement strand
GCTATAAACCCATTATCAATTCTTTCTATTTTATAAATATAAAAAAATAGTGCTGACAAGTTATACTTCAGTAGATTATTTATTTTAAGAAGTCCCGATCCACCTTCTTCTACAACATCTTTACGATATTGTTCAGGATTCTTCACTTTATTTATTGCATCTGAGAGCCTACTTTGAACTACTTCGAGATTTATTTCACTATTCAAATTGTTATGCACCCTGATTTTTAAAATATCAAAATTAGATTTTTCGAATTCTTTTAAATAATGTAACGAATCTTCACTTAGTAAAGACTCGTTACTCCTCAACAAATCTAATGCTTCATCCTTTTTAATTTCTGAAACATCAATGGTAATAATCAATTTTTCCGATGACAATCCCGAATGCTCAATTGCATTAGTATATAAATTTATCATTAAATCCAACAGGTAGCTAAAAGAATCACCTTTAAGAAGTAGGTCTGAATCTAAATTTTGTTTAACACTAATTTTTGTGCGCTCTTTATTCTGTTTGTTCATAATTGTGATACAAGTGCTAATTAAATCACTCATATTATAGTCAGGGAGGTCTATTTGTTTACGCACTACAAACCACTGACTAAAATTGTCGATATCATTTTTAATTACTGTTGTACATAGGTTTATCTGATTTATTAATGTAATGTACATTTCATTTTCTCGATCAGTCTTTCTTAATTCGTCTGCATCAAGTTTTAATTGCTCTAAATATTCAATAAAAGTTTCATACAGCTCGGTTGTAATCCTTCTTCTAATCCTCTTTGCATTAACTTCAGTTATTGCCCAGAAGTATCGAATAGTATCTTCCATGAAAGTATCATACTCTGAGGTGTTTATTGAAGCATACATCATTAATAATGTACTATCTTCTCTAAAGTTCAAATAGTTAAACATACCTTCTAGATGAGATGCATCTAAAATTCTAACCCAGCTTCTAACCTCATCTATTTTTTTTACGATTTTCTTCGTAAATTCAGACAATAAAGTCTTAATTTTATTTACATGATCCTCTTGGTCATTTCCTATACCAGTTGCAAACTCATCCCAAAATGTATTTACCATATAATCATCTGTATCAAGCTTTAAAGAAAATAGATTATAGTTTTTAAAAGTACTTGATAAATTACTTTCTAATAATCCATGTCTAATTCTAGAACTCAAAAAATTAGCTAGTCCATATTTAGGATTAAATAAAAATTCATTTATCAAATCATTGACTATCTCTTTATACATTAAAAATCTTTGTTCCTTTTCTTGATCATCTGAAATTTCCATTTTTATACTATTTCCTATTTGTACTAAATCATTTACTTTGGAAAAGTCATAAAAACTTAGATCGTAATCTAAGGCTTTTAATGCAATGTACCTTTCAAATTTTTCTCTTAGTATTTTTTCTTGTTCTAACATAATTGCATTGATATCAACATATATTTTCTTTTCTACAACAGATTTAACTCTTTCTTGAACACTTTGTAATTTTGATATTTCGTTTAGTTCATCAAGATATTTCAAAACTTGTACTTTATCAGCATCTGCTAAGTATTTGAGTATTTTAATTCTTTCTTCATTTCTAGTTTTGGGAGTAAGTCTGACAAATCTCTTCATAACCTCTTTAGAACAAACTTTAGATAATATAAAGATAGTTTCATTTTTAAATATCGCATTTTCTTCAACCCATGGAATTAGTTCTGATGGCAAGTTCATTTGATTTTCAGTTAGAAATGTAATCAAGGACTTAAATACTAAACTGTCATTTTTTCCATTAATATGGTTAAAAATGATGTTTTTTATAGTAGATACTTTAATTTTATTATTATCGATGTGATCTATGACATCTCTATAGTTAATTCGCATTACCATATCACTATTTATAAAATAAGAATCTACATAAAGGTTTATTGCATGCTCTATCTTTCCTTGGTCTAAATACAAAGAAAATAACTTATTTAGGACCCTTTCATAATAATAGTCAATTAAATCAATATTACTTTCTTGATTTCCTTTTAATTTTTCAACTAACTTTTCAAATTCTATAATCGCTTGATTTGGACTAACTTTACTTAATGACTTTATTTTGTACAGAATTGAGCGTTCTTCTGGGATCTCTTTCAGTAAGGAATCATTAAATGAGTTCTTCAAGTAAGCTTTAAATAAGGAAACAGTATTTGTATAAAAGCCTGCCTCTACTATCTTATCCAGAAAAACATCTTGTTTTTCTATTGAAAACATAAACCTCGGCGTTATTTGATATGAATTAATATCAGATATTACTTTGTAATAATCTCGTGTTTTATTATCAAGATTTATATGTCTACTGTAGAAACTAATAATCTCATGTGATACTGATAAATTACCTGTTCTTTTAGAAAAATCTAATAAATTATTTAAAAATTTTCTTTTTTGAGTGCAAATAAGGATATTATATACAGGCAGTAAAATGTTTTCTTTGATAATAGGATATGGTGTCTCAAAAGTAATAATATCTATATTTTTGTGTATAATACATTTGACAAGAATTTCATATAAATTAAAGTACAATGACGAATCATCTAATTTATTTATTAAAGTGATACACTCATCATAATTCCCTTTTGTATATAACTCGACTATATACTCAACGTTTTGATCAGTAACTTCTTGAAAATTAAAATTTTCCACTAAACATTGCCCACTTAGTAATTTCAAATTTCTAATTCTAAAGTCATTTACATTCAAATTATTTAATAGTGACATAACTTCAGGAACTAGATTTTTATGTCTCTCATCAGATACAATAAATGAGCAAATTTTAATTACATCTTCATACATATCTATAAGTGGAAGCATGGAAGAGAATGATAGCACTCTTTTAATACTATCAACCGTCATCTCATGATGAAGAATGTCAAATTGAAAATTAAAGTAGTCATATAATAATGAATTAAAAAAACTATCTTCTTTTACTCGAAACAACGAATTTAATTTGTAAATAAAGTTGGAGTAAGTAGATTGTTTCTCAGCTTTAAAACTAAAAAATTCACAAAATCTCAAAAGAATATAATCCTTAGTTTCATTTGCCAATTCAGATAGCATTTCTCTATTTTTTTTGAATCCTCCTTCAAGTTCCGATATATTCATAGTTTGCTCTAATCCCCACACGGAATAAGTTATTTCATTAATTGAATTCAGTATACTCTTTGCAACAGCAAAGTTACCTTTAAGCAATGAAGATTCATAACTTTTCTTTAGGTTCAAGAAATCGTTTATCTCATTCTCATAGTTCTTTAACAATAAAACACACCATTCTAATTCACTTTTAACACTACCTTCATTGTTAAAAGGAATATACCCTGAATTCATTATATCCCTAAAATTCTTTACGACCATTCCTCTGAAAAAGTAACGATAGCCTGGAAAATTGTTATTAGCTTGGTAATAATCCATAATATTTCTTTTCACGCTTTTTGAAGAGTTATATTTAACTTGAAACATTACACGAGATATATTACTGAGATTGTTAATAACAGTTCGTCTAAATAACTTAACTGATTTTTTCATAACCATTATTTCACACCACCTGTTTTCATGATTTTATATCGTACTATTCGGTTTATATATAGAACATAAAGATTTACCCTTTAGATTTTTTATGTCTCAAATCATTATTATCAGTTTTATACACAACTTTGTTATTATCTGTAATTTCCTATTGATTATTATAGCTTACTTCTGTATTATGCGCTGTACCTAATTCCTTATAGAATCACTTTGATGATGTTTAAATTTCTTTATTTTCATAGTAATATATCAATCAAAAACATGCCGTTTCCCCATTTAGAATAATTATGTTATTCTGGATGTAAGTTGTGTAGATAATAGAAGAGCTCCTAATAGCAGTATAGGGAATTTCGTTAGTCTAACACTTTATTTTGAGAAAAAAATTAAAAGAAATGATAAATTGTTCAGTTCAAGTATATAAAAATCACTTCATTTATTTTGAATTCTGATACTAAATTAGTTGGAATCGAATAAAATAAACTTCATAATAATGATCTTGTTCCAAAGCAAAATCAATAACTACATGTACTTTAAATGAAAAGAAGCACCAGACGTTGATTCTACTGTCTGGTGCTTCTTTTCATTATTTGTTGATGATAACGCAGTCTGGATATAAATATTTGGCTAATCGGTTTGCTTCATGCAGATTAGGAGCATCTAAAAATTTATTTACTGTTCCTTTGACCTTACAATGAATAGTGACTTTCCAAGTCATATAGCGATTATAAAATTTGCTGTCATATCTTCTTGCTGGGAATGCCTTTACAAAACCATCTAAGTCATCAAAATCTACGTTAGACTTGATAATAACTCCATTCTCTCCCATGTCCTTATAAAGTATATATGATGGAAAACTCTTTTTCCCTCCAACTATCCCTCGAATCAATTGATTATCTAGTGGATAAGTTAAGTAGTTATTGTTAGTGTTTCCTTGAACGTAATAATATTTTTGATTAAGTTGAACGATATCCCCTTTTTTAAATTTGAATGTTTTCTCCATTTGTTCTTTAAGGTACTTCTCATACGGTGCATTCGCTTTCTTTAACTCTTTTTCTGTAAGCGGTATGGGATGAACATACAATCTGATCGGATCTTGAATTCTGAAAGAATCTGTTCTTTTTCTCAATATAAACACTCCTCTAGTTTCTTTATAGCAAAAAAAATACGCGCTCTTTCCAGAAACCACAAAATAAATGGTCACTCGAAAGAGAGCGTATTATAATCATAAGTCTTCGTAGCGCATGCCTGAAGATAATGTATTTAATTAATGTATACAGTAAGTATAGTTGTTTTTAAGATAGGATTCAAATAAAGTGAACCTTGATTATATTGAAAATGTAATCGTATACGTTTAGCTAATTAAAGTCTATCTTCTTCATACTGCCTTTGCGCTTGGATTTGTAAATTATCCAACAAAGCCATAGCACCATGTATACTAACTGGTATAGAATCTAGCTTTAACTCTGAGCCTTTCATATGCTCTTGAAAACGTTGAGGATCGAATTGATCGACATTAAATAGGCATTCTGTTCGAACATCCAGAATTGCTAAGTACATTGGATATACTACATGACCATTTTTAACTTCTGCAATCATCTCATCACTGCTTGTGTCAGTGATCATAATAGCCGGAAATAGGTTTTTATATTGAGTGATATACTCCCATAACTCTTCAACTGTATCAATATAATCAGGGCTATGATATTGACCATTCCCTTCTACTTTATAACAAGAATAAGCCATGTTATTTATCTCCCTTCTTTTTAGACTATAAGATTGTAAATTAGTGTTCTTTTATTTTACGTATTATTGGGTTTGAATTTCTACATTCGATACTTGACTTAATAGTTCCACCCATACTTTTGAGTTATTCTTTTCATGTAGTGTTCTCATAATGGTAGCAGCAGATGGTATATCCGATTGTAGATTTTTATAATAATGATCATATTGATATCTAGTAAAGGTTGCATTAAAGAAGTAACTTGCATTTCGTAGAGCTTCCCAACAGTTAACTTCTGTAAAAACTTTTGTTCTACCATTTGTTTTCAAACGTTTTCTTGGTGTTTTTCTTGTGAAATTATAACAATCTGTCAACACTGGAAGATCCTTTTCAGCAATAAGGGTTCTATCTATACTCAATCGTAGTATGGTTGTTTGTAATGATTGATTCCCATGGAAATACTTTAATAAAATATCAGCATAATTATAATCACTATTCAAAATTGATGTAATCTTCTCAATTGCTTCTAAAATGGCTATTTCGCGGTGTTCAGAGCAGAGTTCAAGTATTTCTATTCTTTTCTCTAGTACATTAAAGATTTCATCCATGTCAAACCTCCATACATAAAAAAGCACCCCGCAGATAGACGTATAGCCTATTTGCGAGGTGCTTCCTCTGTAATGTTTATTCTATTAAAGTCATATTAACATCGTATAACTAAAAAGTATAGGTGTATTTAGCGATAATTACGTGGCACGTTTTTCTTATACATAAAATAATATAGTTTTAAAAAAGTCCAACCTATTAATTCAAATCCTAATAGAAAAAGACATAAGAATCTAAAAAAGTATATTAAAATACCTACGGTACCTGATACTGTTACAACAGTCATAGTAGGGAATTGTAAATTTGTGATTTCAGACCACAAATTTGTAGTTGCTGTGTTTCCTAAAAACACGGATTGTCCAACAGATAAACTCACAAATAAGCTAAGAACAGTCAAAAATCTTGTTACTGAATTTGAATTCTTTTTTCTAGCTAGTTCTGTCCAATACCATAAATCCCGCAAAAAATTCCCTCCAATTTTGAATACCAAAACTGTATTGGTACTTTGAAACATGATTAGCTAGTACTTCATTCTACTAAGTATAATACTGCCATTCTTCTATAATATCTTTAAAGACTTATTATAGCTGATTAGAATCGTTTATTCTATGATTTAAACTGTAAGGTAACGGCAGTCTTTAAATTATAATCATTGATGTAAGTATCTAAAACCTGAGATTGTTTAAGAACTCTTTCATCAGAAATCCCGTATCGATCGGCTAGTTGATTTAGTTTTTTTCTTTCGAATTCCAACTGAGAATTTTTATATAACATTATCATTCCTACTTTCTTAAATAAAGTACTTTGTTATTGTAAAACACGTTTCTAATTTTCTCTCTAATCAATTTTAGGAAAATTACTACAAAAAGGATAAAAATTCTTATATTAACTTATATAGTGACTTCGTAGTTTATAAAATACATACAAAAAAAGTAAAGCCGCTTCTCCATATTACTGAGAAACAGCTTTACCAATCAAAGCGGTAAGACATTATTTAGTTTTCTTGTATGATTAGTCTGTTATGTTTGCGGTAACAGATTGACCTACTGGTGAATATTGCTCAATCCTTGCCATCATTGTATATTTGCTTCCTTTTTCTAAAATAACACCAATTGTTCTATTCAAAGGCTCTCCTTGATTTCCAACAGAAAGCTCGCTAACTCTAGCACCGCTCCCATTGGTCAGTCGGATATTACAATCTCCACTTGCACCTGATGTTACCTTACAAGAGAAAGTTTGCATTGTTCCTTTACCAGTAATTTGTACTTCTTTAAAAGCAATAGCCGCAGTAGTTTGCGTTTTTGTAACAGAGGTAGCGCTCGCAATTTGAGCTACAAACGTTAAACAAAATGCTAATGCAATTACAGACCCTAATCTCATAAACCTTTTCATTACATTTCCCCCTTAGTTTGGTGTACTGGTAAGATAAAGTGTAGTAGCAATGTTAGAATCTCCTTGTATTTCGCCTTTATACAAGCATCCATTCTTCATTTGATAACTAACTACTTTAGGCTCTGCACTTGCGCGTGATAAAAATTCTAATACTGCTGGAAAACTTGTATTGCTACAGCTTTCATACAGTCGTATTCTTACTTCACCTCTCGATACTACGGATATCCTTCCAGGTTTCCCCATGCCTTGTATGATCTCTGTAAAACCATTGTCTTTCACTGATGTACTGGTACCGTAAGCAAGTACAGATTCCCCTCCCGTTCCAAGTAAAAGCGCAAATGCTAATAATGCTGTTAAGTACTTTTTCATAATTGCCTCCTTATTCTTATGTTGTATATACACGTTATATAATACTACAACAATTTTGTTTATGTAAGGTTTTTTTGTAAATTTATAGGTTATTTAGGCGTGGTCAACATAGTATTTATAATTATTGCAAATATTGAATTAATTGCAATTATACTAGTATGGAAAAATATAAACCTAAAAAAAAGCAGTTGCAGAAAGTCTGCTACTGCTTTTTCAGGTTACTGTTACAATGTAATTTCTGCTGATATTATAAATCCCTGCTCGTCTTTTTCAAGTTTTATTAACTGAGGTTTCACCCCTAATTTATTGCAATTTTTGATGATGTTTTGTACATATTTTTCATTATAAGAACTTTTTTTCAATGTTTTAAATTGATATATTTTGTAGAGTAAGTTAATACATGCCATGAATATTATTGCTGATCCTAAGATATTCATGATACGACTTAATTCATTTTCCGGTATGTATATCTAGCTAAATAGAATAGTAATTAAAAGAACAACACTCATTATTACGCTTGCTTTATATTTGAAGATCTCTTCTGGATTCATCATAATCCTCCTTTCTAAAAGTATTTAATTCCGCTAGTCACAATACTTATATATATCGAACATTACAGTTACATAATGTAGTTTTTGAAATTCACCGCTCTAAAAATTCGTTTGGTTATCTTATTGAATTTATAATGAGAATAGAACATAATGGAGGGGTTCATTTGGCTTATACATCCTTAAATTCAAGTATTAAAAGAAAGATTAAAACCAATAAAAATTAAAAAAACTAGCGGCTAAAAAAGTTGATTTAGGATATAGATGGGGAAGTATATTTAATATTGTGTAGTATAAAAACAAACACTCAGGAAGGTTGCCTATTAAAAGAAACTTTCCTGAGTGTTCGAATTTTTTTGCAAAAATCAATTATTTTTAAATTTCATCTCTAAATAACTACCTATAAACCATACAGCACAAGCTGGAATAATCCATAGTAAAGTATATACAAAAGCAGTCATCACCGAACTTACTGTTGAATATATGAATCCAAGAATTAATTCAAAAAACACTATAAAAAAAGCATTACCATGTTCTCTCAAATGACGATAAGATTCTACATATCCTTGAAAAGCTGTGACTTGTCTAGCTCGCTTATAAGCTAATTGCTTATAAAATTTAAATATGTCTTTCCTTATTAATTGATAAGATATATATATAATCTGCAGTGAGAAAATAATAAATATAGTGATAGAACTAGAAAAATCAATTCTGCTAGCACCTTCAGCCTTAAAATAATAAAAAAATAAAAAAGTTGTTATGAGTAAGATAATGTTAGTTACGTTTATAATTCGTCTTTTCCTTTTTATTTCTATTTTATCTTCTATTGATAACTCGGAAGGAGAAAAAAGGATTTTTTTAACATTTTTTAGGTATCTTTTAAAGCTTGTATACATATTGCCTTCAAGATTACTTCTTAATGCATGTAATAATAAAATTGGAGCGCTTGCTAAGTAACAAAATGTAAGTCCTACAAAACCATATAGAATTAAACTACTAACCTCAATATTTTTATCAGTTTCTGTCTTTAGTTTTTCATATAAAATACTGTGAAGAAAAGAATCATTTTGTGTGGATATATGTATAACTATTAGAGTACCCACAATGGTTCCCACAAAATAACGAACTAAATAATACTCCCACCAACGTCCAGTATTCATAAGCACTCCTTAAGTAACCTTATATTAGCTCCACATATTCTGCTACTCTTTCAATATCCAGAGCAGTCCATTTCACCTCTTCATTATTGATTTCAGCAAAAATATTTATACCTGCATCTTTTTTTATTACTCTTAAAAGCATTGTTAGAATTGTATAATAATTATCCCCATTGGGTTTTGCAAATTTTCCTCTAGCTTTAATTACATTTCCCACACTTAAACTATTTAATTCTTATAATGTTCTTATTTTACCACTGGTACACATTTCTCCTTTATAAATATTAGTTTTCTACACTCAGTAAAAGAAACTTTTCTTTAAATCCGCCACGTTCTTCCTTCTTTTTCACCGAATCTTCTCAAACTCCTTAATACTCAATCCTTTATGCTCGATGATTGCATAAGCTACTTCAATTAGATCTGCCAGCTCATTTACATCTTGGCCTTCATTGTATTCATCTGATTCTTCTTGTTCAAAGATTTTAGGTAATCCGAATCATTCATGATTTTTATATTTGATTTCTTGCCAGATGCTTCAATAATTTCAGGAATACGATCACGAATCAGTTTGTTGTAAACTTTCATAGTTCATTCCTCCAAATATTAAAATACGGGTGCAAATTCAAATGTAGGCTGCCAACGGGATTCTACCTCCTGGCTAAAGTTAGCTGCTTGAGTCGTTTCTTTAAGTCTGAATAGATCATCTATAATGATAATACTTTTGGTTTCCCCGCGTTTTTAACTCTCGAAGAACTAACAGCTATTTCACTTGATTGACAATATAGAACGCATCCAGAACGTTATTAAAGCCATATCGTACTGCTATTTGAATGAGTTCTTCCTGACTAATAGCCTGGTTATTCCATGGCCGGCAAGCGTCAATAAATTTGCTTGATGAAGAAGTGACAGATGAAGCGTCAGGATATGGGCATCGCTTTGCTGAAGCAGATGATGGTTTTTTCGTTTAAGAAAAGGAGCAAAAGCTTGCAATTCCTGCTGAACTTTTTTCAAAATAGCGACAAATTGACTTTGTACCGAAAATGGTTTTTGTGTACAATAAAGATGTCTTTGCACAGGAATCTACCTTCCAAAATGGGGTTTGGTCACTTTCATTTTGGAAGTTTTTCTGGGCGAAGGCTATTTTTATTTTTCAACTAGCACCACGGGTATATAATTTAGTTTTTTCACGAATTAAATATACTTTTTATGTAATTAATACTATTTTCAGGTTTTTAATATGTATAAGGGAATAGTCTATAAGTCTAATTAATAGAAATTATAGATAAACACTTAGTCGGTTTCGATTTCACGAGCCCGCTCCGAAGTCCACTTTCCATGCGGCTTCGAAATTTTTCTTCGGCATACGTAGGCATCTTGAGCTTCCTGTGCCTTGTAGGCCGGGGTCATTCCATTGCATTTAAGCTCTCGGCTAACGGACCATTAGCGCCTTGGCTGAGTAAGAGTTCTAGTTTGCTGCGTTCGATTATGCTAAAATGAGTGTAGCTCATGGTCGATTTTCCTTGTAGAAGGTGTTGTGATGACTTCATTCTACACGAATCTGGCATGAGCCTCTTTGTACTCAGTTCGAGGTGTTGCATTTCATTTTACAATCCGTCTTATAAAAAAACTCAACTATAATAAGGGCTAAACTTTTTTTTATAGCTGTCTATCAAATTACCTATAACATTCGCATTGTCAGCAATTAGTACGCTGTTAACAAAGTTATTTAAATCATCATAGTCGCTCTCACTTAATTCACAATTATTGCGAATGTAACGATTATAAATTTCCATAGCATAGGTTACTGCTACTTTTACTTTATTTAAGTATACTTTGTCATTAGATACATTAAAATAACCGGCTTCAGCAAGTCCAGCAGGATCATCACTTCTCAGAATCTCTTTTTTTAATGCAAACTCGAAAGCATTTCTAACAAAATGTTCAAAACCTAATGCACTACTCATATTAAATCCTCCATTATATACTTTAATTGAGTTAAGTTTGTTTCAAACAAGAACTGTTTATAATATAATAATTTCAAGTTCTTAAATGTATTTTAGTTTTGAAATTTATATGATTTTACATTTTGTTTAGCTCTCTTTGCAGAGAATCTCTTCCTATCTCATTATTTAAAAAACGTTTAATAGAATACTCTTGTACATTTTCTGTCACAATATAAGCTTCAATCCCTCTGGCTAAAGAAGACCTTATACCTCTTTTTAGTTCTGGAGTATTTGGCATACCACCAGTTACTATGTCAGGATTTTGTACAGTACCAACAGAAAATGCTAACGTTTTAAGTGCATCTATATAATAAGCACTTACAGTTAATGGTTTATTTCCCCTAACAGCTTCTAATTCTTCAAACGTAACTTTCATAATTATACACACTTGTCCATCCTCTGAAATTATCGTCTCACTTTCTCCTACTTTAATCCTACTAGAAATATCTTTTAATTGTTCAATTTCTATAGTCGCTGGTACTTCAGACATGTTATCACTCCTTCTTTAGAATTTATTATACCTAAAAAAAGGATTTATTACTATTATTTAAATTTTATTTAATTATATCCCTTATACATAAAGACCTACTGCAAAATTGCTTTACTCCATCCCAACTGCCCCATACATAACCTTTTCACTTCTTTGGTTGCCATGGTTCTTTAATATGAATAACCTTCTTTTTATTTACTATGAAATCACCCTTTGTTATAATATCTGACAACAAAAAAGCACCTCAATTAGATGAAATGCTTTTGATAGCTTGATCCTAGTTTTTAGTCACTAGGACTCAATTTGGTATACCCAAGAATATTGCTGCGCCAATTGAAAGTAAAAGTTTGAATCCAGTTATTGCCGAACCTAAATCAGCTACTTTTTTTCGCCACTGTTCATATTTAGAAACCCTTTCAGGTTCAGACTCTAATACTGCAATGCTCAAAATTTCAAATATAAGTTCCTTGATTTCGGCTTGATGCTCATTGTTTTGTCGAAGTAACGTGACTACATCAATAAGTGAGGCAGTATTAGCTTCGATATTTTCAAGATGCTTTGAATTCTTCTCATTCAAATGTTCTTGTCTCTCCCGTTTATTCTGCATTTCCCGGCTCATTTGCTCAAGTTGTCTCATCCGCTCCTGCTGCTCCCTATTTATTCGATCCAAAGGACCATTAAAATTAAAACTCAATATGAATACACCTCCTAGATAATGTAATTCTACATTTAGGAAGTATTCACCTTCTGACAAACGACTCTGGTGCAAAATTGTTTTGCTCCATTCCATCTACCCCATACACAACCTTTATACTTCTTTGGTTGCCATGGTTCTTTAATATGAATAACCTTCTTCTTCTTTGCCATGGAATCACCTTTCGTTATAATATCGGGCAACAAAAAAGCATCTCATTTATGTGGAATCGATGCTTATTGAACCCACTGTATTATGGATGGGAATTCATCAAAGGAATGCATGGAAATGTTTTTCAAGTAAAAGATCATTTACTCATGTGTTATTACAGACAAGATCGGGAAACATTAAACGCAGGAAGTTTCTTTGATGGCTTTCTACCCTATTATTGCGATTATTGCAAAACAGTCGTAAAAGAGATTGTTAACATCCCGTACACGATGGTTTATGAATATTTGGTTCGTGCTAAATTAGACAATTCCGAATGGATTAAAAGTAAAACTAAAGTAGTATATAGCTGTTGCGCTGCTTGTGAGAACGGTCTCTTACCGTTATCCCCAGATTTAATTGGTTACCATGTCATTGAAATTTACGAAAATGAAAAATTAATTTTTACTCAGAAGAGAAAAAATTAAAGAAAATATAGTATTGGTAAACCCATTATATTAAGCGGGTTTTACCAATACTATGATAGCTTACATACTCTTCGCTAATTTTCGCCGGATGATTTCCCTACCTCTAAAAGCTTGAGTCTTTATTGTAGCCATAGGTACTTTCATTTGATCGCTAATTTCGGTTAATGTAAGATCCTTCACATATCGTAAAGAAACAGCATTTTTATATTTTTCAGGTAAAGTCTGAATTGCATTTTTGATTGCAGTATCTGCTTCTTTCACAATGTATTGGCTCTCAGATTACAATTCAAACTAGGAATGTGGATTGGAGCATCTTTCATTTTATTGAGTACATGGATGCTAGTACTCAATAGTTTCAAACAATTGAAGCAGAAAAGAATAACGGATATCTCTTAACATAAAAAGCTGTATTAGGTATTATACCTAATACAGCTTTTTCATTTTATTTTGGATCTTCAATCATACCTTTACGCATAGCACGTTCAATCATAGTTGCACTTTCAGCGCGAGTAAGGTTAGCATAAGGTCTAAACGATTGGTCTGGGTAACCCTGTAAAATATTAATAGATGTTAAGCTATTTACTTCTTGTTTAGCCCACTCTGACACTTTACCACTATCAACGTAATATATTTGATCTGTTTCAGGCAGTAAGGTGTACAAAGCACCACTCAACATTTTTGCAGCTTGCTCGCGATTAATCTCCATATCTGGTTTAAAATCATTCGCATTAAATCCTTTAGCGATTCCATGTTCAATTGCTGCTTGAAGTTCTGGCATATACCATGCAGAGCGATCGATATCATTGAACGATACCTCATGATCTGCACTTGATCGAATTTGTTCAGGCGTTAAAGTCAGTCTAGTCAGCATCGACATGAATTGAGCACGAGTTGTACCTTCATTTGGAGCATACTCGTTTTCACTTATGCCCTTAACAATGCCTAAATTAGCTAAATGATCAATAGCTTCTTGTGCGAAGCTGTTTTCAATATCCATAAATCGACTTTCAGATTCGCCTTTTTCTTCTGTATCTCCTGAAGCTAAAGGAGTGATCGTAGGTTCTTCAATAAGTGTGGCTTCTGCATCATCTTGCTTACTTTCTTGTACAACAATAGATTCGCTTTCTTTTTTTGTACGTGTCACAATACTTTGTTTTTCAGATTGATTTCCTAATTCATTTTCTGTCCATACCTCAAACGTATATATCGAATCAGGGTGTAATTGATCTTGAACAAATTGATGATAGCCTTTAGCTGATCCGCGGAAGAGTTCATGTCCTTGTGATGCGATAACAAAAATTTCAGCATCTAAAGTATGATCGACATGAATAGTCACACTGGTTCGTGTGCTATCAAAGGTAAGGCTGAATTTAGGATCAGGTAAAGTCACAACATCTGGTATCGGCATCGCACGTCCCTCTCCTGTTGTATTGACCGGCACTACCGTATACCTTGTATACCGAGTCGCTGTAGAGAGTGAAGATAGGACAGATTGAGATTCTGTTGTCTGTTGCTGAACAAGTTCCCCTTTCGAATTATAAATTCGATAAGCATCTGCACCAGGTACATTAAGCCAGTGAAAGGAGAATGTACTCAGTTCTATGGTATCAATGCGTACTAATTGAGACAAATCGATATTGGCATCTACAAATCCTGGAATGGTACGCCATGTATAGCGTGACGATTTACTTTTTCCTGAAGCATTAAAAGCTTCTACTACAAATGTAGTTGTACTACCAGGTTCTAGATCTGTAGCCGTATATTCCGGCTGTTTTACTTCTTTCAAAAAGTCTCCGTCGCTAGTATAAACGTTGTAATAATCTGCACTCTTTACTGGTTCCCACTTGACTGTCAATGTGGTCGGGCTGTGATCTGCTGTTGTGTATGTGGTCGGTGCAGAAGGTAACGTTAGAACAGAAGCTTTTAAAGCTTCCCCATAACCAGCTCCATTACCAGCAGCCACCGCATAATCGTATGTGGTTCCTCCTACTAATCCATTAACAGTGATTTCACCTGTTCCCACCTCAAATTCTCTGTTATCCATCATTAGTTTGTATTTTGTTGCTCCGACTACAGAAGCAATACGGAATGTTACAAAATCTTCTCCAATTATAGAAACATCGATATCGGGTTGATCGGGTAAAGTAAGGCCCAGAGCACTAATAGATTTCCCAAATCCTGATTTGTTGTAAGGACTAATTTGGATACGATGAGAAGAGCCTGCTTCAAATCCAGTAAAGGTATATTGATTTGACTCACGAGATATATCGTAAGTATACGTATCATCTATAACGGCTTGATATCCGTCTACACCTCGTACTGCTTTCCATTTCATAGTTATACTCGTTGTAGAGGCATTAACTTGATTTAAATCTTCAGGTGCTTGAGGAAGCGTCCAGATATTACTTAGATAAAATGTATTGCCAAAACCGCTACGATTTCGAGCTGCTATATCATAATTATAAGACGTTCCTGCTTCTAAACCGGTATCTTTAAAATGAGTCGCTTGATCTTCATAAATCGTAGTTTGATCCCGGGTAAGTTTGTAATACGTATCTTCGGTGACTGAGCCTGCATATACGTTTTGGGTCACTGTATTCCAGTTCATATCTACTGAATCCTCTGTAATCAAAACAGCATTGAATCCACTCACTAGATTGGGTAAAGAAAGATAACTAACATGGTACGCTGCACCTTCACCGGATGTATTGACCGCTTGGATCGAAAAATTATACCAAGTATAGGGCTGAAGACCACTAACTGATTGATACGTATCGCCCATTACCGTTGTATCTACATCCAACGCTTGAGTTGTTAAATTAGTCGCTTGAATATGATACCCTGTAGCGGATTTCACTGGAGCGATGTTCACTACTGACTTACTATAATCAGTACCATCGCTATAGACGCTGGCACTAACCGTAATACCCGGCAACGTTGTTCCAATGACCGGTTCACTTGGTTCACTCTCTCCTACATGATTATATGCTGTAATCACATAACTGTAGTCTGAGCCATCGCTGAGCGAATCCTCCAGCAACTCATTGGTCGGATAATGAAGTGTCCATGTTCTTCCGGTGTTTTGATTTTCAATTTTATAGCTTGTACCATCGACTTCCGCACCATTACTAGGTAAAGACCAAGACAAGAGCATTTTATCTGTTGCTGTACCGGTTACCTTCATATGTGGTGTTTCTGGCTTATGCTGAAGCTGGAAAGAATTTGTCGTGAAGTTCACGCTATTTCCTGCCTGATCATATCCTTTAAGATGTAAATACCATACACCTTCTTTGGTTTGCACGATCGTTTGATCAGCTTCTGACAGCTGATCCCAAGATGATGGCTCATCAATTGAATCCGACCATTTGTAATATAAACGATTCAGATCCAGCCCTGTCTCGGCATCTGCAAATTTAGTCATCACATGAATATCTTGATCTGACCACGATCGTCCATTTTGAAATACACTCACTGTTGGTTTACGATCATCAATGTTTTCCACATTTATAATATGTTCTATAGTGTTGCCTACTACATCGGTCGCTGAGAATGTATACGTTCCATTTTTAGAAACAGCATAGGTTGTGGAATTTCCTTCTATCTTTGTACCATCAGATAACGTTAGATAAGCGACTCCACTTTCCAAGTCTGATGCATTTACCAACAAAGAAGTTTGATCCGACCATTCTTCGTCTAAATTCTTAACTTGTATCGTAGGTAAAATATCATCAATGTTATGAACCTCAATAGTTTGCTTAACGACATTCCCTGCTAGATCAAAAGCCGAAAATGTATACTCACCATTTTTTGTTACTTTGTACGTGGCTGATTTATCTTTCTTATGTGAACCATCGGGCAAAGTCATATAATCGATTCCACTTCCCTCATCTGTAGCGGTAGCAGATAATGTAAGATTCGTAGCCCACTCGGTATCCGAAGGTTCTACTTTCAGGACTGGTGGGGTTTTATCAAAATTGCCGACTTTGATCGTTTGCTTGACGACATTCCCTGACAAATCGGTAGCTTCAAAGGTGTAGTCTCCATTTTGAGTCACTTCATAACTAGCAGACTCTCCTTTAATCTGGCTTCCATCCGGCAACGTCATGTAATCTACTTTATCTTCCGAATCGATAGCCGTAGCGGATAAGAGAATACTCGATGACCATGCCGTATTCGAGCTTTCTAATTTTAAGACCGGTGGAATGTTATCTATGTTGTCTACTTTGATTGTTTTTTGAATCGAATTGCCTGCTTTATCTGTAGCTTCAAACGTATAGTCTCCATTTTGAGTCACTTCATAACTAGCAGACTCTCCTTTAATCTGACTTCCATTAGGTAAAGTAATATGATCATTTCCTGCCTCTGAATCGGTAGCGGTAGCTGATATCACAGTCCGAGCCGACCAAACTGTATTCGAACTTTCTAATTTTAAAAGAGGTGGAGTCTGATCAATATTCCCGACTACTATGCTTTGTTTGACTACATTTCCGGCTGCATCTGTAGCTGAGAACGTATACTCCCCATTTTGAGAAACGGTATACGTGGCTGATCCACCTTTAGTTTGTTTACCATCAGGTAAGGTAATAAAATCTACTCCACTTTCTGCATCTGTAGCCGTAGCTGATAACGTAATTTGAGACGACCAAACCGTGTTTAATGTTTGAACTTTAAGGATTGGTGCAGTTTCATCTAAATGGGTAATAACTATATTCTTATTGATTGAATTCCCTGCTTGATCCGTTACTATAAAGCGATAATTTCCATTTTTAGTAACGACGATAGATGCCATGTTTCCTGAAACACGTAAGCCATTCGGTAAGTAAATGTCTTTGACTCCTGAAAGACCATCTGAAGCCGTAACATTAATTCGAGTCGAAACGGCATTTATTTTTTCTTCGGACAGATTCACTATTGGATTGGAATGATCAATCAATACATTCCCAGAGACTTCTGAACTCGGATTTCCCACATTGTCGATACTTCTAGCATGAACAACTGTAATACCTTCATTCGTTATTCGTAATGAAGTGTCGACTATCCAACCTGTTGATGTGGCTCCAGAAAGGTAATATTCTGTACGATTCGTACCCGAATGTTCATCCCTTCCGGGCACAAGTGAAATATTTATCTCGGACTCATTACTGTATCCATTCGTTAACCCGTTAATACTTGGGGAAGAAGAAGGGGTACTGTCTACATAGACTACTTTAGAAGCGCCTGCGCTACGTAAACCGACAATATCTACTGCATACGCAGTAATCGTATAGGCACTAGAACTAGTTAGAGTAAACGGGTTGGTATATTTCTGTTCAGATCCTCCATTGATACTGTACATATAGTAATCAACTTCTGTGTTGTCTCTACTTCCTCCAATAGAAACTGTTTGTGTAGTACTCCAATTTTCAGAAGATACCGAAATAGTAGGAGAAGTAGGAGGTTCCGTATCGGTAACAGATAACGTAGCGGTCTGCTTATTGTTAAGACCATAATCGATATAAGTATCTCCAGATTTGTTATAAGTAATATCTATTCTGCTAACGTTTTTATATGCACTCGCATCTAAATTGAAGTTGAGTGTATAGTTAGCCTGATTCCATCCTGAAATGCTATAAGGCCCTGAAGTTTCTGAGGAGTATGCTCCCCAACCACTACCTGATCCGTTTTTGAATTCTCCATATACTTTGGCACGAAAAGTTATACTAGAAGTTGCTGAAGGGTTAGACGTTTTATAGATATTAATTGGAATCGAAGTACGTACTGTGCCCCCTCCAGGTACAGGCTCACTTGCATATAATAGCGATTTACTGCCAGAGAGCGTTGTACTCACTGTTGCAGCCTGACTCACATGAATAGGAATTAACGTCATGATCATTGCTACTATTAACAATGAACATATCAACGGTCTATAATTTTTATTAAAAATAAAATACATACATGCACTCCTTAAACGCAAAAAAGCACCTCGCTGAAGGACAGATCGTCCTTAAGCGAGGTGCTTCCTCGGGTATATTTAATTGAGATTATTGTAGCATAGAACTTTTGATAACCCAAGACTGAAAATGGAAATTTTCAATATTTATTCATATCACGTTCGTATGAACTACATTTATTTAATTCTTATTTACAAAATAAAAGCGCATGCTATTATTATCCTAGAAAATATAGATAAAAGGGGCTATTATGAAAAACCACATTTTAAAAATCGGCTTACTCCTTCTCAGCTTTATACTTGTATTTAGCTATTCGCAAAAAGCTTTTTCTGAAGCGTTGAACAAACCTTATGTACATCTTTCGAATCCTGGTTCTTTTATTATGAATGAAGACGACTTACCTTTTTTAGCAATAGATAATAAAGGAAATAAAACACTTGTCGTATCTATTGACTATTCTAAAGACGGTACATTCAAAGAAATGTTAAATGGTATCGATACTAAAACCGGGAAAATCAAATGGTCTAAACGAAAAATCAGTAGTCATATTAAAGTAGACTCTGATCGCGGAATCACTTATATGTACTCTACAAGATATGATAAAAAGAATACCATTACTGCTATCGCTGCGGATGGTAAAGAACTTTGGTCTAATTCAATTCCAGAGGTATATAATCAGGTTGATATTGATAACCGAAATGGGAACGTTATTGTATATCATACTCGAAGTGACAAAAAAACGTATATCAATATCTTTAATCTCAAGGGTCAACTAGTTAAAGAACAAATTATAGATGGACAACTGAATAATATCAAAGGTCGCTATTGGTTCATATATGATTATAATTTGGAACGAACGCAAGTAATAGATACCGAAACGAGCAAAGTAGTTCTGAAAGCTACCTCAAGTGATGCATACCTTTTGAGAGATGGTACTTTTTTGTTTGTTGAGGGAGACTATAAAGCGAAGAAAATGAAGATTGTTGCTTATAACTCTTCAGGTCATAAGAAATGGACTCGTTATGTATGGGGAGAAACCAATCCGTTACAAATAGTAGGTCCAAATTTTTTAGTCGTGGGTACTAAAACTGTAAGTCTTTATTCTAGTCAAAATAAGTTGATCTCTAGTAAAGACATAGGCAACTTCCGCAACATTCAATCTGACGATAAGGCAGTCTCGTATGAGGTGGTTACAGGCGAAAACAAGCTTCAACTTAATATCTTAAATCCAACAAATTTAGAAGTTAGGCATTCTATTGACTACTCGAATGATCGATTATTTAATTATTATTCTGGCTACTTTGAATATCTAGGGAATCACCAATACTATCAGGATAATCAAGAAACTGATTCAATCGAACTGAATTACATTCCATAATTACATTTTTAACTCAGCAGGCATTTTGTGTAGTATCTGTAGTCATAGAAAAGAGTATAGTGATTATCACTATACTCTTTTCTTAAGGTGACAGAGAAATTAAATTTTTTACTTCTGCTAGTAATTCAGCCATTTCTTTATTTTTATTCAGTCCACTAAATACTGTCTTTTGCAAAAGATAATTTATGCCAAAAACAGCATGAGAAACAACAAATGCATAAAATATAAAAAGTGAAATATTAGACCATCCTTCACCAATATTATTGCCTACAAATTCACCCCATATCCCAAACGAAAAAGCAATTAAAGTAACAAGATATGTTCTTGTACGTTGTGTTGTTTTAATTCCTTTATTTTGGAAATAGTTTATATCTGCCTCTAATTGATTGGATGAAATATTCAATGAAATTACTTTTTTATAAAGTGAATCAGTACGATAACATTCGAAAAATTCTATATAAGCTGTTTTTTTATCCATAGTTTCGAGATAAGTTGGATATTTTTGAGCCAAGTACTTATATTTTGCTTTATCCCACCGCATTATACAAAATGATAATAGAATAATTGAAATAGCAAAAACATACAATATTTTCAGTAGGGGGAATAATAGAATTGAAAAAAATAAAAAAACAAGAATAATGATTACAATTATCCACCAACGTAGAGTTTTTGGAGCTCTCAATACATTTTTAGGAGACAATTCCTTATGTATATAATCAAATAGTTGTTTTCGATGAAGTGAAATTTTTACCATTTCAGGCACTTGTGGCATATAAATGTCCTTTCTATATGTATTATGTAATATATTACGTAGGTATGATTTCTGAGTTTCATTTATTGATGATTTAATACAAAAAAACCTATACTCAGTAACAAGTAACAGGTTCCTTCGTTATTTCTATGAAACTCAATAGATTTGGATTATTTAACGTATATTGTGGAATAACATGATAGATATGCTGAAGTATAGGATCAGAAAAGAAGTATAAAATCATAAAGCTTGATAACGTAAAAACCCATTCCTTTTTGGATAATTTCATACTTTTCATATTGCATCCTCCTTATCATTTATAATGAACATCACCAAGAGATATTGAGTTCATTCAGTTTCCGACCAATCTCAAATATAGCTGCAAATTCAATATTTTTTACTTTACCAATAAATGAATTATCGATTTTTCTATAGTAACAGACTCCATCTGTATAAATAAGCGAATATATTGGAGATAAATCCATTGTACTATAATTTGTAATAACCCCTTTTCCCTGTAATATGCCTGTAGCAATAGAGTGATTGCCACTCCTTACAAAACAAACTCCGATCGGAAGCCATACTTCTATTCGATGATTATTATCTTGTCTCCATTCTCCCCAGAGATTATATTTTCCTATGTTTTCTATGGCTCCAAGTAATCTTGAAACTTTCCATGGCCAGGGAAGAATCAAATCATTAACTAAATTTATTTTTTTTGCTGATGTTTTCTCAATTCTTGTATCTTCCATGATTTCTTCAAACCATTTGTCATCCGTTAAAAGAGTTTGAGGGCTAATAAATAACTTATCATTAGGAGAAGTTATAGCTTCTTCTTTTGCGTTTATCACTTGAGTTATATATTTTGTTTGAGTGGATAACCCTAATAATTTAATATAACTGAATATTGGATGTTTGTAGTCTTGATCATGATTTATGTTAGAATCTATTTGCGTCGTTTTTAATATAATTTCTGCTTGTGCCACCATTTCATCAAAAATATTCTTTTGATTTTCAATATCTACTTCTGATTGTTTAATATGAGCAGGATTAGAAAAAAATCTTTTTATATAAGATAATAATTGCATGATCAATGCTTATCCTTTACAGACATTTCATACTTGGCATTTGTAATAGATACTTGGAAGCAAGATAGACATATATTATCCTGCTTTAGTCCATCTGTATTTTCTTGTGTTAATGTAGCAACATCAAATTGATAGAAAACTTTCTCAGGCAATAAAAAGATAACGTTATCCCAATGACTTATTCCACATCTATCACATTTTAATTCATTCTCATCAATTTTCTCTTTTGAATTCATACTTCAGCCTCCATGTCTATAATACTCATTGTTCTTCTTCAAGCTTACCCCTTAATAAAATCCGCTTCCCTTTATAGTCCTCTTTTTCACTAATTCGATAAAGCCCACCATAAAAGCGCCCTTTACTCTCATCACCGGTCGATACTTCTACTATTAAGGATTTGTCTTCAACTTTGTTTAACTGTTCGATTAAATCAGCAACAGTCATTGATCTATGACTACTATGTTCGTTAATATAATGCAAAACATCTTCGTCATTTCCAGTGCATTCAACTTTCCCATTTACATAAACAGAGAATTCTTCGCTGTTTAATCTTCGAATTACAAATCCCCCTATTTCCTTCTGATTTGTAATTTCGATAATATCAAGTTCAGTGATTTTCATATTGCATCCTCCTTATTATTTATAATGAACATTACCAAGAGATATTGAGTTTATTCAGTTTCCGACCAATCTCAAATATAGCTGCAAACTCTACATTTTCAACTTCTTGAATAATCGAATTATCATCTTTACGATAATAATTTACACCATCTGAATACATTAATGCATAAAGTGGTGTCATATCTATAATTTCATAGTCTGTAATCATTCCTTCACCTTTTACTACACCAGCCATAATAGAGTGATTGCCACCATTCACAAAACAAACTCCCATTGGTTGCACAACAGATATATTATGATTATTGGAATCTTGTTCCCACTCTCCACTTGGATTATGTTCTCCAATTTCTATCAAAGCATTTTTAAATCTTAAAGGATGCCAGGGCCAAGGCAGTACCAAATCTCTATTTAGCTTTACTTTTTTTTCTGAATTTCTAATATTTCTAGTGGGTTGGATGATATCCCATATGGTTTGATCAGGAGTCAAATTATAAAAGACCTTAAAAAATTGATTTAGTTCCAGATCTGGTAGACGTTCTCTCCCATAAGCTAGATTTGTTATATATTTAGTCTGTATAGATAAACCTAAGATTTTAATGTAGCTAAAAATAGGATGTTTATAATTTGAATCTAAATATGCCTTTTGATCAGGTTTGGCATTTGTTAAAATAGAAGATGCTGTAGCGAGCATATTGTTAAAAATTAATTTTTGATCTTCTTTTTCAGGGCTTGGAGTAGTTATACTCTCTTCTTTTTCAGGATTTAGGTTGATTACAATCTCTTCAAATTCATCTCTTTGATTTAAGTTTTCATGGATGCAGTGAATAATAACCCTGATTTTTTCAAAAAGTGATTTTATCATAAGTTACTCTAATCCAATCGTAAATTTAGTTAAGCGTTCTTTTGTTTCACCTTCAGCTCGGTTAAGTAGCTCCTCGAATCTTACTCCAGTTATCAACTCAATCAATTCTTTTGGGTTAAATGAATGATCGACTGCTTTTTCAGCTACAGATACAGCCACTCTTATTTGATTCTCCTGAATGGCTTTCTCTTTCTCATTTTGAAGTTCTTTTTGAAGTTCTAATATTTTATTGGCATGTTGTAGATTAATAATACTTAATTGGTGTTGATGTTTTTCATCCATTCTCGCCGTTTCATTTTGATGGTTCTCATCCATTCTATTCATGTCATATGATTGTTGTAATATTATTTTCTCAAGCGCTGCATGAGTAGCTTTAGCCTTCTCATCTGCTTCTAAATAAGCTTGATTTTGCTTTTCGCGAAGTGCTACTTCATGTAGATAATCCTCCCGGTATCTATCATTTTGTTCCGCCTGTTTTTTGTACGTTTCTATTAAATTGGCTTGTACGGCATGACGATCCACCAAATCGGTATATTTTTGTTCTAACTCTGCCAATTTCTTTGCCAGCAACGTTGAATCCTTCCTATGAGTTTCTATCGTTGTAACATGCTCTTGTATTTCATTTTTTAATTGTTCGATTTTATCCTCTTTTTCTACAACTTCCTTACCAAAACTCTTTTTTTGTTGTTCAACAGCATCGAGGTTCTTGTCGAGCAGGTTATAGTACAGTCTGCCTAACCGACTGAACAGAGTCGCCATTTCGGTAATATCGGATTGCACAATATGCTCGGTTGTCGCTTGCTCATACAACTTTCCTTTCGTCACGATATCTACGAACCATTCTCCATCTCCCAAAGGCGAGTCGGCTATCAAGCGTTGCGTCCAGTTATAGTCTTCCAGTGGTAGTCTAAATCCTTTTTGTTCCTTTTTTTGTCTAATATCTTTATCCGGTTGGTTATTTTCATTCATCTTATTCACTCACCCTTATAATAATTTGATTTATTCGCTTATACTATCCTTGTATTTCTACTGATAATCATACCATGATTATATATCGATAACAATAAAAACCCTTTGTTATCAATGATAACAAACATATATATTGATAACAAAATTTATGAATTGATAAAAAATAGGACAAAATGCTATAATAGCGACAGCGTTATTCTAACATGGTATAAGTTATCATTATCCCATGTTAGAATAAAATCGTTACTGAACTAAGCAGAGGAAGTAAGAGGTTATTCGCATAAAATGTTGCCTTAAAAAGAGGAAGGGGATGTGAGGTCATGAATACTGACAACTGGATGGAACGCGTGAGCATCGAGGAATCCGTGAATACATTATCGATCCAGGAGATTGAACAGAAAAAAGAGCAGCTGCGCGAAATGGTACAAGAAATAGCTAAAGCATCCAAATCGGAGAATACCAAAAAAGCGTACCGGTCGGACTGGAATCGGTACACGACTTGGTGCAATCAAATGCAGTGTATTCACTTGCCGGCTACCGATGATACACTCTCGATGTACTTTGCAGACATGATGATGGTCGGTTATAAAACATCCACCATTATTAGAGCGCTCAGCACCATCCAAGAAGCTCACCGTAAAGCCGGACATCCCTTTAATGCCACACCGATTTTAGATAGTGTGGTACAAGGCATGAAGCGGCTAAATGGTGTGAAACAAAAAGGGAAGGAACCTGTTAAAGCAGATCTGCTGATTAAGCTTATAGATCAAATTCCGGTTGATGATGATCTCCTACACGTCCGTGACCGCTTTCTACTTTTATTTGGCTGGAGCAGTTCAATGCGGCGTAGTGAGCTAGTCAACTTAAATGTAGAAGATATTCAAGAAGAAAAAACCGGATTAGTTGTACACTTACAAAAAAGTAAGACCGATCAGGAAAGCGCCGGGCGATGGATTGGCATTCCCTTTGGTGATCACCCTACTACTTGTCCGGTACTGGCTTATCAGAAATGGATTGAAAGAAGTGGTATCTGTGAAGGGGCAGTGTTTCGTGCAGTTAACCGTCATCGTCAAGTACGTGCACGTCGAATGAATGCAGAATCTATTAATACGATTTTAAAAAAGCATATTAGCGCTGCTGGATTAAAAGAGGAAGATTTTGGTGCACATAGTCTTCGTGCTGGTTATGTAACGACTGCCAGAGAAATGAACGTTCCAGACCACGTTATTCAAGGGCAGACGGGACATACATCTACTGTAATGCTTGATCGTTATACTCGCAATAAACCATTTTCAAAAAATAATTCTCCGAAGTTAGGATTATAGTAAATTAATTATATTTTTAATTTTTCATCTTTTAATTTCTTTGCTTTGTGATTAATTTTTTTAATTATTTTAGTATCAAGTTCAAGCAATGATAATGTGTTTAGGATTAATGTATCCTTTTGTTCTACTTTAGTTAATCTTTTTTCAAAATCATTCAAACAATTTTTATCAACAAAAATTGGTTTTTTAAAATCAACACCTAATGAATTGTCTATCTCTTTTAAATATTTTGATGGATAAAAAAAGTCATTTAAATAATTTTGTATCCATTCAATATACCAAAAAGGATAATTCATACTACCTGTATGAATATAATTATTCAGCCATTTATTTATTTTTTTAAGAAGTATAGGATTAATAAAAATAGCTAATTTGTTATTTTTAACTTCTGTTATTAAAAAATCTAACAGTTGTGAAATTTTCAAATATGATTCACGATTATCTCCCTGAGAATTTTTTTTTCGACCTGTAATACCAAAACTTTCCTTTATTTGAACTTCAATAGCTTGTCTAATAAGAAAAATAGAAGATTCTACAACTGGCATTTGATGATTGAAGTCATAGTTCAACATATTCTTTGCCAATTGAAATAATTCTAAGTTTGCTATTTTTTGATTTCTTCTAAATGACCCACCAAGTAAAACATCTACATCAAATAGAATGTTTGCATAAGTTTGAATATAACCTTCAAATTGACTAAAATAAAAATGGCCTAATTCTATTTCTGATATTAAAGAGGAATATAATCTTTTTAGTGATACCAATGCAGCTAATTTTTGAATTTCAAGATTATTTATTCTTTGTTCACTTAACATATCATTTAAGATAGAGTATTTAGAATATTCTGAAATACTAATATCTTTTTTCAATCTATCCTCATTTAACGTATGGATATCATCTAACATGGATTTAAAATCTTTAATTCCTCTATGATAGGCACGTAAAAGTAGCATATGTAAGGAATCAAAAACATGTGCTTGTTGTTTTTCAATTAAATTTGCTTTACTGAGTAGGTGCTCGCTCACTAAATCAGATATCTCTGTATCACTAAATTCTTTATTTGAGCAATTAATATAAGTTTTTATAATTTCGACCACTTCTGTTGGTTCTAAACTATAATAATTAATAAAACCACCCCTTTCTATTACTACCAATTTATTAAATATCGATAAAAGTATTTCTTAGTTATTTTTGTAAAACTCAAAATATTTAGTGCAATATTTGTTAAGAACGTTGAATTATATCTACAAATTCTTTAAAGTTTTTTTCTTCAAGAGCTTTAAAGGATCTACCCGCCATATCT
>NZ_MDER01000054.1 GCF_001721045.1 Paenibacillus nuruki | reverse complement strand
TTAAGGTACTTTGCGTTTATATACTAACAAATATAACAAAATATAAAAGATTAAAAGATTAAAAGATTAAAAGATTAAAAGATTAAAAGATTAAAAGATTATCAATAGTATAAAATAAATATAAAGTACGTTTTGTAGAGCTTAAATTTGTGAGAATAAGGTGATTATTCATTCTAAAAAAGTATAATGAGCGACTTTAAAACCAACTATCTAATATTCAAAACAAAATATCAAACCTTACTTAATAACAGCATTAAAAACAAATCGTTCTTACTACTCTATGGTTAAAGTAATCCTATATTTTATGATCTATACGGTTGTTAACCGATTATTATGTAAAAACTTCTCTAACTATCTGTAGATAGAAAGAGAAGTTTTTTTATACCATTATTTTATTTTTACTCAAAGTCAGACTGATCCACTAGAAGATAAATCTTCTAATATACCAATAATCGTATCTGCCTTATCCATTTCAACAATCTGTTTACCAATATGTCTACGTTCATCGGTTTGAAGTGCGGCTTTGCTATTAAATCCGATCATACGATTTGGAGGTAAAATAGCCATAAATGAGCGATGTTCTTCGCAGATAAAAGCACCAATGATACGATTACCATTTGGTTTGGATCGTTTACCTTCTTTGAACTCAAAGGTAGATAATCCTTTACCACCACGGCTTTGAGTCTGGTATTGCAATAATGAAGTACGTTTGGCATATCCAAGATCGGTAATGACCATCAATTGTCCGTCTTCTCCATCTACCCATAGGACTGCGGCGACTTCATCTTCTCCAACCAGTTGAATTCCACGTACACCTGTAGCAACCCGACCCATTGGATTGACTTCTTCTGCCCGGAAGCGAATACTCATACCTTCTTTAGTAATTAACATCAAATCTCTAGCTTGACCTGAACGGGTTACAGAGATAACTTCATCTCCTTCTCCAAGCTTACAAGCGGCTACTGCTCCTGAACGTTTGGTCGCATACTCTTTGATCTCTGTTCGCTTCACTTGTCCTCGCTTGGTCACAAAGATTAGATCGGCTTGTTCTTCTTCAAAATTACGAACAGGAACCATCGCCACAATTCGATCTTCACGAGTCATCGGGATAATATTAACAATCGCTTTTCCTGTTTCTTTCCATTTGAAATCAGGAATCTGGTGAACAGGCAATAAGAAGTATTGTCCCCGCTGTGTAAAGACAAGTAGATTATCTAGTGTATTTACATTCATCACTTCGCGAATATAATCATCTTCTTTGGCACCTGATCCACTACGTTCTCCGCCCGAGCGATTGAAAGACATCATATTCGTACGTTTAATGTAACCGTCATTAGAAAGACTCACCAGCACATCTTCCGAGTTAATCATGACTTCCAGATTAACTTTCAACTCTTCAACTTCATCTTGAATAATAGAACGGCGATTAATACCATGTTTATCATGAATTTCCATCAATTCTTTTTTGATCAATCCGACTAGCTTTTTATCGCTGCCAAGAATAGCACGGAAATTGGTGATTTTTTTCTGAATATCGTTTAGTTCTTTTTCAACTTGATTAATTTCTAAATTAGTAATGCGGTACAATTGCAAGGTTAGAATCGCATCGGCTTGGCGTTCAGTGAGGCCAAACATCCATTGCAAATTGTTTTGTGCATCTTGGCGGTTTTTAGACGCTTTGATCGCTGCAATGACTTCATCTAGTACATTGAGTGCTTTAGCTAGACCTTCAAGTACATGAGCACGATCTTCTACTTTATCCAGATCATGTTGTGTACGACGGGTAACCACTTCACGTTGATGCGCAATATACGCTTCCAGAATACTTTTTATTCCCATTTGTTGAGGCGCTTTGTTAACGATAGCTACCATATTGAAGTTATAGGTCACTTGTAGATCCGTTTTTTTGAGCAAATACGCTAGAATGCCTTGCGCATCTGCATCTTTTTTAAGCTCGATCACGATCCGTAGTCCATCACGTCCGCTCTCATCACGTACTTCAGCAATACCTTCTACTTTTTTCTCCAAACGGATATTTTCCATCGCTGTGACAAGACGTACTTTTACCACTTGATAAGGAATTTCGGTAATCACAATTTGCTGTTTACCGCCGCGTAGTGTTTCAATTTCTGTTTTAGAACGTATGTAGATACGCCCTTTGCCTGTAGAATAGGCATCACGAATCCCGTCTCCACCCATAATCGTACCACCTGTTGGGAAATCCGGGCCTTTGATATAGTTCATCAGTTCAGGCAATTCCATTTCAGGTTTTTCCATCAATGCAATACAACCTTCGATCACTTCACGCAGGCTGTGCGAAGGAATTTCTGTTGCAAAACCTGATGAAATTCCGCTTACGCCATTGACTAATAAATTAGGATAACGAGCTGGTAAAACGACAGGTTCTTGTGTCGTATTATCAAAGTTGTCTTTAAATTGAACCGTATTCCGATCAATATCACGTAAAATCTCCATCGCAATTGAAGATAAACGAGCTTCGGTATAACGCATTGCTGCTGCTGGATCATCATCAGGCGATCCCCAGTTACCATGGCCATCGACAAGCGTATGACTCATTTTCCAAGGTTGTGCCATTCGTACCATACCATCATAGATCGATGAGTCACCATGAGGATGATAGTTACCCATCACGTCACCGACTGTTTTAGCTGATTTGCGATATCCTTTTTCCGGTGTATTGCCTGAATCGTACATAGCATACAAAATACGACGTTGTACCGGTTTCAATCCATCACGAACATCAGGAATCGCGCGGTCTTGAATAATATATTTAGAGTAGCGACCAAAACGGTCTCCAACGATTTCTTCTAGAAATGCTGGTAAAAATTTATCGTTATTTTCAATAGCCATCCGTTCACCTTACCTTCCGAGCTTATCGCCGGATAATTTTGAAGCCGCCGCAGAGTACAGAGGGAAGTGAATACCATTCCAACCAAGCACGGTATGATGCTCACTTCCATCTGCACTAAAGCAGCGGCTCATTTAGTTTGATCATCCATCAAGATTACTTTTCTATATTACAGATACAATTATTTACTCAACATATTCCGTAAAGTCTACGTTTTCGACGATCCAACGTTTACGAGGATCAACTTTATCGCCCATTAATGTAGATACACGACGTTCTGCTTTGGCAGCATCTTCGATCTGTACTTTAAGTAATGTACGACTTTCAGGATTCATCGTTGTTTCCCATAATTGATCTGGATTCATTTCACCTAATCCTTTGTAACGTTGTAAATCTACATTTTTGCCGAACTCTTTCATCGACTGATTCAACTCTTCGTCTGTCCATACATAACGTTCTTGCGATTTTTTGCCGGCACGTTGAGAAATCTTGTACAGCGGAGGTTGAGCAATATAGATACGACCGTTGTCGATCAATTGCTTCATATAACGATAGAAGAATGTTAATAGCAACACTTGAATATGTGCACCATCGGTATCCGCATCGGTCATAATAATGATTTTGGAATAATTGCTATCTTCTATGGCAAATTCAGTTCCTACTCCTGCACCAATAGCAGAAATAATCGCCCGATATTCTTCATTTTTCATTACATCTGCAAGTTTGGATTTCTCTGGATTCATCGGTTTACCTTTGAGTGGTAAAATAGCTTGAATCTTGGAATCTCGTCCTTGTTTCGCAGAACCACCTGCCGAATCTCCTTCGACAATAAACAGTTCATTTTTGGAAAAATCTTTCGATTGCGCTGGACTTAGCTTACCGTTCAGATTCGAACTTTCGCTACGTTTACGTCCTGTACGCATATCATCACGCGCTTTACGAGCCGCTTCGCGTGCACGAGAAGCTTGAACTGCTTTTTTGATCAGCTTTTGAGCGACTTGTGGGTTTTCTTCGAGAAAGCGTTGCATATTTTCAGCGACTACCGCATCTACTGCTCCACGTGCGGAAGAACTACCCAATTGGTCTTTGGTCTGACCGACAAACTCTACATCTGACATTTTGACGCTTATAACCGCCATCATGCCTTCTCGTAAATCTCCACCTTCGAGGTTTTTATCTTTTTCTTTGATCAGTGCTGTTTTACGAGCATAATCATTCAATACACGAGTATATGCTGCTCTAAATCCTGTCTCATGTGTACCGCCGCCCCGTGTAGGGATGGAATTTACAAATGAAGCAAGCGTTTCAGTATACCCTGCATTGTACTGCATCGCTACTTCGACTTCGATATCTTCACGTTCGACATTGAAATGAATCACATCATGAAGAACATCTTTGCCTTCATTCAAAAACTCTACGAATTGACTAGCTCCGCCTTCATAATAAAAACGATCTTCTTTATCATTACGATCGTCTTTAAGTAAAATTTCTAAGCCTGAATTCAGAAAAGCAATTTCTTGCAGGCGCTCAGCAAGTGTATCGTAATTCAATGCAATTCCTTGTTGGAACACACGAATATCTGGTTTGAATGTAACTTTTGTTCCTGTAATTTTGGTTTTGCCAATGACTTCAAGACCACTTACAGGTTCACCTACATGCTCTTTTTCTTTTTTATCAACCCAATATTCAAAACGTTGACGGTGAATACCACCATCACGATAAATTTCTACTTCTAGCCACTCGGATAATGCATTCGTTACTGAAGCACCAACTCCGTGTAGACCTCCGGACTTTTTGTATCCTCCACCGCCGAATTTACCACCTGCATGCAAAATAGTAAATACAACTTGTGGTGTAGGTACTCCACTTTTATGCATTCCTGTCGGAATACCACGTCCGTTATCAAAAACCGTAACCGAACCATCTTTGTTCAGTGAAATCTCGATTTTTGAACAATGTTTTGCCAAATGCTCGTCAACTGCGTTGTCCACAATCTCCCATACGAGATGATGAAGCCCAGATGAACTTGTACTACCGATATACATCCCCGGACGTTTCCGTACGGCAACCAGCCCTTCAAGCACCTGAATGTCGTCAGCATCATACCCGGAAACTGGCGGATTAACATTACCACGGGATGAATTTGTGAGTGAATCGATCTTTTCGACCATTCATGGTCCCCCTCTTTAATCTAAATATTGCTTTGTTCTGTTTGACCTACGATTAGCATTATAAATCTTAGTCGAAAATTATACCATAGGTAAATCAATAATCGCGCTTGACCCCGAACCATCATATCATACGCTTTTATTTTGTCGACACTTTTGATTTACATAAAATGTAATTTATTCGATGGATAAATGTATAATGCAAACACATGTTCCTTTTATTCTTTAAGTGTAATCTAATCTTTTCATTTCGTAAACCCACTTGTCACATTATTCTACGATTTCCCATTATATTAGCTACAATGATCTTTTGTAAATAAACTTGCCTGCTGATCTTCATAAGATAAGCAGGCAATCATACTATACTTTTTAATTGAGCACATCTCTTTTGGTAAATACAGCAAACGAAACAATAACTGACGCTAATGCCCATACTGCCAATACGCCAAGCGAGAATGGTAATGTCATGCCTTCAATCGGTGCCGGGCTTCCTGATAAATAATTAGTCAGTCCCAAATTAACCATAAATAAATATTTAGCTGTGCTCCACGAAGCCGCCATATTGGTCAAAATGGTACCTGCAATCAATGCCGCCATCATAATAACGATACTGGCTGCGGTACTTCGTACTAACACAGATACCATAAAGGCAAGTAATCCGACGGTCAAACCGACAAACCAGATCAATCCCATTTGCATCAAAATAAATTGCCACTGGGCTATAGCATGTACACTACTCATATCGGTTCCTGTATCACCCGGCTGGAATCCGGTAAATACAGGAATGTTAAATCCACTGTATCCGAATGCTGCTCCTGAGATGACGTAGGAAATAATAAAGGTTGAGACGACAATCAGCGAGACAAACATCGTCAGCGTAATGAGTTTACTTAACAATACTTTCCACCTACGAATCGGCCTTGTAAGCAACATTTTGATCGTTCCGCCTGTTCGTTCCGCCGATACCAGATCAGAAGCAATCGTCATAATAAGCAGTGGGATAAATAAGCTACTGGAGTTATCCAGAAATTCGCGAGTAAATGTAACGCCACCCGGTTCATTCGGATTCACATCATTTTCTAAATAATATTGCATCTGTTGGACAAACACACGACGGTATTTTTTCCATTCTTCAGGTACACGATCACTACCTAATGAGTTCTGGTTATCTGTGATTGCTTGCTGTAATTCAACACGCCAATCTTCACCGAACTTAGTGCGATTTTCTTGGGCTTGACGCATCTGCGCATAAGTAAACATCGGTACCAGTACTAATAAAACCAATAGCACGACATAAAATCTTTTTTTCTTAATAATTTTTATCGTTTCATTCTGTACCAATGGCCATATACTATTCAATAA
Source organism: Paenibacillus nuruki (assembly GCF_001721045.1). Classification (GTDB taxonomy): domain Bacteria; phylum Bacillota; class Bacilli; order Paenibacillales; family Paenibacillaceae; genus Saccharibacillus; species Saccharibacillus nuruki. The sequence continues at coordinate 3,190 of NZ_MDER01000054.1, read as the reverse complement.
ATTCACCTTCTGTCACACCCAGAAATAGTTGTTCCAATGTCGGGCTAAGTTTGCGTACATTATGAATCTGAATCCCTGCTTGCACAAGTGTAGCAATCGTTGTCGAAATGTATTCTTCAGGGGTTGCGGTGATAATAGAATGCGGTCGAAGTGATGCTGCTGTATCGTTATCCAAGTTAGAACTCTCCAGATCAAGCACTTGAATAGAAGGTATTGATTGAAGAATCTGTTCTCCTTGTGCTTGAGGTTCTAATTCCCATATCACGAGATGCTGTGTATCTTCTACCAGCTCTGTTACTCCACCTACAGCAATAACACTTCCTCGTCCCACAATCGCCACTCGATCACAAAGCAATTGAATTTCACTGAGTAAATGACTGGATACAAACACAGCCATACCTTGCGATGCCAGTTCGCGGATAAAAATACGCATATCTCGAATCCCTTTAGGATCAAGTCCATTGGTCGGTTCATCTAAAATAAGCAATTTAGGGCGACCTAACAACGCTTGAGCGATCCCAAGCCGTTGACGCATACCTAGTGAGTACTTGCTTACTTTATCGTGGATACGCTCATCCAGACGGACAATCTCGGTAACTTCTTGAATCCGCTTCTCATCGACACCGGGCTGCATCCGTGCAAAATGCTCTAAGTTTTCCCATCCTGTCAGGTAAGGATACATTTCAGGATTTTCAACAATTGAACCGACATAAGCCAAAGCCTTCTCCGGTTGCTTGGTCACATCGTAACCGCAAATATTGATCGTTCCTTCTGTGGGGCGAATCAGATTCACAAGCATTCGAATCGTTGTTGTTTTACCTGCACCGTTCGGTCCTAGAAAACCAAAAATTTCACCTGCTTTGACTTCAAAAGTGACATCTTTGATAATCCACTTTTTGCCGATTTTCTTTTTGACATGCTGGACAGATAATACAATCTCTTCTTGAGATGATACAGACTGCGAATCAGCCGTTACCATGGGATGGGTTGTTGTTAATTTAGAATCCATTATGATCTAGCTCCTCTCTCATTTCCATACAGGGTATACCTCATTATTCGATACTCTGGACGACACGTTCTGCAATTTGTTCATAACCTGTACCATTAGGATGGAAATGATCAGAAGATAAATATTTATTTAGATTTTGCTGAAATAAATCAAACGTAGGAATAAGCGACATATTGGATTGACTGTTAATAATATTCAGTGCAGTAGTATTCCATGCGGTTACAGCTTCATTACCAGGTACACGTATTTCAGGTAAATCAGAGAATGGGTTATACAGTCCGAGGTATAAAATATGAGCGTCTGGATTAATTTGAGCGATTCGCTCTAAGATTTGTTGTAATGTTTTGCTGGCTTTCGGTAAATTGGCAAGCAATTGTTGTTTGCTTGGCGCTTGTTGTGTATTACCAAGGGCTTCTCCAGCATTAAATAAATCATTAGCACCAATCGATACAAAAATCATATTCGATTGTTTCAATACATGTTGGACACCGGGCTCTTCTAATGAAGAAAGTACTGATGCTGTTTTTTGACCGTTAATGCCTAAATTAGCGATTAATTTAGCTTCTTTGCCGTTTTTTTGCAATAAGTCTACGGTTCGACGAGCAAATCCACTACCGTCGTCATCTCCTGTACCTTTAGCAAGTGAATCTCCTAAAACAGCGATTTGAAAAGATCCGTCTGTTGCAACAGTCGTTGCTGGTTTTGCTCCACTTGCTGTTGCGTCGGATGTATACGTGCTCCCTACAGGGTTTAATACATCAGAAATGGCATAAATAAAGCCGCCAATCAATACAATCGTGGCTACAATGGATGTGATGCCTGTGATTCGCCAGATACGCACTGACGATTTGGATGATTTCATTATTTGGCCTCCTGTGTTAGAAATATGAACAACATCTGCCACTTGGTATGATGACTCGCGGTTCATTTTAAGATAGGTTATCTATCTATTATATACAGTACGTGCACAACTTCCAAACAGTTAGAAACTATCACTTCTATTTTTCTGCAACTTCTTTCTTTTATTCATTTACCTATAAACAAATTACAAATTCAATTATATCCTTGTTTTGAACAATCTAGGTGCAGATAGGAAGACCGCTTTATAACATATTAGCTACTTTGAAACGACTTGAGTTCGATATATAGCTTACTTATTCACAAAAGAAAAGCTTAACTGACTTTATAGAAATGTCAGTTAAGCTTTTTATTATGATCCATGATAAGAATAATTAAACGAATCAACTATTATTAAAATTCTTCTGGTGTACGATATGTATACTGAGAATGCCAGCGACGATCATCTGTGGAACCTGTACCACCTGCAATTTCATATAAAGGTTTAAAATCAAGAATGATAATCTGTCTATTTTTTAATATAATCGTACCATCTTTTTGAAAATCGTTTAACGCTTTAGTCGCTGACTCTCTACCGATTCCAACCATATTTCCTAAATGCTGATGTGTAACTTTCCAGTTAATCAACGCACCTTCTTCCACTTGCTTTCCAAAATTAGCATATAAATCAAGCAATAAGTTAGCAATCCGAATACGTACATCCAAAAAAGCAAGATATTCAATCTTACGATCTGCTTGGGCCAACCGATCACTAACAACATAGAACATTTTTCGCAAAATGGATGGATACAGCTCAATAATTTCATCTAGTGCTTTTATTTTAATCATCCAAAGTGTAGTGTTTTGTAATGCAGATACTGAAGCAAGCCTTTTTTTATCATGATGTATAGCTTCTAATTCACCAATAGTTTGTCCCGGAAACTGATGACCCAGCACAATAATTCGATCTTCATCTTGACGATAAATTTGTAATGCTCCGCTTTTAATAATATACATTTCATCTGCTATATCGTCTTGATAGAATAGAACTTGATTCTTAGATAATGATCTCTTTTGAAAACGTGACAAAATAAAATCTTCATCTTGAATATTAATTCCTTCAAAAAAAGTAGTTTGTAAAACATGTTGATACATTAAAACATACCTTCCCTCACCCTTTCGACTTAAATAGTATTATACAAAATTTAGATTAATTATTATATAAGTGGATAATATTTGTAATGAAATATAAAAGCTCTTTGTATGTACAAAGAGCTTTCAAAAAATATTTTAAACTATATAGAATTGTTTAAACATTATGGAAATAAAATGGAAGATAAACTA
>NZ_MDER01000053.1 GCF_001721045.1 Paenibacillus nuruki | reverse complement strand
TAGTTTTCTTTCTGCTGATTTTAAAAAAGAAATTATGTACGATATTTAAATTTTTCGAGTTGTGATCTGAATATTAATTATTAATTATATAAGTATTAATAAGGAGATTTTAAATGAAAGTAGTTATTTTACAAGTAAAAGGAATTATTGCCCCATATATCATGGAAGATTACAAAGACGCATTTGAAAAACTAAATCACGAAATTTTACTATTGGATTTAAATAAGTTTAATTCAGATTCTTACGAAGAGTTAATAAACTTTAAGCCTGACTTTGCAATAAGTTACGGAATGAATAGTATTATAAAAGATGTAGAAGGAACCTTTTTATTAAGAGAAGCTAATATTCCTACAGTTGGTCTTTATTATGATAATCCATTGTATTCCATCAACGATGAGTATGAACAAGAAATCAAAAAAAATCCTTCCTATTATCATCATTTTGTATGGGATCAATATTATGTTGAACTTTTGCAATCACGTGGGTATGAGAATGTAAATCATATTATGCTAGCCACTAATCCTAATAATTTTCACCCGGATAACAATATCATGACTCAAGAAGGCACTTTATCTTTTGTAGGAAGTGTTGATAATTTAACCAAGAGAACTGCTACTAATGTGGAAGAAATTTTTGTTGAATATATAATTAATGAAAAAATAAAGAATTTTGATATTCCTGTATATGATTTATGTAAAGAGGCATTTGAGCTCGATAGATTTGAAGCTATCAAATATTTGCAAGAGAAATATCCTGAATTATTTTGGAAAAAAGTCCATTTCGCTATACATTCTTTAGGAAGTAAACGCTTAAGAGGACACATTCTAAATAGTTTGGAAGGTGTGGATATACATACCTATGGACTTGGAAAGGGATTGATAAATAATGAAAATATTATTATTCATCCTTCTATTTCATACAAAAATTTATCACAAGTATATCAAAAATATGCAGTGAATTTGAATATTTCATCTTTGCAGCTGGAGACCTCTGTTAATAACAGAATTTTTGACGTATTCGCTTCTAAGTCATTTGTTATTAGTGATTATAAAGAAGACATGAAAAAGGTTGCACCTGATATGTGGAGTGAAATTAGCTTTAATAACCTTGAAGATTTACTTGTAAAAGCTGATTATTATTTAACACATCCGAATCATCGAAAAGAGCTAATAGAAAGTTTGTATGAGAATATAATTGAGAATCATACATACACGAATCGAGTAGCTCAAATTGTGGAGAAAATTATTAGCAGTCAGGAAATTTTTCATCAAAAAAGGATGTTAGATTATCCTGATAATAAATACAAAGAAAAACTTGAAAATTGTCCTATTTGTCAAGAAGATAACTCTTCTCTTCTGCACTCTATTAATGGGCACGAAAATTTTGAAACTCATTTATATCGTTGTCAAAATTGTTCAACCGTATTTATGAATCCTCAACCTACAGAGAACTACTTAGACTGGTTCTACAATAATGTATATTACTCTAAACAACATAGAGAAAAAATGGGATGGGATCCAAATCTATCTAATGTAAATATTAGTGTTTTTCGCATAAATGAAATTCGTATGGATCTTGTAGAAGAATATTGTAACCAAACGCGTTACCCTAGAGGACATTTACTAGATGTCGGCTGTTCTTCAGGTAATTTTATATGGGAAGCTCAATTACGTTATTGGTCTGTTCAAGGTTTAGAAATTTCAGAAGATGCTGCGGAGCAAGGAAGACAGAGCCGTAATCTTAACATTATAACGGGTGAACTGGACGAAAATATATTTCCAGAAGAGTCTTTTGATGTAGTGACTGCCTGGGATGTTTTAGAACATATTCCTGAACCAAATGAGTTCATGGAAAATATAAATAAAGTGCTAAAAGAAGATGGCTTATTTGTCGGAAATACTCCTAACGTCAGCTCTTCAATTAGCTATTATTCAGGTAGTGAATGGAGACATCTTGATCCGCCTCTTCATGTTGTACTTTATGACCATATATCGTTAAGAATACTATTGAAAAAACATAATTTTGAAATTTTAAAAATATCTTCAGGAGAAGAATATTTAGGACAATTACAATTTGTTGCAAAAAAACAAAAAAATCATTCGTAAAAATGTAATAAAATACCATGAAAGTATTTACTTTACCAATTGACATTTACCCACCAAATTTGGTATATTTATAAATGTAGGCAATGTCTTACTCTACTTATTTGATAACGAAGGGAATGTTATTGCATGAATGGTAAAGTAAAATGGTTTAACGCAGAAAAAGGTTATGGTTTTATTGAGACTGATGAAGGCGGAGACGTATTTGTACACTTTTCTGCGATTCAAACTGAAGGTTTCAAAACGTTAGAAGAAGGTCAATCCGTAGAATTCGACATCGTTGAAGGCGCACGTGGACCACAAGCAGCTAACGTTATCAAATTATAATCATCCTTTTGGCATTTGCCGACCTACATAGGTATTATTGATGGTTACACATTTGACTATTACGCTAAGGCTCCGGAGACTCCGGAGTCTTTTTCTATGATGTGACAAGCTTATGAATAACTTAGGTACTTACTGATCAATAACTTTCAGTGATCTGTCACATAACAAGCGATTTAACAGGCAATAGATTGGTTAATGGAGAACAAGGGCGGCATAATAGATGAGCTATTTTCGATGCTATACTTGTTATAGACGAAAGTAGTTTTGAGGATTTTGCAAGCGTTTGACAGAAGTATCCTTATATATTCAGCTTTATCATATAAGGTCAGACGCGGGTACTCTGACGGCTATATTTGACAATGTAATGTCACTGCTAATTTGCACCAGTATCCTTTTTACATGCCGTTAACATCTATGTTATAATTCCCTAAAGGAGGAGTGCCTTATGAACTTTGCTATACGTGGTCAACAAATCGATGTTACTGAAGCTATGAAAGATTATGTGGACAAAAAGTTAGGCAGACTTGAAAGATATTTTGATTCACCTCCCGTTTCTGACGGAACGGTTACACTTAGTGTTAATCGTGGACAGCACACGGTAGAGGTTACTATCCCTCTCCCAGGACTTATTTTACGTGCAGAAGATCGCAGTGAAGATATGTATTCTTCAATCGACTCTGTAGTGGATAAGCTGGAACGTCAGATTCGCAAACATAAAACTAAATTAAATCGTAAATTCCGCCAAGAGGGAAGCTTGAAATCCTTCTTCGTAGAAGATCCTACTGCTGCTGCACTTGCTGTTGCTGAGGATGCGGATATTGAACATGAATTAGATGAATTGGAAGTTGTCCGTAACAAACGCTTCTTATTGAAGCCTATGGACGTTGAAGAAGCGATCTTGCAAATGAATATGATTGGACATACATTCTTTGTATTCTCCAATGTAGACACGCAAGAGGTAAACGTAGTTTATCGTCGTGATGATGGTAAATACGGACTTATTGAACAAGAATAACTTTTAATTGATATAAAATCAGAGCTTATCCTTCGGGATAGGCTCTTTTTGCGTGGAAAAATTGTACAATCCGCTCTACAGTACGGTATAATAAGACTTGAATGATTTAAGAAACATTTTGTGTTCTTTTGCGTAATAAGTAGAAGAAGTTCTCAAAAAACGATGACGAACATCATATGGATATAGTCAGGCACGGGATATATTGATCTTGTGCCCTATTGAAATTTTATCATATGTCAAAGAAGTATAGGAAATGCGCTGTTTTGTTGCGGCTTTTCCCTGAAACTGGTACAATTTATTGCAACTGAGGTTATTGAATAATCCCCCATAAGCGTTACGGTATTTGCATTATTCAATAATCTATCTCTGTTTTGCGCGAAAGGGGTAAACCATGCTAGGACTTGTAAAGAAAATTTTTGGCGATACCAATGAACGTGATGTTAAACGTCTATTGAAAACCGTCGAGATCATTAATAAAATGGAACCGGAATTTGAGGCACTGTCTCATGAAGAAGTGCAAGCCAAAACGGCTGAATTCCGCGAACGTCTGGAAAAAGGAGAAACACTGGATCAACTATTGCCAGAAGCATTCTGTACTGTACGTGAAGCTTCCAAACGTGTGCTAGGCATGCGTCATTTTGACGTACAATTGATCGGTGGTGTTGCTCTGCATGAAGGAAGAATTGCAGAGATGAAAACAGGTGAAGGTAAAACACTTGTAGGGACACTTCCTGTATATCTAAATGCACTTGCTAGTAAAGGTGTGCATGTGGTTACTGTTAATGATTATTTGGCTCAACGTGATAGTCTACAAATGGGTCGCATTTATAACTTCTTAGGCATGACTGTAGGGGTTAACCTGAACGGTATGCAACATGACGAGAAGCAAGCGGCTTATGCTTGTGATATCACTTATGGTACAAATAATGAATTTGGATTTGACTACTTGCGTGACAACATGGTGCTATACAAAGAGCAAATGGTACAACGTCCATTGTACTTCTGTATTATTGATGAAGTGGATTCGATCTTGATCGATGAAGCTCGTACACCACTGATTATTTCAGGACAAGCACAGAAATCGACTGAATTGTATTTTGCTGCGGATCGCTTTGTTAAAACATTGAAAATCGAAGATGATTTTAATGTAGATATTAAAGTGAAATCAGTAGCTTTGACTGAAAAAGGGGTAGAAAAGGCTGAGAACTTCTTCGGACTTGAAAACCTGTACGATAATAAAAATGTAACGATCAATCACCATGTGGTACAAGCGCTTAAAGCAAATACGATCATGCGTCGTGATGTGGATTATGTAGTCGCTGATGGTGAAGTATTGATCGTTGATGAATTTACAGGTCGCTTAATGGCTGGTCGTCGTTATAGTGATGGTCTACACCAAGCGATCGAATCGAAAGAATCGTTAAAAGTACAAAACGAAAGTATGACGCTGGCTACAATCACGTTCCAGAACTACTTCCGTATGTACAAAAAGCTTGCAGGTATGACAGGTACAGCGAAAACAGAAGAAGAAGAATTCAAAAAGATCTACGGTCTAGAAGTACTTCAAGTACCTACTAACCGTGTGAATCAACGTGAAGACTTTGCTGATGTTGTCTATAAGAGCGAAGAAAGTAAATTCCGCGCTGTTGTCGACGAAATCGTTGTACGTCATGAGAAAAACCAACCGATTCTTGTTGGTACGGTATCGATTGAGAACTCTGAGCGTCTTTCTGAAATGTTGAAACGCAAAGGCATCAAGCATCAGGTTCTTAATGCGAAATACCATGCAGAAGAAGCAGAAATTATTGCACGTTCTGGTCAACCGGGTACAGTAACGATCGCTACCAATATGGCTGGACGTGGTACAGATATTTTACTTGGTGAAGGTGTAAAAGACACAGGTGGACTTCATATTATCGGTACAGAGCGTCATGAGTCGCGTCGTATTGATAATCAGCTTCGTGGTCGTGCCGGTCGTCAAGGTGATCCAGGTTCCACACAGTTCTATCTTTCTCTTGGTGATGAGCTGATGAAACGCTTTGGTGCAGATAATGTAATGAATATGATGGAGAAACTAGGCTTTGAAGAAGATCAGCCTATCGAGAGTCGTATGATTACACGTGCTGTTGAATCCGCTCAAAAACGTGTTGAAGGTAGTAACTTTGATATGCGTAAAATCGTTTTGCAGTATGATGATGTGATGAACAAGCAACGTGAAATCATTTACAAACAACGTCGTGAAGTATTGGAATCCGATAATATTCGTGAAGTTGTATTGCAAATGATCAAGCCTTGTATTGAACGTATCGTCGAAGTACATTGTAATGACGATATCCCTGAGAATTGGGAACTTCAAGCGATTGCAGATTATGTCAATAATAACTTCTTACAAGAAGGTACTATTACAGAACAAGAACTACATGAGCAAGAAAAGGAAGAGATGGTTAACTATCTGTTCGAGCGTGTAGAACTTCGTTACTTGCAACGTGAAAAAGAAATTGGCGAAGAAATGGTTCGCGAATTTGAAAAAGTAGTCGTTCTTCGTGCAGTTGACCGTAAATGGATGGATCATATTGATGCGATGGAACAATTGCGTCAAGGTATTCATCTTCGTGCTTATGGTGGTACAGATCCTTTGCGTGAGTACCAGTTCGAAGGCTTCGAAATGTTTAACCAAATGATCGCTGAAATTCAAGAAGAAGTCGCTACTTATGTGATGAGAGCACAAATTGCAAGTAATCAGGAACGCGAAGCCGTTGTAGATGAAAGCAAAATGAGCACAAGCGGTGGCGAAACGGCTGAAAAACGCCCTTCTCGCGAAGAACGTCGTCGTAGACGTAAATAATTCATAATCAATTGAATACAAATATCTAGATTTGTTGTATCCCAAGAGACACTCACCATTATCGTGGGTGTCTCTTGTTGGATCAATGAATCGCTATCTATAATGCTTGGAAGTAAAAGCGTTAATGGTTTAAATAAAAGAAGATTTTTGCACAGCAAAATATCTATTCATTATGAAGAGGTGAATGTACCAATGATCGATCCGAGTATAAAACATGATTTACGTGAAATGGCTACCAAATTATCTAACCTTAGGGGGTCTCTTTGACTTAGACCTGAAGCGTGAGCTGATTGCTAACTTTGAAGAGAAAATGTCTGCACCCGGCTTCTGGGATGATAACGAATCGGCACAAGAAGTCATTTCTGAAATGAATGCTGTTAAAGGTGCTGTAGATGATTATCTAGAGCTTCAACAAGAGCATGATGATGCTAGCCTAATGGCAGAATTAGCGGATGAAGAAGATGATGAATCACTGGCTAAAGAAGTAACCGAAAGTGTGAAAAAGCTTGTTCGCAAAATCGAAGCTTTTGAATTGCAGTTACTATTAGATGAACCTTATGATAGCTTGAATGCTATCTTAGAACTTCACCCGGGAGCAGGCGGAACCGAGTCGCAGGACTGGGGCGAAATGTTACTCCGTATGTACAGACGTTGGGCAGAGAAAAGTGGCTTCAAAGTGGAAGTTATGGATTATCTTGCTGGCGATGAAGCTGGAATTAAAAGCGTAACGTTGCTAATCAAAGGACATAACGCTTACGGTTATCTCAAAGCTGAAAAAGGGGTACACCGTCTTGTACGGATATCTCCGTTCGATTCTTCAGGTCGTCGTCATACTTCATTTGTGTCTTGTGATGTGGTGCCAGAGATTACGAATGACTCTACGATTGAAATTCGTACAGAAGATTTGAAAATTGATACGTATCGTGCGAGTGGTGCCGGTGGACAGCATATCAATACTACCGATTCTGCTGTACGGATTACGCATTTACCTTCTGGGGTTGTTGTTACCTGTCAGAGTGAACGTTCACAGATCAAAAACCGTGAACATGCGATGACGATGTTACGTTCCAAATTAGTAGAACGTAAAATTGAAGAAGAGCGTAAGCAATTGGATGAGATTCGCGGCGAGCAATCTGAGATTGCTTGGGGTAGTCAAATTCGTTCTTATGTATTCCATCCATATAGCATGGTCAAAGATCACCGTACTTCTGTCGAAACAGGAAATATCGGTGCAGTAATGGATGGAGATTTGGATCCATTTATCGATGGATTTTTACGCAGTAAGCTCAAAATTGAAGTTGAATAATAATCGATCGTTTAAAGTCTGGTATGAGAGTTATCTTTCATATCAGGCTTTTTTTGTGCTTCAATTACGAAAACAGATCTACTTTTAGTCTATAGCGATATAAAGATTTCTATATTTGTTTAAAAAGATGGTGGCGAAGCAAAACATCTCTGCTACACTACGGTACTGTATGTTCTTTTCAAATAAATAGGGTTGCGTTAGAATAAGAAAGCTATGTAACTTTATGCAAAATAATGAGTACAGGAGAATATAGAAATGATCATGCAACCTCGTACAGGACAACGCAGACGTAAACCACCAATGATTCCATTAACAGGACCTCTTCGCAACAGTTGGGATATTTTGTTGATTATCGTAGGGGCTTTTATTATGGCACTGACGTTTAACCTGTTTTTATTACCCAATCATATCGCTTCAGGAGGGGTCTCCGGGATATCGATTATTGTTAACCAACTGCTTGGGATCGAACCCGCTTATATTCAGTGGCTACTTAATATTCCTTTATTTATCGCAGGTGTTATTTTACTAGGTAGACAATATGGAATGCGTTCGTTAATCGGAACGATTGTGCTACCTCTATTTGTCTATCTGACGAGTAGTTTTCCTGTGCCTACCACTAACCCTTTATTAGCAGCATTGTATGGAGGGATCGGTGTGGGATTAGGACTTGGGATCGTATTTCGTGGACGTGGTTCGACAGGCGGATTATCTATATTAGCGCAAATTATTCAAAAGTATACGGGATTCAGCATGTCCTTTTGTGTGATTTTGACAGACGGTAGTGTTATTGTGTTTGCAGGATTATTACTCAAACCAGAACAAGCATTATATGCATTAATTAGTCTGTATATCACCAGTAAAGTGATCGATGCGGTAGAGCTAGGATTCAGTAACTCCAAAGTAGCGTATATTATCACCAACGATATTGAACACATGCAAACAGCGATTTTGAATGATCTGGATCGTGGTTTAACAAAGCTTAATGGTGAAGGCGGGTATACTGGTGACGAACGAACCGTATTAATGGTCGTCATTGGACAAAATGAAGCCAGTCGCTTGAAAACCATTGTGCGCTCGGTTGATCCTGATGCTTTTGTGATTATTAGCAATGCTCAAGAAGTATTAGGTAAAGGATTCAAAATGACTGGGTAAGAAAATAAAGTATAGAAAAATCCTCTGAGCAATATCAGTAAAGAACTCGTTGTAAATGAGTTGGGTACTGAACAGCAAAGAGGATTTTTATTGGTGTATAGTATTATAAAAACACATCATAAATCTACGTTTAATCCATACGTATCTAAGTTTAAAGGATATACGTTAAAAAGAATTTTGTGTTATGTACTATTTTGCTCTTTTTTTCAAAACATAGATGAGGGCATACACAACTGCTAAAATAGCTACACTTGCTAGACAAGCAAGTACAATCGAGATCGTGATAGTTCCACTTAATAAGTAACCCACAAGCAATCCTGTGAGAAAAGCAGAAATTAAATTAATCGCTATATTCCTCATCTACAGAATCCTTTCTCTTTATCAAATGGTATATCAAGTATTAAAATAAAATGGTAAATAATGTTTTATAGATATCATAGCATGATACATGTACAAATGAATAGCATAGATGAATAAGATCATTTTAACGATATAATTAGTAATATCAGTCAAAAGTATAGATTAAAAGTAAAAAAGACCTTTTCTGAAATTTAATCAGATAAAGGTCTTTTATTCGTATATAATACAACTAAAATAGATAAGATATCGTATAGATGCATAAAAGTAAGAAATTTATTCATAAAGTTGTATTTATATTAACATCGATGTATAATAATACACATCTTATTTATTCGGACTGAAATGGAAATCGTTGTTATGGAAATGGAAACTTGCTTATACATGGATACAGTAGATCGATGATCTTATTTGAGTACAGGAGGAGTTCAACTTGAATCCAACTAAACAAAGAGTAGCTATTGTAGGTTCCACCGGCTATGGCGGGGTGGAACTGATTCGTTTTTTACAGCATCATCCGCATGTCGAGATCACTTCGGTTATTTCTGCATCTAGCAGTGGATCACCCATGTCGGATCAATTTCCTCATTTAGGTGGAGTTATTGATATGGACTTAGACGGAGTCGATGCAATAGCTACGGCTGCCAAAGCAGATATTGTATTTACCGCAACACCTTCAGGAGTGAGTAGCACTTTAGTTCCACAATACTTAGAAGCAGGGTTGAAAGTCATTGACTTATCCGGTGATTTTCGCCTTAAAGATAGCAGTACTTACGAGCAATGGTACAAGCACGATGCACCCGCAGATCACTATTTAGCAGAAGCGGTGTACGGATTATGCGAGCAAAAGGGTAATGATGTACAAGATCAGCGTCTAATCTCGAATCCAGGTTGTTATCCTACTGCTGCATTACTTGGATTAATGCCTGGTGTGGAAGCAGGATGGATCGATCATAGCTCTATTATTATCGATGCGAAGTCAGGTGTATCCGGTGCAGGACGTGGGACGAGCTTAACAAGCCATTATGCAGAAATGAATGAAAATTTTAAAGCGTATAAATTAAATAAACATCAACATATTCCAGAAATAGAGCAAGTATTGTCTGGCGTTACTGGAGAACCTGTGGTTGTCACGTTTAGTACTCAATTGGTACCGATGACACGTGGAATTATGACAACGATGTATGCAACGATCAAAGGCCAACATAATGAACAAGATTGGATCGATCTGTATCGTGAGTATTATCGTGATCGTCCATTTATACGTATCCGCAAGCAAGGCAACTGGCCTTCAACAAAAGAAGTAGCTGGTTCTAATTATTGTGATATCGGATTCGCCGTAGATGAGCGCACAGGGCGTATTACAATTGTGTCTGTGATCGACAATCTAGTCAAAGGCGCCGCAGGACAAGCAATCCAAAACTTAAATCGTATGATGGGCTGGGAAGAAACACTAGGTCTAAAAATGGTCCCTGTTTATCCATAGTGCTTGGCAATATAAGCACGACCCAAGTCTAATAAGAAAAAGATTTTTGCAAAGCAAAATATCTAGTCCGCAGTGCTTGGCAATATAAGCATTAGCCAGTGTATAGCATTTAAAGTAGTTATTGTCGATCAGGAAGTGAGAGGAGATATCATGGCAGATCAGGGATTCAAAGTAGTTGAGGGAGGTTCTATCGTCACTCCCCGAGGATTTCAGGTAGGTGGATTGCATTGTGGTCTGAAAAAAACAGAGCGTAACGACTTGGGTGTTATTGTATGTGATGAACTGGCAAATGCAGCAGCTGTGTATACAACGAATCTTTTTCAAGCGGCACCGCTTCAAGTGACCCGCGAAAGTCTAGCACATGGAACATTACGTGCGGTAGTAGCGAATAGCGGAAATGCGAATGCTTGTACAGGCAAACAAGGGGAACAAGATGCATATACGATGCGTGCTCAGACAGCACAGTATTTAGGTCTTCACGAACATGAAGTAGCAGTAGCCTCTACAGGCGTTATTGGTGAATTGCTGAAAATGGATCGTTTATCTGCTGGAATCACTCGACTTCCTGCTCATATCGGCAAAACAGAAGAACATGCCGAAGCTTTTTGCCAATCGATCTTAACAACAGATTTAGTTAAAAAAGAAATCTGTGTGTCTGTGATGGTCGATGGGCAAGAAGTGCATATTGCAGGAGCGGCTAAAGGATCAGGAATGATTCATCCAAATATGGCAACCATGCTTGCATTTATGACGACAGATGCTGTGATTTCTTCAAGTGCGTTACACCAATTATTAAGTCAGACCACAGATCAGACATTCAATATGATTACGGTGGATGGAGATACAAGTACCAATGATATGCTAGTTGCGATGGCAAGTGGCTTTGTTACACATAATGAATTAACACCAGAGCATCCAGATTGGGCTCATTTTGCTGCGGGATTCCGTAAAGTCTGTGAATATCTAGCTCAAGCGATCGCTCGTGATGGCGAAGGAGCGACCAAGCTAGTCGAAGTGATCGTGACAGGAGCGATTAGTGAACTATCTGCAAGAGCAATCGCCAAAACAGTTATCGGATCAAGTTTGGTTAAATCTGCAATGTTTGGAGCAGATGCTAACTGGGGACGTGTAATAGCCGCTGTAGGGCGCGCAGGCGAACCTTTGAATGTAGAGACCGTAGATATCCGCTTAGGCAATATCGTGGTACTGACAGGCTCTAGACCGGTTCCTTTTGACGAAGAAGCAGCACTGGCGTACTTACAAGGCGATAAAGTTGAAATCGTCGTGGATCTACACTATGGAGATGGACAAGCTGTAGCATGGGGCTGTGACCTGACGTATGACTATGTACGTATCAATGCAGCTTACCGGACATAATGATTATCAATTACACATCCTATTCTAAGTTCAAATAAAGGTTAGGTGATATCAACAATGAGCGGAGCCAATACACGTACTTTTGTTATGAAGTGCGGAGGGAGTACACTTGCAGCATTACCGGATTCTTTTTTTACCGATTTAAATGAGATTCAGTTATCAGGCGTTCAACCTGTTATCGTGCATGGTGGTGGACCTGCAATCTCTGAGAATTTGAGCAAGTTAGGCATCGAAACTGAATTTGTCGGTGGATTACGTAAAACAACAGAAGAAGTGTTAGATGTGGTTGAAATGGTACTCTCAGGCAGTATCAACAAACAGATTGTACGACGTATCCAAAGTACAGGTGGCAAAGCGATCGGTATATCGGGTGTGGACGGTTCATTAATCCAAGCGAAGCCTGTAGCCAACTCAAGTGAAGTCGGGCTAGTCGGTGATGTGACGTATGTTGAAGCTTCGATTATTCAAGGTATCGTCGATCTAGGTTATATGCCTATTATCGCTCCTGTTGGCAGTGATGCGACCGGACAACGGTATAACATTAACGCAGATACTGCTGCAGGTGCAGTTGCTTCTTTTCTAGGTGTACCACAAATGATCGTTGTCACAGACGTACCTGGAATCATGCGATCTGTCGACGGCAATAAACAAGTATTACCCCAAGTGTCTATTCAAGATATTGAGGACATGATCGCTACCGGAGAAATTTACGGCGGCATGATCCCCAAAGTCAAAGCAGCCATCGCTTGCATTCACGGCGAAGTACAAGAAGTCATCATCGTAGATGGCACCGAACCACAAGTACTCAGCCGTGTACTCAAAGGCGAAACCATAGGCACACGCATCGTACGTAAAAATTAAAAATACAATCAAGCTAAGCCAACAATTAAATCATAGTTCAGATAGGCGATAAGCAGTATCTATTGTTATACGCAACTTAAAATAAATCTTTCAAAGACTGATCATATCTTCCAGAAGCACTAATCCAATTTCAATGTACTTTAACTAACCAACTTTTAAAATATTAAATCTATTTCAACTAACCCAAAATCCAAGAATTAAATCTAAACACTAAATCCAAGAACTTGAACTACCTTGCCACCCCACCTGTAAAATTAAAAACGATCTTAAAATGAAGTTATATGCACAGAGTGGAAAAAATGGATTTGATTCTGAAAGAGCTACAAGCTTTCTTCAGAAAGCTACTTCGTAAGCATTAACTTAAGCTCGCCTTTGTAGTGGTATCCCTACCGCAAAGCGGAATCAAAGGGATACCACTACAACAGCGACGACAAGAACAAATCCATTTTTGGAACGGTGTTAGCATATCACCCCATTTTTATTCGTTTTTCAAATCACATATTAATTATGAGGAGCGTGACCAGCATGGCTAATCCGATCAGCAGTCAATCTGCACAACCAACGCACACTGAGCAATCTGAAAGTTCTTTATTTCCAACGTATGCGCGTTATCCTATCGCTTTTGCCAAAGGAAAAGGTAGTTATCTGTGGGATACTGACGGTAAAAAATACCTCGACTTTATGTGCGGTATTGCTGTGACGAATCTAGGTCATGCACCGGACACCGTTATTGATAAACTCAAAAATCAATTGGATCAATTGTGGCATACATCGAACCTGTTCCATATTCCCAATCAAGAACAAGCGGCACAACTCATAACCGCCAATAGCTGTGGAGATGCGGTATTTTTCTGTAATAGCGGAGCAGAAGCGAATGAAGGGGCAATTAAGTTAGCCCGTAAATATCAGCAAAAAGTTAAAGGTGAAGAACGTTACGAGATTATTACTTTCGGACAATCTTTTCATGGACGTACACTAGCTACACTGACAGCAACCGGACAAGATAAAGTGAAAGAAGGATTCCATCCATTGCCAGCAGGCTTTGTAACGGTACCTTTGCATGATCTCGATGCCCTCAAGTCAGCGGTGAATGAGCATACAGCAGCTATTATGATCGAAATGATTCAAGCTGAAGGTGGCGTCTATCCAGTAGAACCTGAATTTATGCAACATATTGTAGATCTGTGTAACGAGCACGGATTATTGTTGATCGTAGATGAAGTACAGACAGGTATGGGACGCACAGGCAAAATGTTCGCTTATGAGCATTATGGTATCGAACCGGATATTTTCACATTAGCCAAAGGGTTAGGAAGTGGCTTCCCAATCGGAGCATTGGTCGGTAAAGCATTCCTCAAAGAAGCATTTGTCGCAGGAAGTCATGGTTCTACATTTGGAGGTACACCTCTAGCAACAGCGGCTGTTATCGCTACGATTGAAACGATGCAAGAACAGAATGTAGTAGAACAAGCGGCTACGATGGGAACCTATCTACAAGAACAATTACAAGCGAAAATCGGCAACCATCCGTTTGTTAAAGATATTCGTGGTAAAGGATTATTGATCGGTATTGAATGTGATGGTCCTGTAGGCGAATTGGTTACAGTTGGGCAAGAAAAAGGATTGTTATTTATTACAGCAGGGCCTAATGTGATTCGATTGTTACCAAATCTTTTAGTGACTCAAGCAGAAGTGGATCAAGCAGTAGATATGATCAAAGATATTATCGAAGCGTATGCACCGATTGTAAATAATTCAACGATCATCAATGGAAAATAAATCGAAATAAGGAGGTTCATATCCATGACAGATGCAGTATCGAAAAACAGTACGTTAGAACTTAGTCATTTTAAAGGCAAAGATTTTGTAGAATTAAGCGACTATACCGCAGAAGAAATTCATTTTTTAATTGATCTAGCAATCGAACTGAAACGTAAGCAAAAAGCAGGAGAATCGTATCGTCCACTCGAAGGTAAAACAGTCGGATTAATTTTCGAGAAATCTTCGACACGTACACGGGTATCTTTTGAAGTCGGTACTTTTCAGCTAGGTGGACATGCTCTGTTCTTGAGTAAAAATGATATCCAAATGGGACGCGGTGAGATTATTGCAGATACAGCACGCGTGATGTCACGTTACCTCGATGGGATTATGATTCGTACCTTTGGACATGAAAATGTAACCGAACTGGCGAAATATGCAGATATTCCGGTTATTAATGGACTGAGTGATCTAGGGCATCCTTGTCAGGTACTGGCTGATTTCCAGACGATTGTGGAGAGCAAAGGAAAGCTTAAAGGATTAAAACTTGCGTATATCGGAGACGGTAACAATATGGCACACTCGCTAATGATTGGTGGCGCTCGTGTAGGACTGGACGTCTATGTAGCCACGCCAGAAGGATATGAGCCTGATCCAGAAGTAGTGAAACAATGTGAAGCCTTAGCCGCTGAAAGTGGAGCAACAATCAAAGTTGTTCGCGATCCGAAAGAGGCTGTTCAGGATGCAGACGTAATCTATACCGATGTCTGGGCAAGTATGGGCTTTGAAGAAGAACAGAAGATTCGTGAACAAGCATTTAAAGATTATCAGGTCAATGAAGAACTGGTAAGTCATGCGAAATCCGATTATATTTTCTTACACTGTCTACCGGCTCATCGTGGTGAAGAAGTCAGTGCAGGCGTTATTGATGGACCCAATAGTGTGATTTTTGATGAAGCAGAAAATCGTCTACATGCACAAAAAGCAATTATGGCGGCTTTGATCGGATAAAGTAAGATAGAATAAGAATAGTTCGATATATGGATATGAAGAAAGTGGAGGGAATACAACAACATGGCTAAAAATAAAATTGTACTTGCATACTCGGGTGGACTGGATACATCTATTATTTTGAAATGGTTAAAAGAAACATATGATGCAGAGATTATCGCATTTACCGCAGATATCGGACAAGCCGATGAACTGGATGGTTTGGAAGAAAAAGCATTAGCAACAGGAGCTTCTAAAGTCTATATTGATGATCTGCGTGCTGAATTTGCCGAAGATTTTATCTATCCAATGTTCCAAGCAGGAGCACTATATGAAGGACAATATCTACTAGGTACAAGTATTGCTCGTCCGCTTATTGCGAAGCGTATGGTTGAGATTGCGCGTGCTGAAGGTGCTATGGCTATCGCTCATGGTGCTACAGGTAAAGGAAACGATCAGGTTCGCTTTGAATTGAATGCAGCAGCTCTTGCTCCTGAGATCAAAGTCATCGCTCCTTGGCGCTTAGAAACATTCCGTGATCAGTTCCCGGGACGTGCTGAGATGATTGAATATGCTGAAAAGCATGGCATCACGGTAACAGCTTCAGCGGCAAAACCGTATTCAACTGACCGCAATTTGCTACATATCAGTTATGAAAGTGGTGTATTGGAAGATCCTAACTTTGATGCAAGCGCAGAAAGTAATAAAGATATGTTCTTGCTTAGCGTTTCTCCAGAAGATGCACCCGATCAACCAGAAATGTTAGATTTGGAATTTGAAAATGGAAATTGTGTAGCGCTAAATGGAGAGAAATTGACTCCACTCGCAGCGATGGAAAAATTAAATGAGCTTGGTGGTAAACACGGTATCGGTCGTGTTGATATGGTGGAAAACCGCTTTGTGGGTATGAAGAGCCGTGGCGTATATGAGACACCAGGTGGAACGATTCTATTTACAGCGCATCGCAAATTAGAATCTTTAACGATGGATCGTGAAGTCATGAGTCTGCGTGATTCACTGATTACTCGTTATAGCAATCTAGTGTACAATGGCTTCTGGTTTGCACCGGAACGTCTAGCTTTACAAGCATTAGTGACTGAAAGCCAAAAAAATGTTACAGGTACAGTACGTGTGAAATTATACAAAGGTAATATTATTGCAGCAGGTCTAAGCAGTCCTTACAGTCTGTATAACCCTGAAATTGCAACGATGGAAGCTGATCCAACCAATGCTTATGATCAAGGGGATGCAGCAGGCTTTATCCAATTGAATGCTCTTCGTCTACGTGTAGGCGCAGGTGTGCGTCAAGCAGCGCAAGCGGATAAAGGAGAGTGAACCACAGCTATGAGTAAATTATGGGGCGGACGTTTTACCAAACAAACCAATCATCTGGTTGAAGAATATACAGCTTCAATCCACTTTGATAAAGCTTTGGCAGAAGAAGATATTCAAGGCAGTCTGGCACATGTAAGTATGCTAGGCAAATGCGGGATTGTACCTGCTGAAGATGTAGAAATCATCAAAAAGGGTCTAAACAAAGTACTCGATAAAATCCGTGCAGGCGAGATTCAATTTTCGGTGTCGGATGAAGATATTCATATGAATATTGAAAAGCATTTGATCGAAGAAATCGGTGCTGTAGGTGGTAAATTACACACTGGACGTAGCCGTAATGATCAGGTAGCGACAGATATGCACTTGTATTTACGTAAACGTGTTGTAGAACTTACAGGTCTACTTCATGGATTACAAGAATCATTGATTACACAAGCGAAAAGCAATATGGATACGATTATCCCGGGCTATACGCATCTACAACGTGCTCAACCGATTCTTTTTCCTCATCATCTGATGGCGTATGTCTCGATGTTTGAACGTGATATTGATCGTCTGAAAGACAGCTATAAACGGATTAATGTATTGCCACTGGGTGCAGGTGCGTTAGCTGGAACCACATTCCCGATTGATCGTCATTATGTAGCAGAACAATTAGGATTCGATGGTGTATATGAGAACAGTTTGGATGCGGTTAGTGATCGTGACTTTATCGTGGAATTTCTAGCAGGCGCTTCTCTGATCATGACCCATCTCTCTCGTCTTTGCGAAGAATTGGTGTTATGGAGCAGTACTGAATTTAGCTTTATTGAATTGGATGATGCATTCTGTACAGGCAGCAGTATTATGCCACAGAAAAAAAATCCGGATGTAGCAGAATTGGTACGTGGTAAAACAGGTCGTGTATACGGTAATCTGATCGGATTACTGACTGTACTCAAATCGTTGCCACTTGCGTATAACAAAGATATGCAAGAAGACAAAGAAGGTATGTTCGATACGGTTGCCACGTTGGAAGGTGCACTTCAGTTGTTCGCACCGATGATCGCTACGATGAAAGTAAATACAGGACGTATGCGTGAAGCAGTCAACAAAGACTTTTCCAATGCGACTGATATTGCAGACTTCTTGGTGGGTAAAGGTCTTCCTTTCCGTCAAGCTCATGAAGTGATTGGTAAAACGGTACTGTACTGTATCCAAGAAGGTAAATACTTACTGGATCTAACACTGGAAGAATTCCAAAACTTCTCCCCGTTGTTCGATGATAGTATCTATGCTGTATTGCAACCAGAAGCTGTAGTCAATGCACGTAATGTGTATGGCGGTACAGCAACTGTACAGGTCGCTGCGGCTATTGAGCGTGCTGAAGATAAATTAACACATACTGTGACATGGCTAGAAGGTCATGTGCAGTAGAATAAATAAGCTAAAGTGATGCAAAAAAGGACAACTGCGATAATAAGGTTGTCCTTTTTTGTGTATTAAGATTTGATGACAAGTCCCATTAACCCGACAAATGAAGAAGCTTGATACGGCGAAATGATACATCCTCGCAAATCTTCAATTTCAATCTGCAAGCTTGTAAAATCACAGGTACTGAGATCCACTTCCTGTAACGAAGTGCCTGACATCATAGCGGTGTCTAATTGACAATGATCGAACATAACAGATTTGAAGGTAGAAGAGCAATAATCCGCCCCGATCAATGAGCAATGTTCGAAAGAGACATTTTTGAAATTAGAAAAGCGAAATACAGAGTAATCAGCGACACAGTCGATAAAGCGAACATTTTGCAAGCGACTTTGAGCAAAATCGGTACCGATTAATTTGCACTGCCGAAATTCTGTACGATGAACAAACGAATGAGGAAATGGAATATTCGAAAGATCGCATTGATCAAATATCACATCAGTCAGTTCGATTTCAGCTAAATGCGACTCGATGATATCTACTTTTTCAAATATCGTTTTCTCAAAAGATACCCGTTGCGCTTCCTGACGATCGATCGTGAGTTGTTGTATTTGGACACGACTGAACTCGTCTTTGGCTTGCAAAGAGTATAAAGGTTCCTTTAACTGCTCTAACTGTTGCGGAATTTTGGGAGCTTCGATTGGGATAGACATATGTAGTAGTACCTCCATCTTTGGGATTATGATCATTATATCGCAAGGATCTGCTGTGATTGTATGACTCTATGCCTAGAATATGAATTTGCTATGATATCTGTTACAATAACAGCACTTCTTAGTTCATATAACTGTAACAATAAAAATAGCGAAATCCTATTGCGTATTCTGCAAAAAGAGATACAATAAGACTGTAAATGTTCACGTTAACAAAATGAATAAACATAGCTGAATCAAGGAAAGGAAGGAATACAATGACTGTTAAATTTTTGGATCAAAACTTTATGCTACATAGTGATACAGCAATCCAGCTGTACCATCAAGTAGCAAAAGATATGCCGATTATTGATTACCATTGTCATTTGAGTCCACAAGAAATTTTGGAGAACAAAACGTTTAAAAATATTACAGAAGCATGGTTATATGGAGATCATTACAAATGGCGTGTGATGCGTGCTAATGGAATCGAAGAAAAATATATTACAGGCGATGCCGATGATTATGATAAATTTCTGGCGTGGGCAAGAACCGTACCACAATTGATCGGTAATCCACTGTATCACTGGACACATCTCGAATTACAACGCTTTTTCGGAGTAGACGAATTATTAAGTGAAAAGACAGCTCCGCAAATCTGGCAAAAAGTAAATGAACAACTACAGGGTGAAGGATTCGGAGCGCGCGATCTGATTACCAAGTCGAAAGTAACTGTCGTGTGTACGACAGATGATCCTGTCGATGATCTTGGTTATCATGCACAGATTCGTGAGCTGAACGGTTTCTCGACAGCTGTCTTGCCAAGCTTTCGACCAGACAAAGCATTAGAGATTAATCGTGCTACATTCCGTCCATGGTTAGAACAATTAGTGGGTGTCTATGGATCAGAGATTCGTACCTATGACGACTTTTTGAAAGCGCTTGAGCAAAGAGTTCGCTTTTTCCATGCCGCAGGAGGACGAGTATCCGATCATGCGCTGGATACGGTTGTTTTTGCAGAGGCGACTCAAGCAGAAGTCAATCAGATTTTTGCCAAAGCGTTAGAGCAAGGACAAGTAAGTAGTGAAGAAGAAGCGAAGCACAAATCGTATACA
The DNA here is from genome assembly GCF_001721045.1 of Paenibacillus nuruki. Classification (GTDB taxonomy): domain Bacteria; phylum Bacillota; class Bacilli; order Paenibacillales; family Paenibacillaceae; genus Saccharibacillus; species Saccharibacillus nuruki. The sequence goes on along the minus strand of NZ_MDER01000053.1, from coordinate 36,242 downwards.
CTTGTATTTTTGAGTCAATTGTATGCAGAGCTAGATTGGGCGATGCAGTTCCATATTCATGCGTTACGTAACAATAGTACATCAATGTTCCGTCAATTAGGACCGGATACCGGTTATGATTCCGTAAATGATGGATTGATTGCGAAACCGTTAGTGTCGCTACTAGATGCTATGGAATCAGCAGGTGCCTTACCGAAAACGATTTTGTACTCACTCAATCCGAATGATTATCCTGTTCTAGCAAGTGCAGCAGGTAGCTTCCAGAGCGGTGGTATCGCTGGTAAAATTCAGTTCGGTACAGCGTGGTGGTACAACGATCATCGTGATGGTATGCATGAGCAGATGAAATTGTTAGCCAATATGGGTGTGTTAGCTCGTTTTGTAGGGATGTTGACCGACTCACGTAGCTTTTTATCATATACCCGTCATGAATATTTCCACCGTCTGTTGTGTGATCTGTTGGGTACATGGGTAGAACAAGGGGAAGCACCTGATGATATGGAATTGTTAAGCGGTATTGTAGAAGGCATTTGTTATACCAATGCAGAGCAATATTTTAATTTCCCAGCAGTCGTTTCTGTACAGTAATCAGGTAGAAGTATCGCTTTGGCTGATATAGAACATAGAGTATGGAGACAGTGATGTTCTAGCAGATATAGCCAAAGCGATATTTACTTCTAAGTATTATGTGATTAATTTCACAAATGAAATAAAATCTTATCCAATTTATTTAGGCAGCAAGAAACGTAGAAATGCTCAAAACAGTATCGCATGATTGTCGATATTGTAAGCGGTTGATTTTATCAAATCAAGGGGTGTGTCACATGGGAGTTGCTACATTAAAAGGGGTCAAAGCGGAAGAAAATGCGATTGACGGCAAGATCAGTTTGAAAGAAAAGATTTCGTACGGTATGGGGGACTTTGGGAACGGATTTATGTTTGATCTGGGGCAATTGTATCTATTAAAGTTTTTTACAGATGTAGCAGGGATTCCAGCGATTGCAGCAGCAGGTATATTTCTAGTCAGTAAATTATTTGCAGCGATCTGTGATCCGATTGTTGGTTCTTCGATTGATTATCGCAAAAATATCGGAAAAAACGGTAAATTTAGACCGTATCTGATCTACGGAAGTCTTATTCTTGCGATCCTGACAGTATTTACGTTTATCTCACCGAATCTATCAGTAACAGGTAAATTAATTTATGCGTATGCTTCTTATATGATCTGGGGGATTGGGTATTCATTTGTAAATATTCCTTACGGTTCACTGGGTGCATCGATTACTCAGAATACGATTGAACGGGCGTCGTTATCGTCATTCCGTCAAGCCGGTTCACTTGGAGCCTTATTTGTAACAAGTGTAATCGTAATGCCTTTAATTGTGAATTTCGCTAATCCATCTGTAGGTTTCCCTGTGGTGATGGGGATTATGTCTATCATCGGTGTGCTTGCTTTTATTGTGTGTTTTCGCGGAACGAAAGAACGCATTATCAGTCAAGCCGCTCCTTCTGAAAAATTATCGGTTGGCAGTGTGGTCAAAACGTTTGTCAGTAACAAACCGCTATTAGTACTGGTTTTAATGACTGTATTCACGATTTCAGCGTACAATATCAAATCAGCGATGTTGATTTATTTTGCTCAGTATAATTTAGGTAATGTAGAACTGATGGCGTATATGAACTTTATTATTATCGGATCTTCATTTATCGGTGTCTTGTTTTTACCTAAATTGGTGAAAAGATTCGGTAAACGCAAAACAGCGATGATCGGACTTGGAATTAGTGTTGTTGCAGATACGATCAACTTTATTGCACCATCGAATGTGTATCTTTTCACAATCTTAGCGAGTATTGCATTTATCGGTATTAGCATCCCTAATGGTGTTACATGGGCTTTTGTATCTGATATTATTGATTATGGCGAATGGACATCAGGTGAACGTAAAGAAGGAACGACCTATTCGTTGTTTAACTTTTCTCGTAAATTAGCACAATCGTTATCTGGTTTCTTATCAGGTGTAGGTCTTGCTGTTGTTGGTTATGTACCGAATGTGGTGCAGACGGTCGGCACTCAGATCGGGATCAAAGCGTTATTGTGTCTGTATCCAGCGATTGCTCTGGCTATTGCGATGTTAATTATCGGATTAATGTACAAATTAACAGATAAAAAGCATGAACAAATCGTTGAAGAACTACAATTGCGTCATCAACCATTAGAGTAGAAAGAATGAGAACAATCGCATAGCGCTCAGCAACCGTCCGTATTATGGTGAGTGGAACATAATATGTTATTCTTAGGAGAAGAGGAGTCATATGATTCCTCCGAGTCGATGAATCGAACAAGCTGGAATAAAGGAAGGTATGCATATGGCAGCCACTATCAAAGATATCGCCAAGCTAGCGAATGTTTCTCATACAACCGTTTCTCGTGCACTGAATAATAGTCCGCTTATTAAAGAAGTCACCAAACGTAAAATTATGCAGATTGCGCAAGAAGTGAATTATATTCCGAATTATAATGCTAAAAGTCTGGTATTACAGCGTTCGCATACGATAGGTTTGTTTTTTACCAGTATTTCCAATGGTACCAGTAGTAGCTTTTTTGCCGCTACGATTCGCGGGGTTAATCGTGTGATCGGGATCGAATACAATTTATTTGTACGTGGCATTGATGATTATTTAGATTACAGTTCGATTCATCGTAAACGGTTTGATGGCATTATTTTGATGAGTCAAAGTGAAGCGGATAATGATTTTATCCATCATGCATTAGAGCAAGAAATTCCGATTGTGGTGTTGAATCGTCTTCTTCCCGGTGCAAATCTAGTCAATATTGTCTCTAACGATAAAGAAGGATCTTATCATGCTGGACAATTTCTGATTGAGCAAGGGCATACACAGATTGCTATTATCGAAGGGATCAAAAGCTTTAAGTCTACAGAACAACGCCGATTAGGATTTGTTCAAGCGATGGAGGAAAAGGGATTATCGATCCCATCCCAATATATTGTAGGCGGAGAGTATGATACAGAAAGTGGTTATCAAGCGATGCAACAATTGCTAGCTTTATCAACACCACCAACCGCTGTATTTTGCTCCAATGATGATATGGCGATAGGTGCGATGAATGCCGCATTTGAACAAGGGCTCAAAGTGCCACAAGACCTGTCGATTGTCGGGTTTGATGATATTAATTTCTCCATGTATACCAATCCTGCATTAACGACAGTGAAGCGTCCGATCGAAGACATCAGTGCACGCGGGGCAGAGAAAATATTAGAACAGATTCGTGAAAAAGAAACACAACAAGAATTGATCTTTGTTGAAACTGAATTGATTCAGCGTAAATCAACAGCTGTTTATTCAGAGTAATTTATTGAAGCCACCAATCGTTCAAGTTGCTAAATAAGATCGTTATAGATTGAGGATTCCAGAGCTTACTACTATGCGCAGGAATTCTCTTTTTAATAAATGATGAGATTGTGATCTAATTCACTTTGTTAACGTGTGCATAAAATTATAATTATTGATAAGAACACAAATAGTATCCAGAACATAAGTTAGCTATTCCTATTTTAAAATAAAGATCAGGAGGATATGATCATGCCAGCACTTAACCGAACCACTTATCCAGCTTCAACCTATACTGAAAAAGTACTGCAATTTGGGGAAGGCAATTTTTTGCGAGCATTTACCGATTGGCAGATTCATCAGATGAACCAAAAAGCGAATTTTGATGCAGGAGTGGTCATCGTACAACCACTAGCTACAGGGATGGCTGAACGACTGAATGAACAAGATGGATTATATACAGTGTATCTCGAAGGGATTCAAGAAGGACAACCTTCTCGAACTCATGAAGTAATCGAGTGCGTCACACGCGGAATCAATCCTTATGAGCATTATGAACAGTATGAAGCTTTGGCGTATCAACCTGAATTGCGTTGGATTATTTCCAATACGACTGAAGCTGGCATTGCTTTTAACAGCACAGATCAATTAGCAGATCGTCCACAGCAAAGTTATCCTGGTAAATTAACATCATTATTGTATCGCCGTTTCCGTCATTTTCATGGAGAAGAGAGCAAAGGGTTTATTATTCTTCCTTGTGAGTTGATTGATCATAACGGAGATGAGTTGAAACGAATTGTTTTGCAATATGCAGAGTTGTGGAACTTGGAGCCTGAATTTGGTGCGTGGGTACATCAAGCGAATACATTTTGTAGCACTCTGGTGGATCGAATTGTACCGGGTTATCCTAAACAGCGTATGCCTGAGATTACAGCTGAGCTTGGATACGAAGATCAATTTGTTGTAGTAGGTGAACCATTTCACTTACTTGTGATTGAAGGCCCTGCATGGATCGAACAAGAATTACCTTTTGCTCAAGCCCAGTTGCATATCAAAGTGGTGTCAGATATGGCGCCTTATCGCACTCGTAAAGTACGTATCTTGAATGGCGCTCATACCGCAATGACTCCTATTGCGTATCTATATGGTCTCAATACAGTAGCAGAAGCAGTAGAACATCCGATCACAGGTGCTTTTGTCCAGTCTCTTATTCAGGATGAGATTATACCGACTTTGGATCTGCCTGCTGATGAACTAGAGCAATTCGCTGCTGCTGTGATGGAACGTTTCCGCAATCCATATGTAGAGCATTTTCTAATGAGTATTTCACTTAATAGTATTTCCAAATTCAAAACCCGTGATCTACCTACGCTCACTTCTTATATCGAACAACAACATCAATTACCAGCCAAATTAGTATTTTCGCTTGCGGCTTTGATTGCTTTCTATAAAGGCGATCGTAGCGGAGAACGTATCTTGTTAAATGATGATGAAGCTGTGTTACAACAATTAGCTGAACTATGGAAAAACTGTGATAACAGTCAATCAAGCCTGTATCAGTTGGTGACTGCTGTACTCGGTGAAGTTTCATTCTGGGGAATGAACTTAAATTCTTATGCAGGTTTAACTGAGCAAGTGACGACTAATTTGTACCATATTCAACACCAAGGAATGGTTGTTGCTTTGCAAGAGTTGATGGCTCCATCGGTAACACCTACTGTGTAATCGACTATAAGCATTATTTACGATAAAGAGACCTTTTATAAGGAGGCATACCGAATCATGTTGGAATATATACAGATTCATCCGCAAGATAATGTGGCTGTGGCGCTACGTGATTATCAGCAAGGTGAAGTGATTACACTAGATACCACAACAGCTACGGCACAATCAATTACGTTAACTGAAGATATTGCAAGAGGACATAAGATTGCACTACAACCGATAGAAATCCATCAACATATTATCAAATACGGCTATCCAATTGGACATGCGATTCAGCCGATTGCCGTCGGCAGTCATATTCATACTCATAATGCCAAAACCAATTTGACTGGTATTGAAGAATATCATTATGATCCCAAAACATTATTCAATCCATATACGCTCGAAAATCGTACATTTCAAGGGTATCGACGTAGCAATGGAGATGTGGGTATCCGTAATGAACTATGGATCGTACCGACAGTGGGCTGTGTCAACGGAATCGCTGAATTGATCTTAAGTGAGTTCGAGCGTGAAGTAGGCGATATCGCTCCTTTTGAAAATACATTGGTGCTTAAGCACAGTTACGGTTGTTCTCAGCTTGGAGATGATCATCAATATACACGTACGATTTTGGCTGATGCGGTGAAGCATCCAAATGTAGGCGGTGTGCTGGTACTTGGGCTTGGCTGTGAAAATAATGAAATGGATCAATTTAAGCTTGCGATCGGTGAACATGATGAACAACGGGTCAAATTCCTTGTCTCGCAAATGGTATCTGATGAAGTCGAAGCAGGTGTGCAATTGCTCAAAGAAATCTTTGAACATGTACAAGGTGACCATCGGGAAGAAATACCGTTAGCTGATCTCAAAATCGGACTTAAATGTGGTGGTTCTGACGGATTATCAGGGATTACAGCTAACCCCCTATTAGGTCAACTGTCTGATTATATGGCGGCACAGGGTGGAACCACAGTATTAACAGAAGTACCGGAAATGTTTGGTGCTGAACAGATCTTAATGGAGCGTGCAGCAGATGAACAGGTATTTGGCAAAATTGTTCATCTAATCAATGACTTCAAGCAGTATTTTATGGATTACAAACAGCCTGTATATGAGAATCCGTCTCCGGGTAATAAAGCAGGTGGGATTACTACATTAGAAGATAAATCACTGGGTTGTACGCAAAAATCAGGCATTTCTCCTGTACAAGATGTTCTATTATATGGAGAACGATTACAGACACGCGGATTAAATCTGCTGAGTGCACCGGGTAACGATCTAGTGGCTTCATCTGCATTAGCAGCAGCAGGTTGTCAGTTGGTCATTTTCACGACAGGACGGGGTACGCCTTTCGGTTCGTTTGTACCCACTATGAAAGTATCAACCAATTCACCTTTATTTGCTAATAAACCACATTGGATTGATTATAATGCGGGCACTTTAGTAGAAGGTGTAACGATGGAAGATGGATTGCGTGATTTTATCGAGTATATTATCGAAGTCGCCAGTGGACGCTGGGTCAATAATGAAAAAAATAAGTTCCGTGAATTGGCGATATTTAAAAGCGGAGTTACTTTGTAAATAGGAGTTTGTCGTCTTCAATTCAATAATATGCTATACTCATTCCATTGTGACCAATGGGTCAGTAACAAACAGATGCTTCTCAGAAGGATCATGTTATGATTACGAAAAAGGAGTGAGTATATGTCGGCATCTGTTGCTGAAAAAAGCAAAGGAGCTTCGAAAACAGGCTGGATCGTCGCAGGATTGTTGCTCGGTATTTTTATTGCAGCGATAGATAATACGATTGTGGCTACAGCGATTGCTACAATCGTAGGCGACCTTGGAGGATTTGATCAATTTGTCTGGGTAACTTCAGCCTATTTGGTTGCTTCTCTCGCAGGAACCCCTATTTTCGGCAAGCTTTCGGATATGTATGGTCGTAAGCGATTTTTTATTTTTGGTGTTGTTGTGTTTATGCTCGGTTCTATTTTATGTGGGACAGCCGATTCGATTGTACAACTTAGTATTTATCGAGCGATTCAAGGAATAGGTGGCGGTGCACTTGTACCGATCGCTTTTACAATTGTGTTCGATACGTTCCCACCGGAAAAGCGTGGTAAAATGACAGGCTTGCTGGGTGCTGTATTCGGAATGTCCAGTTTGTTTGGTCCATTATTAGGCGCTTATATTACTCAGTATATGAATTGGCGCTGGGTGTTTTATATCAATGTTCCGTTTGGTATTATTTCATTTCTATTGATTATGGTCTTTTATCATGAATCGATGGAACGTTCGAAGCAAAAAATCGATTGGTGGGGCGCAGGTCTGCTTATTGGTGCTGTCGTTTCATTAATGTTCGCTCTAGAATTAGGCGGAGATACGTATCCGTGGAATTCAGGCGTGATCTTAGGATTATTTGTGAGCTTTGTGATCTTACTGATCGCTTTTATTTTTGCGGAAAAGAAAGCAGCAGAACCTATTATTTCATTTCCAATGTTCAAAGATCGTCTGTTTACTAGTAGTACATTAGCGGCTTTCTTCTATGGAGCTGCTTTTATTACAGTCGCTCTATATATTCCGATCTATATTCAAGGGGTTAGCGGTGGAACAGCAGTCAATTCAGGGCTGACTTTGATGCCGATGACGATCGGATCAGTAATTGCTGCGATGCTTGGCGGCATACTGGTTAACAAATTAACCTTCCGTCGTATTATGATGATTTCTGGATTTTTATTTGTATTAGGCATGGCACTGTTAAGCCGGATTACACCGGAGACCCCTGCACTATTATTGTATCTATATCTAGCTACAGCAGGATTCGGTATTGGCTTCTCATTCTCTGTACTTAATATCAGTGGGATTCAGAACTTTGATTTCCGCCAACGTGGAGCTGCAACCTCTACGTTAACATTTGTTCGTTCACTAGGGATGGCACTGGGTGTTACGATATTTGGATTGATTCAGCGCAGTATCCTTAGCAATCAATTGCAAGCAGGTGTCGATCAAAGTGGTAGTGGAAGTTCATTACCTCCGGGACTTGATCTGACACAGTTAGATCCACGTGCATTATTATCGGATGATATCAAAGCCAATCTACCTGCCCAAGTTATTGAGATGATTCAAGTGGCTTTGACCAGTTCAATCGCCGGTACATTTATGTGGGCAGTTCTACCCGCCATCGGGGCATTAATCGCTGTTTCGTGTATGGGTAAAGAACGTGCTCTACAAACCAACAAGCCTAATCAAAAGTGATGTTACAGTATGTTTTTTAAATATAGACGCTTTTTAAGGTCGTTAGCAGAAGAAAGTCTGATTTCAGCATGATGCTGATTTCAGGCTTTTTTGATTACTGAGTGATTTTCGAGTTATTATAGTACTCAAATGGTAACGAATTTGTTACAATAGAGATTATTGAATCAGTCTTTCAAACATATGGTGTTTTGATACATTCTGTACAAAGTACCTCATCGTATATTGGTTTACTTGATAAGAACCAACCTACCTATACTTAGTGTTGTTGAAATGTGAAGAATAGCAGTACCGAATAAAAGAATTCAGACTTCATCTTGCCACACGAACAGTGTACAGATGAATGATCTTGTTATTAGGAAGTGATGATTTGATAGAAATGCAGGACGTATGGAAAACTTATCCCAATGGAGCACATGCTCTACAAGGTATCTCTGTGAAGATTGATCGCAATGAATTTGTATATGTGGTCGGTCCTTCGGGTGCGGGTAAGTCTACCTTTATGAAGCTAATGTATCGTGAAGAAACACCAACTAAAGGTCAAATTTCAGTAAATGGATTCAATTTGGGCAAATTAAAACAACGTAAGATTCCATTATTACGTCGTAATATCGGGGTTATTTTTCAAGATTTTCGTTTGCTTCCGAAGTTAACAGCGTACGATAATGTTGCTTTTGCAATGGAAGTTATTGAAACGCCGAGAAAATTAATGAAAAAAAGAGTAATGGAAGTATTGGATCTAGTAGGACTTCAAAGTAAAGCAGGGCGTTACCCTGAACAAATGTCCGGTGGTGAGCAACAGCGGATTGCTATTGCACGCGCAATCGTCAATAATCCAGCTGTTATTATTGCGGATGAACCGACAGGTAACCTTGATCCTGAGACGTCATATGGCATTATGCAATTGCTAGATGAGATTAATTTCCGTGGTACAACAATTATTATGGCAACTCATAATAGAGATATTGTGAATTCGATGCGTCGTCGTGTATTAGCGATTGAAGACGGCATGATCGTCAGAGATCAGATTAGAGGGGAGTACGGTTATGAATTTTAATACCTTCTTGCGACACTTGCGGGAAGGTTTTAGAAGCGTATTCCGCAATGGATGGATGTCGATCGCATCCATTACTTCCATTATTGTGTCTCTGTTTATTTTGGGTGTATTTATTTTGTTAGTATTAAATGTGAATCAACTAGCTGATCAGGCAGACAGTGAAGTTGAAATTAATGTCTTTCTAGAACTGAATGTAGATCAGTCGTTACGACAAGAACTACAACAAGAAATCAGTGCAATGACAGAAGTAAGTACCGTCACTTTTGTTCCCAAAGCACAAGGATTGAAAGAATTACGTGATCGTCTGGGTGAAGGTGGAGAGTCCTTTTTACAAGGATATGCGCAAGATAACAATCCATTACCTGATGCTTTACGTATCCAAGTGATAGAACCAACAACTGTTCCTTTTGTCGCTCAGAAGATTGAAGCACTGAATACAGAACACCCTGAGAAACCTATTCTCAAAGTTCGTTATGGTGGAGACACTGTACAGACGTTATTCAAAGTTACTGCATTGATTCGTAATATTGGTCTGATCTTAGTCGCTGCTCTTGGACTGATGGCGATGTTCTTGATTGCCAATACGATTCGAGTCACTATACTTGCACGTCGTCGTGAAATTAGTATTATGAAGCTTGTTGGAGCCACGAATCAATTTATCCGTTGGCCGTTCTTTATTGAAGGTGCACTATTAGGCGGTATTGGTTCACTGGTAACAATCGGTATTTTATTTATTGGATATCAGCAATTGGTAGCCGCTTCTGTTCGATCATTTGGAATAGCGTCTGTGATCACTTTGATTCCGTTACAGCAGATCTGGCCATTATTAGGCAGTCTATTGCTTGGACTTGGAGTATTGATCGGAATATGGGGTAGTACACTCTCGATTCGTCGCTTCCTTAAAGTATAAAATAAATTATTTTCGTAAATATGCAAAAAAAGCTAAGATATCTGCAAAATATTGCCGATAATCATACTTGATGCAAGTGCTGAACGCCGGAAAACGACTGTTTCAAAAACCTACAAACGGTAAAAGGATGGGGAGAAAAAGTTGAAAAAAGTCGCATCAGTTATGGCTGTTATTTTATTGGCAGTCTCTGTGATACAACCACAACACGTACACGCCGCCAAATCGGTTAGTGATATCCAAAGTCAATTAAATGCTGTGGAGAAAAAAGCACAGGAAGCAGCCCAACAGAAGAAAAAAGCTGCTGCTCAAAAGAAAAAATCGCAAGTACTGAAAGCTAGAACACAAAAAGATCTAGGTAAAGTATTGCAAGCGATCAATGAAGTGAGCAGTCAGTTGGCTCGCGTTTCTAGTGATATTTCACAAACCGAATCAGGTCTGCGTCAAGCGAAAAAAGATCTGGCTGAAACCAAAGAACGTATTCATGCTCGTGAAGGTATGATTGATACTCGTGTACGTATGATGTATACCGATGGATTAATCTCTTATATGGATGTGTTAATGGCATCAACCAATTTTTCTGATTTTGTAGAACGTGCCGATTCATTACGTATGATTGTAGATCAAGATCAGGACATTTTGGCTCAACATGAGAAAGACAAACAATTCGTAATCGTAACGCAAAAAAAATTGACTGCTTCGTATGCAAAAGCGAAAAGTCTATATGCTGAAAAAGCAGAGCGTAAAGGCGAATTAGATGCCAAAGAAAGCGAAAAACAAGTACTTATTTCTAAATACAATACACAGATTGAAAATGCAGATGATATCACATCCGAGCAAGAACAAGCGTTGTGGGATCTAGCTGATAAACGTGCTTCTCTGTATCAAGAGAAAACAGCACTAGAAGCACAGGAAAGAGCAGCAGCGGCGGCTCGTGCAGCAGCTGAAGCTCAAGCCAGAGCAGAAGCAGCAGCGAACAATCCACCATCATCCGGTGGAGGTGGAAGCTATACACCACCAAGTACAGGCGGATATCAAGGTAGCGGTAATGGTAGTATGGGTCTACCTGTAAATGGCGCACGTATTTCTTCTCCATTCGGATACCGTAATCACCCGATTCAAGGGGTATATAAAATGCACACAGGTGTCGATTTTGCAGCTCCTCAAGGAACTGATATTCATGCCGCTCAAGGCGGTACAGTCGTTGTCGCTCAATGGCAAAATGGATACGGTAATACTGTGATTATTGATCATGGAAATGGAATCAAAACCTTATATGGACATATTCGTGATGGCGGTATTGCTGTTTCTGTAGGGGCTACAGTGAGTCAGGGACAGAAGATTGCAGAAGTAGGTTCTACAGGAAACTCTACAGGCCCTCACTGTCACTTTGAAGTACGTGTGAATAATACACCTGTCGATCCGATGGGTTATCTGTAATAGCGTTAAGCTCAGAGAGGCGGTAACACATGATGAGAAAACGCACCGTAGCACTACTTGTGATTGCCATGATGGTGCTGAGTAGCGTGCTTACACTGGCTTTTACCAGTCTGCCAGGAATCGCTCGTAACGCTGTCAACGGACAAGGATTGCTCGCAGCACTTAGCGGTGGTGGTCTAAGCGACCAACAGCAAAGTAAATTAAGTGCAGCTGCCAAATTGATTGAAAGTAATTATTATCAAGATGTAGATAGCAACAAGCTAGTAGATGGTGCGATCAATGGAATGATGGAAGCATTAGGTGATCCTTATTCCAGTTATATGGCTCCTGAGACAGCGACTCAATTTTCCGAATCAATCGCAGGATCATTTACTGGAATTGGTGCAGAAGTGTCGCAAGAAGATGGTAATGTAGTGATTGTTTCTCCAATCAAAGGGTCGCCTGCGGAAAAAGCAGGATTACGTCCTAAAGACATTATTGTATCGATTAATGGCGAATCGTTAGCGGGCGTAGACTTGAATGACGCGGTTAACAAGATTCGTGGTAAAAAAGGCACAACAGCTACTCTTGAAATCAAACGTTCTGGTAGTTCAAATACGTTAGATTTCAAAATTGTACGTGATGATATTGATGTAGAGACGGTTACTTCGAGAATGACGGATGACAAAATCGGCGTAATCACTGTAACGCAGTTCTCGATGAATACAGCCGAACGTTTTGATGCTGAAGTGAAAAAGCTTGAAGGCGAAGGTATGAAAGGTCTTGTGATTGATGTTCGTAACAATCCAGGCGGCGTTCTATCTGTTGTAATTGATATGGCTGAACAATTTGTTCCGAATGGCAAATTGATCGTACAGGTCGAAGACAAAGCAGGTAAACGTGATGAGACTAAGTCCAAAGGTAAAGGTGTTAAATATCCGATTGCTGTAGTGACGAATGGTGGTAGCGCAAGTGCTTCTGAGATTCTAGCAGGTGCCTTGAAGCAATCTGCTGGTGCGACTTTATACGGTGAGACGACGTATGGTAAAGGTACCGTTCAGACGAGTATGGATAATATCTTTAACGATGGCAGTCTAATTAAAATTACGATTGCCAAATGGTTAACACCAAATGGAGATTGGATTCACAAAAAAGGAATCAAACCAGATGTTAAAATTGCTCCACCGGATTACTTTACAGTGACTCCAATCAACAAAGAGAAAACACTCAAATATGATATGAATAATAGTGATATTAAGAGTGCTCAAATTATGTTAGATGGTCTTGGTTACACGGTAGATCGTAAAGATGGTTATTTTGACCGTGATACCGAAACAGCAGTGAAATCATTTCAGACCAAGCAAAAGCTAAAAGTAACGGGTGCGATTGATGAGAAAACAGCAACAGCACTTGAAGTAGCATTAGTGGAGCATATCCAAGATCCACAATACGATGTTCAGATCAACAAAGCGATTGCAGGCGTTGAAAAGCAGATTTCTACCACGAAGACCCCGTAATTTGAAACTGTAATGCGCTTATTCATAAGTATTTCCAAAAAGAAGGCTGTTATAGCCTTCTTTTTTTATGTAGAATAGAGAGAGTTGAGTCTATATGCGAATGAATGATACGCTGATAGTGAAGCAAAGATAGATGGCAAAGGAGAGTGGCAACCGTTGAACGTATTGGGTGAGGCACTCCGTATGATAGGCGGGGCATTAGGGGCGCTATTAACGCAGCCTTTTTACTATATATTCCTAATCGGTGTATTGTTGCACTATAGAAGACAAGGGATTCTTGAACGTAAATTATTTAATATCCGTATTTATGTCTATGCAGGTCGTGTGTTGCGAACCGTCGTTACTGGGATCATTGCAGGGCTACTAATCTCGATCGTTATGGCTTTTATTGGTATACATATAGAGACAGAAATAATCTGGTGTATAGGCATTATTTTGATCCTATTATCCTTATTCCGTCTACGTTACGCTCATTTGACGATGGCTTTGGCTGTACTTACGATTATCTATATGGTGTTACTTTCATTTCCGTCATGGCAACCGACCGGTGTAATAGGGTCATTTATTTCGAGTATTCGTCATATTGACTTGCCTGGATTATTAGCGATATCGGTATTATTGCAATTGATCGAAGCGTTATTATTTCGTATGCAAGCGCTACGTTTTTCTTCACCTATAGTGATCGAAGGCAAACGTGGTAAGCCTGTAGGTGCATATGCAATGGAAGCTTTCTGGCCTGTTCCACTGTGGTTATTTATTCCTTCTGTAAGTGGTATCGTTTTACCGTGGACACCTCTTCATGGAGCACAATCATGGATAGACGGTGTATCGCTAACGGCATTGCCTGTAATGATCGGTTGTAGTGTATTAACACAGACCTATTTGCCACAAGCGAAAGCACAACGAATAGCGAAGCGGTTAGTACAAAGTGGTCTGATTATGGTAGTATTTGCAGCCCTAGCATTATGGTGGGCACCGATTGCAATACCGGCAGTCATTATTGCTGTGATATTACGTGAATGTGTGATGTACTTCAGTCGACGAGAAGAAACAGAGCAGAGCCCATTATTTATCCGTGGATTACGTGGACTCAAAATTTTAGATATTATTCCGTATAGCCCTGCGGCAGAACTAGGCATTACCGCAGGTGAAAGTATGTATAAAGTGAACGGACAGCTTATCCATGATCCTCAATCTCTTCATGCGGCATTGCGAATCAATCCTGCATTTTGTAAATTGGAAGTATTAAATGTAGAAGGCGAAAGTAAATTTCTGCAACGGGCGATCTATGCAGGAGATCATCATCAGTTAGGAATGATCTTCGCGCCAGATGATCAAGCGGTGGTTTCGCCAGATATTCAACGGCTATCGGCATGGCATTTGTTAACCAAACCGCGTGTACAGAAGTTGCCTAGTAGCTATCATGAACATTCTGCTTTGTTATTACCAGAAGGTGAGCAAGTGACCGAACCGGAAGTACCGGAAGAGCCAATTGAATTGACTCCCGAGTATATTGAAAAGCATGGATTACCCAAGCGTCCTCGGCGTAAGTCATAAAGCGCATAAAATAGTATGTTGCTAAATAATAGGTGTACCCAATACCTAATAAACAATCATTAAATGTTAGCAAAAAATGAATTTTAGAACATAAAAACACTCCAGTGTAGCTTCTCATCTATAGATAGAGAAGTACGCTGGAGTGTTTTTTGTATTTCAACTTTTATATGCAGCCCATTAATCTTGCAATTGACGTAACACGATAATTTCAACACGGCGGTTTTTTTGACGACCCGCAGCGGTTGAGTTATTTGCGGTGGGGCGAGTATCTCCATAACCTGCATATTGAAACTTCGATTTGTCTAACCCTTTGGTATCAATAAAATAGCGCAGAACAGACAATGCACGAGCACCTGACAACTCCCAGTTATCTTGATAACGTGAAGCATTTACAATCGGCAGATTATCGGTATGCCCTTCAATGCTGACCGTCGTATCAATCGATTGGAAAAGGCTAGACAATTGCGCCAGTGTGGCTAAAGAAGGTGATTTGAGATTGGCTTGTCCTTCATTGAATAAAAATTGATCGCTTAGTGTAATCGAGATCCCTTGAGGCTTATCAGCAACCACAACTTGATTGCCAAGATTATTGGTTTTGACATAGGTTTCGATTACACTCATGAGATTGGCTAGTTCACTTTCCTGCTTACGGAAAGCTTCTTCGCGATTAGTTAGTGTAGTAGATCCACTTTGTGTATCTTTACCGCCAGCATTACCTGCTTGATTACTGGTAGAAGTAGAACCACCGTTACTCGTATTTTTACCTGCTGTTCCGGTAATGCCTTTACCACCATCTAGAATTGAATTGTCGCTTTGAAAAGTAAGCTGTAACGAGTCCGTAAGAACCTGATACTTTTCTGTATCAACATGACTCACCGAATACATAACCACAAAAAAGATGAGTAATAGTGTAATTAGATCCGCATAAGTAATCAGCCAGCGATCTTGATGGTTATGCCCATTTCCTTTTTTACTACGCCGAGAATAACGTGCCATCGTTATTCCTCCCCTGTTCTAGCTTCGCGAATAAGATTCCCATTACTTTCCGGCAAAAAGGTTTCTAGCTTTTTACGAACCAATTGAGGGTTCTCACCATTTTGGATAGACAATACACCTTCTAATAACATTTCCATCGTCTGAATATCCAGTTCGCTACGTGAACGAATCTTGGAAGCAATCGGTAGGAAGATGAGATTGGCGCTGGCTACACCATACAACGTCGCTGTAAAAGCAACAGCAATTGATCCACCTAATCCTGTGGGCTCGCTTAGACTGCCTAATACTTGAATCAGGCCCATAACGGTACCAATAATCCCCATCGTAGGTGCATAACCACCCGCAGAATCAAATACTTTGGCGTATTGTTCATGTTCTAATTCGGTTTTGGTCATTTCAAGTTCTAGAATCTGTTGAATGACTTCACGATCTGTACCATCAACCACTTGCTGAATCCCTTCTCGCAGAAAAGGATTATCATGAGAAGAAGCTTGAGGTTCAAGTGCAAGTACACCTGCCCGGCGTGCATGCGTAGACATATTCACAATATCTTCAATCAATTGTTCATTATCGGTACCACCTGATGAAAAAGTAAAAGCTATCGCACGTGGAATTTTTTTCAATCGTGCTAATGGAAAACTGATGACGACAGCCGCAGCTGTTCCTCCAAATACGATCAATGCAGCAGCACCTTGAACCAGCCCGCTAGCATCTCCGCCTTCCCATAAAAAGCCCCCAATCAATGCAGCAAGTCCTGCAATAATCCCAATAATCGTTGTTAAATCCATTCGTTCATCTCCTGTTCTGGGTATGGGGAATAACCGTAAATGTAACGATTTACATAAAAAAAGTTAAAATTTCAGTCTTGTTTCAATTGCATAAACACAATAGGAAGAGTATAATATAAGAACAAACATTCCTATAGCGGTATATTTTTGCTGTGCTATAGAGGATATGATCTACAGACAACTTATTATAGAATAATTAACCAAAAATGAGATTCGTCAATTCATGGTGTGCCACCATCGTACATGTTGGGTAAAGAATAATGTATTCGGCACTTTGAGTAACGGTCTCTTTTGTTATTATCGGGCACGTGTAATTATATTTTAGACGATAGGGTGATGCAGGGCAATGAATGATATTGTTGTCAGCTCCAAGAAATTTGAAATACAGTCGGAATTCTCTCCTCAAGGCGATCAGCCTCAAGCGATAGATGAGTTGGTAAAAGGTATAGAACGAGGAGAAAAGTATCAGACTCTTCTCGGGGCAACCGGGACAGGTAAAACATTTACAATGGCACAAGTGATTGCCAAGGTGCAACGACCTACACTGGTTATTGCACACAACAAAACATTAGCGGCGCAATTAGCAGGGGAATTTAGAGACTTTTTCCCTAACAATTCTGTCGATTATTTTGTAAGTTATTATGACTATTATCAACCGGAAGCCTATATTCCGTCTTCAGATACGTATATTGAAAAAGATTCCAGTATCAATGAAGAGATCGATAAATTACGTCACTCAGCGACCAGTTCGTTATTTGAACGTCGTGATGTGATTATTGTAGCCAGTGTATCTTGTATCTATGGTCTGGGTTCACCTCAAGATTACGGCGGTTTGTTATTATCACTGCGTGTAGGTATGGAGAAGTCACGTAATGAGATCTTATCTCGTCTGGTTGATATTCAGTATCAACGGAATGATATTAACTTTGTACGCGGTACGTTCCGTGTACGTGGTGATGTGATTGAGATTTTCCCTGCTTCTCGCGGAGAACAAGCGGTACGTATTGAATTGTTTGGTGACGAGATTGAACGGATTACTGAAATTGATGTACTGACAGGCGAACTAGTCGGTGAACGCGAACATATTGCTATTTTCCCGGCATCTCACTTTGTTACCAAAGAAGAAACGCTTAAAGTAGCGCTTAAAAATATTGAACGTGAACTAGAAGAACGTCTTAAAGTGTTAAATGAACAAGGAAAGTTGCTAGAAGCACAACGTCTAGAGCAACGTACTAATTATGATCTTGAAATGATGAGAGAAGTAGGCTTCTGCTCCGGGATTGAGAACTATTCCGGTCCTCTTACTTTCCGTGAACGTGGAGATACTCCGTATACACTCATGGATTATTTTCCAGATGATATGTTGATTGTTGTCGATGAATCACATGTAACATTGCCGCAAATTAGAGCGATGTACAATGGTGACCAGGCGCGTAAAAGTGTATTGGTTGAGCATGGATTCCGTCTTCCATCAGCATTGGATAATCGCCCGCTTAAATTCGAAGAGTTCGAAGATAAAGTTAGTCAGATTGTGTTCGTTTCAGCGACACCAGGCCCTTATGAATTGGAACATTGTCAAGAAATGACGCAACAGATTATTCGTCCAACAGGGCTGCTTGATCCTATTATCGAAGTTCGTCCAACCAAAGGACAGATCGACGATATTATTGGAGAAATTCATTTACGTATTGAGCGAGATGAACGGGTACTGTTAACGACATTGACCAAGAAAATGTCGGAAGACCTTACCGATTACCTCAAAGAAATAGGAATCAAAGTCAGGTATCTGCATTCGGATATCAAGACGTTAGAACGGATGTCGATCTTGCGTGATCTTCGTCTGGGAACGTTCCATGTTCTTGTCGGGATTAACTTGCTACGAGAAGGACTTGATTTACCTGAAGTATCTCTGGTAGCAATTTTGGATGCGGACAAAGAAGGATTCCTGCGTTCTGAACGTTCATTGATCCAGACTATTGGTCGTGCGGCACGTAACTCGGATGGTCGAGTCATTATGTATGGTGATCGCATTACAGATTCAATGCAGAAAGCTCTTTCAGAAACCGAGCGTCGTCGTAGTATTCAGATCGCTTATAATGAAGAACACGGTATAACTCCGCAAACGATCCGTAAAAAAATACGTGATGTTATCGAAGCGACCAAAGTGGCTGAAGGCAAAGCCAGTTATATGGAAGAGATCGGTAAAACGAAACTTTCCAAACGTGATCGTCAAGCACTGATCAGTCGTCTTGAACTGGAAATGAAAGAAGCAGCGAAAAATCTACAGTTTGAACGTGCAGCGGAATTGCGAGATGCTGTGCTAGAACTCAAAGCTGAATAACATCCAGATTCTACAAAAACAGAGTACCTGTTACTCTTCATCTATGAATAGATAAATAATGAAGGTTGTTAAATATCCTGTGTTGTCTCCAGTGATGTTTGACAACCTTTATCATAGCTTACTGCTAAATGGATAACATGCTCAATTAGAGATGTGGATATACAGAAATGTAGCAATTACTCCGGAAGCACCGGACTTGGAGGTTGGATTATTTGGCAAACAAATTTATCGAGGTCAAAGGTGCACGCGCACATAACCTCAAAAATATTGATATTAGTATCCCGCGCGATAGCTTTGTGGTATTAACAGGGTTAAGTGGATCAGGGAAATCTTCACTGGCATTTGATACGATTTATGCAGAAGGTCAACGTCGTTATGTCGAATCATTATCTGCGTATGCTCGTCAGTTTTTGGGACAAATGGAGAAGCCGGATGTAGATTCAATCGAAGGATTGTCTCCTGCAATTTCGATCGATCAGAAAACAACAAGTCGTAACCCTCGTTCTACAGTAGGTACAGTAACGGAGATTTATGACTATTTACGTCTTTTGTTTGCACGAGTAGGTCATCCTCATTGTCCTGTGCATGGAGTTGAGATTACGTCGCAAACGGTAGAGCAGATGGTTGATCGTATTATGGAATATCCAGAACGTACCCGTCTGCAAATTTTGGCACCAGTCATTTCGGGACGTAAAGGTGAACACAAAAGTATTTTCTCTGAAATCTCTAAGCAAGGATTTGTGCGTGCTCGTGTGAATGGCGAGATTAGAGATGTATCTGAAGATATTCAATTGGAAAAAAATAAAAAACATACCATTGAAGTTGTGGTTGACCGTATTGTAGTCAAAGAAGATGTAGCTACTCGTCTGGCAGATTCGATTGAGATGGCTTTGAAAATGTCTGGCGGTCAATTGCTGGTAGATATTATCGACAAAGAAGAACTTCGCTTTAGTTCCAACTTTGCGTGTCCGATCTGTGGATTCAGTATGGAAGAGTTATCCCCACGTATGTTTTCGTTTAACAGCCCGTTTGGAGCTTGTACTGAATGTGATGGTCTGGGTGTACGTATGGTTGTTGATCCAGATTTACTGATTCCTGATAAAAGTAAAACGATCGATCAAGGTGCTTTTCAAGCATGGAGTGGTGGATTATCGAACTATTATCCTCAATTTCTAAAATCAGTATGTGAGCATTACAAGATTCCGATTGATGTACCTGTATCTGAATTAAAAGAAGAGCAGATTAATCTGATTTTAAAAGGATCAGGTGAACAAAAGATTCGCTTCCGTTATGAAAGTGACTTTGGACAGAAAAAAGAAGCTCAAGTGCTGTTCGAAGGCATTGTTCATAATTTGGAACGTCGTTATAAAGATACGTCTTCAGATAGTATGCGTGAATATATCGAAGGATTTATGAGTGCGAAGCCTTGTCCGGTATGTAAAGGAAATCGTCTCAAAAAAGAAATTCTTGCAGTTACCGTCAATCAAGTGAATATTTCAGAAGTGACAGCGATGCCTATTGGCGATGCAACTACTTTTTTTGAAAATCTAGTATTGAGTGAAAAAGAACAAAGTATTGCTCGCTTAATTTTGAAAGAAATCGGTAGTCGTCTAGGATTCCTTGTTAATGTAGGTCTAGAATATTTGACGATGGCACGTGCGGCAGGAACATTATCCGGTGGTGAAGCACAGCGTATTCGCTTAGCGACACAGATCGGTTCTAGTCTAACCGGTGTACTTTATATTCTGGATGAGCCTAGTATTGGGCTACATCAACGGGATAATGATCGTCTGATTCATACGTTAGAGCATATGCGTGATCTAGGAAATACATTGATCGTAGTTGAGCATGATGAAGACACGATGATGGCGGCTGATCATATTATTGATATCGGACCGGGTGCAGGAATCCATGGTGGGCATGTGATCGCAGAAGGAACACCTGCTGAGATTATGGCGCATCCTGATTCGTTGACTGGTCAATATCTAAGTGGACGCAAATTTATCCCTGTTCCTGCGAAGCGCCGTGAAGCAAGTGATCGTTGGTTAGAGATTCGTGGAGCCAAAGAAAACAATCTTAAAAATGTAAATGTTAAATTCCCTATTGGATTGTTTACAGCTGTAACGGGTGTATCGGGTTCTGGTAAATCAACACTCGTTAATGAAATCCTGTACAAAACACTAGCTCGTGATCTGAACAAAGCTAGAGTTCGTCCAGGTGAATATCGTGAAATCCGTGGACTAGAGCATGTGGATAAAGTAGTTGATATTGACCAATCACCTATCGGTCGTACACCACGCTCTAATCCAGCAACATATACAGGTGTATTCGATGATATTCGTGATTTATTCGCACAGACCAATGAAGCCAAAGTACGTGGTTACAAAAAAGGTCGCTTTAGCTTTAATGTTAAAGGTGGACGCTGTGAAGCTTGTCGCGGAGACGGTATTATCAAGATCGAAATGCACTTTTTACCAGACGTATATGTACCTTGCGAAATCTGCAAAGGAAAACGTTATAACCGTGAGACACTTGAAGTGAAATACAAAAACAAAAGTATCTCGGATGTGCTTGAAATGACAGTGGAGGATGGCGTAGATTTCTTCCAAAACATTCCTCGTATTCAGCGTAAAATGCAAACACTATTCGATGTAGGTCTGGGTTATGTGAAGCTTGGACAACCTGCTACTACATTATCCGGTGGTGAAGCGCAACGTGTGAAATTGGCTTCTGAATTACATCGTCGTAGCACAGGTAAAACGATCTACATTTTGGATGAGCCGACAACAGGACTACATGTAGATGATATTGATCGTCTATTAACAGTACTTCATCGTCTAGTCGATTCTGGTGATTCTGTACTGGTGATTGAGCATAATCTGGATGTAATCAAAACAGCCGATTATTTGATCGATCTTGGTCCAGAAGGTGGTAGCGGTGGAGGTACGATTCTGGCATCGGGTAGCCCTGAACAATTAGTCAAAGTGAAGAATTCATACACAGGGCACTATCTCAAACCTATTTTGGAACGAGATACACAGCGTAGTCGTGAACTTGAAAGCAGTCAGGTTTAAACAATGAAATAAAGTAATCATAGCCAGTACATGTTGAATAAGGATACACATTCAGATGTACTGGCTTATTTTTGCCCAAATATGCTTATATTTATCAATGATTACCGAAAGATAGTTCTTCATGGCAATTGTGTCATACCTGTGCATATGCTACATTGGAATCAGACTATTGTTCCTACAACATGATGATTTTACAGGAACGTATACGCAACTATAGAAAGGCTGGATGAATTTGAAATTATTCCGATCCAAATTACCTGCACTTGTATTATTAACTTCTGTGTTGATGTTACCGGCACAACCATCGGTATGGGCATCGGATACAAGCGACGCTTCAAGTTATACATATTCATCTCCTAAGTATGCAGCTTCTACCACAAGTAATATTTCCAAAATTATTGCACGTATCTCTCCTTCGGTTGTCGGTATTGTAGGCACAGCCAGTGCGGAAGCGATTGCTGCTGAAGGCGGTTCAGGAGACGAAGAACCCGGCGGAACAGGTATTGCTTTCGGTTCAGGCGTTATTATTTCATCAGATGGATGGATTGTAACCAATGCCCATGTGATCGATAGTATGGAACCTGGAGCTAAAGTTATTACATCGGAAGCCAAAGGGAATAGCAAAACGTATTTGGTTAAAGAAATTTATAGCGATACGGTAAGTGATCTAGCCATTATCAAAATCAATGCTACATCACTAAAAGTTGCTTCTTTTGTGTCTAGTAAAGAACAACCTGTTGTCGGCGAGCAAGTAGTAGCGATTGGAACACCGTTGTCTCTTTCACTACGCAATTCAGCAACATCCGGAATTATTAGCGGGGTTAATCGTGCAGTTGATGCTTCGTACAAATTGCTTCAAACGGATGCAGCAATCAATCCGGGAAATAGCGGCGGTCCTTTAGTGAATATGGATGGTAAAGTGATCGGGATCAACACTATGAAATATGAAGCATTGGGCGTAGACAATCTTGGATTTACGATCCCAGCAGATACCGTTCAATATATTATTGGACAGTTATTCAAATACGGAGAAGTTCATCGGGCTTCGCTGGGGCTAGATTTTGAAGAAAGTGAAGATGCTCTTAGCGGTATGCCTACAGACGATGCATTGACTGTAGGAAAAGTGAACTCGACGATTGCTAGCAAAGCAGGGATCAAAAAAGGCGATATTCTCTACAGTGTAAACGGTAAAAAAGTACACACTGTTGTCGATTTGAACGAAATTCTCAAATCTTATGTACCCGGACAAAAGGTCAAACTTGTGATGCAATCGAATGGTGATATCGTGAATCGTCAAGTGAAATTAAGTAAAGAATAAGATACTTTTAGATCTAATAGTACCATTTAAAAAGTAAAGATCAGACATCGCTGTTGGAATTTCCAGCAAGCTTGGATACAGAAATGAGGAGCTTGAATGAGTAAGTGGTTGCGGATTACCGCTTCAAGTCTACTGGCTATTGTGCTCGTGTTGACCACCGTGTATGCAACAACAGGAACAGCATCGGCAGCAGCACTATTGGAATTGAAGATCAAAAAAGGCAGTACATCTGCAACGATCAATGGTCAAAAGCAAACGATCGTCAAACCTTACGAAAGTAATGGAATCACGATGGTGCAATTAGGTCTATTCACACGTGCATTCAAAGCACAGGTGAAGTTGCAAGAAAATGATTCAATCAAGTTGATGTATGGCAAACGTACGCTTTCGATGACAATCGGTAGCAAAAAAGCTTATCTTAATGGTTCTACATTTACATTGGATGCAGCTCCTGTGATGAAGTCAGGTATCTTAATGGTTCCTGTTCGCTCTGTAGCCAAAAGTATCGGTGCTAAGTTCAAAGTAGTATCCGGTCAAATGATTATCACGGTAGCTCCAGCTACAACAGATAGTGGTACAGATAAATCTACACATGTCGGTAAAACGAAAATAGGCAGTAGTAAATATCAATGGTCGATAAACTATCCAAGTGATCTGACGAACCTTGGTTTACAGGATGGCAAAAATGCAGCATTTATGGACAATGAAGCTAAATACTATCTGCAAATTTTTGTAGATCCTGAGATCGCCATGGTAGGTCAAGGTAGTGAGAGTGATCTACAAGATTTATTAGATGAATTGGTTTCTTCTGCTCAAGATGCTGGAGAAATGATCGTCGATCAAAAAGTAGTCAATAGCAGTAAAGGCAACTATGCTTATATTACTTCTAAAGATTCAGATGGCATTTTGTCTCAAACTCGTGTGTATACAGGGAATGGGCATGTTTATTATGTGATGTATGCTGATTCAGAAGCAACCAGTTACAAAGACTTTACTAAAGCCAAAGTAACTTCATTATTAAATTCGTTCAAAACGTCATTCAATAGTGCTGACAAAGCAATGGAAGATCTTGCTAGTAAAGAAGAAGATACAGGCACAGGCAAAACGTTAGAAGCTAGTGAATATGGTGTTTATATGGAACTTCCGGCTGATTTTGAAGCTAGTGAGAGCAGTGTAGATGCTTCTGCAAAAGATGGATCTTACGTCGCTGTTAATGTTTATAGCGCACCAGCAGGGAGTACGCTAGCAGAATGGTTACAGAAGATTCAAGGCTGGTTTGCAGACAATTTCAATAGCGATGCTTACCGTAACTTGGGTAGCGAGCAAAAAGAAATTGCAGGACAGACTGCGACTGTGAATAAGTTAGAATATACATTTGGTGATACATGGATGACTGAATATGAAGTCTTGTTCCAAAAAGACGGATATCGTTATTATATGGAATACAGTACGCCATCCGATAAAGCATCGAAAGATGCTGATTTCCAGGTAATGATCGATTCGTTGGAAATTGATTTCCCTACACTGGAAGAGAACTTTGGTTCATTACCTGTTGACTACTATTCACAAGATCGTAGCAAAGTAGCGACACATACATCAGAAGCGAATCATTACAGTGTGCAAGTTCCTCGTCATTGGACAAGCACAGACAATGATTACGAATCTTCTTATGTGTATTTCTCTCATACTGGTGGATCTTTCAATATTTCGACCAAGACAACCAGTTCTTTGGAAAAAGCAGTCACTCAATGGAAAGCGACATTTGAGGGTTCAGGTGATAATAATGTATATGGTGTAGAACTATCTGAAGGCACGCCAACAACGTTTGCAGGTGTTCCTGCTTATACCTTTACAGCTAATTATCCAGATGCTACTCATCCATATACAGGCACGTATACGATATTTACCAAAGGGAAAATGACGTATATCCTAGGTGATGAAGTAAACAATACTAACAATACACCTGTGCATCAAGCAGATTTAGCTAAAGTCTTAGCTTCTTTTCAATTAACCTCTTAAAATATGTAAGCAAGAATAGAGCTACCTTAACGGGTAGCTTTTTCTTATGAATAAATATGAAAAAAGATCATGATTTTCATTGAAAATTCAAGCAATAAGGTAGATAGACGCTCTTAGGTCTGTTACACTGGAATTAGAATAAATTTAAATCATATGATCTGTTGATAACAATGATGATGATAACTATTAAAAAAGTATTGCCAGAACTAAGGCAATCTAGGAGGATATAAATTCTACATGAGTGATACAGGGTTACGAAGAGAAGACGTGGAGCTTTTAGCACCTGCGGGTGACTGGGACTGCATGCGGGCGGCGGTAGCCAATGGGGCAGACGCAGTCTTTTTTGGCGTGGAGAAGTTCAATGCGCGGGCTCGTGCGAACAATTTCCGTATGGATGAGTTGCCTGAGATTATGTCGTTTTTGCATAGTTATGGAGTCAAAGGGTTTTTAACCTTTAATATACTGGTATTTGAAAATGAATTAGCCGATGCGCGTGAATTGATTGATGCTTGCGTAGTTGCAGGTGTGGATGCAGTTATCGTACAAGATTTGGGATTGGTTAAAATGATCCGTGAAATTTCACCGGATTTCCCGATTCATGGTTCGACGCAGATGACGATTACATCACCAGAAGCGGTCGAATTTACGAAGCCATTTGATATCGAACGTGTCGTTCTAGGACGTGAAAATAACCTGAAACAAATCAAAAAAATCGGTGAGCAAGCACGTCTGCCGATGGAAGTATTTGTTCATGGAGCACTATGTGTATCTTACTCCGGTCAGTGTCTAACTTCTGAAATGTGGGGCGGACGTTCAGCAAACCGTGGCGAATGTGCACAAGCTTGTCGTTTGCCATATGATCTAATGGTTGATGGCACGCAGAAGATTATGGGAGACGTAACGTATTTGCTTTCTCCTAAAGATCTAGCAGCTATCGATATTATGCCTGAACTGATCGAAGCAGGAGTAACTTCTTTCAAAATTGAAGGTCGTCTCAAAACACCTGAATATGTAGCCAACGTTGTGAGTAAATACCGTAAAGCGATCGATCGCTATTTTGAAGGTGATCGGGATTCGATTACACGTGAAGATATTCGTGAATTGGAACAAAGCTTTTCCCGTGGATTCACTCATGGTTTCTTAGATGGAACGAACAATAAGAAGTTAGTAGACGGTACATTCCCGAAAAGCCGTGGTGTTTATATGGGACGTGTCGAGCAAGTCTTGCGTGATGGCGTAGTCTGTCGCTTAGAAGCTCCGCTTAAACGTGGAGACGGTATCGTATTTGATGCTGGAGATCCTACGCAAAAAGAGCAGGGTGGACGCGTCTATGATCTACGTCGTAAAGGCGTGAAAATCGAAGGCGAAGCTGATGAGACATGGATGGTCGATATTGTTCCAGGACGTAACGATGTTAATTTGCATCGTGTACATGTAGGCGATAAAGTCTGGAAAACCAACGATCCTGCACTGGATAAACGGATGAGACAAAGTTTTGATACTGAGAAGCCTTACCGTGTATTCCCTGTTCATGTCAAAGCTGTTGGTCATGTAGGTCAGCCTTTAGTAACATGGTGGACCGATGTACAAAAAGGAGTCACAGTACGTGTCGACTCTGAAATGGAACTGGAGATCGCTGCTAAGCGTCCGATGACTTCTGAATTATTGGAAGAACAATTCGGTCGTCTGGGAGGAACTGTTTTCCAATTGGATCAATTAGAAGTTCAATTGCATGGCGATATTATTATCCCGATGCGTGAGCTTAACAATATTCGTCGTCAGGCGGTAGAACAACTTGCAGGAGAGCGTCCGAAGCCTCCGGTATATATTCAACGTGATATCGAAGTCTACAGCGATGCTGTGGCGGCATCTGCACCTGTACAAGGAACGGCTGCTACATTAACAGCATTATGTCGTAGTGTAGAGCAAGTCGAAGCAGCACTACAAGCTGGAATCGAAATGATCTATGCAGACTTTGAATTTATCAAGCAATTTCCAGCAGCGGTGGCAGCTGTACGTGCAGCTGGCAAAAAAATTGCTTTAGCTACACCTCGTATTCATATGCCTGGTGAAAATGGATATCATGCGAATATTTTGCGTTTACAACCCGATGCGGTATTGGTGCGTAATACAGGAGCATTATATTACTATTTAAGCCGTCGTCAGACACACCCAGAAGAGAACCATCCTGAATTGATCGGCGATTTCTCATTGAATGTAGCCAATCACAAAACAGTGGATCTATTCTTAGAAGCAGGTGTAGACCGGATTACCCCTTCATACGATTTGAATATTCAACAAATGGTTGATTTATTAAGTCGCACGAAGACTTCTCAATTAGAAGTGGTTATTCATCAACATATGCCGATGTTCCATACAGAGCATTGTGTATACTGTACATTTTTGAGTGAAGGGACAGACTATACCAACTGTGGTCGTCCTTGTGAAGAGAAACGTGTTTCGTTACAAGACCGGATTGGGATGTCTCATCCTGTACGTGTAGATGAAGGATGTCGGAATACTGTTTATAATGCGATTGAGCAATCAGGTGCAGAATATCTAAGTGACTTCTTGAACTTGGGCGTACCTAGTTATCGCATTGAGTTCTTGGAAGAAACGCCAGAGCAAGTGATAGAAGTCATCGAATTATACACCAAAGCATTACGTGGTGAAATCAACGGAACTCAAGTATGGCGTACGCTAAAAGCAACCAACCAATTAGGCGTAACCCGCGGACAATTGGTCAAATAATTATAAAAAATACAGATTCAATCTTAAGAGAATGCCTCGTGCATTCTCTTTTTTTATATTCGATAAAGTGTCTATTTAGAGACAAATCTAGGACGTAGAGCATCCTTTTTTTAGGGATTATTTTTCCAGATAGAGAGCGGATGAAAAGGCTCTCATGGTGTTGGGTCGCTAAGAATGTTGAGTCGTACATATCAATTAAGGGTAATTTGCATAAGCAATGACTTTACTGCCGGTGAAGTCAAATGAAAGAAATTGTCTTGTTATTCAGGCGATTTACACATAGTAAAGAGTAAACCAATCACATAACTATTCAATTATTGTTTAGGAGAGGGGATTCAATGAGTAAAATTATTTTTGTATCCAACCGTTTACCTGTAACTGTAAAAAAAAGTGAAACAGAGATTGAATATAGTAAGAGTATAGGTGGACTAGCTACAGGTCTTAAAAGCTACCACGAACAATCGGATAGTCTATGGGCTGGATGGCCTGGTGTAGCTAAAGACGATCTTAACGAAGAAGAAACACAAACGATCAGTAATGAATTGCAAGAATCCTATAACTGTTTGCCTATCTTTTTGTCTGAACAAGAAATAGAGCAATATTATCATGGATTCTGTAACGAAACGATCTGGCCGTTATTCCACTATTTCAACGACAAAGCGGAATACACAACAGATACATGGGATGCTTATAAAAACGTCAATCAGAAGTTTTTTGATGCGTTAGAACCTGAGATTGGACCAAATGATACAATCTGGATACATGATTATCAATTGATGTTACTTCCACAGATGATCAGAGAAAAATATCCCGATACTCAAATTGGGTTTTTTCTGCATATTCCATTCCCTTCTTTCGAAATCTATCGCTTGCTCATTTGGCGTGAAGAGATTTTACAAGGATTACTTGGTGCAAATCTGATCGGATTCCATACTTATGATTATGTACGTCACTTTTTAAGTAGTGTACGTAGACTTTTAGGCAAAGAACATAATTTATATAAAATCAATGGAGAAACACATACCACTCAAGTCGATGCCTTCCCAATGGGAATTGACTATGATTATTTTGCAGCACCGACTCAATCCCAAAACTTGTCTTCGGAAGCGCAAGAATTTATCGAAAGTACGAAGAGTGTACAAAATATTATCTCGGTCGATCGCTTAGATTACACTAAAGGGATTCCAGATCGTATTAAAGCGTTCAAACAATTTTTGGCGCAATACCCGGAATATCATGAAAAAGTACGCTTAAACCTTATCGTAGCCCCTTCTCGCGTCGGTGTAGAAGCTTACGATTCACTTAAACGTGAAATCGAAGAGTTGGTTAGTGAGGTTAATGGTAAATACGGTACACTCAGCTGGATGCCTGTATGGTTCTTTTTCCGTACATTTACGCAAGATGATCTGATTGCTTTCTACCGTAATAGTGATGTGTTATTAGTGACTCCTCTACGGGATGGAATGAATCTAGTAGCGAAAGAGTATATTGCTTCTCGCACAGACTACAAAGGTATGATTGTTCTTAGTGAAACAGCAGGAGCGGCTAGTGAACTAGGTGAAGGTGTTATTGTAAATCCGAATGATTATGGTGAGATCGCTGCCGGTATCAAAACAGCATTAGATATGCCAGATCATGAGAAAATCGAACGCAACAAAATGTTACATGTTCGCCTTTCCCGCTATAATGTGAAATTCTGGGCAGATGAATTCCTAGAAGCCCTTAAAAATACAACAGAAGAACAGACACCGACTCGTCCACTTCTGAATCTTAAATCTGGATATTCAGATATGGAAAAAGTATATAGTGATTCTAAAAAACGCCTACTATTCTTAGATTACGATGGTACACTGGTAGGATTTAAGCCGACTCCAGAACAAGCGAAGCCAGACGAAGAATTGAAGCAGTTGCTTGCTGGTCTGTGTGCAGATCCTCGTAATACCGTAGTTATTATTACAGGACGAGATCGTTTTGTAATGGAAAAATGGTTAGGAGATTTGGATCTTCATATTATTGCTTCTCATGGATTATGGTTCCGTAAGCCAGGAGCAGACGAAGATTGGATGATGACCGTTAACGTAGACAACGATTGGAAAGATACGATTCGTCATATTTTAGAGAAATATACAGATCGTACGCCAGGTTCGTTGATTGAAGAAAAAGAATACTCGTTAGCATGGCATTACAGACAGTGCGAACCTGATATGATCGGACTCAAACGCGATGAGCTGAAAGAAGCATTATTGTCGATTACGAATTCGATGACTATCGGTGTACTCGAAGGTAATAAAGTGCTAGAAGTGAAAGATAACCGTATTAACAAAGGTCATGGAGCACATTTATTGCTACGTGATCAGGAATATGACTTTATTTTAGGTGTAGGCGATGATACAACCGATGAAGATTTGTTCTCAGCGCTTCCTAAAGATTCATATTCGGTTAAAATCGGAACAGGCAACACGCATGCCAATTATCGTTTGAAATCGGTCAAAGATATGCGCTTATTGCTTAAACGATTAGTGACACAAAATAAACAAGAAGTATAATATATAATCTATAGATGCAAAACAGCATAGAAAAAGGAGTTTGAATCATGAAAATTCGTAAAGCGATTATCCCAGCGGCAGGACTAGGAACACGTTTCTTACCTGCAACCAAAGCAATGCCTAAAGAAATGTTACCGATCGTAGATAAACCAACGATCCAATACATTATTGAAGAAGCGGTAGCTTCGGGTATCGAAGACATTATTATCGTTACTGGTAAAGGCAAACGTGCTATCGAAGATCATTTCGATTATTCGTTTGAATTGGAACAGAATTTAGAAGAAAAAGAAAAGTGGAAATTACTTGATGCCGTACGTGAGTCTTCAGAGATGGCAGATATTCACTATATTCGTCAAAAAGAACCGAAAGGTTTGGGACATGCCATCTGGTGTGCTCGTAAATTTATCGGGGATGAGCCGTTTGCAGTGCTTCTAGGCGATGATATTGTAGAATCCGATGTTCCTTGCCTGAAGCAGATGATGGATGTCTACGAGAAGCATGAGTCTTCTGTAGTCGGTGTAAAAGAAGTACCATGGGAACATGTATCTCGTTATGGACTTGTTGATGCTGAACCGACAACCGAATCAGATCGTTTGTACAAAACAAACGGTTTGGTAGAGAAACCACCACGTGAAGAAGCACCTTCTAACCTGGCAATTATGGGTCGTTACATTTTGACTCCAGAAATCTTTGATATTTTAGGTAATCAAGATGCAGGTGCAGGTGGAGAAATCCAGTTAACGGATGCGATTTCCAAATTGGGTGAACAGCAAGATATCTTTGCTTATCAATTCGAAGGATTACGCCATGATGTTGGTGAGAAAAGTGGATTTGTTCAAACAACGATCCATTATGCATTACAGCATCCTGAACTACGTGAATCTACATTAGAATATTTGCATGAAATTATGGCAAAAGAAGAAAATAAATAATAAACAAAAGACTTTCTCTACTAAAGAGAAAGTCTTTTGTTTTGTATATTGGTTTATATAAGGGGAATGAAGTATATTATATCTAATCATAGATATAGAGGAGAATTACATTGAAAATCCGTAAAGCGATTATTCCAGCAGCAGGACTCGGAACACGTTTCTTACCTGCAACCAAAGCGATGCCCAAAGAAATGTTACCGATTGTAGATAAACCAACCATTCAATATATTATCGAAGAAGCTGTAGCTTCGGGTATCGAAGATATTATTATCGTTACTGGTAAAGGCAAGCGTGCCATCGAAGATCATTTCGATTCTTCATTTGAATTAGAACATAATCTAGCAGAAAAAGAGAAGTGGGCATTACTTGAGGCTGTACGTAAGCCTTCTGAAATGGCAGATATTCATTATATTCGTCAAAAAGAACCCAAAGGCTTAGGGCATGCGATCTGGTGTGCTCGTAAATTTATCGGCAATGAACCTTTTGCTGTTTTACTTGGAGACGATATTGTGGAGTCTAATACACCTTGCTTGAAGCAGATGATGGATGTCTATGAAGAGTACGAATCATCTGTTGTAGGTGTAAAAGAAGTACCATGGGAACATGTATCTCGTTATGGCATTGTCGATTCTTCACCTTTGTCAGATCGCTTGTATCAAGCTAAAGGGTTGGTTGAAAAGCCAGCCAGAGAAGATGCTCCTTCTAATCTTGCGATCATGGGAAGATATATTTTAACGCCAGAGATTTTTAATATTTTAGGCGAACAACAAGTTGGCGTAGGTGGAGAAATTCAGCTGACAGATGCCATTTCTCAATTGGCATTAAAAGAAAGAATTCTAGCTTATCAATTTGAAGGATTACGTCATGATGTTGGTGAGAAAAGCGGTTTTGTACAAACAACGATTCATTATGCTTTGAAGCACCCTGAATTACGTGAGGAAACATTAAATTATTTACGTGAAGTATTACTGCAAGAAGAACAAAAAAAGACTTTCTCTAATTAAGAGAAAGTCTTTTTTGTTCAAATCAACACTACTATTATTTACCGCTATAATCCATATTTGCAATCGTATTAATTTGTTCTTTTTCTTTTGCATCTATTTTGATTAACTTATCATAGATGGCTTGATCATTTTGTTTATCCTTTTTCAAAGCAGCTAGATAATAACGAGCAACTTCACGATTGGTTTGATCATTCAGATCGTCAGCTAATCCTAATTTGAATGTGGATGCTGCATCAGCTGTTTTACCTTGCATTGATTGAATTTTACCAATATTCAAAGCAATTTTAGGTGTAACAGCAAAAGCACGACCTTGTAACTGTCCTGTAGGTAATGTTTTCAAGTATTCTACCCCAGCTTGTACTTCTTTATAAGCGTTTAGACCGGCATTGAAATATTTCTCTTGAGCAGCTGTATCTTTTTTCTCATAAGCTTGATTACCCAGCGCATAAGCTTGAGTAATTACACCTTCATACCACTCAATATCCCATTTGTATTTCGGAATACTGTTTACAAGTAGATCAAAGGCTACATCTGATTTTCCACCCAATTGGTAAGCGGTAACTAATTGTTTCACAATATTTTTATTAAATGGTTCTTTTTCCTGTGCTTTATTAAGAAGAGCAATATCTTCATTGTAATATTGTTCATCTTTAGTTTGTTGGAATACTTGCGTTAATAAGGAACCCATAAATACGACTCCCTCAGGGAATGTACTACGTATAGTAAGTGCTTTATCGAGTGGAGCACGGATATCTTCATAGCTTGGACTTGCTACTTGAGAAGCTTTCTGAGCATCCATAACATCTCCAGAAGCGACCGAGAAGCGAAGTGAAGTAAAAGCAACGATAATTGCAACGAGACCGATCAAAGATACATAGATCCCCCGGATCATACCAGCAGGAGCTTTCAATCGTTTGAGTGGCGTTAAATCCATTGCCGAAGCCATACCACCTAGACCTAGAAAGACTAAAATGCTCATATAAGCATAACTTAAGTTAAAATCAAGCAAACTATGCATTAAGATCGATACAACGATAATAAAGTAAATAAAGTGAGATTCTTTACCGGCACGATCTGTTTTGAAATAACCACGAATATATTTGTAGAAAATAAACCCAACAAACAAGATAAAGATGATAAAACCAATTACACCAACTTCAACTAAATACTGAATAAAGAAGTTATGTGCTTGACGGCTGACATACGGGTTATTCTGGTACGCTTCATAAGAAGCACCCCAAGCTCCGCCCCCTGCGCCGAACAATGGATAATCACGTAATAATTTCATAGCATCACGATAAAAAGTAAAACGTTCTAGTACACTACTTTGCTGGAAGTTAATATTCTCAAAACGCACACGAATATTAGCTGGCAATAGATTACGCAGATTCGTCGCAATTAGTAAAACAAGCATAAGGATACCGAGTAGAGCAGAACCAATAGGAATCCATAGACTCGCTCCACGACGTGCTGTCCATCCTTCTACACCGACTTCAAGCTTAGGTGCAATGTAGCGTCCAACAAGCATAATCAGTACGCCTGCGATTAAGGAAGCGATTAAGAGATAAGCCCAACCTTTAGCAGCAACAGCACCATCATACTTAGCGATCACTTGTAGTCCAATAGCTGTTACTGGATTCAAAATGACTGCCGTAGCGATACCTGCAATCACTAGATTAATAAACCATAGTATCTGTTGAGCAGGACGAAGTAATAGAAGTAAAATAAGTAATACAAATGGTAAAACAACTAAACCACCACGAGAAAGAGTAAGAATTAAAGCTAAAATAACAGGAACTAACATAAATCCGTGAATCAACTGGTCATACCATGTTCTAAGGCGACTGGCATTAAACAGCCCCGCAAACATAATAGCCATCAAGAAAGCTGCATATGTATTCGCATATTGGAATACAGAAGTTAAACGCCAACCGTTGGAATCTTGCATGATGGCATCAGTGTAGACGCCATTAGTTACTCCATTAGAGAACCAGGATACTAAGTGCCCACCTAGATAACCTTGACCGAACCAACTGATATATCCAAAGAAGACAATAAGATAAGCTGAACCCATCAATGTAATCTGAATAATCTTATTGGAGACACGATCACGTAACAGATAGATGCCAATTACAAAAATAAATGCGTACATCCATTGAATTAGCACCATATTTACGGCATAATGCCAAGAGGCAGCCGAAAACATAGAGATCATATACGAGAGAGGAAGCAAAATGATTAATAATGCGACCATATCACGTTGATCATTCAATTGGACCTTTTTGTTGAACTGAATAAGTCCTAGAATCATAAGGATACATACCAACATGATTGCCCAAAAGAGCGGCTTCTCAAAACTTATGCCTAGACCATTAAATAATGCAATTTGAAACGGGGCCCATAATAAAAACAAAATCATACAGATATTAAGGACCCAAAACATACTTCCACGTTTTTCGTCCTCGGTGGACGCTTTAAAATGTTTGCCGTATACTGGATTAGCCAATGTTTTAAACTCCTTTTCTAAGAGATACTAAGACATTCTATCATATTTTTAATTCAAAGAACTAACTTGATATCTCAAAATATAGGAATTAGATTTTGCTAAATTTAATATTATTTAAATATAAAGGTGGGAATTAAATCGTATGTCTAAAAAGTATATTTATATTTCTTTTACTTTATTAGCTTTATTGTTCATTTATTTCTATAGTATAAATCGTATGGAACCTCTGTTTGCTGATGACTTTGCATACAGTTTCATTTTCGGAACTAACATTAAAGTAACAAATTTATTTGACATATTCAATTCATTACATATCCATTATTTTACATGGGGTGGTAGATTAGTAGCACATTTTTTTGGGCAAACCTTTTTATTACTAGGTAAACCTATATTTAATATATTTAATGCTATTATGTTTACTTCATTAATTGTTCTTATTATTTACTTTGTAAGATTGAGAAAAATGGATAGATTTAATGATATTCAAGCTTTATTTGTAGTATTAATATTATGTTGGTTTGGTTTACCGAACTTTGGAGAAACTTCTATTTGGTTAATAGGTTCTGTTAATTACTTATGGACGACTGTATTTATTTTATTATTTTTACTTCCTTATCGTTATTTAATTATACAAAAATTATTATTGAAAGATACTTACTTAAATTGTATAGGGATTGCACTAATAGGATTTCTAGCAGGTATGACTAATGAGAATACTGGTTCGATTAATTGTATGCTCGTAGTCATTTTTTATTTATATTTGAGATGGTTTAAATTCGTAAAACTACCTAAATGGTTTTATACAGGAAGTATAGGTGTTTTTCTAGGTTTTATTGTTATGATTATTGCTCCAGGAAATCAGAAAAGATCGGAAGCTATCAATTATCATGCACCACTTTTCCAACGACTTCAAGATTATTATCACAATCTTGAAGCTGTATTAATAGATCAAAAATATTTATTATTCATCTTATTTATTTTATTTATTGGTAATATTTTATTATTTATTTTTAAAAGCAGTAATTTCAAAAAAGATAATTTTTATATGGGTATATTATTTACCTTCTCTGGATTTATGACCTTTTTTATATTGATAGCTTCTCCAATTTTTCCGGTAATAGCTTCCTACGGTGGGGCAGTATTTTTAGTTATATCTTGTCTATTTTTACTTGAAAATCTTAATTATACTTCTAAAATATT
>NZ_MDER01000052.1 GCF_001721045.1 Paenibacillus nuruki | reverse complement strand
GGTAAGCTATATTTGAAAAAGAGAAACCTGTACGCCTCATGGCTCAGGGAAAATAAAACTAAATAATATAGCTATATCATATCAATTTTTTATCAACTCAGCAAGTTATACAGCTTACCATAGAGATGAACTGATAAGTAATCAAAAAAATGAAAGTTGCCCTTCATATGCTCCGCTTTTCTTATGAATAATCTTTGAAGGAATCAACTTTCTATCAGAATATTCTATACTTTTGTTGACTATCCCTGAAGAAGAGTTTGTAGTTACTGGTATTGGATTTTCCGAAAAATGTCCCTCTTCAGTTGCAATTGTAGGAGAAGGAAACCCCTTTTTCTGAATATCTTCTTCACTCAAAGATGGTGATGTGACTTTAACTTCTTCATTATCTAAAATGGAAGCTTCTTGTACTATTTGATTAGACATCAAAATTTGTGGTGCTTCTACCTCTTCATCCTCTAAAGAAGTAGTTACTTGTATTATTTGATCAGAAATCAAAATTTGCGGCACTTCTACTTCTTCGTCATTTAAAGGATCTGCTGTCTGTTCTGAGCGATCAGAAACTAAAAGTATTGGCACTTCAACTTCTTCAATATCAGTGACTAATACATCAGGTTCTGGATCTGATTCTTCAGCTGTTATATCTGTAACTTCACTCAAACTATCATCAAATTCATCTTCAGGATGTTCAAAGATTAATTCTTGGATCAGTTCCGGAATATGCACATTACTTTCGATCGTGCATTGAAAATCATCTTCAGATTCATAAGGGGCTCTTTTCGGCAAAATATTATAAGATATCCATAGAGAGGATTCTATCCCATAGATTCTTTCTGGTGCATAATATGCTCCTAAGTCTTTTAATAAATTAGGTCGCTTCTTCAAATTTCGTATAGCAGTATTTATGTTATTACCTAGTTGATCCTTTTCTTTTTGAAAATAAGGATGAATAAGGTCGCTCAATTTTCTCAAAGCTTTTTCTATCAGAATAGAATTTATTTTTATTTCATTTTTCATCTCAGAATTATCAATTAAAATCCAACCTTCTTTATTTGCAGTTGCGACTTCTTCAAATATATATTTATTTGTCTTTGCATATTTAGCAATCCAGCCCGGTGCTTTACCTTTAAAATGGACGCGTTCAACATGATATATATGAACAGGATTATATTGAATTTTATAAACTTCTCTATTGATTTGATGCGTGATTGTCGGTTTTCCTTTTTCAGTTTCTGTCCATTTCAATTGTGCTTTTTTTGTATCTTCATCAAAATTTAAATACATAATAGACATCTCCTTTAAAACTGTCTTTTGGTACCACTTTTAAGCATTTCTTTAGCAAATGTCTCTGGATCAAAGCCAGACAGCTTTGTCTCTCCTTCAAACTGACTAGCTAATACTTTTAAACTTTCTGCTGCTCGATTTATAGCAGTATCCACCGTTTGATTATTTGATAACATATAGGCATGCATATTGATATCAATCGTATCTCTAGACAACAGAAAATAAATAAACACTGGATCTATTTGACCTAAACGCACTGCCCTAGACCAACACTGCTCAATTTTTTTGCCGTTATAATCTAAATCAAACAAAAAGACAGCTTTTGCTTGAGTAAGTGTATAACTCTCTGCACCGGTTCTATGAGACAAGATCAACACACTTAATGGATCATTCGGGTCTTGAAATCTTCTTATCAAGTCCCATCTGTACTCCATATTCACTTGACCATCAATATATTCCGCTCTTTTTCCATCGATAATATTATCAAAGTGGATTTTCAAAAACTGAATAGTTGGAATATGTGCTGAAAAAATCAATACCTTTTTATTAGCTTTTAAAAGTTCTTTGATTTTAGTTTCAGCAAATTGTATTTTGGCAGTTGTACTATTACGTGGATTGTAGTTTTCAAATATCCAGGGGCAACTTGCTACTTTCCGTAGTTTATCCATCCAAGCAGTAATTGCGATACTACTGATTTTATAGGTTGTACCTTCATGGATGGCATCAGCTTTCTTTTTCAA
This sequence comes from Paenibacillus nuruki, assembly GCF_001721045.1. GTDB lineage: Bacteria > Bacillota > Bacilli > Paenibacillales > Paenibacillaceae > Saccharibacillus > Saccharibacillus nuruki. Next base: position 30,551 of record NZ_MDER01000052.1, on the reverse strand, counting down.
TTCTCCTTGGTACCATTCACTGAATAATCTTAATTGCTCATCATATAAGAGTCGCTCATCTGTAGACAACTCAATATGTTGTCTTACAACATTCGGTTTTGGTATTTTAATATGAGGAGCAACATCTGGATCGGTTTTTCTTTTGCGTACCATGATACTATCCAAAAGATTCCAAAGGTCTTTCTCATTAGCGAGTTGCGAAGTCATAGAATCTGAATCAAGCACTTTTCTTTTTCCTGATATGCTGAAATGTGCTTTGAAATTATCATAGCCGACTTTTCCACTTGCTGAATAAGGCTTAATTATATCTTTTTGTCTTGAATATAAATCATCAAAAACGGGAGAAAATCCGGTTACCCAACCTAAAAGCCAGTATAGATCGGCTACTCCATTTTCAGCAGGCGTTCCAGTTAAAATATATTTTCGTTTTGACTTAATTCTCAAGATAGCCTTTGTTCTTTGACTGTCTCCATTTTTAATATAATGACCTTCATCTATTGCAGCACTATCATATTGATTATCATAATACTGAGAAAGAGAAGGGATTTTTTTAGAAATAACACTAAAATCACAACGTCTAATTTCTTTGATGTGATTATGTACGTGAATCAGTTCATTATTACAAATATAATTTCCTTTCTTCCATTCTGAAGAACAGACAGGGCAATCTTCTGGTAAATCGCGACTTCCCCACTTCTTTTCTTCATCCGTTTCTTGAAGATGAACAGGTTTATCACTAAAATGGATACGTTCATTACTCCATTTCTCATAGGAAACCAAATGAAATTTAATACCGTTTACTTTTTTCATATCCCAAGGTTTAGTTAGAATGATATAGTCTTTATCTTTAGTAAATCCTAAATATTCGAGTTCCCTGATCCAATCATTCATATTGCGCTGCATCGTTACGATCAAATTGAGTTTGTTCTTTGGATTAGAAGCTATACCAATTAGTGTTGTTAATGTCTTGCCTAATCCTGGATCGAATGCATTAATCAAACGGTCTTTAACATTCATGATTGCAGCAGTTTCAAGCTGATATGGGAACATAAAACGACCATCATTGAAAGGTTTACCAAACATACTTTTGACTCTTTCAAGAGCAATTTTATATTCTCCCGTATGCATCAAATCATTAATTTTAATTAAGTTCTTTTGATACTTTTTAGTTTTACTATTTAATATAGAATCCATTCTGACTAACTCATTCGCATCAATAGGCACATTCCAATCAGTGAGAAGCCCCAATTTTTCTTTTAAATGTTGTGTTCGGCTAGTCAGCAAATTGTGCCAAGTAAATGTATGCTTTGGAATAAAATTTATAGCGAGTGCTTCCGAGATATTCAAGTTTTCTTGAATATCATCTGATGAAATAGTTAACCCTTTTGTATTATTCAGTAATTTAATCATAAAAAATCCCCAGACAAGAAATCATCTGGGGAGTCACCTCCTTTAGTATTATGCTAATTTTTTACTAATGCTTCTTGCTTTTTTTTGTTTGCTTCGATAACATACGGAACGCGATGAGTACAAACGAAAACCTTTATTTCATCTTTACCTTCAACACCAAATGATATAGGTTCATTTGGGGAATCAATGTACAAAATGATTTCATCAGAATCTTTATATGAACCTAAAAGATTAGCTGCTTCTTTTACGTGTTTATCACTCATTCCAAACGTTGGTAGATCCCCGTCATATGAACAACGAATATCCATATCAAGAATTCCTGGTACAATGCAATGGATTTTCCCAGCTGTTTCTTCAAAAATGAGGATTGGGGATGTAGGTGCAAGCAGATTTACTCTGTCACATAATTTGATTAACTCAAATCGATCAATTAACAATTTCGCCGCTGTATCTGTTTTATATTTATCGCAAAGTTTTGGAACATTGCCTACTAGAGGTTTACACACAGCAGTGGTATAACCGGAACGAAACACAACATAATGATCTTTTGTCAGACCAATTTCTAAACCTGCATCTTTAGCAATGACATTACATACTCCTAGAAGACTACGCATGTCTATTACTATATTTTCGTCAAACCATTCCAGTTCTGTTGAGGTAATAGAAGCATATCTATAGTTATTTGTAGCATGGACAATTAATTTTCCATTTTCATTTTTAGAAAAATTTAATCCTAATAATATTACTTTCGAAGCATCTGCTTGAGCGAGAGACGGCTCTGCTACAAAACCTTTTAATAATTTTACCAATCCATTCAGTTTACCTGGATTCCATTTGAGTGAGGTTGTGAGCTCTGGAACTGTTAAAATAGGAGCAGTTTCTGGAAGTATGTCTAGTATCAATTCAGATGTAAAGAAATTTCCCCACTTGATATAAAACCCATTTTCCATTTTTATCAGTCTAACTAAAGTAGCATCTGGCAAAGCTTTTATTTTGGTATCTAATTCAGATATAGAAGTTGCGATTTCAAAATCTTTCTCTACCTCTGCCAATACTTTTTTTTCCACAGAAAGCTCTTCGCCATAAAAATAAAGCTTCAAAAATTCTCCGTCTGTTTTAAGATAGATCATTTTATCTTTTTTACTAGAATTTCTTGCTGACTTAACCAACATTTCAACCAAATTTTTTAATACTCCACTAGAAATCGTTAACATATATACTTCCTCCTTAGATTAATCTCCATCATATTCCATAAAAATGAACGCAAAAAAGCCCTTATAGTGATGAGCTAAATTAGCAACAATCACCATAAGGGCGTATTTATATAGAATATGTGAAAAGATTATTATGAATAAAATTCTCCCTGCGCCTGCTTGGAGTGGTAAATAAATAGTTAATATATTCATATCTTAATTCCTAAACTAAAAAAAATCAAGTTGGGTCAGAAAACACAGTTAATTCACCCTAACTTTACTTTTTCAAGTAGATTAAAAGCTTTTAAAATATCTTCTTTTGTATAGAGTGTTTTCAAATAATTTAAATTTAGAATATAGTCATCTATATCTGCAAAAAATTTGATAGATTCTGGTATTATTTCAGCAGGAAGATGTTTACTGAGTAGCCACATTCGAACTCCTTCTGGATCTGTTAAGTCTCTGATTTTTCTCCAAAGATACTCAGACCACAAAACATTCTGTACTAACGTTCTTAAACCTATCGATATTACATTTCCTATTTCATATTCCTTAAAAAATTCTTGAATCTTTTTTTCGATATTTTCTATTGTTATATGCGCTGATGGAATCTTATTTGTTGCTATTGCCTCTTTATAATAATTAGATTTAAGAACATTATTACTTTCAAATGAGTACTCTTCATACAGAAAATTATCAACAAATTTTCTTGCTTGATTATACGTAGTTATACCTTTTCGACATACAATGAAAGTAACGATATTCCAAAATTCTTGATGCTCTGTATACATTGGTTGCCAATAATATGGGATATCAATTTTTTTATTGACTCTATTTTTCTGAATATATTCATAAATTTCTTCTTCATTTCCAGTAAAATCAATCGGAATATAAAATAAGCAATTTATATTATTCCAATTGCAGTCATCTGTTCTATTCAGAATTGAAAAGTTAGTAACAGAATGTCTTTCATCTAATTCACCTTTTTGATGATACATATAAAATTTAGGGTCAATCATAAGATTCGGAAGGGTTGATTCCTTCGTGTTTACTTCATACTCTCTATCCATAACATTTCTCGTTTCCATATCCTTTTTATTTCTTCAATATCTTCAAGCGAAACGATTTCAATACCTGCTTTAGTAAGGGTTTATTTAATTTAGATATTGTTGGTAATAAAGTACATTTCTAAGAAGAAATATCCTTGCTGCTAAAGTGAAACTTGCTACAGCTAAATCGTCATTAACTGGCTCGGAGTCCAGTCCTATCCCATCAAACGAAACAGAATCATCTATTAAACTGGCATCTTCAAAAAGCTGGGACTGAATACTAAAATCCTTTTTATTCTTTCTTATCTCTTTAATTCTTTTTTTAGAATGGGTTCTCTAAATCTTATATCATAACGCATATCTTGCATTAGGTTACGAAGCTCTATAATTGGATCTACCCATTTTTGCCCTTGGTTACTAAAGTGTTCTAACATGTGGTCTTTGGCTACATACAGACATAAAATACAGCCTGAGCGACTACTGCCACACGACTTTCCTTTATCACTTTTAGTCATTGGACATTCTTCACTGTCTTTGTACAAAGAATATAGTTCCCCAAATCTAGTACCCCACGGAAATACACAAATCTTCATCAATGTTCTCCAAAGTAAATCAGTACTTATGTTTTTGATCGGCTGACTTTCAAAACGCTTTTTTATTTTACCTACCGCATCATCATATTTTGAAAAAATGAAGGACTTGTCTCTATACTTTTTAAGTTTGTTTGCTCTATTCTGTGACTCATCTACACGTACTCCAGTAAACACTACTATGCTACTGTATTGCTTGATTAGAGACCTTTCTATCTTCTCTCTGCGGTGTCATAATTGGTGATAATTAATTGTAAAAACTCCTATTAGATTCTTAGTTATTTTTCAAAGTACATGAGAATGATTAATTTGAGCTTAAATTTTTTTATAACATAGTCATAATTATTGATAACATACATTCTCCCTACGATGAATATATAATAAATTCTATACAATCTCATATGTATTGAAGAACTAATGATACTCTATTTAATATGTATTAGTAGATACATAGAGTAGTTACTATGCTTTTTGTATCTACCAATATATTTAGCTTACCAATAATTCGGCTTTAGCTCTTCATATCGAATTTTATAGTATTTTCTTGAAGCCATACTTCTGAATTGAACTAAACTCTTCCTAAAATTACATTTACCACTTCTACGATTGCATCCGCAAGGGCATATCTTTTTATTAGCCGCTCGTTCTTTAGAGGCTAAATTATGACTTATAGTACACTTCATTCACCTTTTATACTTGCTTAATCATAAATAGAGGTGTATATATGTCTAATATCTATTTAGAAGTAGGTAATAAAGTTCGATTCTATCGCAAACTTAATAAATTTACACAAAAAGAATTAGGTGAAATATTAGATATTGATCAATCTTATTTAGGTAGAATTGAAAGCGATGAAATTAATATTACACTAGCAACCTTAACTAAAATTGCAGAAGCTCTTCAAATCGATCCTTATAAACTTTTAGAATATAATCACAAAGACCAAGACACTTCAAAACTCGAAGAACTAGATAAAATTAATTTTCCCCTCTCTTCTTTAGAAATGTACGAGTTAACTCATATTACTAAAATATTAAGCGAAATCATAGAATGGAAAAATGACAAAAATTAAATTGTTATGAATACTTTCACCCTAAATAAAAGTATAAATAGGGTAGCATGTCGATGACATAGTACCCTATTTATGGATACGTTATATTACAAATTTTTCATTTAATTATTGTCTAAAAAATAAATTACTTATTCGATTTCTATTGTTTTAACTATTTAGTGTATAGCTAGATGTAACTTTAACATTTCTTTCAATCGTATTTCTTACAGGAGAAATCTCTATAGCTTTTGCAATTAATTCTTCCACTTGCACTTGATCAGCATCACTTTTAACATGAAAACGAACATTAATTTCATCAAAGCCTGAATTTCCTTCTTTTAAGCCGAAAAAAACATTTAAATCTATAGCGCCTGTAACATCAACTTCTAACGAATATACTTTAATTCCTAGACCACTAGCTGTTGCAATAAATCCAACGCCTACACAAGCACCCAATGCACTTAATAGTAGCTCTACAGGATTAAGCCCTTTGCCTGTACCCGATAGCCATTCCGGTTCATCAATAGGTACGGGTTTATATTCGCCAACTTCAGCTTCGGAATAAAAACCATCTTTCCATTTCACAGTAGAAGCAAAACTTGTTATCGCCTCTTCAGGATTTTTCTTAAATTTGTCTGCTAAGTTCCCAAGCATACTCACATCAATACCATTCATTTTACTCATATTCAATACTCCCTAATTTATATTTTTATTTTGAAAAGATATCTTATTTTAATAGGTTCTGATCCTTACGACTGTTTAGGTGGAATAGTGCACCCTTCATCTGAACATACTCCTACACTAGCATCGGTATCAGAAAGAATATCAAACTTAGGGGTTGGATATTCTTCTTCCCAAATTTTTTCTAAAAATTGAGAAAATGACTCTGCTGGTTGTGCGCCTGACACCGCATATTTTTGATTAAAGATAAAAAATGGTACCCCACTAATTCCAACACGACGAGCTTCATCTTGATCTTTTCGAACTTGATCTTCATAAAGAGCTTTTGTATTTAATACTTCAAGAGCTTCTTCTTTATTTAATCCAACCGTTTCTGCAATCTGAGCTAGAGTAGTATAATCGCCTACATCTTGCGATTCAGTGAAATGTGCAATCAGTAATTTTTCATTGAGTACCAAGTCTTTACCTTTTGTTTTCGCCCATTTCAGTAAGCGATGAGCATCCAATGTATTAGTTGATTTGAGATTATCCAATTGAAAATGTAATCCCACATTCTCCGCTTGTTGTGTTAAATGATTTAAGAACTCTTTCGCTTGTTCTTTTCCACCAAACTTAGGAGTTAACTTATCTACAAAGCTAGTTCCATTATAAGAAACAGCAGCTGGGTCGAGTTCAAAACTTTTATATTCTATATTTATTTTATCTTGATGAGGAAATTGACCTAAAGCTTTCTCTAGATTTTGCTTACCAATATAACAGAATGGACAAGCAATATCAGACCAGATTTCAATATTCATCTCTTTACCTCTTCTCTATGTTATTACTCATCAAATGCGACTAAAGCATTTACACCATGAGCGAGAGCCGACCCTGCTTTTAAAGCAGTAGCTACCATGATTGATTCTGCTACTTCTTCTTTTGTTGCAGCTGCTTTTTTAGCTGCTTTGGTATGAATATCGATGCAATATGGACAGCCTGTAGTATGAGCAACTGCAATAGCAATCAATTCTTTTTCTTTTGCACTCAATACACCTGCTTTTAATGCTTTTTGATCAAAAGCACTAAAAGCTTTAAAAGCATCTCCGCTTAGTTGCGTAAATTCACCTAAACGATGAATATAAGAGGCACGATATAATTCATCATCACTATTTCCATCATAAGCATTCAATGCGTTAACTCCATGAGCCATTGCTGAACCGGCTTTAAGCGCAGTAGCCACCATGATAGACTCTGCCATTTCTTCTTTGGACACACCATTTTTTTTTGCTTGTTTTACATGAGCCTCAATACAATAAGGGCATCCTGTAATATGGGCGATAGCGATCGCAATGATTTCTTTGAATTTAGCTGATAGCTTACCTTCAGCTAATGCTAATTTTTCAAAAGTTACAAAGGATTTAAATATTTCTGGAGAAATAGAATTAAATTCTCCAATACGTTTAAAATTTGATTTTGTAAATAAACTTGTTTGATCACTCATTTAAAACACTCCTAGAATTATATTTATACATAATAAACAATTGAATAATTGAATAATAAAACAAAAAAATAAACTTTCTTTGTACATGCATACCTCTTACATGTATTAAACGATCAATTAGTATAATGTATTTAATCCTTCACGCGTAAATGGGAGGAGTTCGTCTGTTCTTCCATCGCGAATTTTACTTACCCAATCAGGATCAGCTAACAATGCACGTCCAACAGCAATTAGATCAAATTCTTGTTCTTATAATCTTTCTACTAAAGCTTCAATTCGTGTAGCTCTACCATTTGCATTTTTACCATTATCAAAGAAATCTAAGAAATCAGCATCAAGTCCAACAGAACCCACAGTAATAGTTGGTTTACCTGTCACTTTTTTAATCCATCCTGATAAATTTAATTCTGATCCTTCAAAAGCAGGCTCCCAGAAACGGCGAATAGAGGCATGGAAAATATCAACACCTGCATCGACCAATGGTGCTAAGAACTGCTCCAGTTGTTTCGGATCTTCTACCAATTTTACAGTATAGGCATCATATTTCCATTGTGAGATTCGCAATATAATTGGAAAATCAGGTCCAACAGCGCGTCGACAAGCTGCAACATCTTCGCTAGCAAAACGGGTGCGATTCATCATATTCATCGGTACGAGCATTTGTTTTATCCCAGAAAAATTGATCTATTAAAAATCCATGAGCCGCCATGATTTCAATACCATCAAAACCAACTTTCTGAGCATTAACAGCTGCCTGTTCAAAAGCTTCAATCAACTCGGTAATCTCTTGTTTAGAATAGTCATTGACATGACTCCGTGCACCCATATGCCAAATTTGGGAGAAGATTTTACCTTCAACTTCGTGAACACCTTCTACAACTTTTGACCATCCCTCTAGCGCTTCTTCACTGTATAAATGGGGTACATTTTCTTGGTTAGATACAACGTCAGGATGATTGACAAATGTACCTTCAGTAATAATAAGCCCAACACCATTTTCAGCTCTACAACGATAATAAGCAGCAACATCTTCACCAGGTACTCCATTGGGTGAAAAATTACGAGTCATAGGTGACATGACAATACGATTAGCTAGTTTTACATTTCCAATTTCAAAAGGGGTAAAAAGGGTTTCTACAGATTTAGAATGATTCATAAAACCTCTAAGTTTTATCACTATGCGTATTTTTATCATATAATCATTTTTATTTAGAGCAATACGATCTTAATCCTTACGAACTTTGATTAGCAGCTTCAACAGCATTTTGCAAAAATTGTTCAATCTCTTCGCGTGATTTACGAAGCTTATTTACATATCGAGTAACCTCTTTGCCCTCATGATAAGCGACAAAACTTGGAATTCCCATAATATGTTGTTCTTCGCTGACGGTGCCAACTTGTTCTACATCTACTTCAATAAGTTCAAGATCATTTGCAAACTTAGTCTCAACTTCAGGCATAAATGGATCAATAAATTTGCAATCGGGACACCAGTCTGCTTTAAAAACAGCTACCGTTAGTTTAGGTGAAAGAATAGCTGTATCAAATTCGGATTTGGAATTAACTTTTTTCATTTCTATCTCTCCTTTATAATCAATGATTTTTTAGCATTATTGTTCTAAAGAGTCAACAAACTTTTCGCTATCCATAGCGGCCATAGCACCTGTTCCTGCTGCTGTAATTGCTTGACGATAACGAGTATCTTGTACATCTCCACAAGCAAATACTCCTGAAATAGAAGTTATCGATGTACCCGGTACAGTAATAATATAGCCATTTTCATCTGTTGGAATTTGACCCTCCAAAAATTCAGTATTAGGATTATGCCCAATAGCTACAAAGACACCATGGGCGCTTAATATTTCTTCTTCACCAGAAGTATTATTCAGCACTTTCAACCCTGTAACTCCATGTTCTCCTGCAACAACCTCAAGTGGCGTTTTATTTAATGCCCACTCAATTTTAGGATTAGAACGAGCACGATCTTGCATGATTTTGGAAGCTCTAAGTTCTTCTCGGCGATGAACCAGAGTGACTTTAGAAGCAAATCGTGTTAGAAAAATGGCTTCTTCTAATGCTGTATCGCCTCCACCTACTACAACCAGTTCTTTATTGCGGAAGAAAAATCCATCGCAAGTGGCACAAGTACTGACACCACGTCCTACATTTTCAGTTTCACCAGGTATTCCCAAATACTTCGCACTAGCACCTGTAGAAATAATAAGAGTTTCGGTAATAATTTCACCTTTACCTTCTACCTCAAGTCTAAATGGTCGATTTGCTAAATCTACTTTATTTACCCAACTATTTAGAAAAGTAGCCCCGAAGCGTTCTGCTTGTTTACGCATATTATCCATTAATTCCGGACCCATAATTCCATCTGGAAATCCAGGAAAATTTTCGATTTCAGTTGTTGTTGTAAGCTGTCCTCCGGGTTCAAGCCCTTCAATAACAAGTGGTTGCATATTGGCTCGAGCTAGATAGATCGCTGCGGTTAACCCTGCTGGGCCTGTTCCGACAATAACAGATTTGTACATATTTTATCCCTCCCATTTTAGTATGTCATTATAATTCATTCATTTATTTAATATTCAATTGAATAATTGAATTATAACATCGAAGTTTTTATCCGTCAATACTATTTGGTCGTTCTTTATCAAAATGGGTATATATTCGAATGCTATTATCTTTTAACTTGACTACAATAAGCCTATTTGTGGTAAAATTTTAATATTCAATTGAATATCTAATATTCCTATTTTGATTTCTAAATATAGATTGAACGTCGTATTTCCGGTTTATAATACAAGAAGAATAGAGGTTGATCCTTATGGAAGAGATACTTAATTCCGCTAAAGAATTTAAAGAAGATATTTATAAGCAATTGGCTCGAATTGGAAAATGTTTATCTAGTGATAAGCGTCTCGAAATTTTAAATCTATTGTCTAATGGGTCTAGAACCGTAGAAAAAATAGCTACATGTACCGATATGAATGTGGCGAATGTTTCCCGACATCTTCAAGTTCTACTAGATGCGAAGCTAGTTAAATTCACTAAAAAAGGAACATATGTGATTTATTCTTTAGCTGATCCAGAAATCATTGAATTTCTTTCTTCTTTATGGCGAATTAGCGAAAAACAAATTCCTGATATTAGTAGAATTAAAGATGATTTTTTAAATAATATGGATGATGTTCAGACACTTACAATGGATGAAGTTAAAAGTAAACTGAATAATGAATCGATCATTTTGGTAGATTTACGTCCTAAAGAAGAATACGAAATGGATCATATTGCAGGAGCTATTTCCATACCGATGGAAGAGTTAGAAACATGGATCAAGGCAATTCCTCAAAATGCAGAAATTATTGCCTACTGTAGAGGACCATTATGTGTGTATTCTGCACTTGCAACGCAGAAGCTACAATCTGAAGGCTTTACAGCTTATCGTATGGAAGAAGGCATCAATGAGTGGCAAGAACATTTCCACTTACATTAATAGTTAACTTCTAACCAAAAGAACTTCGCCGCCATAGTATAGGCTTTGAAGTTCTTTTTGGTATTTTAATATAATAACTTCCTATTAATAATTACATTTTTATTTAATATGCTTTTAACGATTGAACTGTGGTAGATACTCCCGATGCGCGTCTAATAATTCATCTAATAAAGCTTTAGCTGAGTCCCCACTTTGGACTAATGGATTGGATATAAAAGCTTGTAAAGCTGTTCCATAATCTCCTGTAACTGCTGCTTCAATCGTCAACTCTTCCATAGACTTCATTAACTGTAACAATCCTCTTTGAGCAGGAGGGAAAGAACCAAAATGAATAGGTTCTGCACCGTGAGCAGTAATTACACTTGTAATTTCAATCGCACTTTCAGCAGGCAGGTCGCTGATTGCTCCCTGATTACGTGTACTGACAACCATCTGAGTTCCTTTATTATTGTAAATGGAATTAATAATCTCACAGGCAGCATCACTATAATAAGCGCCTCCTCTTTTCTCCAGTTCTACAGGCTTATGATCTAGATTTGGATCTTTATATAATTCGAATAGACTTTCTTCTAAACGTTTTACCACTTGTCCACGAGTTCCTTCTCCCTGTGCCTCTTCTATTTCTTCTTGAATCATAGCATCTGTCATATAGTAGTACCGATGATATGGGCAAGGTAACATTTCTAATTGAGTAAGTTGTTCATGTAGAAAACGCATATTTTTAATATTAGCTACTATTTTTTCTGGCTTTGCATCAGGCCCATATAATTTATTAATAGCTTGTCTAGTAATATTTTGTCCATCATGTTGATAAATCTTATGCCAATGTAGATGATTTATACCTGCAAATTTAAAAAATAAGTCACTTTCTTTTTTTTCAAGTAATGCCGACTCATTTTTTATAGCTACAATAGGTACATTACATAATCCGATGACTTTCTCCCACATGCCATAACGAAGAACAGCTTCTGTAACCATTCCTGCAGGATTAGTAAAGTTAATCAACCATGCCTTGGGGCAAAATAATTTCATTTCTTCAACAATTTCTAAAATGACTGGAATAGTTCGAAAAGCTTTCAGCATTCCTCCTGCCCCGTTAGTTTCTTGACCAATCAATCCATATTTCATAGGTATCATCTCATCTTTGATACGCGCTTCCATATGTCCCACTCTTAGTTGTGTCGTTACAAAATCTGCATCTTTCAAAGCTTTTTGACGATCAAGTGTTAAATAAACTTCACACTCAATTCCTGCTGCTTTGACCATACGCTGAGCCATAGCCCCTACAATTTCTAGTTTCTCTTTTCCTTCTTCAATATCCACTAACCATAACTCTTTAATCGGAAGTTCGTGATGTCGTTTTATAAATCCTTCTACTAATTCTGGAGTGTAACTTGAACCTCCACCAATCGTTACGATTTTTAATCCTTTTTTCATTAGGTTGTCCTCCTACAGTGAATTGATAACTATATTTGTACTGTAGTTTATGTAATGCATTACATGTCAAGCATAAAAAATCAGATTTATATTTCTACATGTTCTTCTTTGTGATGACTTAGAAAACATGATATGCTTTTTCTTAAGGAGTGATCAGAGATGACTAATATTCAAGACATTGCTCGCTTAGCAGGTGTATCTACTGCAACTGTGTCTAGAGTCATTAATAAACGCGGTTATGTTAGCGCCCTAACCAAACAAAAAGTATTAGAAATCATCAAAAAGCTTGATTATGTTCCTAATGCCAATGCAATCTCACTAAAAAAAGGAAAAACTCGACAGATTGGAATCATAACCACTCTATTTAGTCCTATCATTATTCAATTTGTTCGTACATTCAGTCTTATAGCCGAAAAAAATAGATTTAATATTACTCTTTTTATCACAAACGGAGATCCTGCAAAAGAAATTTTAGCATTGGAGATGTTAAGAGGGAAGCAACTAGATGGTATCGCCTGTTTGATACGATCGAACACCTGGGAGGTCATTGAGTCTTATACTCGCTATGGTCCTATTGTAACTTGGCAACGACTACAAAATGAACATCTTCCTTCTGTCTTTATGGATCAGTTTCATGCCTATCAAGTAGGTCTTGAGCATCTTTATGCTAAAGGGTATCGAAAAATTCTTAGCGTCTATCCGATGTCTCAAGGATTGAATACTAAAGAACGTATTCGTGCTTATTCTGAATTTGCTCAACGTTACCATCTGATCACAGATATATTTCCTCATTTTGAAGATAAAATGTTAGTACAAGATGGGGAAGAATTAGCCACATGGTGGCTATCACAAAAATACCGTCCAGATGCTATTTTTTGTGCTAACGATGAAGTTGCTGCTGGTCTGATGACCTCTTTAAAACGATTAGGATTTTCAATTCCAGGAGATGTAGGAATACTGGGGTTTGATAACACAGAAGTTGCCCATTTGCTTGATTTAACAACAATCAATTATCCAATAGATCAACAGGCTGAAAATGCATTTTTCATTTTACAAAATAAGTTAAACAATACCAGTCATTTGCTAAACACATTAACGTACAAGTTAGTAGAACGAAAATCCACATAATCGTTATATAATTGATCTAATTGGGTTTTCAATTGTTCAAACTGAACAAATCTTCCTTCACGAAGATATTCCTTTTGATCATAAAATAAAATAATCACTGGTGCTGTAAAGATCAAAAATTTGCCTGCAACTGCTTCTACTTGATTAGCATTGATATGAGCTAATTTAATTTTTGGATAATGAGTAAGCAGCTCTTTTAATTTAGGATATACTGCGTAGCATACACTACAATCATCTTGAGATATATACAACATGCTGAGTCTATTATACTCAATAAAAGGATCTATTTCATGAATAGATTTTATTTCTTTGACATCGATCATAACTCTTCCCTCTTTCTTTCGATTATTTATTTTTCTGACTCCATTTCATAAGTTCAGAAACCGATCCCACGACTAGATACAAATCACGAAATCCTTGTTTACGTAAAATACGGACTGCTTTTTTTCCTTTAAAATAGTTATCTGTCAATATTAGGATGCTATCTTTCGGATTCAAATTTGCTTTTCTCCAAACAAATGGTAATCTGCCTAAGTAAATCCCAATCGATTCAGGGATATGCTCTTTCTCAAAAGCTGTGTAATCTCTGATATCCAGATATTTAGTAGTACTAGGGATCTTGACAGAATTTGATGTTACCGATAATAGCGTTACACTATTAAGAAATCGTACATGCTGAATCCACCAGTATATTAGAACAAAAATCAACACGACAGCATATCTCATAATCTATATCCAACTTTACAAAACATGAGTATTCCACTCTCTAACGCCTTCTTCAATTCGATATGCTGTAAAACCCTGATCCTGCATATAATTAACAGCTTGAGAAGCAAGTGAACAATAGGGACCTCGACAATAGGCAACGAGTTCTACGTCTTTGGTTAATGTTTGAAGATAATCAGCTAACTGCTCCAAAGGAACAGAAGTAGCTCCTTTAATGTGAGAAGTTATAAACTCTTCAATAGGTCGAATATCGATAAGGATGACATTATTTTTTTGCATTTTTATCACTAAGTCTTGTTTTGTAATATGTTGAACTTCTTCATATTGTCCATTCAATTCATCTTTAATCACTTTTACATCAGCAAGTCTATTTTCACATAAATTCCACAAAGAAGATAAAAAATGAGTTACCGATATATCACTTACACTATAGATAACAAAAGTACCTTTCTTCTGAAATCGAACCAACTTAGCTTCTAATAAAATCTTCAAGTGACGAGACACATTGGCCACACTCATACCTGTTTGTTTTGCTAGGTTGTCAACGGATTTAGGTCCATTTGATAAAATATCTATGATTTCAAGTCTTTTATCACTGGATAAAGATTTTCCAATTCGAGCGAATTGTTGATATAGACGTTGTTTAATATCTGATTCAAAGCAGTTATTTTTCATTATAATTCTCCTCTCTTTCTAATTTATAAATCACTTATTTTATAATATATGGATAAATATATGAAATATAAAAACAGCTAAATTATTTTATCCATTGTTATCTTCACATTTTATAAATAATATGATTTTATCTTACTGTAGTAGTACTATAATTTTTTCTTTAAGCGCTTGTTTTTGATTCACGCCTACCATAGTCTCAACTAAGTTTCCATCTGCTCGTCTACATTAACTTTCGCTATCATGCTTTTTCTTCTAATTCTTGAGCTAAATCTTCTATGATTGGAAGTTGAACTTGGCAAGGTGGACACCATGGTGCCCAAAAATCAACTAATGTTACTCCTGTATCGATATTTGTTTTAAAATTTTGGTTAGTTAAAGAAAGTGCTCCCATAATAATTTTCCCTTTTATAAATCAATTGATTGATTGAATAATTGAATTATAGATTTTAAATAGTTTATTGTCAACCCTATCCATTACGTACAGACTATTTTTTCTTATACAACTATGCAAAAAAACTGCATCTTAAAGGACGTAGGTTTTTTTGTATAATTTTTACTTGGCTGTAACCGTCTCACCTTGTACAGGCCCACTTCCATCTTTCCACTTGATCTGAATTGCTTTATACTTGGACAAGTCCGCTCCATCCGACAACTCATAATGTAAATGCAATTCGCTGAAATCACCCGATTTTAAGTCCAGTGTCGCTAGATACAATATAGACCGGTCTCAAAAGCAGATCCTTATCAATTTTAGATAATGCTAGCATAAGGCACAAACACATCATTGAAGAATCTTTACCAAATGCAGACGGGAATACCCAAGCACTCAAATTACTTACATCGAGGTATTCATATCCTGATTTCGATCACCTAAGCTTGTATGATTGTTACAAGGCAATGTAACCAGTGCAACATCTGACTTCACTACTAAATTGCAATCTCGAATATCGGCTTGAGTCACTAAGGAATTCGGAAATTTGTACTTTAAGTTTTCAGCGGAATCGGTTTCTAACTCAATTTCCTGCATACTTGAAAAGGCTCCTGTGTCTACAAAGTGACTTGTTCCAATCCCTGCTCCAGCTGCAAGACTCAGCAGTTTAAATCGCTGATCGCGAGGAGTATAAACCGTTTCTGTTTTGCGTATATCATAATTTAACGGAGAAACAACAATTTTTGAATAGTCGTTATATACATATACACGTAACTCAACTTTGTCTTCAATAGCTATGATAGATGTATAACAATCTATAGCAGTATCAATCAGAGGTCGCTCTTCACCATTGGTTTTATTTTTTCTAGAAGATACATGAACCATAAAAGAGTCGTGGTTAAAATTCTTATTCTGGATGGTAATCTCTTTATTCCCCTTATCCACATGGACAAATAATTGTTCCCCTGGTTTGAATTTTGCAGATTCGCAAGGCAAATTTTGAATAAACAAACGGGGCTGTTCTTTCTTCTTACTTATCGTATAAATTTTCTGTAATACCAATCTAGCTTTTTCTACTACTTCCATAACAAACACTCCACTTCTATCAAATTAATTACACTGAATGCAAATTGGATAAATACATGTTACTATTTCGATATGCAAAAATATTGAGGAGTTGAACTTATGGATCATTCAAATCGTCAAATAAAAATATTAAATGAAGAATTACTCTTTGCTTATCCTGATATAGAATTTAAGCTTCATACTGATCAGTCCGGTAGATCTATTATCCGATGGCAACAAGGTCCAGAAATAGATCAGGTCTATGACACTGTTCTTAAAATTGGTTTTCTGAAAGAAGATCTATTCTGTTGTAAATTAGTTCTTCATTAAAAAAAGGAGTTGCATTAAAAATGCAACTCCTTTTTTTACACACACTTTCTTACTTTTTTTGAATTCTCATGAAATGCATATATAATCGATCAACCTCTTGACTTAATTTAAGAACTTCCGAGTCCAGAAGTCCTTTTTCCATAGCAAGTGCTACCATCTTTTTTCTTTTTTGTTCAAGTTTAACTGCAATCCGTTTACTCTCTTTGTCCGAAAACGTTTGTTTCTTTTTGGCTATTAAAGTCATACTAATCCTCCTAAATTGGTTTTAGGGCAAAAAAAATACACGCCCTTTCCAGAAACCAATTCCATAAGGAATACAATAAATTGGTCACTCGAAAGAAAGTGTATTTAAGAAAAAAATTCTCCTGTAGCGCATGCATGGAGTAAATAAAATAAAGTGAAATAATAAACTTATAGTATCATTTTATTTTGTGTTTGTATATTAGTCACAGGTATAATAAAAATAATTGCGATGTATTTTGATGTTTAAATTGAATAAAAGTGAGACTAAAAGGTTGAATACTGAAAAAAAGATGGAGAAATTATATAATAAATACCTTTTAAAAAACAATCAGAATGGTCAACCTTGTATTAGTTATACTAATTGGTTTAGAAGTGAGTTTTCTAAACACAGTAAAAGAACTGACAATGATCTTATAAATTTTATTATCTCCTTAGTCGTTTTTGGTATAGATATAGGCTTACTCTTTTTGGATTGGAAAACGATTCCCATTACTTTATCGTCAGAGTATTTTAATATTATCATTCATACAAGTAAACTTGTACCTATTCTGATCTTGATAATAACAGTAATTAAAATATTTTTTGTCTCCTGTGCATTTGTAGGCTATAGGAATATGCAAATTATAATAGAAACTCTCAAAGATATTTAAGAAAACCATACATTTTTTGTATGGTTTTTTTAAATTTTAATTATGCATAGATAAATTAACTTAATTTAGGCGGAAGTAGCCACCCTCTATATGTGAGAGAAGAATCTCATTCGATATGAGAGTTACCGTTGATAACTCGAAAACCGACAAATAAGGTCTGTTGCCTTTTTATTTTACTCTTGTTATCATCAGTCTATATGGGAAATAAGTTCATATAACAATGGAAATAAAAACTAATAATAATTCAGTATTTCTTCTCTACTATCATCTTATACAAGTAACTAAATACCGTAGACAAATGATTAGTGGTAAAATATCTGAATTTGCCAAACCAACTTTTGAACGAATTGTAGAAGCTTATCACATAAATTTAGTGAAGTGAACTCATGATAAAAACCATGTTCAAAGTACAATCGAAAACAGATTTGACAACCAAGAGTAAAGCAATATTTTTGGGAAGAAATGTTTGATCTAAAGGCTTTTATCTTTTAACAACTGGTAGTGCTCCAATGGATATCCTCAAATAATATATTTAAAATTAAGAAAACAGTTATACATAGAAAGTAGGTGATCCTTATGGAACGACTTAAAGCATATAAATTCAGAATTTATCCAACAGAAGAACAAATAATTTTCTTTGCTAAGTCTTTTGGATGTGTCCGTAAGGTCTACAATCTAATGCTTGATGAACGTATAAAAAATTATGATGAAAATAAAAAAGATTCTTCCAAAAAAATGAGGTTTCCAACACCAGCTCAATACAAGAAAGACTTTCCGTTTTTGAAGGAAGTAGATAGTCTAGCTTTAGCGAATGCACAACTCCATTTAGACAAAGCCTATAAAAATTTTTTTCGTGATCCATCTATTGGATTTCCGAAATTCAAAAGTAAGAAAAATTCTATTCAAAGATATACAACTAATAATCAACATGGAACGGTTGGTTTGTTTGACAATAAATTCATCAAAGTTCCTAAACTGAAATCCTTAATCAGAATTAAGCTCCATCGACAGCTAAAAGGAATCATAAAATCAGCTACAATAGGTCGTCATTCAAGTGGTAAATATTATATTTCTTTGTTGTGTAAAGAAGAAATAGTCGAATTACCTAAAAGCAATTCTGCTGTTGGCCTTGACCTGGGTATAACCGATTTTGCGATTCTTTCTGATAGTCAAAAGATTGATAACCATAAATTCACGTCAAAAATGGCAACGAAACTAAAGCGCGAACAACAGAGGTTGTCAAGACGTGGATTATTAGCTTCAAAGAAAGGCATCCCTCTCTTTGAAGCTAAAAACTATCAAAAACAAAAGATAAAAGTCGCTCGTCTATATGAAAAAGTAATGAATCAACGTAACGATTTCCTAAATAAGTTAAGTACAGAGATGATCAAAAATCACGATATTATCTGCATAGAAGACTTAAATATAAAAGGGATGTTGCGTAACCATAAACTAGCTAAAAGTATTTCTGATGTTTCTTGGTCTAGCTTTGTGACGAAATTACGATACAAAGCGGACTGGTATGGACGTGAAATCATCAAAGTAGATAAGTGGTTTCCATCTAGTCAAATCTGTTCAGAATGTGGGTACAAAGATGGTAAGAAATCGCTCGACATTCGAGAATGGACTTGCTCTATTTGTCATACTATTCATGACCGAGATATCAATGCGAGTATAAATATTCTGACCGAAGGTCTACGCATAAAACAATTAACTTAGAACAATCAGTAACCGTAGGAATTACGGGGATAGCTTGATAAACAAGAGAAACCGCTGTGAGTAAAGAAATACGCTTGCAAGTATGCTCTATTCCCAAGAAGCTTCCACTTTAAGTGTTAAAAACCGTTAGGTTTAGTTAAGTGGTGAGTAGTTCACTAACAATCATTAGATTATTGCCTTAATCAATTTTAGAATAAATGATGTTACATTAGTAAGCGAATTTTTCCCATTTTTCAAAGTCCATATACCATATTCGATAGTACTTTGATAAGGATCAAAATTAATAATTGTTCGTAATGCGCTAACTACATCAAACATTGAATCTTCTCCTAATTCTTCCTTAAGAGTACTGGTTAATTCTAACGGAATAGTAAAATCGAATCGGTGCGCTAATTCTGAAATATCAATTAATGAACTGCCCTCAAACATACGTCGAGTATCTAGATTTTCTTGCATATATATTCGACTCTTAGTTTAAAATTTCTAAAACCAATCCATGATCTTTAAATTGTTTATTTTTGTATATACAAGCAATGACCACATAAACAAAATCAAAATAGCAAGCGCAACAATGATAGATCAGTACTCCTATAAAGAATACTTGATAAATATCGTTGGTTAAAATGACTCCTACACTTAAAACAAAACCTATACTCACAAAAGGAGCCAGAGCAAATGTACAAAGTTCTTTTCTGTTCATTATTCCAAGTGGAGTGCAAGTGGCATTTAACCGTTTAAAAGATATGATACTTTTTAATGCAATCAACTTACCCGCTATAAAATGTAGATACTCATGGGGATATCTTAATAGAAAACATGCCATAATCAACAAGACTGGATAGTACTGATTTTCTTGATATAAATCTAAAATACTACTTAAAAGATAAAAGCTACATAATACTGTGAAGAATACAGCTAACACCTTGAAAATTCCAGAATCTGTTTTGTATTTCATTATTTTCTCCTTAAAAAAGCAGGCAACTTTTAAATAAGTTGTCTGCTCTTCGTGTAATTTAATTCATATTTATTTGCATACTAAGTCGTTGGATTTCATTAATATTTTTACAATTTATAATTTGCTCTAATAATTTCACTCTGGTTTCACCATTAAGTCTGATCAACACTAAAGATGTCTCTTTACCATCTACTAGTAGATCTACTTGCCACGTAGAGCTATAACACAAAATTTGAGAAAGAATATTAAGTGAGATCACATTGATTTTTTGCGTTTCTTCATTCAAATTGTTTCTTTCATCTCCGCAGCCATAATAGCATTGGTTCATAATATGTTCTCCCCATGAATCATGCTGATAATGAACATACACATTCTCCATATAACAATGATCACAATTGCCTACCATTCGTTCTTTCTCTTCACAAGATTTCTCATCGGAACAGCCATGATAACATTTTTCTAAATAATCGTGTTCGTGATCCGGATCAAACTCTAACATCACTAAAATGTTTTTATGATTACAATAATCGCAATCACCAATCTTCGTGTGTAATTCTTTATTTACCATAGTCATATTCATTCTCCATCTTCAAACAATAATGTGCCATTCAAAAACTTTTCATACCGCTCTGTATAACCTGGTATAGCATTACCAAGTTTATCCTGATAGTGATTAACATAGGTGAGCTGCAACGGCAAATAACCGGAAAGAATGTTACCTACCACATTCATGAATTCCATATAGCTATCATGATCCTGATTTTCTTGGTCTTCGTATGCATTATATAATTCGCTAATAGAAGATTTAATTTGTTCCGCGTCCATTTCAAGAAAAATCAAAATCATATTATCAATGCGAATAGCTTTACATTTTTCTTTGAAAAACTCTTTATTGATCTGCTCTTGGATATAAGCATTTAGCAAATCATAATAATTGGAACCCTCTTGATATTGTTTTTCATAAAAAGTAGAGTTGTGCTCAAGTACAAATTGAATTAACTGCTGGATTTCTTCTATTTTTAATTCTTTTAACTGGGTAGCTAACGTTATACCTGCAAATATTGAAGAATTGACGACTCCCTGTAAAAATAATGGTATTTCCTCATTTAATTTGGCTAATACTTCGCTCGGTTTTGTTTTCATTTTATTTGCTCCTTTTGTGGTTTTTTAGGCAAAAAAATAACGCCTAACCAGAAGCAACAATTAAATGTACACAAGGTACAATTACAAATTGTTACGCCTGGTTAAGCGTGATTGATAAAGAGAGGTCTCGTAGTCGCATGACTTGAGAATGATAAATAAAATGTATACATCTATGATAACAGAAAATTTTGATGGGGTTAATTATTCCATTCATAAGAAAATGACCTCAATTCTTATATAAAGAATTGAGGTCGTTTTTTAATTTTGGATCGTTTGTTTACCCCAGCTTAAATATTTCCGTCCCTTATCATCCTTTTCCATCATCATCAATTGATCTAGCAGGTTTGTATCAATATCAAACTCTTCATACAAATCATCATCATCTTGAATTTCTAATGTTTTCACAAATTTATTGATAGCTTCTTTACTAATTAATAAAGCTAACAGATTTTGTTCAATGGTTCGATTGTACGTCACTCTATGAATTTCTTTTGGATCTGTATTTGTATAGCGAATGAAGCGAAAGCAGTACTGATCCATTTTAGGCATGTTCCATTGCAACGATTCAATAATAATTTTGTTGCAGGAAGGAATATTAACACTTGATTTTAAACTTTGCTGTGTACTTATTAAAATACCATTCCTCGTATCTTGGAACTCTCTAATCATCCGAAGACGTAGTTTAAAATCTACTTCACCGGTAATAAGAAAAATAGGACGGCTCGGGAATTTATTTTTCAGATGTCTATAATATTCATGAGCAGACTTTTTATATACCGTCCCGATCGCTACTTGCTCATCAAAGCGATCTACTAATCCCATGATATGAATCATCTTCGTTGGAAGAAGTGTACTCGTATACTCTTTAAATAAATGAGGAGTAGATGAGCTTTCAATTAGCAAATTAATTTGTCTTATAATTTTAAGAATTGAATCTTTACGTGCATTATCGGTACTTTTAAAGTAATGAAGTAAAGCATTAAACTCTTCCATAATCTTAGTGTATACTTCTTCTTCGAACACACTTTGATTTACAGAATGATTAATATAATCATAATTCTTGATACCTACTATTTCTTTGTATTCTCTTGTAATTGTCGTCTTTGCGATTAAATCTGATAATGCAGATGAATTATATATATTTTGACTATTTTTTGTTAATCCAAAAACAGTAACTTTTTTAGGACTAAAGTATTGTTTGAACATTTCTAATCCTTTTTTGTATGGAGGAAATGGTTTGAAATAGCTTTTTTCTTTTTTCTCAACTAATTTTCCTTCTTTATTTATTTCATAACTAACTTTGTTCTCATTCAGCATATTTACAGAATTATTATAGAGTAATTCTAATTGAGGAAATAATTCTGCAATATGATTTCTTGTTGAAGTTCCTGTCGTCAGCAATTTGAATTTTGCACGTCTGAAACAATTTAATACGGCTTGAGTCCGTAAAGAATTTAAATTAGAAATTTCGTCTGATTCATCAACCACTAAAGCGACTTTATTTCCTGATTTTTTAATATTTCTCTTCAATCGGTAATGAATTTTTTGCAATCGTTCAAATGACAATAATACGATTTGTCCTGGACGAATACGTTCAATATCACTGAATGAAGATATTGTTATGAAATCTTCCTGATAAGAATCTAGAATAACCTCCCATGTTAGATGGATGGCCATAGCTGTACTCACAATAAACACATTATTAACTTTAGAAGCTCTAAGCAGATACCTGTACCATGCAATAGCTGCCAACGATTTGCCAGAGCCTTGAGTCCAACTAAGCTGTGCATAACGTTTTTGTATCACTAAACCAACATCTAATTTCTGCTTATCATTGAGTTTGATCGTCTGGTTATTTAATGTATCACAAAATTCTATATTATCTAAAAACTGATCAATCTCCATATCTCTATCCATCTGGCTATATGCTTTTGATTGTAATCTATAGCTGTTCGTTTTTTGATCTATCAGTTTTTTATATTTCTTATCTTCAAATGGATAGGAATGCTTAATGATTAAATCATTAATAGAAATACGTTTTGTTATCTCCATCATTTCAAGTCTTTGACGAGCAACATAACTATAAGCTTTATAATAAAGCTCATGTTTATTTTTTACTAAATTGATTTCATCTTTCTCGATAACATGTTGATTTGATAATATTGTTCTAAGATCATTAATTACTTTCTTTGGAGTTAATTTAGTATATTCCCATTCACTGGCTGTCATTGATTCAGGTTTGGATTGTACAGATAATTGATTAACTTTGTATAAGGCAATGGGATAATGCTTTGATAATTTGGGATTTCGTTTAATATCAAATAATAGTTTTTTAATTATATTCTGATTTTTTACATCGTTATCATTCGTCACCTTAGATTCAAAAAGTATTTGATGTCTATTCTCATATCTTTGCTTTCGAATAGGATCTATATAGTCTTTATACAACATATTAGCTAATAGATTTGAATCCCATGTAGTGCTGATCTTGTTAAATGAATAATCACAATGATCCATGTGCTCGCTTCTTTTATGAAAAACCATTAATTTTGTAGCAAAAGACACCACTCCATATGATTTGAAACAATCTTTCGGCAGTTCAAATTGAAATGCAAATGAATACATTTCATTCATTTTTTTAATAATACCACCATCATGAAAATCAT
The DNA here is from genome assembly GCF_001721045.1 of Paenibacillus nuruki. Classification (GTDB taxonomy): domain Bacteria; phylum Bacillota; class Bacilli; order Paenibacillales; family Paenibacillaceae; genus Saccharibacillus; species Saccharibacillus nuruki. The sequence goes on along the minus strand of NZ_MDER01000052.1, from coordinate 6,431 downwards.
CACTCATAAAACTGCTAGGTACTATTAAAGCTAGTAGTCCACCAGGATATAATAATTCATGTGCTTTTCTACAATAATAATTCTGACTATATTCCTTATTTTCATGAGTCCCCCATTGTAAATTAAATGGGGGATTACCTAGGATAATATCAAATTTCAACTTGGGCTCATAGGTTCGGATATCTTCATTATTAATATGGGCTTCGGGGTACAAATACTTCGCTACTTTATAGGATGCTAAATCGATTTCGTTTCCATATATATTTGCTTCATGTGGCATATGGTTAAAAAAGTTCCCCATTCCACAAGTTAAGTCTGCAATTAATTCATGAGATTGTGGTTGAAGTATTTTAGAAAGTAGATCGCAGATCGAATAGGGTGTAAAGAATTGACCTTGCTCAATTTCTTTTTTTGCCTCAGAGTATTCATGATAATTATAAAAGTTTTTAAATTTAAGACCATGCAGACCACCAATTCCTGTATAGGCTTGGTAGATGTCTTCATGCGTAATATTTTGATTATCATTGGAATCTATAATCCCTAGGATTTTAGCGTTAATCTCTTCTCTTTTAGCTGTAGGTATAGATTCATTTGAACTTTGATATTTCATATCAAACACCACTGTTTACTAAAACAGATTCTGAATACTTTAAAAAAGTTTTGGCAAATTCTATTGCTGAAGCATTTGAATCAAATTTTAACTGGATGCTATTATTTTTGAAAAATTTAATTTCACGTATTTTTGTCATACTCTCAAAAATAAATGGTTCAAACCAGTTGTCTCTTGAGTTGTTAAACCGGAAGGCATCTAGTTCTTTTCTTAAAGTGACACTTTTGCTTTCAAAGTATTCTAGTGCATAAAAAAGTTCTTTCAATGTTCTGTCTGATTTTAGATTCCAGAAACCAACTTTAAAAATAGCTGGCTCAAAAGCTATGAAAGATTTAATTCGAATATTTATATTTTTCACATTCACATGTGGAAGATATATGTTTTTCTCAATATTTTTTTTGATTTCTAAGTATGCTTTTTCTTTAAAATCAAACCCACCTAACCTTGCAATAATATCATCTACAATCTCTACATAATCAATATTCTTGAACCCTTCAGCATCAAACGGGAATATAGTTACATTATATTTGGATTCGAAATGCTTTTTAATATCGTTAGCAAATTTAATAATCATTCCTTTTTTTCCGGACTCTAACTGCTTTACTAATTCCCAATTATTATAATATTGATTTTTGAATGGGTTTAAATCTAGTAAGGTTAGTACAGAATCAACTGATTCGGTAGCTCGTATACATTCATTTTCAAGTCCTTTACAGATTGTTTGATCCTCGGCGTCAATAAATTCTAGAGTGTCAATTTTTACCTCTTCAAATTTGTTTAATAAGTTCATAGTATTCTCTCCCATATAAAAACCCGATATAAAAGATTCACAACATATTGTGAAGTGACTTTTAATACCGGGTCATCATTTTATTTTAAATTTCACTTTTGTACAGAGTTACGAGCCTTCTATATTATTCAGATTGATATTATAAAAGCCACACCGCATCTGAATTAAACGATTTAATTCTTTATCTTTCAAATGAGTGATCGACTCTTTAGATTGAGATAAAAATACGAATTCAACTTTATTTTGTGATTTTCGTAGTTCTTTTTTTAATCGCATCGATACTAAATCATCAACATCATTTAATTTCTCCAGCATATAGGTTTCTACATTGTCTGGGACATCAAAATTAGCTGACAACATTAAACGATATAAAACGATTAAATTATCATTGTTATTTTCTATATCTAACGTTGTATAAGCATATCCGTATTCTAATTCGGCTTCCATAATTTCTCCTTTACATAAAGAAACCCTGATCCACTTTCTCGACCAGGGTTCACTTTGTTCTTTTAGATAAGACTTAACAATTCACTCTCATTTATTAATCGAATGCCTAAAACTTCAGCCTTTGTTTTTTTAGAACCTGCCTTTTCACCAAAAATCAGAAAATCAGTATTTTTAGATACTCCAGATCCTACTTTTGCTCCAAGTTCTTGTAGCTTCAAAGTAACATCGTCTCTTTTCATCGTTTCGAATGTTCCTGTTATAACAACTGTCTTGCCATTAAATATGTTATCAGTGGCAAGAGATTGATCCGCTTTAACAGGATTCTCCGGGTTACAAAAATCAAGAAGACGGTTAACAATAGTTCTATATTTCTCATCGCGGAAATACGTTTGAATGCTTATGGCCACAATCTCTCCAATGTCCGGTAACCTTGTTAATTCCTCTTTAGTAGCACTTTGCAGACGTTCTATACTGCCAAAAGCATCTGCTAGAATTTTCGAAGAGTTACTCCCTACATTAGGAATACTGATAGCGCGAATAAACCGAGCTAAAGATGCTGATTTACTCTTTTCAATCGCATTCAAAAGTTTTGCAGCTTTTTTTATTTGGAAACTTGGCAACCCTACTAAGTTATTAGCATCAAGACGATACAAATCACTAGGGTCTTTGATAAGTTTATGATCAAATAGTAATTTAGCTGTACTCTCGCTTAATCCCTCAATATCCATAGCTTCTTTACTAGAAAAATGAGTAATCCATCCAATCTGCTGTGGCTCACAATTCCATGTATTAGTACAAAATAGATGTGCTCCGTTTTTAACTAGCTCGCGCTGGCAAGAAGGACAATATTGCGGTGGAATTACTTGTTCACCTATAGCATCAGGATCTTCCATACCTAAAATTTCAGGTATAACGTCATTCGAACGACGCACGATGATATCTTTTCCTAACGCATAGCGTAATCCTTTACGCTCAATATCACTGTTATTGTTTAGTGTACAGCTAGAAACTGTCACACCCCCAATTTCCACCGGTTCTAAGCAGGCTACAGGAGTAATCTTGCCTGTTCTACCAACTTCCCAAGTAATCGAATTTAGAGAAGTTACTGCCTCTTCTGCTTCGAACTTATATGCAATTGCCCACTTAGGATATTTCGAAGTGTACCCTAAAACAGATCTTGTTTTCAGGTCACATACTTTAATGACAGCACCATCAATCAAATAATCCAGTTCTGGACGATTCAGCTTGATCGATTCAAGTTCTTCCATAATATCCTCTATCGTAGAATGATATTGGACATACGGATTTACTTTGAATCGGTTTAGCTTTAGAAAATCGAAGACTTCACTATGTTGAGTGTGATTTAAATCCGGGCTATAACCTATATTGTAGATATATGCATCTAATTTTCGTTCAGCTGTCACTTGAGGATTCAAATTTCGAATCGCACCGGCTACAGCATTCCGAGCATTTTTAAGCGGTTCTATAGCTGTTTCATTATACTTTTTCAGTGTGGAAAGTTTCATAATACCTTCACCTTGAACTTCAACTAATCCCATATACGGAATTTCAAGGGGGATAGAAGAAATGGTCTTAACTTGAGCAAGAACACCTTCTCCCGTAATTCCATTTCCACGCGTTGCTGCCTGAACCAAAACTCCATTATTGTACGTTAAATTTAATGTTAAACCATCAAATTTTAGTTCAACAACATAGCTAGGATCTGGAAGAGGAAAATTGGGATGAACCGCATTATGAGCTTGAATGGCTTTTTTCACTTGAGCTTCCCATGTCTTCAAGTCTGCAATAGAGTTTGCTTTTTCTAGACTCCATAGATGACTACGATGTTCATGTTCTTGGAAACCAGGTAAGATATTGCCTCCAACACGCTGTGTAGGTGAAGCGGGCAAAATCATTCCGGTTTCCTTCTCAAGATCTCTTAACAAATCCATCAAATAATCAAAATCAATATCAGAGATAATCGGATTGTCTAAGGTGTAGTACAAATGGCAATGCTTGTTGATCTCTCTTACAAGGTTCCGCATCTCTGTTTGCTTTTCTTGAATGGTTAAATCTTGCATGTTTGTCATGGTAAATCTCCTTTTTTATTGGTTTTAGGCGCAAAAAAATGCACGCACCTTTTCAATGACCAATTTATTACACACGGTCACTCAAAAGATGAGTGCATATAAGCTTCATGAATAAGATAACACAAGTACTCAAGAGATTGGCTTGAGTACTTGTACACCTTTATTTTGAAGCAGATTTCATTTCTTTCTTTTTCGCAATAAACTCTTTGGTTTCTTTATCACTTAATTCTTGATTTACATCAGGAATCTTTGAGACTAATGCTCCATTAGTGATATCAGTAAGATGATCTGAAAGATAAAACAAATGTTCACGTTCGTATTTATTCATTCCATACATCTCCTTCTTGAAAATATACTTTTGTTAATTGGAGAGCTGCTTGTTCATCAATAACCATTCGCCCTCTAGCATTAATCGATTCAGCATTTAAAACTTTCATGTAATGTTCGATAAGATTCGTTTTTGCATTAAATGCAACATATCCCTCAAACCCGTAATCGATGCTTTTTTTGCAAGCTATAGCAAACAGATGAGCACCGACACCGGAATAGATTCTCGAACCCACGTTAGTAGGTGCGCTTTCGACAAGATGGATCTCAACATAACCTTCCATCTTTTCAAAAGCAATTAAACCTTCAATAATCGAAGAACCTTCAACTGTCAGTTTTAATAATTGAATGTTATGTTTTTGATAAAGACTTTGCCAATCAAAATTCCAATCTTCTAACTGAACTAAAGATACATCCTTTGCCGTGACTTTAGAAACTTCTGTTTCACATACTTCTCCAGTTTCAATCTTAATTAAGCAAGGAGTAAGATGATCAATAACAATATCTAATGCAAATAGACCATTGGCTTCTTTCATTTCTACCTCCATTATAACAATAATATTCATTGAAAGCACAAAAAAAGCCAGACGATCCGATTCTAAATAGAACAAAAGAACATAGTTCTTTGTTAAATTCCCTAGGGGATAATAGAATCGATAGTCGCCTGACTTTCGAGTGTTAAAGATTAATGTAATAGTATTTATTTATCATACACAAAAAATCTGTTGGGTACAACTTATCATAAATTGATGTTTAAAAGATCCATTTGTGTTCTCATTCCTCGTTTATTAATATTCATTTTAAATTGTTCTAAGGGTATATGATCCAAAGTAGGAATATCACATTCCAATAAAGCTAACTTTTTACTCAATACTGTTAATTCCTTTTCTTTAGTAAAGTTTTTAGCATACCGCTTTAACTTTTCCGGGAAATTTTCAAGATTTGAAAGAATGTTTTCTACCCCTCCATATTCTTTCAATAAAAGAGGAGCTGCTTTCTCTCCAACTCCTTTCGTTCCTGGTATATTATCTCCGGCTTCTCCACAAATAGCTTTATAATCAGCATATAAACCACATTCAAAACCATGCTTCTCGAAAAACTTTGTATGAGTCATTTCTGAGTTATCACGAATCACTTGAATTACATCTTTTTCTAACAACTGATATAAATCCTTGTCATTGCTTAAAATAACTACTTTCCCTTTATCTTCTTTGATCCACCTCTTCGTAATATATCCAATCACATCGTCTGCTTCCATTGCTGGAGACTCTACAACTTTAATATTCATTTCATGGAGTAATTTGCGTGCAGTCGATAGTTGTTCTGTTAAAGCATCTGGCTTCTCTTTATCATCCCGATTAGCTTTGTATCCAAGATAGAGTTTTCGACGAAACGTTTCAGAACGAGCTACGTCCATTGCAAATACTAAGTGAGTCGGCATATATTTTCTAATCATAGAAATCAATCTGTTCAAAAAGGGGTTAATTGCGCTTGTATACAATCCTTGACTGGATTTTATAAGTTCTGATCCTTCCCTAGCAGCCATTGCATAATAGCATGTAGTGACTAAATTATTAAAATCAATGATTAACAAACGTTCTTGGAATGTAGGTTCTTCTATTTCCTTATATTCTACAGGAGTTGCCATTGATTTTATTTCTACCAAAGGGTTTTTAGAAAAACTCGATACAGTGGTATGAAATTCGATGACCGAATCGTTAGGTTGTTGGTCTGAAATAAGTACTTTGGTTACATCAATAACATTATTGTTCCGTATTTGTATAGAATTTAACTCGTTAATAATCGCAATAAGAGACTGTCGAATATTATTTTTTTGAAATACTTTTGAAAGAATATTGTCTTTCCATATACATGTTTGTGGATTACTATTTTGATTGTTTGAAGTGATCGTATCTTCAAATTCTAATGTTAAATACATATTGTGAATAGCTATGGTTTTTAACACACTCATCTTAGGTATTCGATCAAGCAAGCTACTCAAGCTCGTGATCGTGCTGGAAATAGTACCTTTTTTTGAAAGTGCTACCTTTACTTTATTCATCTTATTCGCTCCTATTCTTTTATTTTTGGACAAAAAAAATCGCATCCAAATTAAAAGAACCAATAACGCTCACTAGTAGACATACTAGGTTTGGTCGTTTTAATT
>NZ_MDER01000051.1 GCF_001721045.1 Paenibacillus nuruki | reverse complement strand
GTTATATTCGATAAAAATCATTTTGCTAAATTAATAGGTTTAAAAAAAGAATATATTTTTCAAATTCTCATGGTAACTGAAATGTTTTATAAAGAAATATCTATTCCTAAAAAAAGATTGGGAGAATATAGAGATATATCGATACCCGCTCAAGGATTAAAATACATACAAAGATGGATTTTAGATAATATTTTATATAATATTCCAGTTTCAGAAGTTTGTACTGGTTTTGTTAAAGAAAAGTCAATCATAGATAATGCTAAAAAGCATATTAATAAAGATTGTGTAATAAATATGGACATAAAAGACTTTTTTCCATCTATAACTTATAATGATGTTTTCTTTATTTTTAAATATTATGGTTATACAAATGAAGTATCTTTTCTATTATCCAAATTGTGTTCTTATAAAGGTAGCCTTCCTCAAGGAGCTCCTACTAGTCCATACATTTCAAATATTATCAGCTATAAGCTAGATGTTCGTTTTATGTTACTAGCCAAGAAATTAAAGGCTGATTACAGTAGATATGCAGATGATATAACAATTTCAGGAAATAAGTATCTAGTTAAATATTTGAAAGTTTTTAAAAATATTCTTATAGAAGAAGGTTTTAAAGTTAATGAAAGAAAGACAAGAATTCAGTACTCTAATAAACGTCAAGAAGTTACTGGAATAATTGTGAATAATAAATTGTCTGTACCCAAAGAAACAAAACAATATTTACGCCAGCAAATATATTATTGTAAAAGATTTGGAGTAAATAGCCATTTAGCTAGAATTGGTATTCAAAAATCAAATTATAAAGAACATTTATATGGAATGGCATTTTTTATAAAAATGATTCAACAAGAAGAAGGAGAAAATATGTTAAATAATTTAAATGATATAGATTGGGATTACTAATAACTTCATTCAGGTTTTTATTTTTTTAGTTTTCTTAAAGTTTGAATTACAGCCTCAGCAATTTGTTTTTCCTCATCTGTCCATCCAAGTGCATGATCTATGTAACCTTTATTCTCATCATTCATTCGTGGTATATCTTTTCGACCTAATAAAAAATCAGCATCTACATAAAAGTAGTCAGCGATTGTTTTTAATTCATGGTCTTCTACAGGTCTTTTTCCAGATTCAATTCTGGATAATACACTATTGTTGATATGGATTGATTTAGATAAGTCCAATTGACTAAGACCAGCTTCTTCTCTTAGCAATTTAATTCTTTCTCCAGTCTTCACTGTAATTACACTTCCTTTCTAATATAGCAAATAAATAATATCACTTTTCTAAAACAGAAAATTATTTATTGCTAAATTAGAAAAAAATATTTAAAATATCAAATATATATAATGATTTTCGATATTTATTTGCTGATACAGCAAAAATAACAAGCTATATTTAAAAATTACGATAGAAGAATTTCCTTGAAATTCTCAGAGCGAAGGCAACGGAATTGTCCTGAAAGAGCGAAGCGCTCGCCTTTGTGATTGGATATCTTCTGCGATAAGCGGTTAATCCAGATATCCAATCACAACAGCGACGATAAGGATAATCCGTTGACGAGGCGGAGTATACCCATACTCGAACCTTTAGCACTCTTTTCTAAAAATACATATTAACCCAATCAAAGGAGCACTTAACCATGTGGATCAGAAGCCAAGACGGTACAACATTTATTGATGCAACTGTCCTCACGTTAGAACTGGAAACGGCAGATCATAAATTCGTGATTTCTGCTTATGTTGGCAATGGGTCGGTTGAATCTGCTTTTACTGTAGGCGAATACGATCAAGAGCACCAAGCTCAAGATGTATTACAACGATTTGCAATTCATTTGCAAACAGGAATGACAGGTGCTTTTCAAGTATAATGTAGATTGGTACATAGATGGAATGCGATATTGTATCAATATAAGAATTATACTTTTGCAGGAGGAATAGAATCATGTATGACGCAAGAACAATTATTGAACACAATTTCAAAGGGAGTGAAGGAAGCTTTATTCATGATCTCCATGAAAAGAATATATTCAATATAGCGGCGTTCAAAGAATATGTTGATGCGGTTACTCAACTTACAGAGCAGTCACAAGATTATCCTACGTTAGAGCGTTCTCTTATGGATCAGGTCTTTTTTACATACAGTTACATCCTGAAAAGTGTGATCTGGCATCTGGATATGAATGATCATTCGTCGATAGAGAATATGAGTGATGAACAACTTGCTGAAATGGTCGAACGATTGGAAATGGTCGTTAGAACGTTTATTCAAGGAAGTGCCAAATAAGAGCCTATAATAGTAGGTTCTTATTTTCTATGCTGAAGCGTAAGTGATTTCACTAACATGCACTGCTTTTTAACAGTTCAAAATATTCTGCATCTCTACGATATTCTTCTATTCATTTAAATAATTTATGGCAGCATTTGAGCGAACTACACTAAGTATATGAATGTTCTTTTCTATAATACATACTCATCCAATCTTCCTTTCTTAGCTAGTTATCAACTATACTGTCTATATTACCAATAAAAAGGAGTCATACAAAATGATACAAGATCCAATATTTTGGAAATATGTCAAAGATGCAGAGCAGGAATTTAGTGGATGGAATTTCTCATGGGTTACAGATAGTGGAAGAATGAAAGTACAACCGTTATCATGGAATTTTGAACAGATGATCGTACCCCATATCAGACAATCTCAATCAATGTTAGATATGGGAACAGGTGGCGGAGAATTTTTATCAAGCTTGCAACCGTTTCCACCATCTATTTATGCAACAGAAGCTTATGCTCCTAATGTACCGATTGCTAAGGAACGATTAGAGCCATTAGGTGTAAAGGTCGTGCAAATTGATAACGATGATTATTTACCATTTACTGATCAACAGTTTGATCTCATTATCAATCAGCATGAAGCTTATAGCCCAAGTGAAGTTAGACGAATTTTACAAAAAGATGGATGGTTGATGACTCAGCAAGTAGGTGGACTGAATGACCAGCAGATTAACCAACATTTACATAAGCCTCTTAATCAAGAATTTATCGAATGGAATCTAGCAACAGCAGTCGCACAACTTGAAAAGAATCACTTTGAAATAGTGTACCGAAAAGAAGAATTTTCAACGGAACGATTTTATGATATTGGAGCACTATTATATTATCTCAAAGCAATTCCATGGCAAATTCCGAACTTTCAGATCGAAGAACATATGGATGACCTATATGCTATTCATTTATTAATTCAAAAGCAAGGTTACTTTGAAGTGAAGCAACATCGCTTTGTGATACATGCCCAGGCTAAATAGCTTAGTGAACGCCAATCCTCTATAATGAAAGAGTATCGTCTTGATATGACTCAATAAGGTTAGAATGTGTTAAATAGTATACAAACCTTTGATAATAACGATTCATCCAACTGGAGGAATATCGATGACCACTATTCAAACGACAGGCTTAGCTAAAAGTAAAACGACGCAATGGCAGACCGTTTTAGAAGAGCATTATAATAAGTTTTTGAGCTATGGTCAGAAAGCAGTGAAAGATTTTGATGATGAAGATGTACATCAAGCACGTGTGAATTGTCGTAAGCTGATGACCTTGTTACGTATTTTGGATGCTTCCGATCAAGCAGGATTGATTCCTTTATTGAAAAAATCACAAAAAGCACTCGGTAAAGTTAGAGATGCCGATGTAATGATTGATGCTTTCAAAGAACGTAAAGAAGATGCCAAAGCAGATGACCATAAAGATGAAGCTGATCTGCTCAAAGCGGTTATTAAAGCCCACAAACAAGAACGCAAAGAGTACCGCACCAAGCTTGCCAAAAAATTACCTAAGCTCCAAGGCAAAATACTTAAAAAGAAATGGAAAACATTGATCGAAGATCATCTGGAAACGTTAGCGGCGCAAGCAGATGTGAATCGGATCATGCGTGAACTTGAGATCGCTTATGAACAACAAAAGCGTACGTATCGCCAGACCGCTAAAACAGAAGGTATCGATTCTGTTGAAGCACTGCATGAATTGCATCAATTGCGGATCGCTGCTAAAGAAATTCGGTATACCGCGTCTGCTGCTGAATTTGCACTCAGTTCCAAGTTCCGGGATTCGGAAGAAGTGTACAAAAAGATCCAGACTCAATTAGGGCATATTAATGATAAGCGAGTATGGGTAGAAACATTGGAAGATTTCAATCCCAAAAAGCTAAAAGTTGACGAAGACACATGGAATACATTTATGAAGCAATTACAACAAGAATTGAATGAAGCGATACATGAACAACAAGCTCTTTAAAATATAGTGCAAAGCAGTAAAAGGACTCCTTTTGGAACCTATTGCTTTTTTTAGAACAGTTTCGGTTATATAGATAAAGAAACGTTTTTTAGTAAAGGAGCGATAGATATGTCCAAGCGACCATTGAACTGGGTACTGGCAACAGGAGATAAGATTGATCTGAAGAAGATTGATCCTAAAAGCACTGGCGAGTACACATCCAAAGAAGATACGGAAAAAGAAACTAAAGAGCTGATGAAACGATTTGAGAAGCTGCAAGACAAGCTATTCTCAAGCAAGAAAAAATCGCTTCTTTTTATTTTTCAAGGCATGGATTGCAGTGGGAAAGATGGCGTGATTAACAAAGTCTTTTCGATCTCTCATCCACAAGGTGTGCAGACGCATAGCTTTAAGACACCAACTCGTGAAGAGTTAGACCATGACTTTCTATGGCGTGCTCACAAGTTAGTCTCTGGACTGGGTTATATTACAGCCTTTAACCGTTCTTACTATGAGGATGTATTGATTACACGTGTGCATAAATTAATTTCAGATAAAAAGGCACAGCAACGATTTAAACAAATACGACACTTTGAAGAAATGTTAGACGATAATGGCGTGAAAGTAGTCAAAATCTTTTTGCATATTTCTAAAGAGTTTCAGCTAGAGAAATTAATTGCACGTATCGAAAATCCGAAAAAGAACTGGAAATTCGATGAAAGTGATCTGTTAGAACGTAAATCTTGGGATACTTATCAAGCGTATTATGAAGATGTATTTGCTAATGCAGCGACCAAAGATCATCCATGGCATATCGTTTCCTCTGATAATCGTTGGTATCGTGATCTAGCTGTTTTACAAATTGTAGTACGCACACTGGAAGATTTGGATTTGTCTTATCCTGATCCTAATCCGAAGTTACAAGATCACTTGCCTGATATGTATGCAGAACGTGAGAAATTATTGAAAGACAAAAAATAAGTACGATTGATCATGAACTCAATGAACTATTTCAGTGATCTATAGCCAAATTACGCATATAAACTGAATGCTGTGTTATATACTGTTGGATTTTACTAACAGCCATATAGCCAGCATTTTTTAATAGCTGATTACCTAGAATAACTCTATGAAAAACTCTATTTTATTAAGAAAAGAGGGGAATCGTATGGAACATTCAGATAAAGAGCGTCAGATTATTGTAACCGGTGGAGCGATTATTCGTGATCAGCATAACCGCATATTATGGCAAAAGCGTGCGGATTCTAACGATTGGGGTCTACCAGGTGGTGGTATGCATGCAGGCGAGACGGTTGAAGAAACGATGATACGTGAAGTGAAAGAAGAGACTGGTTTAGCGGTTATTTCTTCTACCTTGTATGCTGTGTATAGCGGAGAACGATTGAAGTATACCTACCCCGGTGGAGATGATGTGGTATTTGTAATGTTTATTTTCGATGCAGTGGCTGATCTGGAAGACAAGATCGCTTCAGATGGAAAAACGTTGTTATTTGAAGATGATGATCATGAGTCGGTGACATTTGTATTTTATCCGATAGAAGAAATGAATATCGAGCAGATTAATCCTGCACAACGTCCATTATTTGAAGATTTGAGTCAGCAAGATCAGCAGCAGGGAATACTTCGAAACTAATTGTAATATAATAACTACAGGTATAGATGATCAAAACGGAATAGCATAACATAAAAAAACTCTGTCCCTTTCAAACACACCTATAGCAACATAGGAATGAAGAGAGGAACAGAGCTTTATACGTTTACATGTTAGTTACAGAGAGTATACGTATTACCATTTCAACGTAACAACCGATTTACCAGGAACGGTATAGTTGGTAGACTGACCATTCCATTGTACTTTAACTGTTTTGGTTGCTGTCTGAGAATTGTACAATACAACCACTTTTGTGCCATCTGGATTTTTGAACGCTACATTTTGGATATCGTTAGATGAATTGGTATCAATGCGTGTAGCTCCTGTAACGACAAATTTACTGAAATGTCCTAAAAGGTAATATTGTTTGTTATAGGTGACTTTATCTTCTGGATTACTGTTGCTGTTATCCGAGTTCTGGATCGTAATCATACCTTTGTTGGTATTGTAATCTCCGATTACACTAGGGCCATCTTTTTGATCTAGAGCAGCATTCCACAAGATAATCGATTTGGACCAGTTACGAGTAATCCCGATAAATTCGTTGATCATATTATCGAATCCTTGAGTGGAGCCGTCCACTTTGTCATTCCAATCGCCAAATCCACCTTCTGTAAACCAGATATCTTTATCTGGATGCGCATTATGCATCGAAGTCATTGCTGTATAGTCGCCACCGTAATGATGGAAAGCACTACCAGCTACAGCGCTTGATTTGCCACTATTTTTAAGCCCTGCAATAACTGTATTCGGGTAAGACCAGTTATCATAGTTATGATCATAAGCGATTACTTTTGTGTTAAGACCTGCATTTTTAAGAGCTGGACTTAAATAGTCACCGATCATACCGATCTGATCTTGCTCATTCATATTCATGCCCGGATAACGTCCAGGTTCAAATAATGGTTCATTTTGCGGAGTGACTGCATAGATTGGAATCCCTTGTGCTTGATAACTTTGAATAAATTTCACAAAGTAATTAGCATAGGTAGGGTAGTATTGTGCTTGTAATTTACCTGTACCGTTTTTGTCATTGGTTGTATATTTCATCCAAGCTGGAGCGCTCCATGGAGAAGCGATAATTTTAAGATTTGGATTTTTGGCAAGCGCTGCTTTGGTCATAGGTATAATATAAGGTTGATCCCTTGCAATCGAGAATTGGCTGAGAGAAGTATCTCCTGCTGTATCATCGTAAGTATACGTACTCCACGCAAAGTCACTAGCACCCATCGTCTGACGTAGCATACTCATGCCTATACCTGTATTGCCGAAAAGGCGTTCCATTACTTCAGCCCGTTTGCCACTACTAAGCTTGTAATTCATTAACCATGTAGATGAATCTGTTAAAGAAACACCGAATCCATCCATGGTTTGATATGTTTTGCCTTCATTTACATTGATCGTATAGTCTGCGTTGCCTGTGGTAGTTGCGAAATTAATATTTGCTTTCTTTGTAAGACGTGCACCTGGGCTTAGTCCGACAGCAGGTTCTGAATTGGGATCAGCAGTCGTTAACCAGACTTCTACCGATTCATTGGCTGCATACGTCTGTGCAGGTACCGATAATAATGGTGTAATCATCAACGAGCTTAACAAAACAAGATTAAGGCTTTTTTTGAACATAGACATGAACATATACACCCTCTTCACATTTTTTTGTAAGCGTTTACTAACTTCGGGATTGATATTAGCAAAATAAACCTTTTTTTACAATTATTTTAGAGGGTGTAAGTGCCAAATCGTAGGAATACACAGATAAACCATAGAATCGCCTATACAAATACAAGAATAAGAAGACGACAAAAAACCTCTTTTGCTTGAGAACGAATAAGAAATAAATCTTATATCGATCTAGCCGAAAGAGGTTTTGAGATCAAATAATATATACATAAAGTTGAGTATAGATGATTATTTAGCTGTTAACGCATATTGAGCACGTTCTGTATTTAATTTAACATGAGTATCATCTATATGATCAATGCGAAGATCATGTAAAGCAATTTCATACGTATTTTGCGGAAGAGGAACATTATCGCCATCTGCATTCGATGTAGAACCTTCTCCGTGCAAAATCAAAGAGCTTTCTACATAATCGTCAATCGCGTTATCTTCACTACGAATATCGACTTCAGTGACTGTGAAATGAACTTCATCGGTATCATCTAATTCATGTTTTTTGATAATGATGGTACGTTTAAGATGATTATTCAACCAGTCTGATAGTGTTTGTACGTCTTTTTCGTGTTCCATGATTCATCATCCTTTTGTATTAGAAATAGTATTATAAAGCAAGTTAGGTCTTGTAATGCTTTATTTACCCTTTCTGATGCTTATGGAATCGGGTGATATGTAATTCAGGAAATGCACGAATAGGCAATCAAGTGGGACTTTTACCATATTTACAGGTGAAGCAGAATAAGAGATACTTTTTTTAGTCAGTATTTTGTAGAAAAGTAAATTATTTTACAGTCTATAAATATAGTTGCCAAATATGATTCAACAACCTGATAACAGAGTAAATTAGAGAAAGAGATCACGCTCTGGATAGATAGCTATCCGGGTAGGAGGTTAATCATGAACAATAAGCCGAATCAGGCATTTAATCAAGATATATATACCATGGTAGAGAAACATATGATGTATTGGAATCCGATGAATCTGATCGAATGGTGCTTACCTGATGAATATTCGATTGAAATCGATCATATTGTCAAAATACTTCCTTATATGAAGTCTGCTGAAGAATTAGGCAACCAAGTCTATTGGATTATGCAAAAATATTTTGGAAGTCATTTCGCACGTTCAACCGAGGAATGTCACCATATTGCAGACAAAATATATAAAAATCTAGAATATATAAATAGCTTGAATACGTCTTTTATCTCGTTTAACCTATATTTTAATTCATTTAAAGGGATACGTAGAGATTAGGCGGTAAAATGAGATTCTAATAGATGTAGTGTAGTTACTGATAAATATACTTTGAAGAGCCATTGAAGTATAGGAATATGGACACCTGTGTTATAGATTGTTATGATAAACCCAACCGAGCACAAGGGAGGGTAATATGAACAAGTCTAACGATACAGCGAACATAGAACAATCTACAACCTATATTACATCGATTGAAGAATTAAGAGCATTTACTGGAGTTCCTCATGAACATATTATCAAAAAGACGGTTGCGTCTATTGATCCACATATTGCTTACTACTTATCACTATCATCACTATTTTTCTTATCTACCTCTGATCAAGAAGGCAAATGCGATGTTTCTCCACGTGGAGATGAGCAAGGATTTGTGAAAGTGTTGGATGATCAACGAATTATTTTCCCTGAACGTCATGGTAATCGACGTGCAGATTCGTTGTTAAATATACTAGGCAATCCTAAAGTCGGTATGATTTTCCTGATTCCCGGTATGAATGAAGTGTTACGTGTTAATGGGCATGCCCGAATTACCAAAGACAGTACATTACTAGAGCAAATGAATTGGACAGGCAAAACGATGGGGCTTGGTATTATCGTGGAAGTGGAAGAATGTTTTATCCATTGTCCAAGAGCGCTCAAAACAGGAAACGCCTGGGAACCAGAAGAATGGGTAGATGCTACACAACATCCGTCTACCAAAGATATGTTTATTGCTCATTTGAAAATGAACGGTATTGTTTTGTAAATGATATAAGCATGGAAGCGAAGAATGGAGCGATTGCAGTCCATTCTTTTTTGTTGTATAAAAAGAAATGGGTTTACAGCTTTATTATTTTATGTTATTCTTGCCGAAATGAAAACTATGTCTTAATACCTATATTCTCGCGAAGCACGCGGATTATTCCTTTTCAGGGAGTAGTCCGCTTTTTTGTGATTACATATGAATTTAACAGAAATATATGCTAACTAAATAAGTACTTGGAAGAATCCTATTTATCCCATATAATGATGCAAGTGGTATACCATTTAGTCTTAAATACCTAGATTAGTCTATTAAAAGAAAAGATTACGATTGGAATAGAAATACAGCAACTACATATCACAATTTGAAAGATAGAGGAGTATTTTAAAATGAAAAAATTAATCAGTTCCGTATTCGCAGTAGCAACACTTTCGGTAATGTTAAGTCCTTTGATGCAGACAACCAATGCTACTACGTTCAAAGATGTTACTTCATCTCACTGGGCAAAAACAGCAATCGATGAAGCTGTTTCTAAAGGATATTTCAAAGGATATGCAGATGGTACATTCAAGCCGGGTGCCCAAGTCACACGTGCCGAGTTCGCTGTTTTGCTAGATCGTGTGTCTGTGAATGAGAAAGCCGAAGGTAAAGGCAGTTTTGCAGACCTTGCAGGCAATTGGAGTGAAAAAGAAGTGAATGAAGCGGTAGCTAAAGGATTTTTGACTCCTTCTGATTATCCCAATGGATTCAAGCCGACCACTCCCCTTACTCGCAAAGAAATGGCAAAATGGATGTCTTCTGGTCTAGCAACAGCTAGTACAGATTATAAGCAAGCCCTTACCGATACTGTAGATACAGTCGTACCGGTAGCGGAATATTTTAAAAAAACCATGAGTAAAAGCGAATACCCTTATGTATCCCTGATGATGGGAACAGGTTTAATGTCTGGTTATGCAGATGGAACCTTCGGCGGCGGAAAAACCACTACACGCGCAGAAGCAGCTGTTATTTTGGTGCGGTTAGCCAATGTACAGAAACAATCAGCAGATTCATTTACGGGATTGAAGGAGTTAAGAGCTGTAGGTACGACAGGAACGAATATGGAAGTGATTACTCCGTTTAGTAGTGGAGTAACTTCTTTTAAGAATGTACAAGGGAAAAAAATGAAGTTTCGCAATGGAGCCGGTTATTCTAGTTTAAATTATTTAATCTTTGTCGATAGTAGAGATTGGAATAATAAAAAAGGGATTTATGCGTCTGTATTTGTAGGGAAAGAAGATAAAAAATATAACTATAATAATGTATACACTTTATTTGAAAATCAAACTATTTATCCTACAGCTAATGACTTTGGACTATCCCATTATATGAATAGTAGTTTAAGCAAAATTGCAGTAGGGTCTGCTATACAAAATACTTTACCTGATAAATATGGATATACGACTTTACCAGTATTTGAAACAAAAGAAGTATTCAAAAAATACGTTAATAACAATAGTGGGGTGAATTTATGGGTAGCTAATAATATTTTAATATCAAGTCCGGATGCTTCTTATATAACAACAGATGGGTCAAGATTTGTTGTGTTAGATAACAAATAATTAAAGGCGGTTAATATGAAACAAGTATTTATATTATTCTTCGTTGGAATTATATTTTTTTCTGCTCAAAATATAATATATTCGGCAGAAGAAACAAATTATCCTAATAATATTGAATTAGTGCCAAAACAATTCGCAAAGCTTCAAACCTTAAAAATACCCTTAAAAGGAGCATCTACACCATTACCTAAAGTTGTTTGGACACAAACAGACGAGTATAAATGGACTGCTTCGAGAAATGAAGGCATGGATACCTACAAAGTAGAAGGACAAGGAAGTGGAAGAAATGCTCGTCCTGTCCCTACAGAAGTAACAGATAAGATCACCGTTGAAAAATATCCACCAGAAGATATGCATGATACACTTGGACAGGTTTATAATCAGAAGTATATTTCTGATTTAGGTTTCGAAACTATAGATGAAGTTCCAATTAATAGTTACAAATTAAAAAGTCTTAAATACAAAAAAGGTGATATTTTTGCAGTTATTTCTACTGAAACTGGTTATGGTTATATAAATAATGAAATTGGAGTATTTGCAAAACGTGAAGATGATACAGAAAAATTGTGGGTTGCATATTATACGCCTTTAAATATCAATTACACCGGACATGTCGTCGAAAAGAAAGAAATTCAAGTCAAATCGGATGCAACATTGCAAATTGACGATACCGAACAACTAACTGTTGAAGTACGTACGAAAGCTTACAATGAACAAGAATTTACAGATAACTGGATTGATGTGACACATCGAGATCAGACGAAATGGGAATCGTCTGATCCTGCGATTGCAAGTGTGGATCCTGCTACAGGAGAAGTAACTGCCCATGCTACAGGAACAGCGCAGATTACAGCATATTGGTCAAAAGATCCGTGGAGTCTCAAAGATAGTGCTACTATCACTGTAGGTGCAGCCGAAGAGCCACCGACAACAGGTCCTTCAGCAATATGTACGATTCCTCAAGCAGGTCAGCAATTAACTGGAAAATACATAGATCCAATGGTATCCGCGATCATCAAAGCCGATCGACGAGGAAGCGAAATGTTCGATGTCGCTCAAGGGATTCCGACCTCGGAAAGTCTATATGGTAATGTATTTGCATTGAATTATCTTTCTCAACATACCTTTACAGAATATACAGGGGAATGTACATATCGAATATCGGTTAAACGAACGTACAAATTAAAATGGGATGATGGAGAGAAGAAAGATACCAAAACAGTTAATTATTCTTTTGATATTCAGCGACCGTATGCATTTTGGAAAATCGATCAATTGGGAGTATACGGAATTAAGCAAGCTACGCTGAATAACTATGCGTTTGCAGATAATAAGATTATAATTTCTCCTAACAACTATATACCGCCATCTTATTCTGTTTTAACTACAGGTACCTATTATGCTCCTAAGAATCCTGGTAATCAGAATGGAGGTACCAAAAACTTGACGAAAAGTGGAAGTAGCCGTCCTAGCATTCCAGATGAAAGCAGCGATATGAAAAGAAAAGCTGAAAATGCTGTAGATAATGTAGAAGTAGAAAATGATAATCTGAAGTTTAACAATGAAATCATTATGGATAGTACGCGAACGATCAAAAAAGGGCCAACGCCTAAAGCGCTGCCTATGCCTACTATGATTGGCAAAGATACGCTTTATAGTGCTAACCATATGATTCCCAAAACCAAAACGAATCTAAAAAATGCACCAAGTACAGGTACGATCGAATATAATCTTTTACCGGGAAATATTGATGGCGGAGCTAACCAGACATTCCCGATTAATGGAATCAATACGGTTACTGTCCATACCCCTGTAGTCAATTATTCATTGGTGTCTGATGATCAGAAGCATAATCAGAAAACAGTACCTGATGCGTACAGTTCAGCGCTTATTTTGGATCGTCCTTTTTCAGTGCGTATTCCTACTGGTGGACAGCATGTTAATTATCCGGGTTATGGCAATCGAGACTATGCGAAGTATATACGTACAAAGCAGGTTCAATTTCCGTTTGACACTTATAATAAAGAGCAGACTACATTTATTCCTAAAAACACATGGGTAGATGTACCTGTTAATCAATTGGATACAACATTCTTTTTGCCAGTCTGGGTAGATGAAGGTAAATACGATATTTTATTCCGTACGATTGCTGAAAATGCACCATCTTCGTTTACCGTACAGCACAATGCCAATGTAACATTAGATAACCATGTAGCTGTCGAAAGTGTAGCAGTAGAAGTGATCGGTCGTGTTTATGATTTTCATATTACTGATATTGCAGATTACAACTGGCAGATCGTATTCCATCCGTGGCAAAATCTAGCTGTACCTGATGGAACATCGTATTGGGTGGGGGAAAATGGTATTGATGGAGCACCTCGTGGAAATACAGCGCCTTATGTACTACCAGTACGTCAGGGAAGTCATCCCTTTTACAGAAATCTAGCAGTCAAAACAGGATATCACTTTAAATTTGATTTGAAAACAAAAGGGAATATGTTCGGTTCAAAAGATGGCATTCGAATTACACCTACATTTCATTATGTACCACGGCAAGGTGGCACTCCTTTTCCAGTTGATGTGTATTATTCAACAGCGACAGAGAATTTGATTAAAATAGGATCGCCTCAAGATACGGTACAGCGGTATACCATTTTAAATGATCCAACACGTCATGTACCTGAAGAAGAATTGAAAAATACGGCTTTGTATATGTATGATCTTCTTTTACAAGAACAAGCACTGCCGTCTAAAATACCAAATAAAGTGTCTCATTCTCAACCATCTACACCATTGACTTCATTTTGGAATACAGCATGGGAACGTGCATTATCGTCCATCTGGAAAGATCTTACCGGACTCTCATGGGAAACGGTAGCGACTCAAGATGAACAATCACCTTTGTCCGTCATACCTGTTACTCCGACTAATCCAGAAGAAGCGATTGCAATGTTCAGCAAAGCCAGTCATACGCGCAAAGTCAATATCGGTAACTTTACCCATCTATTATTGACTCAGCCATTACGTACATTAATCGGTCCACAACAACATTTACCTCAAGGAAATAATACAATGCGTTCTTTGGCTGCTGTACAAAAGTGGTATGGAGAATACAGCTTGCCGTCAGATGTATATGTAGTCAAACAAGGGACATCTTTGCAAGACGTTACCGGTTCTACAAATACCAATCGACAACAATCTGCTGAACAAAGTACAGATAGTACCAACAAAAATAATCCAGTAAATAACGGTGCCAAAGGATTAGATGAACATTCGTCTGTCTTTTTAACCGATGGATATATTGTGGTTAACTTTGATATTGAAACGATCCAACAAGGAGATACCGATCATCCTCATCTACAATATATCCATGCACCACTTATGAACCAATGGCAATTGGAAGGATTTCAAAAGCAATTTAATGATCCTTGGGGATATGATTTTCAACTCAACGATGGAGATGTACTTTTCTATCATACAAATAAAGGCAGTCGTAATGATTTTCAATCGTCAGTTACGCATTAAAATATAAATCTATAGCAAATGATAGATGATAAACCATCAACCAAATGCAGAAGTCTAAAGGAAAATGAAGAACAAAAATCAAAAGAGGGAAAATAAAAAAAATGACGAAAGATCGCAGATTTTATAATAAGTAATGTTCGTTAATTAGCGATAAATATACTTTTATTAAAAAATAATAAACATATAAAATCAATTTATACGAACTATTATTCAAATTAACACTTGACCGTTCGCTTATTTTTTTGTAAGATACCACTGTAGCCAATGCAGATGTATAGGCGCTACAGTGGTATTTTTACGCAATGATCTTAATCAATACTTAGTATGAATACATCTTACTCGTACAATAAGAATAGAAGTTACAGCGTAAATGATCGTGTTATATTCAATGACTTGTTGATCCTACATTTTAATGATTTTGATATCTAATATATTCGTATATCCCCGAAAATAAGGTTTGGGGGTTTCTACAAGGGACCATAAATTCCTGACTACGAATAGTGTGCTTTGGCATATCTATTCAACAGTCAGGATTTTTTTGTGCGTTCACCCCATATTACTCAACTCAGGAGGACATTATGAACCATTATGATTGTATTGTTGTAGGCGCAGGACCAGCAGGGATTTTTGCATGTTATGAATTGACTCGTCAAGCACCGGATTGGAAAGTATTGTTGATCGATAAAGGGCATGATATTCATCGTCGCAGTTGTCCGATTATGGAAGAGAAGATTCAATTATGTCCACCTCCCGCAGGTAAAAAAGATTATGCTGGCTGTCTACCCGCTTGTTCAGTAACCGCAGGTTTCGGTGGAGCAGGTGCATATAGCGATGGTAAATTCAATATTACTACTGAGTTTGGAGGATGGTTAACCGATTATCTTTCCCCTTCGAAAGTAATGGAATTGATTCGTTATGTGGATGATATCAATCTAGAACATGGAGCTACTCGTAATATTACCGACCCTACAACAGATACTATTCGCGATATTGAGCAACGTGGATATGCTTCAGGTTTGAAATTGCTTCGTGCCGAAGTTCGCCATTTGGGAACCGAGCAGAACTTGGAAATTTTAAAATCTATCTATAGTTATTTAACTTCACGCATTGATATGGTATTCAAAGCAGAAGTAGAAGATATTATCACGACCAAAATCGAAGGTAAACATCGCATTACAGGTATCACTACCAAAAAAGGAGAGACCTATGAAGCACCGATGGTGATGATTGCTCCCGGACGTGATGGTTCTGCATGGTTAACCGACATTTTGAAAAAACGTCGCCTAAAAATGTACAATAATCAGGTGGATGTAGGTGTGAGAGTTGAAACGTCTGATGTGGTGATGCGTCAGATCAATGAACATTTATATGAAGGTAAATTTATTTTCAATACTTCAGTTGGGACAAGAGTAAGAACATTCTGTAGTAATCCTTCCGGTCATGTGGTCGTTGAGAATCATAGTGGTGTGATGGCGGCAAATGGTCACTCATTTAAAGATCCGGTACTTGGTTCTGCGAATACGAACTTTGCTCTACTGGTATCGCACAAATTTACAGAGCCATTTGATAAACCCAATGAATATGCTCGTGAAATCTGCCGTCGTGCTAATGATCTATCTAGTGGTGGAGTGATTGTACAGAAGTATGGTGATATTCTTCGTGGTCGTCGTTCGACTAGAGAACGGATCAATGAAGGATTCCTTGAACCTACACTTAAAGAAGCGGTTCCCGGCGATCTAGGATTGGTCTTACCTTATAACACAATGAAAAGCTTGATCGAAATGGTAGAAGCGTTAGAAGGTGTAACACCGGGTATTGCTTCTGAACACACATTATTCTACGGTGTAGAAGCTAAATTCTATTCTGCTCGTCCAAAGTTAGATGAACATTTAGAAACTGAAATTGATGGTCTATATTGTGGTGGTGATGGTGCAGGGGTAACCCGTGGACTAGCACAAGCAGGCGCGGCAGGAGTATGGATTGCTCGTAATATGGTTAGCAAAGCAGGAGCAACCACAAAAGTACCTGCTACTGTAGTATAAATAAAATAAATGTGGCGGTATGATCATCTTATTCTATAGATATATAGATGCGGATAGATTCATGACAAGAGATCAGATCACTTTTGATAAGTGCATCTGATCTTTTTTTAATTCATTATACTTTGATATAATCAATAGAAGTTGAACAACGAAAAGAGGTTAATATCGTGCTACATCCATCACCATCTTCATCTGATACACCGGATGAATCGAATCCAGAACATGCCGCTTCCTATATCTATACTTATGCTTGTCATGAAGATGAGTATGAGCTATGTCAGTTAGAATTACGTTCGTTATTTACCTATAGAACATCGGAATCCACATTGTATGACCGTTATCTTGAAACGAACATGGCTATATCTCCCAATCGTAGCCCTTTTATCCACTATCGGATAGCTGTGCAATATGAAGCTAACACATTAGAACAATTGGAAATGATAGTACAGAGCATCCAATTACAAGAGCAGACATTCAAATTAATGTGCCTTGATGCAGAACAGTTATTTACCTATGATGAAAAACGTTCGATAGAACGCCAAATAGGCATGAATATTCGCGGCAAAGCTCAAATGAAAAATCCGCAAATCATGCTAGGGATTACATTTGCCAATCATCGCTGGGTTGTAGGAACATGTATAGCTTCTGAACCTGTTTGGCTTCACCATAATGATAAGCCCAAACATTACTCTACAGCACTCAGTACACGAGTCGCTAGAGCCGTCGTCAATATTGCTGTTCCACAACCTACAGGAATAACAATGATTGATCCTTGTTGTGGCATAGGAACGGTGTTGATCGAAGCTTTATCTATGGGTATAGACATTATAGGTTATGATCTTAATCCTTTAGCAGTGCAAGGAGCACGTGAAAATCTATCTTATTACGGTATGCCAGATATTGTGAAGATAGCAGATATGCGAGAATTAGAAGGACGCTATCATGCGTTAGTTTTGGATTTACCTTATAATTTGTGCTCTGTGCTAAGCAGCGAAGAACGATTAAATATGCTTGCCAGTAGCAAACGTCTAGGAGAGCGTATTCTTATTCTGGCGACAGAATCTATAGAAGATTCTATCGAAGCTGTAGGCTTACAAGTGATCGAAGTCTGCCATATTCGCAAAGGAAAATTTGTACGCTATCTATTTATTTGCCAATAACATCAAGTTCATATGAGACTATAGATGCAATTTTTACTATTTATTCGACCATTGGATAAAAAAACTATAAATTGTGTGTGAAATTTAGTAACATGTAAACAACCGGTATGTGCCGGGAGCTTACATACAGAGAGGATGTATACCCTATGAAATTTAGTGAATTTCCTTACGAACGCCCGAATTTGGATGCGGTTAAAGTTACATTTGATGAATTGTTAAGTCAATTTGTAAATGCAACTACGTTTCAAGAGCAGGATCGTGCGATGGCTGAAATTAACAAGTTGTTCAATACGTATTCAACTCAAGCACAACTTGTCTATATTCGCCATTCTATTAATACGAATGATGAATTCTATAAAGCAGAGCAAGATTACATGGATGAAATCGATCCTCTGTTTCAAGAGTACATAGACACGTATTATAAGGCACTGGTTACTTCTGCGTTCCGTACCGAATTAGAGCAAAAATGGGGTAGCCACCTATTCGCATTAGCTGAAATGAAACTTAAAACATTCCATCCAGATATTATTGCAGATTTGCAACAAGAAAATAAGTTAACGACTGCTTATGCTCAATTGATTGCATCAGCTAAAATTCCGTTTGAAGGGGAAGAACGTACTCTTTCTCAATTAGCACCGTTTGGTTTATCTAAAGATCGTGATATGAGACAACGTGCAGGCGAAGCTCGTTATGGATTCCTTGCTGAACAAGGCGAAGAATTGGATCGTATTTATGATGAGTTAGTTAAGATTCGTACAACGATTGCTCACAAGCTAGGATACAAAACATTTACAGCATTAGGATATGCACGTATGGGACGTACCGATTATGGTCCTGAACAAGTAGCTAATTTCCGCAAACAAGTTCAAGAGTATATTGTCCCAGCAGCAGCGCGTTTGAAAGAACGTCAACGTGAGCGTTTGGGATTAGAGCGCTTGTCTTATTTTGATCAAGAGTACTCTTTCCCTACAGGTAATCCGACACCTAAAGGTGATCCTGAATTTATTATCCAAAACGGTGCACAAATGTATAAAGAATTGTCGCCAGAAATTAATGAATTCTATGAATTTATGATGGAACATGAATTGATGGATTTGTTAAGTAAAAAAGGTAAAATGGGTGGCGGTTATTGTACCTTTATTAATGACCACCAAAGTCCATTTATTTTTGCTAACTTTAATGGAACATCGGGCGATATTGATGTACTGACACACGAAGTAGGACATGCTTTCCAAGTCTATGAAAGTCGTCATTTTGAAGTGCCTGAATACACATGGCCGACCTCAGAAGCCGCAGAAATTCATTCAATGAGCATGGAGTTCTTTACATGGCCATGGATGGAATTGTTCTTCAAAGAAGATACAGAGAAATACAAATTCGATCATTTATCCAGCGGGTTAATCTTTATTCCTTATGGAGTCGCTGTCGATGAATTCCAACATATTATTTATGAAAATCCAGACTTCACACCAGCAGAGCGTAAAGCGGCTTGGAAATCGGTAGAAGAGAAGTACCTACCATTCTGGGATCAAAGCGATAATCTATATCTGCAAAGTGGAGCTTACTGGCAAAAACAAGGTCATATTTATGAATCCCCATTCTATTATATTGATTATACACTGGCTCAAATCTGTGCTTTCCAATTCTGGAAACGGATGAATGAAGATCAGAAACCAGCATGGGATGATTATCTTCAATTATGTCGTGCAGGTGGAAGCAAACCATTTACAGACCTTGTGAAAGTAGGCGGGTTGACGTCTCCATTTGAAGACGGTTGTGTAGCTTCAGTGATTGGTAATATTGAAGATTGGTTGAATAAAGTAGACGATAAGAAATTGTAAATTCTACTAATCAAGCGACAAGATTTTCATATCAATAAATGTATAGATGTACAAAAAGGCTGACTGCGATCTTTGATCCATGTCAGTCTTTTTTTTGCATTTAACAAATTAACAGCACAAAATGATACTGTGGCTAACAATTGACTTGTAAGATGGATAACGTAACCTGATTGCTTGGCAAATATTCTTTTGGTGCAATGAATGTGCATCTATACTAACCGATGCTTTACATATTTTATATATTGAGGGGGCTAACGATGTCTATCGATCAGTCTATGCATATGCCTATTCGTTGGATCGTATCAGATGTAGATGGCACTTTACTAGATACACACCAACAGATATCTCCATATATTCAGCAACGTATTCGGACATTTACAGAACGTGGAGGATACTTTACTTTAGCTACAGGTCGATCGCTAATGAGCGTACAACCGTTTATAGAATTATTGCATCTAACCAATCCTCTGATTCTATACAATGGAGCCAAGATCTATGATCCGCTACAAGCTTGCTTTCTTGAAGAGCAATTTGTCTCTAAATCGCATGTACAGTGGATATTTAATCACTACTATAGTATTCGTCAGCCCTTTGATCTGGACTTGCTTGTATTTCATCAGGAACAGATTTACTGCACACGAATTACGCCTAGAATCCAGTGTTGGATTGATAAAGAGCAAGTGGAAGTACAAGTGATTACTTTGATGGGATTAGAACATATTGCTGAACAAATTACTAAGATGATGTTACTGGGCGAGCCTGAATCGTTAACTCTTTTTCAGCAACAGATTGAATTTCTAAATACCGTTAAATCAGAACATGACATTTTAGAAATATTGCCTTTTGGGATAAACAAAGGAACAGCCTTACAACAATTAATTACGATGACAGGTAGTCAGCCTGATGAAGTGTTAGCTGTAGGAGATCATTTGAACGATGTAGAAATGATTAAGCTAGCAGGGCATGGTGTAGCGATGCAAAATGCACATTCAGATCTCAAACAAGTGGCCAATTGGATAACGGTAAAAACAAATAATGAAGAAGCATTGGTTGAAATTATTGATCATGTTGAACAGAGCTGGACTGAACAATATAATCCAGTAATTAGATAAAATGTGAAGCAAACCATCTCTTTGGCTATAGGCTAAAAGAATAGGTTTGCTTCTTTTTTGTGCTGGTTTCTGTATTTTTGTTATGCTAAGCTAATCGTACATTCGGATAGATCAAAGGAGAGTGCATTATGGATCGATTATTTCAAAATCATCGTATTCGGGCTAGACAATCACTAGAAGGTCTATGGGAATTTGGTAAAATGAGAGCGTTATCAACAGACGGATTAGCTGAAAGTATAGATTATGATTACAAGCTTGCTGTACCCGGTTGTTGGGAAATGCATCCTCAATTGTTGACTTATCGCGGACAAGGGATATATCGCAGATCGATTTATATCGACAATACAGCCCATGTTCGGCTGCTATTCAAAGGTGTGAGTCATACCGCTAAAGTCTATTGGGACGGACAACAAGTAGCTGAGCATTATAATGCTTATACAGCATTCGATACGACTATTATGAATGTAGAGCCGGGTGCTCATGAATTGTGTGTAGAAGTCGATAATTCATTTGGTCAACATTCTGCCCTTCATCTTCCTAATGATTACTATACATATGGAGGTATGATTCGTCCGGTCATAATAGAAATACTTCCGCTACAAAGTTGCTCCATTCAATGGGTTCAATTTACACCTATCAAAGAAGATTGGACAACAGATGAAGAAGGAAACTGGCAAGCAAACGTGCGGATAGCTCTACAGTCTCATGCAGATCATGATATTAAAGGGCACATCCAATTTGAATTATCGCCTCTTCAGCAATCCACACTCTGGAAGCAACAATTACCAGAAATCACGCTAAAAGCTGGACAATATTTGGAATTTACGCACACGTTCACATTTTCCAATATACAGTCATGGAGCTGTGAGCATCCTTATCTTTATGAATGGCAGACTTTATGGTATCAGCATCAGTCGAACACGTTAGAACTTGTAGATGATTGGGTGGAACGGGTAGGATTTCGAACGATCAATACATATGAAGGGAAGTTGTTACTGAATCACCAACCTATTGTGTTAAAAGGGTTTAATCGCCATGAAGATCATCCGATGGTCGGTGCTTCTTTTCCTATCGCATTGATGGTACAGGATCTAGAATTAATGATTCATACAGGTGCAAATGCCGTTCGTACCAGTCATTATCCAAATGATGAACGTTTTCTTGATCTATGTGATGAATATGGAATACTGGTATGGGAAGAAAATCATGCTCGTGGATTGAGTATCGAAGATATGCGTCATCCGCAATTTATAGAGCAGTGTGAACAAGTAAATCGTGAAATGGTCACTCAACATTACAATCATCCATCGATTATCATATGGGCCATTCTAAATGAATGTGCAAGTGATCAAGAAGAAGGTCGAGTTCATTATCAACGTCAATTGGAGCAGATTCGTAGCTTAGATCATAGTCGACCGCTTAGCTTTGCTTCTCATCATCGGGAAAATGAGATTTGTTTTGATCTAGCAGACATTGTATCTTTTAATCTCTATCCAGGTTGGTATGGGGATGAAGATCCCGGGGAATTATGCGATCTAGCACGCCAATGGGCAGATCAAGCAGGTGGAAAAGGTAAACCGATGATAATGAGTGAATTTGGAGCAGATGGATTTTATGGCTATCGTTCACCTAATCGTGTAAAAGGCACAGAAGAACGACAAGCAGATATTATTGAAAGTAATTTGAGAGCATATAATGAGCGAGCATTTATATCAGGGATGTTTATCTGGCAATTCTGTGATTGTCGTGTTACGGAAGAAGGGATCTGGCCAATGATGCGAGCACGCACACAAAACAATAAAGGAATCGTAGATGGTTATCGTCGTCCCAAACTTGCATATGAAGTGGTAACACGATATTTTAAATAAGAGATGAATGCGTTGGATGGAGAGTGGAAAAAGTAATGAACGAGATAGCTCAGCAACTGTTAGCGCAATATTTAGAACCTTATCATCCAGAACAATCTATACCTGATTATATTGAATATACCTTTGACAAAAATCATCAACAAGATACATGGCAACACAGTCTGAATGTGGCAAAGCAAGCGGTAATGTTGGCAGAACGGTATGGAGCAGATCAACATACCGCTCAATATGCAGGGTACTTACATGATCTCAGTACACTATTGACCGACCATGAGAAAGTTATACTGGCAGAGCAACTAAGGATCGAAATATTAGATGAAGAACGACAAGTTCCTTATGTATTGCATCAGAAATTATCCAGCTGGTTAGCCGCGGAATGGTTCGGTTTGGATGAGCCAGATCTGTTAAGTGCGATTACTTGTCATACGACACTACAAGCTGAGCTTGGCACGATGGATAAAATTCTATTTGTAGCGGATAAATGCTCTTGGGCATCAGAAGATTCGGCTCCTTTTATTCATCAGATGAAATCTGCCGCAGAGCATTCTTTAGATGATGCGATTGTAGTGTATTTGGATTATATCTGGCAACAACGAGAGCAGATGGTACTTCATCCATGGCTCAAAGCGGCAAAATCGGTTTTTGATATGAAGCAAACCGGGCAATTATTAAGTACATTACCAGCGCTCTCACAACCTATTTCTTGGGGACCGGTTACAGCAAGATTCCAACCAATTACTTCGCTAGATGAAATAGATATTGCACAGATTAGTAACATATCGATTGTACCGATGGTAGGCGATCAAGTGGTGATCATGCAATTGGAAGATGGACGCTGGGAATTGCCAGGAGGAACATTGGAAGAAGGAGAACATTATGTAACTGCTCTTGAGCGTGAAGTTATGGAAGAAATGGGAGCAACCCTTATCGATTATCATGTTTTCGGCTATTTTCAATGTATCTCTTCTGCCGAGACTCCTTATCGATCGTATATTCCACATCCTTCTTTTATTCGTCTTACTGTCTATGGACAGGTACAGCTCAATCATCAACCACTTAATCCTCCAGATGGAGAACAGGTCTCTGTAGTAGATGTAGTGAGTATTGAAGAAGCAATTAAGCGCTTATCCACTACCGGTAGACAAGACCTTGCTGACTTTTATCAGATAGGATATGACATCAGCTTGCGTTCGTGATGAACAGTAGTCCAAAGAAAGTGTAGGTCTGTATGATCAGAAAAGTGTCGTTTATTTTATTATGTATATACACGCCATTGTTGCTGTATTGGATGTTTTTCGGATTTGGAAGAGAGTATGACCCTCAAGCAGCTTATCGGTATAATATCGTTCCTTTTCATACCATTACTGATTTTGCTTTGATGCGAGTAGGTGGGCGGATCGATCAGTGGATTAATTTATTCGGAAATATTGCTGTCTTTGTTCCGTTTGGAGTATGTATTCCTTTGCTAAAGTCATATACTTGGCGGGCATTTATGATTCGCTTCGCATTAGGTATTCTCATTATCGAAATTGTACAGATGATCAGTAAACGTGGAACATTTGATATCGATGATCTGATTCTAAATTCGATCGGGGCAACGATAGGTTGGTGTCTATGGCGCTATATATCTACGTTTAGACAAAGATCATTATAAAGAAAAGCATCCTGCTTGATAACAGGATGCTTTTTTAATTCATAATATATAGTTTTGCAAAGTTGCCTATGATGTAGCCTATTTAGATAGAAACGGGTTGATTCCCTGTGTTCGTGGGTTTGCGGAACATAAAGTAATATAACAATGAAGAGATCGTATACAATACGCCTGTGATACTAAACGCAATCGCATAACCCCAATACGTTCCATAGCTAGTGACTAGATACGATTGTACAGGTCCCATACTTGCCCAACCTAACATAAATACGGTCTGCATTAATGAATTGGCGATACTGCGTCTTTTGTCAGACACACGATCTACCATGATAGAAGATTGCAAAGGATTTGCGGCATTCATCAGTGCTTGTCGGAACAAAAAGCTAATTGAAGCGATAATCAATACATTTGTAAATCCGGTTAACAATAAGAACGGTAACGATAGCAATTGAAACACAACCACCGCTCGTACTGGACCTATTCGTGCTGCCAACGAAGGGCCGAGTAACATCGATACAATCGTCATTAATTGTCCTAACGAAATCAATATACTCATTGAAGTTAACGAAACTGCGAATCGATTGGTGAAATACAAATTTAAGTAAGGCACGACTAACCCTGAACCTAATCCTGTTAATAACTGAGCGAGTAGAAAGCGACTGATAAATACAGTATCTGAATGAGCAGTCGATGGAACAGATTTAGTCGCAGTCGAGACTGCTATTGGTTCAGGTTCGGCTTGCTTGGTCTCTAGTATTTTAACTTCAAGTGGAGCAGGTGCCGCAGATGAAGCATTTTCCCGAATCATCGCCATCGGGATAAAAGCAGCTAAAGTCGCTATACTCCCCAGTAAAAGCACTAACTGTAGACTTAATATGTACGTGAGTCCTGTAAATTGTAGAATATCGGCAAGCACACCACCGCCTGTATTACCCAGTACTTGAGCTGCAAGTGTAAGACAAGCCAGATAACTGAACATTCGTAGACGCTTGGATTTCTCTACATTTTCAGCCAAAAAAGGAATAGCCATGACTTGAAAAATAGAAGCAAATATTCCCGAACATACAGCTAAAACTAATAAACTTTGTTCATTCATCGCAAAAGATCTACCGATAAAAAATAGACCACTGGTCAAAGCACCCAGCACTAGTAACTTTTTACGGCTGAATCGATCGCCCATTAATCCGACAGGTATAAATAAAATAGCAGTAGCTAAGGATTGAATACTAATAATACGTCCGTTCATCACATCGGGGTAACCTAACCCTTGAATATACAAATTGTAGAGTACACTGAACATCCCTGTACCTATTTGATAAAATAAATTAGCCCAGAAAAATAACCGCACATTGTGCGGCCAACTACGTATTTCGTTCCAGATCGATATCAGTACACGCACGTCATATGCCTCCCCTGTTGGATGTATCTGCAATCAACCTTCGTAGTATAACAGTTTGTTGTTGATTTATAAAGGGAAAGAGCCGGATACATCCATACTTACAGTAGAAGCTTACGAATAACGAAGTAGATTTCTCTCAATTTCTTTGCTAATCTGATAAATTAAAAAAGGGGCACCGATAATAACGGTGATCGGCATCACCGCAATATCAAAAATCGGATCAATCGTATGCGATAAAATATCCAATCCAAGAATCAATACTGCGCCATAAATCGATGACCCTAGAATCAACCAGCGAATCGGCGGTTGATGAAAGAAAAAGCGCAATATACTTGGAATAATAATGCCCACCAGTCCAAGCGGCCCAGCTAACATCGTCGATATGCCTGTCATCAGAATCACCATCAGCATACAAATGATCGTTGCCCAACTTAATGAAAAGAAACGAGTTGTTGCTGAGCGGGATGGTACACGTAATGAAAGTAACCAGCAGATTACTATTGCGCCTACAGTGACAGGTAACAGCACCCAGATGGTAAAGCGTGGGTCACCTAATATAGTAGGATTCACCAAATGATCGATATAATCAATAGTAGAATAAGAAGAATATATAATCATAGAAATCACTGTAATTAAGAAGACAGCTGCGATTCCGCCACTGATCTGGCGTAATGATTTTACTTTCCATGGAAGTAGATTGCCGATACTATAAGCTACGAATCCACCTATAGCTGCGCCTGCAATCGCCCAGATCATAATCATCCACTGACTTAGTGAAGGTAGAAAGATAATAATAATGCATAATGCTAGCGCTGTTCCTTGAGTCAAGCCCATAGTGGAAGGAGAAGTCATTGTGTTACGCGAAATATACTGCATGACTGTGCCGGATACGGCTAGACAAGCTCCTACAAGAATACAGCCTAATGTACGAAAAAGTGATCCAGTTTGTGAATACATGTGTTCTCTGTTGATCCTTACTGAAAAATAACATTCGATGATCACTAAAATAACTCCAATAATCAGTACCATCATCATATAATGAGGTACATGCTTAGGAGTTACAGAAGTAGTAGGAATCGCTGTCGAGCGAGACATAAAAAAATTCACTCCTTTATGAAATTGAGTATTTGTGTCAATCTAAAATTATGTAAGTGCTACATGATCCATCTGATAAAACGTCTATCTATAGATGCTATTTTGTAGAGTACCTTATCTATTATCGGAAAGAAGATTGTTATTTTTCACTGTTTGAGCAAAAATTTACATAATTGATGAAAATGAGCTATGAAATGCAAAGTAATACAGCTTTTATATGGTAAACTTTGTTAATATGAAAAAGAAGGATAAGGTGAAAGAGTTAATTTGCAGACAGGTGGGATAAAACAGTGAATACAATCAAATCACAAGAGCAAATTATAAATATGATCGTCACATGGGCAGAACAGACAACCAATATTCGTGCTGTTGTTTTGGCAGGTACACATGGTAATGATCAAGTTCATAGTAATCCGTTAGCAACCTATCATATTCAATGTATAGTGAATGAACTGAATACAATGATCTGGCAAGAAGAATGGTTGCATACATTTGGAGAACCGTTGACTACATTACAACATATTCGTCATCATTCCGTGACTGGAGCGGTTGCTTGTACTCAGAATGTATTGTATACCGATGGTATCGAAATCGAATTTCAAATCTATCCTGTGAGTGAATGGGAGAATCAGATCGACAATGAATCTGCTTTCACTACACCGATATACCAAGTATTGCTGGATAAAGATCATCGTATACAACATTCAATCGTGGTACTTAATCAACAATCTGTACGTCTAAATAAACCTGCACGGCAAGAATATGAACAGATTCAGCATGAATTTTGGTGGTATTGTATGCAAACAGCCAAAAGCCTTTTGCAACAAGAATTGCTTGTCGCTAAATATCAGTTGGATCATATTCTAAGAACTCGTTATCTTGAAAAAATGTTAGATTGGTATGCAGGTAGTCAGCATGAGTGGGATGTGATGTATCATCATGATCGGGCTGGATATCGACAACAGCTAGAACCTGTATTAGCGCAAGCATTAGCACAAACGTATGCAGGCAATCTGTTAGATGATAACTGGCAAAGCTTGCTTCAGATGACAAAGCTATTCCGTAATCTATCGGTATATGTAGCAGAAGTGACAGGCTACGAATATGATCATGAGCAAGATCAGCGCATGATTCACTATTTGCATCAACTTCAAAACCAATAAGTTTCTATCTGTATGATGAATCAATATAGAACACAAAAAGACTGCATCCCAAGATTACTGAGGACGCAGTCTTTTTGTTATTTAACGTAATGTTTGTTGAACTGTACCTGATCCATTAGATACTTGAATATGAGCACTAGCCCCATTAATTAACGTAAGTTGCGGAGGAATATGTCCAATATCTACATTATAGATCACAGGAATCTGTTGTTCTCCGAATACAGCTTGTAATGCATCTTGAATTTCGAAATTTTTGACAGGTGTATAGCCAGCAGGTCTACCGATCAGCACACCACGTGTATGCTGGAACCAACCCGCTTGATTCATTTGCCAGAGATGACGATAAATATCACCCGCATTCATTTCACAACTTTCCAGATACCAGATAAATCCTTCTTCTTGATCATAATGTTGGATAAAATCAGTCACAGGAGCCCATGGTGTACCGATCAGTGGAGTAAGCACATCCATACAACCACCTATCAATCGTCCTGACAATTCAAGAGAAGATTCTGGTTGATCTTCTTGTCCGAGAATCTTCCATTCTGTAGGCGTATCTAGATTGAAATTAGGCTTCGAATAATCGCTATGCGTCTGATGATACGTAGAAGATGATTGCTCGACGCTTTGTCCTGATGCAGCAGATAAAAGATCCTGCCAGCGAATCGTTAGATTATCATCCGCTCCTGAAATATCAACCACTCCAGGTCCATGAGCTGATGCATATCCTGTCATCATCGTATACGTAAAGGTTAAAGTGCTAATATCTGAAAATCCTAGAATCCATGTAGGTGAGGCTTGACGAATCTTTTCCCAATTTAATAAGGGCAAAATATCCATTAGAAATTCGCCACCCCATGGAGGAATAATGGCTTTGATCTTATCATCAAGCAGGAATTGCTCTAACTCGGCTGCCCGTTGTTCTTTAGGTAAGCTTACACATTTATCATTAGTCCATACACTACTACCGACACGTGTCTGATACCCTAGTTGATGCAGATACGCTGTAGACCGGTGTATTAAATGATGAATCCCTGGTTCTAACCCACTGGATGGAGCAATAATACCGATAAGATCGCCTGCTTGTAAAGGTGCAGGATAGATAATGTGCGAAGCATACAAATCTGAATGATGGGTCATAATGATTTAACCTCCCGACGGTTCTGAATACGATGGTAGTTACACGAAATATAGAGTATGCCTATCTTCATTATATGCGATAACTAGCAAAAGGTTCTCCATTCTTGTTTGAACGGCTCATTTCATCTAATCGAGCATCGACTTCATCACTAATGACATAGTCTAAGCTATTCAGATTACTTTCCAATTGATCTGCATGTGTAGCGCCTACAATGACTGTAGCAACAGCAGGACGTTTAAGTAACCATGCTAAGGCAAGCGTTGTAGGTTCCGTGGAACGATTTTGTGCATACAGTCGTAATACTTCACCTAGATTGAGACGTTGGGTATTAAAAAAGCGCTGGAAAGAAGGATCTGTATCTGCACGCGAACCTGAAGGAGAAGGTTGCTTATCTGAATATTTACCAGTAAGAATACCACCAGCAAGAGGGAAATAAGGAATAATGCCTAACCCTTGATCCAAACATAAAGGAACCACTTCTTGCTCGGGTGTACGATCTGCTAAAGAGTATGAGGTCTGAAGTGATACATACCGATTGAGATTGAATTGGTCACTGATACTTAATGCTTTCATCAATTCCCATGCCGCATAATTCGAAGCGCCGATATACCTTACTTTACCTGAACGTACCATATCATCTAGTGTACGCAATGTTTCTTCTAATGGAGTATATGGATCGAACGTATGAATTTGATACAGATCTACATAATCGGTCTGCAACCGTTTGAGACTTTGATCCAATTCGCGTTCAAGATGATAACGAGAAGAACCACGATCATTAGGACCTTCACCCATTGGAAGACCAGCTTTGGTCGTTAATACCACTTGTTGACGTTTACCACCTTGTAGACCTTGACCAATAATGCGTTCTGAAGCTGTGCCTGCATAGATATTAGCGGTATCAATAAAATTAATTCCCCGATCTATAGCAGTATGTAAAATACGAATCGATGTTTCTTGATCTGCACGTTTGCCAAAAGAGTTGGTACCCAGACCCAGTTCAGATACTTTTAATCCACTTTTTCCAAGGTTACGATAGTTCATAGGTATACTCCTTTATGTGATTTATTCTTAGATGTATCGATGTGGTGAGTAATCGAGCATGAAGTACAAATAAAGTCTGTAACCGTACCCTTGACGATTATTTTACTTATTATACCAAGCGAATAGAGTAGCGTTGTCCGGTTTCGGATCGTACATCTACAGGGGTATTGAAAAAAGAACTGAGTTGCTTGGATTCCACCATCGCTGTTGTATCACCTGAAGCAAATACCGCTCCATCGCGAATCAATAATGTTTTGTTAAAGCAAGGCATGATTTCTTCGATATGATGCGTAACATAGAGTAATGTAGGCGCATGATCTTGCATTGCTATCGATTGTATGCGATGCAGTAATTGATCACGTGAAAAAATATCAAGCCCTGTACAAGGTTCATCCAAAATCAGCAATTCTGGCGACGCCATCAAAGCTCTAGCAATCAGAATACGTTGCCGCTCTCCTTGAGATAAGGTATCATAAGTGCGTCCTACTAGCCTTTCGGCATCCAATTGCTTCATAATAGATAAAGCTTGTGCATGATCTTGTTCTTCGATCTGATTGTAAATACCAATCGAAGCAAATTTGCCACTAAGCACAATGTTCTCTGCTTTCTCATGACCATGTAATCGTTGTTGCATCGATGTACTGACCCAGCCGATTTTTTTGCGATGTTCTCGCAGATCGACAGCACCAAATTGTTCATCAAGCACGTTAATACTACCTGTTGTCGGCCAAATGTAACCATTCACCATATTCAGTAATGTGGTTTTGCCCGAACCGTTGAGACCGAGTAAGCACCAATGTTCTCCGGGCTGTACTTGCCAGGAAATATCGTTGATAATCGTAGTCTGATCTCTGCGCCAGCTGGCGTGTTGTATATCAATAATCATATCGCTCACTCCTCATAAGTTTGGAAATTATTATAGCATTAAATGATTTATACATTGAAATTAATCAGAGAAGGAGACTACATAATATGTCATTTATAAACCATTCTAGTAAAGATGGAATCATCGGATTGTTAGTTGGAGACGCTGTAGGTGTCCCTTATGAATTTTTGGATCGTTCAATCATAGCTCGTCAGCCTGCTGTAGATATGATCGGTTATGGTACTCATCAACAACCAGCAGGGACGTGGTCAGACGATGGTGCATTGACGGTCGCATTATTAGTTAGTCTTGTTCACCATCCACAATTGGATACGATCGATTTGGGAAGACGTTTTATTCAGTGGTATCGTCAAGGGCTCTGGGGTGCACACTATGAAGTATTTGATATTGGGATTGCGACCCGAAAAGCCATTGCACTTATAGAAAAAGATCCGAACCATCCAGAACAAGCAGGCGGTCATGACGAGTATAGCAATGGGAATGGATCATTGATGCGTATTCTGCCTTTAATTTATAAATTAGTTGATCAAGATGCGAGTACACGTCTGGATTGGATTACACGTGTATCTTCTTTAACGCATCGTCATCCTGTATCTATTCTTGGGGGTATTATTTATGTTGAAATAGGCATCCAGCTGTTACAAGCTTCTTCACGGATGACAATCAAAGATGGCTATCAAAAGGCTTGTCAGATCATTAATAGTGAATATGCCGATTATCCAGAAATAGAACGGTATCAGCGCTTACTTAGTGGCTCGATCGATCAGTTTCCTATAGAAGAAATCTCTTCAAGCGGATATGTAGTGCACACATTAGAAGCCAGTATATGGGTACTTCTGCATACTTCAAATTATCGAGATGCGGTATTACAAGCAGTGAATCTAGGTGAAGATACCGATACAACAGCCGCTGTAGCAGGAGGACTAGCTGGAATACATTACGGTTATGATCAGATTCCTAGCGATTGGATCAAGCAATTGGCTCGATTGGAAGAAATGCTAGAGTACTGTGAACAATTTGACCAGCAAGGAGAATCATAATGAATCAGAATTACAATATCTGGGGTACCAAAGTATGGACAGGCAAACTAGTTATGTTAACCACGTTATTGATCGCTACAGGGTTTTGTGTAGCACTAGGTATTCATTTACGAGATTATACAGGGCGAGATATTTACCGTTATCTAAACTGGGACATTTTTCTAGGCTGGGTTCCGATTGGTCTGGCTCTATGTATTGATGTATTCGTCAAGTTACGTAAGTCTTGGATCAAAAATATATTGGTGGTTGGAGCAGGAATTGTCTGGTTATTGTTTTATCCTAATTCAGTATATCTGGTAACAGACACATTGCATCCGTTTGTTCATTTTGAAGTTCCATCAGGACAACGCTTTTTATTTCATTTGGAATTCTGGTATCATCTGTTTTTATTTTTTGTCGCGGCTATCTTAGGCTTGGGATTAGGTACCTATTCGTTGTCTTCCATACAGCAATTAGTCAGTGAACGTTATGGTGTTGTACGTTCGTGGATATTTGCGCATATTGTTCTGATTCTAAGCAGTATCGGTATCTATATTGGACGGTTTATTCGTTGGAATAGTTGGAATGCGATAACACATCCCAAGTCAATCTGGAAAGATGTGATAGACATTGTGACTGATCCGGTGCAATTACATTTTATGTTTGTTTTTACAGCGATGATCTGGGTGATTAGCCTGATTGGGTATTTTATGATGCGTGGCGGAATGTTTATGACAAGGCGAGGATGAAGCAGGATGTATCGATATAATTTATTTACTAAGATGGTTATGTTAATTGTGATAATGCTGATTCCTATTATGATTCTGTATATCTACTCTAACCGTACAACAACAGAAGTACTCAGCCGGGAACTGAATCAATCGAATATTAATCAATTGAACTTTTTTCAGACACAGGTTAATACCAACATCGAATTATTATCATCATGGCCGAATTTGTTAATTCATGATCCGGATATTGTGAGTTTTAATGATATTTATTTGCAAAATGGATATCTAAATCTTGATGCGATCACATTGGTCAAGCGTATTCAAGGTAAATTAGCGATTCAAGAAAGTTCATCGAACTGGCGAAGTCATTTGTCGATCTATTCGCCAAGCCTGATGCGGTTAGTCACAGATAACGATATGAAAGACTATCGTATCAGTCAAGCTCAACGTTGGGCGAAGCCCGGCTGGCAAGTCACTTCATTACATGATAATAACAGAACCACATTCAATTTTTCATGGACAACCATTTCTCCGTATACTGCCAATACTCCAGATTTGCGAGATGCAAGTACCGTGATACGGGTGGAATTTGATAGTAGTAATATTCAAGATATGCTTGATAAATTCAAAAGTGATGGTCGACGTGATCCTTTTTACTATAATCCAGAACTGGGTGTCGTCTATAATCGTTCAGCTGATCATGTCTTAACAGATGAATTGATCAGTCACCTTAGAGAAAAGCCATTACAAGCTTTAGAAAGTCGCACGATTGAGATCGCGGATCAACAGTACATGGTGAATGCTGTTCGATCTGAAGTAACCGGTTGGTACATGGTAGACTATATTCCTTTGGACGATGTGTTACAGCCGATCCATAATTCGAATCGATTATTTTATTTGTCGATGATCGCTCTGTTATTAATGAGCTGTCTGGCTTCTTATCTTCTATACGCACAGGTACAGGTTCCGATTCGTCAGTTGATTGCTGGATTTGATCGGTTAAAACAAGAAGATTACTCGGTACGTATACGACCGAAAGGTAGAAGTGAATTTGCTTATCTATCGATTCGCTTTAACTCAATGGTGGCGCAGATCCAATCTCTATTTGAAAATGTGTATATGGAGAAAATTCATGTGCGTGAAGCTAGGCTGAAGCAGCTACAGTCACAGATTAATCCGCACTTTTTTTACAATTGCTTTTCATTTATTACCAGTATGGCGAAGCTGAATAACCAGCAAGCCGTTATTGCGATGTCCAAAAATTTGTCTCAATATTATCGATATACAACCCGTCAAGAACGTGATCTGGTTCCGATGACAGAAGAAATTGATTTTGTCCAAAATTATTTGGAAATTCAGCAGATGCGTATGTCCAGATTGAATTATAATATTCATTTGTCAGAAAATATCAAACACATTCTGATTCCACCGCTGATTGTACAACCACTTGTTGAAAATGCAGTGATTCATGGCATTGAGCGGTATTCGTCAGCAGGATTAATTACTATTCATGGTTGGTGTGATGAAGAACAGTGGTTTTTGAGTGTAGAAGATGATGGAAAAGGAATGGAACCTGAAGCTTTAGCACATCTACAACAGAGTCTATCCGAACCATTAGGCGAAGAAATGGGCTGTGGACTATGGAATGTACATCAACGATTAACATTGCGTTTTGGCGAGCAATCCGGGGTGCATTTGTCACCATCTGAATTAGGTGGACTTAAAGTAACTCTCAGTTGGACGCAAAATAAAGGAACTAACATTCAGGAGTGAACCGTTAATTATGAACATTTTACTTGTCGATGATGAATCTTATGTTACGGAAAGCTTAGAACTCACGATTCCATGGACAGAATTAGGGATAGAAGACGTGTATCGTGCAGATTCAGTAGATCAAGCACTGACAACGTTGAAAAAATATGATATTGATATCGTAGTGACTGATATCCGTATGCCTGATCGGGATGGACTCGAGTTACTAGCTGAAATCGGAAATACATGGCCACATATTCGTACACTGGTGTTAACTGGTTATTCTGATTTTGAATATGCACAGAAAGCGATTCGTCTCAAAGCAGGCGATTATATTCTCAAGCCTGTTGATGATGATCCATTTATGGAAAGTATTCGTCGTGTAGTGAATGAGATTGAAGCGGAGTGGGGACAGACAGATAAATATAATCAGCTGGCTTATCAGCGTCAATCGGAGCTTGAGTTGTTGCGAGATGGTCTGCTAAATGATCTACTGCTTGGCAGAGAAGCTTCTGATCGTAGCATGTTATCTCGCTTAGAAACGTATGATATTCAGATTAAGCCAAATCATACAGCGCAGATGTTATTTGTTCCTCCAGGATCATACACCCAAGATCAGACAGAAGAAGCAATTCGATTGTTAGAATATGCGATTGGGAATATTACAAATGAGATTCTAGGTGCGCATGGAGGAGTCTGGTTAGGAAGAGCACCACAAGGAGGTCTGGTGATCTTATGGCAGTATGATGCTCAGATCTACTCGGGTTATAAGCTACACATACGTGAACTAAGAGATAGCGTACATCGTTATTTGAAAACGAATTTGTCTTTCTGGGTTAGTGATCCCTTTGTATTCCCGGCAGAAATGTCATCGACCTATCGTCATATGATGCGTTTTGCTCATCTGGCTTATGCAGCAGCAGAACAAGGCATTCATTTTATTCAAGAACAGCATCAACCGTTAGAACGTCCATCTGCTATGAAATTTATGGAATCGCTCTACAAACCGCCAGCGCTTATTCATCTGTTAGAATCTGCACAATGGAATGCCGCTAAGCAAAAGGTCGATCAAGTGCTTGATACGATGGAGTCCTTACCCTTAACCCATGAACATTTGTATGAAGTCTATCTGGCAGTGAGTAATGCACTGGTGTATATGGCACATCATCATGGCTACAAATTAGCAGCTTCGGATTCAGGAGGATTAGACCCTTTTTCAGCGCAACAGATTACAGGTTCACTCAGCAAGCTTCGTCTGTGGTGCAATAGTGTGCTGACCCGGATTGAACTGCAAGGAACACCTTCAGCATTAGAACCAAGTCGTAGCCGTATTGTGAAGCAAGTGCAAGAAATGGTCGCTGAAAGTCTAGGGCAAGATGTATCGGTCAAAACGATTGCAGATCGTGTATTTCTTCATCCCGTGTATTTGTCTAAAATCTATAAAACAGAAACAGGTGAAGGACTGGGCGATTATATTATTCGGATTCGGATGGAAAAAGCATTATATATGCTCAAACACACCAATAGCAAAATTTATGAGATTACCGCAGCGTTAGGTTATCAAAACCCCCAATACTTTAGCAAATTGTTCAAAAAACATTACGGAATGACTCCAAATGAGTTCCGTGAAACATAAATGATTGCAAAAGGTGCAGGAATGTTATATTCGTGACATAGGCGATTGATGTTCTTGCACCTATACTTAAGAAGTAAGCAAGAAGCAACATACAATATGAACGAACGTGAGCAATAATAAGCTTGAATGTAAAATAAGGGGGAGCAACATGGGAATCAAGAAAACAGCAACAATCGTCATGAGTACACTACTTGTAGCGGCAAGCCTAGCAGGATGCGGAGGCGGAAAAGAAAGCGCACCTGCGGCGGTCAATACTGAAAACGTATACAAAGAGAAATACGATCCACCAGTAACGATCACCACAGTGTGGGGAGTAGATCCAACATTACAATTTAAAAATGGAGAATCTGCTGAAAATAACGTAGCTACCAAATGGGCAAAAGATAAATTCGGTATTGATGTCAAATCACTCTGGTCTGTAACCGATACGAACGGTGCATTTGCAACGAAAGTCAGATTGGCAATGTCTTCAGGACAAGAAATGCCAGATGTCGTGACAATCGGTGATACGGATTCGCAACTTGCACAAGATTTGATCGATTCTGGTATGTATAGCGAAGTTGGACCGTTGTTCGACAAATACGCTTCAGATACATGGAAAAAAGCAATGTCTGAAGATGCTAATGTATGGAATCCTTATATCCGTGATGGTAAAAAAATGGGTATTCCTGTACTTGATTATGCATACAACCATGATTATGTATTGTGGATTCGTCAAGATTGGTTAACCAAGCTAAATATGAAAGCGCCTACTACTATGGATGAGCTAGAAAAAGTAATGGAAGCTTTCAAAAACAATAATCCAGATGGATTAGCACCAGATAAAGTAATTCCACTCAGTATCGGATTCAAATCTTCTATGAACACATGGATGGGTGATCCTTCGTGGATCTTCGGAGCTTATGGAACGATTCCTCAACAATGGAATCTTGGTTCTGATGGTACATTGCAATACGGTTCGATCCAACCCGGTATGAAAGAAGGTCTGGTGAAGATCAAAGAATGGTTTGATAAAGGATACATTCCGAAAGAAGCAGCACTATGGGATGAAAACAAAACTTCTGAACCAGCAGTTGCAGGTACAGCAGGTATTTTGCCAGGACCTTACTGGATGAGCGGATGGCCTTTACAAGATACTGTGAAAAACGTTCCAAGTGCAGTATGGAAACCCATCACGATCCCTGTTGGACCGAATGGCAAAGCGATGCGTCATGGTACAACAACAACGAACGGCGTAACATTGATCAATAAAAACATGAAACATCCTGAAGCATTCTTTACGTACCAAAACTATATGTTTGATCAATTGGCTAATCCTTCAGCAAATAGTGAATTTGATAAAGGTCTATTCAAAGGATATGACTACGATGTCGATTCTTCAGGCAAATTGTTGACAGGCGAAAATATCCCGGGCGGTTATGTGAACAGTGTACGTTACTTGTTAGTTCGTGATGGCGCACGTATTCCTAATGCTCAAATGGATGCTTTGATTAAATTAGCAGATGGTGGTAAAGCAGAGACTCGTCTAGAACGTGATATTCAAAATAACTATGGGCCTTTGACACCGGAAGCGGCTAAAGTATTGATGTCTCAGAAAGACAGTTCTTATCCAAATATGTTTACAGGTCCAACAACACAAAGCATGAAAACAAAAATGGACTATTTGAACAAAATCGAGAGTCAAACCTTTAACGAAATCATTTACGGTAAATCACCTATCGATTCATTTGATACTTTTGTACAGACATGGAAAACGTCAGGTGGAGACGAAGTAACCAAAGAAGTAAATGACTGGTATAAGAGCGTTCATAAATAATCTCAAGGAATAGATTAACAATGATCGAAATGCAATAAAAGGATATGAGAAAATAACGACTCTATCCAGAGTCGTTATTTTCTTCCTATCTACTGATTACAACCATAACAGTAAGCAATATATAGAGAAATCGAAATATAGAGGAAAAACGATATAAAAGGTATTAGGAGGAGAGAAATGAAAACACTTAGAAAAACTTGGCCGTTTCATGTGATGTTACTACCATCTATGATTTTCTTGC
Source organism: Paenibacillus nuruki (assembly GCF_001721045.1). Taxonomy (GTDB): domain Bacteria; phylum Bacillota; class Bacilli; order Paenibacillales; family Paenibacillaceae; genus Saccharibacillus; species Saccharibacillus nuruki. Next base: position 53,692 of record NZ_MDER01000051.1, on the reverse strand, counting down.
TTATTTTCAGTTATGTACCGATGGCTGGGATTGTGATGGCATTTCAAGATTATAAGCCGTGGTTAGGATTTACAGGTTCCGAATGGGTAGGACTGGCTAACTTCCGTTATTTATTTGAAAGACAAGATAGTATACAAGTAATCTGGAACACATTAGTGATTGCTGTGCTCAAACTGATTTTTAATTTATTTGTTCCTTTTATTTTTGCGATTTTATTGAATGAGATTCGTCGTGTTAAATTGCAACGTACCATTCAAACATTAGTCTACTTACCGCATTTTCTGTCATGGGTTATTTTGGGCGGAATCTTGATTGATCTATTAGCAACTGATGGATTCGCTAACCGTATTTTAAGCACATTTGGTGTGCAACCGATCTTCTTTCTCGGGGATAATGACTGGTTCCGGTTCACAGTCATTGCATCTGATGTATGGAAGGAATTTGGATACAATACAATCATTTTTTTAGCAACACTGGCAGGTATCAATCCTTCTCTTTATGAAGCAGCAGAGATGGATGGAGCAACTCGACTCAAACAAACCTTGTACGTTACGATTCCTTCAATGATTCCAATGGTAGCTGTAGTAGGTACACTAGCACTTGGTAATGTATTGAACGCTGGATTCGATCAGATATTTAACTTATACAACCCGCTTGTCTATGCCAAAGGCGATATTATTGACACCTTTGTCTATCGTACAGCGATCTTGAATGGTGAAATGGGCTTTGGTACAGCTATTGGATTGTTCAAATCTGTGATCAGTATGGTTCTTATTCTCTTGTCTTACCGTTTGGCGTACAAATGGGCGAACTACCGTATATTCTAAAGGTTATCTATTAACCTCAGTACAACATCAACGGATCATTTAAAAAGCGAAACATAAAGGAAAGAGGGAGAATATGTATTTCAAAACCAGAGGATATCGTGTTTTCAATGTATTTAACACGATTTTGCTTATCCTGTTATCGATTATGTGTATTATACCTTTAGTGCATGTATTAGCGATTTCACTCAGTTCCAAAGCAGCAGCAGATGCTAATCTAGTCGCTTTGTGGCCAATCCAATTTTCATTAGAAGCCTATAAAAAGACGATGTTTAATCCAGTATTTTTACATTCTATCTGGATATCTGTCTTACGTACCGTAATTGGTACAGCAATTACATTATGCCTAACCTTCCTAGCCGCTTACCCGTTGTCTAAAGACAACTCGGTATTCAAAGGACGTAATATTTACTCATGGATCTTCGTATTCAGTATGGTATTTACTGGCGGATTAGTACCGTTCTATATCGTTATTCAGAAATTAGGCTTGATTGATTCATTCTGGGTACTGGTATTACCTGGTGCAGTGAACACATTCCTGGTTATCCTTATGCTTAACTTTTTCCGTGGTATTCCCAAAGAATTGGAAGAAGCATCATTTATTGATGGCGCAGGACCATTCCGTACCTTGTTTACCATTTACTTACCGATCTCATTACCATCAATCGCAACCATTACACTATTCAGCATGGTGTTCCATTGGAACTCATGGTTTGATGGATTGCTTTATCTAAACAATGCCAGCCAATTCCCACTAGCGACATTTTTACAAACCGTTATTATTCAACAAGATATGAGTTCTATGAGCTCCAGCCCGAAAGAAATGGAATTGATCTCACAAACAACTGTCAAAGCCGCCCAAATCTTCATCGGCGCAGCACCCATCCTAATCGTCTATCCTTTCCTACAAAAATTCTTTGTTAAAGGGATGACTCTAGGTTCTGTAAAAGAATAGTAACCATTCATTATTACATGGTAATGCTAGTTTATGTACTACCCCATCAATATATTGAAAACCAAATAAACAAAGATATTTATCGCTATTAAAAGGATATATTTTAAATAATTATTCTTACTAATCATGATGTAATTAAAAAGTATAAAAGTATAAGAATACGAAAGTATAAAAAGTAACCAAAATCTTTTAAGCATCTATCCTTACCCCTGCCACTTCCATGCAAAGGGTGCACTTTATCTTTTAAAAAGTTGCTCCCTTATCAGAGCGCAGGGAACAAAATCAATTCTGAAAGAGCGAAGCGTTCGCCTTTAAAGTCAGATATCGACTGCCTAGCAGTCAATCAAGATATCTGACTTTACGAGCGATGACAAGAATGATTTTGTTCCTGGAGCGGTCTAACTAAGGCAAATATTTAACCATTAAAGGAGCCCATCATGACCACTATTGAATCCACTTGGAACCAAATGCTTCACGGAGCCGATTATAACCCTGAACAATGGCAACATCGTCCAGATATTTTAGAAGAAGATATTCGTTTGATGAAATTAGCCAAATGTAACGTGATGTCTGTAGGTATTTTCTCTTGGGTCGCATTAGAACCCGAAGAAGGTGTATATAACTTTGAATGGCTAGATCGCATACTAGATAATTTTGCAGCGAATGGAATTTCAGCCTTGTTAGCCACACCGAGTGGAGCACGTCCAGCTTGGATGTCTGCAAAATATCCTGAAGTCTTACGTGTAGAAGCGAATCGTGTACGTAATTTACATGGATTCCGTCATAATCATTGTTTTACTTCACCAGTTTATCGTGAAAAAGTCGATATCATGAATACCAAATTAGCAGAACGCTATGGAGAGCATCCAGCTGTAATTGGTTGGCATATTTCAAATGAATACGGTGGCGAATGTCATTGTGATTATTGTCAGGATGCCTTCCGTACTTGGGTGCAAAACAAATACACAACACTTGATACTCTAAATGAAGCATGGTGGACGAACTTCTGGAGTCATACATATACCGATTGGTCTCAAGTAGAATCACCTGCTCCACATGGTGAGACTCAGGTGCATGGTATGAACTTAGACTGGCGTCGTTTTGTTACCGATCAGACAGTAGATTTTTGCCGTCATGAAATCGAACCTTTGCGCAAAATCAATCGTTTACTGCCTGTAACGACTAACTTTATGTTTACAGGGAATTTCGATGGATTGAACTACTGGAAATTCGCTGATCTGTTGGATGTATTGTCTTGGGATAGTTACCCAACATGGCATGATCAAGCAGGAGATGAAGTACAGGGAGCAAGTATTGCATTTATGCATGATATTGTTCGTTCGATCAAACAAAAACCTTTCTTATTGATGGAAAGTACACCAAGCTTAACCAACTGGCAAGAAGTCAGTAAAAATAAACGACCTAATATGCATATGTTATCTTCACTACAAGCTGTTGCACACGGATCAGATTCTGTACAGTATTTCCAATGGCGCAAAAGTCGTGGTTCAAGCGAAAAATTCCACGGTGCTGTAGTCGATCATGTAGGACATGAACATACACGTGTATTTAAAGATGTACAAGATGTGGGGCAAGCGCTATCCAGTATGCAAGATATCGTCGGCAGCCATGTGAATGCAGAAGTCGCAGTAATCTACGATTGGGAAAATCGTTGGGCAATCAAAGACAGTCAAGGTCCTCGTAATATCGGTATGAAGTATGATGAGACTGTACTTAATTGTTACCGTCCTTTCTGGGAACGTGGTATTCCTGTCGATGTGATCGATATGGATCAAGATTTGTCCAAGTACAAAATCGTTGTAGCCCCTATGTTATATCTGGTACGTGAAGGGGTAGGCGAACGAATGGAGCAATTTGTAGAAGCAGGCGGAACACTCGTAAGTACGTACTGGTCAGGTATCGTAAATGAGACCGATTTATGTTTCCTTGGCGGATTCCCGGGCCCTTTACGCAACGTACTAGGGATCTGGTCAGAAGAAATCGATGGATTGCATGATCATGAGCGCAATCATTTGAAAATGTCTGATAACAATGAATTACAAATGCAAGGAACATATGATGTGAAAGAACTTTGTGATCTTATCCATTTGGAAAGTGCACAAGCATTGGCTGTATACGGTAATGACTTCTATGCAGATCGTCCAGCACTAACAGTCAATACATTTGGAGCAGGTGAAGCTTACTATATTGCAGCTCGTACAGACTATGATTTCTTAGATGCATTTATCGGAAAATTAACAGATCGTCAAGAAATCAAGCGTACATTAGCAGGAAATTTACCTAAAGGTGTCACTGCCCATTCACGTATGAATGAAAAAGATGAATTTCTGTTTATTCAGAATTACACTTCTGCTGCACAATCTATTTCATTGGATCAACAGACCTATTATGATCTATTAGAAGATCAAGAACATGTTGAATTACCTAAAGAAATAGAGATTCCAGCATATGGAATTCGTGTACTGAAAAGAAGCCTATAATAGATCAAAGTAGGGAAGGAATGGATCACTCATTCCTTCCTTATTTTTATATGTATTTTAATTTTTATCTTTAATCTGATATATAATTGTCGTAAAAATGCTTTAAAAATAAAATATATGTCGAAACAATTAAAATAACATTGAATATTGTTGAGCTTTCATATATATTGAAATCTGAAAGAAACACATATCGCTATAAAGAGAAAGTTAAACCGTTTACATTTATTGTTTATTATTCAAATTATCAAGAGGGGGAGAGACATGCCGACCATACATGATGTCGCCAAACATGCTGGCGTCACTCCAACAACAGTATCCCGTGTACTCAATAACAGGGGTTATATCAGTGATAAGACTCGTAAAAAAGTGTACTCTTCGATGGAACACTTAAATTACCAACCTAACGAAATTGCACGTTCTCTCAAAAACAAGCAGTCCAATATTATTGGATTAATTGTGCCAGATGTATCCCATCCGTTTTTCGCAGCATTTGCCAGTCAGATTGAATATTATGCTTATGAAAATGGAATGAAGGTATTGTTATGTAACTCTCATCTAGATCCGGTTAAAGAAAAAGAATATATTGATATGATGCGAGGTAATCGAGTAGATGGCATTATTATGAGTAGCCATACACTGGAGACAGAACAATATCAGAATGTGCAAAGCCCTATTGTTACGTTTGACCGGCAAATAGGAGATATTCCTTACATTTCGTCTGACAATTATATGGGGGGCAAGCTGGCAACCGAATTGCTTATTAAGCAAGGATGCCGAAAGATTGCTCATATTTGTGGAAACTTACAATTGAATTTACTTGCAAATGAGCGAAGTAAAGCTTTTTTGGATGTAGTCAATGTACATAATGTTGAACATATTGTTATCGAAACAGATACGAATGTCTTTCATAACCAAGAATATCAAAAAATGATTCGTCAATTGTTAGCCGATCATCCCGATCTGGATGGCGTTTTTGCAACCAGTGATATTATTGCAGCTTATGTGATCAAAGAATGTATAGAGCTAGGCATCAAGGTACCTGAACAAATTAAAGTTATCGGCTATGATGATGTCAGTATCGCACCGTGGATCACACCTTCTTTAACAACGATTCGCCAACCTATAGAAGACATAGGGAAATTAGCGATTAAGTTATTAAGTCAACAAATAAACAAAGAAGAATATGTGATCAAAAATCAATTAGATGTTGAGCTTATTGAAAGAGCTTCCACCCTGTAGTGTGGAGGTTTTTTATAAAATGTATGTTAACCGATTGATAGGATGTTCCGGGCAATCTATACTCTTATTATGACACCCTGTCACTTATAGATATCTACTCGAACCATATTTACTTTTCTTATTAAATAGAAGAAGGGAAGATAAAAAATGAGTTATAGTATCGAACGTGCCAATCATTTTGTTGCTGAGTCCAAACATTTGCTAGTCGATCAATATCGTTTGCATTATCATTTTATGGGTGAATTTGGATGGATCAATGATCCTAACGGTTTTGTTCAATATAAAGGGGAATATCATTTATTTTATCAATATCATCCGTATCAACCAGTATGGGGACCCATGCATTGGGGACATGCAGTCAGTAAAGATTTGATCGAGTGGAGACATCTACCTGTCGCTCTGGCACCGGATCAAGAATATGATCGTGATGGATGTTTTTCAGGAAGTGCGATAGAGCATAATGACAGTCTATATCTACTATATACAGGGCATATTATGACAGGACCTGATATTACCAAAGACTATTATCAAGTTCAGAATCTAGCGATATCACAAGATGGTATTCTGTTTACAAAAGATGCTCATAATCCAGTCATTAATACCGATCAAATTCCTGCACATACCAGTCAAAAAGATTTCCGTGACCCTAAAGTATTTGAACGGAATGGACAATTTTATATGGTGCTTGGCTCCAATGATGATCAAGGTAAAGGATTGATTTTACTTTATCGCTCGGTGGATCTTCATACATGGGAATATATGAATGTGATGGCACAAAGCGACGGTACATTGGGCGACAACTGGGAATGCCCGGATGTGTTCGATTTGGATGGTATAGATGTATTAATGATGTCTCCACAACGAATGTCGCCGCAAGGAAATAATTATCATAATTTACATTCTACCGTATATATGTTGGGTAAGCTTGATACTGATACAGGCATTTTTGATTATAAACAGTATATTCCGATTGACTATGGCTTTGATTTCTATGCTTGTCAGACTACACTCGATCAGCAAGGTAGACGTATCATGATCGGTTGGATGGACAGCTGGGAAGCATTAATGCCTACCCAAAATGGACATCACTGGGCAGGAGCGATGACGTTACCACGCGAAGTTATCCGTGACGGTGAACGCTTATTGTTCCGTCCTGTTGCTGAATTGGAGCAATCTCGCTTAGAAGGATTACATGCAGAATCATTTGAAGTACAAGGACAACAAGTGCTGGATTACAGAGGCGAAAGTTACGAGATTGAACTGAATGTCGACGTCAGCAAATCCGAAGAATTTGCTATACATTTACGTACCGGTGAAGCAGAAACAACAGTACTCAGCTACTCACCTTTGGAACAATTATTCCGCTTTAATCGGGACCAATCGGGTATCGGACCAGGCGGTGAACGGATCACTTCGCTAACTACATCCGAAGGTCAACTACACCTACGCATTTTTGTAGATTTATCTTCAGTGGAAGTGTTTTTACAAGATGGCGAAAAAGTAATGACCGGACGCATCTATCCACAACCAGAATCACAAGGTATTGCGTTATATTCCAACGGTATCACCCAAGTACAATCTTTACACATCTGGAACCTAGTCCAACCCGAACAGATATAACCCATTTCATCTAAAAAAGAGCTATTGTGCTGTCAACAACACAGCCTAAATAGCTCTTTTCTTTGTACATATTCCGCCTGCTCATTAAATAGTTCCTATCAATAGCGACGACAAGGACAATACTGCCCCTGAAGCGCTCTCCCTTTTCAGCACGAAACCGACCACAGCTTTTAGTTCAAAAACGCATCTAAAGCAATCGTTACTTTTCCTTTAGCATCAAAAGCACCTTTAGTATATTCGTACCACGTACCGTAAGACTGAGGTTCCCAATAGAACACACCTAATCCTTTACCACCAGAGACAGAACGTGTTTTGTTCAAAATGTCGGTCAAAAAGGCTTTAGACGTTGCCGGATCACTAGCATCCATACCGACTTCACAGACCATGACTTCTTTGCCATAACGAGCGACCATATCATTCATATTGGTTAACGTTTGTTGATTCAAAGTTTGCCAATTATTTTTCTCTGGATAAAGCGACATTCCGATGACATCGTATTTAGCACCATTCGCTTTGAGTCCATCGAACATCCAGCGATACAATGAATTATCATAGCCGTTAGATAAATGAACAATCACTTTTGTACTGCTATTGACTGCTTTTGTCGCATCATACCCGGAATTGATTAACCAGGCGAAGTTTTTCATATTAGCAGAAGCACGTCCTTCTTCCCAGAGCATACCGTTGTTCGTTTCATTACCAACTTGTACCCATTCTGGCGTAACTCCTTGCGCTTTGAGAGCAGTCAGCACATCATACGTATGATCATAGACAGCTTTCATTAATCCGTTAAAATCTTTGCTAGACCAATCTTTAGGCTTGGTCTGATGAGCAGGATCAGCCCAGACATCGCTATAATGGAAATCAATCATAATACGGAAACCCATTTTTTTAGCACGAACCGCTTGTTTGATCACATCTGCTTTATTAGAGAAATTTTTAGCAGGATTAACCCATACACGTAGACGAATCGAGTTCATTCCATGATCTTTAAGAATTTGTAGAGCATCTTGCTTAACGCCAGCATCATTATAAAAAGCCCAGTTATACGATTCCATTTCAGATAACCAACCAACATCAGCACCTTTGGCAAATGTAGCCGCATCTGCTGTAGAAGTCAGTGGAGCGACACTATAGCTTAATCCTGTTAGAATAGAAAGACTCAATACAACCCCAGATATACGTTTCATGATTTTACCAGACCACTTGAACATAAATAACCTCCTCAGTTCTTTTTGATTGTATGCGTTTACATTAAACGTTTTAAAAAGATTCCTTTTGCGAAGGAACAAGATTTATTGTAGCTTGCAGGTCAAAGGAAAGGTACCTATAAAAACTCAATATTTTAGCACTTTTGACAATAAAGATTCGTTAAATGAATATTTCTATAGTTAGGTGAACATCAAACATCATATCTATATAAAGATAGCTTTTACACAATATGTTAAAAAATATATATTGATTATTTACAAACGGTAGACATACACTTTATGATAGTACTGTTACTACATAGTAAACATTACGTATAAAATGCCTTTATTTGCTAACAAAGTTGTTCTTTTTATAAACGATTTTTCTTTTTAAAAGGAGTTGTATACCCAATTGGCGAAATAAATAACAAGAATGTTATAAAAATGTGTCGATCGTTTAAAGGTTATGTCTGAACTTACCGATAAATAATGTATTCAGTATTTCCTTTACCCACACAATAGAACTCATCGGATAGGCACTTGTATCACAATAATGACTGGGATATCGCATCATACATAATGTGAACCAGGGAATGGTAGGGATGATATGAAAAGAATAAGTTTATGGATGCTAACTCTGATCATGATTTTGATGGTAGTCTTGCCTTCGACAGGACATGCTGCCATTACAGCGAGCACTCATATTAATTTGGATGGGCAAGAGTTAGCTCTACCTGCAAGCGGACAAGTAGAGACAGTAGATGGAACAGTGATGGTACCGCTACGTGTTATCGTAGAACAATTAGGTTACAAAGTGAGCTGGTCGAATAAGGCACAGACAGCAACGATTAAAAAAGATAAAACAACATTACAACTTGTAGCAGGTAGTCATGTGGCTACGGTCGACAATAAATTGATTGATCTACCTGAAGCGCCTTTATTGCAAAATGGAACAACGCTTGTTCCGCTTCGGTTTATCAGTGAAAATACAGGAACAACAGTCAAATGGGACAATACAGTCAAAACGGTTTTTCTAACTACACCTAAAAAAATAGAACCTTCTGTACCTGATAAGACTCCAGATACGACAACACCAGCAGATACAACCAATGCTTCTGCTTTGCAAGCGATTAGCTTTAGTGATAGTCGCTTAACAGTGACGTTAAATGGAACAGCATCACCTAAATACAGCGCACTGACGAATCCGAATCGTATCGTGCTTGATTTACCGAAAACCGCTTTTTCAGATTCATTTTTAAATGGAAAAGTAATGAATCTAGGTAATGTAGGAAAAGTCGATGTAGCAGGTGATCCAGATGTAGCAGGTATCCGTTATTCATTATTTAGTAATGCACCATCTACAGTGCGTGTCGTGATGGATCTGAATAACGCACAGAAATACAAAGTGATCAATAACAATAAAGGTGTAGTCATTGTCGAATTAGATGGTGCAATTAAACCAGCATCTACAATCAACAATGGAACAGGAACGACCACCAATAATGGAAACACACAGGTATCAGGTAATCCGAATACGTCTACCGATCCTGTAATCACTAATCCAGACGGTTCAACATCTCCTGCTTCTGATCCTAATAACGATCCGAATACGACTCCAACCGATACACCTTCAACGGCTGTCCCTGTCACACCGGGTTCTGGACCAGGGAAAGATGGCAAGAAATTAGTCGTTATTGATGCAGGTCATGGTGGTAAAGATTCAGGTGCAATCAGTCTGACAGGACGATATGAGAAAAACTTTACATTGCCAGTCGTACTCAAAATTCAAGCTTTATTAGAACAAGAGCCGAATATCGATTTTGTGTTAACACGTAGCGATGATAGTTATCCTACTTTGCCAGATCGTGTGAAGATTGCCAATGATCTGAATGCCGATGTATTTGTATCGATTCATGGAAATAGTACAGATTCTGCTGTTTCTCCAAGTGGTACAGAAATGTATTACAGCCGTACAAGTAGCTTGAGTCTTGCACAAATCGTGCATAAACATGTGGTAGCAGCTCTAGGATTATCGGATCGTGGTATTCATCAGAAGAGTCTTCATGTGACACGCGAGACGAAAATGCCTGCTATATTGATCGAAGCTGGATATTTAAGTAGTCCGAAAGATGAAGCTTTAATGTATACCGATGCCTTTCAAGAACAATTAGCAGAAGCTGTTGTAGCAGGTATTAAAGAATATTTAGGGGTAGAATAACGTTATTTTGGAAATGTATTCGACCACTACTGTTTCATTATTAAGATGGAGTGGTAATTAACCACGGTAAACTAATGACGAACTTGTCATTTTTGTGGTTAATACATAGACTCTACACATCAGGAGACATCAGACCAATCGCAACAGAATTTTCAAGGAGGGCATCTATGAAACGAAATCTTATTACTCTGGTGACAGCGGCTGTGTTGCTCACTTCTACGCCTCAAATGATGGAAGCAGCAGCAACGCCTGTACCGGTAGGCAAAGTGAATCTGCCAGTTAACTTCCGTTCAGGTCCGTCAGCAGATAGTACAGTGTATGGTACACTCCAACCTGGAACGAATATTAAAATACTTCGAGAAGTAAATAGTTATTGGTTACGAGTCAAAGTAGGCGTAAAAACAGGCTATGTATCGGCAAGTTATATCAACTATACACCTAAGCCAGCAGACGCTGAGACGATAAGTACACCAACAACGTCTACCAATACAGTATCCAGTCAAGAACAATCGTCTTCTAAGCTTCAGACACCAAAAGATACACCAACGATCACGCAAGCCAGTGCGCCTGCGCCCGTATCGCCAAGTACACCACCCGTGACAACAGTACCTCGTACCAATGATCCAGGTACAGGCATTATCGAACGCGGTGTTAATTTTAGAGCAGAGCCCAAAACAGGTAGTGCTGTATTACGAGTGATGCCTGTCGGTGAAACGTTCAAAGCTTTGGAACAACCCAGTGCTTCTTGGATCAAAATCAAAGATAATACAGGCACCATCGGTTATGTATCGACAGATTACGTATCGTATACATTACCAGCTTCAGCTACACCTGTGCTTACAAGCTTACCTGTAGATGCAATTCCAGAAGTGGATGATGTTCCATTCCAGCCACCTGTAACGGTTACACCACCACCTACACTAGCAACAGGGTCACCTTTGGATGAAGCGACTGCTGATCTTATTTTGGGTAGTGCATTAGCTTTACAAGGAATTACGCATTATGGTTATGGCAAAAATGAAGCACCTACATTGTTTGATTGCTCTTCATTTACACGGTATGTATTCGCACAAGCAGGTATTGATCTGGCTTGGGGAACACAATATCAGAAAAATGTAGGCATCGAAGTTGAACGTGGACAATGGCAAAAAGGAGATTTACTTTTCTTCTCAGGTGGAGATCCAAATGTGATTTCTCATGTAGGCATATACGCTGGCGATAACAAGCTAGTTCATAATAGTGTGAGTTTGGACGGTATCGCTATTTCTAATCTAGATCTTGATTATTGGGTGAAGCACTATGTAACGGCTCGCCGTGTTTTGCAATAGTTCAAAAGAATGTAGATTAGTTCATAGATCAAGATAGTAAAAACTTGTTTTCTTTACCTTACTTAAGGCAGAGAGAACAAGTTTTTACTATTTTCGACAAAATATATTGTAAGCGTTACCAAAAGAGTGTATACTACCTGTAATATAAAGGATTGTTACTGCTCTAGCAGGCAAAACCTAATTTGACGATAGAAGAACACATTACTGTGTATCCTCTGTGGTTGGATTAGGTTTTTTTACGTTCATCTTGATCTACATAGCTATAGAGCTAGTGCTTTTTTTTGTATACATCTATAAATCAAACGATTTGCCAATCAAGGAGGTATTCAAATGATGAAGAAAAAAGTTCAATGGTTGTGGTTGCTTGTATTCATGTGTATATTATCTAACAACGGTATCGCAGAAGGAGCCGTTCAATCTAACCAAACAAAGAGTGATACGATGAACTACAAATATGAAGAAAATGTAAAGCAACCTACAAGTGTAGGTATATTTAAAGGGTTACAAGCAGGTAACAATAATACATTAGTATGGTCAGGTATTCCCTATGCTCAAGCTCCTGTAGGAGACTTACGCTGGAAAGCACCTCAACCGATCTCATCATCTCCAACACAGCATTATAATGCTCTCCAAGCAGGCAATATCTGTACTCAATTAGCAGAGGGTAAAGTGGTTGGTGATGAAGATTGTCTATATCTTAATATTTATCGACCACATACGTCTGCAACCGACCTGCCTGTGCTTGTCTTTTTGCATGGCGGGGGAAATGTAACAGGAAGTTCGGCTGCTCTGGAAGCGCAGTCTTTAGCTACTAGCACGGACTCGGTTGTTGTGACTGTGAATTATCGCTTAGGCTTATTAGGATGGATTCATAACAAAGCAATACAAAGTGGCGATCCAGCAGAAGATTCAGGCAATTTTGCGCTATTAGACCAGATTGCAGCCTTGAAATGGGTACAACAGCAGATTGGTAGCTTTGGTGGTGATGCCAATAATGTAACATTAGGCGGTCAGTCTGCCGGAGCGCGCGATGTATTAGCCTTAGTCATTTCACCACTAGCCAAAGGATTATTCACCAAAGCGATGCCTTTAAGCGGAGGAATGACCACAGCTACACCAGCGGAAGGGCAAGCTTATTCCAATACTCAATTAGCCAAAGTATTAGTTCAAGCAGGTAAAGCTGCTACTGAAAGTGAAGCACTCACGTATCTTAAAAAAACAGATGCTACTACATTACAACAAACGCTACGTTCACTGGATAGTAAGCAACTGGTTCAAGCTGTAGGTAGCGTTATGATTCGAATGTCTGAATTTCCGCATTTATTTGCAGATGGATATGTTCTACCGAAAAATGGATTCGATGTTGTACAAAGTGGCAAATACAATCGTGTACCGATGTTAATTGGTAGTATGAAAAATGAGTTTAATGTGTTTGCTGCTTATGATCCACAGTTTAGCGACCATTTTACCAACAATACATGGGACAAAGCAGAGCAGAAGCAGTTCTGGCAAGCGACCGAATATGGAAGTCAATTATATTCCGCGTTTAATGCCGATCAAGTAGCGAATACATTTACCAAAGATAGTAAAGCATTACCGATCTATGTGTATCGTTTTGCATGGGGAACCGATGTAGATGGATTACAAGCACCTGCCAAATACCTAGCAGCTACTCATGGTGTAGATATGGACTTCTTGAGTGGTAACTTTGCGCAAAGTAATTATGGATTATTATTTAAAGATCAATTTTACAAAGAAGATAATCAAGCAGGAAGAGTACAATTGATGCATCGTTACCGTCAATACATTCGCCATTTCTTGCATGATCAACCTATTCATAGCGGGGCATTACCTGTGTGGCAATCATGGCAACAATCAGGACAACTATTGCAATTTGATGCGAATAATAAGCAAGCCAATATCAAAATGATTGAGCCAGCGCCAACATCAGCTACAATGAAAAAGTCGATTCAATCTTCCTTATCAGAAGCTTCTCAGTCTGTAGTATGGGACAACGTATTAAAAGGTAGATTTTTTATGGAGTCACAATATTAGAACAAATGAGATAAACTAGAATGAAAAGTACTGAATCAGCAGAGGTTACTCGCTAATCAGTACTTTTTTTATTATAATAAAAAGTTTGAATATCCTTCTACTTGTTTAAATTTAGCTATAATTATATGATAGATATAACTAATGGATGAACTTGACATAAATCTTTGGGAGGCACCATGAATATAAATCCTAAAACAGCAGCAGTCGACTGGGAATATGTAGTACAGAATTTAAAATCTTCTGTAACGATTGCAGATGCACGAAGAAGAGACTTTCCGCTTGTTTTTGTAAATAGTCATTTCACAGAATTGACAGGTTATACTAAAAACGAAGCGATCGGATATAACTGTCGTTTTCTACAAGGGGTAGATACCGATCCAGCAGCGGTTAAAAAGATTCGTGAAGCATTGAATAAAAAAGAATCTGCTGTCATTGAGATTTTGAATTATACAAAGAATGGAACTCCTTTTTGGAATGAAATTAATTTAGATCCTATTTTTGATCGAAATGGTGAATGCCATTATTTTGTAGGAATTCAATTTGATATTACAGATCGCAAAACAGCGGAGCAACAAGCCAAACGTGCAGCCGAATTAGCAGAAGCTGCTAATCGTGCGAAAAGCCGTTTTATCGCTAATATGAGTCATGAGTTCCGTACACCATTGAACGGTATTATCGGGATGACTGAATTGATCTTATTAAGTGAGATCGATCAAGAACAACGCGATAATATGAAAATTGTTCAAAATAGTGCAGAGACATTATTAACATTAATTAATGATGTACTGGATTTCTCTAAGATCGAAGCAGAAAAAATGAATCTAGAAAATATCGAATATAATATTCATGAGTTGATGGATATTACGATCAAAGCGCATCGTCCATTAGCGTTAGAGAAAAAGATCGATTTGCTTCTTCATATCGGAAAACGTGTACCTCAAATCGTGTTAGGAGATCCGCACCGACTGAAGCAAGTGCTGAATAACTTGATTGGTAACGCTATCAAATTTACAGCAGAAGGTTCGGTAAAGATTTCACTTGAAGGACAAGAATTATCTGAAGATAAGTTGATGCTTCATTTTAAAGTTAAAGATACAGGTATCGGCATTGCAGAAAAAGACATGCCTAAATTATTTAAAAGTTTCAGTCAAGTAGATGATTCACAGACTCGCAAATTTGGTGGGACAGGTCTAGGACTTGTTATTAGTCAGCAAATTGTTGAGTTAATGGGTGGACAGATCACGGTGGATAGCGATCCGGGAATCGGCACAATTTTCCAATTTACGATTCCAATAGGTTATGCTCATACATCTACGAGTGAAGGGATGAACAAAGAATACACGCCTTTAGTACAAGATATCGAACCACCAGAAGATATGGTTACTGAATCCAATCCTAATAGCTTAAAAATACTATTAGCTGATGATGACCGGATTAGCCGTCTTATTACGATGCGTATGTTAGAAAAGCTGGGGCATCGTGCAGAATTTGCAGAAAATGGTCTAGAAGCTGTTCGTGCATTAGAAAAAGATTCGACTTATGATCTGGTACTGATGGATATTCAAATGCCTGTAATGGATGGACTTCAAGCTACAGATGAGATTCGCCATTCCAGTACGATTCAGAATCGAATGATTCCTATCGTTGCCTTAACAGCTCATGTATTCAAAGACGATCAGGAACAAATCTCAGCTTCAGGCATGAACGGTGCTCTATCTAAGCCGTTACCTATTCAAAAGCTAGCTGAAATGATTGACTCGGTAAAACAAGAACTACAAAAATAAGATCAAAAAAACCGCCTTTTGATTAAAAGGGGCGGTTTTTTTTGATCTTATCTATTTGGATATTACGAATTGAGTCTACTTCAGATGCTGTACTTCAGCTATTAAGCATTTCTATTAATCTTCAATAGTCGACAAATCACCCGTAGGTAATTCTAACTCCCAAGCTTTCAAGACACGACGCATAATTTTACCACTGCGTGTTTTGGGAAGTTTGTCTTTAAATTCAATCTCACGTGGAGCCGCATGAGCAGATAATCCTTCTTTGACAAAACGAGTGATCTCTTGCTTCAGTTCTTCGGTAGCTGTATAACCTTCTCGAAGCGAAATAAAGGCTTTGATAACCTCACCACGCACAGGATCAGGCTTACCGATAACTCCTGCTTCAGCGACTGCCGGATGTTCTACCAGTTTACTTTCGACTTCAAATGGACCTACACGCTCACCAGAGGTATTGATGACATCATCGATCCGTCCTTGAAACCAGAAGTATCCGTCTTCATCCATATAAGCAGAATCCCCTGAGATATACCATCCCGGAATACGTGTATATTCTTCAAATTTGGCAGGATTATTCCAGATTTTGTACATCATCGAAGGCCATGGTGTCTTAATCGCCAAGTTCCCCATTCGTAGAGGAGGAAGAATATTGCCAGCATCATCAATAATAGCCGCTTCTACACCCGGAATCGGACGACCCATCGAACCAGGGCGGATATCCATACGTGGGTAGTTACAGATAAGCTGTGCACCTGTCTCTGTCATCCACCATGTATCATGAATCCGTTGTCCATAGACACGATAACCCCAGCGAATAACTTCAGGGTTCAGCGGTTCACCTACGCTTAATACATGACGAAGTGAAGAGAGATCATACTGCTGAACAACTTCATCTCCAGCTCCCATTAACATCCGGAAAGCAGTAGGCGCACTATACCAGACGGTCACTTGATAGCGTCCAATCGTCTCATACCAATCTTGTGGGCTGAATCGTCCTCCGCGCACGATGTTAGTCACTCCATTTAACCATGGTGCAAAAATACCGTAAGACGTTCCTGTGACCCAACCCGGGTCAGCAGTACACCAATACACATCATCCGCTTGAAGATCGAGTACAATCCGTCCAGTGTATTCTTGTTGAATCATTGCACGATGGACATGATACACGCCTTTAGGCTTGCCTGTAGAGCCTGAAGTATAATGAAGGATTAGACCATCATCAAGATCTACCCATTCGACCTCTGCTTCAGTAGAAGCTTTGCTCATTTCTTGGGCAAAATCAATATAAGGAGCAGTAATTTCTGCTGCTTCCCCTACAAGAATCACATGTTGAAGTTCTGGCAAATCAGCACTTGGAACCCGTTCAACCAATTTGGGGGTTGTAATAATAGCGATAGCACCACTATCTGCCAAGCGATCTCTAACTGCCGTTTCCATAAAAGCTTCAAATAAAGGCCCTGCAACTGCACCGATTTTGATAATACCGAGTAGTGTAAAGTACAGTTCAGGTGTTCTCGGCATAAAAATAAAGACCCGATCGTCTTTACCGATTCCTAGTTGGCGAAGCATATTAGCAGCACGATTCGATTCTTGACGTAATTGTTCAAAGGTATACGATTCACTACGTACTGCATCACTGTAATGAAGAGCGATATGATCACCACGTCCAGAAGTAGCATGACGATCTATCGCTTCATAAGCCAAATTCACTTTTCCCGATTCATGCCACGAGAACCTTTTTTCTACATCAGCCCAGTCAAATGTACGACTGGCTTTTTCATAATCCATCATATTGGCTTGTGTAGCTTCTACAGCAATAGTTTCCACGTTATCTTTTCCCATAATGACCTCCATGATTACTGAGATACGATCTTGTGTTGCGATTACCATATATAGCGCTTACAAAAAACAATACTACGATTTCACAAATTGTTCAATTTTATATTTTCCTGTAGTATAGCATAGCGAAATATCCTTTTCTTTACAAATCACTTTTACATCATAATCATGAAAAAAATCATAAATTTACATTTTGACTACAAAAGATTACAACTTTGTAGTAATATATAACGAATGAAAATGATTCGTATTGAATAACTTAACTATTTTAGACGAACATAATAATTCAAAACGAATAATTATGCTAGTGATTGAGTTCTTTTAGAACCAGTATTCGATGTCTACCCTAATAGTCAAGCAGATCAAAAGGAGAGATGTGTACCTAGAAATCTTAAGCATTAATTATACTTTTTAACTTAAAAGGAGGTTTGTCACGTAATGAAACAAAGTACCATTTCTCCCAGGCAAACGATTGGCGAGGTAGGCATGATCCGAGCTATCGCTTGTATGAGTGTTGTATTATTACATTCGATCAAATTCACTACAGGTGAAAGCACAGAAGGTGCAATTCAATTTGGACTGTGGACTCTGGCTGGACTGCTTTCGTTTGGGACATCTACATTTGTCTTTATATCCGCATTAGTCTTAGCTTATTCGTATCCCAATCATTTGCCTAAGCAGTTCTATAGTAAACGAATTAAATTTCTATTGATTCCATTTGCTTGTATGGCTGTCTTTTATGCGATCATGTCGGGTATTCTAAATGGATGGTCAATTCCCAAGCTAGTTGTATTTAATTTACTGGGAGCTTATCACGGATGGTTTGTATTGGTTATTTTCCAGTTTTATATTCTACATCAACTGTTTAACAAATATATAGACCGCTTTTCAGCGAAATGGGTACTTATGATATCGCTAGTAGTGAATGTAGGGTATTTGGCTTTCTTTAATCTGGTAGAACCGCCTAGCAATAATCAGTATATTTCCTATATTTGGGATCGAGGATACTGGATGCCATTTACAGGTTGGGTATTTTACTTTGCACTTGCTTATTATTGCGGTAAAAATTATCAGACTTTTATGCAGTATATTGTAAAATACAAAGTATGGATCTATGCCGCATTACCTGTATCGATTGCGTTGATTCTGTACAATAATGTATATTCTAGTTTTGGATTTGGCTCAAAACGAATGGACATGATCTTATTCACAGTATTATTGATTTTTGTACTCTTTTTAGCGTTCCGTCATGTAAAAAAAATGCCACCTATCTTATCTGCGATTAGTCAGTATTCATTCGGCATTTACTTGTTACATTGGTTCTATCTACAAATGATGGATCTCGCTGTGGAATCTTTTCATTGGTCACTAGGATATTTGGAGATTCCTTTATTATTTATCGGAGGGATCGCTTGCTCGTATCTAACGATTAATATATTGAATCGTATGAAAATAGGTAAATATATTGTAGGTCGAGTGAATGTGCCGAAGTCAGCTACAACACTATCCAATCGCAAGTTGGCTACAGAAATTAAATCATAATATATTCAATATAGATATAGAGCAGACCTTCTTAATGACTAAGAAGGTCTTTCTTTGTAGAACGACACATACATTTACTGCAAAAGTCGGTATAATCAAAACTACAAAGAAAGCGTTATCAAAAAAATATACTATAAAACACAACCTATTCAATACTCTAATACAGAAAGGAATCTCAGTATGGAGCATTTGAAAATCCCACAAACGGAAACACTGGTGTCTCCTCGGTGTACATTGATATTAGAAGGGCCCGTCTCTCCAGAACATATTCGTACCAAGCAGATGCATCCTCAACTTGATGCTTTTCGTCGTCCACCTGAACAGTGGGAAGCATTGATTGAAATTGCGGCATTGGATGAAGGACGTATTATTATGGCGTGTGACGGTGATATGATCGTCGGCTATGTTACTTTTCATTATGCCGATGAATATGAACGATGGTCTGAAGGAAATATGGAAGATTTGATCGAGCTGGGTGCAGTTGAAGTAGCTAATGACTATCGCGGACTAGACATTGCTAAGAAATTGATTCAGCTTTCTTTTCGAGAAGAGCAATTGGATCATATGATTGTATTCACTACAGAATACTATTGGCATTGGGATCTTGAAAGTACAGGGCTTAGCGTCTGGGATTATCGCAAAATGATGGAGCAGTTAATGAAAAATGTAGATATGGTCTGGTTCGCGACAGATGATCCTGAAATATGTTCTCATCCTGCCAATTGTCTTATGGTACGTGTAGGTAAATATGTGCCGCAATCTTCTGTAGAAGCATTTGATCGCTTGCGATTCCGTCAGCGATTTATGTACTAATTAGGAGCGATAGAAAGGAGAATCGATAGATGGACAAAGCAGCATATATGTATCACCCTGATAGTCTAAAATATGTTTTTCATCAGAATCATCCATTTGATCAGCGTAGATTAACGTTGACTCGTGATCTGTTGCAACAAGTGGATGCTTTGTCTATAGACCAAATCTTTGTGCCGACTGAACTGCCTGATCATCATTTGTTACAACAAGTTCATATTCCTGAATATATCGATGTTGTAAAGCAACTAAGTGTAGAACATCCTGCCACAAAAGCGATGGATCATGCTGCGCAATATGGTCTTCATCAAGGCGATACTCCTTACTTTGCAGGTATGCATCAGAGTGCGCTGTCGATTGCTGCTGGCTCGGTAACTGCGGCGCAGATGGTGATGGAGGGTCAGACGACACATGCGCTTCATTTGGGCGGTGGACTGCACCATGCGATGCCACAGAAAGGGGCAGGCTTCTGTATTTATAATGATGCGGCACTTGCTATAGCTCATGTACGAGAAGCTTATGGAGCTAGAGTCCTCTATATTGATACCGATGTGCATCATGGGGATGGAGTAGAGATGTGCTTTTATACCGATCCTGATGTATTCACGTACTCGATTCATGAGACTGGTAAGTATTTATTTCCGGGAACAGGAAGAGTTGAAGAACGAGGTGCAGGTGAAGGGTTTGGATTTACAGTCAATCTACCCCTTGAACCGTATACAGAAGATGATTCGTGGTTAGAATGTTTTGAGACAACACTGCATCAAGTGTTAGAACGTGCTCGTCCTGATCTCATTATTAGTCAGCATGGATGCGATGCTCATGCACTTGATCCTTTGTCTCATTTGCATTGTTCGATGCAGATCTATCGGGAGATGCCTCGTATGATCCACGAAGCCGCTCATCAATGGTGCGAAGGACGGTGGGTAGCCCTTGGTGGTGGAGGATATGATATCTGGCGTGTGGTGCCTAGAGCGTGGTCATTGTTATGGCTTGAAATGAGCAACCATCCACTACTTCAACAGATTGATCAAGAGCCATTACTATCACTACCTGAGGTCTGGCTAGAACGCTGGCAAGTAGAAAGCCCTGTCGATTTACCACGTACATGGTTAGATGATGTCACACGCTGGGAACCTATTCCAAGGCGAGATGAGATTACTTTATCCAATCGCAAAATCTGTGAAATAGCGGCTACTTATTTAAAATAACAGCAGAATAGAATTGCTAGTATCCAATTGTGTTATAACTGGTATAAAATAGCAATAAGCCAGCTTGTAACAAAATCGTAATCACTTAAAAGTGGCGAAATGCACATTTTCGGGTATATATATTTTGCCGGGAGATTGGCAGACGAAGGATTTTCACATACAACGTGTAAAAGGGTAAGGTAATATGAACAGTAAGCAGGGAGAATTACCCTATGTGTAGAAATAGATACTATAATCAAGTAATGAGGTAAATCTATCATTCATTTATAGTATGGAATGGTCTGCCGATCCCGAAAGGAAGAGATATGTATGTGCTATATCCTATCACCAGCGAATGTATACCCGGATCGTTATTGGTTTAAGTACAATTTCAATGATTCGCCGGATCATTTGAGTTTCAAAAAAGGCACACCTCAACGAGATTGGGCGAAGACGCCAAAGTTCCATTTGCAAGGAGATATCGATCTTAATCACTTAATGCATTTTGATTGGTTTATGAGTGACGGTCCAGATTTGGTCGGACCCAGGCTAGCTAATGTGATTCGACAATATGCAGATAAAGATGTGCAATTGGTAGATGCAGAAGTCACTGTGAACGGAACACCGCTGAATGGATTTCAGGTGCTCAATATTTTGACCGTTATCAATTGTCTTGATCCCGAAGAATCTGTACATATTCCACTACTTCCGGGTATTCATGGAAGTCCAGTACATTACATTTCGGTGGCTTTTCAACCGGATGGGCTTCGAGGTCATGGACTCGTTCGTTCGAACGAAGATATCAGTCTAATAGTAGCTTCTTCTGAATTTGTAGAAGCGTGCCGTGCGCAGAACATAGCTGGCATTGTTTTTAAGGAAAATCTGTAGTATCTATAGGTGCAACATGCCTTAATAGGCGGTCTCCTTCTTTTTTGGAATACAAGGGTATCGTTAAATGATTCATTGATTCTTAGCGTTACATGTCTCTGCAAATTATATGATAATCACATGAAGGGGGCTTTTCCATGAGTAAGAAAGAAGTAGTAGCAATGTTGCTTGCCGGAGGTCAAGGCAAAAGACTCAAAGGTCTAACAAGATTCCTGGCAAAGCCAGCCGTATATTTTGGTGGTACTTATCGTATTATCGATTTTCCTCTTAGTAATTGCGCCAATTCACGTATTGATACAGTAGGTGTATTGACACAATATGAACCCATGGTCCTTCATGCATACATAGGTGTTGGTAACGATTGGGATATGGATCGCAAAAATGGTGGAGTCTTTGTATTACCGCCACATGAACGCGAAGAAGGTAGTAGCTGGTATCAAGGAACAGCAGATGCGATCTATCGCAACCTTAATTTCGTGGAAAGATTCGATCCTGAACACGTTCTTATTTTATCCGGTGACCATATCTACAAAATGGATTATGGCAAAATGCTGGATTACCATAAAGAAAAAGACGCAGATTGCACCATCTCTGTAGTCAATGTCACGCTGGAAGAAGCAAGCCGTTTTGGTATGCTGAATACAGATGATGATCTTAAAATTTACGAGTTTGACGAAAAACCAGAACATCCAAAAAGTACACTTGCTTCTATGGGAATTTACTTGTTCAAATGGGATGTGCTTAAATCTTATCTAATTCAAGATGAGACGAATCCAACATCTTCTTATGACTTCGGTAAAGATATTATTCCTTTACTGTTAGATGATGATAAAACATTGTACGCTTATCCATTCGAAGGCTATTGGAGAGATGTCGGTACAATCCAAAGTCTATGGGAATCCAATATGGACATGTTATCCGAACATCCGGAATTGGATTTGAATGATCCAAACTGGCGTATTTTCACACGTAGCCCGAATCAGCCTGCTCAATACATTGCACCTGAAGCTAAAGTCAGTGATAGCATTATTAACGAAGGTTGTATTGTACATGGTGAAATTAATCATTCAGTTCTATTCTTTGGCGTGGAAGTCGGCGAAGGTAGTATGATTACTGATTCTGTTATTATGCCTAATGTTAAAATAGGTAAAAATGTCCGTATTCACCGCGCGATTATTGATGATGGTATGGTATTACCAGATGGCACACAAATCGGTGTGGATCGTGAAGATGAGAGCGAAATCTTACTAATAACGAATGAGTCATTATAATATAGAGGACGGTGATGGGAATGAAGGGCTTCGTAGGAGTTATCAACCTGGATCATGAATTAGACCAATTAAATGAATTAACATATTTCCGTTGCGGTGCAGCCGTTCCATTTGGTGGACGCTATCGTCTGATCGATTTTGCTTTATCAAATATGATGTATGCAGGTATGGAAGATATCGCATTATTTGTTCGTCGTAAATATCGTTCATTGATGGATCATCTAGGCGAAGGTAGACCGTGGGACTTGGATCGTAAACGGGGCGGACTCTTTATTTTGCCACCGGATTGGCATGATCCAACCGACACTTCACTTGGGGATCTGCAACATATTCATAATAATATGGACTATTTCCATCGCAGTTCTGGTGATATCGTAGTGAACAGTGGAACACAGCATGTGAACAAAGTAGATTTCAATGAAGTCTACAAGTATCACAAAGAAAAAGGTGCTGATGTCACTGTTGTTTACAAAAAAATAGCTGAATTGGAACCAGAGCATGGCCCATGTCGTCGTGTAGAAGTAGATGAGAATGGATATGTGTCCGGTTTTCACCATGAACGTGATCACAGCAATGTTTATCTAGAAATCTTTATTATGGATAAAGAATTGTATTTGGATCAAGTTCGTTACTCTATCGCTCATGGCAAAAGCTATTTCTTCCGTGATGTGATTCAGCACAATCCGAATGGTCTGAAAATTGCAGCTTATGAATATACAGGCTACAATGCAGTCATCAATTCAGTGGAAAGTTATTACAAAAACAGTCTGGCTTTATTGAACCCGGATAACTATATGAAGTTGTTCCATGAAAAACCAGTACAGACCAAAATTAAATACGAAGCACCAACCAAGTATCTAGAAAGCGCTAAAGTGACCAATTCGCTTTTGGCAAATGGATGTATTATTGGTGGAGAAGTTGAAAATAGTATTCTGTTCCGTGGAGTTAAAGTGGAAAAAGGCGCACGTGTTGTCAATTCGGTTATTTTGCAAAAATGTACAATCGAAGCAGGCGCTGTTCTGGAAAATGTTATCTTGGATAAAGATGTTCGCATTTCAGGTGATCGCACATTGATTGGTGATGTGATAAAACCATACGTTACAGCGAAGAGCACTTCCGTCTAAATACAGAATAGAAATAGAATAGAGGAGGAACGCCCTGTTGTTTACAAGCAAAGAGTCATTCAAAAGTATATTTCAGGATAATGTAGTGTCCAAATTAGGAAAAACGTTAGAAGAAGTATCAAGTGAAGATGTATATACGATTCTAAGTCGCATGATCCGTGAATCAGCGGGAAAAGAATGGGCAGCAACGAACCGCGAATTTAAAGATAATGAAGAAAAGCAAGTCTATTATCTATCACTTGAATTTCTGATAGGACGTCTACTTGGTAATAACCTACTCAATATGGGTGTCCTTGAAATTGTACAAGAAGGTCTGGAAGACTTAGGGGTTTCTCTTTCTGAAATAGAAGAACAAGAAGCAGATGCAGGTCTAGGTAATGGCGGTCTTGGCCGCCTTGCTGCTTGCTTTATGGATTCACTAGCTTCCCTTGGATATGCAGGGCATGGCTGTGGTATTCGTTATAAGTACGGTTTATTTGAGCAAAAAATAGTGGATGGTAATCAAGTTGAATTACCAGATAACTGGCTACAAAAAGGGAACGAATGGGAAGTCCGTCGTGACGACCGTAAAGTAGAAGTTCGCTTTGGTGGTAATGTTCAAGTTCATGAAAAAGATGGCGAACTTGAATTCTCTCTTCATGATTATGAGGGTGTCTGGGCGATTCCTTATGATGTTCCGGTGATCGGATACAAAGGTAATAAAGAATCTTCCCACATGAATACTCTTCGTCTGTGGAGCGCAGAACCAATGCGTGAGATGGCAAGTCGTAGTTCTTCTTCAGGAGGCAACTATTACAGCTATCTGGATTACAATCGTTCGGTTGAATCGATCTCCGAGTTCTTGTATCCTGATGATTCTCAATATGAAGGACGACTGCTTCGCTTGAAGCAACAATATTTCCTTTGCTCTGCTGGTCTTCAAAGTATTCTGCGTACCTATGACAAATTAGGGCTTAGTTATGAAGAATTGCCGAAAAAAATAGCGATTCATATTAATGATACGCATCCAACACTGGTTATTCCTGAACTCATGCGTATTTTATTAGATGAAAAAGGCTATGGATGGGATACTGCATGGGAAATTGTAACGAAGACGGTCTCCTATACAAACCATACAATTTTGAGTGAAGCTTTAGAAAAATGGCCGACTCATATGGTACGTGAACTATTGCCACGTGTGTATATGATTATTGAAGAGATCAATACTCGTTTTTGCGGAATGTTGATGGATAAATATCCAAATGATCCTGATCGTGTAGCGCATATGGCGATTGTTTTTGACGATCAAGTGAAAATGGCACATTTGGCGATTGCAGGTAGTCATAGTATCAATGGTGTAGCTGCATTGCATACCGATATTCTGAAGCAACGCGAAATGAAAAATTTCTACGAGCTATATCCAGATCGGTTCAATAACAAAACAAATGGGATTACGCATCGTCGTTGGTTGATGCATGCTAACCCTGAATTGTCTCAGTTGGTTAGTGAATCGATCGGTACACGCTGGATCACGCATCCACAAGAAATGGTTGGCATTTTGAAATATAGCGAAGATGCTAGCTTCCAAGAACGGACAGCTCAGATCAAGCTGAATAATAAGCAAAAGTTAGCGTCGTATATTGAGCAAAAATACGATGTTAAAGTAAATACCGACTCGATCTTTGATGTACAGGTTAAACGCCTGCATGCTTACAAGCGGCAGTTCTTGAATATTCTTCATATTATTCACCTGTACCATCAGATCAAAGCTATGCCATCACTGGATATGGTTCCACGTACGTTTATCTTTGGAGCCAAAGCAGCGCCAAGTTATTATTTAGCGAAAAGTACGATCAAGCTGATTAATAGTGTAGCTAACGTTGTGAATAATGATCCAGATGTGAAAGACAAACTGAATGTCTTTTTCTTAGAGAATTATTCAGTGTCTTTAGCAGAGAAGATTATTCCGGCGGCTGATGTCAGTGAGCAAATCTCGACAGCCAGTAAAGAAGCATCCGGTACAGGGAATATGAAATTTATGATGAATGGTGCTCTAACCGTGGGTACATTGGATGGTGCTAACGTGGAAATGCATGAGATGTTAGGCGACAATAACATGTTTATTTTCGGCTTACATGCAAATCAAGTGATGGATTATTACCAGCATGGTGGTTACAATGCTCGTGATATCTATAACAGCGATTCACGTATTCAAGAAGTCATGAACCAACTGATTGAACGTGGACCATTCACTAATCATAACAATGAATTTGATATTTTGTACCGTTCAATTCTGGATATGAACGATGAGTATTTCGTATTGAAAGATTTCTCCGCCTATACAGAAGCTCATGTTCAGATTGATCTCGCTTATCGTAATCGTAAAGAATGGCTGAAAAAATCTATTCACAATATCGGGCATTCCGGTAAATTCTCTAGTGATCTGACGATCGGGCAGTACGCGTCAGAAATTTGGAAAATCAAACCTGTGGATCGCCCTTAATATTGCATATGGATTGAATGAGCTGAATATAGTTAGTGAATGAAGGGAATCTTTCTTGGTATTGTGATTGTCTACGGATGATTATAATAGTGGAGAGGGTTTCCTTTTTCTTTTATGCGGTGAAGGGACAACGCTACGTAAAAGGATTATCCTCTCGATCGCTGTTAAGAATGGATATTTTGAACAACTGCTATCGCAGTAAATATCCATTCTTAGTGTATGCTTACGATGTAGTTTTCTTGCGAAAACTTGTAAGGCTAACGCTACGCTTCTTACGGATAATTCCTTTTCCTTCGCTAAATCAGTGTCTACATCCAAACAAGAAACACTTATTTATTATAGTTATAGTAGATCAGCAGATTTTTTTGCTAAAGATAATGAATATAATTCAGTTTTATCTTAAAAAGATGCAATATATCTAACACTAGAGTTACAAACTTCCACTGAGCGCAGGGAGCGATATTGTTCTGAAAGAGCGAAGCGCTCGCCTTTGTAAATGGATACCTACCGCAAAGCGGTTGATCAAGGTATTCATTTACAACAAGCGACGGCAAGAACAATATCGCACCCGGAGCGCTGTAACTCTAAAACCACCCACCCAATATACAGCTTAAAACACCCCCACACCCATCCGTTCCCCACCCGTACGATTCTTCTGATACTGCTTCGGCGTAACCCCCGTGTACCTTTTAAAAATCTTCGTAAAATAACTCTGATCATGGAACTGCAATAACGTTGAAATTTCCGCTAGTGAATAATGAGAGAGGCTGATTAATTTTTTCGCTTCATCTATACGTTGTTGCTGAATGTAGACAACAGGCGAACAGCCGATTTCTTTTTTGAATAACTGCGATAAATAATCAGCATTTAGCTTTGTTTCTTTTGCCAAATCTTGTAGATGAATCGGTTCGTACAGATGGCTGAAAATATAATGACGTGTGAGATTAACTTCATGCGAATATCGTTGCTTTTGCCCTTCCAGTACGCGATCCACAAAGTCAGCATTACATCGTTGAGTCGTCATATGCACTTGAGCGGGATTTTCACATTCTTCCACCGCTTGAATATAAAAGTCGCTTAACGTATAAGCAATTTCGGCGTTGACTCCGCCATCCATTGCTGCACGTGTGACGAGCGTAACCGAGCAGATACCTAGATTTTTTTCGTTACGTAACAAGCTTTTTTTGGACAATACGCCTAATTTTTCAGTAGGAAAGCCTAATTCCCACTGGATCAAATCTTCTTTGCGACCTTCTCGAATATATTGAAGAAAGACACGTTCCATTTCTGGATTATGATGATAACGATCCGAGGTCGAGTATTCTGGATCATTCTCATGATATGTTAAGGATTCAGATGAAGCTCGTGGAATAGAGTCCAAATACACACGGTGAATAGACGTAGCAGGAATATGCAGGTTATGTTGAATCAATTCGGCAATATCTAATTCTTGCTGGTACAGCATAAAATAAATCATGACCGCAGCATTATAGATACGTTCTTTGGAGATCAAAGGAACTTTTTTATAAAATGCCCATACTTCATCTTGCTGACGGAATGATAACTGATGATCTACAATAATGCCTTTGATCAATTCTTCCGGGACAATCGCATTGAAAAAAGGACCTGCGATCAGTGCACCTGCCATCGTGGTAGAAGTAGTATGAACTGTAGAAGATAGATCAGAAGCGGAAACATTCCTATTTGCATCACTACTAACATTTTCATCTATAATAGCATCTGGATACGAATGTAAAGGTATAATGAGATACTGTTCTACAAAATTAGTCGCATGAATTAGTGGATACTTGCCCTGAATATGTTTGGTCAATAATTGCAATCCTTCACTTTTACTTGTATACAAAGGGTTAAAGTTCTGTGCAGGGTATTCTTCAATCAGTACAGCATGCTGATCTACAAGATAAAGTGGAATCTGATACTCAATATGTATACATTTCATCATAAATTTAAGGGTATTTAACCAGTGACTATTCATATTATTGTCCAACTCCAATCATTTTTGCATCGATCCTTTTTTATTATCGAATAATAAGGTATTTATTATTTTACTAAAAAAATAGGAATAATACCATAAATATAATGTCATAACGCTTACATTAGAGCAGTACACTATATACAAATAGAGAATAGCAATTGGAAACGAGGGCATACGAATGATAGGAATATGGAACAGTACATCACAATTACAATCATCCAAGTGGAAATTTTTATTTGAGGTTCAGCAAGAGTCTCCTAAGCCAACACCACAGGATTACTCTTTGACCGTGCAAATGGAGCCATTACCACTTGCTCTAGATATCAAGCACATCCATGTAGAAGGTAATACGTTGAAAGCTACCGGAAGTGTGGTTGTGTTGCCGCATGGAGAAGGCGAAGCTACGATTGAAATGGTATTTGAAGAAGATTGCTTTACTGGCTTTATTTCACTACCTTTTACAGGAGTGATGAAGCTTGATGGTACAAGAGGTAGAGGACAATCGTTAAGCGAAGAATTGATTAACGTCGTTGCTCCTTATCATAAAAATGATGTTATCGAACGTACTCCAGAAAATATTCAAGCTCAAGTCGAACAGTTGCTTGGCGAAATGACGATTGCCGAGAAAATCGGGCAAATGAGTCAGTGTATGGCTTCTGATTTTGCTTTTGGTGGCGATATCGAAGCAGAATCAGCAGACGTTCTCGTGGAACAAGGACGTACAGGTTCGATCTTAGGTGCTTTTAATAGTAGTCGTGTATTTGAATTGCAAAAAACAGCTGTAGAAAAATCTCGTCTGGGTATCCCATTGATGTTTAATGCGGATGTTATTCATGGTTTCCAGACGATTTTCCCTGTACCGCTGGCATGGTCTTGTAGTTGGGATATTGAAGCGATTCGTGATGCTTGTGCAATCGCCGCCAAAGAAGCAACCGCTACAGGAATTACCTATAACCATGCACCTATGGTTGATATTGCACGTGATGCTCGTTGGGGACGTGTAGTCGAAGGTTCAGGTGAAGATCCGTATCTAGGTTCCCTTATTGCTAGAGCGCAAGTAGAAGGCTTCCAAGGGGCTAGTTTATTTGACAAAGAAACATTGATTGCTTGTCTGAAGCACTTTATTGCTTATGGTGCTTCTGAATCCGGTCGTGATTACAATACTGTTGATATTTCAGAATGGATGTTGCGTAATCTGTATTTGCCTCCTTTCCAGGCTGGTCTTCAAGCAGGTGCGGCTTCGGTGATGAATGCCTTTAACTTTTATCAAGGGATTCCGATTGCAGCCAGTGAAGTAATTTTGAAAGATTTACTACGTGACGAATTAGGATTCGACGGTATCTTGATCTCTGATTATGGTGCAGTAGAAGAGATTTACACGCATGGTGTAGCGAAAGATCGTAGTGAAGCTGCTCGTCTATCGCTTAATGCAACTATGGATATCGAAATGGTATCGCAAACGTATGAGCAATTTCTACCACAGCTTGTAGCAGACGGCAAGATTCAAGAACAGCAATTAGATGATGCTGTACGACGTATTTTGACTTATAAATATCAGATCGGTATTATGGATGATCCTTTCCGTTATGTGCGTCCAGATAAAGAAGTCGAGTATCATTTCAACGAAAACCATCTACAAGCTAGTCGTGAATTGGCGCAGAAATCAATCGTTTTGCTCAAAAATGAAGCTCAAACGTTACCGCTTCATGTGGCTGAATCGAGTGCACGCATTGCAGTCATCGGACCTTTCGGAGATAGCAAAGATTTGTTAGGACCTTGGCAGTTTTCCAAATATGGAGCAGATACAGTCACTCTATTAGAAGGATTACAAGCCAAAGGCATTCAAGAAGATCGTCTGCTATACAGTGAAGGTTCCAAAGTGAATGAATCGATTGTAGGTGGAATTGAACGAGCACTTGAAGTGGCTAGTCATGCCGATGTGATCTTGTTAGCACTGGGTGAAAATAGTGAAATGTCCGGTGAAGCGGCTTCACGTATGGATATTACGATTCCTGAACCACAGCAACAGTTAGCAGAAGCGATTGTTGAATTAGCGAAGCAATCAGGTAAAGCGGTGGTATTGGTTCTTACCAATGGTAGACCACTGGTGCTGGATTGGTATGAGCAACATATGGATAGTATTGTTGAAACATGGTTCTTGGGATCGCAAGCAGGACATGCGATTGCTGATGTATTAGTGGGTGATTACAACCCGTCTGCCAAATTAACAATGAGCTTTCCGAAGCAAGTGGGACAAGTACCGATCTATTACAATCACTTCAATACAGGTAGACCGGTTACTGCCGAAAATGAACACGAAAAATATATTTCCAAATATTTAGATGGTCCGAATGATCCGTTATATCCTTTTGGTTATGGACTGAGTTATAGCCAATTTGAATATTCTACTATCGAATTAAGCCGTTCTACTATGCAACGTTCTGAGTCGATTATAGCAACGGTTCAAGTGACGAATACCAGTGCAGTGGCAGGACAAGAAATTGTACAATTGTATATTCAAGATCTATACGGAAGTACGGTTCGTCCTGTCAAAGAACTAAAAGGATTTGAAAAAGTTACACTAGCTCCAGGTGAAACTGTACAAGTACAATTTGAAATCACAGAGGAATTGCTCAAGTATTGCAATGCACGACTGCAATGGGTAGCAGAAGCTGGAGAATTCAAAGTGTATATTGGTTCCAATGTAAAACACGTACAAGTAGCAGGGTTTGAACTGATTGAAGCTTGAATTAAAAAGTTTTTCGCTGTAACATAGTAGTGAAGTAAGTGCTTACAAAAAAATGTTGCTAACATTTTGAGCGTATGTTACTATGGATTCACAGAAAACCAAAAACACGGATTGTTACTGATTACTCAGGCAAAACCGAAATTGACGCTCCAAGTCATTTTTGGTTTTGCCTTTTTGACTATTTTGATAGTAAAAGGTGATGGGAATGAAAATAGCACAAGTGCTGAATAATAATGTTGTCACAGTCATCAATGCTTCTGAACAGGAGCTGGTGGTCATGGGTCGAGGTATCGGTTTCAAAAAGCACCCTGGCGATCTGGTGGATGAGACAAAAGTAGAAAAAGTATTCAAGCTCGAAAACAGGGAAGTCTCACAAAAGTTGATGACATTATTATCAGACATTCCCATCGAATACGTAGATTGTTCAGACGAAATTATCCGATATGCGCAGACGATACTCGGAAGCAAATTGCATGACAGCATTTATATCTCACTGACCGATCATATTCATTTTGCGATAGAGCGTTATCGACAAGGAATAGAGATTCGGAATGCGATTCTTTGGGAGATCAAAAAGTTATACCGTAAAGAATACGTAATCGGTATGAAAGCGCTCCAAATGATTGAAGACAAATTAGGTGTTGAACTGACTGAAGATGAAGGTGGATTTATAGCGCTCCATTTCGTGAACTCACAATTAAATGGTGAGATGAGCGAGACGATCAGTATGACCAATATCGTCAAAGATGTTCTACGAATCGTTACCCGACATTATGTTTTTGAAATGGATGAAGAATCATTAAGTTATTTCCGCTTTTTGACGCATTTAAAGTTTTTCGCACAGCGCGTATTGCATGATACAGTAAGCGATAGCGGAGACAATTCGCTACATGATATGGTCAAAGTCCAGTATCCTAAGGCTTATGCATGTGCACAGAAAATT
The DNA here is from genome assembly GCF_001721045.1 of Paenibacillus nuruki. Lineage (GTDB taxonomy): Bacteria > Bacillota > Bacilli > Paenibacillales > Paenibacillaceae > Saccharibacillus > Saccharibacillus nuruki. The sequence continues at coordinate 21,147 of NZ_MDER01000051.1, read as the reverse complement.
GAGTCCTACACCAGCAAAATTCACCAGCGTAGCCTTTCCAAAGATGAATTGCTGTATCTCACGATTCATATCGAACGGATTACCAAGGCTGAACAGACAGAACGATCAGAAGGGTAGTATCATGAACCAACTCACACAAGTAAATACATCAATGAATGGGATTGTGACTTTAATTAGGCAAAACCTGAATGTGGATAGATGATCATGCAATATGCTATAGAAGCATTGTATGTACTGTCAGTGTAGACTGACTCATTTATAGGCATTTAGGTTTTTTTGTATCCTAATCGTAATAGCCCTATATAAAAAGGAGAAGCTTACTATGGATAGAGAGAAATTATCACAAGACATACTGGATTTAGTCGGCGGTACAAGTAATATTGATCAGGTCACTCATTGTATGACCAGACTTCGTTTTAATTTAAATGATGATAATCTAGCCAACAAAGCTCAATTGGAACAAACACCCGGCGTAATGGGTGTCATGAAAAATGGCGGTCAATTTCAAGTTATTATTGGAAATGAAGTCGCCAACGTATACAAAGAATTAATCAAAAAGATACCTGGAGCAGGGCAGACTGAAAATACATCTTCATCCAAACCCAAAAAGAAACAGAATCCAATCAGTACGCTGTTTGATTTTATTTCAGGTATGTTTACACCGATCTTACCTGCAATTACCGGCGCAGGAATGATCAAAGGGATCGTAGCGATCCTTGTAGCCTTAGGCTGGATGTCTAATACAAGCTCTACTTACATTATTTTGTCAGCCATCGGAGATGGAGCATTTTACTTCTTACCGATTATTCTAGCGATTAGTGCTTCTCGTAAGCTGGGCAGTAATATGTATATCGGGGCAGCCTTAGGAGCCGCTATTATGCACCCGACGATCACCGCATTATTGGGTTCAGGGCAAGCGGTAACATTTGCTAGTATTCCAGTAGTAGCAGCAACGTATTCTTCGACAGTTATTCCGATCGTGATTGCGATCTGGATCGCTTCTTATGTAGAAAAGGTAGTAGATCGCTTTACTCATGTATCGCTCAAATTATTAGTCGTACCTACGATTACATTGTTAGTCATGGTACCTTTAACATTGATTGCTATTGGACCATTAGGTTCTATTATCGGAAATGGATTATCCGGTGGAATCGCTTGGTTATTTGAAAATATGTCGATTGTCGCAAGTATTCTAATCGGTGGTACGATGTCATTGTTAATTATTACAGGTATGCATTATGCTTTGACACCGATTGTTATCGGTTCGATTACAACACTAGGATATGACTTTATTATTCCGTTGATGTTTGCCGCTAACTGGGCGCAAGCAGGTGGAGCACTAGGCGTAGGTCTTCGTTCCAAAAATGCTCAAACCAAATCGCTTGGCTTCTCTACAGGTTTAACTGCTATTATGGGGATCACGGAACCTGCTATGTATGGTATCAATATGAAATTCAAAAAACCATTTATTGCTGCTCTAATCGGTGGAGCGATAGGTGGAGCATTTATGGGTATCTTCCATGTTAAATCGTACGTGATTACCGGATTGGTGGGTCTACCGAGTGTAGCAGCATTTATCAGCCCATCGATCAGTACACTAATCTATGCACTATTGGGTGGTGTCGTTGCTCTAGTATCTGCAACAGCGATTACTTATTTTGCAGGAATTAAAGAAAAGACAGAAGAGTCTGAATCTACTCCAGTTGCCAATACTGAAGGCAATAGTCAGTCTGCAACAAGTCATCAGGTAGCAGCATCGAATGTCATTGATATTCACCAACCGACTATTCATCAAGTGGTTGCCACCGATATTTTCAGCCCTGTAGCTGGTGAAGTGAAGCCACTTAGCGCTGTCAATGATCCTGCATTTTCTCAAGAAATTATGGGTAAAGGGGTAGCGATCGAACCGACAGAAGGACGAATTGTATCACCTGTAAATGGAACAGTATTCTCTGTTTCCAAAAGTGGACATGCAATTGGACTTGTGAGCGACACCGGAACCGAAATGTTAATTCATATCGGAATTGATACCGTGAAGCTCAAAGGTCAACATTTCACACCTCATGCCAAAGCAGGAGAAACAGTGAAGATCGGGGATCTATTAATGGAGTTCGATCTCAAAGCAGTACGTGATGCAGGATATGAGACGATTACACCTGTGATTGTAACCAATATTAATGATTATAATGATCTACAATCTGCAACACAGCCTAATACACGTTCAGGTGAACTATTGTATAAATTAAGCTAATATCATAGCTAGTAACCAAGATAAGAAGTGAATAAGATTAGACTCATTATGAGCATATATTGAATCTCAAGCAATACTAACAAGCTAACCGAATATATAATATATGCTAAAAATATACACAAAAAGAGCTTGAACAATGTCATGGGTAATTATTTCCCGACATCGTTTAAGCTCTTTTTATTACAGTAACATTATGTTGGCATTAAGCCGTTATAGTTGAGTTCAAATTACAGATCGCCACTGAATGCTTTGATAACCAAAATACCACCAAACACAATAGCAATACCCAGCACAGCATAACAGCGTTCTTTCACTAGATTATTCACGAGTAGACTCCTTTAAACCGTTCATTAGATTGAATTGGTATGGTTCTTATAACCAAACCATATTGTACCAAAATGAATTGTAAATTCAACCCTTTTTCACGAAATAATAGATAAAGATTAAAGAAGCAAAAAAGCCTTTCAGCGTAAAAGACTGAAAGGTTTTTTTGTATTATGATGTCTACCTTCAACAACTTATATCGTTCTGATGACGCTTACTAATAACGCTTACATATACTGCTTATCAAGCTACATTATACTTTAGGCATAGCTACCATTCGTTCTTTATTTTGCTTCGGTGTAACGCTTCCTACAGGCTCACGTTTGTTTTTATCATTGGATAGTCCAAAGATCGAAATCACCGTAATCAGTAATACGATAGCGCTCAAGAAGTAATACGTATTTTGGAAACCAATACTGGTGTACATATTACCGGCAATACTTGAGAAGACTACAATAGCGGCTTGCTTGGCAAAGTTAAACGCTAACAAATAGATCGTAGCGGAAAGTCTGATATCGAACACGCTTGTAATGTATTTGAAAATGGATACTAACAACAATGGCATTTCAACAGCAGCAATCAAACGAAGTAATGATAAGCTGACAGTGTCTGTTGCGATAGCGGTTCCAAAAATACGCACAAACGTTAATAATCCGAAAAGTAACAGTCCGTTTTTGGCTCCAATTTTGTTAATAATAAATGGCATAAAGATCATCAAGATCGCTTCAATCGCTGTCTGTAAAGACACCAGTTCACTAAAGCGCTGTGTACCTAGATCAGGAGAAGCAAAGAATTGATTATAATAGTTCGGGAATTGCTGATCAAATACATCGTACACACTGGCTGTACCGACAATCAGTAGAGACAAGAACCAGAAATTTTTAAGTTTGAAAATCGAAAATACACGTTCTTTGGTAATCTCACTAGAAGCTTCGTTCGAATCCGCAGGTACACCGGCTGCACTTGCCGAAGGATCAACTTTGGCTGTATGCAATAGAATCCCCAATATAGCCGCAGAACAAGACGCGAACCAGAAAATACTGATAGGATTATACAGATACATCATTCCGCCGATTAAAGTCGCTGTAGCACCGGCAATTGAACCGAAAAGACGTACACGACCATATTCGATTGAACTGGCACGACTAGCACGTTCAATATACGCTTCAACGACCCCAACACCACCCTGGAAAACAGCACTCAGGTAAATACCACCAATAATTGCGCCTACCCAGATATTATATTGAAGAAGTGGAATAAATAAAAAGGTAAAGAAGGGTCCCATAAATAAAGCAACAATAACAACAAACCAGAATAAGTTTTTACGGAATCCTAATTTGTCTGAAATCACACCGAAAAACGGTTGATAACATAAAGCGATTAACGAAATTGCTGAAAATACAAGTCCAGTATGGCTAGCATCAAGCCCTGCTTCTTCTTTTAACCAGATCGGTAAGAAAGCAAGTACAACTGCCCAGATTAAAAAGTAGAAAAAGAACAATCCGCCAAAATTCCAAAAATTCCATTTTGGTAATTTGATATTGTTTAACTTCATGATTCACTCATCTCCGTATCCATATCGTTGTCTCTATTTATGAACAAACAAATCTTGATTTAAGAACGAACAAATCCTGCATCAGGCACAGGCTTGCCAAAGTTTGGTGTACCATCTTCATTCCATGTAATCACTTGTGCGCGTGTATGACGGTTAGGATCGTATAATGGATCGCCTGTAATTTCAGTGTAATTACGTCCATGATAGACAAGTACATCATGTTGATCGTCTTCAGTACGGGTAAAGCTGTTATGCCCGGGGCCGTATTGACCATTTTCAGCAGCACTTGTAAATACAGGTTGTGGCGATTTGTGCCATGAGTTCACATCTAACAGATCACTATTCTCATCAGCAGTCAGTAATCCCATGCAATAATTCTCATCGGTAGCGCTTGCAGAATACGTAATAAAGATTTTGCCATTACGTTTGAGCACAGCTGGACCTTCATTTACAAGGAAACCAATTACTTCCCAATCCAGTTCAGGTTTAGTCAACATCGTTTGTTTACCTTTAAGAGTCCACGGATTTTCCATTTCTGAAATGTAAAGATTGGAATTGCCCGGGATATCATAATCACGTTGTGCCCATACATAATAAAGGGTGCCATTATGTTGGAAAGTGGTGGCATCCAGTGCGAAAGATTCCCACTCTGTAATGATTTGTCCTTTTTCTACCCATTGACCTTCTAATGGATTTGACGCATCTGTCTCGAGCACATACATACGATGATTAAATGTACCATTCACCGGTTCAGGAACATCAGCAGCAGCGAAGTAGATATACCATTTCTCATTAATGTAATGTAGCTCTGGAGCCCAGATCAGGTTGCTAAGCGGTCCGTGGTCTGGTTTGCGCCATACGGTTACCGCAGGAGCATCAGCTAATCCTTGGATCGTCTGAGCACGTCTTACGTCTAGTCGATCATATTCAGGTACAGAAGCTGTGAAATAATAGTATCCATCTGTATGTTTGTAGATCCACGGATCAGCTCGTTGTTCCACAATCGGATTTTTGAATTCAGGTAAGTTGGTCATGATATCGTCTCCTTGAAGTGTGGTATAGCATTATCCTGCTTTATTTTCAGGTAACGCTTACAAGTTTGATTTAAAAAATATGTACGTACATTTATAGTTTATATAAACATTAATAATAAACTGATACATACACTAATTTTCTAAATAGTAGCACTTATTTAAACATATTTCAAGAATATAGATCAAAATAGATAATAGACCTGTCTATAATGTGTATTTTCTGTGGTGAAATGTACGTACATGTACAGGAATAGAGAAAGTAGTAAAGAATATGAGCCATTTGGTCGATAAAGGATATATACGCAAATGTCAGATTATATTGTTCGAGGAGCTAATCATTATGAAAATCGAATTGATTGTATTTTATGTAGCAGGTCAAGCTTATGCTATTAACTTTAATGAAATTGATGAAATTCAAACTGCTAAAAAAGGAACACCGTTACCCTTTTCAGAAGATTGGCATGAAGGATTGATCACGATTCGTGGAGCATTGTACCCGTTGGTTAATCTGCGTAAAGTATTGGCTGTGTCTTATGAAGAACCGAAAGAAACAGACAAAATGATTTTGCTTCGTCGTACTCGTGTTGCTCTACTAGTGGATGAGCTAGACAATACAGCGACTGTAGAAGAATCAGAGTTGAAAGAAAACCCGGAAGTAAATAGCCGTGATATTTTGCCGAATGCATTTGAAGTGAATGGTAAAATTATACCGATTGTGAATGTAGAATCGTTGTTGTCGTACACACGTAACGCATACGTCTAAACATCTGCTTGAGTCATATCGCATCATGTCTTGCATATAAAAGTAAATAAAAAAAGCGCCGTCTGCTTATCGCAGGGCGCTTTTTTTATATTAAGATAGCAAAGATTCTGCTCCATCTACATACATTTCAGTACCACTAATTTGAATAAAATAAGTAGTCTAATTTATAAGGGCTTTTATGATTGAACTGAGAGCGTATTTATAGTTCAAATTACTAAACTTGTAAGCGTATACTTTAATTTCTATACACATTTAGAGTATGATAGAAGTGAAAATGAACACGTTAACATAATAGACTGAAGGAGGATATTATCAATGACATTACAGTCTGATCCACAAATCTATACGAACCCTATTATTCATGAAGATTACTCTGATCCTGATGCTATTGCGGTAGGGGATGATTTCTACATGGTGGCTTCTAGTTTTGCGCATGTTCCGGGATTACCCTTACTTCATTCTACAGATCTTGTACATTGGAAGTTGATTCATTATATTTTGCCCAAGTTAGAATTTCTAGAAGGTTCGTCTGATTATGATCAGCCTAGACATGGAGAAGGGGTATGGGCACCTAGTCTTCGCTATCAGAATGGACGTTTTTGGGTGTTTTTCAGTACGCCGGACGAAGGTGTCTTTATGTGCTCGGCAGAACAACCAACAGGCCCATGGACTGCTCCGCATATGTTGAAAAAAGTCAAAGGATGGATCGATCCGTGTCCATTTTGGGATGAAGATGGGCAAGCTTATCTTGTGCATGCTTTTGCTCATAGTCGTTCAGGGATTCGAAGTAAATTGCAAATGTTTCGTATGAGTGCAGATGGTCGTGAACTTCTGGGCGAAGGACAAATTGTGTATGATGGTGGATCGGTTCATCCTGTTATGGAAGGCCCCAAGTGTTACAAACGTGAAGGAAAGTATTACCTATTTGCTCCTGCGGGAGGAGTCAGTCATGGTTGGCAAGTTGTTTTGCGTGCTGACCATATTTTCGGACCCTATGAAGATCGGATTGTGTTGCAACAAGGAAATAGTGAAGTGAATGGACCACATCAAGGAAGTTGGGTAGAGACATCGACAGGAGAGTCGTGGTTTTTACATTTTCAAGATAAATATGCATATGGACGAATTACTCATCTTCAACCGATGCAATGGGATAACGGTTGGCCTATTATCGGGCAATATCAACAAGGGCAGACAGCAGGAGAACCTGTATCACAATGGCGTATGCCTGTGACTCATAATAACAACAATCCAGCTAACGAACATTCTTCAGAAGATCAAGCTTCGAATATCACATCTATGCAACCGTATTCACTTTATGAGGAACAGATCCAATTATTAGATGGAGCGACTCAGACTTTTGGATCACAGTGGCAATGGCAAGCAAATCCACAACCAGACTGGTATGCTACCGATGATGAACATCAGGAGTTACGATTATATGCGTGTCCATTTGTATCTCGTGAAGTAGGCTTATCGGACAAGGCGGTATTGTACGATGCTCCACAATTATTGTTACAGAAGTTACCTTCATCCCATTTTACAGCGACGACCCGATTGCAGATAGCTCCCAAATCGGTGACTGAGAAATTCGGACTCACTGTTTTTGGACGAACATATACGTATTTAGCGATAGAGCAGAATAAAGATCAGCACTACCGTTTATCGTTAACACAAGGCTATAATGATCAAGATGCTAAGGGGCAAGCGCTTGATCATCCGATTGAAGAAGACATTTGGCAGACAGATCTGCATGATCTACAGGTTAATCCTTCACAACCACATATATCTAATCCTATCTATCTGCGTGTATCAGTATGGTTAGATACCAAGCAAGTCGATCATCCTGCACCTGCAAGCACCGCAAGAGAAGATCAGATTCCGGTATCTATTTTGCATGCAGGGTTATCTCAATTTAGTTATAGTCTGGATGGTAGCCATTTTATTGATATTCCACATATCGAACCTATTCACCCCGGGCATTGGGTAGGTGCCAAAGTAGGCATATTTGCTGTGGATTTGAAAAAAAGAATAGAGCCATTTGAATTAACAAGTGATGATCAGGATACCATAGGATATGCAGAGTACAGCACATTTTTCATCGAACAACAGCATTAATAGATAGCCATAGATAAAATAAGCACATTTCAATTGTAAAGCCCCACCATTGATCTCTGATGAGTACAAGAGACGGATGGTGAGGCTTATTTTGTATATCTTTATTAAATTCTTAATATATAGAATCAATCAACAGACGATCAGATCGTAGAAAGAGCTTGAAATACATGATTAAATCCACGCTCTGAACGTTCCCATAATGACGTGATTGAATCGGTAGGCGGTTCTGGTGTGAGAATTTCTTGTGCCACCACACCCGTATAACCGATATCTTGCAAAGCTTGAACAAAAGAACGCAAATCAATGACCCCTTCAGCAGGATATAAGCGATCATTATCCAGCACTTGATCCATAGGAATATCTTTGGCATCGTTAATATGCACATGGACAATCTGATCTGCACGTAATTGACGAATATCATCCGCTGTAAATCCTGTTGTATAACAATGATAAGCATCGACCAGTAAGCCTACATTAGTCTGATTTATGGCATCAATCATTGTTAAGGTATCTTCTACACTATGAATAAATGGGTATTTCCAAGCAGTACGCAAGTGATGTGGCCCTACAAATTCTAACCCCAATCGAATACCATATGCATCCAAAATAGAAGCGATCTGACGTAAACGCACAATACTCTGCGCCATATAAGCAGCAGGTAATTCATCGGTAGCAGGTAAAATATATGTACAACAGCTCTCACAACCAAGTAAAGAAGCTTGATATGCTGTTGTAGCTACACGGGTTAATTGTTCACGAAAAAGGGATTCGGTCTGACTCCATTCTACCGGCAAGCCTATCGAACCCAATACAACATGATGATCTTTCAAAAGTTGTTGAGTTCCTTCTAATCCATACTTAGCAACTAATGTATCCGTACTCATATCTACAGCACCAAATCCATACGCAGCCGCAGAACGGACTAATTCTTCAGGTGAAATGTGACCAAGTCCAGCCTGACTGATTCCTTTAATCATTAATAATCATCTCCCAATCGTGAATGATGGTTATAGTATTCGTGCCAAAGAGGTGGAAGTCCTTTATATCTATGGAAGATAAAAGGTATTTATTAGAGTGTTATTTTGATTCGAAAGAGCATTGGTTTATAATAGGGTGTATTCATTAAAGAAGAATGATCTCTTTCATCGAAGTTGATGCATAAAGAAAGGATTTTGCCCATAATGACCTTATTACGTCATAAAATAAGTTTGCTTCATTTTACTTTTTTGAGTGCAGTGATGGTATTGAGTGCGTGTTCGAGCACTTCAAAAACGATTGCACCTGAAGTATATTCAGTCCCACTTCAAAAAAATTCAGATCATATATCATCTACCACCAAGCCTACTGTAGAACCGACTACACAAAGTACACCCACAGATCCGGGAACAACGATTGATTATGTCTTTTCAGCAGAAGGACAAAAGCCGGATCAGCTCATTATTAATTTAATCAATAAAGCACAGTCTACACTGGATATAGCTATCTACAATCTGTCACGAGAATCGATTGTTCAAGCATTGGAATATGCGCAAAAGCGTGGCGTACAAGTTCATATTCTTACAGATAAAACTAAAGTAGAAAAGAAATCACAAATCAAAGCGCTTCAAACATTAATAGAAGCAGGAGCAACGATTAAGATCAATACATTTGATGGCAAAATGCATGAGAAAATGTTAATTGTAGATCGTCAAATTGCTACTGTCGGTTCATTTAATTATACCGATGAATCAAGCGAAGAAAATGATGAAGTGTTAGTCGCTATTCATGATGCTAATCTGGCGGAAAAATGGTCAGTTATTTTTGAACATATGTGGAATGATCACAGTCGTTATGAGACTTGGATTGCGAATAATTAAACAATATGTCATTCGTTTTCCTTTTATTAGATATTTGACTTAAAAAATGGTTTTTATTACAATGAGAAATATACTTCCTGATGAGGGGAGTATATTTTTTATATGTTTTTGTAAGCGTATACAAAATAAAAGGAGGCAATGTAATGAATCTATGGTCAACAAGTAAAAAATGGCTACCTCTTGTCTGTGGGTCTGTATTGTTCACTTCTTTATGGATGCCTGCATCGATCTCAGCAGCTACAACAAATGATACTTCTTCAGCAATCCAGGTAGCGAATACCTCATCTTTTACACCCGGTGCGGTCTGGAATGATACGAATGGTGTACCTATTCAAGCACATGGTGGCGGGATATTATACAATCAGCAAGATGAGACCTATTACTGGTATGGGGAAGATAAGACCAATGGATACTTACCTGCACGTGGCGTTCATGTATATGCTTCCAAAGACCTTTATAATTGGGAAGATAAAGGATTAGCATTAACAGCCATTGAATCGGAAGATGATTTTACTAATGATCCAGTTATTTCTAAATTATATGCAGGACGTACAGATACTGCTAATATACTTAATGATATTGGAACGAATCGTATTATCGAACGTCCTAAAGTGATTTATAATGAAAAAACAGGCAAGTACGTTATGTGGATGCACACCGATGGGCCAAGTGCGACATCAACTGCTAATTATGCCAAAGCTCAAGCGGGCTATGCGCTGTCTGATTCACCAACAGGACCTTTTGTATATGGAGAAGGATTCCGTATGGATCGAGCACCTAAAGATGCAGAGTACAATGGACAACCGGATCAGCCGGGGATGGCAAGAGATATGACTTTATTCAAAGATGATGATGGAACCGCTTATCTGGTCTATTCCAGTGAAGAGAATCTAACGATCTATATTTCCAAGCTAAACGATGACTATACCGATATTACAGGTTGGCACAAAGAAGGCAAAGCAGAACGGGATCAGGAATATCAATCGGTCTATGGTGAAGATTATGTGCGTGTATTCCCGGGAGCACAGCGTGAAGCACCAGCGATGTTCAAGCACAACGGTAAGTACTATATGGTGACTTCTGGAGCGACTGGCTGGGACCCGAATGTTGCTAAATATACAGTAGCTGATCATATCTTTGGTCCGTGGGCGCCGTTGAAAAATTTTGCACCAGATAGTCAGACTACATTTGGTTCGCAAAGCACACATATTATTCCGGTAGAAGGAGCACCCGGTAAATTTATCTATATGGGAGATCGCTGGAAAAAAGATGACCTCAAAGATTCACGTTATATCTGGTTACCTATTAAAATAGCAGAAGATGGTGCAATTACATTATCTTGGCGTGATGAATGGACGCTAAACGATCTGTAATAATGTTACCAAATAGCATTTACATGTATTTCACATGATTCGTTATCGCCTTTAATCTTGAAAGAGTACGATTCATATATACTCTGAATCATAGAAAGAAGGCGATCGATCATGATTAGTCAGATGCTGAAGCCTTTGCTGAGACAAGCGAGAACAAATGAAGCTACGTCTTTGCAAGCAGTAGCGATACCTTCATTTCCAGATAGTCGTCCACCTGAAGACACGTTAACCCTTACTGATCTTCTTCGTAGTGCTCCTCAAGTCACAACCAAGCAGACGTGTGAACAAACGCTTAAAGTCATGTCCAGTTATCCTGAAGCTGAAAGTATTGTAGTCTGTGATAAGCACAATCGTCCAGTAGGTATCGTGATGTGTGCTCGCTTTTTCTTTCGTGTGAATAGACGTTCAGGTATGGATGGATTTCAGATGCAACGAATTGTGAAGTTGATGACACAAAAGCCTCTTATTGTTGATGTTTATCATAATGTAACTGATGTACAACAGCTTGCAGAGCAGCGTGCTGAATATTTCCGCAATGATAGTGTGATTGTTACCGATCAAGATCATCTGGTAGGTATTGTGACAGCCAATGATCTACGTTATGGTTATCGCAGTTAATAGAAAATGTAGATGATGATAACAGTAATTGGAGCTGTCCTTAAGGACGGTTTTTTTGTATGAACATTGATCATATTTGTTAGCAACGCTTTACTCACATATATGGTAAAATACATATAACCTATCCCAATTTGAAGGAGCAGATACATATGAAAATCGAAGATATTTTTGGGAATTTGCCTGTACTGGAAACAGAAAGAATGATTTTACGTCCGATTACGATGGACGATGCAGAAGATATGTACGCTTATGGTTCTGATCCAGAAGTGACTCGTTATGTCACATGGCATGCACACCAGTCGATCGAAGAGACCCAACAGTTTATTTCCTTTTTACTTGGAAAATATGAAGAAGGCGCTGTCTCTCAATGGGGGATTGAACATAAAGAATCCGGACGCTTGATCGGTACAATGGGCTTTATTAATTGGAATACCAAACATTTTAAAGCTGAAGTCGGTTACGCTCTTTCTAGAGAATTTTGGAATCGTGGATATACTTCAGAAGCGATGAAAGCAATTATCGACTTTGGCTGGAATCAAATGAAATTGGTACGGATCGAAGCTCGTTGTATGCCTGATAATATTAATTCTGCACGAGTCATGGAGAAAGTCGGCATGCAATATGAAGGCTTAATGCGTAAAAACTTGTATGTTAAAGGACGTTTTCATGATGCCAAAATCTATGCCATCGTAGCAGATTAATCTGGGAATGGAATTTAAGGAGAATCAGATATGAGTATTTCTGCTGTACAGTTAGCCTATTATCGTTCTGAATATCGAGAAGAGTTAGCTTCATTTGACCTACCTGAAGAGCAATTACAATTTACTGCATTGCCTCTTCAATCACTGGAGATAGCGTTGACTGATCCTCAGCGTTATCCGATTGTGATTCAAGCTCAGCAGCAAGTGGTTGGATTTTTTGTTTTGCATACAGGTGATGGTATTCTTTCTTATTGCGATTATACCGATGCTACACCGAGTAAAGTCATGTTGATTCGAGCATTGTTAATTGATTCCAAGCATCAAGGTAAAGGCTATGCTAGAACAGCGATGGAATTATTACCAGCATGGGTGAGACAGCAGTTTCCGCAGATCCATGAGTTAATATTGGTAGTTAATGAACGTAATCAGGCAGCGCAACGTACATACACGGTAGCAGGGTTTGAAGATTTGGGTCATCGTCCTATAGGGCCAGCAGGTCTGCAAAGAATGATGCACTATTTTTTGTAAATAGAGGGGTTGGTTAGAGATGAGTACTATTCGATTTGAGCCGATAGAAGAACAGTATTTGCCTGAAGTGCTTTCGATTTATAATCATTATGTAGAGCATACAACCGTATCTTTTCATACGGAATTGTTATCGTTGGCACAGATGCGCGCGCAGATTATAAATGTACCTGCTCATTACAAGTCTTATGTGATTATCGAAGAACAGGATGCACAGGATAATTCTGTAGTCTCTAATGCTGAATCTACACCTGTAATTGCTGGCTACATCTTAATCACTCCACACAAAAATAAACAAGCATATGATGTTACAGCAGAAGTCACGATCTATCTAAAGCCCGGTCAGACAGGCAAAGGATTAGGCGGAAAATCGCTCACTTTTCTAGAACAAGCAGGCGTTGCAAGTGGATTTCATGTGTTAATTGCAACGGTATGTACAGAAAATGCAAATAGTATCGCTTTATTTGAACGATATGGCTATGAGAAATGTGCTCATTTTCGTGAAGTCGGTTATAAATTTGGTCGCCGGCTCGATATTGCTAGTTATCAGAAAATTATTGGCTAGTTAATCGTTTTTTTATTCATGATTTTGTGAGATCAATTATCATTTTGACGTACTGTTTTATTCTTTGATATCACTAAATGATAATCATTATATTTGGGAAACGAATAATAGACTGGATTTAGACCCGAGTACCTGAGTTTTTCAGGTACTTTTATTATAGGTTATAGTCCTCAACTGTAGACCTTAACTTGAAAGGGATTGGATCATGTTTTTGAAAAAGCAAAAGGTACATAAGCAAGGACATGTATATACGTATTATCGTATTGTAGAATCGTATCGAGATGAACAAGGCAAGAACAAGCATCGTACTGTGAAATATTTGGGTAAATTGTCTGACGAAGAAGTCAGTACTATTACCGAGCAGTTAAAAGAAAATCGTTATCCATTTTCCAATCCAAACGATGTATCTATTCCTGAACACAAACAACATACGCATATCTTATCTCGTAAAGTATGGATTCCTTTGTCATTGACGATCATCACTTATCTGCATCATCATCCTAAAGAATGGACAGTTGCAGAATACGATACACTGATGATGATCAAAGAAGGACAAGCAGATGTCCAGCTTCAAGGCAGTCACTTTACGATCAAAGCGGATCAGGTTTTATTTTGTCCGGCTGGAAGTGGTGTATTTCTATATAATAATTCTTCACAACCTGTCCAGCTATTGAAGCTTATGTTCCAAAATGTAGATAAGCATGCATCTTCTTCTTGGTCTAGCGATGGTCTAGCTACGATCATACCTGTACATTCCCCTTTAGAAATGCAGCGCTTAGGCAAAGAATTACTAGCAACCGTAGATCAACCAAAAGAACTGTCTGTAGAAAAAGAGCTGTATAGCCAACTGCTTTTTTATCAACTATTACATTTGATATGGAACCAGCATTCATCAGGGACAGAAGCAACTAATCTGAATATGATACAGCAGGCTACAGATGAGGTAAGGATGTATTATCGGGAAGAGATACGGCGTACGGTTATCGCTGCTCGCTTAGGGATTACACCTGAACATTTTTCTCGTATTTTCCGTAAGCATAAAGGTATTTCGTTTACCGATTATGTCTACCGCTGGCGAATGAATGCCGCCAAAAAAGACCTGCAATATTCTAGTGCAAGTATTAGCGAAATTGCTAGACGTAACGGATATCCGAACGAGCATTATTTTAGCCGTCGGTTTAAGTCTTTATTTGGTCTATCGCCCAAGCAGTATCAATCGTCTGAGAAGCAGTATGCTACGTGGAATTATCCTTTTACATCAATGCTTCTTCAACTTGGTATGGTTCCCCAAGCAGGGTATTTGGAACCATGGAAATGGGAGAAGTATCATCAACATCTGGATCTAAGCACGATGATTGTATTGCATGATAGTCTAGAGCAATCTATACAGACGATGAATGATGTACAGCCGGATCTTGTATTTGCGTATGAAGATAATCTGGGTAGATTCATATTAGAAGAATATGTACCTGTACAAACTCTCTCTATTGAACATCACAACTGGCAACAACAATGGTTGTGGTTAGCGGAGCAGGTAGGCAGGCTAGAACAGGCACATCAATGGTTAAATGATTGGGATCGGCAAATACAGCAAGCGAGAGAACAATTATCATCTTTTATCGGTATGGATGAAACAGTAGGTATCTACAAAATCGTCTCAGAAAAAATATATGTATACGGTGATCGGCGCAGTATGGGTGGGCCACTTATTTATCAACAGTTACATCATCATCCTCCTGCAATCGTACAAGAAGACATTATAGATCAGAATTTGATCAGTAAAGAAGTGACTTTAGCAGAATTAAGTCGATATGCAGCAGATCATATGATTGTGATTTATTATCCAGTTGAAGGCACATCAGAAGTCGCTTTGGAGCCTGTAATGGAATCTTTAGAGTGGCAACAATTAGCAGCTGTACAGAATCGACAATGTTATACTATGGATCGCAATATTTTTTATGGATTTGATCCTTGTTCACAAGAAGCACAATTAAAATTGTGGTTACAACAGTTCATATCATGATTGTCATGATAAATGATCATATTTGTGCATAGACGTTATACGATAGACTTGTTATGATTCCACCTGAGAATGATTATCAATTAAATCGCAGGGGGACATTATGAATTATTACAGATATACAAAAAAGACTATCATTACAGGTGTACTATTGTTATGTATAGCACTGGTATTGGGAGCTTGTAGTAGTCGTACAAGTACTACTTCAGCAACAGAGAGTCAACAGACGAACACAGAATCATCACAGTCTGCAACACGAACGATCGACACGGCTAAAGGGAAAGTGACTATCCCTACTAACCCCAAACGAATTGTATCTACCTATTACCATGGTACACTGATTGCACTTGGACTGACTCCTGTAGGGGCGAACAAAGAGTGGTGGATGGGCAGTCCATTTTTGAAAGAACAAGAACAATCGATTAGTGATATTGGTACACCCACTTCTTTGGAAAAAGTAGTTGAATTAAATCCTGATCTGATCGTTATTAACGATTTTGATGTCGAGAAATACGAAGAATATTCCAAAATTGCTCCAACGATCTATGTTCCTTATTCTTCCTACCATAATCCCAAAGAAGAAATACAATTATTCGGTACATTATTAAATCGCGAAAAAGAAGCAAAGGCATGGTTAGATCGCTATGATCAGACAGCTGAACAAGCACGTGAGCAAATTAAACATATAGTAAAACCGGGACAAACCGCAGCTCTTATCAATGTACGGAGTAAAAAAATAGCTGTACTCGGTGAAAATTATGGGCGTGGCGGATATGCTATCTATGATGCACTCCAATTAAAACCATTAGATATCGTGCAAAAAGAAGTAATTGATAGCGATGCACAGATCAAAGATATCTCCCTTGAAGTATTGCCAGAATATGCGAATGCTGATTATATTTTTATTTGCTTTAATAATGATGCGGAACAGGTCGATAAGAGTTCTATTCTGGATAACCCTTTATGGAAAAGCTTGCCGGCTGTGAAAAAAGGACAGGTCTATATGTTACCTTATGACACCTATGCTTACTATGATCCTGAATCAATTATTGGTCAGATCGGATTAATCAAAGATATGCTGATTGATAAAAACAAATCTCAATGATATAGACTTCTTTTACAGGATATCCTGACTGCAATGATAGCGTCTCATGCCTATCGTTGTTCAAGCAGGATATCCTTTTTTGTCGATATAATTCATTAGCGCAACAACTGAATTTCGTGAACATCGCACGGTCTGTTATGATAAAGGATAAGTGAATACAGAGTAGCTATAGCAACAAGGAGGAACAGAGATTGAAGGAACATATTTTAATCGTAGAAGATGAACACAAAATTTCTCGACTGTTGCAGATTGAACTGGAAGCAGAAGGGTATGATATTTCACAAGCCTATAATGGAGCACAAGCATGGGATCTGTATCAAGAAAGTACGTATGATCTTATTCTGTTAGATGTCATGTTACCCGAAATGAGTGGTATCGAAATTTTGAGACGGATTCGTGGTGTGGGTGGCAATATACCTGTTATTTTATTAACCGCCAAAAGTTCTGTTGAAGATAAAGTAGCCGGTCTGGACTTGGGAGCGAATGATTATATTACCAAGCCTTTTCAAATCGAAGAATTATTAGCTCGTGTACGTGCAGCTCTACGGCAACGTCCACAGACTGTTCCGGTTATCGAAGACAATGATGGAGTCTGGTTAACCGCAGCAGACTTACGCCTTAACGAAGGAACCCGAGAAGTGATCAGAGGTGAGCAACAGATTGAGCTCACACCACGTGAATTTGATCTGTTAGCTTATTTGCTCAAGAATAAACGGCAAGTACTGAATCGGGATCAGATTGTCACTGCGGTCTGGGGATATGATTATTACGGAGATACCAATGTCGTAGATGTCTATATCCGTTATGTACGCAAAAAAGTAGATCAAGATCCTGAACGCGAACTGATTCATACGGTACGCGGAGTAGGGTATGTTATTAAAGATAATAGTTAACAGAAAGGATACAGGATGAAGCTAAGAAGTAAAATACATTTGTATTCTTCGGTGTTATTTGCCTTGTTATTTATTTTAACCAATGTGCTGGTCTATATTGTGTTTAGCCGCTTGTCGATCAATGAACAATTGGTACGAGTGGAGTCACAGACCAACAAAACAGCGGACAATATTCGGCAAATCGCAGGTTCGATGACCACAGCCGATCTATTACGTGCTTATGTTCCTGTAGATGGAATGATCCGTATTGTCACTGAAAAAGGAAATAATTCATTAGTCGTAACTTCTTCTTCGGAACAAGAATTAAGTAAGCGCACCGTAAGCTATAGTAAAGAATTACAATCTCAAAAAATTACGTATAATGCGAATGGGTATGTATTCGTATCTATTCCTGTGATCTGGACGGACGGTTCTGTTGTGAATGTGCAAGTGACAGAAAGCCTGCATCAGACAGAAAATTATTTGCAGGTACTTCGAATCGTATTGATTACAGTCACAGGGTTAGCCATGATTCCGGTTATTTTATCAGGTCATATTCTTGGACGAATTATTATGCGTCCTATTGGAGCCATGACTTCAACGATGAGTGAGATTAAGCGAAGCGGGCGATTCAAGCGTTTGGAATTAGATCCTAAGTCCAAAGATGAATTATTAGAAATGGGTCAGACATTTAATGCAATGATTGATCTACTTGAGACCAATTATGATAAGCAAAAACAGTTCGTGTCTAATGCTTCTCATGAACTCAAAACACCGCTCACCATTATTGAAAGTTATGCCAGTCTGTTGAAGCGTAGAGGGATGGATCGTCCAGAACTATTTCATGAGTCGGTTGATGCGATTCATTCAGAAGCGGTACGCATGAAAGAAATGACTGAGCAACTGCTGTTATTAGCCAAGCACAAAGAACAGTGGAATTTATCGATAGAACCTTTGCATTTAGCTGAAGAAATCGATCAATTGGTCAAAGGGTTCCATAATGCATATCAGCGTCAGATTGATGTTCGTATTTCCACTGAATTGCTAGCCAAACCGTCGCTATTATTGATTCAAAATGATACTGGTAAATTGCGACAATTGTTGTTCATTTTATTAGATAATGCTCGTAAATATAGTCAGAATCCGATCGTGATTGAGATTGAAAATGATCAACCCATGTCAGAGCATTTAGGTACAGTGAAGATACAGCGTAGATGTATTCGAATTATTGATCAAGGAATTGGTATTCCTCAAGCTGAATTATCCAAAGTATTTGACCGCTTTTACCGGGTTGATGAAGCACGTAGTCGTACAGATGTAGGAGGATCTGGACTAGGGCTGACTTTAGCTTTAGAAATAGCAGATGCGATTGGCGCTACAATACGTCTGGAAAGTGTAGAAAAAGAAGGCACAACAGCGATTGTCTCGTTACCTGCTATTTTTGTACCTACAACTACGATGTTCTCAGCAAATTCTAATGAAGAGCCTTTATAATAACGATGCAATTAGAAATTATATTGAGGAAGTGATCCATAAATGCGACGAAGAGAGATGCAAAGAACAGCATCACCTGCTACTCATACAGTAGCAACTGTTATCAAAGACAGACGATGGTGGATTGCCGGAGCAGTCGTAATTTTATTAATTTTGATGTTTTTAATGACATTATGGTGGAAATCTATAGCACAAGCGAGCCCTGTTTTAACATCAACACAAGCCAAAAATGTAGTACTCAAGCAATATCCGGGTAAAGTAACAGAGACTGCATTAAATAATGGAATCTATACAGTTCAGTTACAATCGGATCAAGGCATGTATCAAGTTCAAGTCAACGGTAACAGTGGAGCGATTCAATCGATTCAACAGATCGGACAATCGACAGTAGCGACCACTACACCTAATAGTACGAATACAACAGATTCGTCTAGCTCAGATTCATCCAGTTCAACAGCAACCGAGCCAACGACTTCTACTACTACACCTGCAACAACAGATAGCAGCAATAGTACAAATACATCATCTGCTGAAGATTCGACAGATACAAGCGATACTACATCGACACTGACTGAATCTTCACCACCGACTTCAACTACTGAAAATAAAGATAGTAGTAATGACAACAGTGGAATAGCTAATAACCAACCACCGTCTAATGATCAGCCAGCTATGGGTACACCTGATCCGAACCAGCCGCCAGTCGGTGCGCCTGCCTCACCTGAAGATCAGCGAGATCACAAAGATGATCGTAAAGACAAAGAAAAACCTAAAGATAAGAACAATTCATCCAAACCCCCTGTATTGATTTTAAAAGAAAAAGATGCAGAGCGAATTGCACTGACTCAAGTACCTGGTAAAGTGGATGATACCGACTATGAAGATGATGAAGATAAAGGACAATCGTATTACTTGGTCGATATTGATACGCCAGATGAAAGAGAAGCTACTGTACAGGTGAATGCGATTTCTGGAGCAGTCATGTCTGTCACATGGGATGATGTTGACGATTCCGACAACGAGAACTAAGAAGAAATTCATAATAATTAACGTTCTCATCAAATTCTAATCTTGTTGTAATCGACATCTCATTTGTAAGCTTTATATTAATAGCAGAGGCAAGAACAAGTGAAAAACATATTACAAAATTATTAGGAGGAACATAACATGATGAACAAAAAATTAGGTATCGGTGTATTATCAGCAGCAATCGCTTTGGGAACAATGGGAACTGTGACAGCAGCGACTACGAATAATTCAAGTAATTCAAATAGTGCAACAGCAACAACAAGCAAATTAATTGGTGAAACCAAAGCGAAGCAAATCGCATTAACGAAAGTACCTGGAGGTACGATTGATGGTGTAGATTTGGAACGTTACAATAATGGCAAATTGTACTATGAAGTTGATGTAGATAAAGCCAATTCTACTAAAGATGTAGATGTTCATATTGATGCAGTTACAGGTACTGTGTTGAAAGTAGTCAACGATGATAATGACGATGATGACAACGACAACCAGACGGCTACAAACAATGCCAACAACAAGGTAAAAACAGTCGCACAAGCTAAAGCTATTGCTTTGAAAGCTGTAAAAGGTACAGTGACTAAAGTAGATCGTGATAGTGATGATGGTCGAGTGACTTATGAAGTTGACTTGAAAATCGCTGGTGGCGAAGCAACTGTAGAGATTGATGCAGCTACAGGTAAAGTATTATCAGTCGATAAAGATTATGACAATGATGATGACAACGACGACTACGATAACGATTAATAGTTAACAAATCTTATAACTAGTAAGCTTATAATTAAATAACGATAAGATCTAAATAAGCTCTTATTCTGAAAGTAATCGATATGATTATTTTACAGGGTAAGAGCTTTTTGCTAGACTAAATACATAATTTACTTAACTATTTAAAAAAGTAAGCTATACTTATTAAGGGTTTTATTCAATAAAATAGATGACCGCCTAAA
>NZ_MDER01000050.1 GCF_001721045.1 Paenibacillus nuruki | reverse complement strand
CTCCCAGGACCCTGCGGTCCAAGTACCATCGGCGCTGGAGGGCTTAACGGTCGTGTTCGGGATGGGTACGTGTGGAACCCCTCCGCCATCATTACCAAACAGTCAGGCTAATGTTGCTCCCTGAAAACTGAATCCGAAAACTGAAACACCGCGTTTGTAGATTTTGGATAAGCCCTCGACCGATTAGTATTGGTCAGCTCCATGCCTTGCGGCACTTCCACCCCCAACCTATCAACCTCGTCGTCTACAAGGGGTCTTACATACTGGGAAATCTCATCTTGAGGGGGGCTTCACGCTTAGATGCTTTCAGCGCTTATCCCTTCCGCACGTAGCTACCCAGCGATGCTCCTGGCGGAACAACTGGTACACCAGCGGTGCGTCCATCCCGGTCCTCTCGTACTAAGGACAGCTCCTCTCAAATTTCCTACGCCCACGACAGATAGGGACCGAACTGTCTCACGACGTTCTGAACCCAGCTCGCGTACCGCTTTAATGGGCGAACAGCCCAACCCTTGGGACCTACTTCAGCCCCAGGATGCGATGAGCCGACATCGAGGTGCCAAACCTCCCCGTCGATGTGGACTCTTGGGGGAGATAAGCCTGTTATCCCCAGGGTAGCTTTTATCCGTTGAGCGATGGCCCTTCCATGCGGTACCACCGGATCACTAAGCCCGACTTTCGTCCCTGCTCGACGTGTCTGTCTCGCAGTCAAGCTCCCTTATGCCTTTACACTCTTCGAATGATTTCCAACCATTCTGAGGGAACCTTAGGGCGCCTCCGTTACACTTTAGGAGGCGACCGCCCCAGTCAAACTGCCCACCTGACACGGTCCCTGTACCGGATCACGGTACGAGGTTAGAACTCAAATGCGATCAGGGTGGTATCCCAACGGCGCCTCAACCGAAGCTTGCGCTCCGGTTTCTACGGCTCCCACCTATCCTGTACAAATCGCACCCCAGTTCAATATCAAGTTGCAGTAAAGCTCCATGGGGTCTTTCCGTCTTGTCGCGGGTAACCTGCATCTTCACAGGTATTAAAATTTCACCGGATCTCTCGTTGAGACAGCGCCCAAATCGTTACGCCATTCGTGCGGGTCAGAATTTACCTGACAAGGAATTTCGCTACCTTAGGACCGTTATAGTTACGGCCGCCGTTTACTGGGGCTTCGGTTCATAGCTTCGCTTGCGCTAACCACTCCCCTTAACCTTCCAGCACCGGGCAGGCGTCAGCCCGTATACTTCGCCTTGCGGCTTCGCACAGACCTGTGTTTTTGCTAAACAGTCGCTTGGGCCTTTTCACTGCGGCCCCCTCGTGCTATTCACACTACCGGGGCACCCCTTCTCCCGAAGTTACGGGGTCATTTTGCCGAGTTCCTTAACGAGAGTTCTTCCGCGCGCCTTAGAATTCTCTTCTCACCCACCTGTGTCGGTTTACGGTACGGGCACCTGCTTCCTGGCTAGAGACTTTTCTTGGCAGTGTGAAATCATGACCTTCGCTACTACAATTTTCGCTCCTCATCACAGCCTGGCCTTGCGGTATGCGGATTTGCCTACATACCAGCCTCACTGCTTGAACGGACATCCATCAGTCCGCGTCACTATCCTCCTGCGTCATCCCATTGCTCATAACGGCTTTCGGTGGTACAGGAATTTCAACCTGTTGTCCGTCGACTACGCCTTTCGGCCTCGCCTTAGGTCCCGACTTACCCTGAGAGGACGAGCCTTCCTCAGGAATCCTTGGGTTTTCGGCGGATCAGATTCTCACTGATCTTTTCGTTACTCATACCGGCATTCTCACTTGAATGAGGTCCAGCGCTCCTTGCGGTACACCTTCAATCTTCATTCAACGCTCCCCTACCCCTGATACTAATGTATCAAGCCATAGCTTCGGTGGTGTGTTTAGCCCCGTTACATTTTCGGCGCAAAGTCACTCGACCAGTGAGCTATTACGCACTCTTTCAATGGTGGCTGCTTCTAAGCCAACATCCTGGTTGTCTGTGCAACTTCACATCCTTTCCCACTTAACACACACTTGGGGACCTTAGCTGATGGTCTGGGCTGTTTCCCTTTCGACAATGGATCTTAGCACTCACTGTCTGACTCCCGGAATAAAGTCTGTGGCATTCGGAGTTTGACTGAACTTGGTAACCCTTGCGGGCCCCGCATCCAATCAGTGCTCTACCTCCACGACTCAACTTCCGAGGCTAGCCCTAAAGCTATTTCGGGGAGAACCAGCTATCTCCAGGTTCGATTGGAATTTCTCCGCTACCCCCACCTCATCCCCGCACTTTTCAACGTGCGTGGGTTCGGGCCTCCAGTACGTGTTACCGTACCTTCACCCTGGACAGGGGTAGATCACCTGGTTTCGGGTCTACGTCCACGTACTTAGTCGCCCTATTCAGACTCGCTTTCGCTGCGGCTCCGGCTTTTCACCTTAACCTTGCACGGGAACGTAACTCGCCGGTTCATTCTACAAAAGGCACGCCATCACCCATTCATAGGGCTCTGACTTTTTGTAAGCACACGGTTTCAGGTTCTATTTCACTCCCCTTCCGGGGTCCTTTTCACCTTTCCCTCACGGTACTGCTTCACTATCGGTCGCTAGGGAGTATTTAGCCTTACCAGATGGTCCTGGCAGATTCATACGGGGTTTCACGTGCCCCGCACTACTCGGGATCCGTCTCGGAGAGAGCATCATTTCATCTACAGGGCTTTCACCTTGTTTCGCGGGCCTTTCCAGACCTCTTCAACTACGATACTCCTTTGTAACTCCAAAGAGACGTCCCACAACCCCAAAAAGCAAGCTTCTTGGTTTGGGCTGTTCCGCGTTCGCTCGCCGCTACTGACGGAATCACTCTTGTTTTCTTTTCCTGAGGGTACTTAGATGTTTCAGTTCCCCTCGTCTGCCTCTGCACACCCTATGTATTCAGGTGTGAGTAACTGGAGATGAATCCAGTTAGGTTTCCCCATTCGGACATCCCCGGATCACAGCTTGCTTACAGCTCCCCGAGGCTTTATCGTTGTTCGCCACGTCCTTCATCGGCTCCTAGCGCCTAGGCATCCACCGTGTGCTCTTAGTAGCTTAACCTAAGTGTTTCTATAAATAGAAACGGTGTATATTATTTCTCGCCTACTGCTGTTTAACACAGTCGTAGAGAAGAAACATTCTAAAACGCGATGTTTCGTTTTCGGTATCCAGTTTTCAAGGATCAACAGTTTGAAAGAGGTTTACTCTTTCAAAACTGAACAACGAGTGAGTGTGTCACCACTTGGGTGACCACAGATCCACCGGAGTGTTCGGT
>NZ_MDER01000049.1 GCF_001721045.1 Paenibacillus nuruki | reverse complement strand
GTCTTTGTCTATAAAATATGAATAAAATCAATCATTTAAATAGAGATAGAAATATATCAATAAAAGTAGATGAGTTCTCCTCAATTAGACTCTATAAAGGTCTTAACGATTACAGACTCGGAGAAACCATAATTTTCACTTGGTTTTTTTCTTTTAGCAATGCTTCAAATCCTTGTTCTACAATTTCATTTAAAGCGATACGTTTGGTGACTAATTTCTCAGAAGAGAAGTAGCCTTGACTCATTAAGCTAATCACCGCAGGGAATACATCACGGTAACCGATAATACCTGTAATATTGCGCTCTTGCATGACGATCTGGTTCGGATGAATTGGAGCTTCTTTTTCAAAAATACTAACGATCATAATTTGTCCGCTCAGCTTCGTGGATTGAATCGCCTGTGTTAATACAACAGGTACACCTGTTACTTCATAAGCGACATCAGCTCCACCATTGGTTAGACGGTGAATTTCAGCAACGACATCTACTTCAGCAGGATTTAGACCAATAGCGCCTAGAGATTCGGCTGTTTGTCGACGTTCTTCTGATAATTCAACAGCATAGATTTCTGCTGCACCGGATGCTTTAAGTGCTTCGATCACTAACAATCCAATTGGACCTGCACCGAATACTACAGCACGATCACCGACTTTTAATTGACTTTGGCGTACAGCATATAAAGCTACAGCCGAAGGTTCAACAAGAGCACCTTGCTCATAAGACACACTATCTGGAATTTTGTGAACCATATGTTCATCAGCAGCGACATATTCGGAGAAACCACCGCCACCACCAGCAAGACCTAAGAATCCCATATGTTCGCACAGATTATATTTACCTTGCTTACAAGCTGTACATTTACCACATGCAAAAATAGGCTCTACGACCACACGGTCACCAGCCTTCACTTTGGTTACACCTTCGCCCACTTCAACCACTTGTCCGGAAAATTCATGTCCCATAACGACAGGGGCTTGTTCATGAGTTAATGGATGATTTGTTCCTTGAGAAATAAAGATAGGACCTGCTGCGTATTCATGCAAATCACTACCACAAATACCACACCACTCAATTTTGATTTTTACTTTGCCTGCGGATGCTTGAGGTTCTTCGATCGTTTCTACTCTTAAGTCTTTAACACCATGCCAACGCAATGCTTGCATTTCTGTCATCTCCCTAGTCTGAATATATCATTTTAAAGTTAATTATAAAATATTTTAGGAAACGTTTCCGAAAATTATAATGTCACATTATTGACATAAAGTCAAATGGTTTAGCAATAAAAAGTGATGATAATCATTGAAAAAAGAGATTCTTTTTTCATAAGAATAACCTTTAAATGAGATTATATAAGATCAAAAGGAGAGTTCAATAACGAAATAGAATCATGCGGATAATGCATTATCCCTTGATACAGCTTGTAGATCAGACTGCATGATATAATGGATGTAACTAATGAAAAATTTCAAAATAGTATGGAAACGATTCCGGTAAGGAAGGACGATCTAAAGATGACTTCAAAAAAAGTAACGATAGAAGATGTAGCCAAGCAAGCGGGAGTCGGCATTGCTACCGTATCGCGGGCATTAAATAACAGTACAGGGATCAGTCAAGCGACTAGAGCACGGGTACTACAGATTATTGATGAAATGGGTTTTACACCGAATACGTCTGCCCAAAGTCTCAAAATTCGTCAGACCCGTCAGATTGCGCTTGCAGTACCCGATATTCGTAACGCTATTATTCCTGATATCGCATGGGCAGTTGAACAAGCGGCAAAACAACATGGATACCGTGTGGTACAGATCAATACACTGGGAAATGCCAGACTGGAACTGGAAACGTTACGTGACATCAAAAAACTTCATGTAGATGGGTTAGTGATGATGCCACTCGCTTATCCCAAATCACTGGAAAGTCTTATTAATCGTGCAGGTATCCCGATATCGGTTATTAATTATAGTAAAAAGCTAAGCTCTGATCTCAAAGCCGATATTGTAGGCCTTGCCAAGCAAGAAGGCAAGTTAGTGATGGAGCACCTCATTCAGATTGGACGTACTCGAATTGCTTATGCAGGTGCACCCAAAGACAAGATTGAAGAACGTTATCTTGCTTATGAACAATCTGTGGGGCAGGTCGATGCTTCACTTGTTTATTTTGGCGAAGATTTCACCTTTGAGACGGGACGGCAAGCAGCGAATTATTTTTATCATCTCAAACATATGCCTGATGCAATCTATGCTGTAAATGATATGGTAGCGATCGGTATTGTGAATCGTTTCAAAGAATTAGGGGTGCGTGTTCCTGAAGATATCGCTATTGTAGGAATCGATAATAATTTATGGACAACGATCACGACTCCGCAGATCAGTTCAGTCTCGATTATGGGCAATGAAGTAGGTAGATTAGCCGCAGAACTATTACTCAAACGTATTCAGTCACCTGATAGAACTGAATATGAACGTGTCGAATTTGAACCCCGTTTAATTGTGCGTGAATCCAGTGTAGCATCGCATCATTACTCTCATATCAACAAATCTAGCGATGTATAAATTTATTTTGGTTACTTGACGAAACTTTATATTTTAAATATACTAACTTACATAAAGTAAATAAATGAATTTGTGCTTAAGATAACAAATTATTTTATTTTGCTGAATGTAATATGAATTGCATACGTTATTGATTATGATGAATAGAGCAAGTTGATTACAGATCAAAAAATAATGTGAGATACAATGGAGGTTGCGCTTATGAAATTTCTAGTTACTGGAGCTACAGGTCAATTAGGTTCACTAGTTATTGAGCAATTATTAAAAACGGTTCCTGCTAGTGATGTCGTTGCAAGTGTACGTGATCCGAAAAAAGCAGAGCATTTAAGCGCTCAAGGTGTAGAAGTAAGAGAAGGCGATTTTGCTCGTCCAGAGACATTATCTTCCGCATTTGCAGGTATCGATAAATTATTGATGATCTCAACTTCGCCGGGTAATCGTGTAGCAGAGCAACAAGCTGCAATCGATGCCGCTAAAGCCGCAGGTGTTAGCTTTATCGCATATACGAGTGCACCGAATGCTCAAGAAAGTACATTCTTTTTAACAGAAGATCATCGTCAAACTGAAAATGCGCTAATCGCTTCAGGTATCACCTATGCTATTCTACGCAATAACTGGTATTTGGAAAATGAGATGGGTACGATTCAAGCTGCATTACAAGGGGCTCCGTGGTTAACATCTGCTGGAACCGGTAAAGTAGGCTGGGCGATCCGTCGTGATTATGCAGAAGCAGCAGCTAATGTGTTAACTCATGAAGGTCACAATAATAAAGTCTATGAATTGTCAGGTCCATTATTAACACAAGAAGAGCTAGCAGCGATCTTAGCTGAAGTCAGTGGCAAAGATATTCCTGTTCAACAAGTGGATGATGCAACTTATGAACAAGTAATGAAAGAAGCTGGCGTACCTGTAGACGCTCTTCCATTTGTAGTTGGTATTCAGACGGCGATTCGTCAAGGTTCACTAGCTGTAGACAGTCAGGATTTCCAAAACGTATTAGGTCATCCGAATACACCACTTAGCGAAGGATTCCGTGATATTTTGAAGCAAAGCTAATTTAAATAAAGACGAATACTTTCTAATCTAGCAAAGAAAGCTTAACCCTATTTTGATCTCGATGATCTGTAAATAAGATTAGAACAGGTTGAGCTCAAGTAAGTCTGTTTCTACAGTTATTATGCTGTGGAGGCAGGCTTATTTTTTATATCCTATGATACAATACACAAAAAGCAATTGGAGCTTGCATACTATACAAAGTAGCTCAAGTTCTAACTTATTGGATGATAGTGAGGGAAATCGTGATGTCTGGTAAAAAGCAGTGGATTGTACAATGGAAATCAACACAAGCGTTAACCCATCAATGGATGTCGATCGGGGAATATCATTCTTTTATACATCCAGCATTCATTCTTATTATAGATGGACAGGCCATCTGGAAAATTAACGGTGAACGTGTTCAAGTGTCATTCGGTCAATTAATTGCAGTAGAAGCATACTCGTTGATCGAAGTGCTTGAAGGAGGTCAACTTGATTTGTCAGGTTGGTGCCTTGAATTTAATACATATGGTATAGCAGATAATACCTCCACTTTGACTGAATACCCATGGTCTGTTCCTGTAGAAGGAACGTATCAGAAAGTACAATTAACAGGCGGAATACTAACCAATATTAGCCAGCATTTGAGTCAAGAAGAAGCAGATCAACAGTACGAATCATCTATTAAGCATCCCTATATGATCTATGAATTGCTTAATTATCTGTATATGGACAGGATGCATCAACCCGATGATCAACAGACACTGACTCAAGGAATCATACGTTCTGCTGAATATATGCAGACTCATTATGATCAAGTGATTACCCGTAAGCAGTTAGCAGAGATTGCAGGAGTAAGTCCTTGGTATTATTCACGTAAATTTAGTGAGCGATTCGGGAAGTCACCGCTAGAGTATCTAGCTTCTTTTCGTATGTATCGAGCGCAAGAACAACTGATCTTTACACAGATCAATTCACAAGATATTGCCAAAAAGTCGGGCTTTGAAGATACGCATTATTTTAGCCGCAGGTTTAAGCAATTGGTTGGTGTTTCGCCAAGTCTATATGCTGACAGCTTGTCATCACGCAGAATAGTCTGTCTTTCTTCTACCTGTGCAGACATTATGATTCACCTTGGTATAATCCCTTATGCGGTGATTGTTACTCCGATTCTTTTGGCTCCCCATCAGTTCAAGCAATTCGAAGCCCATGGTGTGAAAATGGTGGAGATCGCGCAGTATGAGCAAGATATTGGGCAGATTCAGCAATTAGAACCTGAATTGTTGGTTGGCAATGTCTGGTCTGAAGAGGTGAGACAACAGTTACGTGCTATCGCCCCTTTGATTACAAGCTTGAGTATAGATGTAATGACATTACTGGAACAATTATCGTCTGTATTTAACAAGCAGACAGAAGCTCAGCAACTTCAAATTCAGTTAGAACAAGAAATAACTATCGCCAAACAAGCGCTACAACCGATCATTAACGCCAAAGCGACTATTATGGTTTTACGAGTAGAACCGTTTGGATATCGTTATCTTGGTGTAGATGCAGTGGGGATTGCCCGATTATTGTATCATCAGTTGGATTTGAGTGCGCCAGAGGTATTGCAAGAAGGTAAAGCATGGTTCAATCCGTGTACATTCGATTTGTTGTTGTCAGCCAATCCTGATTATCTTTTTATAGAAAAACGAATTATAGAGCAGTTCAGTACAGAAGAGAGCATGAACAAATTAATAGACAGTGATGTGTGGCAACAGTTAAAAGCTGTTCAGCAACAGCAAGTATTTGATATGGATACAAGGCTATGGGTAGAAGGACGTGGAATCCAAGGATATACGATGATTTTGGATGAAATAACGACTCATCTTAACCCTACTTCTAAAAATAGTGCACAATAATTCAAATCAATACGCACGATTCCCCATGTTAGGAAGAGTTGTTGTCTGATACTATATGATAATAATAATCATTATCATATGAGGAGAGATACATTTATGTCGCGTCGTTTGTTAAGTTGGGGAATAATCTTGATAGCATTTAGCGTGTTGATGTCCGCTTGTTCTAGCGGTTCGAATAAAGAAGCAAACACAGCAACAGCTACTGAACAAGCTACAGCAACCAAAGTAGTAAAAGATTATTTTGGAGAAGTCACTATTCCTGAAAAGCCTAAAAATGTACTGGTGCTTAGCTCGATCTATGCAGAGTATTTGATTGAAATGGGTGTGCCACCACAGATGGTGATTTTTGTACCGGAAGTAGAACCAGATTATCGTGCTCCTTATTTTAAAAAAAATGGAATTCAAATGATTGAAGCCGAGCAGTATCAATATAATTATGAACAATTGCTATCCTTGTCTCCAGATCTAATCGTAGGGATTGGAATAGGTATGGAGCCTGGCACCTATGAAGAGTTATCTAAAATTGCACCAACAGTAGCGATCAATGCAGATAGTGAAATGAAAACAGCTATGCCTGAATTAGCTAGTATTTTTGATAAAACAGAAACGTCCAAACAAGTACTAGCAGCATTCGATGCCAAAGCCAAGCAAGCTAGAGAACAGATTCAGCAAGCCATTGGCGACAAAACGGTATTGATTCTACGTGTAGAGTCAGAGCGTTATCGTGTGATGGGGCCTAAAGCGGCGAATAGTAGTGCATTCTTTTATCAGACATTAGGTCTACATAGCCCTGAAGCGATCAAAGACTCTACCGATTGGTTCTCTCCTATATCACTGGAAGCTTTACCTGATATGAATCCCGATTATATTTTTGTCGAAGATCGTATTTTGAAAGATCACGATAATACCGAATCAATGAAAAAATTGAAAGAAAATAAAGTATGGGCAAGTCTGACAGCCGTCAAAAACGATCATGTATTCCCTTTGAAAACCAGTGACTTTGTTCATGGAGTAGGACCTGTCGGTTCTGTGTTATTGATGAATAACGTCGTCGAAAAGTTGGTGAAATAAGATGAACCCTATTGAACAGCTTGATATTTATGATATCACTATTATTGGTGGTGGCCCTGCGGGGATGTATGCTTCTTTCTATAGTGGAATGCGAGCGATGCGTACCAAGATTATCGAAGCCAAACATGAACTCGGTGGCTTTATGCGTACATATCCTGAAAAATTAGTATGGGATGTAGGCGGCATTGATCCGACTCGTTGCGAGAACATTATTGATTCGCTTGAAAGACAAGCCAAAACATTTGAACCCACTATTGTATTTGGTCAGGAAGTGGCTCACTTGGAGCGGCTTGAAGATGGAGTGCTCATGCTTACCTCCAAAACAGGTGAACGTCATTACACACGGACTATTGTGTTGTGTATCGGTAGAGGGATGACTCAGATTCAGAAGCTAGATATTCAAGGTGCGAATCAATATGAACTGACCAATCTACACTACACGGTAACCGATCTTTCTCGATTTGCGGGTAAACGCGTACTGATCTCCGGTGGTGGAGATTCAGCAGTCGATTGGGCAAATGAGTTAGCAGGGTTAGCCAAAGAAGTCACTGTTGTGCATCGACGAGATGAATTTGGAGGACATGAACAACCTGTTGCACAAATGAAATCTTTTGCTAAGGTTTGCACACCTTATCGTATAGATCATCTACATGGTGCACAAGATAAAATAGATAGTGTGGAAATTGCGCATATGCATACGGATGAGCGACAACATATTGAAGTCGATGAAGTCATCGTCAATCACGGATACGATCGTAACTTTGGTAATCTAATGGAATGGGGCCTAGAGCGGGAAGATTACGGTGTATCGGTAGATCCACGTATGCGTACCAATATTCAAGGCGTGTTTGGTGCAGGAGATTGTATCACGTATGGAAGCAAAGTGAGACTGATCGCAGGCGCATTTAACGATGCTGTGCTTGCAGTAAATGCAGCCAAATTGTATCTAGAACCGGATGCTTCTCATATGGCAGGAGTCTCTTCTCACAATACACGTTTTTATGAAAAAAATAAAAATGTGAGTTCGTAAGTTAGCGTAGCAAGTATAGTGTGATGATGGATGAAGAAGTGAGTATACCCAATAACGATAGATCCAAAATAGCATAGAACAATAATCTAAGTAAGTATAAGCTAATTAGAAATAGAAGAAAAAAAACGAGCTAATCTGTAACCACTACAGATTAGCTCGTTTTTTAATAAGTAAAAAAAGTGAATATTAATTTTTTGATAGAGTCGAGATCGAATGAATGGATAGAAAAGAATCCTTATATCTTATTTGCGCAAAACAGCATGTTGAAAATGATAAAAGGACTGATATACTCAATAAAGAAATACATAATAAGGAGAATATATGCATAACATAAATCATTTACAATTAAATCCTACACAGAGATACGATGAGTTCGATCCTCAAAAAGATGGAAATAAAAATACAGAATTTATTGATTTTGTCATCGATGGTAAATCTCTTTATAACATGCTGAAAAAATATGATATGGTTCCTGTGTTAGGATGGGGTGGGGAAGAGCATCAAAAACAAATATTAGATTATTTGCTACTCAGACAGATGCATCCTTATCTATATTATAGATATCCGATATTGGTCTGTCCTTGGTGCGGGGATGAAGAATGTGGTTTTATATCTGTTCTCATAGAAAGAGAAGCAGACATGATCATATGGAGAGATTTTAAGCTAGAGCCTGATAATAAAACTATACCTATAGGACCCTTTTATTTTGAATGGGAACAATATCAGAAATTAATAAGTAAGACTAAATAACAATATAATGATTGAAGTATACGATGAATGTATTCCAATTAACTAATGAATGGCTAATTGATAATTATTTTTAATCAGTTTATACATTTATTTGTGATATGACGATAGATTAAAGGAGAGAAAACATGTCAAACTCTATATCGTTACCTCAAGGGTTGAACGACAGTGTTGAATCTATAGGTATGTCTAACGGATTAACATCTGTTTTTATCGAAGTGTTATCGATTAGTGGCTCTATATTGGCTAACACCAACCGTGAAAAAGAACTGATGATCTGGATAGCACAAAGAGATCAATCGATTGTAGGCATGGGAACAGTCAGTTTTGATATCGACAAAATGCCCTGGACGATTGATCACTTTTCAGTAGAAAAAAGCTTTATGTTGAAAGTAATTTTAAGAGCAATAGATGGGCTAGGTTGGGAAAAACTAAGTTATGAACCTCATCAAGAGTTTATTATAAGTGCTTTAAAACAATTTTATTCAATGATTGAAGTATTTACTCAGGAACATGTGAATATGGAAAGTTACATAGAATGGACAGAAATTGAAGAAGGTGATAATCGACCTACGATTCCAATAGGATATCCAAAATGCGAAAAGCATGATGTTTATTTAACCTGTCATGGGTGTGTGCTGTGTAATAGTGAAGTCTAAAGAATAGGAGAGTTTCTATGAAATTTATAATTTTATTTGGTCCGCAAGCAGTGGGGAAAATGACAGTCGGTCAGAGTCTTGTAGCTAAAACGAACTTTAAATTATTTCATAATCATATGTCGATTGATTTGGTGTCTAACTTTTTCGATTACGGTACGCCTGCTGGCAAGCGGTTGGTACAGGTCATCCGACAAGAGATATTTGAAGAAATATCCAAAAGTAATCTGGATGGACTGATTTTCACCTATGTATGGGCGTTTGATCTGCAAAGTGATTGGGATTATATCGAGAACATTTCTGATCTATTTCGATCTAGGGGTGCTGAAGTATATTATGTGGAACTTGAAGCTGATCTCGAAGAACGTAAGGTGCGAAATAAGACCGAGAATAGACTAATACATAAACCAACCAAACGAAATACCGAATGGTCTGAAAATGAGCTGATTGAAACAAATACACTGTATCGACTTAACTCCTTATCCGATGAGATTAAACAGCAACATTATTTACGGATCAATAATACTCATCTATCAGCAGATACGGTGGCAGACATGATTATAGAAAAGTTTAAACTAAAATAGGCTGTCTAGTTAAGGTAGCCTATTAAGACTAGTTCAGTTGATATCTTAAGTCCTTAGCCTGCTCCATAAATTCTTGTTGATTAGCAGCCATTTGTTCATACATTTTGATAGTGTCATTATAAATAGCTTCATCTCCAGTTTTTAAGTAGCGTTTTAGATTATCTATAATTTGTTTACCTGTATAACCTATAACCAGTACATGATCGCGAAGAGCTATAACATCAGCTTGCAAATCAGTGTCCTTGATTTGAGGTGTAGTGATTAATGAAAGAGCAGATAATTTTTTATCAATATTGTCTGAATAAGGTTGAATATTAGCCAGTATCTCATCTTCAGTCATTTCTTCAGATATATTAGCAGGTGTAACAACTTCTTGCATTTGTTGACCTATATACTGTATACCTTGCGTATAAGTTATCAGATATTTTTTAATATCTTCTTTTTGTTGTTTAGACAAAGTGGTTTCTGTTTTATTTTGTTGCTTATTTGTGTCTAGTGTTTTAGTTGTGCTCTCAGTAGTTGATGTAGAATCCGTACTTGAGTTAGTAATTTGTACATCTTCTTGTTGGTTAACACAGCCACAAAGGAGAATAATAACAGTAGCAGGTAATATTAACTTTTTAAATAACATGATTTCGCACATCCTATCATTTTTATATTAATGTATTAGTATTTAATAGAGTAAAATAGTTAAATATAACCAAATTCTTATTTATACTATCAAAGGATTAGGAATACAGCAATAAAAAATAGTATAAAAGAACTAATTTTAAATGAAAATTGAATAAATGATATAAGTTTTATATATCTACATCTATAGAGTTAGATATAAGCGAAATAATACAATGTATGGAATAAAAAAGAGGTGAAATTGATGGATCGGGTGATGGTGATAGGTTGTTCAGGTTCCGGAAAATCGACTCTTTCGCAAAAGCTTCATCAGGCATGGCAATTACCTGTTATTCACTTGGATCGTTATTACTGGAAAGCTAATTGGCAAGCGACAGAGTCTACAGAATGGGATCGGAAAGTAGAAGATTTTGCGTTAACAGATCGTTGGATTATAGATGGTAATTACTCCAGAACATTAGATATACGGATTAAGCGAGCTGATGTCATTATCTTTTTGGATATGCCTAGATGGTTGTGTATGTATCGGATTATAAAGCGAAGAGTGCAGTATCATGGCAAAACAAGACCTGATCTTAACAAAGATTGCCCGGAAAAAATCGACATTGGATTTATAAAATGGGTATGGAATTATAAAAAAAGAAATCGCGTGAGAACGTTAGAAAAGCTGGAACAAGTCGGAAAACATAAAAAAGTTATCATTATACGTCATCCGAAGCAGTTACAACAGTTTATAAAGCAATTGCAAAATGATAAGAATGATCTGTTATAACCACAGAATCTGGAATATAAAGTTGATTTTCCTTCTTAGCATTTCCCTGTTATAATTTGGATATACTACTGAATTGGGGGTCATACCGTGGCAATGTTGGTAGCAGTGCTAGATTGCTCGTTCACTACAAAGGCCTTACGCAAAGCCTAAACGGGGCGCATTTCTTTGTGTAGGGCGCGATAAGAACAAAGGATATCGCCCATGTTGTAGCGTGTTTTGGTATACGTAGGCTTTGCACCTTATGATTTGATGAATAATAATAAGGGGCTGAAAGCAATGCAAACACCATTTATCCAAAATTATCAATTGAATGTGATCAAAAAACAAGCAGATTTTCTTTTAAAAACAATGCGAAGTGTTGCAGATCGTAAAGTATTAGCAACCGTTAGAGAAACTGCTGTTATGAACGTTATAGAAGCTTTTAACGACTTGACCGCAGAGCAAAAAAGTCTTTTGGAACAGTTATCTACCTATGAAGCGACTCATGATCTGGAAAAGTATTTAGAACAACTGGATGTGTATGTGATTCCATTTCCAAAAGTGTCGCTCAAGCAGATTCAGAAGCTTTTCCCAAAAGCGAAAAAGCTCAAAACACCTAATCTAGAAGTAATCGATTATACACATACAACATATCTGAGATGGACAGATATTGCGACAAATCGTCTATATATTGTTTATCCGCATCAAGATCGGTTGGTCGGTATTGAGGGACAGATAACTTCGATGAATAAAAAAGGGTTTTGTATGTTCTGTAATCGACATCGTGAACTTG
This sequence comes from Paenibacillus nuruki, assembly GCF_001721045.1. Classification (GTDB taxonomy): domain Bacteria; phylum Bacillota; class Bacilli; order Paenibacillales; family Paenibacillaceae; genus Saccharibacillus; species Saccharibacillus nuruki. The sequence continues at coordinate 283 of NZ_MDER01000049.1, read as the reverse complement.
GATTTTTCAATGTGAAAATCAAAGCGAGTGGATCGCCGGATAATATAGCTTCTGTAGGTCAGTATATTTGTATCGATCATGAAGAGTGCAACCATAGTATTGCAGATACTGCTCCGTTGGAGAAGTTTATTTCTTCGGTAGGAAAATAATATTAATACCAGAAAAGGTCGCTCTTAGGAGCGGCTTTTTTGGTATATGTTGTTCATCTCTATCAGCAATAAATATTATTTCATCTGGAATATATCCATTTATTTCTAAATATGATATATTCCAGATGAAATAA
>NZ_MDER01000048.1 GCF_001721045.1 Paenibacillus nuruki | reverse complement strand
ACTGATGTTCAGTGTGTGTTTGTAAGTAACTGCGGGCCCAGAGTCGTACAGAGAGTTGAGCGTCGGCAGGGTAAGATGGCTATAAGAGACGAGTAGGAGGCACGCAGCCAGCGTTCGTCCTGAGCCAGGATCAAACTCTCCATAAAGTGTTTGACTTGCTCAAATCTAAAACTGGCGAGAACCGAAGTTCTCTATTTTTTAAAGGTCGGCTAAGACCTTCATTTACTCACTCGTTGTTCAGTTTTCAAAGATCAAACATTTCGTTATTTTGCTTTTGTGCAACGACGCATTATCGCATCAGCAACTCTTATAATATATCATGCTCATTTCATTTCGTCAACACTTTTTTTCAATCTTTTTTTCAAGTGATCTGCAATGTTGAAATTTGTTAATCTCTTTCATTGCGCTCAACACTTTTAAACATTAAAAACAGTGCGACAATTAATTTATCATATATTAATAGATTACGTCAATAGTTTTTTACAATTTAATTATTAGTCTCTTTGTAGCGTCCGTTTCGTACATATTTAGATAGTTCCTTTTGTGGTGCGAAACGTGCATACATTTGAAAAATCGTTTTGTATCTTTTATCAATTGATTTGCGTATATCCTGATTTAGACGTTGATCACTTAGATCGAATAACATTTCATCTAATTCTTTACGTAATACATAAGCCATCTCTTTACATTCTTTATCATTTAATAACATTCCAAGCATATGAATATCCTCCCTAGATTGTAACTCTTCACAGTATATCTATTAGGCTGCTATGTGTAGATGTATCAATCTCAATCCATTTACATACAATAACAGCCTTCTGGATAGTGATGAATTAACCTAATTAGGCATACTTGTAACTGTTTGTATGTGATTTTTTGTAAATAACTAAGCCTGCATTAACCAGAATGTTACCGTACTCTCTATAATCGCTGCTACAAAAAGAATAATGACTAGCCAAAATGAAGCTGTGATTGTAGATCTCATAAACTGTTTCCAAGCTACTCTGAGTTGTACTCTTCCTGCTGGACTCCATGTGGCTAGACTATCCAATACCAATTTACCAAATTTCAGACCATAAGCGGCGGCGATAAGAATAGCAGGAATTTCAAAGATTCCATGTGGTAATAATCCTTTAACTATTAAAGTCACTACATCCTGTCCCTGCATATCATAGGTACGTAGTAGAAATCCAATAATCATTCCGTTCATAACTAAAAAGATTACTGGAATGATCCCTATAAATATTCCTAAATAAATAATAAGAACACTTTTGATCGCATTGTTTAGAAAGATAAACACAAAATAGTTAAGTTCTACATGCTGTCCTTGGTTAAGCTGCTCTTTGACTACTTGTAGTTGCTGAAGTTGTTCTCTTAAATAGTTACCCAATGGTTCTACTAATAAGATTCCTGCTACAATTCCTACTGCAAACAGAATGGTAGAAACCAATAACATTGATTTGTTAGATTTAAGATCACGCCAAAAAGTACGCAATGAAAACAATGAAGCCATATATTCTACTCCTTCAAAACACAATTTGGTAAATAGATAAAAATAGAGAGCAAGGTATGATACGCCTTCCTCTCTATCTATCGGTTATTGAGATCAATCCTATATTTATTAGTATTGAGGTTTAGCCATGTTTCTCAATTACTTTTAGAGCTAACTCATTATATAGTTGACCAATTTCACTATCTTCTTTGTATACAGAAGGTGAAAAGTCAGGATCTGTTGGTAAATTGTCTGGTGCGCCTAACGGAATTTGAGCTAGTAGTTCAGTATGCAGTGTTTCTGCAAGCTGTCCACCGCCCCCTCTACCGAAGACATACTCTTTCTGTCCATCTCTTGCTTGGTAGTAAGACATATTTTCGACAACACCCAGAATCTCATGATCGGTCTGTAATGCCATCGTTCCCGCACGTGCTGCTACAAATGCTGCTGTTGCATGTGGAGTAGTTACCAGTATTTCTTTACTTTGTGGAAGAATCTGATGTACATCCAATGCTACATCCCCTGTTCCTGGAGGTAGATCTAGTAACATATAATCCAATGGAGCCCAGTCCACATCAGCAAAAAACTGACGAAGCATTTTACCCAGCATCGGTCCACGCCAGATTACAGGATTATTTTCTCGAATAAAGAATCCCATCGACATTACTTGAACGCCGAATCGTTCTACCGGTTGAATACGTCCTTCTTCTACAGTAGGGCCTTCTTCTATTCCCATCATGTCTGGAATACTGAATCCGTAAATATCAGCATCAATAATGCCTACTCTTTTTCCCTGGCGGACTAATGCAGTTGCTAAATTTACTGTAACAGTAGATTTACCGACGCCACCTTTACCACTAGCTACAGCGATAAAACGTACACCGGAATTCTGATGAATGATAGGAAGCTCCTCTAGACCTGCTGCATGACCTTTGTGCGTCTCAGATTCAGGCGGTAGTGCTTCTTCTGTGTCTGGAGATAGTAATTGACGTACTGTAGCCATTTCAAGCTCAGAAGGGGCTCTGAAACGAATATGTAGGTCAATCGGTTCAACAATTTTAAGAGCAGCTCGAATCGATTGCTCTATAGCATCTTTATATTCTTGACCTAATTCAATACCCACTACAGTTAATGAAATTCTGGTATCTTTGATCATAACATCGCGAATAAATTGCATTTCCAATAGAGGAAATTCGTACTGCGGATCTGTAACCGTACTTAATAATTCCAAAACATAGTCTCTTGATAACATATGAGGTGCACTCCTTATGTGGTTAGATTGAATATATCGTTATAAAGACAACCATGCGCTAATGCAACAATACGTTATATTATACCATTTTATATTATTGATTCGCGAATCGTACACCATAAAAGTATAAATAAAATGTTTCTACATCAATCGGCTTCATTTCTTATATAAAAAAACCGCTTCACTTCAAATCATGATCACATGACTAAAGTAAAGCGGTTTGGAATACATAGTGACTAATTTAGAGTTTGTTATGTTCTGCCATACCTTCAATTAATACTTCTGCTACTTCTGGACGGGTAAATTCCGGTGGAGGGCATTGACCATCTCTTAGTAATGCTCTCACTTTTGTGCCAGAAAGAGTTAAATGATTTTCTTTAGAATGCGGGCAAGTTTTGCTCGATGCCATGTTACCGCATTTGGTACAGAAAAAGCTATGTTCAAAGAATAGTGGAGTAATTCCTAATTCCTCTGCCGTAAAGTTAGTGAAAATTTCTTGAGCTTCATACGTTCCATAATAGTCACCTACACCCGCATGGTCGCGACCAACAATAAAGTGTGTACATCCATAATTTTTGCGAACCATTGCATGGAATATGGCTTCTCTTGGTCCTGCATAACGCATTGCTGCTGGAAATACTCCTAAAAAGGCACGATCTTTTGGATAGTAATTTTCTAAAAGAACTAAATAACTACGCATCCGCACATTAGCAGGTACATCATCCGACTTTGTTTCACCTACTAATGGATTCAAAAATAAAGCATCTACAATCTCCATTGCACTCTTTTGAATATATTCATGAGCACGGTGCACAGGGTTACGAGTTTGGAAACCGACGACTGTTTTCCATCCTTTATCTGCAAAAATCTTTCTGGTTTGTTCAGGATCAAAATAAAACTCACCGAACTTTTCAGGTTGAGGACGTTTTAACACTTGAATAGGTCCTCCTACATAGATCGAAGAACGACTGAATAATTTTTGTATGCCTGGATGTTCAGGATCATCTGTTTTAAAGATTTTCACCGCTTCTTGTTGTTGATCTACCGTATAAATGCTACGTACCTCTAATGTACCGTAGATCACTCCGTCCTGCTCTCCTACTAATGCTACTTGCTCACCTATTTGAAGAGTGGAAGTAATAGATTCATCTAAAGCAAGTGTAATTGGAATACTCCATACTGTTCCATTTGATAATCTCATATTTTCGAGAACAGAATGATAATCTGCTTCTTCCATAAATCCTTCAAGTGGCGAAAAAGCTCCTACACCTATAAGATCAAGATCGGAGATAGTCCATGTATTGATAGGAATTTGTTTCCACTGTTGAGCTTGAGCCAATAACTGGTCGCACTCTTCCTCTTTTACAATACGCTGAATCAATTGACCCCCATGTGGCAAAATTGTTGTCATTCTGTAATCGCTCCTGTCTCATCATAAATGTGTATGCTATAAAATCTATCTGCCTAAGTATACATGAAGCCGACCAAATGCTAAAAATCACTTGATCGGCTGAGATTATCTATGTTAGTCATAATGTTGAATTATTTGTGTAATCCACATTCTGTTTTATCAGAGTTAGCCCAACGTCCAGCACGAGGATCTTCGCCTGGCATAACCTGACGTGTACATTGTTCACAACCAATACTAGGGTAATGTTGATCATGCAGAGGATTATAAATAATATCGTTATCTCGAATATACTGCCATACCTCTTCAGAAGTCCAATCTGCAATAGGGTTAAACTTCATCAAACCAAATTTGGAATCATATTCGATCTTTTTAGCATTTGCACGAGTGGGTGCTTGGTCACGCCGAATACCCGTAATCCATGAATCATATTGAGATAATATCCGAGTTAAAGGTTCTACTTTGCGAATATTGCAGCAAGCATTAGGATCGACAGTCCATAGCGATTCTCCATGAGCAGCAGCTTGTTCTTCAGGAGTCAGCTTTGGAGCTACTTTAACAAATTCCATACCATAACGCTCAATCATACGATCGCGAGTCTCATAGGTTTCTTTAAAATGGAAATCAGTATCTAAATAGAAAATATCAGTGGACGGGCTGATATTCTGTAACATATCCACAATGACTACATCTTCTGCTCCAAAACTACAAGCAAAAGTAAGACTTTCAAAATTATCCACAGCCCAACGGATGACTTGTTCAGCTGTAGCATGTTCTAACTCTTCCGCTTTTACTCGAGCTAACTCTTCTTTTTCCAACAGATTCATATTTAGTTCCCCCATCTTTGGAATTCATTTTACCATTTTGGTTTTAAGTACCTTCAATAAATGACTACACTTTTAAAAGGATTCAAATTAAAGCCGACTAAACAACTAAGAATTATGTATATTATAGTACTTAATGGTTGAGGATTCAATAGTATTTTTGGAGTTAATCACAAGTTATTCACAATCTTGTACAGCTGATTCTATATTTAATTTTAATTGCTATTAATATTTATGATTGTACACAGGGTTATACACATATAAAATGGTGGTCAAAATGTGGTCACGTTTCTTTTAAACACAAAAAAACCTCCCACCATTTCTGGTAAGAGGTCTTTGTAAACCTTGATATACAAGGAATATTAACGTTTGGAGAACTGAGGTGCGCGACGTGCTGCTTTAAGACCGTATTTTTTACGCTCTTTCATACGAGGGTCACGAGTCAGGAATCCAGCTTTTTTCAAAGATCCACGAAGTTCAGGATCAGCTTTAAGCAATGCACGGGAGATACCGTGACGGATTGCTCCTGCTTGACCAGAAATACCACCACCGTGAGCCAATACGATTACATCGTAGCTTCCGATTGTTTCTGTCAAGTTAAGTGGTTGTTTAACGATCAGTTTAAGTGTATCTAAACCGAAATATTCATTGATGTCGCGTTTATTGATGACAATGCGTCCTTCACCCGGTACAAGGCGAACACGTGCTACCGAATGTTTACGACGACCTGTCCCATAGTATTGTACTTGTGCCATGAAACTGTCCTCCTTTTAATTAGCCGCGAAGTTCGTAAACTTCCGGTTTTTGTGCTGCATGTGGGTGTTCTACGCCAGCATATGCTTTCAATCTTAACTTCATTTGGTTACCCATACGAGTTTTTGGAAGCATACCATGAACTGCAAATTCGATTACACGTTCTGGTTTGTTTTTAAGCATTTCATCAGCAGTGGTAACTTTAAGACCACCTGGATGCATTGAGTGACGGTAGTATTTTTTGTCTTGCAATTTTTTACCAGTCAAGTGGATTTTGTCAGCATTGATTACGATAACGAAATCTCCACCGTCTACATGAGGGGTAAATTGTGGTTTGTGTTTGCCGCGAATAAGTGCAGCTGCTTCACTAGCCAAACGACCAAGCGTTTTGCCTTCAGCATCGATAATGTGCCAATTGCGTTCTACTTCACTTGGCTTGGCAATGTACGTCGTACGCATGAAAAGTTCCTCCTTAGTGTGCTTTTGAAAATATATCATTACGGTATATTTTCATATATCTTCGTTCTTGAGTTAGTGTTGTTAGTACACAGTGTTACATAGTTATTAAGTGATGGATTAAAAATTTTAGGCGGTGTTATTCTTAATGGGGCTGTGGGATAGCCTTAAGAAAACACAAACTTTATTTTACAGCATAAAAACACGTTAAGCAAGAACTATTTGAAGTTTTTCTAGAAAAAATTTCGTAGGCATTTGCTTTGAAATTTTACTATGTATTAAACTCCTCATAGTGAACCCCCCACATCGTCAACGCTTTGCTGATTGCAGTTGGTCCTGCCTCACTACGATCCTCAGCAGCAATCATATTAGAAATAGCATCTGGTGCGTGTTTACCTTCTCCCACTTGTACCAGTGTCCCCATAATAATACGTACCATATGCTGTAAAAATCCACTGCCCGTTATATAAAAGTGTAGAATACCTTGGTCTCTTGTATCAGGACGGGTCATAGAATAATCTACTTCCAATCGTGCCTCATAGATTGTACGGATATGACTTTGCTTTTCAGAATGTTTTGAAGCAAAGGTTGTGAAGTCATGAGTACCTATAAAGTGGGAAAGAGCTTCACGCATTGCTTCAATATTCAGTTTGCCTGGATGATGTAATTGCATATGCCTTAGAAAAACATCTGGATATTGATTAGCGTTAATCGTGTATCGATATGTTTTTCGTTTGGCTGAGCGCCGTGAGTGGAAGTCCAAATGAACCTCGCGCGCATTTGTAACAATAATATCTTTGGGCAAGCGACCATTTAAAGCAAGTGGCCAACGTTCTGCTGGGACAGTTGATTCAGTCAAGAAATGAAAGACTTGTCCAATCGCATGTACACCTGCATCTGTACGACCTGAGCCATGAATCTTTGGTTTTTCTCCAATGATCGTGGCAATTGCTTTTTCTAAATGATCCTGAATCGTATTTCCGTCCGGTTGGGTCTGAAATCCGTTATATCTGGTTCCATCATAATTGACAGTCATACAAAGATTCCTCATATATCCTCACCTTTTATACAAAGCAAGGGAGCCCCTAATGGAGCTCCCTCCCTCATTATCCTCAAACACTGCATGTTCCAAACAGAGAAAAAAAGGGTTTTGTCAGAATCTGTTGACCCTGTCCACCCTTTCCTCATCTGCATGTTACGCGCGGTCTACCAATTCAAGATAAACCATAGGTGCAGCATCGCCGCGACGAGGTCCTAATTTAAGAATACGAGTGTATCCACCTGGACGCTCTGCATAGCGAGTTGCTAAATCAGAAAACAATTTTTGGATAGCATCTTGTCCACCATCGAGAGACTCGCGACGAACATAAGCAGCTACTTGACGACGAGCATGAAGATCTCCACGTTTAGAAAGGGTGATCAGTTTTTCAGCGATAGAACGAACTTCTTTCGCTTTAGCTTCAGTCGTTTGAATACGCTCATACAAGAACAGGTCAGTTACCAGGTCACGAAACAAAGCTTTACGAGCGCTGGAGTTACGACCCAATTTTTGGTATGCCATGTTGTTTTTCCCTCCTTCATTACACTATTAAATGATTAGTCTTCTTGACGAAGTCCTAATCCTAATTCTTCAAGCTTCTCTTGAACTTCCTCAAGCGATTTGCGGCCCAAGTTGCGGACTTTCATCATATCGTCTTCGGATTTCGTAGTTAGCTCTTGTACGGTATTAATACCAGCACGTTTCAAGCAGTTGTAAGAACGTACAGAGAGATCAAGCTCTTCGATAGTCATCTCGAGCACTTTCTCTTTTTTATCTTCCTCTTTTTCGACCATGATTTCAGCATCTTTTGCTTCGTCAGTTAGACCAACAAATAACATCAAATGCTCAGTCAAAATTTTAGCGCCCAGACTAACTGCTTCTTCAGGGCGAATGCTACCATCCGTCCAGATTTCAATAGTTAGCTTGTCATAGTTCGTTACTTGACCTACACGAGTATTTTCCACGCCATAGTTAACGCGGGAAATCGGAGTATAGATAGAATCTACAGGAATGACACCAATTGGTTGATCATCACGTTTATTCTTATCTGCAGCAACATAGCCACGACCACGATTTGCAAAAATACGCATGTGAAGTCTAGAACCTGGAGCTAAAGTGGCGATATGAAGATCCGGATTCAGGATTTCAACATCACTGTCTGCACGGATATCTCCTGCAGTGATCGCCCCTTCTCCTTCCGCATCAATCTCCAACACTTTTTCTTCATCAGAGTGGATCTTAAGCGAAAGGGCCTTGAGGTTCAGAATGATTTCTGTAACGTCTTCCATCACACCTTGAACCGTTGAGAACTCATGCAATACACCATCGATTTGAACAGATGTTACTGCTGCTCCCGGAAGAGAAGATAACAAAATTCTACGAAGTGAGTTGCCAAGTGTTGTGCCATAACCACGTTCGAGCGGTTCAATGATGAATTTACCGTAGTTACCTTCATCATTTACATCTACGGTCTCAATTTTCGGCTTTTCGATTTCTATCACTGCAATATCCCTCCTTCAAAACGTCGCTCCTGTGAAACTGTCGCTGAATACTTACAAATAGACATGCAGTAGTATACCCGGTAAACGGATCTTTACCTTTGCCGGGAATTATACTACAAAATGAAGAGACATGCTTCAATTATACGCGGCGACGTTTTGGTGGACGGCATCCGTTATGCGGGATTGGCGTTACATCTTTGATTAGGTTAACTTCAAGACCAGCTGCTTGCAAAGAACGAATTGCTGCTTCGCGTCCAGCTCCTGGACCTTTAACCATAACCTCAACGGCTTTCATACCGTGTTCCATTGCTGCTTTAGCTGCTGTTTCAGCTGCTAATTGCGCTGCGAATGGAGTAGACTTACGAGATCCTCTGAAACCTAGACCGCCTGAGCTTGCCCAGGAAATCGCGTTACCATGAGGGTCCGTAATTGTAACGATCGTATTATTAAACGTGGAACGGATGTGCGCCACGCCAGATTCAATATTTTTACGGTCACGACGTTTTGTACGTACGACTTTTTTAGCTTTAGCCATTGTGTGTTATACCCCCCTTACTTCTTCTTGTTCGCTACAGTACGACGAGGACCTTTACGTGTACGAGCATTAGTTTTAGTACGTTGTCCACGAACCGGCAATCCACGACGGTGACGAACACCACGGTAACATCCGATTTCGATTAGACGCTTAATGTTTAGAGAGATCTCACGACGAAGATCACCTTCAACTTTAGTACTACCAATTACTTCACGCAATTTTCCAACTTCATCTTCTGTAAGATCGCGGACACGAGTGTTCAGGTCAATACCAGTATCACTCAGAATTTTCTGGGAAGTCGTTTTACCGATTCCGAAAATATATGTCAAGGCGATCTCAACGCGTTTATCACGTGGTAAATCCACGCCAGCTATACGTGCCATTTTACGCTACACCCCCTAGATAATTATCCCTGTTTTTGTTTGTGTTTAGGATTCTCACAAATTACCATTACATTCCCTTTGCGGCGAATGACTTTGCATTTTTCGCAGATGGGTTTTACAGAAGGTCTTACCTTCATGTTAATTACCTCCTCAAGTTTTACGTCCGTAAAACTTACTTGTAATCATTGTATCTGCTGACAAGCAATGATTTCATAAACATCTATTATAACATAGATTAGTGTTAAAGTGTCTATTTGCGGTAAGTTATACGACCTTTTGTCAAATCATAAGGTGACAATTGTACAACTACTTTATCTCCAGTCAAAATACGGATAAAGTGCATCCGTAACTTTCCAGAAACATGAGCGAGAATCTGATGACCATTCTCTAATTCAACTTTGAACGTTGCATTTGGCAAGGGTTCAAGAACCACGCCTTCTACCTCAATAACATCTTCCTTGGCCACAGTCAGTCTCCTTTCTGTTCAACATTGTTTTCGGCAGATTCCAAGAACTTGGTAACTGCATAGCGCAATTTCCCGTTCGTGACCCGACCGCTTTCTTGCAAACTGTTTACTACTTCGCTGCTAATCACCGGCATTAGCTCCAGATGAAGCAGATTCTTCTTCTTCGGCTGGTCAAACTTTCGTTTGTTCCCGTCGGCGATATAAACAAACTTTTCATCCGGTACTGCAATGATAACAGCAGGTTGAGAAGCTCCCTGACCTTTTAACACTTTCACAATTTGACCGACCTGCGGGTTCATTGTTGTTTTCACAAGAATCACCTACGCATTTAGTTTAGTTTTGTGAAAATTTCCATACCGTCTGGTGTAACCGCAACTGTATGTTCAAAATGGGCACATAATGAGCCATCAACAGTAACTACTGTCCATTTGTCTTCAAGCGTTTTGACATGTTGCTTGCCGGCATTTACCATCGGCTCGATTGCCAGAACCATTCCCGGCTTCAGCCTCGGTCCGCGATCCGCAACTCCATAGTTTGGAATTTGAGGGGCTTCGTGCAGCTTCGCTCCGATACCATGTCCTACGTATTCACGTACGACAGACATACCGGCATCTTCAATAAAACGCTGTATCGCATGCGATATTGTAAACAAGCGTACATCTGGCTTGACCAGTTCAAGTCCTGCATACAAAGAACCTTTAGTTACTTCCAAAAGTTTTTTTGCATCATCAGAAATCTGTCCTACCGGATAAGTCCATGCAGAATCTCCATGATAACCTCGGTATTCAGCACCAATATCAAGTGTAACGATGTCGCCTTCTTGCAATTTGCGTTTATTCGGGAATCCATGAACTAATTGCTCATTAACCGAAGCACAAATGCTGGCAGGAAAACCATTGTATCCTTTGAATGACGGTAAGGCATTTTGACTGCGAATATAACGGTCTGCAATCTGATCAAGATGTTCGGTCGTAATACCTGGCTCGATCGCTTGCTTGATTAGACGATGCGTCTCAGCTACAATTCGCCCTGCTTCCCGCATAAATCCTAGTTCTGTTTCGGATTTGCAAATGATCATTCTGCTTAACCTCTAAGCAATGAAACAATATCCTTAGATACCGCATCAATACTTTGATCGCCATCAATCTCTCTCAATAGCTTTTGATCCCCGTAGTAAGCAATAAGTGGCGCTTCTGTTTTTGTATGATACTCATTCAGACGCGTTCCTACACTTTCTTCGTTATCATCAGCACGTTGATAAAGTTCACCACCATCAATATCGCACACGCCTTCTTGCTTCGGCGGATTGAATTCAATATGGTAAGTAGCTCCACAAGTTTTGCAAATACGTCGTCCGGTAATCCGAACAAGCAATTTGTTAAGATCTACTTTTAAATTGATCACGTGGTCCAGCTTACGCTCCATTGCTGCCAGCATTTTATCCAACGCTTCAGCTTGAGCTAAAGTTCTTGGAAAACCGTCAAGCAAGAAACCTTTTTTACAATCGGGCTGAGCAAGACGCTCTTCCACGATTCCGTTCGTTACGTCATCCGGTACAAGCAAACCCTGATCGATGAACTCTTTGGCTTTTACTCCAATTGGAGTTTCCTGTTTGATCGCTAGACGAAATGCATCGCCTGTAGAAATATGAGGAATACCTAGCTCTTTCACAATCACTGCTGCTTGTGTTCCTTTTCCTGCTCCCGGAGGCCCCATGAATATGATGTTCACGTAATGTCACTCCCCCTAAGACTAATGCTGCAAGAACAGCACGGAAAGGCGCCGGTGTGAACAAGCATGACTTGTCCCAGCCGGAACCTGCCGTCTATTTATTGATAAAACCTTTGTAATGGCGTTTAATGAGCTGGCTTTCGATCGTTTTCATCGTATCAAGTGCAACCCCGATTACGATAAGAAGCGATGTACCGCCGATTTGCACAGATTGTGGCAAACCTGAAATAGCTCCTAAGAATACTGGTAATACCGAGATGACCGCAAGGAATAATGATCCTGTCATGGTCAAACGAGTCATAACACGAGTCAAATAAGTAGCCGTTGGCTTACCTGGACGAACACCCGGGATATATCCACCATTCTTTTTCATATTATCTGCCATTTGCGTAGGATTCATTTGCACAAATGTATAGAAGAAAGTAAAACCTATGATCATTATAACATACAGTACCATACCAAGCGGTTTGTCATACCACAAGTTTGCAGTAATCCATTTTGCCCAGATATGAGTAGACCAGAAGCTTGCTATAATAATCGGAAATTGTAGCAATGAAACGGCAAAGATAACAGGGATAACACCCGCTGAGTTAACTTTCAACGGAATATGTGTGTTCTGTCCACCATACATTTTGTTACCTACAACGCGTTTTGCATATTGTACTGGAATTTTACGGATACCCTGTTGGATAAATATAACTCCGACAACGATGAAAATCACGACGATAACAACGATGGCTAACTTCGCAACATTAAAGAATGTCTGACCTTGTTGAAGGAAATCCGATTGAACCATATCACGGATATGCTGCGGCATAGCTGCAACAATACCAGCGAAGATGATGATCGAAATACCGTTACCGATTCCTTTTTCAGTGATTTGTTCCCCAAGCCACATCAAGAATGATGTACCTGCCGTTAACACAATAGCAATAATGATGTAATCTACCGCAGTAGCGTTAGGAATCATTTCTGCATTATATAAACGGTTGAAACCGATCGATGTACCAAAGGCTTGGATAAGACCCAGAATAACAGTACCATACCGGGTAATCTGTGCCAGTTTCTTTTTACCGTGTTCCCCTTGTTTGGCCCATTCCGCAAATTTCGGAATGACATCCATAGATAATAGTTGAACTATAATGGATGCAGTGATATACGGCATGATCCCAAGGGCAAAAATGGAGAAATGCCCCAAAGCTCCCCCTGAGAAAGTATTTAGAAGACCGAACAATTCTTTACCTTGAGCGTTAGCAGACTGGAATACACTTTTGTCTACACCCGGAACCGGTACAAACGCACCGATACGGTAGACAATGAGCACCAGCAAGGTAAAGATAATCCGATTTCTAAGATCCTCAACCCGCCATATATTCTTTAGGGTCTTGAACATTAGATCACCTCGGTTTTACCGCCGGCAGCCTCGATTTTCTCTACCGCAGATTGAGAGAACTTATTCGCTTTTACAGTCAATTTCACAGTGATGTCGCCATTACCAAGAATTTTAATTCCGCTTCTTGCATTTTTAACGATTCCCTGTTCCATCAAGAACGTAGGAGTTACTTCTGTATCAGCAGCAAAGCTGTTTAAATCTTCGATGTTTACGAGTGCATATTCTTTACGAGTAGGGTTAACAAATCCGCGTTTAGGCAAACGACGATACAATGGGTTTTGTCCGCCTTCAAATCCTGGACGAACGCCCCCGCCTGAACGAGAGTTTTGTCCTTTGTGACCACGACCCGATGTTTTACCAGTACCACTACTTGGACCGCGACCTACACGTTTGCGTTCCTTGCGTGAACCTGGGCTTGGTGAAAGCTCATGCAATTTCATCGTTCGTTGCACCTCCTTATTAATAATAGGTTAATTTTTGATCAATTAACCTTCGATTTCTTTTACAGATACTAAATGTTGTACTTGTTTGATCATACCGCGCATAGCAGCATTATCGTTTTGAACTACTGAGTGATTCATTTTACGTAGTCCTAGTGTTTTAACAGTAGTACGTTGTTTCTCTGAACGACCGATCACGCTACGGACGAGGGTAATTTCCAATTTAGCCATGAGGTTCCCTCCTTAACCGAGCAACTCTTCGATAGATTTTCCACGCAGTTTAGCCACGTCTTCAGCACGTTTCAAACGAGACAAGCCTTCCAACGTTGCGTTAACCATGTTCATGGAATTCGAAGAACCCAGAGATTTAGTCAAGATATTGCCTACACCAGCAAGTTCTAATACAGCACGAACCGGTCCACCAGCAATAACTCCAGTACCTTCGGATGCTGGTTTCAACAATACACGTCCTGCTCCGAATTTACCTGTAACAAGGTGAGGAATTGTTGTTCCAACGATAGGAACATGAATCAAGTTTTTCTTAGCATCTTCGATGCCTTTACGGATAGCGTCAGGTACTTCACCGGCTTTACCGATACCAGCGCCTACCCAGCCATTACCATCGCCCACTACTACAAGTGCGCTAAAGCTGAAACGACGTCCACCCTTAACTACTTTAGCTACACGATTAATGTTTACAACTCTTTCAGTCAGCTCTAAAGTGTTTGGATCAATACGCAAGTCGTTAACCTCCTTTTTACAATGTTTTAGAATTGAAGACCAGCTTCACGAGCTGCATCTGCCAAGGCTTGAATCCGTCCGTGATACAAGTAGCCTCCGCGATCAAATACAACAGCTGTGTGCCCTTTTTCAGATGCACGTTTTGCAACCAATTCGCCAACTTTAGTAGCAGCTTCTACGCTACCGCCGTTTTTAATATCTGCAAGTTCTTTATCAAGAGTCGAAGCGGAAACTAAAGTTACACCCGCTACGTCATCGATCAATTGAGCGTAGATATGTTTAGCAGAACGGAATATGTTCAAACGTGGACGTTGAGAAGTACCAGTGATGTTCTTACGAACACGTAGGTGTCTTTTCAGACGCGCTTTATTTTTATCTGCTTTTGTAATCATGACTGTACATTTCACTCCTTTCACGTTGCCTTCACAGGCTCACTTCAACACGCATAAGGTAAAGGAACGTATTCCTTTATCTTATTTTTTCTTACCAGCTTTACCTTCTTTACGAAGAATACGCTCGCCTTCATACTTGATACCTTTACCTTTATATGGTTCTGGTTCACGTACGGAACGGATTTTAGCAGCGTAAGCTCCTACGCGCTCTTTATCGATTCCATTAACGATGATTTTCGTATTTGTAGGAACATCGAACTCGATGCCTGGTTCAGGAGAAATTTCCACTGGATGAGAGTAACCCACGTTTAGAACAATTTTGTCGCCAGATTTGCTTGCGCGGTATCCAACTCCAACTAGCTCTAGGGATTTGGAGAAACCTGTAGTTACTCCACTCACCATATTACTTACTACACTACGAGTAGTGCCGTGCAGGGAACGATGAGTCTTATTATCAGAAGGACGTTCGATTGTGATCACGTTCTCTTCGATGTTTACTTTCATATCTTTATGAATCTCACGGGAAAGCGTACCTTTCGGTCCTTTTACCGTAATTTGAGTATTATCCAAGTTAATTTCAACACCACTTGGTACTTCGATTGGTTTGCGGCCAATACGAGACATAGAGTTGCACCTCCTTATTATATGACGTTAATTACCAAACGTAGCAAACGACTTCGCCGCCGCTTTTCGATTGACGAGCTTCTTTATCAGTTACTACCCCTTTAGAAGTAGAGATGATAGCGATTCCCAGTCCACCTAGTACGCGAGGGATTTCATTGCTTTTCGTGTAAACACGAAGTCCTGGTTTACTGATACGTTTCAAACCAGTAATTACACGTTCGTTATTTTGACCGTATTTCAAGAAAATACGGATAATTCCTTGTTTGTTATCCTCAACAACTTCAGCATCACGAATGAAACCTTCGCGTTTTAGGATATCAGCGATTTGCTTCTTCATTGTAGAAGCAGGAACTTCAACTGTTTCGTGACGCACAACGTTCGCGTTACGAATACGAGTAAGCATATCAGCAATTGGATCTGACATAGTCATGTGTGTAAACCTCCTTCCCCTTAATCAAATGTTTACCAGCTTGCTTTTTTCACACCAGGGATCTGGCCTTTATGAGCCAATTCACGGAAGCAAATTCTGCAAATTTTGAACTTTTGCAATACCGAGTGTGGACGACCACAACGTTCGCAACGTGTGTATGCACGTACTTT
This sequence comes from Paenibacillus nuruki, assembly GCF_001721045.1. Lineage (GTDB taxonomy): Bacteria > Bacillota > Bacilli > Paenibacillales > Paenibacillaceae > Saccharibacillus > Saccharibacillus nuruki. The sequence goes on along the minus strand of NZ_MDER01000048.1, from coordinate 43,818 downwards.
GAACTTCGGTGTGCGTTGTTGTTTAACTTTCATTGAAGTTTTAGCCACTTAGCCTGACACCTCCTAATATTTTCGGAGAACTAGGGTTTATATTCGAACCCTGTACGTTTCAATAATTATTTTACGAAAGGCATTCCCAATTGGGTAAGCAATTCACGAGACTCTTCGTCAGTTTTAGCTGTCGTTACAATAACGATATCCATACCGCGAACTTTGTCTACTTTATCATACTCGATTTCAGGGAAGATCAATTGTTCTTTCAAACCTAGTGTATAGTTACCGCGTCCGTCGAACGCTTTAGAAGATACACCACGGAAGTCACGTACACGTGGAAGTGTAATGTTGAACAATTTATCCAAGAAATAATACATACGATCGCCACGAAGTGTTACTTTAACACCGATAGGCATGTTTTCACGAAGCTTAAATCCAGCGATAGATTTTTTAGCACGTGTGATAACTGGTTTTTGACCAGAGATCAATTGAAGATCGCTAACAGCAGAATCCAATACTTTGGAGTTCGATACTGCTTCACCTACACCCATGTTGATAACAACTTTTTCAACTTTCGGTACTTGCATAACCGTTGTATAGTTGAATTTTTGTACCAAAGCTGGGGAAATTTCATTCAAGTAAAGCTCTTTCATTCTTGTTGCCATGTTGGAAGATCCTCCTTTCCGTAACAATTAGTATTAGTCGATTGTTTCACCGGAGCGTTTAGCTACGCGAACTTTTTTGCCGTTATCCAATGTTTTGTAACCGATACGGGTTACTTTTTTTCCGTCCTTAGGATCAACGTGCATTACGTTCGAAACGTGGATCGGCGCTTCTTGCTCAACACGTCCTCCTTGCGGATTCAGTTGAGTTGGTTTTTGGTGTTTGGTGATCATATTCACGCCTTCAACCAACACGCGGTTTTCACGAGGATACGCTGCGATAACGCGACCTTTTTTACCTTTGTCTTTACCGCTGATTACAAGAACCGTATCATCTTTTTTCACGTGAAGTTTGTGGTTGTGAGATTCCAACACTTTTTTCACTTTCGCCATTTGTGTACACCTCCTATAACTCACTTCAGGCCATAGCCTTTATATCTTACAAATCGTTTAGATAACTTCCGGAGCCAAAGAAACGATTTTCATGAAGTCTTTATCACGCAATTCACGAGCAACTGGTCCAAAGATACGAGTACCACGAGGGCCTCTGTCATCTTTAACGACTACTGCTGCATTCTCATCAAATGCGATGTAAGATCCGTCTTTACGACGAACGGAACTCTTTGTACGAACGATTACCGCTCTTACAACATCACCCTTTTTGACAACGCCGCCTGGTGTTGCTTGTTTTACAGAACAAACGATCAAATCGCCGATTGCAGCTGTACGACGTCCAGTACCACCTAGTACGCGGATACACATAAGTTCTTTTGCGCCAGAGTTATCGGCTACAGCCAAACGTGTAAATGGTTGAATCATTGTTAGTTCCTCCTTCCAGACAGGTTTGCATCATTCATCAAATGATGATTGCTTCTTCTACTACTTCCACTAATCTCCAGTTTTTATCTTTAGATAATGGACGTGTCTCCATGATTTTAACAACATCACCAATTTTAGCAGTGTTATTTTCATCATGAGCCTTGAATTTTTTCGTATATTTAATACGTTTGTGATACAAGTCATGCTTTTTATAAGTTTCTACAGCAACAACGATGGTTTTATCCATTTTATCACTGACCACTTTGCCTACTTGTACTTTACGGGCATTGCGTTCGCTCATAGTTAATCTCCTTCCTAGCTGATAGCATTTAAGCTCTCAAATATTGGATTACGATGTGATTCCAAGTTCTCTTTCACGAACTACTGTTTTAGCACGTGCAATTTGTTTACGCACAGCGCTGATACGAGTAGGGTTATCCAATTGACCGGTAGCAAGTTGAAAGCGCAGGTTAAAGAGTTCCTCTTTAAAACCAGCAATCTTTTGCTCGATTTCAGCAGTGGTAAGGTTGCGCAATTCATTAGCTTTCATTTGCTTCACCACCCAATTCTTCACGTTTCACAAACTTAGTTTTTACAGGCAACTTGTGAGAAGCAAGACGCATAGCTTCACGCGCGATCTCTTCAGAAACACCTGCAAGTTCAAACATAATTTTACCTGGTTTAACAACGGCAACCCATTTTTCTACGTTACCTTTACCACTACCCATACGAACCTCAAGAGGCTTTTGAGTAATTGGCTTATCCGGGAAAATTTTAATCCATACTTTACCACCACGTTTGATATAACGAGTCATAGCAATACGAGCAGCTTCGATTTGACGGTTAGTGATCCAAGAAGGCTCAGTAGCTTGCAAACCGAATTCTCCGAAGTTCAATTCAGTACCGCCTTTAGCGCGACCTGACATGCTTCCGCGTTGTTGTTTACGGTGTTTTACACGTTTTGGTACCAACATGATTAGTTGCCTCCTTCCTGAGCAGCTTGTTTCTTAGCCGTAGGAAGAACCTCTCCACGATAAATCCATACTTTTACGCCAATACGACCATAAGTAGTATGCGCTTCTGCTGTACCATAGTCAATATCGGCACGAAGCGTATGAAGTGGAACAGTTCCTTCGCTGTAGCCTTCAGAACGGGCAATTTCAGCACCGCCAAGACGTCCGCTAACTGCTGTTTTAATTCCTTTAGCGCCTGAACGCATAGTTCTTTGAATTGCTTGTTTCAATGCACGACGGAAAGAAACACGACGTTCCAATTGTTGTGCAATACTTTCTGCAACTAGAATTGCATCAAGCTCTTGATTTTTGATTTCAGAAATGTTGATATGAACTTTTTTGCCACCAGCAATTTTAGTTACTTGTGTACGAAGAACTTCAACTTCTGAACCACCGCGTCCGATAACCATACCAGGTTTAGCTGTATGGATCGTTACGTTAACACGATTAGCCGCTCTCTCGATTTCGATATGAGAGACAGCAGACTCTTTAAGTTTGGTTTTAAGGTATTCACGGATTTTAACGTCTTCGATAAGAAGATCGCCAAAGTCTTTACCAGCATACCATTTAGATTCCCAATCACGGATAATACCTACACGTAATCCGACGGGATTTACTTTTTGGCCCACACGTTTTCCCTCCTTCTATCTTATTTTTCAGCTACCACCAAAGAAATATGGCTGGTGCGTTTGTTGATTTTACTTGCACGTCCCATTGCACGAGGGCGGAAACGTTTTAGTGTTGGTCCTTGGTTAACATAAACCTGAGAAATTACCAAGTTGTTAACATCAAAAGTCAACTCTTTTTCTGAGCTAATGAACTCAGCGTTGGCAATTGCGGAGTTAAGAAGCTTCTCAACAATTGGGGATGCGGATTTCGGCGTATGACGCAGAATCGCGATCGCTTCTCCAACTTGCTTACCGCGGATCAAGTCAACTACTAATTGAACTTTACGCGGAGCGATGCGTACAAACTTTGCGTGTGCTTTCGCTTGCATTGCGTGACCTCCTCTCTTACTTTAAATCCTTATATATTAACGTCTTGTTTTTCTGTCGTCATTAGCATGACCTTTGTACGTACGAGTTGGTGCGAACTCACCAAGCTTGTGTCCGACCATATCTTCCGTTACATATACCGGTACATGTTTGCGACCATCATAAACAGCGAATGTATGTCCGATAAATTGTGGGAAAATCGTCGAGCGACGGGACCAAGTTTTGATTACGACTTTTTTATCGTCTTCGTTCAATACTTCTACTTTTTTAAGCAAGTACCCGTCCACGAAAGGACCTTTTTTAAGACTACGGCTCATAGGTTGAATCCTCCCTTCATCTTTTCGTCACTTCACACTTTACAAGCATTCAAGCACAAATCTTACTTCGTGCGGCGGCGAATGATGTATTGATCGGAAGCCTTACCTTTTTTACGTGTTTTGTAACCAAGAGTAGGTTTACCCCATGGAGACATTGGAGATTTACGTCCGATTGGAGCTTTACCTTCACCACCACCGTGTGGGTGATCATTAGGGTTCATTACTACGCCTCGAACTTGTGGACGTTTGCCCAACCAGCGATTACGACCGGCTTTACCGATTTTAATCAATTCATGATCTTCATTACCAACTGATCCGATTGTAGCACGACATACTTTAAGTACGCGACGTACTTCACCAGAAGAAAGGCGAATGGAGACATATTTTTCTTCTTTACCAAGTAATTGAGCTTCCGTACCAGCTGCGCGAACGAGCTGACCACCTTTACCTGGTTTCAATTCGATATTGTGAATAACTGTACCAACTGGAATGTTTTCCAATGGAAGGCAGTTACCGATTTTGATATCAGATCCTACGCCAGAGAAAATTTGATCTCCAACTTTTAATCCTTTAGGAGCGATGATATAACGTTTCTCTCCATCAGCATAGTGGATCAGAGCAATGTTAGAAGTACGGTTAGGATCGTACTCGATTGTAGCAACGTTACCTGGTATTCCATCTTTAGTACGTTTGAAGTCAATAATACGGTATTTACGTTTGTGTCCGCCGCCATGGTGACGAACTGTAATTTTACCTTGGTTGTTGCGGCCTGCTCTTTTGAAAAGCGGAGCCAACAAAGATTTCTCCGGTTGGTTCGTTGTAATCTCTTCGAATGTAGAAACACTCATGTTACGACGAGCCGGGGATGTCGGTTTGTACTTTTTAATTGGCACTGTTTATTCCTCCTTACTCTACAGATTCAAAAAACTCAAGCGGTTTACTTTCTGGAGCCAAAGTTACGATAGCTTTCTTCCATTCGGAAGTGTAGCCGGAATGACGTCCATAACGTTTCGGTTTAGCAGGCATGCGAAGAGTGTTTACTTTAGACACTTTCACTTTGAAAATTTCTTCAATTGCCTTTTTAACTTCCGTTTTATTAGAACGAATGTCTACTTCGAAAGCATATTTCAGTTCACTCATGTACTCGGCAGTGCGCTCAGTAATTACCGGACGCTTAATAATATCACGAGGATCTTTCATTACGCGAACACCTCCTCTACCTTGTGAACTGCATCCTTAGTAAGGATCAGCTTATCGTACGTAAGTACGTCTAGAACATTAACGCCGTCAGCTGCAACGAATTTAACACCTGGGATGTTACGAGCAGATAGTGCAACATTATCATCATAACTAGGAGTTACGATTAATACTTTGCGATCTACTTTAAGGTTGTTTAAAATTGCTGCGAACTCTTTTGTTTTCGGTGCGCTAAAGCTTAGTGCATCCAAAACGATGATTTCGTTAGCTACTACTTTAGAAGACAAAGCAGATTTGATTGCTAAACGACGAACTTTCTTAGGCAGTTTGTAAGCATAGCTGCGTGGAGTCGGTCCAAATGCTACGCCGCCGCCTTTCCATTGTGGAGAACGAATAGAACCTTGACGCGCACGTCCTGTTCCTTTTTGTTTCCATGGTTTACGTCCACCACCACGAACTTCAGAGCGTCCTTTTACTTTGTGATTACCTTGACGAAGGGAAGCACGTTGCATAATGACTGCATCATGAAGCACATGAGTGTTAGGTTCGATACCGAATACGGAATCACTCAATTCAACTTCGCCAACTTGGCTACCGTCGATACTGTAAAGTGCTACTTTTGGCATTTCCTGTTCCTCCTTTCTTGATTGGTTATTTTTTAACCGTTTCTCTTACTTTTACATAACTATTTTTAGCACCAGGGATAGAGCCTTTAACGAGAATTACGTTACGTTCAGCATCTACTCTGATAACTTCGAGGCGTTGGATCGTTACTGTATCGTGACCCATGTGACCTGGCAGACGTTTACCTTTCGGTACACGGTTCGCTTGGATAGAACCCATTGAACCTGGTCTGCGATGATAACGGGAACCGTGAGACATTGGTCCGCGGCTTTGGCCCCAACGTTTGATAACGCCGGCAAAACCTTTACCTTTTGAAATACCCGTTACGTCAACGAACTCACCTTGAGCAAACAAGTCTGCTTTGAGTTCCTGGCCAACCTCGACATTTGCGAGGTCAACACCGCGAATTTCGCGAACGTAGCGCTTAGGCACAGTATTCGCTTTAGTAGCGTGTCCTGCTTCCGGTTTGTTAGATCTGCTTGCTTTTTTATCAGCAAAACCGATTTGTACCGCTTCGTATCCGTCATTTTCCAGGTCTTTCTTCTGCAGAACCACACATGGTCCAGCTTCGATAACCGTTACAGGAATTACGTTACCTTCCGCAGTAAAGACTTGAGTCATACCCAATTTTCTTCCTAAGATACCTTTCATGTTGACACCTCTTTTCATTTTACGTGTTACCACATCTATGTGGATTATAATTTAATTTCGATATCTACGCCAGACGGTAAGTCCAAACGCATCAATGCATCCACAGTTTGTGGAGTTGGGTTAACAATATCGATCAAACGTTTATGTGTACGTTGCTCGAATTGCTCACGAGAATCCTTGTATTTATGAACCGCACGAAGAACAGTAATAATCTGTTTTTCAGTAGGAAGCGGAATTGGTCCAGATACTCCTGCGCCAGAACGTTTAGCTGTTTCAACGATTTTCTCTGCGGATTGATCAAGAATTCTATGATCGTATGCTTTCAAACGAATACGAATTTTTTGCTTTGCCATTTTTAGTCCCTCCTTCTATCGCCCAATTTGGTATCGGACATACTCAGTGAAAATTTTCCGGCATACCGTCCATGGCAAAGGAGCCGGGTGTGTCGGTAACCTCTCACGTCATCGCAACGTCTCAGAACAACATTTATTATTGTATATGATAACAAACAGTTATGCAAGTCTTTTTTGAAACATTTACATAAAAAAATAAGACCTGTCTCCCTTATAAGGAAACAGGCCTCATTTGGTCTTTCGTTTACAGTACAATGTTGCTTCGTTACAGTACAATGTTGCTTATATTAAAATCTTCAAATCGTTTCCGATTCACAATGAAGATTTAATTATTTTTGGATAGATGCTACAGCGCCAGCGCCTACTGTACGTCCACCTTCGCGAATAGCGAAACGTGTACCTTCTTCAATCGCGATTGGATTGATTAGGGATACAGTAACAGTGATGTTATCACCAGGCATAACCATTTCAGTACCTTCTGGTAAAGAAATTACGCCAGTTACGTCAGTTGTACGGAAGTAGAACTGTGGACGGTAACCAGTGAAGAAAGGTTTGTGACGTCCGCCTTCTTCTTTAGTCAAAACGTATACTTGAGCAGTGAACTCAGTATGAGGTTTAACAGTACCTGGTTTAGAAAGTACTTGACCACGTTCGATTTGAGTACGTTCTACACCACGCAACAATGCGCCGATGTTGTCGCCCGCTTGTGCGGAATCCAACAATTTACGGAACATTTCTACGCCTGTAACAACGGATTTCTTAGTTTCTTCATGGATACCAACGATTTCGATCTCTTCGCCGACTTTAACAGTACCACGCTCAACACGACCAGTTGCAACTGTACCACGACCAGTGATCGAGAATACATCCTCAACAGGCATCAAGAAAGGTTTGTCAGTGTCGCGCTCTGGATCTGGAATGTAAGTATCGATTTCAGTAAACATGTCAACGATTTTTTGAGCCCATTCGCCATCAGGGTTAGCCAATGCTTCACGAGCAGATCCACGAGTGATTGGAGTATCGTCACCAGGGAACTCATATTCGTTAAGAAGGTCACGAACTTCCATTTCAACCAATTCCAAAAGCTCTTCGTCTTCAACCATGTCGCATTTGTTTAAGAATACAACGATGTAAGGTACGCCTACTTGACGAGACAACAAGATGTGCTCGCGAGTTTGTGGCATAGGACCGTCAGCTGCAGATACAACCAAGATCGCTCCGTCCATTTGTGCAGCACCAGTGATCATGTTTTTAACATAATCGGCGTGACCTGGGCAGTCAACGTGTGCATAGTGACGGTTAGGTGTTTCGTACTCAACGTGTGCAGTTGAGATTGTGATACCGCGTTCGCGCTCTTCTGGAGCTTTATCGATTTGATCAAATGCTACAGCAGCACCGCCGTAAGTTTTAGACAATACAGTTGTGATTGCAGCAGTCAAAGTTGTTTTACCATGATCGACGTGACCAATAGTTCCGATGTTAACGTGCGTTTTATTACGTTCAAATTTAGCCTTTGCCATGTTAAACGTTGCCTCCTTGAAGGTAGAGTTTTGTTTGTATTTTAGTTTGAAACGTACAGAGAGCAGTCATGCTACTTTCTGTACATCCCATAAGTGAAAACGGATTGAAAACTTAGCCGTTTGCTTTGGTACTGATTTCGTCAGCGATGCTCTTAGGTACTTCTTCATAATGAGAAAGTTCCATTGAGAATACACCGCGACCTTGTGTACCAGAACGAAGTGTTGTGGAATATCCAAACATTTCAGATAAAGGTACTTTTGCACGAATGATTTGAGTACCACCGCGTGAGTCCATACCTTCGATACGACCACGACGGGAGTTCAGCATACCCATAACATCACCCATGTATTCTTCAGGTACTGTTACTTCAACTTTCATAAGTGGCTCAAGCAATACAGGACGACATTTGTCTTTTGCAGCTTTAAGCGCCATAGATCCGGCAATTTTAAATGCCATTTCATTGGAATCGACATCATGATAAGATCCGTCTACTACTGTAGCTTTTACGTCTACAAGTGGGAAACCGGCGATAACACCGTTCTTCATTGCTTCTTCAATACCTTGCAATGCAGGACCAACATATTCTCTTGGTACGGAACCACCGACAACTTTACTTTCGAACTGGCTACCTGTACCTGCTTCCAATGGTTCGAACTCAACCCATACATGACCGTATTGACCACGACCACCGGATTGACGAACGAATTTACCTTCAACGCGAGCTGGTTGACGGAATGTTTCACGATAAGCAACCTGAGGTTTACCTACGTTAGTCTCCACTTTGAATTCGCGACGCATACGGTCAACGATAATTTCAAGGTGAAGCTCACCCATACCCGCCAAGATTGTTTGGCCAGTTTCTTCATCCGTATGAGCACGAAGAGTTGGATCTTCTTCAGTCAATTTGGACAAAGCAATACCCATTTTATCTTGGTCAGCTTTTGTTTTTGGTTCCACTGCAACTTCAATAACTGGGTCAGGGAAATTCATGGATTCTAAGATAACAGTATCTTTTTCATCACATAGTGTATCACCTGTACCTGTATCTTTCAAACCAACAGCTGCTGCAATATCACCAGCGAAAACTTCGCTGATTTCTTGACGAGCGTTAGCATGCATTTGCAGGATACGACCAATACGTTCACGTTTGCCTTTAGTAGCATTTAGAACGTAAGAACCGGATTGCAATACGCCAGAATATACGCGGAAGAACGTAAGTTTACCCACGTAAGGGTCTGTCATAATTTTGAACGCTAGTGCAGAAAATGGCTCTTCATCAGAAGAATGACGAATTGCCTCTGTGCCGTCTTCGTGCAAACCTTTAATTGCCGGAACATCCGTAGGAGCCGGAAGGTAGTCGATAACAGCATCCAACATAGGTTGAACACCTTTGTTACGGTAAGAAGAACCACAGATTACTGGGAAGATTTTAACGTCACAAACACCTTTACGTAGAGCAGCCTTAATCTCAGCGATTGTTGGCTCTTCTCCTTCAAGATATTTCATCATTAGATCTTCATCTAGTTCTGCAACTCTTTCGATCAAGTCAGCACGCAGTTCTTCAACTGTTGCTTTAAGATCTTCTGGAATTTCGATAGATACTGGATCGCGTCCAAGATCATCTTGATATTCGATAGCTGTTTGCTCGATGATATCGATAATACCAACGAAGTCATTCTCTGCGCCGATCGGCAATTGAATCGCTACTGCGTTCGCTTGCAGACGTTCACGCATGTCTTTAACAACGTTAAGGTAGTCAGCACCAATAATATCCATTTTATTAACATATGCTATACGAGGTACACCATAACGATCTGCTTGTCTCCAAACAGTCTCGGATTGTGGTTCTACACCCTCTTTTGCACTAAATACGCCTACTGCTCCGTCCAATACACGCAGGGAACGTTCAACTTCAACTGTAAAGTCAACGTGACCTGGAGTATCAATGATATTAACGCGGTAGCCTCTCCACTGAGCCGTAGTAGCTGCGGATGTAATAGTGATTCCGCGCTCTTGCTCTTGCTCCATCCAGTCCATTGTAGCAGCGCCTTCGTGAACTTCACCGATTTTGTGCGTACGGCCTGTATAGAACAAGATACGTTCTGTAGTGGTAGTTTTACCAGCATCGATATGAGCCATGATACCAATATTACGTGTATTTTCTAAGGAGAACTCTCTTTTTGCCATGAATGGGTGCTCCCTTCAAAAATATCAATTTTTGAAATAAAGGCTTTGATCCTACCAGCGGTAGTGAGCGAATGCTTTATTCGCTTCAGCCATTTTGTGTGTATCTTCGCGTTTTTTCACTGCTGCGCCTGTGTTGTTAGAAGCATCAATGATTTCAGCTGCTAAACGTTCTTCCATTGTTTTCTCTCCGCGGCTACGTGAATAATTCACTAACCAACGAAGTCCCAATGTAGTACGTCTTTCAGGTTTAACTTCGATCGGAACTTGATAGTTAGCGCCACCTACACGGCGAGCTTTAACTTCGAGGACCGGCATAATGTTCTTGATTGCCGCCTCAAATACTTCCATAGGATCGTTACCTGTACGTTCTTGAATCAATTTAAAAGAATTGTAAAGGATGCTTTGAGCAACCCCACGTTTTCCGTCGACCATAATGCGGTTGATCAAACGTGTAACCAACTTGCTGTTATACATAGGATCTGGCAATACGTCTCTTTTCATTACTGGACCTTTTCTTGGCATGGTTATCCCCCTTCCTTAGATATAAAGCGCAGTGATCTGCGCTACTGGATTATTTTTTTTCTTTCGGACGTTTTGTACCGTATTTAGAACGTGATTGCATACGATTGTTTACGCCTGCTGTATCCAAAGCACCACGAACGATATGATAACGAACCCCTGGTAAATCTTTAACCCGTCCACCGCGGATAAGTACCACGCTGTGTTCTTGAAGGTTATGACCGATACCTGGAATGTAAGCAGTAACCTCGATACGGTTCGTTAAACGAACACGAGCATACTTACGAAGTGCGGAGTTCGGTTTTTTTGGAGTCATAGTACCTACACGAGTACATACACCACGTTTTTGTGGAGCGCTAATGTTCGTCTCTTGACGTTTCAAAGCATTATACCCTTTTTGAAGTGCAGGTGATTTTGATTTCTCAATTTTAGCTTGACGTCCTTTACGGACTAATTGATTAATAGTTGGCATTGTGTTGCCACCCCCTTCCCATATTTGTAGTTCCAATATAAACCATATCTTAAGTCCACAGACCCAGGTGGTTCATAAAAGAACAAATGAAAAGTCCTTGCCTGCCACTCACGACCAGCAAAAACATTCCTGATTGCATTATTTAAGGACAACGGCCATAGCAGTTCCCACTTCGATTCCGCAAGCTTTGCCCAATTCTTTCATTGTATCCACATATGTGATCTTAACAGAATGAGTCGAGCATAATTGAACGATTTTCGAGATGAGATGATTTTCCGCATCCTGCGCAACATAGACTTCTTCAGCTTGACCCGTCTCGACCATCCGCATTGTCTGCTTTGTGCCTACTTTGATCCGGGCATCCTTTAATCCTTTGTCATTAGTCATCTTCCGATTTCCTCCAAAAGATCAGGGATCAGCATGCTATTCACGCACCTTTGCTATAGTACCATTAGCTAAAGGATACTGTCAATAGATAACTATAATTCTATTTCATAAATAATCATTATATTTCTTTGACTTCACCCATTAAACAGCAGCTAGAACTGAATAACATCAACTGTTGTTCAGTTCAGCCGCTTATTTATGAGTAATATAAGATTACATTATAACGAGATTAACAAATTACTCAACAGTTACCGTTTCAAGACCAGGTTTCTTGGCTTCAAACTTTTCTGCATCTTCAAATTTAACGCTACGATAACGGTTCATCCCTGTACCAGCTGGAATCAACTTACCGATAATAACGTTCTCTTTAAGACCAAGTAATTTATCGACTTTACCTTTGATCGCTGCATCTGTCAGGACACGAGTTGTTTCCTGGAAGGATGCCGCAGACAAGAAGGAATCAGTTTCCAGAGATGCTTTAGTAATACCAAGCAATACTGGTTTAGCAACTGCTGGCTCTTTGTCAGCCATGATTGCTACTCTGTTCGCATTCTCATATTCGTACATATCAACAAATGAACCTGGCAACAATGTTGTTTCACCAGCATCGATGATACGGATTTTACGTAACATCTGTCTGATCATAACTTCAACGTGCTTATCATTGATTTCTACACCCTGGTTACGATATACGCGTTGTACTTCTTGCAGGATATAGTTCTGTACGCCACGGATACCTTTGATACGTAGCATTTCTTTAGGGTCAATCGAACCATCTGTTAGTTCATCCCCAGCTTCGATTTCCATACCTTCTTTAACTCTTAGGCGGGAACCGTAAGTTACAGGGTAAACTTTAGTCTCTGCTTCACCTTCAACCTCGATTTCACGACGGTCTTTAGTTTCACGGATTTCTTTAACCACACCATCAATTTCACTGATAATTGCTTGACCTTTAGGATTACGCGCTTCGAAAAGCTCTTGAATACGCGGCAAACCTTGAGTAATATCGTCCCCTGCAACACCACCAGTATGGAACGTACGCATTGTAAGCTGTGTTCCTGGTTCACCGATAGATTGTGCTGCAATAATACCAACTGCTTCACCAATCTCAACGTGTTTACCAGTAGCAAGGTTACGACCGTAACATGTTTTACATACTCCGTGTTTTGCACGACAACTTAATACTGAACGGATTTGAAGTTTTTCAACTCCAGCTTCAACGATCGCTTCAGCTTTATCCGAATCTAGCAATTCGTTACGACGAGCAAGAATCTCACCTGTTTTTGGATGACGAACAGTTTCGAAGCAATAACGACCTTCTAAACGATCATAAAGATCTTCGATAACTTCTTTGCCATCTTGAATACGGCTTACAGTGAAACCTTTATCTGTTCCACAATCTTCTTCACGTACGATTACATCTTGTGCTACGTCAACTAGACGACGAGTTAGGTAACCTGAGTCAGCAGTACGAAGTGCTGTATCCGCCAAACCTTTACGCGCTCCGTGAGTAGAAAGGAAGTATTCTAATACTGTCAGACCTTCACGGAAATTCGATTTAATTGGAAGTTCGATGATACGACCCGATGGATTCGCCATCAGACCGCGCATACCACCAAGCTGAGTGATCTGCGATTTGTTACCACGAGCTTTGGAGTCAACCATAAGCATAATAGAGTTATAGCGATCCATTGATTTCATAAGGACTTCAGTAATATCATCCTTCGTACGAGACCAGATCTCAATAACACGATCATAACGCTCTTCATTCGTAATCAAACCACGACGGTATTGATTCGTAATAACAGCAACTTTTTTATCAGACTCATCCAAGATTCCTTGTTTTTCAACAGGAACAATAACGTCAGATACACCAACAGTAATACCTGCACGCGTAGAATAAGTGAATCCAAGTTGCTTGATTTTATCCAAAATAATAGATGTTAATGTTGTATGGTAGATTTCAAAACAACGAGCGATAATTGAACCTAAATACTCTTTACCGATAGCGCCTGTTTGAGGAACACTACTAATAAATTCACGGATATTCACACCTTTATCATAGATAAAGTAATGATCCGGTGTACCTTGGAACAAGTTACGACGCGTTGGCTCATTAATGTAAGGGAATGATTCAGGGAAAATCTCGTTAAAGATAATTCGTCCGATAGTTGTTACCATCATTCCTGTTTGTTGCTTCTCTGTAAAGCTTGTTTTGTTCAAAGCTTTAACAGGGATCGCTACACGAGCATGCAATGAAGCAACGCCACGTTGGTAACCCGATACTGCTTCGTTCACTGTACGTAAAATCATACCTGAACCTTTAGCTTCATCATTATCCATAGTTAGATAGAATGAGCCCAAGACCATATCCTGTGAAGGAGTAACAACTGGTTTACCATCTTTAGGGTTCAAAATGTTACCAGATGCAAGCATCAAGATACGTGCTTCCGCTTGCGCTTCAGCAGACAATGGAACGTGAACCGCCATTTGGTCACCATCAAAGTCAGCATTATATGCTGTACATACGAGTGGGTGAAGACGAATTGCACGTCCTTCAACCAAAATAGGTTCAAATGCTTGAATACCAAGTCTATGCAGAGTAGGTGCACGGTTTAGAAGAACTGGATGTTCTTTAATAACTTCTTCAAGTACATCCCATACTTCTGGACTTACACGTTCTACTTTGCGTTTTGCGCTCTTGATATTATGAGCAAGACCTTTGTTAACCAATTCTTTCATAACGAAAGGTTTGAATAACTCTAGTGCCATCTCTTTTGGAAGACCACATTGGTACATTTTCAAGTAAGGACCTACAACGATAACCGAACGACCAGAATAATCGACACGTTTACCTAGTAAGTTCTGACGGAAACGTCCTTGTTTACCTTTTAGCATATGACTAAGAGATTTCAATGGACGGTTACCTGGTCCTGTTACTGGGCGACCACGACGACCATTATCAATAAGAGCATCGACAGCTTCTTGAAGCATACGTTTCTCATTTTGTACGATAATGTCAGGTGCACCTAGATCCAATAGACGTTTAAGACGGTTGTTACGGTTAATTACACGACGATACAAATCATTCAAGTCAGACGTCGCAAAACGTCCACCATCCAACTGTACCATCGGACGAAGTTCTGGAGGGATAACTGGCAATACATCCATGATCATCCAATCAGGGAAGTTACCAGAGTTACGGAATGCTTCGATAACTTCAAGGCGTTTAATCGCACGATTACGACGTTGACCTTGAGCTGTACGTAGCTCTTCACGTAAAAATTCTAGTTCTTTATCAATATCAAGGTCTTGAAGCAATCGTTTAATCGCTTCTGCACCCATACCTGCATGGAAACCATGACCGTATTTTTCACGGTAGCTACGGTATTCTTTTTCAGATAAAAGTTGTTTTTTCTCCAGCGGTGTCTCACCTGGATCTGTTACAACATAAGATGCGAAGTAGATTACTTCTTCCAAAGAACGTGGAGACATATCAAGTGCTAGACCCATACGGCTTGGAATACCTTTGAAATACCAAATGTGAGATACAGGAGCTGCAAGCTCAATGTGTCCCATACGTTCGCGACGTACTTTAGCGCGTGTTACTTCAACGCCGCAGCGATCGCAGACTACGCCTTTGTAACGTACACGTTTGTATTTACCGCAGTGGCATTCCCAGTCTTTGGTTGGTCCAAAAATACGTTCACAGAACAACCCGTCTTTCTCTGGTTTAAGCGTACGATAGTTGATTGTCTCCGGTTTTTTAACTTCTCCGCGGGACCAAGAACGAATTTTGTCTGGGGAAGCTAGCCCAATTTTCATAAATTCGAAATTGTTAACGTCTATCAAAAGACACCCCTCCTAAGGCCAAATCCTGTTTATTGTCATTCTTATCAAAAACTGTATGAATTCCCATATACCCTCTCATCAATAAGGGATAGACCGGGATAAATCTCCGGTCTATCTTCATTGTTAGATCACATAGGGAATGTGTAGTGGCAATAGTTACTCGGCTCCGACTTCAGAACCTTCTAGATTAAGACTGAGCTTATCGTTCGTGCTCGCCTCTTCTTCATCATCCAATTCTCGCATTTCGATCTCATTCTCATTTTCATTGAGAATTTTGACGTCCATACCCAAACTTTGCAATTCTTTGATTAGAACTTTGAATGACTCAGGAACACCTGGTTCAGGAACATTCTCGCCTTTAACGATGGATTCGTATGTTTTCACACGACCAACGACATCATCAGATTTGACTGTAAGGATTTCTTGTAGGGTGTAAGCAGCACCATAAGCTTCAAGTGCCCATACTTCCATCTCCCCGAAACGCTGTCCACCAAATTGAGCTTTACCACCCAACGGCTGTTGCGTAACCAAAGAGTAAGGACCTGTAGAACGAGCATGGATTTTATCATCAACCATGTGTGCCAGCTTGATCATATGCATGACACCAACAGTTACTTCACGTTCAAATTCTTCACCGGTTCTACCATCATAAAGGATCGTTTTACCGTTACGTTGCATACCTGCTTCTTCCATCGTATCAAATACATCATACTCTTTTGCTCCATCAAATACTGGTGTAGCAACATGAATACCAAGTTTCATAGAAGCCATACCTAAATGGACTTCAAGAATCTGACCGATGTTCATACGGGAAGGTACACCTAGTGGATTCAATACAACTTGTACTGGAGTACCATCAGGCATAAACGGCATATCTTCTTCCGGCAAAATACGTGCTACAACACCTTTGTTACCATGTCGTCCCGCCATTTTATCGCCTTCAGAGATTTTACGTTTTTGCGCAATATATGCACGTACCAAGTGATTAACACCTGGTGGCAACTCATCGCCATTTTCTCTAGTGAATACTTTAACGTCCACAACAATACCATCAGTACCATGCGGTACACGAAGACTAGTGTCACGAACTTCACGAGCTTTTTCACCAAAGATAGCGTGCAGAAGGCGTTCTTCAGCAGTTAGTTCAGTTACACCTTTAGGTGTTACTTTACCAACAAGAATATCACCAGCAGCAATTTCAGCACCGATACGAATAATTCCGCGTTCGTCAAGATTTTTGAGTGCTTCTTCACCAACGTTAGGAATATCACGTGTGATTTCTTCAGGTCCAAGTTTAGTGTCACGAGCTTCAGATTCGTATTCCTCGATATGAATCGAAGTGTATACATCCTCCTTAACAAGTTTTTCACTCAATAGGATCGCATCTTCATAGTTGTAACCTTCCCAAGTCATGAAGGCAACGACTACGTTACGTCCTAAAGCAATCTCGCCCATCTCAGTCGAAGGACCGTCAGCAAGGATATCTCCTTTTTGAACGTAATCGCCTGTTTTAACGATAGGACGTTGATTAATACAAGTTCCCTGATTCGATCTCATAAATTTGTGTAATTTATGTTTAACAAGATCGCCTTTTACTTCTTTGCCATCTACGAGTTCAATACGACGTACTGTAATCTCGTTAGCAGTAGAACGTTCAACGATTCCGTCATGTTTACTTACGATACAAACGCCTGAATCTTTTGCTGCTTTATGCTCCATACCAGTACCAACAAGTGGTGCTTTAGGAATAAGCAAAGGAACCGCCTGACGCTGCATGTTAGAACCCATCAATGCACGGTTGGAGTCATCATTTTCCAAGAAAGGAATCAATGCTGTTGCTACAGACACAACCTGTTTAGGGGATACGTCCATATAATCAACACGTTCATTTGGCATTGGTAAAATGTTATCCGCTTGTTTGTTATAACGAACGATAACCATTTCGTCAGTGAAAGATCCGTCTTCATTCAACGCTGCATTCGCCTGAGCAACAACATAGTTATCTTCTTCATCAGCAGTCAAATAATCAATTTGATCTGTAACACGATTTGTCTTAGGATCTACACGACGGTATGGAGCTTCAATAAAGCCATACTCATTGATACGTGCAAATGTAGACAAGGAGTTAATCAAACCGATATTCGGTCCCTCTGGAGTCTCGATCGGACACATACGGCCATAGTGACTGTGATGGACGTCACGAACTTCAAAGCCTGCACGTTCACGAGTCAAACCGCCGGGTCCCAAAGCAGATAAACGACGTTTGTGCGTCAATTCACCCAATGGGTTCGTTTGGTCCATAAACTGTGAAAGCTGGGAGCTACCGAAGAACTCTTTAATCGATGCAATAACAGGACGTATATTGATCAAAGCTTGTGGTGTAATGACGTTAGCATCTTGAATAGACATTCTTTCACGAACCACACGTTCCATACGGGACAAACCGATACGGAATTGGTTTTGTAAAAGTTCACCTACAGAGCGCAAACGACGGTTACCCAAGTGATCGATATCATCTGTATCGCCAATACCGTTCAACAAGTTCAAGAAATAACTGATTGAAGCGATAATGTCAGCTGGAGTAATATTTTTAACTGTTTTATCAATAATTCCGTTCGCAATCAAAGTCACAACTTTACCATCTTCGATTGGAGAGAATACATTGATGCTTTGCATTGGGATATCATTATCATCCAATACGCCGCCAGCTACGTGATATGTTTTATGATTCAAATCGCCTTCCAAATACGGCATGATTTCGTCTAAAAGACGACGGTCTACCATTTGTCCAGCTTCAGCAATAATTTCACCAGTATCCGTATCAATTAGCGTCTCAGCCAAACGTTGGTTGAAAAGACGGTTTTTGATATGGAGTTTTTTGTTGATTTTGTAACGACCTACGTTTGCAAGATCATAGCGTTTTGGATCAAAGAAACGCGCTACTAACAAGCTCTTCGCATTGTCGAGAGTTGGTGGTTCACCTGGACGAAGACGCTCATAAATTTCAATCAGCGCTTTGTCTGTAGAATCCGTGTTATCTTTATCTAAAGTATTGCGGATATATTCATCGTTACCAAGTAGGTCTAGGATTTCAGCATCTGTACCGAATCCAAGTGCACGCAATAGTACTGTAACTGGAATCTTACGAGTACGGTCAATACGAACATAAATGATATCCTTAGCATCCATTTCAAGTTCAAGCCATGCGCCACGGTTAGGAATAACTGTAGCAGTATATGATGTTTTACCATTCTTATCGACTTTAGTGCTGAAATAGACGCTGGGAGAGCGAACCAACTGGCTGACAATAACCCGTTCTGCACCATTAATAACAAAGGTACCGGTTTCCGTCATCAACGGGAAATCACCCATAAATACTTCCTGCTCTTTGACTTCACCCGTTTCTCTGTTGATAAGACGGACTTTTACCCGAAGTGGAGCAGAATAAGTAACGTCACGCTCTTTTGCGTCGTCTACTGTATATTTCGGCTCACCAAGGCTGTAATCGATGAACTCGAGAACCAAATTGCCTGTAAAATCTTGGATTGGCGAGATATCGTGAAACATTTCGCGCAAACCTTCTTCCAAAAACCACTGATATGATTTCTGTTGGATTTCGATCAGGTTAGGTACTTCAAGAACTTCGTTAATTCGTGCATAACTTCGCCGAGTGCGTCGACCATATTGAACAAGATGTCCTGCCAACTTAAACTCACCCCTTAATGTCTACTCGCTTAAAAATTTCATTGCGAACTACTGTTTGGATCACGTATAATAGGTGCATACATAGAAGTTCACATCCATAAAATAGAGAAAAGCCCTTATCGAATACTTTCGAAAAAAGAGCAGCATCAACTACCAACGAATGTGATTACACATTTGAATGCTGTATTACGGCTGAAATTGACCGAAATACCCCTTAATATACGATTATAGACAATATTAAACACCTTCATGGATGACTAATTTTCATGATTATTTCAGAAAACTAAAGCCAAGAAGGGCATCTTAATACTGACATTTTGTAATCATACCATGTTCAGAACTTCGAGTCAATGATCCTAAAGCAACTTTTATTTAGTAGCTTTGAAAATCCGATAGCCTTTATCTTTTGTTACTTCCTCTACAGTATCAAACAATTCTTCCAATTTTGCTTTGGCTGAAGGAGCACCCTGTTTCTTCTGAATCACAATCCACAGTGTACCACCTTTATGCAAATGCTCTGCTGCCTCTTCAAAAATAGTGTGAACTGTCGATTTACCTGCACGAATAGGTGGATTTGTCAGAATCACATCAAACATCTTTCCTTTGACTGCACTAAACAAATCACTTTCCAAAATAGTTACGTTACTGATCCCATTCAATTTAGCATTTTCTTTTGCCAACTGAACAGCTCTTTCGTTCACATCAACCATCGTTACATGACCTTTAGTCGCAAGATAAGCCGCAGATAGCCCCATAGGTCCATAACCACAACCTACATCTAACACATGAGCATTCTCAGCAATATCTATTGCTTCAATTAAGACCCGGCTTCCATAGTCAATACCTGTTTTGGAAAAGACACCGGCATCGCTTGTAAAACGAAATACTTTACCTCGCAAGGTTGCTTCCAGGACTCGCCGATCGTGTGCCGCTCCTGGCTGATTGGAATAATAATGGTCTCCCATATTCTCCGCTCCCTCTTTTCAAGCTGATCTACAAAACAAACCCCTTGAACGAATTCAAGGGGTTTGCCGAAAATAAGAGGAAACCTCTTATTTTACTTCTACAGATGCGCCAGCTGCTTCTAATTTTTCTTTGATAGAATCAGCTTCTTCTTTAGCAACGTTTTCTTTGATTGCTTTAGGAGCGTTGTCTACTACTTCTTTAGCTTCTTTCAAGCCAAGACCAGTGATTTCGCGTACTGCTTTGATTACGTTGATTTTAGATCCGCCAGCAGAAGTCAAGATAACTTCGAATTCTGTTTGCTCAGCAGCAGCTTCGCCGCCACCAGTACCAGCAGCAGCTACAGGAGCAGCAGCAGTTACGCCGAATTCTTCTTCAATTGCTTTTACAAGATCGTTTAATTCAAGAACTGTCATGCCTTTGATGGCTTCAAGGATTTGTTCGTTACTCATTTGTAAACCCTCCATATAATGGTTTTATTTTTAAATCGATTTTAGCTGATCACACAGCCATCGTTATATCTGTTAAACAGATGTAACGGTTGAGCAAAAAGCTTACGCGCTTTGCTCTTCTTTTTCTGCAACAGCTTTGACAGCCAGTGCAAAACCGCGCATTGGTGCTTGAAGCACGCTGAGAAGCATAGACAACAAACCTTCGCGTGATGGCAATTCTGCCAACGCTTTGATTTCTTCAGCTCCAACAATACGTCCTTCAACCACTCCACCTTTTAATTGAAGAGCTTCGTTTTTCTTAGCGAAGTCATTCAAAATTTTAGCTGGAGCAATTGCATCATCTTTACTGAAAGCAATAGCAGTAGGACCGGTAAGAATTTCATTCAAACCAGCAAGATCAGCAGATTCAGTAGCACGACGAACCAATGTATTTTTCAATACTTGGAACTCAACTCCAGCTTCACGTAATTGCTTACGTAATTCTGTAATTTGAGCTACGTTTAGACCACGATAGTCAGCTACAACAGTAGTTGTGCTTTCGCGCAATTTTGCTGCAAC
Source organism: Paenibacillus nuruki (assembly GCF_001721045.1). Classification (GTDB taxonomy): domain Bacteria; phylum Bacillota; class Bacilli; order Paenibacillales; family Paenibacillaceae; genus Saccharibacillus; species Saccharibacillus nuruki. Next base: position 22,577 of record NZ_MDER01000048.1, on the reverse strand, counting down.
AACTTCTACCGCTTCTTGTTTTGCATGGATTACTTTTGCGTTTGCCAAATTGGACACCTCCTGATCGTATTCTAGCTTTTCTCTGTTTCCGTAGAAGTCAGAAGAAAAGACTTTCCTACACGGACATTAAAAAAAGCCCCCGCAGAATGACGAAGGCTTGATTGAGCGGAACCGAGACGCAGACTAATCTGCGCTCTCAAGTATCCGGTATTCTATCATAACACCTCGGTAGGAAATTAAGCCTGTTACAGCACCTACTGTCTACGGTTAAACATATTCAAATGTAAATGCAAGTACAAAGTTCAAGCATATTCACAACTTTTACATAATATCAAGTATATTGACTATTGTCAACAACTAATTATTTGTAGATAGAAGCGTTTACGCGTGCGCTTGGTCCCATTGTCGAAGAAATCGCAATGTTTTTAAGGTAGATACCTTTAGCCGCAGCTGGTTTAGCGCGGTTAAGAGCTTCAACAAGAGCTTTAAGGTTCTCGTTTAATTGCTCAGCAGAGAAAGATACTTTACCGATAGGAGCGTGAATTTGTCCTGCTTTGTCTAAACGGTATTCGATTTTACCAGCTTTGATTTCTTGAACAGCTTTGGTAACGTCGAAAGTTACTGTGCCGGCTTTAGGGTTAGGCATAAGACCTTTACCACCAAGCAAACGACCCAATTTACCAACTTCGCTCATCATGTCAGGCGTAGCTACGCAGACATCAAATTCGAACCATCCTTGTTGGATTTTGTTAATCATATCTTGATCGCCTACGAAATCAGCTCCAGCAGCTTCTGCTTCTTTTGCTTTTTCTCCTTTAGCGAATACCAAGACACGTTGAGTTTTACCAGTACCGTGTGGCAATACAACTACACCACGAACAGCTTGGTCTTGTTTACGTGGGTCTACGCCCAAACGTACTGCTGCTTCAACAGTTTCGTCGAATTTTGCAGTAGATGCCTTTTTCACTAGATCAACAGCTTCTGAAGGCTCGTAAGTTGCTTCGCTATCAATAAGCTTAACAGCTTCTAAATATTTTTTACCGTGTTTAGCCATTTTATATTCCTCCTTTGTGGTATTAGCGGATATTCCTCCCACAATTACTGAATTCATACGAACTCAGTACTGAGACTATTCACTACAAGAGTGAATTAGTCTTCGATCGTGATACCCATGCTACGTGCTGTACCTTCAACCATCAACATCGCCGCTTCTACGGACGCTGCATTCAAGTCAGGCATTTTTTGTTCTGCAATTTCACGAACTGCGGAACGTTTAACAACTGCAACTTTTTTCTTATTAGGTTCGCCAGATCCTTTTTCGATCTTAGCAGCAACTTTCAAAAGAACTGCAGCCGGTGGAGTTTTAGTGATGAAAGTGAAAGAACGATCTTCAAACACTGTGATTTCAACCGGAATGATCAAACCTGCTTGATCAGCTGTACGAGCGTTGAATTCTTTACAGAATGCCATGATGTTGACACCTGCTTGACCCAATGCCGGACCTACTGGAGGAGCCGGATTCGCTTTACCCGCTGGAATTTGCAGTTTCACCATTTTGATTACCTTTTTAGCCATGTAAAACACCTCCTTGCGAATAGTGGTAGACGGACATTGCTGCCCTCCCACGCAAAACGCCGCATTATACGAAAATCGAAATGATCATATAAGTGCGGTAAAACTGGAAGCACTGGTCAGGAGCCATTGTGATACGAGATCATCAATGATTCCCCGTGTCATCCTAGAAACCTACTATATCTTTTCCACTTGAGTATAATCTAGCTCAAGCGGGGTTTCCCGTCCGAACATGTTAACATGTACTTTCAGCTTGCTCTTTTCAACCAAAATTTCTTCCACGGAGCCAACAAAGTTCGCAAACGGTCCTACTTTAATGCGTACAGATTCATTGATGTCGAATTCAATAGTTTCCTTCGGCTCATCCATACCCATGTGTTTGAGAATTTGTTCTACTTCTTCTGGTAGTAATGCGGTTGGCTTAGAGCCAGCACCTGTTGAACCGACAAAGCCAGTTACACCAGGAGTATTACGCACAACATACCAAGAATCGTCAGTTTGAACCATTTCGACAAGAACATAACCGGGGTAAACTTTACGCATAACGGTTTTTTTCTTACCGTCTTTGTTTACCACTTCTTCTTCCATAGGAACAAGAACGCGGAAAATTTTGTCTTCCATGCCCATAGACTCAACGCGTTTTTCTAAATTGGCTTTGACTTTGTTCTCATACCCTGAATAGGTATGAACGACGTACCATCTCTTTTCCATATCAAGCCACCTGGAACCCTTCTTAAATTATCGCTTCGATCACAGCGGAAATGCCGATGTCTAGAACCCAAAAATAAATGGCGACAAACAAAATCGTACCAATAACGATAAGAGTATAGTTAGTCAGCTCTTTACGATTAGGCCAGCGAACCTTTTTAAGTTCAGCCCAGCTTTCGGAGAAAAAGGAAAACACAGACTTGAAGCTTCGTGCCACGACTACACCTCCAAAAGACTATCTGGTTACATGATGAGAATCACAAGTTCTGGAACTAGTGCATTCCGCATCCCATGCGGTCAGGGTGGTTACACTTGCTTTAAATGCAATCATTTTGCCGCAAAGCAAAGGTTGACACATTAAAAAGCAGGCGAAATTAGGCCTACCTAAAACACTTTATCATAGCGTTCCAACCCTGTCAACGAATAAAGCACAACGATTAACAAATATTTTCCATCCATAGGGTCACTATTTTGATACACCCTTGAGCAAATAAAAAAGACTCCAGAGTAAGAGTCTTTGCTTGATTGCTTCCGGATTCAATTATCACGTACTTCGAGATAGCGTTCCAGTTTACGTTTGACACGTTGTAGTGCATTATCAATAGACTTGACATGACGACAAAGATCAACCGCAATTTCCTGATACGAACGACCATCCAGATAGAGCATTAGAACTTTACGTTCCAAATCGCTCAAAATCTCAGACATCTTATCTTCCAATCCTACGAACTCTTCCTTGTTAATGACAAGCTCTTCGGGATCAGATACCTGAGAACCGCAAATGACATCAAGCAGGGTTCGATCAGAATCTTCATCATAGATCGGTTTGTCTAGTGACACATACGAATTGAGCGGAATATGCTTTTGCCGTGTTGCCGTCTTAATAGCTGTAATAATCTGACGAGTAATGCATAATTCAGCAAAGGCTTTGAACGAAGAAAGCTTATCGCCTTTAAAGTCACGAATCGACTTGTACAGACCAATCATACCTTCTTGCACAATATCCTCGCGATCTGCACCAATCAAAAAATAAGATCGGGCTTTCGCACGCACAAAATTTTTGTACTTAGTAATTAAGTACTCTAGTGCCTGAGAATCGCCTTGCCGGACGGCTTCTACAAGATCTTCATCACTTTGGTAATCGTACGGTGACACCATCATATCTTTGAGGTCGACACTCACAAACAATCCCTCCGGTTGCAACGCAAGGTCTCCGTTACCCTATGAAATATAGCCCAAGTATATATTATGTAACCTCACATCGTCAACAACTTATGTCGTATTTACCGCTTATTTGATGACATTTATTGATATTTAGCATTAAATAGAACGCAGGTTCGTAAGTAAGCTGTCATTTGATTGACAGCTCACTCTCCTCTGCGCCACTTTTCAAACAGATCACGTTGTTTTGAATTTAATTTACCATCTAATGTATTGCGTGCTCCACTTTGTTTATGGTCTGTAATTTTTTGTTTTACTTCTTTTTCACTAAGCTGAACTTCGATCAATAGCTCTCTTGCTGATACTCTGAGCGCACCTTGTCCAAAAATAACGTGTTGCTCTGTCATATCACTAGTCGCCACATAAATTTGTCTGCGTTTGCGTCCAAGTTCACGAACAAACCGCTCAATCGCTTCGTCAGCCGTTTCTTTTTCTTTTGTAAAATAGACTTCGACTTTACCTTGATTAAAAGATTTACCTAGACCGATTACTCGGTACGCATCAAATACAGCAATCACTCGGCGATCTGAGAAAGCTTGATAGTTAGCCAATCTGGTTAATAAACGATCGCGAGCTTCCTCTAAACCGATTTCGGAAAGCTGAGCCAGTTCAGGCCAAGCTCCGATCATGTTGTAGCCATCTACTAGAAGAACATCCCGTAAATCGGTCATCACATTTAACCTTGACCTAAAGATTGTCTACGACGCAGCACTTCATACATCACAACACCTGCTGCAACAGAAGCATTCAATGAATTAATTTGACCTTGCATTGGTAGTTTGATCAACACATCGCATTTTTCACGAATCAATCGTCCCATACCTTTGCCTTCATTTCCAATAACAATCGCTACTGGACCTGTAAATACTTCAGCATCATACAAGCTACTGTCTGTATCTACGTCTGTTCCCACGACCCAGACACCTTGCTCTTTCAAACGATCTATCGTTTGTCCTAAATTCGTCACACGTGCAACCGGAACATATTCAACAGCACCTGCTGATGTTTTGGATACGGTAGCTGTGATTGAAGCAGAGCGACGCTTCGGTACGATCACTCCATGTACACCTGTACAATCTGCTGTACGTAGAATAGAACCTAGATTATGAGGATCTTCGATTTCATCAAGTAAAATCAAAAATGGAGCTTCGTTTTTGGCTTGAGCAGCTTGTAGAAGATCTTCAACTTCTGCATATTCATAAGGAGCAGCTTGAGCGATAACGCCTTGATGCTGTACATCAGGCACAAGTGTATCCAGCTTACGCTTGTCTACTAATTGCACCACGATTCCTTTTTTCTTGGCTTCTGTCATAATTGGTTGTGTTAGATTTTTCTGCGATCCTTCAGCAATCCAGATCTTATTGATACTACGTCCAGCACGTAAAGCTTCTGTTACTGAATGCTTACCTGCAATATATTCCTCTTCCATACCGTTTCCTCCTAATGTTGTATCATCCGTGTTAGGACTGTTTTTCCAAATGACGGATTCCTTCAGTGATTAACTGCTCCATACGTGCATGTTCACCTTTATAATATAGATAACCCAAAAGACACTCCCATGCTGTCGCATAACGATAATCAATCACACTTGCATTTTTAGGAATAGTTCCCGATTTGGCATTTCGCCCTTGGCGTACTACATTACTTTCAGCTTCTGTTAACGATGGTTCAAGATGAGCTAAGATTTTGGCTTGGGCACCCGCAGATACAAAGCTTGTAGAAGAACGATGTAAATGATGAGGACGCAAATTTTTACCTGATAATAAATACTGTCTGATGGCTACTTCATGAATAGCATCCCCCATATAGGCAAGTGCCAGTGGGGGAAGTTGCTCTACAGGCTTGGAAGGGTCAAAACTGAACCATCCTTTATTACTTTTCTGAGGTTGAGCGGGATTCAACGATTCTTCACTCATTTGCGGCGCCATCTCATGCCTTGTGGAGTATCTTCTAACATGATCCCTTGCGCAGATAACAGATCACGAATCTCATCAGCACGTGCCCAGTTTTTATTTTGACGAGCTTCTACACGCTCTGTAATTAATTGATCGATATCTGCATCTACCAATTCTTCTTCTTTCCAGTAAATACGCAGTACTTCATTCATTTCATCAAACAAATCTAGCAATGCTTCAAGCGAAGCTTTGGCTACAACTTCTTTTTGTAACAACAAATTAGCTTCATTCACCCATTCAAAAATAGCTGTGATTGCATCCGGTGTGTTGAAATCATCTTGCATTTTCTCATGAAACAGATGACGAATCTCAGTCAAGCGTTGGTTCAAGCTTTCTTCTACAGGTGAAGCTTGGTCTGAAGCAGAAAGGCGATGCTTCACATTATTTACGGCATTCGCAATACGGTCTACACTATTTTCGGCTTGTTGAATAGTATCTGCATTGTAGTTCAATGGATTACGGTAATGCGTAGATAACATGAAGTAACGAATCGCTGCTGGTTTGTGTGCTTTACGCAAATCTTTAACCAAAATACCGTTACCTAAAGATTTGGACATTTTCTCATCGTCTATACGAATAAATCCATTATGCATCCAGTAATTAGAAAGTGGCTTGCCTGTAACAGCTTCTGATTGAGCGCATTCGCACTCATGATGCGGGAACTGCAAATCTTGTCCGCCTCCATGAATATCTAGCGTATCTCCCAAGTAATGACGCGCCATTGCAGAGCACTCGATATGCCAACCCGGTCTACCTGCTCCCCAAGGACTTTCCCATGATACTTCACCTGGCTTAGCGGCTTTCCATAATACGAAATCTTCTGGATTTTCTTTACGCTTATCGACTTCTACACGAATCCCAAATTGTAATTCGTCTAATTTCTGATGAGATAACTTACCATAGTCTGCAAATTTGCGAGTGCGGAAATACACATCGCCTTCTTTAGCATAAGCATAATCTTTATCTACCAGACTCTGGATAAACTCCAAAATGATATCCATGTTCTCTGTTACACGTGGATGCATTGTTGCATGGCGAATCCCTAATCCTTCAAGGTCCTCAAAGTAAGCCGCAATAAAACGTTCTGCTACATCAGCAACTGTTGTATTTAATTCTTCAGCTTTACGAATTAATTTGTCATCTACATCTGTAAAGTTAACCACATAATTTACGTTATACTGTTGATTTTCTAAATAACTACGAACGACATCGAAAAAGATCATCGGTCTTGCATTACCAATATGGATATAGTCGTACACGGTAGGTCCGCATACATACATTTTAATTTCTCCTGGCGTCATACTGACAAACTCTTCTTTCATACGGCTCATCGTGTTATATATTTGCAATGCCATACTGTCATCCCTTTCGTATATGTTGCTCTAGTACTTATCGAATATGTTTAAAAGTAACAGGTCATCATTACTCTTTTTTAATTTCTGCTTCACAGGTAGCTAATTGTTTGCGTAATTGATCGATCTCAGATTGTAATTCATTGAGTTTACTTGTTATTGGATCAGGCATTTGATGTCTTAAGCGATCAGCAGGCTGTCCATTTTGTCGAACAATTTTACCAGGAATGCCGACAACTGTACTATCCGGTGGAACTTCGCGAAGAACGACTGAATTGGAACCAATATTACTTTGATCGCCTACTTTGAAAGAACCCAGAATCTTAGCTCCCGATCCAATCACAACATTATTCCCAATCGTAGGATGACGTTTCCCTTTTTCTTTGCCTGTTCCTCCCAAAGTAACCCCTTGATAAATCAGAACATCATTACCAATCTCACAAGTTTCTCCAATAACTACACCCATACCGTGATCAATAAATAATCGTTGTCCAATTGTAGCTCCTGGATGAATCTCGATCCCTGTCATAAACCGACTACATTGTGAAAGAGTTCGTGCAACTGTAAACCAACCTCGACGATAAAAAGCATGAGCTATCCGATGCCACCAAATTGCGTGTAATCCGGAATACGTAAAAATCACTTCAAACCAGCTACGTGCGGCTGGATCATTATCAAAAACAGCTTGTATATCAGATCGCATATTTTTCAGCATTACGTTTCCCCTTTTAACCTGCGCTTCATTAAAAAAAACGCCCCCACAGCCCCTTAGAGGCTGCAGAGGCGTGAATTGACGCGGTTCCACTCTGCTTGAGTTATTTATTGATTACATCTTATAAAAGATGTATACGTAAATAAAATAACTCTACTTATCATGTTCCTTAACGAGGAACGGTCGGTATATTTTACTTCATACTTGCTATCTTTTAATCAATACGGATAAAAGATGGCAGAAATGGTTCAAATATACAGCTCACAGGTGCATGTTCAAATGTTTGTAAATAGATGATTTCCAGCCAACATTAGATAATATTCTTATCTAACCCGATCATCGTCTCTGGGATTCACAATATCATTTTACTTTTCCTGATCATCGCTATTTATAGGTATACAACAATTATTCTCAGGTCATCATTATAACGAACTCTATGCGATTAGACAATACAGTCTGTTCACCAATTAGCCTTTTATTTGTGAAGCTAGACGTTCAATAACACGATCGCGTCCTAAAAGGTAGATCGTATGGTTAAGATCACGTCCATGCATTTCACCTGTCAACGCTACACGGATCGGCATAAATAGTTGCTTGCCTTTAAATCCTGTTTCTTTTTGGACTTCTTTAATCAATGCTGCTGCACGAGTAGGACTGAATTCGTCTGAAGCTTTGATTTTTTCAAGTAAAGCACTAAGCACTGCACTTACATGCTCTTCACCAATAATCAATTGCGATTCATGATCCATTTGCAAATGCGTACGGAAGAACACTTCAGATAATTCTACAATATCGGAAGCAGAAGTCATTTGCTCTTGATACAACGCTACAAGATCGTGTGCCCATTGTTGTTGTTCTTCACTGAGTTCCGCTGGTAAACGTCCTGCTTTTTGCAAATGAGGAACAGCCAACGCTGTAATACGATCTGTATCTGCATTTTTGATATACACATTATTCAAATGAGATAATTTGTGTGTATCAAATACAGCCGGACTTTTCGATAAACGTTTAGCATCAAAGATTTTGGTCAATTCTTCACGAGAGAAAATTTCTTCTTCGCCTTCTGGAGACCAGCCTAGCAAAGCAATAAAGTTAAACATTGCTTCTGGCAAATAACCTAAATTGTCATATTGTTCAATAAACTGAATAATCGACTCATCACGTTTGCTTAACTTTTTATGATTTTCATTCACAATTAGTGTCATATGTCCGAAAATCGGTGCTTCCCAGTTCAACGCTTCATAGATCATCAATTGACGAGGAGTATTGGAAATATGATCTTCTCCACGTAGCACATGAGAGATTTTCATCAAATGGTCATCAATCGCTACCGCAAAGTTATACGTAGGAATACCGTCTTTTTTGACAATAACAAAATCGCCTGTATCTTCAGTTGTGAATGAGATTTCACCTTTAACGATATCATCGAATGTAAATGTTTTGTTTTCCGGTACACGGAAGCGAATACTTGCTACTCTACCTTCTGCTTCAAAAGCAGCACGTTGCTCATCTGTTAGATCACGGTGTTTACCTGAATAGCGAGGATTTTCGCCACGTGCAATCTGCTCTTCACGTTCTTGCTCTAGTTCTTCTTCTGTACAATAACATTTGTAAGCTAGACCGCGATCAAGCAGGTCTTGCCAGTACTCACGATAGATGTCTAGACGTTCTGTCTGACGATAAGGACCATAGTCGCCACCTACATCAATACTTTCATCCCAATTCATCCCTAACCATTTCAAATACGTCAGCTGGCTTTCTTCGCCACCTTCAATATTACGTTTGATATCTGTATCTTCAATTCTTATAATGAATTTGCCCCCTTGACTACGAGCAAATAAATAGTTAAATAAGGCTGTACGTGCATTCCCGATGTGTAAATGTCCTGTTGGACTTGGTGCGTATCGAACTCGAACTTCGTTAGTCATTTGTTATTTCCTCCTTCAGTGTATTACGGTTAGTCTCACTTATTACTCTTTAATTAAGCATACCACTGCTTGTGCAGCAATACCTTCTCCACGGCCTGCAAATCCTAATTGTTCTGTAGTCGTTGCTTTTACATTCACCTGATCCAGTTCAGCTTCTAATGCTTTAGCAATCACTTCAACCATTTGCGGAATATAAGGAGCCATTTTAGGTTTTTGCGCAATAATCGTTGCATCGATATTTCCTAGACGATATCCACGTTCACGAATAAGTGCCCATACATGATTAAGCAATTTCAAGCTATCTGCATCTTTAAATTCAGGATCTGTGTCTGGAAAATGTTTACCGATATCTCCCATCGCTAGTGCGCCTAATACCGCATCTGTAATGGCATGTAGTAGCACGTCTGCATCAGAATGACCTAACAATCCTTTTTCATAAGGAAGGGTAACGCCTCCGATAATGCAGTCTCTTCCTTCTACAAGCTGGTGTACATCGAATCCTTGGCCAATACGAATCATTATATTTTCTCTCCCCTACGTTGCAATAAATAAGATGCATAATCCAGATCATCCGGTGTCGTGATTTTGATATTTTCATAACTGCCTTCTACTACGGATACAGTCACACCCATACGTTCAATCAACATGGAGTCATCTGTCCCACGAAACTCTTCAGCTAGTGCTTGTTGATGCGCTTGTTGAAGGTCAGCAGTACGAAACGTTTGCGGTGTCTGAATCGCCCATAACTGACTGCGATCTGGTGTACTTAAGATATGTTTTTGTAGATCGACTTGTTTGATCGTATCTTTAACCGGTACAGCCAATACAGATGCTCCGGCTGTAACTGCACTGTGATAACAATCCATAATCTGATCCTGTGTTATAAAAGGGCGTACACCATCATGCACCATGATCCAATTAGAGTGTATATACTGTAAACCGTGAGCAACAGATTCTTGGCGATCATAGCCTCCAACTACCACTTGCTTCACTTTGGTCAGTTTATACTCTGTAATCCAATCCTCACAACGCTGTACATCGTCTTTACCTGTTACAATAACAATTTCATCAATAATAGATGAATGTTCAAAGACTTCCAGTGTATGTATCAGGATCGGCTTATTTTGCAGTCTTAGATATTGCTTACTCTCTGTTGTGCCCATCCGTGAACCTTTACCCGCGGCAACAACAATAACACCTGCTTTATTTTCCATAATCCCCATCCTTAACCTGCTGTCCTGCCCTTTAATAGATATCAAAGTGCCAAACTCCATTCCTTAATAATATACCCCTCTATAGGCACAGCACAACAATTAAAAGGAATTGGCTTTGAATCGTAGCTTATTCCGTACGATATAATTTAGCGAAAATCATTTTTCCATTCGCTGTTTGTAGCACACTGGTCACGATAACTTCGCACTCTCGCCCAATATAAGATTGGCTATCCTCTACCACGATCATTGTTCCATCCTCTAGATAAGCGATACCTTGCCCTGCTTCTTTGCCTGATTTCATAATGGTTGTTTGAACGATTTGTCCTGCACGCAGAATAGGCTTCATAATCGAAGCAAGGGTATGAAGATTCAACACATGGATATGCTGTAGCTGAGCGAGTTGTTGTAGATTGCTATCGTTGGTTATAAGCGTAGCTGACTTGTCCAAAGCGAGTCGAATTAACTTGTTATCTGTATGTTCTGTTTCTTCATACTTTGTATTCTCTATAACGACTTCCAAAGATTCTAATTGTTGCAAATGAGTAATCACTTCAAGTCCTCGTTTTCCACGGTGACGACGTAATGTATCTGAAGAATCGGCAAGAAGTTGTAATTCATGAAGTATAAAATCTGGTACAAGTAATGGGCCTTCGATAAATCGATCCTGACACAATTCTATAATACGCCCATCGATCGCTATATTACTGTCGATCATTTTGTGATCGGTAGAGGGTAGAGATACAGCAACAGATTCACTTTTCCAAAATGAAAGAATATCCTGACTTTTGGCAAGTCCTATTCGCAGTCCAATATAACCAAAAATACTCATCAAAATAGCTCGAATGATTTCTCCTATACTGCCTAACCATATCATAATAAATGAACTCAGTAAGCCCACAAGCAAGCCTATCGTCAGTCCAATCGTTCCTGTTATCACAAGTGAAATAGGTACAGTGAGTAAATGATTCTTGGTATACTCCACATAATAAACGAGCTTACGTACACTCAGTATAGCTACCGTCAATATTACAATCACAAATGCTAGACTAATCCATAGTTCATTCATACCTTCTTGTGCTTGAATCCATCCTTTGGGCGATCCTATTAATTGTTGCCACATGCTTTTAATCTCCTTACATTATCTATTTTTTCCATGAAAAAAAGCATTCATTTCCCGGGAAGTAGAGAAATAAATGCTTTTAAGCATAACATGTGCTGTAAAAGTTATCGAAGTGATTCTTTTTCTTTTTTAGAACGTCGACGAATGAGGCGGTCTATACTTTGCTTCACGCCCAATAACGCATATAACGCTAACGGCACAAAAATTAATTTGGATACCTGATTAGGAAACATCACTGCAATAAAGACCGCAGCAATAATGACCCAAGGAGCTAACCATAAAGCTTTACGTGGAATACCTGCTTTTTTGAAATTAGGATAGCGCACACGACTGACCATCAAATAAGACAATAAAATAGTACTTATAATCATATACGGTGTAGTCACATCATTATGAAATAAAGACAATGTAGCTAACACACCACCAGCTGCTGGAATAGGTAATCCTGTGAAATACCCTGGAACCCCAGCCCGTACATTAAATCTTGCTAGACGAAGTGCTCCACACATTGGAAAAATTAAAGATGCCGAAATAGCTAATACCGGATTTAACTCTTTAAATGCTATATCATACATAATAATAATAGGTGCTACGCCAAAAGAAACAAGATCAGACAGTGAATCCAACTCTTTTCCAAACTCACTCTGTGCATTAAGCGCACGTGCCATACGACCGTCCAGACCGTCCATCAACATCGCTATTATGATCATAATGGCTGCAAGACTGTAATTATCATTAAGCGCCATTAGAATAGCTACCATCCCAAGACATAAGTTAAATAACGTACAAATGTTTGGAATTGACTTTGTTATCATTTTTTCACCTCAAAGATGGATATATTAACCAGTTCATCTCACGATTGTAGCTAAATTAAATTTGTCTGTCAATGAATACTTGATCTTGGATGCGATGTAACCCTGCTCGAATCGTCCGTGCTCGTACTTCCCCAATACCTTCTACCTCATCCAAATCATCAATACTTGCTGCAATTACATGATGCAATGCACCAAAGCGTTCCACCAAATTATGAATAATCACATTCGGCAAACGTGGAATTTTGCTAAGTACGCGATATCCTCTAGAAGAAATAACTTCTTCAGATTGAGCTGCTGCTGTCGGATACCCTAACAACTTAATAATTTGTGTAATATCTAACAATTCGTTTTCTGTGGTACGTTTGAGACTGTTGGTAATTTCATTAAGACGTTCATCGCTACTATCCCGACCATAGTCTTTAAGCAACAATAGAAATTCTTCTTCGGTATTGCCAATCAATTCTTCCATTTGCATGGTGATAAGACGACCTTCAACACCCAACTCATTAACATAACGCCGAATCTCTGTCTGTATACGCAGTACCATCTCTACACGTTGTACTACACCTGCTACTTCTGTAATCGTCACTAATTGTTCGAACTCAGAAGCTGTCAGGTTGGTAAAGGATTGACTCAACACCGCTCGATAACGTTCTAATGTCTGAATCGCTTGATTGGCTTTGGTCAAAATAACACCAATTTCTTTCAGTGCATATCTAAGATTCCCCTGATATAGCGTAATGATATTCCGACGCTGTGAAATCGAAATGACTAACTCTCCTGTTTGCTTGGCTACACGCTCTGCTGTACGGTGACGAATCCCTGTTTCGGATGAAGATATCGAAGAATCAGGAATCAACTGTGTATTCGCATATAAAATACGCTTGAGATCATCACTTAAAATGATCGCTCCATCCATTTTGCCCAGTTCGTACAAATAGTTTGGTGAAAAATCACAGTCAATTGAGAATCCTCCATCGACAACTTCTCTAACTTGCGGGCTGTAACCAACCACAATCAATGCTCCTGTTTTAGCACGCAATACATTCTCTAATCCATCGCGAAAAGCTGTACCAGGCGCAACCATTTTCAACAAATTATTCATCTTCTCAAGCTGACTGAGTTCTTTCATCATTATGTCCCCCTAATCTAACGCAGCCTTTAATGCTTCTGCTACTGTATTAATACCGATTAATTGTATACCTTTAGGATGCTTCCATCCTTTCAGACTTTTTTCGGGTAAAATCACTCGTTTAAATCCTAACTTAGCAGCTTCTTTAACCCGTTGTTCTGCCCGAGATACACCACGCACTTCGCCAGTCAATCCAATTTCTCCAAATATCACATCATCTGGTTTGGTCGGAACGTCTTTGAAACTAGAAGCTAGACTGACTGCAATCGCTAGATCTACAGCAGGTTCATCTAATTTCACTCCGCCTGCTACATTCAGATAAGCATCCTGATTTTGTAGAAACATCCCCATCCGCTTTTCCAATACAGCAATAATCAGACTCAATCGGTTATGATCGACACCTGTTCCCATACGACGTGGAGAAGGAAAATGAGTTGCAGCAACAAGCGCTTGTAGTTCAACAAGCATAGGGCGGGTGCCTTCCATACTGGCAACTACTGTGGAGCCAGCTACACCTATCGAACGTTCTGATATAAATAATTCAGACGGATTAGAGACTTCGATCAATCCATCTTCATGCATTTCAAAAATACCCATTTCATTGGTAGAACCAAAGCGATTTTTAACAGCTCTTAATATTCTGTACGTATGATGACGTTCCCCTTCAAAATAAAGTACACAGTCTACCATATGCTCAAGCATCCTTGGGCCTGCAATTGCGCCTTCTTTGGTAACATGCCCTACAAGCACTGTAGCCACTCCACGAATTTTGGCTACTCTCATAAATCGTGATGTACACTCACGTACTTGGGATACACTACCCGGTGCACTAGTGACTTCAGGTTGATATACCGTCTGTATAGAATCGATCACTAGAAAATGAGGATCTAATTGATCGATCGCTTCTTCGATCAGATCCATATTACTTTCACAAAGTACAAATAATTGATCTGATAAGGCTCCAAGACGTTCTGCACGTAACTTGGTCTGTCTTACCGACTCTTCTCCTGATATATAAAGAACACGTAATCCAGCTTGTGTTAGCGCATAGGAAGTTTGTAATAACAATGTAGACTTACCGATACCCGGATCTCCACCGACTAAGACTAGCGAACCTGGAACAACACCACCACCTAATACACGGTTTAGTTCTCCAATCCCTGTTTGGATGCGAGGTTCTTTGCCGCTTTCAATCTCTGTAATGGCTTGCGGTTTTTGCTTCGTCTGTGTCTGAAATAAAGAAGAATTCATCCCCTGTGTTTTTACATTGCTTTCTTTTTCTTCAACCATACTATTCCAAGACTGACATCCCGGACATTTACCATACCATTTTGGAGATTCGTATCCACATTCTGTACAAAAAAACTTGGTTTTGACTTTAGCCATGGATAACTCCCTCTATATTGATGTCAACTTATTATAAGCTTAACATTCTATACGTTTTATCGTAAAACAATATTGTAAACTTTACATCTTTGCGATACATCTTCTCTATTATAACATCAAAAAGGTTGATCCCGGAGCAAATTCTGCTCTCAAGGACCAACCTTTAGTTAGACGTAAATGATGATAAATAAGTTACACTTAGTTCGAAGATTTAGCTTCATCCGATGTAGATTCATCAATCGAAATGTTTTCTACAGGTGCTTCTGTTTTAGCTACTTTCTCTACAGTCAAAGCACCGTCTTTTTCATCGATGATCAACGTATCTCCTTTGACAATACCACCTGTTAACAATTCTTCAGACAATTTGTCTTCGATATGTTTTTGGATTGCACGACGTAATGGACGTGCACCATAAGCAGGATCGAATCCTTCTTTTGCCAAGAATGCTTTAGCTGTATCTGTCAAAGTAAAGTCTACTGCATATTCACGTAGACGTTTACGCAATTCTTCAGACATTAACGTTACGATTTCAGCAATATGTTTTTGTTCCAAGGAGTGGAATACAATTGTATCATCAATCCGGTTCAAGAACTCAGGACGGAAACTACGTTTCAGTTCATCAGTTACTTTACCCTTCATGTTTTTGTAATCTGCCCCAGAATCTACAGCAGCTGTAAATCCAAGCGTAGAATTACGACGAATTGCATCTGCACCGACGTTGGAAGTCAAAATAATCAACGTATTGCGGAAATCGACAACACGTCCTTTAGAATCAGTAAGACGTCCATCTTCTAATACCTGTAACAAGATATTAAATACTTCTGGGTGAGCTTTTTCAATCTCATCCAATAGCACTACAGAATACGGTTTGCGACGTACTTTCTCTGTCAATTGGCCGCCTTCTTCATAGCCTACATATCCTGGAGGAGCCCCTACTAAACGTGAAGTAGAATGTTTCTCCATGTATTCGGACATATCGATACGAATAATCGCATTTTCATCACCAAACATAGATTCTGCTAAAGCACGAGCCAATTCTGTTTTACCAACCCCTGTAGGTCCTAAGAAAATAAAGGAACCCATTGGACGTTTAGGATCTTTTAATCCAGCACGAGCACGACGAATCGCACGGCTAACAGCTACAACAGCTTCATCTTGACCGATAACACGTTGGTGCAACAGTTCTTCCATGTTCAATAGACGATCTGTTTCTTCTTCTTTCAATTTCGTTACCGGAATACCTGTCCAGCTTGCTACGATATCAGCAATATCTTCTGGAGTTACTTCAGAATCCGTACGACCTTGTTTTTCTTTCCACTGATTTTTCGTCGTATCTAATTCTTCACGAATTTTTTGTTCTGTATCACGTAAAGCAGCTGCTTTTTCAAACTCTTGGCTTTGTACAGCAGCATCTTTCTCTTTACGGATATCTTCTAAACGACTTTCCAATTGTTTAAGATTTGGCGGGATCGTATAAGAGTTTAATCTTACTTTAGATCCTGCTTCATCGATCAAATCAATCGCTTTATCCGGTAAGAAACGATCTGTGATATAACGATCAGACAATTTAACAGCTTGTACAATCGCTTCATCTGTAATTTTTACACGGTGATGAGCTTCATAACGATCGCGCAATCCCATTAAGATCTGAACCGCTTCATCAGGTGAAGGTTGATCTACAGTAATAGGTTGGAAACGACGTTCTAAGGCTGCATCTTTTTCGATATATTTACGGTACTCATCAAGTGTTGTCGCACCGATACATTGTAGTTCACCACGAGCCAATGCTGGTTTTAAAATATTAGAAGCATCAATAGCACCTTCAGCTCCACCAGCGCCAATCAACGTATGCAACTCATCAATAAACAGTACGATGTTACCTGCTTGACGAATTTCATCCATGATTTTTTTCAAACGATCTTCAAATTCACCGCGATATTTAGTTCCAGCAACTACAGAACCCATATCTAGAGTCATTACACGTTTGTCGCGCAATGTTTCAGGAATTTCATTATTGATAATTTTTTGTGCTAATCCTTCAGCGATTGCTGTTTTACCAACCCCTGGTTCACCGATCAACACTGGATTGTTTTTGGTACGACGACTAAGCACTTGAATGACACGCTCAATCTCTTTGCTACGTCCAATTACAGGATCCAAGTTGCTATCTTTAGCAATAGCTGTCAAATCACGTGCCAAGCTATCTAGAGTAGGTGTACTCACGTTAGCTGGTGTACCATGATGACTAGATACCGCTTCATTGCTACCAAGCAATTGCAATACTTGTTGACGAGCTTTGTTTAAGCTAATACCTAGATTATTAAGAACACGAGCGGCTACGCCTTCACCTTCACGAATCAATCCCAATAAAATGTGTTCTGTACCTACATAGGTATGACCCAATTTACGAGCTTCATCCATAGAAAGTTCAATAACTTTTTTCGCACGTGGTGTATAAGCGATATTAGTAGGTTGTTCTTGACCTCTACCGATCAATGATTCTACTTCATCTTGAATTTTTTCAAGTCCAAGACCTAGACCGATAAGTGCTTTGGCTGCAATGCCTTCACCTTCACGAATCAAACCAAGCAAAATATGCTCTGTACCAATATTATTGTGACCCAAACGAACTGCCTCTTCTTGTGCCAACGCAAGAACCTTTTGCGCACGTTCCGTAAATCTACCAAACATCATATCTAAAGCACCTCCACGGTTTAGTCTTGTACGTTTACATTACTTAATGTATTACGGATCAGTTGCGCTCGGTACATATCGCTTTCTCCTGACCCCATTTTAACACCGAATGTTTTCTGAAGAAAACCCGGTTGTGTCATTATCGTTAATTCGTTCATTTGTGTAACAGAAGCTTTATCTATAAGACCAAGGTCTACACCCAAGCGTACATCGGAAATGCGTTGAAAAGCTTCTTTGGAATCCATCATCGTTGAATAAGAAAGTATTCCATACGAACGCATAATTCGATCAGTCACACGCAATTTGGATTCGCTTAGCAAACGACTGCGAGCATGTTGTTCATACTCTATCAGTTGTAAAACAACGCTGTGCAAGTTATCAATGATTTCTTCTTCAGCTAAGCCCAATGTAATCTGGTTGGAAATTTGAAAAATATTTCCGATCGCTTCGCTACCTTCTCCGTATAGACCTCGTACAGCAAGTCCTACTTGAGATACAGCAGATAACACACGCCCTACCTGATTCATAATAGCCAGTGCAGGTAGATGGAGCATTACAGACACTCTAAGCCCTGTACCTACATTAGTTGGACAACTTGTCAGATAACCTCTACGATCATCGAAAGCAAAGTCCACTACTTCTTCAAAAGCATCATCAATTTGAGTCGCACGTTCCCATGCTTCTTGCAATTGAAATCCAGGATATAAACATTGGATACGCAAATGATCTTCTTCATTTACCATGATACTAACAGATTCATCATCGGTTAGCAGAACAGCTCCACTTTTGGAATCATTCAGTAAATTGGGACTGATCAAATGTTTCTCCATTAACACTTGGCGATCTACATCTTCTAATTCATCTAAAAGCAATGGCTCGAACGGTCCCAAATCTTGAAGTGCTTGATTACTCAACACTTCTGTTAACTGGTTCCGTACATCTTGCGCCTGCTCCATATTTGCCAGAATCGGGAAAGGGTGATGTATCAGATTACGGGCTATACGCACCCGACTACTGATCACAACATCCGAATATTCTCCGCCCTTTTGCATCCAATCGCTCAAAGGTTTTTCTGTAAAACGGAGATTCGGCATAAGTTATTCCTCCTTATGACTCCTGTGAAATTTGTTTTTCTAGCTCGCGTATTTCATCTCTCAAATGTGCGGCTTCTTCAAATTCCTCTTCAGCAATACGTTCTTTTAACTCTTGCTTTAAGTCACTCATTTGACGCTTGATTTTAACTTTGACTCCACTTCGTTTAGGAAGCTTGCCAGCATGAGAAGTGCTGCCATGTACTCTTTTAAAAAGAGGATCTAATTGATTATCAAACGTTTTATAACATGAACTACACCCAAATCTTCCCAATTTACGAAATTGAGTATATGTCATACCACATTCTTCACAATGAACATCTTCACTACATTGCCCGGCAAGTTGCCCTTTACTACTAGAATCAAAATCCATTAGACCTGATAGTAGACTATGAATCGAAAAGCCTCCGGAAGTTCCCGGAATCAATTCGCCTTTTTCACGAGCACAAGTCTCACAAATATGAAACTCATTTTTTTCACCGTTAACAATTTTAGTAAAATGAAGAGTTGCCGGTCTTACCTGACATTCTTGACAAATCATCACGTATTGCCCCTTTCTCCCGAATGATTAGGGACGAAGCAGTGCAATTAACATCGCCTTCATCATTCTTGCACGGATCTCATCCCTGTAGGGAAGCTTGATCGAAATAACATCTCTACATACTGCTGCACGCATCAGTTCTGCTTCACGATTGGAAATGACTCTAGCTTCAAGTAACTGATATACCAAACCTTCAGCAGCTGTCTGGCTCATATGCTGTCCAATACTCTCATGAATATGAGTATGAAGAATAGCTTGAGCAGGCAATTCAAGACGCCGGATACGAATATAACCACCGCCACCGCGCTTGCTTTCAACTAGATATCCTTTTTCCAATGTAAAACGTGTACTAATTACATAATTGATCTGCGAAGGTACACAAGAGAATTGATCAGCTAAATCATTACGCTGTATCTCGACTGCTCCCTCTCCACTATCTTGCAGCATTCGTTTTAGATATTGTTCGATAATGTCGGAGATATTACGCATTGTATATTCCTCCATCATGTTTAAAACATTTACTTATTCTAACTTTGACCCATTTATCATAAGTTCAAAATAGCAGATAGATATCACTTAACCATAAACCTAATCGTAAGAAACCAAAGAAGATATACAGTTTGATGATACAGCAATAGATTCATGAATAATCTGATCATTATAATCAAAAGTTCATAAATCCTATTTAACATCAAACCATCAGATATATTCATATCTCGCAATAACTAGATCAGTTATCACTTTGAATAGTCGCTGACTTTGACTTTCTTTGACTTTAATTAATTATAACATATTTTCAGAATTTGCCAAGGGGTTTAGACAAAATATAATATAGAAAATCATATTTTTAAGAATTTAGTTGTATACAACCTATCAGAAATAAAAATTAGTTGCAAGTATCCCTTGACACTTTTTTTAAAAGTACGCTACAATACAACAAATTCAATACTATGAAACGGCCATCGAAAGGAATCCAACCTGGAGGCGTTCTCGGCAAGAAGCAGCAAAGAAATGATAGATTTCTACTTGTTGCTTCCTAAGTTAAACGGTTTTCGCCCGTTATCGCGAAACCTAAGAGGATCAGATACTATAAAGTATTTGATCAAGTTGGGTGGCACCGCGAGCAAAAAGCTCCTCGTCCCAAGTGATGAGGAGCTTTTTTGTGCATTTTACCTTTCAATTTGAAAAAGGAGCGGGGATTTATGTTAGACATCCAGTATATTAAAAATCATTTTACAGAACTACAAGAGGTCGCTGATCAGAAAAAAATAGACGTATCGATCACAACTCTTCTTGAAAAAAACCAGCTCAAAAATCAATATTTACAGCAGATCGAACAATTGCGTCAGCAACGAAATCAGTTAACACATACTATTAGTGGTCATATGCAACAACAGTCGTTATTACCCACAGAAGCGATCCAAGCCCTTAAAGATCAAGTCAAACAAATCAATCAAGAACTTCAACAATTGGAACAAGAAAGTAAAGTTGTTCAACAGGAATATACTCAACTGATGGAACTTGTTCCTAATTATGTTTCTCCAGACACGCCTCAAGGACAATCGGATAAAGATAATGTAGTCATTCGTACATGGAGTACACCACCAGAGTTCCCATTCGCTTTTAAAGATCATATAGAACTAGGTGAGATCCATCAGATGATCGATACTTCTAGAGGAGTAAGAGTAGCGGGGAGTCGTAATTATTATTTAACAGGTATAGGTGCTTTGCTACACCGGGCAGTACAACAACTTGCTTTGGATCTATTACTGGCCAAAGGTTATCTTCCTATGGAGGTTCCTACGTTAGTAAGAAGTTCGGCTCTAAGCAATACAGCTTTCTTTCCTTTAGGAATAGATCAGACTTTTAAAATAGAGAACGAAGATAAATGGTTAACAGGAACTTCTGAAGTAGCTCTCGTCTCTTATTATCAAAATGAGATCATTGACCTTTCTCAAGGTGCTATTCGATTAGCCGCTGTTTCTCAAAATTTCCGTAGCGAAGTAGGATCGACAGGTAAAGACGTGCGGGGACTATATAGAGTCCATCAGTTCGCCAAAGTAGAACAAGTCATTTTTTGCGAAGCAAATGCTGAAATATCTGAACACATTCACCAAGAGATTACAGCTAATGCTGAAGAGTTACTTCAATTATTAGAACTTCCTTATCAAGTGGTAGCCGTATGTGCAGGAGACATGTCTCAAAAAACCTACAAACAATATGATATTGAAACATGGATGCCGAGCAGACAAAGTTATGGAGAAACCCATTCTTCTTCTAATATTCATGATTTTCAAGCTAGACGAGCCAATATACGTTACAAAGATAGTGAAGGTAATATTCAATATTGTCATACGCTGAATAACACCGCCGTCGCTTCACCACGTATACTGATCCCTTTATTGGAAAATCATCAGCATGAAGACGGAAGCATCTATATTCCTGTAGCACTCCGCCCTTATCTTAATAATAAAGAAAAATTAGCAAATCCTAATCTTCTTTAAATTGCATATAAAAAAGGACATCTTTGATTTAAAGATGTCCTTTTTTATATGCTAGTATGAGTATTTTACAGTAATATACTCTATTGATCTAGCTCAATATATATTTAATATCATCATGTAAGTTACTTTATACTTTAAAAAGTATTATTTTTCATTTCTAGCATCTGTTAAGTCAGTTCGTAAATCGATTTGTTCTATAGAGATTATATAGATATTCCATATATTTCGTACAACATCTAAACGAAGCAAATCAATAAACAAAAACAAAACAAAAAAAGAGCGACTCCTGTAAATAGGAATCACTCTTTGGGTCTTGCTCGTTGCTTGGCAACGTCCTACTCTCCCAGGACCCTGCGGTCCAAGTACCATCGGCGCTGGAGGGCTTAACGGTCGTGTTCGGGATGGGTACGTGTGGAACCCCTCCGCCATCATTACCAAACAGTCAGGCTAATGTTGCTCCCTGAAAACTGAATCCGAAAACTGAAACATCGCATTTGTAGATTTGGATAAGCCCTCGACCGATTAGTATTGGTCAGCTCCATGCCTTGCGGCACTTCCACCCCCAACCTATCAACCTCGTCGTCTACAAGGGTCCTTACATCCTGGGAAATCTCATCTTGAGGGGGGCTTCC
>NZ_MDER01000047.1 GCF_001721045.1 Paenibacillus nuruki | reverse complement strand
GTTATGCATAGAATTGAAGTTTGGATCATTTAATTCCTCAATTTTAACACTTAATCTAGTCTTACCTGCTCCATTAGCTCCTAATAATACTATTGGTTTTCCAATTATGAAATTTTTGAAATTTTCTTCAGGTAACTTTACTGTTATTATACTCATACTTTTCCTCCTGTATTTTTATAAATTTGTAATTTAATTAAACAATTAAAAAAGGAGTTTAAAGTTAATTAAAACTAAAACTCCTTTCTCATTATTTAAGCATGAAATTGCATACCATCCAACACTTCTGCTACATAACCTGCACGAATTACAAAATCACCGAAATGCTCGCCAGCGATCCGTTCTTTGGCATATTGGTTCACCATCGGACGTAGTGAGTTCAAAATCTCTTCTTCACCAATGTTTTCTTTGTATAGCTTGTTTAGACGATGCCCTGTAAAGCTACCGCCTAAATACATATTGTATTTACCAGGAGCTTTACCGATAAATGAAATCTCCGCGAGTGCTGGGCGTGCGCATCCATTAGGACAACCTGTCATACGAATCACGATATCTTCATCACGTAGACCTGCTTCTTCTAAGATTGGTTCAATCTTATCAATCAATTCAGGTAAATAACGCTCTGCTTCTGCCATCGCCATTCCACATGTTGGTAACGATACACAAGCCATCGAATTACGACGAAGAGCAGAATAATGAGCACCTGCGGTTAATTGATGACGCTCAATCAGTTCTTCAATCTTTTTCTTTTTGCGATTGCTTACATTGCCGATAATTAGATTTTGGTTAGCAGTGAGGCGGAAGTCACCATCATGAATTTTGGCAATTTCACGTAAGCCTGTCATCAACTGATAATCACCATCATCCATAATCCGTCCATTTTGAATAAATAACGTCAGGTGGGATCTGCCATTACTGCCTTTCACCCAACCGTAACGATCTCCATTATGGTCAAAATGGAATGGACGTGCACTCTGCAACTGCCAACCTAGACGTTCATGTAATTCGTCTACAAACCACTGTAGACCACGATCATCAATCGTATACTTGAAACGAGCATGCTTACGTACCGCACGATCACCATAGTCACGCTGTATCGTGACTGTTTTCTCAGCTACATCAATCATTTGTTCTGGGGTGCAGAATCCGATCACTTTAGACACTTGCGGATATGTTTTGTCATCTCCGTGTGTCATGCCCATACCGCCACCCACTGAAACGTTGAATCCGAGCAATACATCATTTTCGACCACAGCGATAAATCCTAAATCTTGTGAAAATACATCAACATCATTAGAAGGTGGAACCGCAATCCCAATCTTGAACTTACGTGGCAAATAGACTGCGCCATAGATCGGTTCTGGTTCTACATCATTGCTGTCGATAATCTTCTCTTCATCCAACCAGATCTCGTGATACGCTCTTGTCTTCGGATCGAGATGATCACTGACTTTACAAGCCCACTCGTACACTTGAGCATGTACATCTGATTGATAGGGATTCGGGTTACACATCACATTACGGTTCACGTCTCCACAAGCCGCAAGTGTACTCAGTAGCGATTCATTGACTTCACGAATCGTATTTTTCAAATTCCATTTCAATACACCATGCAACTGAAATGATTGACGAGTCGTTAAGCGAATTGTATCATTGCCGTATTTATGAGAAATACTATCCATCATCAGCCATTGTTCCGGTGTCACCACACCACCAGAAGCACGCACACGTAGCATAAATTGATAAGCAGGTTCTAACTTCTGCTTATTACGTTCGGTACGTAAATCACGATCATCCTGCATGTAGCTACCATGATGCTTCATTAGACGGTTATCATCTTCTGGAATCGAACCGGTAATCGGATCTTTCAATGTTTCCTCTAAGCTACCTCGTAAATAATTACTATTGCGTTTGATATCCTCAACATCGCTATGCGCTCGATCATGTGGAGGATACGGTTTTTCTTTTTCTAGATTCCCCATCTAACTGTCTCCTCTCGATATCTACAGAATGAATCACGTTCAACCGCTTGGAACCTTGAACGTTTAATACACATCCCGTTGATAACGTTTTTCCTGTTGCATCCGTGTTAAATATTCAGTCGCTTCTTCAGGGCTTAATTGACCTTCTTGAGCGATAATTTGTTCAAGTGTTAAATGTACATCGTTCGCCATCTGTTTCTCATCACCACATACATAGATAGCCGCACCTTCTTGAAGCCACTCGAATAACTCTTTACTCCGTTCTAACATGCGGTGCTGTACATAGACTTTGTCAGCTGTATCACGTGAAAAAGCAACATCCATACGAGTTAACACACCATCTTTAAGCCAGCGTTGCCATTCGGTCTGATACAAGAAATCAGTAGCGAAATGCTGATCTCCATAGAATAACCATGACTTACCAGAAGCTCCTGTTTCTTCACGTTCTCCAACAAATGCTCTAAAAGGCGCTACTCCTGTACCCGGGCCGATCATAATAATCGGTGTCTCTGGATTCTCAGGTAGACGGAAATTATCATTATGCTGAATATAGACAGGTAAGGTGTCACCCGCTTCTAGACGCTCTGCCAAATGAACCGAGCATACACCATAACGTTCACGACCTCGTGCTTCATAACGAACCGCTCGAACAGTAACATGAACTTCTTCTGGGAAAGCTTGTGGACTACTTGCAATCGAATACAAACGTGCAGGAATTTTACGTAATACTGAAGTGAATTCTTGGGCAGACACGCCTGCAAAAGAATGATCTTGTATCAGATCCAGCAGATCAATGCCGCTGATATAAGCACGAAGGTCTTGTTCACGACCCGGTGCGACTAATGCTTTTAGTTCATCACTTGAAGATAATTCTGCTAATTGCTGAACAATCGGCTTGGTAACTGTTGTAATCTCATAATGATGAAGCAACGCTTCGTGTAGAGAAGCTTGATCACCATGTTTGCTAATCGTAACGATATCATCACTATTCCAGCTCATTGCAGAGATGATATCATTAACTAATTGCGGATGATTCTGTGGATAGACACCCAGACTATCGCCAGGTTGGTATTCCAGATGTGAACCTTCTAATGAAAGTTCAATATGGCGAGTCTCCCGACTGGAACCACGTCCGTTCAGGTTAAGGTTCTCCAATACTTCAGCTTGAAAAGGATTCGTCCGTGTATATTCTGATTCAACTGTACTGGATACCGCGGGTTGATCTGTCATAGCAGGGCTAGCTGAAGCAGTTGCCGATTGCGTCAAAGCAGCCAGTACATCATTCATCCATGCTGTTGCCGGTTCTTCGAAATCCACATCACAATCAACACGAGGTACAAGGCGTTCTGCACCCAACTCTGCTAAGCGCTTGTCGAAATCTTTTCCAGTCTGGCAAAAGAATTCATATGAAGTATCACCTAATCCCAACACTGCAAAACGTGCATGTTCTAATTGAGGCGCTCGTTTACTATGCACAAATTCGAAAAAAGGAATCGCATTATCCGGCGGATCTCCTTCTCCTTGAGTACTCACCACGATCAGCAGATTTTCTACTTTTTTCAATTGATTAGGCTTGAAGTCGCCCATCGATGAAAGTGTAATCTGAAAACCTTGCTCTTCTAATTTTTTAGACATCTTTTTCGCTAAGCCGTTACTATTACCGGTCTGTGATCCAAAAAGGATCGTTACGTCTTTGGAAAAGGATACCGTTTCTGTTGTTGTAGGGCTTGTCTCTACTGGCGTAGCAACAGCGCTTGCTGTTGTCGGACCTGCCGCCGTTTCAGGCAATGCCGCAATATATCCACTAAGCCAAATACGTTGTGTGGTATTTAGCGTAGGCAGAAGACGATTCAGCAGATCGACCTGCTCTTGATTAAAAGGACTATTCATCACTTGAAGTTCCAACAATATCCACCCCATCTGTAGCATCCTGCGATACTAATTCCTAGTATTGTGATCAGAATTAATTTACTTCTTTGAACTTATCATAGTGCGATGTAGCGGTCAATTGACTTCCAATCAGAATGCCTTATAGTACTTATCAGTTCTGCTGATAAACGGTGACCTATTTAATGCACAGTACCGAGTTGTTGTTCTACAAAAGTATAAAAGGCGATGAGATCAGCTTCAGATGTAAATGTAGCTTGTGCAGACAGATCACTTCCTCCACCTTTTCCATTAAATGTCGACAGATGCTCTTTAAAGAAAGCTCCGCATTTTAACTGAGGATGACCGTTCTGAGCTAGAAATACTTTGTATTCACTTGAAGTTGCCAAAAGTACAGTCAATGGTTGCTCAGCCATCAAGTTTGCTGCTATACGTTGCAAATCAGGTAATGTTTTGTGTTCAAACATATGAGTTAATTGTTGATTTTGAATCTGAGACGATAATTGCTTAGCTTCATGTATATCGTTAGCTTTACGCAATTGTTCTAATTCTGTTTTGAGTTGTTGTTGATCTTCTTCCCATTTGCCAAAGCGTTCTAGAATGTCTTTGCGACCAGTATTGAATTTGACAGCAAGCGTATTCAAAATATCCAGACTATCGTTATAATCTTGAAGAGCACGAGCACCGCATTTGAAATATAGACGGATACTCCCTTTTTGTTTTTCAGCTTTGAACAATTTGATGATGCCGATCTGCCCGGTTTGCGCTACATGTGTGCCTCCACAAGCATTATACTCAACACCTTCGATTTCCACGATTCGAATATGTTCAGTCACTTTAGGCATTTTGACGATGGGTAATTGAGCCAATTGTTCTTCATTAACGAAGTAACTGGTTACTGCTAGATTATTATAAATACGTTGATTAACCGCTTGCTCTAATGTAGTCATTTCTGCATCACTAAACGATGAACGGTCAATATCTATCGTGACCATATCTTGTCCCAAATGAAAACTAAGTGTCGGGGCATCGAATAATTGCAGTGCTGTCGCTGATAATAAATGCTGACCGGTATGATGTTGCATATGATCGAATCGACGTTCCCAGTTCAATTGACAGTCTGCTTGATCCTCGATTGGAAATCGCTCTACTTGATGCCAGATAACCTCTTCTTCTTTTACTACATCCAGTACAGCAATATCATTAATAATTCCTGTATCACAAGGCTGTCCTCCGCCATGTGGGTAAAAAGCAGTCTCTGCCAAACGAACAAAGTACTGCTGATCTTGTTCCTTGCGTTCGACAATCGTGGTTGTCCATTCTCGCAAAAATGAATCATTATAATATAAAATAGCTGACATAATCATTTCCTTTCTTCATATACACGTTCTGATTTATACTTCATTATCATATCTTGCCGATAGGGAGTCGTCTAGTGAACGTCATATCTATTCCGTCTCATACCCACGCAATCAATCATAATAAAAAAACGTTAGTGAAGTATCTGCAACAGATTCTACTACTGATCTGTTCAACACATACTTCATTAACGTTTAAGAGAAATGCTTGATCATTTGACGATGATTAATGCCGACTTCAGTAAAAGGTTCTCCGATCGACAAGTAATTCATTTTTTCATAAAAAGGAATAGCATTCTCACGCGCATGTAACATAATCGTTGTATATCCTTCAGTCACTGCTATATGTTCGGCGAGTTCGACCAACTTTTTACCCACTTGCTTTCCTCTAGCCGTTTCACTCACAGCAACCTGCTTCATCTGTAATTGCTGGGAATCAAGCGGACGTAATAACAGAACACCGATAGTGTCTTTATCAAGAGTGGCACAGATATGAATATCGTGTTGCTCCTGTTGCCACGGATCGTCCCAGATACTCAGTCCGAGAGGTTGCCGTAACACCTGATCACGTAATTCCAGACAAGCTCGATATTGATCTGTATTCCAATCAATACGCTGTACTTTCATATCCTCCATATGTTCCTCCACCTATACTTGGTTTATTCAGTCTGGCTTTTGCGATTAGAACGACTCTGGCTATGTTTTAATAATAATTTCATTTTAGGTTCGACTAACCATTTGAAAAGGTAACGGATACTGCTAAAAGATAATACCATCGTTAACATAATGCCTAAAGGAATTAATAATAACTTCTCAGTCGTCGTTGTAAAATGAGCATAAGCATCGCCTGCTGTCAGATACAATACAATAAATCCGTGTAGGAGATACGTATATAGCGTATTTGTCCCCATCGTCGATATCCATGGAAGTGAGCGCTGAGGAATCAAAATCATTACCATTCCACCAATCAGTACAGCAGCCACATAGACAGCAACTCGATAAAGTCCAGCACTCCATTCAGGATGTCCTAACGATTCATAGGAGAAGCTTCCGAAAAACCATTCTTTTTTATACATATAACCATACGAAGATATTATCACATACGTTAATATCAATCCGACGCCTGAAATGATACGCATTGTAGTGGTACGCAACTTCTCGATCCATGATTTATCCATATAATAACCGATGAGAAAGAAAGGGAAAAACACAAGTGTACGCGATACGCTGGCGTAATATTGAGCATCATTTGCATATCCAGCAAGTATAGCGATCCCAATAACAATAGGTAGAGCATAACGAATACGAATAATATAAGGCATTGCGACTTTCCACAAAATCATACTTAAAAAGAACCACATCAACCAGTAAGGGGTAAAATAAGAAAACTTCAATTCTGCTCGATCATATATCCAGAAATCAAATAACGAATATAATGACTCAAACAGCAAATAAGGCACAATTAATCGACTGATAACTTTATTTAAATAATCACCGCTACCAATATTTTTAGCAAAGTAACCGGATATCAGCACGAATAAGGGAATATGAAATGTATAAATCATCAAATAAATCGGTCGCAGTACTGGATCTTCATTTAAAGGCTCAATTAAATGACCAATAACGACCAATGTAATCAGAAGGAATTTTAAATTATCAAAATAATAATCTCTCGTGTTCATCTCTTTCGCTCCTTTGCTAGAAGAAAAATGCTATCAAAGACTAGCCGTTCTTCTAGTTCTGTGCTGAGAGGGCACGTTATTATAGGGGTATCTATAGGAATTGAATTGTAAATTTATGCATGTTTTACCCTACAATATTGTTCGTGAATCGCTAACACATTTCGTACGATTATAACAATGCTTGTATGACTATGCCACTTTAGCGTATCACCCAGATCATTTTCCAAATGCAAAAAGCCCTGTTAAATGATGCATTAACAGAGCTTTTTGATGTGATTATAAATGGAGAATACATCTGATGTTATCAACTGATAGGCTTCTGTGTATACGTGAAATGATAATGACCAGAACCAATCGTTACAGAAACAGCGCTTTGGATTTCTTGTACAGTCTGAATCCCTTGAACATCCTGTAATGACTGATCATTTTCTTGGATCGAAGATAATAGCGCATTCTCTAAGATAACGTCAGCAGTGGTATTTGGCGGAATAATGACTTCCAGTTGCCGCTTCTCCCCACTTTCTATCCAACTACATAAAATAGTACCGTAAGCAGACTCTAACGTCGCCCGGGCAGAAGTAATCTCTCCTTCTCCATACAGCGGATGAATCTTAACTTTCTTGTAAGCTGGAAGACTCTCATCCATATCGAGGCCTGCTACATAACGATACAACCATTCTCCTATAGCGCCATAGGCATAATGATTATACGAGTTCATATCGTCCGGCCAGAATGAACCGTCTGGCTTAATACTGTCCCAATGTTCCCAGATCGTTGTGGCGCCTTTGGAAAGAGGATATAACCAGGATGGGTATTGTTCTTGGAGTAATAACTTGATCGCTGTATCGTGATACCCATGATCTGACAATGCAAAGCACAGATACGGTGTGCCTACAAATCCAGTTGTTAAATGATAACCATTTTGGATCACTAAACGATTCAATTCTAAAGCAGTACGTTGTTGATCATGTTCATCTAGCAAATCAAACATTAAGGCAAGAGCATGTGCAGTCTGTGTCGGTGCAGCTAAACGTCCGGCAGGCGTTACAAATTCATGACGGTACGCTTGAATAATCTGCTGAAGACGTTCGCTGTACAATTGTTCATCTTCTACTTCTCCCAACACGACAGCCGTATCACGTACAATCCGTGTAGAATAAGCAAAATAGGAAGTCGCTACCAGATCCGTAGGCGTTGATCCCATATAACTATTTTCTTTAGCATCCAATGCTAACCAATCGCCAAAATGAAATCCTGTATTCCATAGATGCTGATTATTGCCTTGATTGTAAATATAGTCGACCCATGCCTTCATACTGCTATATTGTTCTTGCAATAACTTCTTATCTCCATAATGCAAATACATAACCCACGGACAGATAACAGCCGCATCGCCCCATGCCGCTGAACCAGGCAGTTCTGTATCCCCTTTCTCCTCGTCTAACACACTTAGCACATCAGGCACAACAAAAGGTACGCTACCATTAGAGCGCTGATCTGCACTAAGATCACGTAACCATTTCTGGAAAAAAGGTGCGATATTATAATTGTAAGCTGCTGTACGTATAAATACCTGTGCATCACCTGTCCAGCCTAAGCGCTCATCTCGTTGTGGGCAATCGGTAGGCACATCCAGAAAATTTCCTCGCTGCCCCCAGACAATATTGCTTTGCAACTGATTGATTAGCGGATGAGAACATTCAAATGAACCAGCAATAGGCATATCTGAATGCATCACTTCTCCAGTGAACACTTCCAGTAATTGCCGATTAGTGAGATGATCCAGTCCTTCGACTTGAACATAACGAAATCCTTGAAACGAAAAACGAGGAGCATGACTGATCTGACGATCTTGTGTATCATCAGCTATATAATGAACCGCCTGCTTGGCAGTTCGCAAGTTTCCTCGATAAAAGTTCCCTTGTTGATCTAGAATTTCAGCATGATATAAGGTATACGATGCGCCAGTAGGTAATACACCTGTAAAACGTACTCGTCCTACCATATTCTGCCCCATATCCAATACTGTTTCTCCAGCAGGTGTATGTATAACATCTACAGGAGTCAACACTTCAGTCACTCGAACAGCCCAATTTTCTTGAGCAATCAGATGATGATAAGGTAGTTCTAACACCTTCACTTTGGACCACTCTGAAGCATCAAATAACGGTTGATCCCAACCTTGCTGTTCTAAGGAAGCATCATAATGTTCTCCATCGTAAATAGAAGCTAGTGTAATAGGACTGGGTGCACTTTGCCATGATGTATCTGTACCTATGATTACTTCTTGTCCATCCTCATACCGAAGATGAAGCTGTAACAATAACGCTGTATGTTCTCCGTAATGCTGACGCTGATTCTCCCAACCGAGACGACCGCTATACCATCCATCCGCTAGACTTACCCCTATCGCATTGTCTCCCATGTGCAGATATGCTGTCACATCATAAGTCTGATACTGATGACGATGGTTATAACTTGTCCATCCCGGTGTAAACCATTCATTTCCTACACGTGTCCCATTGATCATCAGCTCATATAATCCAGCCGCTGTGGCATAGATACGTGCAGAGATCGGTTGACTGGGTAGATCCAATGACTTGCGTAGTTGAAAAACAGATTCGGGTTGCGCATTATGCCATTCTTGCTCAGCCGTAATCCACTCTGCTTGCCACTCTGACTGATCAAAGAAAGCCGTCTCCCACCATTGAATAGCACTCCATGCTGACGTTCTTTCCGATTGATCTTGAACTTGGACACGATAATAATAACGTGTTTGAGATTGTAAAGGTGAGCCTGCATACTGAACTTGAATCGATTGATCGCTTTTCACATGTCCAGAATCCCAACAGAGTTGTTGCCAGTTCTGGATATCTTGCGATACCTGTATCCGATAACTAGCTTGTACAGTGGCTCGCTGATCCGATTGAATGATCCAGCTAAATTGAGGATGAGATTGATCGCTACCTAACCATTCGTTACGATATTCGCATTGCAGTTGTATCACTTCTAATCCACTAGGTTGTAACAGAGTATCTTTTATTCGACCCACGCTCCTTCTATCCTAAGATATATACATCTACGAGATGATCTTTTCTTGAGATGAATTCCTTTTTATCATACGATAGTTGTAAGCGTTTAACATGGCGTATTCGGACATCATTAGATGGTGAATCAGACATTAGAAAGGACAGAATAACATCTTATGACAATCAAACGCAGAATAGATACGCTGATAGGCGACTACTTTTTCAACAAAGAAATTCCGATCTATATTAATCGAGTCGCAGAATCATATGAACTGCATGAACATATTCATGATTTTTTAGAATTAAATTATGTAAGTGAAGGTACAGGAAGTCATGTCATTAATGGTGTGACCTCTTCTGTCAAAAAAGGAGACCTATTTCTTCTGCCGATGGGCATCTCTCATGTATATCGCCCTTCCACAGCCAGTGATGCCGATCCGTTGATTGTATACAATTGTGTGGTTGATGCGGATTCGCTATTAGAGGTGTTGTCTACTTATCCGGGAAGTGAAGTGATTAAGCCTTTATTAAAAGAAACGCAATATCGTTACTATGATGATCGCTGGCAACAATTTCAGCGGTTATTTGAGCAAGTGTACGAAGAATATCAGCGAGGTCGTGAAGGTTGGGTGATATCGGTCTATACCTATGTTATTCAGATTTTGATTCATTTACAGCGCTTGGATACAGAAACTCAATTACGGATACAACCCTCCTCTTCAGGATGGGAAGATATAGTGCATGAACTTCATACTAATTATGCCGGG
Organism: Paenibacillus nuruki; assembly: GCF_001721045.1. Taxonomy (GTDB): domain Bacteria; phylum Bacillota; class Bacilli; order Paenibacillales; family Paenibacillaceae; genus Saccharibacillus; species Saccharibacillus nuruki. The sequence goes on along the minus strand of NZ_MDER01000047.1, from coordinate 47,313 downwards.
TCTATTACTGTATCGGAGATGGCGGCAAAAATGAAAGTCAGTGTTCGTCAGCTTCATCGCTTATTTGTTAAGCATACTGGAGCATCAATGTCTCATTATGTACAGAAGATACGTATTCAAGCAGCTTGTGATTTGTTGCGAACTACAGATCTGTTGATTAGTGAGGTCAGCGAGCAGGTTGGGTATCATGATGTATCTTATTTTCATGCTTTATTCAAAAGAAAAACCGGCTCTGCTCCGAAAGCATATCGCCGGTTAGTTCGTTCTAGGAGTTTAGAAAATGATTAACTATTTACAGTATTACGAATCTGAGCCACTTCGCTAATAATTTCATAAGAGCGTAGTCTAGCCTGATGATCGTACAACATACCTGTTACAATCAATTCATCTGCACCTGTATCTGCAATATATTGTGTTAATTGTTCTTTTACTTTTTCAGGGCCACCTTTGATCGTAGAGCGTAGTTGTTGCTCCACTGCATCTTTTTCATAAGGTGTCCATTTGCTAGACATATCTGTAGGCGGTTGAACTTGACCTGTTTTGCCACGAATAATATTCAAGAATTGCTGTTGCATCGTGGTACCTAACCATTCTGCTTCTTCATCGGTATCGGCAGCAATTGCATTGACACCCACCATAGCATATGGTTTGTCCAAAATAGCAGATGGTTCAAAATGATGACGATAGACAGCTAATGCACGCTGTGTATAATCTGGTGAGAAATGACCTGCAAAAGCAAACGGCAATCCTTTTTGACCAGCTAATTGAGCACTAAAATCACTAGAACCTAACAACCAGATCGGAATATTTAAGCCTTCGCCGGGTACAGCACGAATCGGTGCGTGATAAGAAGTCGCTGATGCATCAAAAAAGGAAGTTAATTCTTGTAACAATTCAGGGAAATCTTCTCCACTGTCCAATTGACGGCGTAATGCAAGTGTTGTACGACGGTCACTACCTGGCGCACGTCCAAGCCCTAGATCAATCCGACCTGGATACATCGATTCCAAAGTACCGAATTGCTCTGCAATCACAAGTGGCGCATGGTTTGGAAGCATGATTCCACCAGAACCGACACGAATAGTTGAAGTTCCTGCGGCTAAATAGCCAATAACTACTGAAGTTGCTGAACTCGCAATCCCGGGCATATTATGATGCTCGGCAACCCAGTACCGATTGTAGCCCCATTTTTCAGCATGTTGTGCCATATCTAGACTGTTTTTAAAAGCTTCGCCTGCGGTTGATCCTGCTGTAATAGGCGCAAGGTCAAGTACAGATATTGGTATATTTCCTAATGTATTAGTAGAATGTGATGAATCTGAATGTTGGTGTTGTTCAGACATAATGAATACCTCCTTCTTGTTAATTATGGATGGTCTTATGGATTCACTATCTCTATAGTATACACCTAATTGTTATTAATTATAAGTTATTTATTAAAAATAACTAAATATCTTCTCAATCATTCTATATTTTTGGATATATCTTCGCCACAAATGACCTGATTACGACCTGCCTTTTTCGCTTCATACAAATAATGATCAGCAATAGCGAGCAATTCTGAACTCGATTGAGCGTGATCGGTAATCGTCGCAATACCGATACTGGCTGTCACCGGTAAGTTACCTGTAATCGGGCTCCAATCTGCTGAACGAATCGCTTCACATAACATATTCGCATACACACGTCCTTGCTTAAGATCCGTTTCCGGGAAGACGGCTACAAATTCTTCTCCACCAATTCGGGCTACAGCTCCAAGCGATGGAATCGTCAAAGACAGTATCTTAGCGACATGAACAAGTACAATATCGCCGACTTCATGAGACAATGTATCATTGATTAATTTGAAAAAATCCAGATCGATCATCGCTACGGTTAGAGGTTGATTGAGTACAATGCACCGTTCTAGCAATTTGTTCATATGCACATCCATAAAACGGCGATTATGCAATCCTGTCAACGGATCACGCAGTGCCATTTCTTTGAAATACTCACTATCTCGCTTCGCTTCTTCAGCATCGTACACAATCTGCAATATCCGTGCTCTGGTCTCGCGCTGTGTAGAACGTAACGTTTCGTTTTCTTTGAAAAACATACGATGTTCTTCATAAGCTTCTTGGTAGCGATTGGAAGCGGCATACCATTCTGAACGTTCCAACCGTACTTTGACACTAAGACGACCCAGCCCGTGTTCTTCTGAAATATGAGCAGCTTCATTTAGCGTTTTCTCAGCTTCATGCAACTTTCCTTGCAGACGTTGTGCTTTGGCAACCGTTAATAGACATTCGGGCAATGTAGCCAGTTCACCTAATTTGCGTCTACCTACCGGCTCATCTAACAAAGGTTTTAACGTTTTTTCAGCTTCTTCTGGACGACCGGCTTGAATTTCAATAACAGCGATTGTATCTAATTGTTGCGCTTCTAAAGGTACTTTATGTTTAACACTGAGTTCACGCATTTGATCAATTAATTTGAGTGTCTCAGGAATATTTTCACGTTCATAATGGGTATACGCCATATTATTGAGAACGAACATCGATATCTGAAAATCATTAGTATTGGTAGCGATCTCTAGCACTTCTTGAAAACGATGCACTGAATCTTCATATGCGCCTACTTCATCTAACGTCAAAGCCAGTGTCATTAGATGATCTGCACGGATCGGCAAAGAAGCATCTTCTGGCAAATATTTAAAGCCGATCACAGCATTTTCCAGAGCACTTTCGCTATCTCCGATACGTCTATAAAAAGCGGCTAATAAGCGATGACTACGTGCTAATAAATAATGATGATTATGATCAAGTGCCCATTTATTGATCGTACGGATTTTGCGTCCACCTTCTGCAATTTTACCTTGTCTGCCCATAATATCTGCATGAATGAGTTGAGTACGAATAATCAAATCTTCAACATTAAGCGACTTAGCAATTTCCAGACTTTTGCGAACTTCATAGACCGAAAGATTAACATTACGATAAGGCATCATTTCAAGCGTTTCTAGTAGTGTGGCAAAAGACTCAGGAGTATGCACAATAGATGCATCGCTCAATAAGGATTTGGTATGCAATTCACGATTAAATATAGCTTTGTCCTGATCGGAAGATTGTGAGTATTCATATTTTTCGGACAAAATATTTCCTCCTTATAGCCCGTCATCATGAGATCATTATGCATAGGGTTTTATAAACTTAACAATGTAATACTTATATTACCATTATGTATATCTAGAAAGAATAGTGTCTTGTCTACCTTATGCTATTCCAGATACAAGAAGCAAGATTGATGTTAGCTATTTGTAAGGATAATCAGCAATATTAGCTTAACACCAGTATTTAGAAGGTCAATAGCGATGCAAATAAACCTTTAGAGGTTTTTCATTGTAAAGTTTGGTACACTAGAAATAAAAAATTCTCAGAAAGTGAGAGCACATGAAACGATATTCGCCATACATCGAGTTTGATCGTAAGGAATGGGCTTCCTTAAAAGATCACGATACACCACTATCTTTGACCGAGGTTGAATTAGAAAAACTACGTGGATTAAATGAACAGGTCTCTCTCCAGGAAGTGGAAGAGGTCTATTTACCGCTGACTCATCTGATTCATCTTTACGTGGGTGCTTCTCAACAGCTCCACCAACTAACGACTTCTTTTTTACAGAAAAAAGCCCGTAAAACGCCTTACATTATTGGGATTGCTGGTAGTGTCGCTGTAGGCAAAAGTACCACAGCACGCTTGATCCAGACCTTGCTTACCCGCTGGGACACGCATCGGAAAGTCGATCTGGTGACCACAGATGGTTTTCTGTATCCGAATGCGGTTCTTGAAGAGAATGGGATTATGAATCGGAAAGGATTCCCTGAAAGTTACGATATTAAGCGCTTAATTCAGTTTATTGGAGAAGTGAAATCCGGTAAACCGAAAGTAAAAGCACCTAAGTATTCACATTTAACTTATGATATTCTGCCCGATGAAGAAAGTGTCATCGATCATCCTGATATTCTGATTGTTGAAGGAATCAATGTTTTGCAGGTGAAAAAAGACAGTCCGCTATTCGTGAGCGACTTCTTCGACTTCTCGATCTTTATTGATGCAGAAGAGAAAAATATTGCTCGTTGGTATGTAGAGCGCTTCCAATTGTTACGCCAGACTGCTTTTCAGAATCCAGACTCTTATTTCCATTCTCGATTTGCAGATTTGTCTGAAGAAGAAGCTTTAGTGGTTGCTAACCATACATGGGAATCGATCAACGCCAAAAATCTACATGAAAATATCCTTCCTACCAAAGGACGCGCACAGCTGATTTTGAAAAAGGAAGCCAATCATACGATTCAAAATATCTATTTACGCAAATTATAAATAAAGAGATAGTTACGACTGGAGATGAATGAGATGCAAACGATACTGATTATAGGTTGTATGATGATGGTTTTAGCGGTCGCATTGGGGGCTTTTGGCGCTCATGCCCTTAAGAAAAAGCTAAACGCAGATATGATGAAAGTATACGAGACAGGTGTACAATACCATATTGCGCATGGATTAGGTATGTTAGTGATAGGGACACTCGGACATAATCTCACCCATTCTTCGCTGGCTGTAACCGCAGGTTGGTTGCTGTTTGTGGGAATTATTTTATTTTCAGGAAGCTTATATGTACTTAGCTTTACCGGTGTTCGGAAATTAGGTGCGATTACTCCTCTCGGTGGTCTTGCTTTTATCGCTGGATGGATCGTATTGTTAGTGGCTGTTATGCAAGGGTAAGGATTTCTCACTATCTGGATGAATTGATAGAATCTACTTGAAGATGACTTTCCACAATCTCCAAAAAATAAAGCCTTGAACTTCGATACGGTTATGCGATATGCATACCGTTGAAGTTGAAGGCTTTTTTGTACATCATATTTGCTTCATACAGATAAAGTGCGATTATTGAGTAACTTTTACAGTGATGGCTTCGCTTTTCGTAACGCCAGAAGCATTGACCAATTCAGCCACATACTCATACGTACCTACTGGACGATCTGTGATACCACTAATGGCATGTTGCGCTTGAGGTGAACCTTCTTTTAGAGATTGAGTATCGATCAATTTACCATTTTCATATAAACGATATTCTGATCCATTCGTTCCCCACCATAGGTTCATACTCACTTGATAGTTACCGTCTCCATCCCAGTTATCATTCGATAATACGGACTTGGCAGGAGAAGCATCGGTTACGTTAACCACCAAAGGTTGGCTTTTCGTTGTACCGAATGAATTGGTTAATTCTAAAGTATACGTATACGAACCATTTACTTTACCTTTGATATCAGCTTGTACTACTTGTGCATTAGGTGATTGATCGGCAAGCTTTCCACTGCTGATCACTTGATCATTTTCATACAATTTATACGTAGAACCGTTATTGCCCCACCACATATTCATTGTAACTGTATAATTACCATCTTTAATTCCTGTGTCATGCCCATTATTGTCAGATAATACAGGTGTTCCTGGTACATCTGTTGCTAATGGATCTGTCACAACGGGTGGTTCTGTTGGTTCTGTAGGATCTGTTGGGTTGGTAGGATCAGTAGGTGTTGTTGCCACAGATGTAATGTCTGCTGCACTTCTTGGCTTCAATTGGAATACACCTTTGAAAATAGTAGCTACTCCAGTAATATCTACAAACTGTCCATTTTGATAAGCAAAGTTCGCTTGTGTTAAGCCTGTGCGTGCGTCTACACGTGCATGTGTAGTTGCAGGTTGATCACCATATACATTGCTTGTTACATCAAATTCGAAAGAACCTGTAGGTGTAGCTGCAACGATATTGCTGATCTGTACATTTTTCAATTGTACCAATTGTCCTTGATTATACGTGTCTACAGCTACTGCTGTTTTTGCTGTAGGCAATGATGCAGTACCTGTTTTCTCGATACTTACCGGATCGGTCAATTCAAGCTCTGTATTGTACAAAGCTAATGGAGCTGTGACTTTGATAACATCTCCTTGATGAAATCCAGCTTGATTCTGGTAAACATAAATACCTGCTGTGTTATCTTGCAAATAAAAAGCTTGTCCACCAAAAGCACCTGGCTCTGTCGTTACAACGCCTTCAATCGTAACCACTTTACCTTCTGCTTGAGTACGAGCATTCGCTACGGTTGTTAATGCCGGTGCTGGTTGTACTCCACCATTTTCCGCTGGCAAAGGTTCAGCAGGCACATTTGCAATCGTTACCGGAGTGGTTACTAGATTGCTACCATTCAGTCTTACACGTAGACTTGCTGTTCCTGTTGTGCCCGGCTTCACGCGGACCGTAATGTCTTTGTAAGCATGACCTTTGCTATCTGCGGTCAAGCTGTACGTTGAGCTGTATCCATAAGAAGTAGGCCATGTACCATCAGGATTCTGTACTTGCCCTACTTGTGTACCTCCTGTTAAGAAAATACCGCTACTGTAACCTGTGACTGTACTATTTGCTGCTAGGTTGTCAGCGACAATACGAATCTGGAAAGGTTCAGCATTTGGCAACTCTGCTTGATGTACAAGACTATAAGTTGGCGATGTTACTGATACTGCACTGCCATAAGCACCTGGCTTAAATGTGGAAGAATCCCACCATTTGTATCCAGCCGCTGGAGCTGACCAAGGTTCTGCTTGAGGTTCAGTTGATGTCTGTGGAGCCTCGATTGGCAATAATGTCGTTGGTTGATCCAATTGTAGACCTTCTACTTGATCAAAGCTTGTATAGGTTTCTTTATCGGATAGCCAGTTGATCGTATTCACAAGCAATACGCCATCATCTACTTCTTTAAATCCATCATACGTTGTTTTTTTAGTGCCTGTTTCTTCACGTAGATATTTCGGAGAAGCATCTTCTACAGGTGAAGAATCACCGATAAATGCTGCTTTACCTCCTCCTAATTTGGAGACTGCTACATAAGGGCCTTCTGCAACACCGCCACCATTGTATACCCCTTGATCGACAGCATTACCCCACGCTGCATTCGTTTCTGGCAAGTAAACAATTCCTTTAGCTTTGGCTGGATCTGTAATAGCAAGTGTAGAACCGGCATGCATCGCTACACTACCTACACCTTCTGTAATTCCAAAAGCTTGATTCGGTGCAACCACTTGGTTAGCATTGATATCTCCTAAAGCGTTATAACGATAACGAATCCCGAAGTTATCAGATAACCAATCAGAGCTTGCTACCCCTTGCATCGCCGCAGAATTTTTCTCTTCTGTGCTCATGCCTTTCGTTGGATCTTCCCAAGCGCCACGACGGAAACCATTGATTGCTTCTGATCCGTCCCAACGGTTTTTGTTACGATCGGCATTATAATGATCACCTACGAAGAAAATACTGCCACCGCTTTCAACATATTGTTTCATCGCAGCTTGTTCTGTTGTTTTGAACGGAACGTTAGGTTCTGCGATAACAAATACATCGTATTCACTCAAGTCACTGTATGTGATTGGTGTACTTTTGCGAAGTTCTTTCACATAGTAACCATCATTTGCGAGTGCATTTGCAAAATCTGAAAATCCGCCGTCGATGACCCAATCGGCTGCCCCTGCTGTCTGAGCATGACTGTTATCGAACAATACTTTTTTACCTGCATTCTCGTTAACCACTTTGGCTGCGATAAAAGGTGCTGGATCTGTAGGTCCTTCAGCATGAACTGCTGTTAATCCACCAAGCAAGCCTGTTTGCATTGGTAAAGCAATTGCCACCATTAGAGCATACTTTACCCAGCTTGATTTTATTCCACTACGTGTTACCATGTTTTGCCTCCTATGTACTGAAAGAATAGATATCTAACTCATATTATCATGGAAATATATTCAAAAGTAAGCTATTTTGTAAAAAAAGCAAAATAATTGGGTAATATTTTATTTTATTTTTACATTGTGAGGCAGTTAAGTTTACATTACTTTCATACATTCAGTTCAAATCACCAAAATAGATCATTATATCGATAACATGTATATAAATACCTGATTTATGATCAAAAAAAGAGCAACCCTTATGAAAAGGTTGCTCTTCTTAATTTATATGGTTTGATTTTGTTACCTGTTTATTTAATTTGATACCTTCAGTTTAGCGTAAAGATTTCAGATCTTCTTGATCAAATGTTTTGATATCATCTGTACGTTGTTCATGCAATTTGGTAGCCCATGCTGCATCACCAATCAATGCACGACCGACAGCCACTAGATCAAATTCCCCTGCATTTAATTTCGCATCCAATTCTTCAAGACGGATACTTTCAGAGACATCTTCAGTCTTATTGCTTAAGAATACCTGATTAAGTCCTACAGAACCAACTGTGATTGTTGGTTTGCCTGTGATTTTTTTCGTCCAACCGGCAAGGTTAAGATCAGAACCTTCAAATTCAGGTTCCCAGAAGCGACGTGTAGAGCAATGGAAAATATCTACGCCAGCTTCAGACAACGGTTGTAAAAATTGAGTCAACTCTTCGGCTGTCTCGACAAGACGAGCATCATAATGATTCATTTTCCATTGTGAAAAGCGGAATACGATCGGATAATCAGGCCCTACAGCAGCACGACAAGCTTTAACCACTTCAACGCCAAAACGTGTACGTGCTACAAGATCGCCACCATACTCATCAGTACGTTGATTCGTTTGTGACCAGAAGAACTGATCGATTAAGTAACCATGTGCTCCATGAAGTTCTATACCATCAAAGCCTACTCGTTTGGCATCGGCAGCGGCTTGAGCATACGCTTGAATGACTTCTTGAATCTCTTCTGTTGTCAACGGCTCATTTACTTTCTCACCGTTAATATCAAGACCGGATGGGCCGATCGGCGCAGCTTCTACATTCGGTAATGAACCGACTGGGCGAGCCATACCAACATGCCAGATTTGAGGCATGATTTTGCCACCAACTTCGTGTACTTGTCTAACCACTTCTGCCCAACCATTCAAAGCTTCTTCGCCATGAAAAACAGGGATATCCGGGGAAGAGACAGCCGCAGGATGATTGATCGCTGTACCTTCTGTAATAATCAATGCGACTTCATTTTCAGCACGACGTCTATAATAAGTCGCTACATCTGCTCCAGGTACACCATTAGGTGAAAAATTACGTGTCATCGGAGCCATAACGATCCGATTGGACAATTCTAGCTGTGGTGTATGAAAAGGAGTAAATAGTTCTGATGTTTTTGGTGAATTGACGCTCATATAAAATCCCTCCAAATATGAATAATTGTATACCTAAGTAGATCGATATGTTTATAAGGATATCATGCGCGATAATGAAAAGCTAATCGTAAATGTAAAATTTTTGTAAAAGCAAAAAACGTTTATACTCCATACAGGCAGCATAAACGTTTCAAATAGACTGTGATTACAACCCTATTTTATAACTAAAGATCCATTAGACACTGCCTTTTTTCTTACGAGTAACCCCGATCAAATCAAGGAAAAAGACAAATAACGGAATACCGATAATCAATCCCCATGGACCGATAAAGTGTTCAGAAAAAATAAGAACTACAAAAGTATAAAAAACAGGTAGATTGGTTTTACTGGACATTAATTTGGGATTTAAGAAATAAGCTTCAATCGCATGAATCACTACAACCAGAATCAGCAGATAGACAATGTACTTCACTCCACCGATACTGAAAGCAATCAATCCTAGCGGAACAAGCGATATAAATACACCTGCAACCGGTATTAACCCCAACATAAAGATAATCAAAGCCAGACCTAATAAATTCGGGAAGCCCATAAACCAGAGCGCGATAATCGTAATAATACAGTTGATCAATGAAATCAATAATTGAGCTTCAATGACTTTACCAAACGTATCTAAAAACATTTTGCCGAAATAACCGACTTCTTTAAAAAACCAACCTAACTTACTTTCTTGAAAAGAAGACGTAAAACGTGTAATGTGCGCACGATCCAACAAGAAAAATAAGCTAAGCAATAATGCTATAAGTAACTGAGAACCTAATTTGCTAATTTTTAAAATAACATTAAAGCCAGGTTCGATAAAACGCTGTACATTTAACGTATTCAAAAAGTTAATAATGTACGGGTTCCATTCACTTTCGTGAGGATGCCGATAGGCTTCAATAATCATTTCGTATAACTGAGTGACCTGCATAATCACTGTAGGCACCATTCGGTACACGCCCCAGGCAATAACAGCCAGCAAGATCAGATACACTAAAGGTAAAACAAAAAAGCGTGAAACATTAGGAATGAACGTTTGAAATAACTTCATAAGCCCATCATACATACTACCGATTAGAATCGTCAGCAGTAATGTAAGTAAAATAATATTCATCATACTTTGCATAGCAAAAATCACCAGAACAAGAATCGCAAGCACGATAATGCGCCGGATTCCATCGTGGTTAATCCATTCCCTTACCTTCATTCATAGACCTCATCTCTATTTATGTCCGCTCCTGTTATCATAACGTTTTTCTGCTTTCTTGTCATCGTAGCAACAAAAGGCAAAACATCATACACATAAAAAAAGGAACCCACAAGTATATTACCTTGGGATTCCTTTTTTCAGTGTAATGTATATCACGAACGGGTATGACGCACCTGTTGTAATTGTTCTATTCTTGCCTGACTCCACATATCTATCATCCAGCCCGGATATTCACTAGGAATCTGACTGATCTTATCAAGTGTCTGTAATTCTTCTTCAGAAAATACAATATCGATGGCGCCTAGATTATCTTCTAACTGATGCATCTTCTTCGTGCCAATAATGACGCTGGTCACTGCACGTTGATGTAACAGCCATGCTAGAGCAAGTTGAGCTACCGAGGCTTCTTTTTGATTAGCCATTTCGATCAAATTATCAATAATATCATACGCACGGACTTTATCTACAGGCGGGAAATCAAAATCATTGCGTCGACTGCCTTCAGAATTTTGCTGATCACGTGTAAATTTACCGCTTAATAAACCTCCTGCAAGTGGACTCCATACGAGCAATCCCATATCGTTATGACTATGTAGCATCGGGATAATCTCACGTTCCAGCTCACGACCTGCAAGTGTATAATACGCTTGTGTAGAAACAAATTTTTCAAGTCGATGCTGATTCGAAATGCCGATCGCTTGAGCGATTTGCCATGCTGCCCAGTTGGATACACCAATATAGCGAACTAATCCTTGGCGTACAAGGTCAGTTAAAGCTTGTAGTGATTCTTCTATCGAAGTAGCAGGATCGAATCCATGAAGTTGATACAGATCAATATGATCCATTTGTAAACGTTCCAGACTATTTTGGACACCATCCATAATATGATTGCGAGAAGAACCTTTCTGATTAGGAGAAGATCCCATGACACCGAACACTTTCGTAGCGACAACCACTTCTTCTCGTTTGATGCCTAAGTTGCGTAGCGCTTGTCCAGTAATTCTTTCTGAATTGCCTTCAGAGTAAATATCTGCGGTATCAATAAAGTTAATTCCTGCTTCCAACGCACGTGCTAGTAAAGTATCTGCTTCTTCTTGCTGTACTTTACCAACGATATCAAAATTTTCTCCGCCTCCGAACGTCATTGTGCCAAAGCATAATTCAGATACAAATAGCCCGCTTGGACCTAATTGATTATAGTGCATCTATCGTTCCTCCTGTTCAATCTATACAATATAGTGTGGTTACTTTCTATATCCTATTCCATATGTATAGGTTCAACCACAGTACAGTTATGCTAGTAAAAAAACTAACAGGCAGCATGTGAGCTACCTGTTAGTTTAGGAACATAATATTCATTATGAGGAGACTGGTGAATAGATACACATATGATAATTGGGACTGTTGTCGAGTGTTGCCATCGAATTAGAGTCAAAAGTAACTATCTGTTGGGCACTAGGCATATGAATGTGTAAAAGACATGCTTTTTGAAGTTGAACATGATGTAAATTCCATATCGCTTCAAATTCAGGGCTATCCATACATAAACGTTGTACAAATTCTCTAAAAAAAAGATTTTCAGGATGGCGATTGTAATAGCTACGATAGACAGCGACACAACTAATCGTATACTCTTCCAAGTTCACGATCCGACTCCGAAATTCTTCGTTTAGAAAGACTAACCTCATAAAAAACCGTTCTTCAGGTAACATTGCGTCTAGATTGGAAAATAATTCATTGGCTGCTGGATTCCAAAAAATAAACTCTGACATATGATTGGTAATAATAGATGGGGAATGAAGTTGATTCAGAATATGTTGCCAATGCGGGCTTATCGTAGAGACATTTGCAATCGTCTCAGGCTCATTCGGATTCCAGAGCTGAAGCAAATGTACTCTTTCATCAGGATTCAATTGTAGCGCTCTGGCTATATTTTCAATCACATCGCGTGAAGCAGTCACATCTCTTCCCTGTTCTAACCACGTATAATAGGTAGCACTTACACCAGCAAGTACAGCCACTTCTTCCCGTCGCAATCCCGGTGTTCTACGTTGACCGTAAGAATGACTGAACCCTGCTTGTTCTGGTTGTAATTGATTCCGACGGGATTTGAGAAACGTTCCTAGCGTTCTCAGTTTGGTATTTTCTTGGATCATAGCGATCCCCTCCTGTGCCTTCCAAAATATCGTTTGATTCTATTTAGCCGATACAAATGTATTCGTTAATCTGCCTAGCTTTTCAATTTCAATTGTAACTTCGTCACCAGACTTTAACCAGACTCGTTCTTCTTTTGGTTTGCCCAAAATCACGCCTTCAGGTGTACCCGTCAAAATAATATCACCCGGATTAAGCGTCATATGCTGAGAAAGATAATGAATAATATAACGACAATCGAAGATCATATCAGATGTATTGGAATGTTGGACTTGTTCTCCATTTAGATAGGCGCTGATCTGGAGTTGGTTAGGATCGCCAACTTCATCAGCTGTAACCAGATAAGGACCAATCGGTGCAAAATTGGGACATGTTTTGCCCAATAACCATTGACTGGTCAGCATCTGTAGATCACGTGCAGAGACATCATTAGCGGCGCAATAACCAAATACATAATCTAAAGCCTCTTCTGTACTTACCTGACTCGCTTGCTGACCGATTACTATACATAGCTCTGCTTCGTAATCGACTTGTGTGCTGGCTTGTGGGAGCGTTACAGATTGTAGATGACCTGCTACCACATCAGAGAATTTGCTAAAAACAACAGGTGTTTGCGGAATCGGTGCCTTTGTTTCTTCTGCATGACGGCGATAATTAAGACCAATACAGATCAGCTTACCGGGGCTTGGTATTACAGGCAACCATTCGATATCTTGTTCAGCAATCGCTTGAGCTAAAAGTTCAGTGGTGTGTTGTTCTAAGATGTGTTGAAGCTGTGTATGTAAGCCATGTTGAGACCAGAGATCGTCCATGTGTACAGGAAGGGTTAACGAGGAATCGACAAAAGGTTGTAAAGCAGATATAGGTACAATCACATCATCTAATGCGATACCTATGTGTTGCTGTTGTTGATAACTAAAATGAACATATTTCATATCAGAACACCTCCAACACTAATCATGACAGGCTGAAGGTGTTCTTTCAACTATTCTCTAATAGGATATCGCTAGAAATAAGATTAATTATGGTAATGAAACACTTCAGGAATGACTTCAGATGTGGTTCCTTGCGGATTAGCAATCAACATATCTGACATAAAAGTCTGCCAGCGCTGATTAGCAGGATGCACAGCTAGTTGATCCATCGCTGATTGATAGTGATCTACTTCCATATAAGCAAATAGAGTGCCTTCATGCAAAAAAATACTATACGTATGAATCCCTACTTCTCCAAATGCTTGCAACAATTCTGGATAAACCGCTTGATGGCGTTCAATATACTCTTTTTGATCTTTTGGATCAATATGTAAAACAAAAGAAACGCGTTCCATCTTCAACATCCTTCCTTTTATTTGTTCGATAGATTCACTTTAAATTGTAAGCGTTATACCTCAAATAATCAAAAGACTTCTTCATCTTTTTTTAGACATTTTTCGACCGTTTTCATAAAATTATGACTTTGTATATTGTTTCAAATGTATAAATTAGGTCTAAATACATGGAGCTCAATCAATTGTTATACGCATGATGAACCTAACTCTTTTTTAGAATCATTATTGAAATGTCAATGGTTGTACATACCAAAATAAAATAGATAAAGGAGTACAAGTTATGATTAAATTCGAAAATGTAAGCAAAACGTACCCCGATGGTTTTCAAGCCGTCAAGTCACTTAATTTTGAAATAAAAGATGGAGAATTTTTGGTGTTTATTGGCCCCAGCGGATGTGGTAAAACAACTACGATGAAAATGATTAACCGCCTAGTCTCTCATACAGGAGGTACTTTATCTGTAGATGGCAAAGATATCAAAAAGCAAGATCCTGTGAAATTACGCCGTACGATGGGCTATGTGATTCAGCAAGCAGGACTGTTTCCTCATTACACGATTGAACAAAATATTGCTCTAATGCCTGAACTTAAAGGCTGGGATGAAAAGAAGAAAAAAGATAGAGTGATTGAAATGCTCAACTTGGTAGGTCTTGATCCTGAACTATTTGCCAAGCGTTATCCTAAAGAATTATCAGGTGGACAGCAACAACGTGTCGGTGTAGCCCGTGCTCTAGCCGCTGACCCTGATATTGTACTGATGGACGAGCCTTTTGGAGCACTTGATCCTATCACACGTGAGCAATTGCAAGATGAGTTATTACGTCTACAACGTGATTTGAAAAAAACGATCGTTTTCGTTACGCATGATATGGATGAAGCTTTGAAATTAGGCGATCGAATCGCAGTTATGAAAGATGGCGAGTTATTGCAACTGGATACGCCTGATATGTTACTACGCGAACCTTCTCATGGTTTTGTAGAAGAATTTATAGGTAAAAATAGATTGTATCAAAATCCTGAGTATATTCCGGTTACCGATCTGATGCGTAAAGATCCTTCCACTTCTCTTCCAGATCGTAGCCCGGGTAAAGCTATTACCTTTATGCGCCAACGCAAAACAGATACGTTATTGATTACCGATACACAAGGTATATTGCTAGGGATTGTATCTGCCTATGATGTATTGGCTAATATCGATACAGTAGCTACGATAGGCGAAATTATAAAGCCTGTCACACATATGTTAAAACCAACAGATACCGCACAAGATGCTTTGCTAAATGTCGTTGAAGCGAAAAACGGTATTCTACCTGTTGTCGATGAACAAGGAAAATTAGTAGGTATAGTGACTCGTGGGACTTTGCTGACCATGTTTGCTAATCACTGGGCTGGAGGCGAAGTATAATGGAAAACATATCTTTGTGGGAGCAATTTATCCGTCAATTTAACCTTCGTGGTCCAGAACTGATTGGAGCAACAGGGGTTCATATCAAATTAGTATTAATATCGATGTTGATTGCTATTGTTATCGGGGTACCGGCAGGTATTCTAGTCGCACGTGTGAAAGGATTACGCACACCCATTATTGGAGTCGCTAGTATTTTGCAGACGATTCCGGGACTGGCTCTACTGGGCTTTATGATTCCGATCTTCGGTATCGGTACGATTACAGCCGTAGCTGCATTGTTCTTATATTCTCTGCTACCTGTGATTCGTAATACATTTACAGGGATCAAAGATGTCGATCCAGCTATTATTGAAGCCGCCAAAGGTATGGGTCTAACCAGCCGTCAAATATTGTTCCGTGTTCAGCTTCCACTCGCATTATCTGTGATTATGGCGGGAATTCGGACAGCAACTGTTATTAATGTAGGTACAGCAACGTTAGCTGCTTTTATAGGCGCTGGTGGTTTAGGTGACTTTATCTTCCTTGGAATTACTCGTAATATTGATGCCCTTATTCTATTAGGTGCTATTCCTGCAGCTATCCTTGCATTGGTATTTGATTACTTGCTTGGGTTGGTAGAACGTTGGACAACACCACGAGGATTGAAATAAGGAATCTGAACGCAGGAGGAATGATGATGAAGCGAAATAAACGCTGGATAACGTTATTGATATGTATAGTGACGATCACAAGTCTGCTCACAACAGCTTGTAGCAGTTCATCCGCTACAGAGGGTACAACTGGCGGTGAAATTACCATTGGCTCCAAAAACTTTACCGAAAACATTATATTAGCTTATCTAATGGCAGATATGATTGAAAATCGTACCGGTATCAAAGTCAACCGTAAAGTCAATCTAGGTGGATCAAGTGTTGCCTGGACCGCTCTTCAAAATAACAATATTCAATTGTATCCTGAATACACAGGAACGATTGTTGCCAACTATTATCAACAAGAAACTACCAATTCTAAAGAAACATTAGCAAGCGCTAAACGATTGATGAAAAAAGATAATTTGCAATTTATTGCTCCTTTTGGATTCAGTAATACGTATTCTCTAGCGGTTAACCAAGAAACCGCACAAAAGTATAACTTAAAAACATTCAGTGATCTAGCCAAAGTATCGCCTAATCTTGAATTAGCGTCAGAATTTGAATTTACCGATCGTGCAGATACGTATCCTGGATTGAAGAAGAAGTACAATATGATCTTCAAAGATGTTAGAGGTATGGATCAAGGTATTAAGTACCGTTTGATCGGACAACATGATACTGATGTGGTGAGTGTCTATTCTACTGATGGTCAGATCAAGCTTAATAATCTATTTGTACTCAAAGACGACAAGCACTTTTTCCCGCCTTATGATGCAGGCGTAGCTGTTCGTTCAGAGACACTTAAAAAATATCCAGCGATCAAAAAAGCTTTGGATGCATTACAAGGTCAAATCAATGAACAAGAAATGCAGATTATGAATGCCAAAGTCGATCAAGGTTACCGTGAAGATGATGTTGCTCATGAGTTCCTGATCTCTAAAGGATTAATTAAATAATCACAATAAAAAGCCGCCCTACCCTTCTGATGTGAAGGAATAGGGCGGCTTTTTTTATAACAACATACGTCTTAAACAGAATGTGTCCAGAAACGTTCTTTACCAAAACGTTCTTTGATTTCTTTATCTTTTAATTTGTTCTGACCTAGCATTTCTACCGCTTGAAATTGCGAGCGATGGGCTTGGATCGATTTCATTTTATTTTCTAAAAAGTCGCTGACATCATTCTCAATATCAGGTTGACCTAATTCAGCATAGCAGTTTTTGGAAAATGCCATTGTATGCAGTAATGGACGTTCGCTTTGAGGCAGACGTTCTACAGCACGTACAACAGCGGCTCCTGTCGCATCATGATCAGGGTGAACGCTATATCCTGGAGAGAAAGTAACGATCAAGGATGGCTTGAGTTCAACGATTAGATCGTAAATAGTACCATCTAATACTTCTTTAACTTCAAACTCGATCGTTTTATCATGGAAACCGAGCATGCGTAAATCTTGAATGCCTATCGCTTCTGCAGATTTTTCCAACTCACCTTTACGAATCGTAGGCAGACCAATTCGGTTAGTAAATGGTGGAATCCCCATATTACGTCCCATTTCGCCAAGTGTGAGGCAAGCATAAGTCACTTGTCCTCCTTGTGCAATATGCTTCGCTAGTGTACCTGATAAACTGAATGCTTCATCATCAGGATGTGGCAATACGACAAGGATACGAGAATCAGCAGGAATTAGAGAAAATGTAGTTTTTTTATTATTGTCCATTAGAAAGGCTCCTTACTGAGTTGCAAAGCAACTACTAATTTACCTTGCGTATCATGACCAGCTAGAATCAGACGCTCTTGTTCGGTTTCTTCATAATGAGTAAGTCCTTCTGAATAAACCCAACCTTTTTCTGTTTTAAGTCCAACACGATATGGACCTTCGCCAGAAATAGAACCATGAATATAGCGTAATGTCGCATTACTGATAAAAGTAGCGGCTGGATGCTTGGTACTATCCAAATGAGCGGCATAGGCTCCAGTGGTCATTTCCAAATGAATATACAAATCTTGATCTTGTAGATCATCGATTCGTTGTTGAATCAAAGTTGGTTCGATAAGTAACATAATATATCCTCCATCAGGTCTGACCTTCTATAGCAGAAGATCGGATTAAGTTATTCATACAATGAAAAAGCTCAACGTATATAGTCTACCTTTCACAGTCGAGCATAGCAATACTTAAGGTATTATACTATAGTTTCTTTAGTTATGTATGAACATAATAAGTCATCGTATATGAAAAAAGCTTCTCCCTATATAAGCGAAGAAGCTTTGGATATACAGAAGTACCACTTTCATTCCTCGTTCAACGATTAATATAACCCTTGGGCTTTCATATTTTCAACAACAATACGAGCAAGCTGTGTGGCGCCAGCATAATTAGGATGTAATGTATCACCGTTCATATACAATGCTAATGTAGCATTTGCCCCGATCGAAGTGAAATAAGCAGAACTGAGTACATTTAGATCGATCAACGGAACATTGGTTTCTTGAGCCACTGCTATCGTTGCTCCGCGGTACCAGCGACCTTCTGCATGATGGACGCCTGCACTATCAAAATCGGTTGCTCTGCCTTGAGGTGTAGATAGAATAACTGTAGCACCTTTGGCTTTCACTTGATTCACCATATCTCGCATAATATCTTTGAATTGTGCTTCTGTCGTATTATTTTTGACATTCGTATCATTGATACCCAGTTGCACAATAAAGTAATCGCCCGGCTTAATGTATTTCAAAATGGCTTCCAGTTGTCCATCATCACGGAATCCACGCGCAATTTGTCCACCGGATGCCATATTGCGTACGAGATAATCGTTCTTGTTAATAAATTGAGGTAACATCTGCCCCCATCCACCTTGTACACTGCTAGTCAAAGGATAATAATTTGCTACCGTGGAGTCGCCACCTACGTAGATCGTTGGATGAGTGGTCGGATTGGTCGATACTTGTGTAATTTCAAGTGCACTTAATGTAAAGGCTGCCCCTGCTTTGCCTTCTGTGACTAATAAGTTAAGCTGACCACCGGTAATCGGAATCTGGAATTGATCAGTCGCATTGTTCCCCGTCATATTAATCAACTGATATACCCCTTCTGCGGCTACACTAGAACGTGTGGTGTTACCGAGTGTCACTTTCACTTCATACAATCCATTAGGTAGATCAACGTTAAAAGTATTACTACTTTTCGTTCCAAAGGTGACAAATTGTACTGCATCACTAGCTATACCTGTCCCTGAAGCAGATACATTTTTGATATTGGCTGGTGTGTTAAATCCATAGCCTGTTGAAGCATTATAAGCGGTCGAAGCTTGTACGCCTGTATATCCAGAAGTCACTGCACCACTACCAAAATCAAATTTGTAAGCGGTTGCAGAAGCGTCTACAGAAGAAGATGTTCCCCACGATGTACTTAATAACCCTCCGATCAACATCATACAACTGATTTTGCCCCATTTGTTAAGTAATTTGCTGTTCATGATTTGTCCTCCTTCAAAATGTTAACGTTTTCATTTTACTCTGTAACTATTCGCTTTGTACGATATTTTATCCTTTATCTGGATCAAAATATCATTTATAGAAATGTAGAAATAGTCTGTATAAGAATATAGATCCACTAATTGATCATGAATATAGACGCCTACAAAAACACCCAATACCCTTCTCTAACTGAGAGAAAAGATATTGGGTGTCTGTACATCCTTTATTTGATTCGTTTATTTCACAATCATAACAGGAGATTTGGCGCGCTGTGTTACATAATGACTAACACTACCCATTACAAATTCACTTACAGTACCTAGCCCACGACTACCCATAATAATCAGATCGGCTTCAATGCTGTCTGCATACTTAACGATACTTTTACCCGCACTGCCTTGAATCACTGTGGCTTGAGCATTAGGAATAGTGGAGATCAATTGACGTAGATTAAGGCGTACATCCTCTTCTTCATGGTCAAAATAAGATTCTAGTTCATGTGTAGGAATCACTAACGGTTGTTGCAAAATCTCTGTAGACGTTGAATCTACATACAATACTTCAATCTGAGCTTTTAGTTCTGTTCCAAGACCAATCGCTTTCTCTAACGCTTTTTGAGAATGTTCTGAGCCATCATAAGGAACTAGAATGTGTGATAATGACATCGTTAACGCCTCCTTTTGGAATAGTACAGATAATACATACACAACAACCTTGTTCAGTCTACTGGAGATTAGTGACTATTTGCCGGATGATTGATAGGGCTTGGTGCTGGCTTGATCAGCGCTGTACGAATCCATGTGATTCCAAAAGTGACAATCGCTATCCATAGTAAATGAATCACAAATGAGGATACAGAAGCCCCACTATAAATTAACCTTAAATAGCCTTGTATAGCATTTGGAGCTGGTAAAAAGTGTCCTACATTTCGATATAAAGGAGATAACATAGCAGCAGGGATGATATTTCCTGCGGTCATCAACTGAAGCGGAATTAACGCTACGTTGAATAATGGAGCCACATTGCCGAATAAAGCGAACGCCATTTGTGTAACAGCAATACAGGAAATGTAGACCAATAGATGAAAGCTCCACATTTGCCAGAATGAAGCGGCTGTATCTGCGAATAGCGTGGCTACTGTCGTAATCAGTAATGAAGCTACGATAGAGATTGCCAGCAGTAATATCTGTCTCCCCCAAAAGATCTGCCACTTACTATGATCACGCTTTAACATCATAGATGCAATATTTAATTGGATATTCATGGTCATAACACCAACATATGTGACAAAACCTAAGATCATAGGCAACATTGAAATGGCAAAATTAGAAATATCATGTGTTTTGACCACATTTGTAGTCACGATTTCTTGATGAACATCAGCAAAAGCATGTTCGCCTATCGTCGAGGAAATTTGTGCAGCAGAACTTTGTACGATGGACTTCGCAATATCGGAGTTCCCTTGATTGATATAATAATTCATCTGAGTACTGCCATTGCTCGCTACATCTTCGGTGAAATGAGCAGGAATAGAAATAACCATGGTCAGTTCACCATTATCCATATGTTGTTGTGCTTCGTTTAACGACGGATAAGATTGAGTCTTGTATGGAACCCCTGTAGCGATCGCTTGAGCAATATTATCACCTGCTGTTCCGTCTTCATTGACAATACCTACCACCAGTTGATCCACTCGCTCTGTAGCTCCGTGATAACCCGTCATCCAGAATAATAAAAAGACTAAAGGTACAAAAATAGAAAATACGATCCCTACCTTAGTCTGGGTAATGCCCAAAAAATCTTTAAACGTTTTGAATACAGTCATTCTTTTCTCCTCCAAATACAACTTTTCTTTTTAAAATTACATGCATAGGATATAAATGGTTATGCATGTATTACGTCAAAAAATATCCAGCTGATAGTATCAGCGGGATAAATGGTCAAACAATTGATTGATTGTGGCAATAAACTGTTTTACTTGTTCCGGTGGAAATAGGCTATTGATCTCATCATCAACCTCTTTCATAATCGGCTGTGTGGTTGCGATCAATGCTTGTCCTTGCGCAGTCAAATGCAATAATACAGCTCGGCGATCAGCAGGATCTACTGTACGTGTGATTAACTTTTTATTTTCCAGTCGATCAATCGTTTTACCAATACTGGTCTGATCTTTAGAAAATAATTCAGCTAACGCTTTCTGAGAAATGCCTACGTGAACCACAAGGTTGTTCAGAACTCCAAATTGTTCTGGAGTGATATTATAATCCTGTAAAAGATGAGAAGCTTTTTTCTTATAAGCCAAATATGTTCTGGATAACAGCAAACCTAGCGGGTCTTGCTCTTGATTAAATGACATAAGTTATCCTCCAAAAAATATACTAGCATAGCAGATAATCGGCTATGCTAGTATATTCTGAATATCGTTATTTTGTCAAAACAATTTATTTAATCTCTCGGGTAATTTACACCCATAATATCCATAAATTTGACTTTATGAAGTTCTTCTTCATATTGTACATGTACTCGACCTGTACGTGGATCCATATTTACAATCTGACCGCGTACAGGTTCTTCTGTACCCCAGACAGTCAGCAAAATTTCCGATTTTTCTTGATAGGCTTCAGTAAGTTGATTACCGATCTCTTCTAGTACAAATTCATCCCGTGTTGGACGCTTTGCTACTTTTGCTTTAGCCAAAATTAACCCCCCTTTACACTTCTCTATTCTATTTTACATTTAACTGCATATTGATTCAATAGTTTAAGCTAAAAAATAAGCACAAATGTTCGCTTTTTTCGTTAAATTGACATTTTTTCATACTATTTTCTGCAAAATAAAGAGATGCGACATCTAAATATCGCATCTCTTGTCCTACTTGGTTGATGAAGTTGTAGAAAAGGCTTCACTTTTACGAATCCAGACCGCCATATCGCCTTCACCACGATTTGCCCACAGGAAGTAAGGAATCGCTGTAAATGGTTGTTGTTGAGGTGTCGGAGCACTATCTTGATATAGATTATCGCCCCATCCCTCTTCTTGCTCTCGCACAGCTGTACCTTCAATGACGATCGTTCCTCCTAGCAACTGTGGATCGAATCGGGCAGTCAATAGCTTTTCAGGATGAATAGATAATGCTGAGATCAATTCTCCATTATCTGCTTGCTCCAGACAGTATACTAATGGGCCATATTGTAAAGCGACCTTGCCCGCTGTAGCCCGTAGTCTTGGATGACTATGAATCACTTGTACGTGCATCTCCATATTCCATTCTATAACATCACTTGCTGACCATTCTCGCTGAATATAAATATATCCATCACGCAATAAGGAGTCATAAGTTATTGCTTCACCGTTGATCGTAAGCGTAGCTTGTTTGCACCAATTGGGTAAACGCAAAGCCAATGTAAACGATTGAGGTTGTTGTAATTGAAAAGAAAAACGAGTCGCTCCATTCCACGGGTATCCACTTTCTTGCTGAATAACGACTTGGTGTTCTCCAAGTGTTAATTGTGCTTCTCCACCGATATACAGATGCGTATATATCGTATCTTGATCAGTACTATAGATGTATTGCCCTAATGAACTGACCAGACGTGCAATATTAGGAGGGCAACAGGAACAGCCAAACCATTTCTGACGTACAGGCTTTACATGATGCTTGCCTGGATTATGATGACAAGCAGACGGCCAGACTTCTAATGGATTCACATAGAAATAATGCTTACCATCCTGCGCCATTCCGCCAATGACTGTATTGTATAAAGCTCGTTCTAACACATCGGCATATTCGCTTTTGGCTTCAATCTGTAGCATTCGATGAGCAAAAAAGACTATTCCTACTGCTGCACAAGTCTCTGAATACCCTGTATCATTAGGAAGATCATAATCAATAGTAAAAGCCTCACCATGATGCGTAGAACCAATTCCGCCTGTGATATACATCTGCTTGTGCACCATGTTGTTCCACAATGTCTGGCAAGCTTCATATAGACTTTTATCGTCGGTTAAACCAGCCAGATCAGCCATCGCTGTATACATATAGACTGCACGAACAGCATGCCCTACTGCTTCTTTTTGTTCACGTACTGGCACATGAGCCTGACTGTATTTCAGATTAATTTCATTTGTTTTACCTACAAAAAAGTTGATGCGATCCCGTTGTTCCCATTCTTGCTCTAGAAAGTTAGGTTGTTGTCCACGTTCATCAATAAAAAATTGGCTCAGTTGCAAGTAACGTTGTTCTCCGGTTAAACGGTATAATTTTACAAGTGCTAGCTCAATCTCTTGATGACCATCATAGCCACGTAATTGACCTTCTTTGGTGCCAAATACGGTATCAATATAATCCGCTAGACGGCAGACCACATCAAGCAGTTTGCGTTTACCTGTTGCTTGGTAATAAGCTACTCCAGCTTCAATCATATGCCCTGCTGTATACAGTTCATGACAATCCGCTAGATTAGTCCAACGTTTATCCGGTTCTTTGATTGTAAAATATGTATTTAGATATCCATCCTCGCCTTGCGCTTCAGCAACAAGATCAATCACTTGATCGGTCATTTGTTCTAATGCAGAATCAGGATGTGTCATTAATGAATACCCTACGGCTTCGATCCATTTCGCTACATCGGTATCTTGAAAAACAAATCCATTAAATTCCCCTTCTTTGCGACCCGCAGCAATCTCAAAATTCTGAATAGCATAACTGGGTTCAGCATCAGCAATACGGTCATGTAGAGCATCATATTGATAAGGAATCACAACTTCACGTACCAGTTTATTATATTTCGTCCAAAATTCATCTTGAATACGGACTTCTTTCGGTGTAACTGTGGTCAACACGTTATCATTTTTGAGCATAGGGATTCTCTCCTTTATAGTGGTAGTAAAGTACACTTTCTTTCTAATATGATTACGCTTTCAATATTGTTGTTTAGGTTGTTATTAATTAATATCACATTCATTAACGATACACAATGATTTCCAACTATAAATTCAACAATCTATTCACAAATTGTTTAATCGTATTCATTTCGATTAATTTATGGTATAACAAAAGTATGAAAACATTACAATCTTCTACTCCACCTAATTATCGTAGTTATCTTGCTTTAAGTATTCCGTTAATTATTTCTACCGTGACTACTCCCCTTCTTGGTGCAGTAGATACTGCTGTTGTTGGTCATTTATCAAGTAGCATTTACATAGGTGGCGTTGCAATTGGTACTCTTATCTTCAATACATTGTACTGGTTATTTGGATTTCTAAGAGTAAGTACGTCTGGATTTGCAGCACAAGCCAAAGGCGCCGGAGAATTAGAGCGTGGCTTCTCCGAGTTGGTTCGTCCGACCATCATTGCTCTGCTTATCGGTTTCCTATTTATTGTGTTA
The DNA here is from genome assembly GCF_001721045.1 of Paenibacillus nuruki. Taxonomy (GTDB): domain Bacteria; phylum Bacillota; class Bacilli; order Paenibacillales; family Paenibacillaceae; genus Saccharibacillus; species Saccharibacillus nuruki. The sequence goes on along the minus strand of NZ_MDER01000047.1, from coordinate 22,502 downwards.
CAGTACCCCATTTTGCAAGGTGTACTGGCATGGATTAGACCTGATGCAGATATTCGTGAGCAAGCTTCTATTTATTTTCATATTCGTATCTGGGGTGCTCCGGTAACCCTGCTGAATTATGTTATTCTGGGTTGGCTCATCGGAATGGCGCATGTGAGGCAGACTTTATTTGTCCAGATAGGGATTAATGTACTCAATATGATTTTGGCGATCGTATTTGTACATGTATTTCACTGGCAAGTTGCAGGTGTCGCTTCAGCTACATTGATTGCAGAGATTATCGGGCTAGTATTCGGGATCTTTCTGATCTGTCGTTCTCCTTATTTCAAATGGGGATCGATATCGCAAGCAGGTCTATTTAATCGTGAAGCTTTACGCCGTATGATCAGTGTGAATAGCGATCTATTTATTCGTACGATCTGTCTGTTAGCAATGTTCAATATCTTTACAGCGAACAGTACTTCATTCGGTCCTGAGATGTTGGCTGCGAATGCTATTTTGTTACAAGTCCATTATATTATGGCTTACTTTTTTGATGGATTTGCCAATGCGAGTAGTATTTATGCGGGTCAAGCTGGTGGATCGCGTAACCCATTGTTACTACGGCAGACGATTCGGTGGTCATGGTACAGTTCATTTCTGCCAGCGCTATTGATCGTGATCGTCTACTGGGTGTTCCATCAACCATTATTGGGATTATTTACAGATTCAGCATCTACGATTGCACTGGCTAATGAATATAGCCCCTGGTTGTTACTGTTTCCTCTAGTGACAGGTGCAGGTCTTGTATTCTATGGATTATTTACAGGGTTATCTGTCACTGCTCCTATTCGTAATTCTATGATAATCTCTTTTGTATTATTTGTAGCGGTGCTCTGGATTGCTGTTCCTCTGTATGGCAACCATGGATTATGGTTAGCTTTTATCGTCTTTGGTTTAGCGCGAAGTGTATTTTTGTTAATACGTCTTCCTCGCTTGTTAGAAGCTGTTCCTACCAAATCATAAAAGTCCTCTGCATAAGTAAGATAACTAAAAGAGCCACACTTATGATAAGTGTGACTCTTTTTTGGTATCTATATACGTTTGTCTTTTATTATATCATCTTAAAATTCTTGATCGGTTGGGCGAATCAATACTTCATTGATAGCCACATGCTTAGGACGTGTCACTACATATTCGATAGCATCTGCAATATCTTGAGATTCTAGCGGTGTAATATCACCAAATAGCTTACCCATCTCTTCCATAACTTCAGAGCGGACATGTGAAGATAATTCGGTCTGTACAACGCCTGGCTCTATTAAGCCTACACGTACCCCACGACCTGTCACTTCTTGACGAAGAGCTTCACTAAAAGCAACAACTCCAAATTTGGTCATATTGTAGACAGCAGAACCTGCGCCTGCACGACGACCTGCTACCGAACTAATATTGATCAGATCGGCTACTTTGCGCTCTGACTGTTCTGCGGCTTTCAGTAAATGTGGCAATGCAGCATGAGAAATATGCAATAGTCCATTCACATTGATCGACACCATACGATCCCATTCTTCTGTCGGTGCATTTTCTGCTGGACCTAATAACATCACACCAGCATTGTTGATGACAATATCCAAACGATTATATTTTTGAATCGTTTGTTCAATCGCTTGTTGTGCTTGTGCTTGATCGGTAATATCTGCTTCAATCACGAATGCTGCTCCACCTTGAGAAGTAATATCAGCAGCTAATTGATCGAGACGGTCTTTACGACGTGCTACGACCACTACGGTTGCGCCTTGTGCAGCCAGAGTCTTAGCGGTTGCTTCCCCTATTCCACTACTTGCGCCTGTAACGAGGGCTACCGTTCCTTGTAATTTCTGTGCCATCTATAACACTCCTTTTATATGGATAAAATACACATATCTATAGTCATATACCCTTAAAAAGAATAGCACAATCAAATTTTGAACAATTCATTTAAAAAAAGAAGTTCATTTTTTCTTCATATATGCTCTATACATACCGATGAAACCTATTATATATTAAAAATAATTTTAAGATTATGATTTGTATGGTAAAGGAGTGGACCTAAATGAATAACGAAGATTCACTGATTCATCCGCTTCTTAAGTTAGCTTTTGATGCTATGGAAGATCTAGTGTATATTATGGCTGTCGAGAATCGACAATTCGTATATTGTTATGTCAATCGGAAGGCAGAATTGTCTAGTGGAATAACTAGCGAATATATGGGTAAAAACTTTTTTGAGCTATACAGTGAACGGAATCAATATGAAATGGCTCAATATTTGCATAACAAATATTCCAAAGTACTTATTCAAGCACAAAGTGTACGTTTTGATGAAGGGCATCTTTTGCCTACCGGAACATTAAGCGGAGATAGTATCATTTCTCCTATCTTTGATGAACATCAAAATATCACTCATCTCGTCTGCATGACTCGTAGTTATGATGAACGTCATCATTATCAAGAGAAAATGCAGTATTACGCCTATCATGATGAATTGACTCAATTATTGAATCGGCGCTTTCTGTATGAGTTTGTGACTCAACCTGCTTATTTATTTATGTTTGATATTGATAATCTTAAGTATGTAAATGATACTCTGGGTATGGAAAGTGGAGATACTTTATTAGTTGAAGTTGCTGGTCGTCTTAAACGCAATTTCAGTTCCGACTATATCAGTATTCGTTTGAGCGGGGATGAATTTATACTGGTATCTAATCGAGAACAAGAACATCCCGAACAGATGGCGAAGATTATTATCTCTCTTATGAATGAACCTTTTTTATTCAACAATCATCAAATTAAGATTAACGTCAGTGTAGGGATCGCTTTCTTCTCGGAAGATATCAATATCTCGATTGCTTTGAGACGTGCTGATATTGCCCTATACCATGCCAAAACAAGCGGACGTAACAAACATCATTTGTTCTGTGAAAGTACGCAGTACGAGCAAGTGGTACGTTTTAATTACGAACTGGCACTGAACAGTTGTCTGGAAAAAGAAGAACTGCAATTATTGTATCAGCCGATCTATGGCAATAAGCAAAAGCAGGTCGTTGCGGTCGAAGCTTTATTACGATGGAAAAAAGATCATAAATATATGGTTTCTCCAGCTGACTTTATCCCTGTCGCTGAACAAACAGGTCTGATTATTCCGATAGGGGAATGGGTGATTCGTCAGGCTTGCTGCGATCTGACTATTATTCAAGCCAAATATGGACAACAGACGAAGATTGCTATTAATATTTCTAGAATCCAATTAAGTGAACCTGATTTTATTGATCGAATTAATCAGATTCTCAAAGAAGAAAACGTTAATCCACATTATATTGATCTCGAAATTACGGAAAGTGTAGCTATGATCGATACGGTTAGTGAACGCTCTTCACTACTCAAATTACGTGAACAAGGATATACGATCTCTATTGATGATTTTGGGACAGGGTATTCTTCACTCAGTACACTTACTCGTCTTCCCATCGACAATATCAAAATAGATCGTTCTTTTGTGGCGCAAATGAACCCTCCTGTGCTTAAAGCTCTACTTGCGATGGCAGAAGCGCTAGAGCTGCATGTGGTTGCTGAAGGCATTGAAGAAGAAGAACAATGGCGGCAGTTGATCGAATTGGGATGTAACGACTTTCAAGGATATTGGATCAGTTATCCGATGCCACTTGCAAGCTTACCGGATCTTCCCCATTTTCTTTCTTCGTTTTCAAACGATTACTTATAATTCTTGTCATGCTTATGATAATTATACAAAAGACCTTATCCCTAAAAGGACAAGGTCTTTTGCTATTGGGCATAGTTAACAGATGGTCATATACGCATCATGCTTATTTATTATTGCGCTACACCCCATGTTAATGTATTGCCTTTGTACAATGTTACTTTGTTCCAATCTGCATATGAAGTCTTGGTTGCGTCAAAAGAATAATCGTTGCTTTCATCTAGTGGAGACCAATCATTTTTGGCCATACGTAGTTGAATATCGCCTGTCTGTGCACTAGGTTGAAGTGCTCCAGCGCCAGCAGTAAAGCCTACTTCTACGTAATTAGGTGTAAAGGTAGTTGTTACGTTGCTTTGACCTACTTGCGCCCAATCGACCCAAGCAGTCATATCTGCTGATCCTTCTTTAGAGAAATAATAACGCAATTTGAGATCGCTAAGATTGACAGCCGCTATACCATTGTTTTTGATATTAAAATAAGGTTTGATCTGGCTATCATTAACATTGGTATCTCCCGCACGATACTGAACCACAAGATCACCTGCTGGTGTAGGTGTTGGATCTGTTGGTGTCGGTGGGTCTGTTGGTGTTGGCGGTGTAGTTGTAGTCGCTTGTGGCTTAGCACTCACCACAGACGAATTTACACTTGAACCTGCTGTGTTATTTGCAGTAATAGCATAATAATACGTTGTTCCATTTGTAACCGCTTTGTCTGTGTACAATGTGGTTGTAATATTAGCACCAACAGTAGTTAAAGCTCCTGTGGCACTCGTTCCTCTTTTCACCGTATAGCTAGTAGCTCCTGTTGCCGATGACCAGTTCAATTTGACTTGACCATCTTCAGCAGTTGCTTTAAGACCTGTTGGTGCAGTAGGAACCGTTACTGGAACTGGAGTTGTAGGTGTTGTAGAACCGCCTACAGCTGGATAAGAATTGTTGATTAACATCACGAATTGATCATGGAACCAAGCACCAGAGATAGGAGCGTTAGGCAATGCACCGGTTAATACGCCATCGGCTGTTGTAAATGTAGGATCACACATACGGTCAAAGCCTTTGCCTTCATTGTTCGGAATCAGTGAGCTAGAACCATCGGATTCACCTGGAGGTTTAACCCATACATACGCATCCAAGTGAGCACCTGGAGCTGATGTTGGAGCTACGCCGATACCTGCTCCACTAGCATTACACCAGTTACCACGGTGATCGCGACGGTCTACACGTCCAGAGTTCACATAGGTATTGATATCATTTCCGATAGCGGCAACTGGACGGTTAGGTCCACCCCATCCGTTACGGCCTGTATCAATCAAGAATCCAATCCCACTTGGCCAGCCTGCACTGACAAAATCCTTATACAATGCGCCTGTAAAATCAGTTTCGTCAAAGTAAGGATTCCATTCGTAGAATTTGGAAGATTTGATCGGTTGTCCACCGACATTTAGATCAGGATTAGGAAGATTAGGTTCATTCAGCGGTGTTGTATTCGCTGTGTTAGTTACAAATCCATCTACACTCGCAAGACCTGCTGTTGTAGATTGCACCACTTTGGTATACAAAGAGACCGTTGCTGTACGGTTGTTATCCCATCCCAACCAACCGGAGTGACCGATATCAAGGTAATTGTATACATTTGGGATTGCATGAAGTTTGTTTAAAGCGTATTTTACGCCCGCTTCATAGATTCCAGTTGAACTAGCTTGAGCACAACGTGCATCACTCAAGTTCGTCACCAGATTGGGTAAGCTATCCGGTTCGATTACGTTTACAATACGAATATCTTGATATTTAGGATTAGCGAAAATATCGGCAATCACATCAATATATTCTGTTTTGTATCGTTCTAACCCTGCCGGTGTTAAAGGTAGTTCGCCATTAGAAGCTAAAGCATGACAATCCCGTCCAGGAAGATCATAAATTACAAAGCTTGCTGTAATCGGGGTATTTCCTTTTTTCTGGGCTAACGCTGCATCCAAATGAGCTTCCAAGCTAAGACGACCTGCATTGTTCGCACCACCGCCTATCGCGTCAATCCGATCTAACCAGACGGATGTAGGATAGGACTTTATGGTTTCCATTTTTGCTTTGAGTGAAGCATCACTTACTTTCGCAATTGAGGCATTAACTTCTTTGGCATAATCAGGATTCACATACGCAGTCGCGCCAACAAACGGATTATCGACATGGGCTTCAGCATAAGCTGCTGGAGTAGAAAGTACAGGCAAAAGACTTCCAGTTAATAGTGAAACGGCCATCGTGTACTTCAATGTTTGCCAGATACTTTTTTTGGATTTCAAAAAATTCACCTTTCTTTCTTAAGTAATTTGGGTGGATCATGTGTATCCATTCGAAAAGTAAGCGTTATCTTTTTGGCTTACGTTTGCTTGTTCCCCTTCTGAATCACCTCCTCAGGGCTGATTATACTGAAAGTTTTTACTGGTGTAAATTGGTAATTATGGATTTAATTTGTTTATAATATTTAAAAATGTTAACGTTTTCATCTGTTTTTTTATATATCACAATGACACATATGTTAGTTTATGCGGAATTCATTTATAGACCGTTTAAGTAAGCCACCTTTACCATTTCCTAATTACCATATAATTCCATGTAATTTTTTCACTGTCAAAATGCAAAAAAAGTGCTTCTCTCACCCGTAGGCAAAAGAAACACTTTGATTTTATTCAGAAATGATATGAATTTCAGTACTATTTTAATTCTAAAATGATCTTATTGAGCTGTAATCGACCAGTTTGTCACATTCAATTTACCGCTACCACTCATCACATCTGTACCGAATTTCACGCCACTTACATAATCAAAGGAGTTCAATTCGTTACGATCTAACAAGTTTTTGATAAAGGTAGAGATGTTCAAGTTTACGCTATCTGCATTCTCTGTTCTTACAAAAGTATATACATTTCCATTCATACTATTGAAGTTCGATTGACCTTCCATATCACTATTCATACCTTTACGATACACATCCCAATTAGCGCCATCTAGACTCACTGTGCCTAGAGATTCACCCCATGTTGCTGTGGTCGTTTTCATATCTTGGTTTGTTGTTGAAGTAGAATCATTTTTATTCTCGACTACAGTTGAAGCATTCTGTGAAGTAGAAGTGACTAATTTTACAATATCAGAAGGTTGAGACTCTGCTCCTGCCCACTGCGTATTATGGATAAATACCGTATATCCTGTGCTATAATCACCTGTTGCTTCTTCAGTCGAATAGCTCACTGAAGTATTGATATCTTTCATTTGGCTTTGACGAGAGCTAGAGCTACTACTATTACTGCGTCTGTTCTCGTTGTCTTTATAGATTTGGACAGGGAAGTTACCTGCATTCTCATAACCTGGTGTCCAGTTCCAACCGTAAGAGATTGCTGGAGAAGATTGTGTACCTGTCATGTCTGCTGCATATGCCCAGTTATAACCGAAAGATGAATTGGTATCATAGAAGATCGACTGCGCAGAATCTTGATTTTCACCAGTCATCGTACTATTTGAATTATTCATGCCCGACCAACCTGTATTCGCTAGATAACCATTCGTACCCAGACTATAACTGCCATTTACATTATTTGAAGTCTCAGCTGCTGCTGAAGCTGCACCGGGTAGAAGTAAAGAAGCACTGATTGCAAACGTAGCTAATGCAAAAATAGGTTTTTTGAATGTCGTTGATTTTTTCATGATGTTACCTCCAGTAGAATTATAGTTAGTGAGTATCAGGAAAAAATGCTATCGATATAGATCAAGAAAGAACGATCTATTTTTAACTGTGCACAAAAAAAGCACAGTATAGACCACAGAAGAATATGTATCATTCTTGTTCTCTCTATTTCAAATGAAGAGATCGTTTATCCCAAAGCATAATACGGTATGTACTACCATCATGCTTCGAGATAAACGCTTCATTTGGATAAATCTTCTTTAACGTAGAAGATAATATATCGACTACTTCCTATTTATAACTTACCCAACACCGGTTCAACATAACCGAATTTGATAACCATTTTTTGTAAAAATATCATTTCGTCTTAAATTTGACATACTTTTAATTTTCCATCAGTATCCACTTTTCTAAATCTTGAACAAAATGTCTCATTTTACGAGCGTGTTGACGGTCAATTTCTCCACTTTCATACAGTTCTTGTACTTTATCACGTTGATTTTGGATCGCTGTCGTAATTAGATCTAGTTTTCCTTTATCTAGTGTAATATCAGGTAGTGATTGCCCTGTCTGGTACTGAATGGCATGAATCACTTTTTCATAACGAGCTATAATTTTGGTCGAAGCTGTTCTGTTATCTGGAGTCATCTGTTGCTGAATCGCTTCAATAGCCGCAATCGATGTATGCAGTTTTAACTTTTTCAGCATATGTGTTCGTGCTGCTTCATCATTCGGCTCTAACGTTTCATGCTGTTCTGAATTGTTCAGTGGAATCATCCCTTTCCACTTGTCCAGACATTCGGCTATACCCGTATCTGATCGATCTCGAAGAACCGTTTCCAGACGATCTAGTCGATATTCAAAAGTCATCGCAATCTCTGCGGTGATCTCCCCGCGATTACGTAACCGTCTGACTTCTGTACGTTCAGCTTGAATACCGTGCAGATAAATCTCCATTTCCTGTGGTCCCATACCGTTAATCTCCATGATCCGCTTTTGGAACACATCGCTTTTGGACATATAGCCTTTCACTTCAGCGATAAGATTACGAGCGGCATCACGGTTGGAATCGTTCATATTAGAATGAACCGATTGTACAGCCGCTTCTAAAATTTTGAGTCGAATATCTTTTTCTGATTTTTTCTTTTTATCAGCAAGCGTCACTACAGGTTCTGGATCAGAAGATAATAATGGCAAGAAAATACTCGCTAAGATCAGACTCAGTAGAATAACTCCTGCTGCAATAAATAAGATCAATTCCCGTTCTGGAAATGCAGTCCCATCATTTAATACATATGGAATAGAAAACGCAGCTGCTAAGGTTAAGGCACCACGAACTCCAGATAAAGAAGTTAATAATATCCCTCTAAGGCTAGGTCGATTGGATTCGGAAGGCGCTTGTAACAAATAGCGTACACTCCAAAATGCATAAATCCAGATAAAACGTAGCACATACAGAAGTAATGTAATAAGTACGACATAACCCAGTACTCTTCCGTTGTCGAAATTGACATTTTGGAATATAGTTCCCATGACTTCTGGAATCTGTACACCAAGAATCATAAATACCAGACCATTTAATACAAATACAAGCACAGACCATGTACTGGTAGACACTAATTGCATTTTAAGTTGTACGGATTCAGCACGATCACGCTCCATCGCATGAACAATACCCCCGGCAACAACAGCTAAAATACCAGATACGCCAATTTCTTCGGCGAGTAAGTAGATTACAAATGGAGTGAGAATTTGCCACAATACATGCACCGTAATATCTTCCATTCCCCAACGTCGTAACCACACCTGACAACGAATAAGGATAAAAGACATCAATGCGCCAAGAGCCAATCCGCCCAAAGCCACAAGCACAAAGCTAAAAGAAGCTTCCCACCACGAAAAAGCACCGGTGACTGTAGCTGCTACAGCAAATTTAAAAGCTACCAGACCGGAAGCATCATTGAGCAAAGATTCTCCTTCGAGTAACCGATGAATGGATTGTGGTAAATGGACTCGCTTTGCGAGCGAACCTACAGCGACTGCATCGGTAGGCGATAATATAGCCGCTAGAGCAAACGCTGCGGGTAACGGAATACTTGGAATTAGACTATGAATGGCATAACCTGCAATCAATACCGTAGCAAATACAAGCCCAAAGGCTAGCGCTATAATAGGGACTCGCAGATTCCATAACTCATCTCTAGGTGTACGCCGTCCATCGTTATACAATAATGGCGCAATAAATAGCACAAGGAATAATTCAGGATCAAGGGGTAACTCTACGCCTACGATCGAGACAATGATCCCGAGTGCAATTTGGAATAAAGGTACTGGCACCAAAGGAACCAGTCGATTCAAAATATTAGAAATACCAATCATTAAAAGTAAGACAAGTACAGCGATAAAGTACTCCATAGCCTTCCCCCTCTTTATGTTCTAGTCGATATGGAATAAATCTTGTCATTATTCCCCTATACAGTCAAGAAAGAAACAATCTTTTTTCACGCCAAAGAACGTATACATCACAACCTCATCCTATGACGGACTTTGTTGTAGCGTATACGCTCTACTTTTTTTCACATGGTATAGACTCAAAATTATCTATGATTATAGATAAGAACTTTGGGGATCTAACCGATCTCTGAGATCATCTCCTATAATATTGATCGCAAGTACAAATACAGTAATAGCTAGTCCGGGGAAAGTACAAATCCACCATGCTACAGTTAGATAGCCTCTACCTTGAGATAACAGTGCACCCCAATCGGGAATCTCATGGATCACACCCAAGCCTAGAAAGCTAAGCCCTGCGCCTGTGAGAATCGCTGTACCTAGACCTAGCGTTCCCATCACTAGAATCGGTGAGACTGCATTAGGAAGAATATGCTTCCAGACGATACGCAGTCCAGAAGCTCCTAGAGAGCGAGAAGCTTCTACATACCCTCGACTACCCAGACTCACCATCTGACCACGCATCACACGCGCATAACCGGGAATCGCCGAGACAGAGATCGCAATAATAATATTCAGCAATCCCGGACCCAGGGCAGCCGCAATCGCTAAGGCTAACAACACACCGGGAATAGTCATTAAAATATCTATAAAGCGCATTACGATCGTATCCAGTATACCCCCAATGTAGCCTGCCACTGTGCCTAGCAATACGCCTACAAGTATACCTATAACGACTGAGCTAAATCCGATTAACAACGAATCCCGAGCGCCATAGACTACCAGACTGAATATATCTCTTCCAAAATAATCAGTACCTAGCCAATTGATAGCATTAGGTGCTTGTAAAATGCGATCGGCTACCATGTCTACAGGTGAATATGGAGCAATCCACTGGGGCACAAGCGCACAGAGTACAATAAATGCAATAAGAGCTAATGCGATATACCACATATAACGAGTCGTTGTTGCTTGCCATGATAACTTTTTCGATCGTACCGTAGAAGACGATTCATTTTGCCAGTCTGTTGTTAATGTTGGTGTTGCCTGCTTCATAGATACCCTCCCTTTTATCTCGAAGTACTCGAACGACGGATACGAGGATCAATATACGTATATGAGATATCTACCAGTAGATTAATAACTACGTATAGAATAGCTGTAAAAAAGACAACTCCTTGTACCACTGGAATATCACGTGCCATAATCGCATCTGCTAGAATCCGTCCAATACCTTGTCTGGAAAAGACCGTCTCGATTACTACCGTTCCGGCTAGCATTTCTCCAATCTGCATACCGACGACTGTCACCACAGGAATCAGTGCATTACGTAGAGCATGCTTGTACATAATGACATGACGTGATATTCCTTTTGCCCGTAAAGTCGTGATAAAAGGTTCACTTAGCACTTCCAACATACTATTACGAACCATTCGAATCACAAAGCCTGCTCCAACAATCCCGAGCGTAATCGCAGGCAGTACCAGTGTCGATATCCCTTCCGAACCCATTGCCGGGAACCAGCCCAATTGAATAGAAAAGATCAAAATCAGCAAAATACCTGACCAGAATGTAGGCATCGAAATTCCGAATAAGCCAACGGTTCGTGCTACAATATCAATCCAACCGTTACGATGAACAGCCGATAATATCCCAAGCACTACACCAATGATCACAGCTATACATGTACTGGATAAAGTCAAAATCAATGTAGACGGAAAATTCGCTAAGATTTTGGGTAATACAGGATCAGAATTCACCATCGATACGCCAAAATCACCACGTAACATATCTGCGAGATAATGACCGAATTGAATATAAAATGGCTGATCTAATCCTAACTGTACCCGTAGGTTTTCGATCATTTCAGGCGTGGCATATGTGGGATCAATCATTGATAGTACAGGATCACCGGGTAGCAAGTAAAAGATCGCAAATACCAATGTTAATGATCCTACAATAACCAGTAACGATGAGATCGTGCGTGTTATGATCGTCTGTACCATAGATCCCTCCTTATCCTCCGATACGTACATCGTTAAATATCGGATAACCTAGATAATCAAATGTAATGCCTTGTACAGTCTTCGATGCTGCTATCGTATACGGGAAAATGTAAACAGGAATAATCACAGACAGTTCGCTAATACGTTGTTGTACCTTGCGATAGGTTTCAGCACGTTTGTCTTTATCTTTTTCAATAGCTCCTTGTTCTAGCCATTGATCGACTTGCGGATCAGATAAACCGGGTAATGTCGGACGGGCTGACGGATCAGCAGTATGATAGAACGCCGACAATGCATTAGGATCAGAATTCACCTGACTATTACCGTACAGATCGTACTCTCCATTTTGATAGACTACTGTCGCAATATCTTTAGTAATATTGACTTGCACATCAATACCGACAGGTTTTAATTGCTGTTGGATCATCGCCGCAATATCATTGCGCTTTTCTCGGTTAGGAGAACCATCTACATATTTGAGCGTGAGACGCTTGCCGTCTTTGACACGGATACCATCTTGTCCTTTGACCCATCCCAGTTCATCTAGCAGAAGGTTAGCACGAGCTAGATCAGGTTGGATTTTATTTTCCAATGACTCATCGTAACCTAGAATGCCTGGAGTCAATGAAGACCATGCGCGTTCATACGTACCTAGATATAACGTTTTGACGATCGCATTCACATCAATCGCAGATTGTAGAGCTTGTCTTGCTTTGACATCATCCCACGGAGCATGACGTTCATTGATGAATAAGGTGTACGGTAAGCCGAGTGTGTTGGCTTGCAATAACTGAAGATCCGGGCTGTTTTTGAGTGCCAATATATTTTGTGGAGGTACTGTCTCAGCAGCAAGTACCTGCTTACTTTGTACACTACCGATCCGTGTGGCTTCTTCAGGAATAATTGAGAATGTAATGCCATTGATATAAGGTGTGCCTGTATTTTTCACGGTTTCAGGAGCCCATTTGTAATCCGGATTTTGGTTTACTTGAATGAAAGTATTGTCTTTCCAATCAACATATTGATAAGGACCTGAACCGACAGGATGCTTACCAAATTGTTCGCCTTCTTTTTTCGCTGCTGTTGGAGACACGATTCCTAGCATGGCTTGACTAATATTGCCTAGAAAAGCTTCGGAAGGTGTCGATAGATTCACTTGCACGGTATATTCATTAATCACTTTAGACGATTCATAAGGACGAATAAGTGCTAGTGCATTGGCTGCTTTGGTCGCTGGATCGATCACACGATCAAAGTTGAATTTGACTGCTTCTGCATTAAAAGGAGTGCCATCATGAAACTTCACATCTTTGCGTAATTTGAATGTATAGCTTTTTCCATCTTTGGAAGTTGTCCAAGACTCTGCAAGCCACGGCTTAATCGAACCATCAGCAGTCTGCAACACAAGACTATCGTACAATGTACGCATCACCCTCACCGATACCGCTAGACCACTACGATGAGGATCAAGTGTATCGGGTGAAGTAGCTAGCGCATACGTTAAATTCCCTCCATTAGCTGTAGCATTGCCTTGAGCACTACTTTTCTCTGCTGCTACGCCTCCGCAACCGGATAATACCAATGATAAAGCTATCAATAGAATACTTGCTGTCCATCCTAACGATGCAGGTAAATATTGTTTTTTAGTATATGCCATAAGTGATTCCTTTCACCGTGTAACCGGAGAGGTATGTGGAGTATAACGATTAGCTGGAATATTCAGCCCTAGATTACCTCGCAGCGTATCTGCTTCATATTCGTTACGATAAAGACCTCGTGCTTGCAAAATAGGAACAACTTGATCAATAAATTCAGCTAATCCTTGCGGGGTACCTCCGCCGACAATAAATCCGTCTGCCGCTCCTGCTTCAAACCACTGTTGCAACTGATCTGCCACATGCTCTGGAGTTCCGATAAAGGTAGGTCTAGGTGTTGCCGCTTGTAATGCAACTTCTCGTAGTGTTAGCTGATGTTGACGAGCATTACGCTTGATGCTGTCTGTTGTACTACGGAAACTATTTTCACCCAATTCACCTAACTCGGGAAAAGGTTCATCTAAAGCATATTGACTGAAATCGTGATGTTCAAAATAACGACCCAGATAATCTATCGCATTTTCAATCGTGACTAATTTCGCCACCTGCCAGTATTTGCGTTCTGCTTCTTCATCTGTCTGACCCAGAATGACACTGATTCCCGGTAAAATGAGTAATTCATCTGCTGCACGTCCATATTGTGCGAGCCGACCTTTAAGATCACGATAGAAACCAACTGTTTTTTCCAGACTATCATGACGAGTAAATACCGCATCAGCTTCTTTAGCCGCCAAATTTTTACCATCTTCAGAAGAACCTGCTTGGAAAATAACAGGCTGTCCTTGACGAGATCGTCCAATATTGAGTGGCCCTTGTACTGAGAAATGTTCACCTTGATAATGAAGGGTATGCAGTTTATCAGGATCAAAAAATACTCCTGATTCTTTATCCCGTACAAAAGCATCCTCTTCCCATGAATCCCATAATCCTTTGGTCACTTGTAAATACTCATCGGCGATCTTATATCGTTCAGGATGAGAAGGATGTTCAGGCTTACTATAATTGCGCGCTGAACCTTCAAGTGGCGAAGTAACTACATTCCAGCCTGCTCGCCCACCACTGATATGATCGATGCTTGAGAACTGTCTAGCTACTGTAAAAGGTTCACTATATGATGTGGATAGTGTACCGACTAAACCAATACGTGAAGTAATCGCTGCTAGAGCAGATAATAAGGTGATCGGTTCAAAGCGATTCAGAAAATGAGGAATTGATTTTTCATTGATATACAGACCGTCTGCGATAAATAAAAAGTCAAACTTGCCCGATTCTGCTTTTAACGCTTGTTGACGATAATAATCGAAGTTAATACTCGCATCAGCAATCGCTTCTGGATGTCTCCAAGCTGACATGTTACCGCCTACTCCTTGAATAATAGCTCCTAATTTCAATGTCTTTTGAGTCATGATCATCCACCCTTTATCTTTAATAGAATTGATCTATAGCTTGTAAGTCATTGTTGTGATCAAGTCAGTGCATCTAAAGCAAACTGAATATGCATTTTGGTTCCTAAAAGAAGAACCTGTTCATCGATATCGAACTTGGGATGATGTAAAGGATACGCTGTTGTCGCTTCTGGTGAACGGCAACCGATAAAAGCAAATACCCCCGGACGATGCTGAGTGTATAGGGCAAAGTCTTCACCGGCAAGAAAAGGTTGCTCTAACGTCAGTACATGCTCTTTACCAAAAATAGGTTCTGCCGCTTTCCTAGCTGTTTGTACGGCTGAAGATTCATTATTCAGTACCGTACCGGTGCGCTGAGTTATGGTTGCTTTTCCTCCATGCAGGCAAGCAATACTATGGGCATAATCAACAATTGCCCGAGTGATTCGCTCTACTGTTTCTGTTCGAAAAGCACGAAACGTTCCCGTCACTTCACTTTCGCCTGCAATCACATTTTTGACAGTGCCTGCATGTAGTGTTCCAAAAGATAGCACTTTGGCTTCGCTAGGATTAATACCTGTTGTCATAAAAATCTGCATATCATTTACAAACCGTGCCGCCATAATAATAGCGTCTGACGATAAATGAGGAGCACTATGATGACCTGAAGTCCCTTGAAAATGCACTGAAAAGTGACAAGATGCCGCCATTGCCGTCTCTTCATGTATCCCAATACTCCCTACAGGAAGATCAGGCCAGACATGCATTGCGAAAGATTGCGACACTCCTTGCAAAATACCATCTTCGATCATATCTCGTCCGCCACTAATCCATCGTCCATCAATAGGTGAAAGCAGTGCCCCTTCTTCAGCCGGTTGAAAAACAAATTTGATCGTTCCACGAATCTGTTCTCGATGTTGACTTAATACTTTAGCCGCACCAAGCAACATTGCTGTATGAGCATCATGACCACAAGCATGCATATAACCTTCACGTTGAGATCGGTACGGATACTGATGTTCTTCTTGAATCGGTAAAGCATCGATGTCTGCACGTAATAGAATAGTCTCGCCTGGTTCTGCGCCATGCAGGATACCTACTATTCCTTTGCCAAAATGCTTACCCACGCCATGTTGTACGTCCAATCCCCATTTGCGTAATAGTCCAACAATCAGTGTAGTCGTATGATCAACATCGAAAAGAACTTCAGGATAAGCATGCAATTCGCGGCGAATACGAATCACGTCCGATTCAAGCGTATCCGGCAAAGATAAAGCTATAGCAAGTTCACTCATCCTCTAGATCCTCCCTCTTTTTTTCTAATGTCTTTAATTCCTATCTACTTAATTGGTATTGTCACATAAATGTAGACCTAATCGGGGATAAGGTCAATGAATTCGCTTATAGATAAGATTGATACAGATATAGAACATATCAATCGGATCGTTCAAATGAAAGAAAAGCATACATAACAAAAAAAGCCTGCTCACGATCTCACGTGAACAAGCTTTGGTTATACATTGATTTCTTCAGGAGTCGGTTCTTTTTCTACTTCTTCAGCAACTTCTATCGGTTGGTTGTAATAAATCGTTGTTCGATTTCTACCTTCACGCTTAGACGTATACATTGCTTCATCCGCATGACTAATCAGATCATCTGGAGTTCGGCCATGTTCAGGGAAAGCTACCACTCCACTAGACACCGTAATTATTTCACCTGAAGGACTCACCGTTCCTTGAAGCAATTCACGCAATCGTTCTGCTACAATATAAGCACGAGTTACATTACATCCACGTAGTAAAATACCGAATTCTTCCCCACCGTATCGAAAACAAACGTCTCCTTCACGTGACACGTTACGCATAATGACCGCTAAAAATTGCATCACTCGATCTCCGGTAAGATGACCATACGTATCATTCACTCGCTTGAAACGGTCAATATCTAACATGACCATGGCAAAAGGTTCATCCCCAATACACCATGCTTCAAGTGTCGAATCGAAGTTACGACGGTTTGCAAGCCCTGTTAGACCATCCAGAGCCGTTTCATTTTTTAGTTTCATAATGTACTTCTGTAATTGACGTGTAGTAAATCGAATACTTTGATATAGGGCTTTCACTTCATACGTTCCCGAGTTGATCGGTGGTAAAGCTTCACTACGCCAATCATTGACCATCCGGTTCGAATATTCAGCCAATACGTGCAACGGTCGAACAGCCAAATACGTAATAATCCAACCTGCCGCTAACGTAATCAGCAATAAAGGCAAAGATAACAGAATACTCTTCTGCAATAATTCACGCAAAGGAACATCAATCACCGATGCAGGCGTTTGGACAATCACACCCCAGCTGCTTTTCATATTATAAGCATAGCCAGTATAGAAGGTCTGATCTTGTTGATCGGTAAATTCAATTTTGCCTGCTAGACCCGCCATGACTTTCCACACTGCTTCATCCGAAGCTTTGCTTACTCCGACTAAGTTGATATCCGGATGGAAAATAATATTCCCTTTAGGCCCGACGGCATAGATATACGAACCATCCGAAGAATAATCATGTTCTAAAATACCTTGTAATACATTTGATTTTTGCAAATAAATCGTTCCGGCAATATACCCATAATAACGTTCTTGCTTATCAAATAAAGGGCTGGTTACTAATACAATCCATCTACCATCTTTACTTCGAAAAGGCTCAGTGATATGAGGAATACGTATCTCTAACAACATATTGTTGATAGGTCCACTTAATTGTTGCCCTGCTGTGACACCTGATGTAGCAGGTACCGTATTATCTACAACTAACTTCTTATTTACAATGACAATCGAATTAAAGTAATTTTTGTTATTAGAATACAAATCTTCTAACAAATCTTGATCGATTTTACTTCCACGTTGCCATATTGTAGCGAGTCCATCGACACTTTCTTGCATTGTATCTAACACATTACCCGCAGCATTAGCCAGTTCACTAGCATGCTGGTAATTGCTTTCCAGATAATTATCAACAAGCGCTTGTTTACTAACCAAATAAGCGGAGTAAACAGAAATAATCATCGTGAGTAGGATTGAGAAAACGATGATAGTGCTTACAATGGTGACAAGCTTGAATCCCTTTTTAGGATATAAACGCAATATGACACCCCACCTGACCAATTAAATAGTAATCCATCTCAATTTTAACACAACCGTTTTCACAAAAGAAAGCAAAAGCGCACTTAAAGTGTCTTTTGCTTTCTAGAATATTATAGAAATATAGTTATTAATTTACTGTTTGCTTTTGTGGAGTACTTTTCATTTTTAATAATGTTTTATTAATCCATATCGCCGCCTGTGCTCCTTCGCCCATTGCAATATTCGCTTGTTCTGAATGTGCCCCTAGATCACCAGCAATCCATACATTTTCAATATTGCTCATTTTAGAGCGTGGATCGGTCTCTATATGATGATTATGAATCGTTTCTACACCTAATTGCTCGGCAAGCTCTGAATTGACATGATTTCCGCCAAAAGCAATAAATCCACGTTCCACTTCAATGGTCTGTCCATCTTCTAGCTCTACACTATGGATAATACCACCTTCATGATAATCCACTTTAGCTACAGCCGATTCGATATACGATATTTGTTTGTCTTGTAAATGCTCCATCGTTTCTGGACGGAATGGCTTGGATTCATGATTGATATAGATTAAGTCTGAAGTACGCTCTGACAGAATAAGAGCCATTTGTGCTCCTGCTTCTCCTGCACCGATCACGACTGTACGACGATCTTCAATCTCATAACCATCACAATCCGGGCATACATATACACTATAACCCAATGTTTCAACTAATCCCGGTAATCGTGGGAAACGGTCAATTAAGCCTGTAGCTAACAATAGCGTTTTGGCTTTATAACTTTCTCCTTGTGCACCTTTGAGTAGAAAATGATCTTCTTTTTGTTGAGCTTCCAAAATGCGATCTTCATGAAATTGTACACCTAATGGTTCTGCATGTTCACGTCCAAGCTTACGCAACTCTTCGCCTGAGACACCATTTGGAAATCCAAGAATGTTTCCGTAGTTCTGGCACAAAGTAGAACGTCCATGTCCAGCGTCAATCACCAGTACTTCATGTGCAGAATATCTGCCTAACTGAATAGCCGCCTGTAATCCTGCAATGCCTCCACCTACAATAATGCAATCATATAATGTGTTATCACTAATCATAAATATTACCCTCCTATAGTCCTTTTTTCTTTTTATAATCAACACTGACTTTGGTTTCTCCATATAGATCATTCACGTACAAGTGTATGTTAGTAGATGTTCGATACTTACTTACATTTAAAAAGATCGTATAAGATAATATGTAAACCTCTTATATATTATGAAACGCAATCGAATCAATATTACAAAAATCCTCTTCTTCTGTAGAGTGAATCTACAAGAAAAAGAGGATAGTATTTATACAATCTTATGAATTAATATCTGCGGGTGTAATTTCATACAATGTGCCACTCATCATCCCACCGAATCCACCGCCATTATGGGTACGATTCATCCCATTTAGAGGGCTGTTCATAGTAGAACTTGTAACTTTAGTATTATTAGCTCCAGAAAGGCTATTTTGTAAAACCGTACTGGTCGTATCTTGCCACTCTTCCGTAGGAACTTCTGTGCCGTGTGCTTTAATCCATGTGATCACTTCACTAGCTTCGCCACCACGACCCCCTATACCATTGATCATAAAGTATTTGATTTCTCCTTTGCTGATCAAATCTTGTAAAGAATCTATGGTGAGAATCGGATCACTGCCTCCGAATCCACCCATTGCCATCACAGGCTTGCCTGTTTGGATAATATAAGGGGCGGCTGTACTT
Organism: Paenibacillus nuruki; assembly: GCF_001721045.1. GTDB lineage: Bacteria > Bacillota > Bacilli > Paenibacillales > Paenibacillaceae > Saccharibacillus > Saccharibacillus nuruki. The sequence continues at coordinate 2,783 of NZ_MDER01000047.1, read as the reverse complement.
GCATTAGATACAGCGAATAGATATTTTTCCCCTGTATTGTGCTCCATCGCATATTGTAATAATTTCTCATTGGCACTCTGATACATACCACCACGATTAGGCGTTCTCGCAGGAGGTGTTTCTCCGGGAGCTGTTAGACGGGCAGAATCACCTCCGAATCCGCCCAATCTTTCTTTCGCTTCAGGGCCACCTGCTGGAATAGCTACGTTGCCAGTAGCATTTACAATAGAGAATGATGACCAATACATTGGAGTTAACATAAGAACTGCCATCGCCATAGAAGCTAGATACGCTTTTCTTTCTTTGAAGATAGAACGACGTTTGCCTAAGATCAAGCCTATCGTCAACCCTAATCCTAAAATGCCAATAATATAAAACCAACTTGAACCGATCGTTTCATTAAATGGATAGATCACATACAGTTGAAAAGCGGTTGTTACTGCCATATTGATAGGCAACAACCATGATAGCCATCCACGCTCTTCACGGTATAATTTCCATTGAGCCATACATCCTGTTGCAGCCAGTACAGCGACAGGGGGTGCTAACATAATCAGATAATATTGATGAAAAAATCCTGCAATACTGAAGAAGCCAGCAACAGGAAGCAACCATATCACCCAGAATATAGTTTCTAGATGATCTGGACGACGCCATTTTCGGCGTAAACCTGCAAATAATGCAATCAATGAGATGATCGCAAATGGTAATAATAGACTTGCTTGACCGGAAAGACTGGATTGAAATAAACGAAGCGGGCCTACATCGCCAATATTAAACATCGTTCCTGTATTTCTACCTCCTTCTGGAGGAGCAATCTGACTGCTGTTCAGCTCATTCGCTGGTGCAAGTACAGACGTCTGTCCGGTTAGACGATTCAGTCCATTATAGCCAAAAGCTAATTCCATCACAGAGTTTGTCTGACTACTTCCTTCATAAGGTCGCTCACTAGCCGGTACACTATCGACTACCATTGCCCATGATACTGAAATACCTGCTAACAATACCGTTCCGATCGCTAGAACAGATAGTTTCTTTTTCCAATGAACTTGGTAAGCCAAAAGATAAAATACATATAAGGCAGGTAAGATCATATACGCTTGTAGCATCTTGACGTTAAAAGCAATACCCACCATCGAAAATCCGGCAATAATCCATAGTACTTTATGTTGCTTCACGCCTTTGAATAACATCCATGTTGCTAGTAGCAAACAGAATACTAATAGACTATCTACATTATTCGAACGTTGTACGGCTATTGCTACAGGGGTGATCGCCATCATTAGTGCTGCTAAACGTGCTGTAGACGTTCCAAAAGTGGGTTTGACAATAAGATAAATTAAACCTACCGATCCAACACCTGCTAATGCCATCGGCAATGTGACGCTCCATCCATGCACTCCAAAAATAGATGCAAATAACGTCTGCACCCAGAACGCTACAGGAGGCTTATCAATCGTTACAAATCCTCCGGGATCAAATGAAGCATAGAAAAAATTATGGAAACTTTGAAGCATACTGGTTACTGCTGCTGTATAGTAAGCATTTGCATTTCCGTTTTCCCAAATCTTCCATATGTTCAGAAAAGCAGAAAGGATTAAAATAAAAATAAGTGGGATATCTATCCTCGATTTGGATACTGCATTTGCTCTTATTTCCATAGGTGTTCCTCCCCCGACTATAAATAGTACATGTATGTCTTTTATGTCATTTCATTGTGGAGGATAAACCTTAAATTCAGATCATGAATTACTTAAAAAAAGATTAAATATGCAATTTCTGCGATACATAAAGCATAATTATGCACAAAAAAAGAACCTCCTAACTCACTACGATGTGAGTTGGAGGTTAACTGTTCTATTTATAGTAGCAAAGGGGGATTTGCTAAGAACAAGGACAAATCAGGGTTAGAGTTGGGAAAACATGTACACCAATAACTGGATCGTTAACTATTAATATTGAGTGTTACCACTTTCCGTAATGTTTTTAACACCAATAAATTTAGTGCCTACATTGTGGTAACGGGTATTCGTCATTTTCACTGTACTTGTTGAACTATCTGTACGGAAAATAGCTTCTTTCATATCAGAGATATCGCAATTGTCGATTGTTACATTCACTTTGAATGTACTTCCGCCCAATTGACGAATAAATTTACCTGCTTTGGAACCTTTAAAGTTACTCACTTTAAACGTAGAAGCAGCATTGATTTGGAACATTTTATCGTCACCATTGGTAGCTGAACCGCCTTTAAGCGTAACTGTTCCGCTCTCTTTGATTGTCATTGCATCTTCACCGATATCTTCCCAGACAATGTTCTCCAGAGTGGCGTTGCCATAAGTATGTACGCCATCAGCCGCTGGATAACCCAGTACTACATTTTTTAATGTACCCCCATTTTCAACACGGAAAATAGGTTTTTGACCTTCTTTTTGACTGCCATCTCCAAGAGCACTTCCTGCGATGAAACGTGCTCCTTTGCCATCATACACTTCCCCTGCTTTCACGATAATGGTAGTGTTTTGTACTCCTGCCGCTTCAACAGTTGTTGTTGGTACAGCAGTTGTCGGCACAATTGTAACTACTGATGCTAACAAAGTAGCCGCTAACGCTGTTGTTAACCATTTTTTCATCAGTGATATCGCTCCTTTTGAGGTATAATATGCAACCTGTTACTTAAAATCATGTTTATCAGGTTTAAGTTAACGATATCATCGAATAATAGTTCTATCTATATGAATATAAGGAAATATTTAAGTTATAACCCTATAATTATATATCTT
>NZ_MDER01000046.1 GCF_001721045.1 Paenibacillus nuruki | reverse complement strand
ATTATAAATACTTTTATAAGTAACTATTTTACATATTTATCCTGTTAAATATATAAAAATATTATATATCAATAAAAAGGATGTTATATTTCAAATTTATTCCTAATTTCATAGTGGATATATGGACAACATCATATAAAACTTTTGTCTCGTTATCATTAAATTAAAAATGCTTTTTCTAAACGTAATCGATCACGTTAGAAAAAGCATTTTTTAATAGTTAGTTCTATAGAGAAGATTGAATTCTAAAGAACAACCCAAGATTAGAATAATGCGCTTGGTGATGTATTGATTTTCCAAAATCCGTTTACTAATTCGAACTTAACCAGCATACGCTCTACTGGATGTGCATCTTTAACATAAGGAACGGTCAAACGATATACACGAGCGGTATCAGTCATGCTGATCATTTTAGCAGTAGAACGGTTAAATTCTAACATGCTAGCTTTTTCAGTGACCAATTGTGCAAGTTTACCATTGTTTTCGATGATATATTTTTGAATATACGCTTCACTCGCTTGTTGCGTATACGTTTCTTTCAAATAGGCTAACAATTTAGCATGTGTATCAATATCTGTAGACAAATAGCGATATGTTTTGTTATTTAGAGAAAAAGTAGCGTTCGTTGTAGATGGTTTACCACCGGTGGATGTATATACATATCTTTTTTCAGCTTCGACAATCAGTGGAGTTACACTATCATGATTTAACTTTTTCACTCCAGTCCATACGCCATCTTTTGTATAATAAGAGACTGCTGGTGTTGTAGCAGTAGTTGTGGTGGATGCTGTTGCTTTAGATGCATTAGCAGCAGGTAATGCTGGAGTTGAAGATGCTGCTTGCACCGAATGTGCTGAATATAACGATGCCGTTACCAAAGCAGTAAGTGCCCAAGTGCCAATAGCCAGTTTGTTTACTTTTTTCATTATTTCATGTCCTCTCAAATGTGCTTTCTTTTATTTTGAAATCTGTAATCGTTACTATGTAACCTCTTTATTATGACATATACATAACCTATATACCACTTTCGCTCAATATTTAACCATTTATATCCATTAGGAGTAGTAAATGCAACTTTTTATTTTAGTTCACGTCTATTATAACGTTCTTATATTATAATTTACACATTTAGTCTACTAAAGGAGGTATAACAAATGATATATTCTATGATTCGCTCTACTGCCAAAATTGTTGCAATTGCCTTATTATCTAGCACTTTTTATGTCGTTCTATTCACTACTGTACATACAGATCAATCAGCAACTGCTTATGCTGAATCATCTACGTCTCAGTCTATTATTCAAGTCATGCTCAATGAAAGTAATATTACACAAGATCTTAAAACCTCACCTCTTATGATTCAAGGTTCAGTCTATTTGCCTTTGCGAGAAATCAGTCAAAAAGTAGGGATTCATACGTATTGGAATAGCTCTCAACATACCATTACACTAACTTATCCTAAATATTTAACAGAATTAAATCAGAAAAAAGGAACAGTGAAGATCAATAGTAAAATTAAAAATCTTCCACAAGCAATACGTACGATCAAAAATACTACGTATGTACCTGCCCGTATGATTGCAGAAGCTTCAGGTCAGCAAGTGATTTGGAATAGTAAAAAACAAGTCATTACATTCAAGTCCAATACCACCTATGCTAAAGCAAATAGCAAAACGGCTACTGTCTGGTTCAATAATCAAAATAATGAACTGTACTTCTCTTCTTCTTCTTTTGCCAAACCAGTTTTGGCAGGCAAATTGCAAGCCAAACTTGAACATCTGGTACGTCTTCAAGTCTATGATATCGGTACAAGCGGTCATACGGTTGAATGGTTAGATAATTTTGGTGAACCAATGATCAATTATGATTTTTATACAGCTTTTGTCAAAGATGATAAAATAGTTCGTCAGGCACACGCTGATTACTGGCAAAGGTATGATCAAAATGTTATCCAATACAAAGACAATGCTGTACTTGTTAATAAAGATACACTTGAATTTTTAGATTTTTCAGGCAAAGTCACTTCTCGTTATAACTTAGCCACCCTCACAGGTATACAAACTAATTACTCGGTAGTTGGAATCACTGATACGTATTTAATTGTTCGTCCTAATCATACAGGTCTTCTTACATTAATTGATTTACGAGATAAGTCTAGTGTTCTTCTATATAAAAAGTTGTTGAATAAAGAAGAACAAGAGTATTGTGAACTTAATGATGTGCCTTATCATGGAGATGATCTGATATTTACAGGTGAAAATACAAATGGAGCTTTGACTTTTGAAAATCATGGTTATTCAAAAAGCGGAGTGAAAAAGTATGTATATGTGATGAAAGATTGATATTACCCGTTTAGAAGAGATAGAATAATTGGATTCACTACAATCATTACTTTTTAGATTTTATGAAAAAGATAAATAAAACAAATTGCGTTATTATCAAAAAAATCGGCGATATCCAATCTATTCTTAAAGGAAATACCATTAATAGAATAAAAGCAAGATATAACCCTTGTACAATTGAAAATCTAACCGATTTCATATTGTTAAATAAAGAATCTACTAATATAGTCAGTAAAAAGAAAGATATAATAATAACACCAAAAAAGCATATCATGTTAATTTTTGCTGACCAACCGATAGTTTGAGAAACATTAATATATATAAAAATACTTAAAACGAAATACATAAGTACTACCATTACAGAAAATACGGGTCTAACTATTTTAATTGAAAACAATATAAACTGCTCTACAGTAGATACTTCTTGAATAGCTATAGGCATTTTATTTACCTCATTTTTAATAGCTATTTTTATCACATTCAAAGTCGCTTCTGAACGGTTACTATAGAATAATTCTATTTTGCTCCTTAATTTATAATCAAAATAGATGATACATTCGGAAAGCTTATTAATAAGTTCATTTTGATCTTGAAGGCTTCTACTGCTTTTTTCATAAATAGATAAACCTGCTTGTAACTTATAAAGTAATTCGTTCTTTTTAATAGCTACTGCCTGTATATTTTTATCATTTTCAGCATACATAGTCGCAAATGTTTTGTACATAAATACAAAAAAAGTCGCTACACCTGCAATGACAAACTTAGTACTGGCGCTCAATGTATTAAATTGCTCATACATCGCTTGAATATCGATCATCTGCATATTGTATCCCCTACTCTTATGTATTATATTCACAGCAAAAAGGAATTGAATAAAAACTATTCAATCCCCTCTACTATGATTTTCTAACAATAACTTTGCTGTTCACTAAGTCATTTCATATGGGTACATATTAACTTTATTTATTGTATTAAGGTAACAACTGCTCAACAGCTTGACGAACATCTGGTTGATCGAGTTCTCGACCAAAGATTGATACGCTTCCGCTATCTTCACGGGAACGAATTAAGCGTCCCATACCCTGGCGAAGACGAAGTAACATATAAGGCATATCAACTTCTTCAAATGCATTAACAGCCTCAGCACGACGTGAAGCAAACAGTGGATCGTTAGATGGGAATGGTAATGACCAGACAATCACATTGGACAATGATGGTCCCGGAATATCTAATCCTTCCCATAGGGTGACTGCACATAATACACTGGTCTCATCTTGTTGGAAAGCAGAGATCAAATGACTAATCTCAGCCGATCCTTCGTACAAAATCCGATACTTAGCATATCCTGTAAGACTTTGTGTACTTTGACGGAAAGCGGCTAATTCTTCGATAGACGAGAATAAAATCAATGCACGTCCACCCGATTGATCTAACAATTCCAGTACACGTTCAGACTGAACATGGACCGCATTCAAGTCGAGCAATCCCAAAGAAGCTCCAGAAGTTGTTGTCACCCCTGGTAATACAGGCATTAGATTCGCTTGCATCTGCTCTTTGTAATCATAAGGAGATGCGACCGAGAAGGACAAATATTTATCAATTCCTAGACTATGCGCAATATAATCGAAAGAACCTTCTACCGATAAGGTAGCTGAAGAGAAAATAACAGGCATTTTTTTAGCAAATACTTTCTCATTCAGAATTTCTTTTACTTTTTTCGGCATAATCACTAAGGTAAGATCAGCTTCTTCCCCTGTCACCCAAGAGATCAATTGATCTTGTCTACGGCAAAGGTTAAGTGCAATTTGAATCATTTCTAGATGTTCTTCTACAATCTTCAACTGATAATCATCCAGTGTAAATAATGCACTTTCAAATACCAATTCTTCTTCAATGACAGCAATCTGTGCTTGCACACGTCCTACTTGATTCATAAGATCGGTATTCCAGTTGATTTCTTTCCGATCCGATGCAGGTACAGGCTGGCTATACTTCGCTAACTTCTCGAATAAGATATCACTTTCCAAAATCACTTCTTCAACAGCTAGCGCTAACGTCTCACGAACTTCGCCTTCTAACAAACGCACTACAATACTTTCAAAAAGCGAATGTTTTAATTTGTGTGTGAGTGCATTTTGAGCCGCCGTTTCAAGCAAATGCCCTTCATCAAAAACAACAGAGCTATGATCAGGTAGCAAAGGAAGTTGTCCTTCACGTTTACGTGCATCATATGTCCAGACATGTTCCATATAAAAGTCATGCGAACAAATAATCAAATCAGATGATTTGCGATAATGTTCACGCGATAATGTTTGCCCACAGCGATGACGTTGCGGACAGACCAGACAGTCTTGGAATACATCCCAACCAATTCGGCTCCATTCGCCATCGGTTAATTCAGGATATTCTTTACGATTCCCATACGGGTAAAAAGATTGCATCGTATCTGGATAGTGAACAAATTCAGGCAAACCTGCATAGATATCACGATAGACATCACTTTCAGTTGCATCGTCACGTACGACATCCAATTTGTTCAAGCAGATGTATTGGTCTGGCGATTTCCCAAGACGGGCATCGACGACCAAGTTCAAATGCTTAGCCAGTTTGCTAATATCGCCTTCTGGTTTTACCAACTGCTCGATCAACGACTCATCTGCACAAGCAATAATAGCAGGCTTACGTGTATACCGGGCATAAGCAATCGCATACAAAAGATACACTAATGTTTTACCTGTACCTACGCCAGCTTCTGCAAAAATAGTTTTCTTTTCGGCATATGCTTTTTCCAATTGAAAAGCCATATAAATCTGTTCGTCTCTTACCTCAAAGCCGGCTTCGGGTAAAATATCATAAAATACATCCGCGATCCAATCACTCGCTTGCTTAATAAATGGTTGTCCGGGATCAAATGTAAATGGATAAGTGTTCAATCCGTGTATTCCTCCAAATGATCTAATTTAGTGCATCCTTTCATTATACCTCAAATGTGAACAACAAGGTACAACTGATTATGAACAAATTTTTCACATTTCAAATCCTCTCTCTGCATAGCCCAAAAAGTCGCACGATTCAGCGAATCATCCACTGAAAAGTACGACTTTTGTTCAACTCATATTCTTATTGAAATTAGCTTGCAAGAATATCCATCATTAGTGTATATCTCTTATTTCAATAACCCTTTTTGCTGTAAAAAGGCGGTTGCCACTTCAGATGCAGGCTTCCCTTCGACATCTACCTGATAATTCATGGCGCGCATTTCATCATCAGTGATCTGACCGGATAAGCGCTCTAATGCTTCTGCCACTTCAGGATATTGCTTTAATGTCTCATCCCGCATCAATGGGGCACCTTGATAGGGTGGAAATAATCCTTTGTCATCTTTGAGCACTTTTAGCTTATACCGTTGTAGTTCACTATCTGTCGAATACGCATCCATCAATTGAATATCACCGGATGCGATCGCACTATAACGGAGTTTGGGCTCCATCGTTTGCAAATTAGGGAAAGTGAATCCGTATAATTTGGTTATCCCAATATATCCATCATTACGATCGGCAAATTCGCGTGTAAATCCAACTTTAACTTGTGAAGATACATTTTGCAGATCAGACATGGTTTCCAATTGGTTCTGTTCTGCATATGCCTCTGGTACAGCTAATGTATACGTATTGTTATATTTCATCGGTGCTAGCATATCCATATTGAACTTTTTGGACATGCCTTCTTTGGCTTGATTGTATACTTCTGTACTATCTGTACTGACAGCATCTTCTTTAAGGAATTCTGCCAGAGCTGTACCTGTAAATTCAGGATAGATATCAATATTTTTATTTTTTAAAGCGTTGAATAAAAATGTAGTTTTACCCATGCCTGGCTTTAGTTCAACTGTTAAGCTTGTATCTTGTTCGATCAATTCTTTGTACATATTAATCAGAATTTCTGGTTCTGCACCCAGCTTACCTGCAATCACCAAATCTTTTTGCGTATTGTTGAACAACGGAATCACACTAATTGCAATTACAATTAATGCTGTAGCAGATAACCAGATGATCGATTGTCGGAATGATCTTTTTTCAATCACACGTAGTAATAGATCGAATATAATCGCAAGTAACGCTGCCGGTACCGCTCCTAAGATCAGTAATGCTGTATCATTGCGATCGATCCCTAGTAAAATAATATCTCCTAACCCACCTGCACCAATCAATGCAGCCAGTGTAGTTGTTCCAATAATAAGAACCATCGCTGTACGAATACCTGCCATAATAACAGGCATCGCTAAAGGCAACTCGACTTTGAACAATCTCTTCATCGGTGTCATACCCATAGCATCTGCGGCTTCGATTAAAGAAGGATCGACTTTTCGAATACCTGTATATGTATTACGCAAAATAGGCAACAATGCATAGATCACTATCGCTACAATAGCAGGTACAATACCAATCCCTAGTAACGGAATCAACAGACCAAGCAAAGCCAGTGAAGGAATCGTCTGTAATACAGCGGCAACGCCTAGCACTCCTTCTGATATTTTCAAATGACGAGCGATATAGATCCCTAAAGGAATGGCAATAATCAAAGCACATAATAGCGCTACAAAAGAAATCAGGATATGTTGAGTTAATGCTTGTAATAATTGATCCTGACGCTGAATCATGACTTCCCACAAATTATTCATTATTCAGCTTCTCCTTTGCTATATACAGACGTTTTTTGGAGTAGTGAAGGTAATGGATTGGATTCTACTTGTACCGAACCAAAAAATTCACTAACAAAAGGATCTGCTGGATGATGTAACAATTGTTCTGGTGTATCCGCTTGAATAATATGCCCTTCACGCATCACACCAATACGATCTCCTAATTTAAGCGCTTCTTGAATATCATGAGTTACAAATACAATCGTTTTCTGAATGGTCGCTTGTAGTTCTAACAGATCATTTTGCAATCGTTCTCTCGCCAAAGGATCAAGTGCACTGAAAGGTTCATCCATCAAAATAACGGGTGGATCAGCAGCCAGTGCACGTAATACACCAATCCGTTGTTGTTGCCCTCCAGATAATTCATCTGGTTTACGTGTACGAAACACTTTAGGATCAAGTCCAACCATATGAAGAAGTTCATCGATTCGTTGATCTGTTTTTTTACGATCCCATCCGCATAATTCAGGTGTAATCGCTATATTTTCTTCTACCGTCATATGTGGAAATAAAGCAATCTGTTGTAGCACATACCCTATTCCTTGTCGCAATTCATGTACAGGCATATGATTCACTTGTTGGTCGTTGATTTCAATCGATCCTGAACTTGGTTCAATCAATCGATTGATCATTTTGAGTGTTGTTGTTTTACCACATCCACTAGGCCCAACCAGTACAAAAAATTCTCCTTTTTGGATATGTAAATTCATCGGATGTACAGCAATCGTACCGTCTTCATATTGCTTCGTGACTTGTTGCAACTTAATCATAAATCTGCCTCCTCTTTATCATCCATCTGATCTTTATAGGTTATGTATAACATCAGCGCCGAACCAATACATTCGACCGAGTTTTCATACAAACAAATTTTGCGTAATCAAATAATGGCATATTGACTATATTTCACTTCTTTTACTATTACCCAAGTTATATCTAATGGAACACTTAAACAGAAATACGAAAAAAAGACTCTACAAGCGATTAGCTTATAGAGTCTTTTAAAGCATTAACGATACATAGCTTTATTATTGTTGTCTCAATAGTAACAACTTATTTTCTAGGTAAGTTCAACGGATCGCGCTCATCGCCAACTCGACCATCATTTAAATCAGGATCAACATTTACGTTATCAAGACCTGTTCCTGTTGTGGAAGCAGTCGTTGTTGTATCTGTATCATAATATCTAGTATTAGAAGCTTGATTTTTGCGGAAGATATCATATACAGTCACTTGACGACCTGTCTGCTCATCAACCAACACTAGAATTTGTCCTTCTTTTACATTGTTTTCGTATTCTTTTGCTTGATCTTCAGGAATACCTAGTCCGATAAGTCCACCAACAAGTCCGCCACCAGCAGCTCCAGCTGCGGCTCCTGCTAATGTTACTGCGATTGGACCAGCTGCCATGATAGGACCAAATACGGGAATAGCCATCATTCCGATACCTGCAAGAAGTCCTGCAACACCACCGATAGTACCGCCTGCTGCTGCTCCTGTTGCAATACCTTCAGGTGCTTTTGTTCCTGTTTCTTCACTAATATGCTTCAAGTCTTTTTTGTCTTTAGCAATAACAGAGATATTGTCTTTGTTAATACCTGATGCTTTTAGATCTTCGATAGCTTGACTCGCTTGTTGCTCGGTTTGAAATACGCCTACTAATTTATCGTTGTTCAATTCGTTGTTGTTTGTATTCAAATTATTATTTTCCATGATGTTTTCCTCCTTGGGATGTATACCAAATTTGTATTTAGATTTCGTGTGACTCTGATATAGACTTAACCGTATAAAAATATTTAAAACACTTAATTTGGATTATTTAGAATTATTTTGTAATTCATAAATGATATTGTTTGTTCATATAACAACGCACTTCTTATCGTTGATTACGATGTAAAGGGTTAGTTGTATTCGCCGCTACATCTTCTTTGATAACAGGCTCATTTTCACGTGCTAGAAGTTCTTCTTGACGTAAACGTAGCGCTTGCTCTTCTTCTGTTACTTGTGAACGATCATGATCTGTGTGATCTGTTGTTACGGTATGATCCACAGGTGCACTTAAATGATCAGTTGTCGGGATAGTCGGAGACGCTGAATCTTTGCGACCATAAAATCGACTATTTGAAGCATGGTTGGTGCGGAAAATATCATAAATTTGATCACGATGACCTGCTGACTCATCGACCAAGACTAGAATTTGTCCTTCATTAACATTGTTCTCGTATTCTGCGGCTTCATCTTCAGGAATACCAAGTCCAATAAGACCGCCTACTAGACCACCAGCACCGGCGCCTACTGCCGCACCTGTCAAAGCAACTACGATAGGGCCTGCTGCCATAATTGGTCCAAATACAGGAATAGCCATCATTCCTAAGCCTGCAAGAAGTCCTGCTGTACCGCCTAGTAATCCTCCAGCTGTTGCGCCTGTTGCAATACCTTCAGGAGCTTTTGTTCCTGTTTCATCACTAATATGTTTTAGATCTTTTTTATCTTTAGCAATAACAGAGATTCGATCAGTAGAAATACCTGCTGCTTTCAATTGCTCGATCGCTTGAGTCGCATGTTGCTCGTCTACAAACATTCCTACAACTTTGTCATTTGTTTGTTCATTATTCATCTCATTTACATGGTCATGGTTCATCATTTTCATTCGTCCTCCTCAGGATCAATACACATTTTGGAAAACCAGATTGTCATGAATATGTTTAGAATGTAGTTATAATTGTGCAAACAATAATATGCACTTTTTTTTATATATGTTTTAGGTGTCTATTATAGTATTAACCGTATAAAAGTGATTAAATCAGCTAATATTGGTTTATATAGGTGGTATTTTGATCCTATTATTATCATTTTGAGCTTACCTATGCAGGTTCTCTGTTCAATAACTATTTATACTTCTGATTATTCATTTCCGTAATATTATACAAATACGTTCATAACTTATCTTTCATTTCTACTTTATGTATCCATAAAAATACGACTATATTAAAAAAAGCGATAATCATTTCACTATGTCATAGACAAAAATTAAATATTTCAATTTTGTCATTTATAGTGATAGATTATCGCTTTATCATATGGCTAATGATTAGGAATTTAAGCCCTTAGTCAGATCTTCTATTAAATCTTCTATATCTTCAATCCCTACAGAAATCCGTACAAGACCTGGCGTAATACCTAGCTCTGCTCTGCGTTCTGCTGGAATAGAAGCATGCGTCATACGTGCAGGCACCGAAATCAAGCTTTCCACTGCGCCTAGACTTTCAGCTAATGTGAAATACGTTAATTTTTTCAGTAATGCCGCTGCTTTCTCATCGCTACCTACATCAAATGAAATAATACCACCAAAGCCAGCCGTTTGCTTTTTGGATAATTCATGTTGAGGATGAGAAGTAAGTCCGGGATAATACACTTTGCTTACTGCTGGATGTTCTGATAAAAAAGTAACGATTTCGTGTGCATTACGTTCTATCGCTTCCATACGTAGTCCTAATGTTTTGATACCCCGAATCAATAACCATGCATCTTGAGGACCCAAAATTCCACCAACAGCATTTTGGATAAAATGAATATCTTCAGCTAGCTTTTCATTATTGACAACGACCAAACCTGCTACAAGATCACTATGACCACCCAAATATTTAGTCGCCGAGTGAAGTACAATGTCTGCACCTAAAGGAATCGGATTTTGCCAGTATGGTGTCGCAAAGGTATTATCGACGACAAATAATAGATCATGTTCATGAGCGACATCAGCTACTGCGCGAATATCGGTTACTTTAAGCAATGGATTGGTTGGTGTCTCCACATAGATTGCTTTCGTATTGGGCTGGATCGCTTGACGAATCGCTTCAAGATCAGTCGTATCTACAAAAGTAGACTCAATCCCAAGACGAGCCAATACTTTGGTGAAAATCCGATACGTACCGCCATAGACATCATCAGTTAACAGCACATGATCCCCTGTATTGAACAAAGTGAATACGGCATGAATAGCCGCCATACCTGAACCAAAAGCAAATCCTTTGAATCCTTCTTCCAAATCTTTGATCAATTCTTCTAAAGCAAATCGAGTTGGATTACCTGTACGTGAATACTCATATCCTTTGTGTACACCGATTTCTTCTTGCTTGTACGTACTGACTTGATAAATAGGAACGTTGACTGCGCCTGTATGTGGATCGCCGGAGATACCGCCGTGAATTAATTTTGTTTTGCGTTTCATAGTTAAATACCACCTTCATAAATTTGTTTACTCAAATAACGTTCACTGCTATCCGGAAAAATAGTAACAATATGTGCACCATCAGGCGCTGTTTCAGCTTCTAGTAGTGCTGCATGTAACGCTGATCCTGCGGAGCTTCCGATTAGTAGCCCTTCTAAGCGAGCCAATTCAGCGACACGGTTAAAAGCATCTTCATCACTGATGGTATGAATCGCATTGAAATAAGATTTATCCATAAATTCTGGAATCATCTCCATGCCAATGCCTTCTGTTTTGTGCGAACCGGATTCGCCACCATTGATAATAGAACCTTCTGGTTCGACGATCACTGTTTTAAGATTGGGATTTTGCTCTTTCAAGTAACGACTTGTGCCCATAAATGTACCGCCTGAACCTGCACCGGCTACAAAAACATCAACTTTCCCTTCGAGATCGTTCCAAATCTCAGGTCCCATCGTTTGGTAATACGTTTTGGGATTATCAGGATTGGTGAATTGTCCCGGACAATAAGCCCCGGGAATCTCTTCAACCAGTTCACGTGCTTTGTCGATTGCACCACGCATACCTTTAGCTGTCGGCGTATGTACAATTCGAGCGCCTAAAGCTTTCATAAGCGTCTGCTTTTCAATACTGAATTTCTCAGGCACTGCAAAAACAACAGAAATATCTTCATGGATCGCTGCCATCGCTAGACCGATCCCTGCATTTCCTGCTGTCGCTTCTACTAATGTACCGCCCGGTTTGATTTTGCCTGTAGCTAGTGCTTCATGAAGTAGTGCTTTACCTACACGATCTTTAACACTGCCTCCCGGATTCATAAACTCCAACTTAGCGAATAAACGAATACCTCGTGGTAATGTATAGGCATTGATCTCCACAAGAGGTGTATTTCCGATCAAATCCATCGTACTGCGATATAAAGCCATTCTATTTTGCTCCTTTAATTACGTAATCATTATATGA
Source organism: Paenibacillus nuruki (assembly GCF_001721045.1). GTDB lineage: Bacteria > Bacillota > Bacilli > Paenibacillales > Paenibacillaceae > Saccharibacillus > Saccharibacillus nuruki. Next base: position 114,899 of record NZ_MDER01000046.1, on the reverse strand, counting down.
TGTTATATGAACAATAATAACGAATATTGCATTTTAAACCACTGGTCAATAAATAGAAAAATAAAAAAACCAATTAAACAAATAGGAATTATAAATCTATATTCTGAGTGTAGTAAGATTACGATTAAAAGTCAAATATCTTTACACTTATTCTCACTATGACATAAACTATTCAGCTCACTTTTAGAATTAAAAAAGGTCTATACACATTCACTATGTTACAGCGAATGTGTATAGACCTTTTGATAACGCACTCTTTTTCAAGCCATCCTAAAGCTATTTCTCTTCTCCCGGAGAACGTCTGGCAAAATCAACAAATTGAAATTTGTCCAAGCGATGTCTGGATTCTGTGTACTGAAAAAGAGTCGTATCTTCCAAATGCACATAATTACGTACAACCACCACATGAGTGTACTGCTTTAAATCTAGCAATTCTTTATCCTCCGCTGTGGCATCTTCAACCGAGATGACTTTTTTGGCATAACTGATCTGCAAATCCAATTCATTTTCCAGATAAGCATAGATCGATCCACTCGCGATTTCCTTCGTTAACAACGGGACAATATCTGAGCGAAAATAATCTTTGTCTAAAATGACTTTCTCGCCTTCAATATTGCGCGCGCGAATCACTTGCCATACCGTTGCATGTTTGTCGGTTTCCAGATGACGAGCTACAGCATGAGGAATAGGAATATGCTCTGTCGTATACACAATCGTTTGCGACTTCCGTCCAATCCGTTCTGACATTTCTTTAAAACTAACCAGACCACTTAATGGAAAGTTCATTCGCCCAAGATCCAAGACAAATGAACCTTTCCCTTTGATTTTATGAATAAAGCCATTCTCTGAAAGCAATTGAAGTGCTTTACGAACAGTTTCACGGGAGATACCATATTCTCTGGTTAGATCATTTTCAGACGGAAGCTTGGTGCCTGCGGCTATCTCGCCGGATTGTATACGTTCTGAATAATCATGATAAATTTGTAGAAAAATATTAGTATTCACTTGTCATCACCACATTTATTGTAGCACTTTTTAAATGATCTGAAATCAGCAAATTATTTTCTCCATTTTACCAACTGATTAATTCTACAGATTATTATTTAAGATGAATTTTCAAAATAAGAGATTGTAAGTCATTTACTGCACCAGGTAGTTCTTCAATCGACTCAATCATATCTTGACCATCAGGGACGATAATAGGAGTAATAATAGGATACCCTGCGGCACGAATCGTATCACGATCGAATTCGAGTAATAACTGCCCTGCTTCTACTTGATCACCTGTTGCTGCACGAACATTGAAGCCTTCGCCTTTGAGACCTACCGTATCAATACCTACATGAATCAGAATCTGTACTCCTGTCGCATGCTCAAGAATCATCGCATGTTTACTATTTGCCATAATATGAACGACGGTTCCAGCAAAAGGAGCTACAATCTTCCCATCTGTCGGTTCAATTGCGATTCCTTGCCCCATTTGTCGCTCAGCAAAAGCAGGATCAGGCACTTGTTCCAACATCACAGCTTCACCTGTTACAGGAGCGAACACTTCCAAAACATCGACAGCATCTGCATCGCTTGTAGCTGTAGGCTTAGAACCGGATAATGCTTGTTGCGCTGAACCTTTTACCGATTCAGTAGTAGTTGGCGTTGTTGCTTTGGATACTGTTTGGTTATCCTCTGCTAAAGCCTTATTTTGCTGGCGACGTACTATAATCTTGCCGTAAATCAACGTTAACGTAAATGGAACGATCAATACAATCGCCATCCCGATAAAGAAGATGCCCCATTGATCCGGGAAAATAGACAAGAATCCAGGAATACCGCCGACTCCGATCGAATACGCCAATACATGATTAATCGTAAGCAATACACCTGCTATTGCTGAACCGATCATACCGAATACAAATGGATATTTGTAACGGATATTGACTCCAAAGATCGCGGGTTCTGTTACACCGAGAAAAGCAGACACAGACGATGTTATCGCTAGACCTTTACTTTTTTGATCTTTCAAAATTAATACCATCGCTAGTGCACCTGCACCTTGAGCAATATTAGACAGTGCTAACATCGGCCATAAGAACGTACCACCTTGTGTTCCGATCAACTGTACATCAACAGCAAGGAAGGTATGATGCATTCCTGTAATGACAAGTAGTGCATACAATCCACCATAGATCAGACCACCTAGAGCAGGAACAGTGTCAAATACATAAACAAAGCTACTTGTAATTACATTACCGATTGCAAAAGTAACCGGACCGATCACTGTAAACGCAAGGAAACCTGTAATTAACAACGTAATTGGAGCTAATAATAATAGCTTGAATGAATCGGCTATTCGCTTATTTAAAAAGATTTCAATACGTGATAATACGTAAGCGGATACAAGTACAGGCAACACTTGCCCTTGATAACCGATTTTGTTAATTTCCCAACCAAATAGATTCCATACAGGAACTGTACCGCTATTAACTGCATCAGCGTATTTGTAAGCACTCATCAAATCTGGATGAACCAGAATCAGACCGAGCACGATCCCGAGTAATGGACTACCGCCAAACCTCGTGGTGGCTGACCAACCAATCAGTACAGGTAGAAAGGTAAAGGCTGTACTCGCTATCGTATTTATAATAGAAGCAAAATCTTTCCACTGCGGATAGACATCAACTAAAGATAACCCTTCAAAGAAAATACCTGCACCGGTCAGAATATTATTAATCCCTAATAACAGACCTGCTGTCACAATCGCTGGCAAAATCGGAATAAATATATCTGCTAGTGTTTTGATGGCACGTTGGATCGGGTTTTGCTTTTTACTGGCTGCACTTTTAACGTCGTCTTTGGAAGCACGGTTGCCGCCCGTAATCGCTATCATTTCGTTGTACACTTTATCTACTAACCCCGGGCCAATAACGACCTGATACTGCCCTTGTGAAGAAAATTGCCCTTTTACCAGATCATTTTGATCCAGTGCATCTTTATCTACTAGACTATCATCATGCAAAGCAAATCGTAATCGTGTTACACAATGTGTAGCGACTTCGATATTTTCTTTGCCACCAACTGCGGCTATAATCTGCTCTACACTTTTTTTATCGATACCTGCCAACTGACCCCACTCCTTCAATATATCTACATTTCAATATACTAACCAAGTAGAACAGAAAGAATCTGTTCTACTTAGCTTATAACCATATACTTTGTTAATGGATAAGCCACATATAAGAAGCATAAGGTTCCAAAATCAGTGAATGACTTAAAGACGGCGTAGCCATTGTGTTACCAATTAATAAGCGAGCGGACTGTAATGATTCTGCACTATATTGTTGTGTGATCGAATCAGGTAGATTAAATATAGCTTGTTGCTCACTAAAATTAGAAATAACAATCATTCGCTCATGCTGATTACAACGTGTATACGCAAATATCTGAGGATGAGACTGATCTAATCGTTCATATGTACCATCCGTAAGCACTTCAATCTCCTGACGAAGTGTAATCAATTGACGATAATGATGATAGACGGAGAACGGATCATGAAGCTGAGATTGTACATTAATGTCTGGATAACGCTCATCGACTTTGATCCACGGTGTTCCTGTCGTGAATCCTGCATGAAGACTATTATCCCATTGCATTGGTGTACGTGAATTATCGCGTGAACGTTCACGAATAATATCTAACGCTTCGGCTGCTGTTTTGCCTTGTTCCTGTAAAATACGATACATATTTGTAGACTCAATATCTCGAAATTCTTCAATACTGGACCACTGCGGATTAGGCATACCAATTTCTTCACCTTGAAAAACATAAGGTGTTCCTTGCAAGCCATGTAAAGTGGTTGCTAATAATTTGGCACTTTCTACTCGATACTGATCGTCATTCAAGAATCTTGATAAAGCTCTAGGTTGATCATGATTGTTGAAAAATAGAGCGTTCCATCCTCCTCCTTGTTGCATGCCTATTTGCCAGTGGGATAATAACGATTTTAACGCTTCAAAATCATACGGCATTAATTCCCACTTCTGCCCTTGCGGATAATCAACTTTGAGATGATGAAAATTAAAGGTCATCGAAAATTCATTTTCTTCAGGATTAGAATAACGAATACAATGTTCTAATGTTGTAGATGACATTTCCCCTACTGTTACTGCTTGATAAGGTTCAAATACTTTCTCATACAACTCTTTCACATACTCGTGTACTCGTGGCCCATCGGTATAAAATTTACGACCATCTCTTATCGCTAGCTCACCTTCGTCTGTATCGGTTGGGAAATTCTGATCTTTGGAGATCAAATTAATCACATCCATCCGAAATCCGCTAACACCCTTATTTGCCCAAAATGTGAGTAAGTTAATCACTTCTTGTCGAACTTTAGGATTTTCCCAGTTGAGATCTGCTTGCGTTTTATCAAATAACGTCAAAAAATATTGTCCACTTTGCTCATCATATTGCCATGCTGAACCGCCAAATTTGGACTGCCAGTTGTTAGGTACTCCACCATCTGGAGCAGGATCACGCCAGATATAATAATGACGATACGGATTATCTTTGGATTTCAAAGCTTCTTGGAACCAATGATGTTCTGTTGAGGAATGATTAACCACAATATCGGTCATCAAATACATATCTCGTGCTTTAATTTCGGCTATCAATTCTTCCATATCTTCCATCGTTCCATATTGAGGATTGATTTGGTAGTAATCAGCTACATCGTAACCGTTATCATTTTGTGGGGAAACATATACAGGTTGCAACCAAACAATATCAATACCCAGTTGCTTCAAATAATCTAACTTTTGGGTTACGCCTTTGATATCACCTTTGCCTTTACCTGTCGTATCATTAAAGCTTTGTGGATACACTTGATACACGACCGATTTGCGCCACCAGTCTTTGCGAGTGATCTCTATAGATTGTGTAGATAAAGCATTCATAGTCTATTTCTCCTTAAGTAAGGTCACTATAGAATTTCTACAATAAGAACTTCTACAACAGCGCTTACAGTCAACTTGTATATACAGGATTATATTCTTGTATATACAAGTTGTCAACGACTATTTATTTTGTATATGTAGAAGGTACATCAGATTGCTAGATAGCGATCCATCAAAAAAGACGATCATACAGTTAAGTTCCCTGTACAATCGTCTTTGGATAATCTTTATTCTTTACATTTCATCATATTGAGCATTAGAAGCATTATTTTTGCGGAAAATCTCGTAGATTTCGGCTCCACGTCCTGTTGATTCATCGACTAAGACTAATATAGCTCCTTCATTCACACGTTCATCATAATGGCGCGCATCTTCTTCAGGAACACCGTATCCTACTAATCCACCAGCCAGTCCACCTGCGCCCGCACCTACAATCGCACCTGTAAAGGTAGCGGCTATTGGCCCAGCTGCCAGAATAGGACCTATTCCGGGAATGGTTAGTGCTCCTAATCCGATCAATAACCCTGCTACTCCACCTAACACTCCGCCTGTAGCTGCACCCGAAGCCATTCCTTCTGCGGTATCCATTTGAGTATCTTGTTCAATACGTTCAATCTCTTCATGATCTTTAGCAATCACAGAGATATCTTGTTCTGTAAATCCAGCCGTTTTCAGATCTTCTAATGTAGGACTCACTTGAGTTTCATTATCAAATACCCCTACGATTTTATCCAACACTTTATCATTTTGATCCATGATTATCATCCTTTAATGATCGAATTTAAAATATGTATTATACGAACTCAATAGATATATACCGTTACAAGGTATGGAGATATTTTAAACATAACCTCCTTTGACTAAACATATAGCGATATACCATCATTAACCTTACATGTGTAAACGCATACAACTAACATTGATTATTTTTATTTATTTTGTAAGCGTTATTATATTTATAAAATAAGAATTAAATACTTTTATAACCCAAATCGCTAATGATATGACAGCAAATTTTACATACTTATTGATCTTTTTAGAACCTATACCTACCCACTCTAACGTCTACAAACCCAGTACTGACAAGGAATATGCAGATTTTGTTGCACTACTTCATGATTCACATATTTACGCTTCACCGGTTATCTTCCTACAATAAGAGTATACACATAGCGATATACCGCTTCTTTATTATTCTACTGTTCCACAAGAAAGGAGGACTATGATGCAAAGAAATGTATCGAATACAATTCATAACGACTCGATTTCTGAAGTGACTGTCACTGAGCGACGCAAGTCTCTTTGGAAAAGAATTACACGTAATTGGGAATTGTATCTATTAATTGCTCCTGCGTTTTTGTACTTTCTTATCTTTCATTATGGACCTATGTATGGTATTCAGATCGCCTTCAAAAACTTTCTTCCTGCACGAGGTATAGCCGATAGCCCATGGGTAGGCTTTACTCATTTCAAGCGTTTTTTTGAATCTTATTATTTCTGGGATTTATTATGGAATACGTTAAGTATCTCCTTATACGAATTAGCAGTTGGTTTTCCTTTACCTATTTTATTAGCACTCGCTTTTAACGAAATTAAAAATGGATTTTTCAAACGTACGGTACAAACGGTAACATATGCACCTCACTTTATCTCAGTTGTAGTGATGGCTGGAATTATTATTACCTTCCTGTCTCCTTCTACAGGTATCATTATCAAATTTATAGAATGGGCAGGATTTAGTGCACCGAGTCTACTAACAGATCCCGCATGGTTCAAAACGATGTATGTCTTATCCGGTGTCTGGCAAAGCACAGGCTGGGGGACTATCATTTACCTTGCTGCACTGTCTGCGGTCGATCCACAGCTTCATGAAGCCGCTATTATGGATGGTGCAAGCCGTTTCCGTCGTATTATCAGTATTAATATTCCTACGATTATCCCTACGATTACGATTTTATTGATTTTGAGTATAGGAAGTATTCTCGGTGTTGGGTTTGAGAAGATTCTATTATTGCAAAATGCACTGAATATGAGTTCTTCTGATGTTATTGATACGTTTGTATATCGAACTGGACTCATTAATGTACAATACAGCTTCTCGACTGCGGTAGGTCTGTTTAATTCCGCTATCAATGCGGTTCTGTTGATCACTGTCAATCAGATTGCTCGCCGTACAACCGAGCACAGTCTATGGTAATGTACTGTTCACGAATACGATACTAAGGAGGATACGCTATGGCTGCTGTGATCAAAGAATCGAAAACAGATCGTCTGTTTCTGATCTGCAATTACCTCTATGTAGCGATTGCTTTTGTGCTTGTTCTTTACCCTGTCGTGTACATTTTAAGTGCTTCGATCAGTACACCTTCTTATGTGAATTCAGGTGAAATGTGGCTACTCCCTAAAGGAATTACATTTGAAGGATATATGAGAGTTTTTGAAAATAGTAAAATCTGGGTCGGTTATGGCAATACGATTTTGTATACGGTCGTCGGTACGCTAATCAATCTATTGGTCACTTTACCTGCTGCCTATGCTCTAAGCCGTAAAGATTTTGTAGGACGTGGCTTTTTTATGGGAATGTTTCTGGTCACGATGTTTTTCAGCGGTGGTCTTATTCCGACCTATCTGATTGTCAAACAATTAGGGTTGGTCAACTCGATGTGGGCATTAATTTTACCAGGGGCTGCTTCGGTATGGAACATTATTGTGGCTCGTACGTTTTTCCAATCTACTATTCCGATCGAACTACAAGAAGCGGCTCATATGGATGGTTGTACCAATCTACGACTATTTCTAAAAATTGTTGTCCCTTTATCCACTCCGATTATTGCCGTTATGGCTTTGTTCTACGGTGTAGGTCATTGGAACAGTTATTTTAACGCTTTGGTTTATTTAAATGATCAATCCAAATATCCGCTGCAAATGGTATTAAGGCAGATTCTAGTCTTGCAAGAAATGTCTACTTCAGCTCAAGGAGCAGCCACCAGTGGTGAAGCCGCAATGGCGATGAATGCCAAAGCCGATATGGCAGCATTACTGAAATATGCAGTCATTATTGTTGCTACATTACCTATTATTGCTGTCTATCCTTTTGTTCAACGTTATTTTGTACAGGGCGTTATGATAGGATCAGTGAAAGGGTAAGCGTTTACGATCGAAAGTCTACTATCATTTACAAGGAGGATTATTATGACAAATCAATCTCCATTCCGAGTCCGTTCAACCTTTATGCGTAAAACAGGTACAGTCGCATTATCATTGGTATTAGGAACCACCCTACTTGCTGGCTGTTCGGGCGGTAAAGCCGAAGAAGCCGCTAACTCCAACTCGGCTGCCAATGTAAGTAAAGAAGGCTTTCCGATTGTTAAAGAGCCGATCACATTGTCGATGATGGGACCTGATGTTGGGCTACAGAACTGGAAAGACATGCCTGCTTTTAAAGAAATGGAAAAGTTAACGAATGTTTCATTTACCTTTGAGAATCCACCACTGGATAGCTTTGAAACGAAAAAGAATTTGGTCTTTGCTAGTGGCGAATATCCCGATATCTTCTATGCTTCTTCTCTAACACAAGCTGATGAAGTCAATTACGGAAATCAAGGGATTCTTGTACCTCTAGAAGGTCTAATCGATAATTATGCACCGAATCTCAAAAAGATTATGGATGAAGACCCTTCTATTCGTAAATCAATCACTACACCGGATGGTCATATCTACTCTTTACCGGTTATCAATCAACAAAGTATCTGGTATCGTAGCCCGATGTGGTATAACGGTGACTTCTTAGAAGCATTGAAAGTAAAAGATTTACCAACTACTACAGAAGGACTGTATGACTTACTGGTTCGTTTCCGTGATGAAGATCCGAATGGAAATGGCAAAAAAGACGAAATTCCATTATCTTCTGTTAAATTAGACGATATTCGTTCATGGTTATTAGGCGCATGGGGCATCTATGGCGAAGATATCTATAATGATGCCAATGGCAAAGTCCATTTTGCTCGTACCGAAGACGGCTATCGTGAGTTCTTAACGTATATGAATCGTCTCTGGAGTGAAAATCTGCTAGATCACGAAGCATTCTCACAAACACCGGATCAGAAAAAAGCCAAAGGGGCTAACAATCAACTGGGTCTGTTCCAAGATTGGCATGCGTATTTCACCCATGGCGGTAAGCCAACGACCAAAGACCCGATGTTCGTTCCTGTGAAAAGTGATGCAGTAGACAAACCAGCCGTTGCTATTCATCCCGGTTTATCGACAGGTTCCTTTGCGATTACAGAAAGCAATCCTTCCCCTGAAGCGTCAATGCGTTGGGTAGATTATATGTACAGCTATGAAGGCGCTATGCTGTTTGATAAAGGACCCGAAGGTCTTATGTACGAGACTGTTAATGAAAAAGATCATACGAAGAAATGGAAAGAGCTACCAAGTCAGTACAACAGCCGTGAAGATTACCGTGGCACATTAACACCAAACTATGGTACACCTGCTCCTACTCTACTAAGCCCTGATTTGCAAAAAGGGTTAAAAGAAGATTTTGATACATGGGTAGATAAACAAAATGATGAGAAAATTCTGGCTTATGATCCACAGCCACCATTTCCTATTCTGTATCTAACACAAGAAGAACAAGCTGAAATTTCTAGTCTACGTGCAGATATGGATACGTATATTGAGCAAATGGAAGCCAAATTTGTTACTGGTCAAGAGCCATTAACAAGTTGGGATACGTATCTAGCCACCATCAAGCAAATGGGTGGAGATCGAGTTGTAGAGATTTATCAAGGAGCTTATGATCGCTGGAAATCAAGCTAACTTAGCCGTTCCTCTCTCATACTTTAATGTACAACAATAAACACACCAAAAGACCTCTTTCGCATAACATAGCGATTGAGGTCTTTTTTTCAAAAAAATACGCACTATGCTTATACTTTAACCGGTACTATTATTGATCGGCAGATTCTGGTTTTCATTCTGTACACTTTGCTTACGGTATTGTCCGGGTGTACAGCCTGTTTCTTTTTTAAATTTACGAATAAAATTAGCTGTATCCAGATAACCGACACGTAAAATAATATCTTTGAGCGGATCATTGGTATCGTTCATCTGCCGGATCACTTCATCCATACGTAACTGCCAGACATATTGAGAAAAGGTATAGCTCGTCTTTTCTTTGAACGTACGACTGAGATAGGAGCTGGAAATAGAAAACTGTTGAGCCACTCCTTCTAGACTAAGAGCATAATCGCAATATTGTTCTTTGACATAAGCAATCACTTGATCCATCAGCGATAATTGCTTGGTTTCTTCTTTGTGCTCTGCACATGTACAAATTCGTGCAATCAGAAGATGTAACTGTTCTTCTAACTCTTCTGTCCTTTCAAACGAAGCTAGCTTTGGCATATCGCGTATACTTCGGATTAATCCTACTTCTGAAGCCGCTTTGAGTACTGTATTTAATAAATCAAATAAAACGCAACGCATCAAGGAAAGAGGTAAAGCTTGAGAGCGCACATTGGCTACAATCGTCTGCACCATATGCGAAGCCACCATAATATTACCTTGCTTCAAGCTTTGAGATAATTTCAACAACGACTCATTAGTGATCCAATAATGCTCACCTGAAGGACGATCCGCTTCACTATTCAATTGATCAAAATAGGTGACACTGTGCTGTGTATCCGTCAAACGATATTCCATCGCTGTAGCCGCTTCGATAAACGATTGATTCAACTCATCTAAGCGCTCATAACTGGTTCCTACCCCTACTGTAGGCAACGTATAATAATGTTCAAATACAATTTCTCTAATCGCTTCTACAATCTGCTTCATCTGTTGCTGACGTTCCACCTCGCCGATATGATTCCAGCAGACAGCCAAAGCTAACCGATTTCCAGAAGAATACTCGATTCCGTAAATATGCGCCTCTAGATGAGAAAGGTCAATTTCAGCTAAAATATCCGGTAAAAATAAATAAGGATCTAGTAATTTGTCTAATCGCTGTGTTTCTATCACATCAAGATCCGTGTCCTGAAGCGTAGGAGTGTACCTTCTTTCTGATAACATATCACTGGCGACAATCATTACAAAGTATTGCTGATGATCTGCTTCTAATCCCAGACTATCAATTAAACGGATCGTTTCTGGGTCTTCTGGCTTGCCATGCTTCATTAAGAGTAACAAACATTGATGACGGACATATGGTTCTTGCATATCCATCTGATGACGATAATCATGAAGCGTATTTTTGATCCATGTCCATTCATTCGAAGTAGAATTAGATATCGAAGGAATAGTGGCATGATTGGTTTTCTCTTTGGCAAATTCGACCAGATCACGTAATGGATGATACTGTCTACGGGCAAGCAGTACAGCAATCGGAATCCCTGCTATAGCAATCAAGGCAAACACCAGCACAATTAAAGTCTGAATATGAAAAATCCGACTAAAAAATTGATCACTTGGCATCGTAGTCACATATGTCCAACCATTTTGCGCTGACGTAACGGCTACTACAGATTGCGGTTTGCCGTTAAGCATCATACTGTGAATCCCTTCGCCCAATCCTGAAAGCGTATTCAATTCTTCATTCTGCACAGGTTGATCATGATTGTTGACGGTAAGTACCTGCCCTTTATGATCGAAAATATAACTATTTCCTTTAAAATCATTCAAAATCGAATCCATCATACCTGTTAACTTGGATTCTTCAATTAAATAGACTACAGAAGCATACGGATACGCATCCGTCGGCTTGATCGGAACAATATGTAACAGCATCGATCGCTGGCGAGAATGAGTACCCAATTGCTCCGTTAAACGGGTCATGGGATAATTGATTTTGTTCAGATCGTGATTGATCTGCGCTTCTGTCCAATTGTTAAATTGATACGTTCGACCAAACACCACATTTACATTACTCAATCCTTGTGAAGAATAGATGACAGTATCATCATGAAAATAAAGAAACAGCTCATCCACAATCGAACTATTTGCCCGATATTGAGCCAGCGTATTAATCGATTCACGGCTGTAATAAGGATGCTTAACCATGTAAGCCGTTAGGTTGTTGTCATAGCTAATTCGAGCAGCAATATCACTTAACTCTTTCATCCGTCCATCAATCGTCATACGCACCTGACTTAATTGATTAACATTGGATTGTTCTATTTCTGTACGCAGACTTTTGACTGCACTTTGATAGACTAGCACCGTAATCAAAATCAGAGGAATCAGAAAAATAAGCAAATAAGACAACATGTAACTACGTAACAACCTTGAACTTGTACGCTTTGGATTCATCTGTTCCCTCCTCATATCAAACGCAATTACGTCATGATTATTGGATCATCTATATCACTTTTACATGTATTCAACAAATGTTCACCTTTCAATTGTAACTTATTTTGCTGGGCTGAAAAGGTATTTTTGTGATTTGACTACAAATTTAGTTCTTTTTGATCATAAATAAATGCTAAACAATGCTCTTAAGATTACATCACATTTACAATAATAGTTATGTTTATACGTATCTTAAATTTTTTCTGTTCCTTTTTATCCATTTTCTGTTATACTGTTGGTGAAATCCCGAATAGAAAGGATGATTCATAATGATGACTATTGAACGTACACCCCATCACACGCCGTATATGACCTATTTCCAATCGGGAGAAATGCGCGGATAACGTAAACAAGCTCCCGATACTACAAAGGAGCTAATTCAATTGAATATTAATGATTATGGATATAACGATGATTTCGCTACATCATTTGCCCAACAGGAAACGTCTGAACGTTTGATTCCTGCACGTATTAGTGCTGTGTTCAAACATGTATACCGGGTGGTATCAGAAGACGGAGAACAACTTGCTAAGCTCAAAACGTCTTCGTTTCGTGATGCTACTCGTGTAGATCGCCCTTCAATCGGCGATTTTGTCGCTCTTGAAAGCCATCCTGGTGACACTTCGCTTATACATGAAGTATTAACGCGAAAAACCATTATTTTGCGTGATGACCCTGATGTGGGTGAACAAGTGGTTGCAGCTAATTTTGATTACTGCTTATTGGTATGTTCAGCGAATGATGATTTTAACCTTAATCGGATCGAACGGTACTTAACGATTGCATGGAATAGCGGAGCACAACCTATTATTGTCGTAACCAAAAGCGATCTAACCGATCAATTGCATGATTATCTCGACCAATTAGAAGTTGCTAGCTTCGGTGTTCCTGTGTATCCAGTGGATAGCATTCATGGCGAAGGACTGAATGAACTGCAAGCACACTTTTCTGCTGGTGATACACTGGTATTACTCGGTTCTTCGGGAGTCGGCAAATCTTCACTGGTGAATGCACTGGCTGGCGAATACAAAATGAAAACAAATGAAATTCGTGAAGACGATGCCAAAGGTAAACACACCACTACCCATCGTGAATTACATTTGCTTCATAACGGCATCATCGTTATCGATACACCGGGAATGCGTAGCCTTGGTATCGGACAAGCTTCGACTGGACTGGAAGAAACGTTCCAAGACATCGAATCCTTAGCCGAACAATGTCGCTTCTACGACTGCGCTCATACCTATGAACAACCGGACTGCGCTGTCCAACAAGCATTAACAGACGGCACCCTTCCACAAAAACATTACAACAACTGGCTCAAACTCAAAAAAGAACTAGCCTACAACGAACGTAAAAATAACGTTACTCAATTACTCCAAGAAAAACAAAAATGGAAAACAATCATCAAAGCCCATCGTGACAATCCCAAAAAACGAACCAAACGTTAATATCGTTTGTCACCTCATCGATCTCGATGATCCAATCAATATAACCAAACAATTTTCATATGCTAAAATCACTCATCATCCATCATATCTATACAATGTTCCACCCAAGCTGTCTGTCCCAACAGACAGCTTTTTTCAGTATATTTTTATCATCTCCCCCCTCCTAAAACACGCAAACACCCTCATCTTTTCCTTTACTACCTCCTCCTCCTCCCTGACTTTAATTCCTCCCACAATCCACCGTCAGAGCGAAGCCAATAGAATCGTTCTGAAAGAGCGAAGCGCTCGCCTTTGCAATGAAATCCCCACCGCAAAGCGGTATATTCAAGGGATTCCATTGCAACAGCGACGACAAGAACGATTCTATTAGCGCAACGCTCCCTACCCCCACCAGAATTAAAATCCCCTTTTTATACATTTTCATTGACTAACCCCTAAGAGAAGCGTAAAATTTATGATTGCGATTATATTGTACGTTAGTGCCAAATTAAAATTTTTATATATAGGGTGATGAATATGTCTACGAGTCCATACCGGATTTTATTATTTTATAAATTTGTCAAAATTGATGATCATGAAGCACTTGCCGCAGAACATTTGAAATATTGCAAAAACCTAGGAATCAAAGGAAGAATTCTAATCGCACCAGAAGGTATTAACGGTACATTGTCAGGTGATTTTGAACAAACAGAGCAATACATGAAAGACTTGCTTGAAGATCCACGTTTTGCTGATACGGTATTCAAAATTGATGAAGCTGAAGAACATGCTTTCAAAAAAATGTTTGTCCGTCCCAAAGATGAGTTAGTAACGTTCCGTTTTGAAGAAGAATGGGATGCGAGTGAATTTACAGGTACACACCTTTCACCTAAAGAATTCTATGAACAACTTCAACAAGAAGATGTTATTGTTCTAGACGGTCGTAACGATTATGAATACGATATTGGTCACTTCCGTGGAGCGATTCGTCCAAATGTGGAATCTTCTCGTGAATTCCCTGAGTGGATTAGAGAAAACATGAGCGAGTTCAAAGACAAAAAGATTTTGACGTATTGCACAGGTGGCGTACGTTGTGAGAAATTGACTGGCTTTCTAATGAAAGAAGGCTTCAATGATGTAGCTCAATTAGAAGGCGGAATTGTAACCTACAGTAAAGACCCTGAAGTACAAGGACGATTATTCGATGGAAAATGTTATGTGTTCGATGAGCGCATTTCGATTCCGATTAATCATACAGACGAAGATGTTATTATCGGTAAATGTTATCACTGTGCAGCACCAACAGATGATTATATTAACTGCCCTACTTGTAATTTACAGCATGTTGTATGTGAATCTTGTAAAGAAGAACACGAACACTTCTGTTCCGATGCTTGCCGTGAGCAAGTCGCAGTTCCTGCTTCTAACTAATTGATTTCATCACAAAAAGCCATTGATCTTTATACGATCAGTGGCTTTTTGCTGTATCTTACTGTATTACACCAGATGACAAGCTACCCAATGCTCTCCACCCATATTCCGAAAAACAGGGACTTCTTCAACACATCTTTGTTCTGCAAAAGGACACCGTGTATGGAATTTACAGCCTGAAGGTGGATTGGCAGGGCTTGGAATATCGCCTTTCAACACAATCCGTTCACGTTTTAACTTGGGAATCGGGATCGGTACAGCAGATAATAATGCTTTGGTATACGGATGTAACGGGTGACGAAACAATTCGTCTCTTGAAGCTGTCTCCACCATTGAACCTAAATACATCACACCGATTCGTGAACACAGATGCTCGACTACGCTCAGATCATGGGAAATAAACAGATAAGTTAGCCCTTTACTTTCCTGCAAATGACTGAACAGATTAATAATCTGTGCTTGGATGGATACATCTAGAGCAGACACCGGTTCATCTGCAATAATCAATTCAGGATTAAGCACCAGTGCACGCGCTATTCCGATCCGCTGACGTTGTCCTCCTGAAAATTCATGTGGAAACCGATCAATATGATATGAAGACAGTCCACATGAAGCTAACACTTCTTTGACGATATCACGAATATCTGAAGCAGGCGCCAGTCCATGATCGAGCACAGCTTCACCGATGGCTTCTCCAATACGTACACGAGGATTAAGCGAACTATATGGATCTTGGAAAATCAATTGCATTTTCGGACGTAACTGACGTAATTGCTCGGGTGGTAAACTGTAGATATCGGTTCCTTTAAATCGTACTTCACCTGCGGTTTTGTCGGTTAAGCGAATCGCTGTACGTCCTACTGTACTTTTGCCACTACCCGATTCTCCAACCAGACCAAAGGTTTCGCCCGGTTGAATCGTAATACTGATATCATCGACTGCTTTGACTTGTCCAACGGTACGGCTAAGTAGACCTGCTTTGATAGGAAAATACTTTTTAAGATTTTGGATATCTAGTAAGGCTTCAGACATGAACCGCTGCCTCCTTTTCGTATAACCAGCAAGCGGTTTTTTGACCATTTTCTACATCGCGTAATGGTGGCTCTTGTGTACGACAGATATCCATACAATGCTCACACCGTTCGTGAAAATAACAGGACTCCTGCAATTCAAGCGGATTGGGTACATATCCCGGAATCGAATACAGTTCTTTTTGCCGCTGATTGATAATAGGCTTAGAACGTAACAATCCTTGCGTATACGGATGACGAGGATTAGCGAATAGCTCGACCACTTCGCCTTCTTCTACAATTTTGCCTGAATACATAACCACAACATAATCTGCCATTTCAGCGACTACACCTAGATCATGCGTAATCAATAGTATCGACATATCCGATTGACTGCGGAACTCACGCAACATGTCCAAAATCTGTGCTTGAATCGTGACATCCAGCGCGGTTGTCGGTTCGTCTGCAATCAACAATTTGGGATCACAAGAGATGGCTATGGCGATCATAATCCGTTGTAACATCCCTCCGCTTAATTCGTGCGGATACGACTTAGCAATCTGTTCAGGACGTGAAATCCCTACTTGAGTGATAAGCTCTAATACTCGCTTCTGAGCTTGTTTTTTATTCATTTTTTTGTGAATTATTAATGGCTCACTCATTTGTTCACCGATCGTAATCACTGGATTAAGTGAAGACATCGGCTCTTGGAAAATCATAGCGATATCATTACCACGAATACTTCGTAGATGATTTTTACTTAAGCTCAATAAATTTTGCCCGTCAAAGTCTATTATACCGTCTGCAATCCGTCCGGTAGGCGCTTCGATCAATCCCATCACTGATAAAGCAGTAATACTTTTACCACAACCGGATTCACCTACAATACAGACAATCTCACCCGGGCGAACATGCAGACTGATATCATCGACAGCTTTGACAGTCCCTTCATCAGTGTCAAAATAGGTGCTTAAATGCTGAATATGCAATAAAGAATGAGTACTCATGTTGATTCACCTACCTTTTTTGTTTCGGATCAAGTACATCTCGCAATCCATCTCCAAAAATATTAATAGCAATGACTGTTGCAAAAATAGAAAATCCCGGCGGAACCCATAACCACGGACGTTCTTGAAAATCAATCATATTATTTGCCGCATCAATCATATTGCCCCATGTCGGTGTCGGCGGCATAACGCCAAGCCCGAAGAAGCTCAATACGGATTCACTTAGAATTGCGCCTCCGATATTTAGCGTAGCAATCACAATTAATAACGGTACCAGATTAGGTAATAAATGATTGACCAGCTTACGACGATCACGCAAGCCCAGTACAATCGTCGCTTGCATAAATTCCCGCTCACGTAGTGATAATAATTGTCCTCTAACCATTCGTGCCAGTGAAGGCCAGCCTACTAGACTTAAGATCAGCATCACAATATACATGCGGTAATCTGTAGGCACTTTCCATTCTGATAATAAGGCTCCAAAAATAAACAATAGCGGTAAACTTGGAATCGTGAGCAATAGATCAGCAATACGCATAATCACTTGATCGACAATGCCACGGTAATACCCTGCTATCGCCCCTAATAGGGTTCCGATAAATACAGACAAAACCATTGATGCAATCCCTACCGTTAGTGAAATTCGACCGGCTTGCATCACACGGGTAAGTACATCCCGACCTAATTTGTCTGTGCCTAGCCAGTGATGAATATTAGGCGCTTTGTTCATCATCGTCATATTCACTTTATTGTCTGTATACGGTGAAAATAGAGGGCCGACAAAACAAAGTAAAAACATAAATACAACGACTGCAAATCCACCTACAGCCAATTTGTTTTTTAATAATTTACGAATCGATTGTCTCCATAAAGACGATTTGACCGCTTGAGGTCTATTTGTAGCTACATTCGTCACTTCAGCCTGTATAGATGGCATATGATCCTCCTTATTCCGCTAGATTTTCACACGCGGATCAGCGACATGGTACAAAATATCAGATAATAACGTACCGATGACGGTTAGTACAGCAATAAACATCGTGAAGCCCATCAATAATGGATAATCTCGTACTGTAAATGATTGCATATATAGCTGACCGATACCCGGCCAGTTAAAAATCCGTTCAATAATTAATGAACCACCAAATAGGGCAGGTAATTCAAATCCAACCAGTGTAATCGCAGGTAGTAGCGCATTACGTAAAGCATGTGTAAATAACACTTTGCGTTCGCTTAAGCCTTTGGCACGGGCGGTACGAATATAATCTTGCTGAATCACATCGATCATATTACTGCGGAAGTAACGGGTTAATGATCCTACTCCTAATAATGTCATTACAATCACAGGTAACGTCATATGATGGATAACTTCTTTGAGATAAGCAACTCCTGTTGCATTGCTACCTGTCGTTAACATCCCTCCAGGCGGCAACCATTTAAAGTCTACCGCCAGTATTTTGATCAGAAATAGTCCAATAAAAAAGGAAGGAATCGACATCGCTGCAAAGATACCCACCATGACGAATGTATCAAACCATGAATATTGCTTATAAGCGGCAATCACACCGATAATCACAGCAATAAGCCATGTTAAAAACGTAGAGACAATCGCTAGCAAAAATGAATTCCATACATACTGATTGAACAACTTTAACACGGGTTGCTGCTTATCTAGCGAATATCCAAAGTTTCCATGAAACGCATTATTCATCCAGATCACATAACGTTCTAATAGCGGTTTATTTAACCCGTACAATTCACGTAGTTCTGCTTTGCGTTCAGGACTTAATTTGATATTACCTGTTATAAAATCACCCGGAGTCAGCGCATACAGGCAAAAGATTAATAACGATGCTGCTAGTAAAATAAACAGGGTATACCCGAGACGCTTCATTAAATAGCTACTCATATGCTCAACTCCTAGTTACGGTTTACTTCAAAGTCCATTGTGGAACACTCGATGCAATACCGTTAAATGGACTGACGGTTAAGTCTTGAATACGTCCATTGTAGGCATAGACTACTTTTTTGTAATTGGTAAAAATAACAGGTAGATCGTCATTTAACAATCTGAAAATATCGCCGTAGATTTTTTTACGTTGTTCAATATCATTTGTCGCTAATGCTTCGTTATACAATTTCACAAATTCAGGATTATCATACCCTTTAATTTCTCCATCTAGAAATTGCACTAATCCATCTGAAGGATCAGTCAACATCGGGGTAGAGAATGAAGCTAGATCGTAATCTCCACCTTCTACTTTAGAAGCAAGCGAGTTAAAATCTGCAAATACTTCCGGTTGGAAATCAACACCGATCGCTTTAAAGTTTTCGGTAGCTACAGCGATAAAAATATCGGTTTGTGGGCTTTTGGAACCCAGATAATGAAGTGTCAGTTTTTGGCCGTCTTTTTCACGAATACCATCTGCTCCAGCTACCCAACCTGCTTCATCGAGTAATTGATTCGCTTTTTCAGCGCTATACGCATACGGATTAATACCTTCTGTGGTGTATGCCCATGAGATCGGAGCCGCAGGGATATTGGCAATCTCACCTGCACCTTGATTAGCATCCACATAGATACTTTGACGATCCAGACCGTATGCAATCGCTTGACGTACTTTTTTATCTTTCAATGCTTCATGTTCTAGATTAGCTTGTAAAAAACTATACGTACTCGGTGTGTACGGTAAGATATCGACAAAGCCTAAGCTTTTCAACTTATTAATATTTTCCTGTGTAGCACTAAAGGAAGCAAAATCAATCTCTCCTGTCTCCACATACTGCCATGTATCCCCTTCAGATGTTTTGTAGATAAAGTTTTTTGTTTTGGGCGCGCCTTTGAAATAATTCTCATTGGCAGTGAAACGTACTTCTTGTCCGGGAATAAATTTGGTCAATACATAAGGCCCATTTCCAAGCGGAGTCTGGTGTAACTTTTTGATATATTCCAATTCACCGAACTTGTAGTCTTTACCATAATAGGCTTTGGACAATACATCGCTACCTAGTGTTAACAATGCGGTTGCATTAGGCTTAGCAATCGTTACAGAAATGGTCTGTGGATCAATCACTTTAATCCCTGATACGGTAGATGCTTTACCTGCTTTGTACTCTGCTCCGCCTACGATTCCTAGAGTAGGAATAAGTGAATCATTGTCATACGATTTGTCATGCAGAATTGTCCATGTGAATGCTACATCATCTGCTGTTAAAGGTGAGCCATCGCTGAACTTCAAATCTTTATGTAAATGAAATGTATATGTACGTTGATCTTTAGACAAATCCCAACTTTCAGCAAGATTCGGAGCTGGCAATCCTTTGTCATCTGTGGTGACCAATGGGGCATACAAGAGCGAAGATACATTACCATCGTATCCACTTTGATGGAAATAAGGAGTAAACGCTCCTGCTGGATCGGTTAACGCCATAATAATCGTATCTGTACGTTGTTGTGCAGTAGCAGGTAATTGGGTAAGATCAGGTGCTTTGAACAAACTGTTTAAAGCAGGTGACTGCTGGGCTTGAGCGGTTCCTTTTTCGGCGGAAGAACTGCTATTATCAGTTCCTCCATTAGAGCATGCTGTAAATAACAACGAAGCCATCAGCACACCAGATAGTAAAGCTACACTTTTTTTCATCATACATTCCCCTAATATTTATTATTCCGACCTGTTAACTATGTTATTAGTCGGTAAAGCTATTATAGGAATCTAAATCGGTTCTGTAAAGAGAGAACTTAAAATCATTTCCGAAAAAAGTTAATATTTAGAATTTAGCTAATCCTATATCTACAGGATAAAATTTATGATCGTATGCCATAGCAAAAAGACCGTTTCTTTTTCGAAACGATCGGTATTTTTTAACTATTTTTATAATTTGGATTTATTGGCTATCATTGTGCTCTATAAAATTCATTAACATATAGGGCAGATCTTGAATCGCCTGTGTTCGCAAACTGTATACGGTTAACGTTTCTCCTTGAATATGAGCATGAAGCAAGCCTGCACTACGTAACTTAGTAACGTGATCATGAGTAATTCCTTTGGATAGACCCAAATAACGTACAATTTCGATAAAACTACGTGGCCCCGTATACAGATATTTTAATATTTTCAAACGACTCTGTTCAGCCAGTGCTCGGAGCACACGATATTCATAAGGCGGTAATTCAGAAGAATCGCCCAAATGCAAGCTAGCAGGATAATGACAGATCATAAATGAATTGTACGCATAAATAATATTAAGTGGCTTAAAGTGATAATGGGGTACAAGAATCAGACGTTTACATTCCGCTTGAGGCTCAAAAACAATCCCATGGGTCACTTCGTCTACAAAAATAGAAAGATCATTACTTTGCTTAAGCATATCCTGTCTATATTGAGACTCTTCCTGTAGTCCCTGTACAATCTGAGGATCAATCTGTGAAAAGTAATATTGATTCCATTGTTGGAACAAAATTAATATCCGACTTCGTAAACGAGCGATACTAACAGTTGGCAAAGACGTATGTTGAGCAATCAGTTGTTCTAACTGTTCGATGCTCATCTGTTCGATCCATTGTACAAATTGTTCAGGAGTCCCTTCAGGGCAACAATAGACGAGCAAAACGATTAATCTCCATTCAGCATCTATCCCTGTTTGCGCTAATCGCTCTGCAAATTCAGCAGGTAATTGCCCTTCTATCGATTTGGCCCAAGAAGGGTCGAGGTCAATCTTTTTATAAGACGGACGACATATATACGTATGCAAGCTATTAAGACATTCATATAACGGATTAAATTGAAGTTCAATCGTATAGGGTTTTGGCTTGGGAACAGCTATCTGATCACTCAATAGAAGCACAACCTTTCTTGGGCGTATTTTATCGTATAGAAGACAACTTTGGCAATCGACTCTCCTTATTTATTTGCATATGACGTTGGAAGGCACAACAAAAAGCTGTTTCCTTGATAATCATAGCCCATGTTCATGACTACTTTTTACCAGAAGAAACAGCTTAAAGTTTATACCGGATTGAAATGAAGTTTAAGATGTGGATAGACTACTTTGTTGTTCGACTTGAGCCAATGCATTACGCGCTGTATTCGCCAAAAATGTAGCTGTTCCACTTAATGCACGTTCATCTACATCAAACGACGGATGATGCCACTCCTGCGGACCTGACGTACCGACAAAGATAAATACCCCGGGTACTTCTTTTTGATAAAATGAAAAGTCTTCACTTGCAGGTGATACCGCAGGTTCGACAACTTGTAGCTGACTTTGCTCGGCGGCTAACTTGGCTACACCTGTCCATTGTCCATCATTCAAAACAGGCGGTGGCCCCGCTAACCATTTGACTGTGGCAGAGGTACCAAAAGCAGTCCCTACCCCTTCTACTACTTGTTCAAATCGGGACAATACATGCTCACGGACTTGTTCATCAAAAGTACGAATCGTTCCTTGCAAGACCGCTAGATCAGGAATCACATTCCACACATGTCCGCTATTCAACTGAGTCACACTGATTACAGCTCCTTGCTGAGAACCTACATTACGGCTGACGATCGATTGCAGAGCAGTCACAATATGTGCAGAGACAACAATAGGATCAATCCCAGCCTCTGGTACAGCTGCATGTGTACCTACCCCTGTCACTTCTACAATAAATCCATCTGCTGCTGCCATCAATGCCCCTTCTCGAATACCTACTGTACCTACAGGTAAATCCGGCTTATTATGCAATCCAAAGATCGCTTGTACGCCTTCAAGGGCGCCACTTGCAATCACTTGCTGTGCTCCTTTGGCTTTTTCTTCAGCAGGTTGAAAGATCAGTCGCACTCTTCCCTGAAGATGATGCTCTTGTTCTTTGAGCAAATAAGCTGCTCCTAATAACGAAGCTGTATGAAAATCATGACCACACGCATGCATTTTACCAGCTATTTCTGAAGCAAAAGGAAGTCCTGTCTCCTCTTGAACAGGTAATGCATCAATATCAGCACGCAAAGCAACTAATGATTCTCCTGCACCAATCTCTGCAATAACACCTGTAGCTAGATTAGGAAAATTAAGAATCCGAATATCAGCCGCTTCTAACCATTCACGAATATCAGCCGCTTCTAACCATTCACGAATATCAGCTGTCGTCTGTACTTCTTCCCCTGATAATTCAGGATAACGATGAATATGTCTTCGAATATCGATCAGTTGCTTTTGAAGCCCTTCAGTCAACGGCATACGTATTTACACCTCCAATGAAGCTTCTACCTCTGCATGTACAAAGGCTTGTTGTAATAATTCAAATGAACGTACACGCTTATTAAAATTCTGAATCACTGTATGCACCACTAATTCTTGTATACCATATTGATGTCGAATCGTTGCTAATTGTTGATATACAGACGTTGGTGAACCTTTCACCACTTTAGCTTCTTTCACTTCGATCCGATATTTTTCCGCAGATTGTCGACCGAATTCTTCAGCTTGTTCGACTGTACCTACTGTAAGTACTTTACCACTTTCCAAATGAATTTTAACGGATAGATTTTCGCCAGCTAATTGGGATGCTTCTTCTTCCGTCTCTGCCACGATTACAGATAACGCTAGAATCACATGTGGCTTCGGATATTCGATAGAAGGAACAAATTGCTCACGATACGCCTTCACAGCGGTCAAAGCCACTTCTTCATCCCCATTAATAAATTGAGAAAATACATAAGGTAGTCCTAATTTGGCGGCTACTTCTGCGCTATTGGTACTCGCTCCAAGCACGAATAGATCGGCAGGTTGTGCAGGATTCGGGCTAACCTGTATGCCAGCTAGCGCATGATCATCAGCGATTCGATTGTAGATGTAATTGCGAGTTTCTGTAATTTTATCAGTTAAGCTCAACGTACTTGAGCCATTCTCACCTTGTAAAGCACGTGTTGATCTCGGTAACCCGCCGGGTGCACGTCCTATCCCCAATTCCACTCTACCCGGTGCAAGGGTTGATAACACATTGAAATTCTCCGCGACTTTATACGGGCTGTAATGCTGTAACATTACTCCACCTGAACCAATCGTAATCTTTTTGGTTTTGGCAAGCAAATAAGAGATCAACACTTCAGGTGAAGAACCAGACACATTGGCAGAATCGTGATGTTCAGATACCCAGAACCGCTGATACCCTAGTTCTTCTGCAATCTGAGCCAACTCTATTGTATGTCGAAAAGCATCTTCAGCCGTCTCTCCTGCAAATCGTGGACTTTGATCCAAAATACCTATCGGAATACTCATATTCTGTTCCTCCCTGAATCGATCTATGTGTACTATTTTGTGATTGCAACGGTCTTGATTAGCTAATCTATTCTGCTCTTTTCTAAATTGAATACGTGGCTTGCGGTGTTATTCGACTTAGGAATTGACGGGTACGCTCTTCTTTGGGACGCTGGAAAATCTCTTCCGGCGTTCCTTCTTCAACCACTAACCCACCATCCATAAACACCACATGGTTAGCAACATCTCTTGCAAAATCCATTTCATGGGTCACAACGATCATAGTGATGCCTTCTTTCGCTATTTTGCGAATAACACTCAGTACTTCACCGACCAGTTCAGGATCAAGCGCTGAAGTAGGCTCATCGAACAAGATCACTTCCGGATTCAAAGCTAAAGCACGTGCAATGCCTACACGTTGTTGCTGACCCCCGGATAGCTGTACAGGATAATGATCTAATTTGTTCCCAAGCCCTACTTTTTCCAGTACTTGTATGCTGATTGTACGTGCTTTGTCTTTTGGCATTTTACGAACAATCGTTAATCCTTCCATAACGTTTTCAAGTGCTGTTTTGTGCTTAAATAGATTATATTGTTGAAAAACCATTGCTGTTTGCTGACGCAACGCATGGATTTCTTTTTTGGTTGGATGCTTGGTATCCACTTTGAGGTCGCCGATTGTAATCTGCCCTGCATCTGGCTTTTCCAAATAATTGATGCAACGTAATAATGTCGTTTTACCGGAACCACTCGGCCCCAAAATAACAACGACTTCTCCTTTTTTAACTTGTAAATCAATACTTTGTAACACTTCCTGTTTACCAAATGATTTGGATATCTGCTCCAGTTGAATCATATTACATGACACCTCCACGATGATAAGCGTTGAGACGTTTTTCTAACCAACCACTGCCTCGTTCGATCAATAAAGTTAATCCCCAAAATAAAACAGCTGCTGCAATATACGCTTCAAAGTATTTCCAGTTATTCGCTGCAACCACCAACGCTTGTGCATTAATTTCGACCACAGAGATTGTATACGCCAGTGTGGAACCATGTAACATCCCAATCACTGAATTAGACAAATTCGGTAGGCTGACGGCTAATGCTTGTGGTAACACGATTCGGCGCAAAGCTTGCGGTGTCGTCATTCCAATCGAATGAGCCGCTTCGATCTGTCCTCGATCCACAGCAACAATGCCTGCTCTCACCACTTCAGACATATACGCTCCTGCGGTTATTGAAAAAGCGATAAACACAAATCCAATCAATGGAATCGATGCCGAAGTAAATGACCATTCCCACTTAGCCGCTAGACTATCGATCAGAATCGGTAAGCCAAAATAAATGATCAACAAATGCATCAACATCGGTGTACCGCGTATAAAAGTCACGTAAGCGGTAGAAAGTTGAGACAATCCAGGTATTCGATAAATACGACATAATGCCACCACCGTTCCTATGAATAGACCACAGATGACAGAAACAAACGTAATCATCAGTGTGGTCGGTAATGCTTTGAATAGACTTAGAAATGCTGTCCACATAAATGACGGATCAAGTGTCATCCACTTCGACCTCCTTTGCTAAGTGCAGATACAGGACGAGTCAGCCATTTGCGCCGGATTACAGCAGAAGTCTGTTTTGCGCCTGCTTCATGACGATGTAGACGACGTTCTAACCAGAGGAATCCTTGTTCCAAGATCATACTGATCACAAAGTAGATTAAAGATAATGCGATATACGTCTCTACAAAATGTTGTGTGGCTGTTCCTAGTGTCTGCGATCTGCCTGTCATCTCCATAACGCCTAACGTAAAAGCAAGTGAAGTGTCTTTCAGATTACCAATCACTAGATTACCGAATAACGGAATACTGATCGCTAATGCTTGAGGCAAAATAATACGTGTAAATGTCTGGTATCCGCTCATGCCTATTGATTGGGCGGCTTCAATCTGTCCTCGATCGACTGCACTGACAGAAGCTCTGATCATTTCAGAGACAAAAGCTCCGCTGTTCAGTGCATATGCTAAAATCACAAAATACAATACAGCTACTCTCGAAATATCAATATTGATCCATTGCAGAATCGTGGGTAGTCCATAATAAATCAGAAATAATTGGATCAGAATCGGTGTGCCTCGAAAAAAAGAAATATAGACTTGAGACACACGCTTGAGCACCGGTACATTGTATAACCGGGGTAAAGCAACCAACATTCCAATAATAAGACCTAGTAGAATCGAGCTGCCTACAATGAGCAGTGTAATGTTGAGGTAAGCCAATAACTTGGGAATAAAATCAAATACATACGTCATATCGAATCTTCTGCTCATGTATGATTTGCTCCTTTCTACTAGCTATTCATCGTTTATTTTGCAACTTTAGCTTCTTCAAGTGTTTGGGTGAAGTCATCGCCTAACCATTGCTCGCTTAATTTTTTTAATGTTCCATCTGCTTTAATTTCAGTGATCGCTTTATCAATCTCGTCAGAAAGAGGTTGTTCATCTTTGCGGAAAACAAAAAATACATTGGATTGATTTAACGGTTCGCCTACTGTTTTGAGTGCCACATTTCCATCAGCATCGGTATTAAAACGATTCGCAAAATCAGTCGTAATCGTTGCATCGACACGTCCCGATACAATTTGCTGTACCGTATCGTTTGCCGCACCACTCGTATAAACAACATCTATACCGTTGTTATGTGTCTTATTGTATTCATTAAGTAGGTAAGCTGCATTACTTGTAGCCCCTGTGAGCACTTTTTTACCCACCAGATCATCCAATCCTTTAATCGTATTATTGTCTTTAGCCACAGTTACACGGTTAAGAAAAATGCTATATGGTACTTTGTTAAATAGATATTTTTGTTCACGTTCAGGATTGGTCTCCATCTGGTGAGCGACAAAATCAATTTTGTTCGTTTCTAAGCTTAATAACAGATTTGAGAATTCCATCGTTTTAAATTCAAATTCTACATCGGGCAAGCGCTTGTCGATCTCACGTACCAATTCAACGTCATAACCAGTCAGCTTTCCATTCTCATCAATAAAGCAGACATTGGGGAATCCTGTACCTGTACCGACGATGATCTTCTTCACACCGCCTGTAGAAGCTGTTGCGTTATTACTATCTGATGCAGAAGATGTTCCCCCTGCGGAACCTCCACTGGATTCACTAACGGATGCGCACCCTGATAGTACCAGCATCAATATAGCTACCCATAATGTTAGTACGGTTACTCCTGTTTTTCTTCTCATATTTCTCTTCCCCCTAATTCATATCAACTTAATCGGATTTAGCATGTGATAAATCTATCATCGTCCTCCCGTAGCGTCAATGACTTGAACAATAGGAAAGTTGTATCGGTGTATTGAACAAATCAATAGGTGGAGGGGGAAAAATTGTGAGTGGGTTGGTGCAATAGAGTTACAGGCGCTATGAGGGTAGATTCTTCTTGTCGTCGCTGGTAAAAGAATATCCCTTGAATTTACCGCTTTGCGGTGGGGATATTCTTTTAAAGGCGAACTAAGCATATGCTTACGAAGTAGCTTTCTAAAGAAAGCTTGTAGCTCTTTCAGAATGAATCTTCCCTCTTCGCTTGTGCATTGGTGGGAGGATGGTGACATATGAAATGCTAACTTGGGAGATGCATTTTTCCCCTTGTGGGGAGGGTAGCAGTAAGAATAAGGATGATGTTAGTTTGAAAGATTGGGCCTACGGTTAGAGATAATTTGGTTCGATCAATGAGTTGTAATGCTCATTAGCTTGTTTTATTTTTGAATTGGATGTTGGTTTCGATACATTAATCTTGAATGATTAGGCGAGTACTGGTTTAGATAGAGTGTTTATAGAATAGAGCTTATTGTTTGAGAGTAATGATTAGTATAATAGTTTTGAAAATGGGATATTCTTTTTATTATCTTTTTTCTTTTCTATTTACCTTTGTTCCTTTTCTATAAATGAGCATATACTTGAGTGATTTTTGGTTTGATTTTTGGTTTAATCTTTGTATTGATTTCTTCTATAGGTTACTGATTTGCTATGAAATATGGGTTTGAATTGGTTTGTGATTACTTTTGATGTTCTATTTGTTATTGATTTTCAGAAAGATGGCTTTTGGCTTTTATCTCTTCTTCTACTCTGTTTCGTTAGATGGTTGAATGAAGCAGAGAATGGTCAGGTTGTTGGCTACGGAAGTAGTCGTTTTCGTGTAGTAATTCGGCTAGTGTTGTGGCGAATGTAGATGGTTGTTCTTTTAGTGTGATTAGGCTGGTTTGTAGAGAGATACCTGTTACTTCTGGAATATAGATTGGTACTAGATCGCCACGCATCACTTCTTCGTGAACACTCAGTCCGGGTAAGAAGGCTATGCCTGCTTTTTGGAGTACTAATTTTTTGGCGGTTTCTGAATGATCGACGTGAAAAGCGATATCCGGTGGGAATTCAAGTGTTTCAAATACACGATGAATCCGAAGCCAGTCTAATGATCCGCATTCAAAGAAAATCAAAGGTTGTTCTTGTAATGATGCTATAGTAGCACGTCCTTTTTGCACAAAAGGATGATCTTTATAGACGTATAATGAAATCGGATCTTCGTAAAAAGAAACGGTGCGAATCGCAGGATGCATGACTTTGCGTACAAATCCGATATCGATTTCTTTGTTCATTAATTTATGCAGTAGTTGATCCGTTGTCGAGGTGATCAACTTGAAATTGGTTTGTGGATATTTTTGTTTGAGTTTGGGAAGCAGTTCAGGGATGACGTAATTAGAGACTGCTACTGTACAACCAATCGTCAGCTCCTGTGGTGTTGCTTTGGCTGTTTGGATACGTTGTTTGCCTTTTTGGATCACTTGCAATACTTGTTGGGCATAAGGTAGAAATCTTCTGCCTTCTTCTGTCAGCAGAATCTGTCTACCCAGACGTTCGAATAATTTGCAGCCAAGTTCTCTTTCTAATGTCTGGATGCGTGCGGATACAGACGGTTGAGAAAGGAATAATACTTCTGCCGCTTTGTTAAAACTTCCATAATGGTTGATATAGACAAATGCCTCTATATTTTCAATATTCATCATTCCATCCCCTTTCTTACTTTTCCCATTAACTAACTTGGTTTTATGTATCATATTCCCTGTTTTGACACT
Source organism: Paenibacillus nuruki (assembly GCF_001721045.1). Classification (GTDB taxonomy): domain Bacteria; phylum Bacillota; class Bacilli; order Paenibacillales; family Paenibacillaceae; genus Saccharibacillus; species Saccharibacillus nuruki. The sequence goes on along the minus strand of NZ_MDER01000046.1, from coordinate 85,338 downwards.
TGTCAACGGGATAGCAAGCGATTTGAAATAACCCGCAACCCCTTATGACCACTGGGATCAGGAGTAACGGGCACTTCTTGGACTTATAATCATTTTGGGAAAATCATTGACCTTTTTATTTCAGTTCATCTATTAATCAAAATACGATTTAGACATTAACCGTTTTCGTCTGATATCGATTCTGTGGAATAGGCACGCCTAGATTTTCGCGTAAAGTCTCATATTCATAATCTTGACGATAAATACCTTTGGCTTGCAGAATCGGCACAACCAAATCTACAAAATCATGTAGACCACTTGGAAGATCGGAGTGAATAATAAATCCATCTGATCCTTTGCGTTCAAACCATTCTTCGATCTGATTAGCCACTTGTTCCGGTGTACCGATAAAGTTCCCACGCGGTGTCGCTGCTTGTAATGCTACTTCACGTAAAGTCAGCCCACGCTCACGTGCATCTTTTTTAATCTTGTCTGTTCCACTGCGGAAGCTATTACTACCAATATCATTTAACTCTGGAAAAGGTTCATCTAACGGATATTGAGAAAAGTCATGATGGTCAAAAAAGCGTCCTAGAAAATCAAGAGCTTTATCAATCGTTACCAGATCGGCGATCTCCCGATATTTCTGCTCTGCTTCTGCTTCCGTTCTGCCAATAATCGGTGAGATACCTGGCAAAATCAGCAACTCCTCTTCATTTCGCCCATATTGAATAGCACGCTTTTTCACATCTTCATAGAATGCTTGTGCATCCGCTAGTGTCTCCTGACCGGTAAAGATCGCATCTGCTGATTGTGCAGCTAAGTTTTTGCCATCTTCCGAAGAACCTGCTTGGAAAATAACAGGTTGTCCTTGACGAGATCGTCCGATATTAAGCGGCCCTTGTACTGAAAAATATTCACCTTGATGATTAAGAGTATGTAGCTTCTCAGGATCGAAAAATACACCAGACTCTTTATCCCGTACAAAAGCATCTTCTTCCCATGAATCCCATAGTCCTTTGGTCACTTCCAGATATTCTGCCGCAATCTTGTATCGTTCTGGATGAGAAGGATGATCGCCACGACTATAATTGCGTGCTGATCCTTCCAGTGGCGATGTCACTACATTCCAGCCAGCACGTCCCCCACTAATATGATCAATTGAAGACAATTGACGGGCTACCGTAAAAGGCTCGCTATAACTGGTCGAGATCGTTCCTACTAATCCAATATGGGAAGTAACTGCCGCCAAAGCAGATAATATCGTTACCGGTTCAAAGCGATTCAAGAAATGAGGCAATGACTTTTCATTGATAAACAATCCATCTGCAATAAAGACCAGATCGAACTTTCCTTCTTCTGCTTTGAGCGTCTGCCGTTTGTAAAAGTCAAAGCTTACACTCGCATCGCTCTGTACCTCTGGATGACGCCATGTAGACATACTGCCACCAATCCCGTGTACAATCGCTCCAAATTTCAGTTGTCGCTTATTTTCACTCATTCTTGTTCGCCCCTTTTACTCTATTATTTTAAAATCATAACCAGATGGATCATCCATACTTAGCTTGAATCTATTTCGTGTATCTATTAAAGTCTGATCGTTAAGCAATCTCTACGGAAGAATGAGCTGCTTCTGCTTCTTCTGCTAACAAACGAGCCAGCCCTTCTAGATCTGTTTCTAAAAAAGCTGTATAGGTTCCATTGCGACCAACCTCGACCACAGGAACATGACGAATACCATATTTAGCTTCTAATACATCCCGTAGACCATCGTTGTCAGCTACATCGAGATTGATATAATGATGATGATTTAGTTCCAAATAATTTTTGATCTCACCACAGAAATGACACCCTGTTTTACTCCACAAAATAATATGTTGACCTGGATTCGCGGTTGTTTCAATCGTTAATGACATATCTGTATCCTCCTCTAATATAGGTTGTACATCAAATAAGCATGAAATTGAATCACATTTTATACCTTATAATTCCGACCCATTAAGTCGGTTAAGATGATATAAAGTCTAGCACCCTCTGGTCTATAGCGTCAATTGGTTACTATATCAATACATTCTATACATATATCCAAAATTTCTATCACTCTACTCTATTGTTGAATATCGACGGTTTCACCTCCACCTAGCGATTGATTTTTCACTTTTCAAAACCCATCTTGATGATGAAGAAAAAAGGGTTGTGTTACGATATAGTTGAATATACTGCATAGGCATAATAACAGTTAGCAAGATCGTGTTATATTTAAATCTAACTCGTTTCAATAGAAATGATAAAATAAAGATACGTATTAGATTTGAAAGGAAGTATCCTGTTGCAAAAATCACAAGATTTCTCCAAATATTTATTTTTATTTCGATTGTTACTCTCTATGATTATTATTTATAATCTTACTATTTATTATATGGATCATTCTTTTCTAGTCTGGTTGATCTTTTTTATAACGATGTGTTTTTATGTAGCTATGCTCTGGTCTAATTTTAGACTTACGATTATGCATATTGTCATCTTTACCGTATTTTTATTTTCAATGATCTGGCTTTCTGCTTATATATCCAAAGAACCTCAAGATTATAACTCCGTGCTCTGGGCATGGTTTGTTATTCTAAGCTTTATCTCCAGTCGTGAACAAAAAGTCGCTACAGTGGTTCTGATTATTGTCGGCTTGGTGATGTTGAATTCTGGCTTGGATAATGGTTATCCGTACAGTCTAATTATCGTATTAGCAAGTATTTATTTTGGAATTCATAGTCTTAGCCGTTATATTAGAGTATTAAAAATCAACAGTGAACAACTAACAGAATTGGAACAAGTTCATCTGGAATTACAACGAACCTATAAAGAATTACAAGACAGCACCGTACAATCGATACGGTATGCAGCATTGACTGAACGTACACGGATTGCTGGAGAAATTCATGATGGATTAGGGCATCATTTCACGTCTCTTATTGTACAAATGCAAGCGCTGAAATGGATGATCAAACAAGATCCTGATCGTGCTGAATCAACAGTCGATCAATTGCTAGATGTCTCCAGACAAGGTCTGGCTGAAGTACGTAGCGTGGTCAAAGATTGGTCTGTTCATGAAGGTGGCGTAGAAGGTCTGCAAGAATTAGCATCTCAGATTACTCATCGTGCTGGATTAGAACTACATTTTGATAGTCAGGGTACTTTTAGCATCTGGGGCGAAATGATTGATAGTGTACTTTATCGTGTATTGCAAGAATCGTTAACCAATATTATTCGTCATGCAGAAGCAAGTACTGTAGATGTTACCATTACTGAAACTGCTCAACATGTTCAGCTATCCATCGCAGACGATGGTAAATATCGAAGAGAACATCCTTTACAGTATGGATTCGGTATTCAAAATATGATTCGTCGTTGTGAAACGATTCATGGAAATTGTACATTTGCTGCTCGCCCGCAAGGTGGTCTTTGGATCAAAGTGACATTGCCACTATCCAATACATCTCTATCCAAAAATTAAATGAATCAAGGAGAATCTCTATATGAGTTCAACAGAGCCTATACGTATTATGCTAGCAGATGATCAAGCTCTTATCCGTCAGGGGATTCGTTATGTACTTGATCTACAAACAGATATGCAAGTTGTCACCGAAGCAGCTACCGGTCAAGAAGCGATCGATTTGGCTTTGCGCTATCGTCCGCATCTGATTCTTATGGATATACAAATGCCCGAGTTGTCAGGGATAGACGCAACCCGTCATATTCTTTCAGTGCACCCGGAGATTAAAATTATTTTACTAACAACATTTGATGTTCAAGATTATGTAATCGATGGTATTCGTGCAGGAGCTTCAGGCTATTTGCTCAAAGATATTGATATGAATGAAATGATTGTAGGTATTCGCTCCATTCTAGCAGGTGGCGCAATCTATAACAGTACAACTGCGGGTGGAGCCTTAATTCAATTGCTTGGTGAAAATGAATCGGCTTATCCACCTAATTCTTCCTATATCCCTGCGCCTGTACTGGAACCATTAACCGATCGTGAGTTAGAAGTGTTGCAAGCGATGGCATATGGTCGACGTAATTTTGAGATTGCCGAAGACTTATATGTATCTGAAAGTACAATCAAAACGCATGTCCATAATATTATCCAGAAGCTAGGTGTCAAAGACCGTACACAAGCCGTAGTCACTGCTATTCGTCAACAATTAGTAAAATAGTATATGTACGGTTGCTTCCCATATAGTAGTCCAAGTATTCGTTTAATGGAATATATCCCAAAAAGCCAGCTCACCTTGAGTATTGAACTCTTGGCAAACTGGCTTTTTAGTTATACTTCCTATGCGTACTACATACTAAATTACCCTTTAACAGAACCTGCTGTCATTCCTGTAACGAAGAATCGCTGTAAGAAAATAAACAATATCACCATAGGAACTGCGGTGATGACCACTCCGGTTAACAGCAATGTGTAATCTGTAACATATTCACCACGGAACTGCATTAGAGCTAGTGGTAATGTTAATTTGTCGGTACTGTTAATGAGTAACATTGGTATCAACAGATCATTCCAGACCATAACGAACAAGAACGCTGCTGTTGCTGCAAGTGAAGGACCCGATAATGGCAAGATTAAGCGCCAATAAATTTTCCATTCGCTTGCACCGTCTATACTGCCAGCTTCCATCATTTCTTTACTCAACATTTCCATAAATCCGGTTAATGTAAATACAGTCAAAGGTAATAACCCTGCTGCGGTCACTAGAATCAATGCTCCCAGATTATCAGACCAGCCCAGTTGTCGTACTAATGAATACAAAGGCAACATACTTACTTGTGAAGGGATAATCAATCCAGCCACAAAATAAACAAAAGTATATCTTCCCATACGTCCACCCAAACGAATAATCGCATAAGCGATCAGACTACCTAGAAATAGATCTAGCGCAACTGTACTCAGTGTGACACGGGCACTATTCCAGAAATATTGCCACATCGGTTGAGCATCAAAAATGGATACAAAGTTTTGAATCGTCCACGGATTCGGCCAGCTTAACGGATTAGCAAAAAACGCCTGACTGGTTTTGAACGAAGAAGTCATTACAAAATATAGGGGTGCAGCTACAAGAAGAGCATACAGCACCATAATTATACGTCCGATCCATTTCATCGCAGATCACCATCCTGCTGCTTGTCTATTCGGTGTTCTATCATCCGTTAGCACCGCCTCTACGCAGAGCTTTGAATTGCGCCATCGTCAATAGACCTAGAAGAACAAGGAATATCATTGAGCCTGCGGAAGCTAGACCGAATGAATAGTTAGAGAAGGCAAGATGATAAATATAGGTCGTCAGAATTTCTGTTGCATAGTTCGGTCCACCATCTGTCATAACAAAGATCAAATCAAACGCTTTGAATGATTGAATCGTTGTGTAAGATACCACAATGGTTGCAGATGGTGCCAGTAATGGCCATGTGACTTTGCGGAAAATCTGAAAACGTGTGGCTCCATCAATACGTGCTGCTTCCATCAACTCTTCCGGAATCGCATGCAGACCGGCAATAAAGACGATCATCATCTGTCCAGCATGTGCCCAGATTTGTACAAAAGCAATCGCATAGAGCGCAATATTGGCATCTCCTGTCCAGCTAGCTGTAAATTGCTCCAGTCCACCACTTGTTAATGCCGTATTCAATAATCCTAAAGAAGGATCATAAATAAATGACCAGATTAACCCTACAGATACCGAAGATAAGATCGCTGGAAAAAAGTACAACGCACGTAGAAATACACGGGTACGCGTATTTTTAGCTAGAATAAGTGCAAGAATTAACGATACGATCGTCTGAATAATAACAACCGTCAACATAAACTTTACATTATTAAAAAATGCTTTACGGAATACAATGCTATCGAAGCTATCTTTGTAATTCGATATACCTACAAAATCATACGAAGTCGAGACTCCATCCCAATTAGTAAATGAATAAAATAAGCCAGATAGAGCCGGGTAAATAAATAGCCCTGTATACAATAACAGTCCGGGTAGCATAAAGAACCAAAGTGTTTTGCGATTCATCATAAGTCCTATTACCTTGCCCTTCAGCGCTTTAATATAAACAAGCGCGTTTTATTTCTCCCTTATACGTTCATCGTTTATTTAATTTGTTGATCAATAATCGCTTGTGCATCCTGTGCTGCTTGTTCAGGTGCCGCTCCGCCCAATACAGCTTGAATTGAATTCGTTACTGCTTTTTGATTTTCTGAATTTAAAATCGTAAAACGAGGTTGGAACAATGTTTTCTTATCTGCCCAATCGCCTGCAATGTTCAATTCTGGACTATCGTATTTGATATCTTTTAAGGTTACATTTTGTCCGGTTTCATTCGCATACTGACTTGCTACATCCGGTTGGCTCAAAAATTCAAGGAATTTCTTCGCTTCTGTTGGATGTTTAGAACGGCTATTAACACCTAACATGAATGTACTAGTGTGTACACCTTCATATTTGGCTTGATCTGCCGATACAGTAATAGGTGCTAATAATGCTTGTTTGAGCTCTGGATTCTGTTTCGCATTTTGAGCTAATTGATAAGAACCACTAGCTAACATAGCTGCTTTACCTTGAATAAATAAAGCCCCTGCTGCTGCATCTTTTGTACCGAGTGAGTTCTCTTGGAAGTAACCATTATCATTTAACTCTTTAAATTGAGTTAGCGTTTTGACCCAGAATTCATCTGTTAACTTAGCTTGTCCAGCTTCCACCTTGGTGAAAATATCTTCGCTAGGTTCATTATTCATAACCATTGTATTCATAAATTGCCCTGGTCCAATATCTGCTCCAGCAAAAGCAATCGGAATAATTCCATTTTGTTTGAGTGTTGCACATAATTTAAGGAATCCATCCCAATCGGTTGGAGGCGTCAAATTATATTTTTTGAAAATTTCAGTATTATAAATAGGTTGGTTGTAGACCAGTTGGTAAGGAACCGCCCATTGTTTTCCATCTTTAGCGCCAACATCAATAAGGTCAGCGTTATAATTTTTCAAAAACGATTCGTTGGTTAAATCTGTATATAGACCTGCTTTGGACAGAGCTGCATATTGTGCACCCGGGAAAGAGGCAAATACATCGCCGACTGAACCATCTGTTAATTTAGCTTGAGCTGTGGATTGATATTGATCTGAAGTTAAAGTCTGCATATCTACTTTGATATTTGGATTTTTAGTTTCAAATTGATCAATAATTTTCTGGAAAGCTTGTGTATCTTCCCCACGCCAATGTAAAAAGCTAATCGTTACTTTACCATCTGCTGAGCTGTCAGAGCTATTTCCGCAGGCAGATAGAAACACTGTAAGTAGTAAAGTAAGTGCCAAGACAAGAGAAGATTTCATTTTCATGTTTTTCATTATACGTCCTCCATCTGCTGTTTAGAATCTATTGGTACATCAATGAAAATGATCAATCTTATAAAAACCCATCATTTTAGTAGGAATACCATGATTTAGATCATAGCAATTTGATTGTAAACGAACAATGTCATTTTGTCTTGTATTATTTTGTCATTATGTAGTATATAATAAAGAAGTTAGATTATATTTGGAAAGGATGAACGTTCAATATGCTTCGTTCTATTGAAACAAATCGTGAAGTGGTTGAACGGTTTCTTATTTCTCCTTCCTTATTCTCACAATCCGGAGGATTAAGAATTGCTCAAGCAGGTCGTTATTTTTTAAAGGCTCAAAGTAGGCGGTTGTTTACAGGCATCGACAATTGCTTTTGGATCGCTAATCGACATGGTGGAGTTATTATTCATAAAGGGCAAAGCTATATTCTTGGCTCTTACAATGTATGGTGTATTTCTCCCAATGAACCTTTTGAATATATTAATAATATGGATGAAGACTTGGAAACGTATTATATTTGTTTTACAGGTCCTCAAGCCAGGTTACTTATAGAACAAAGTGGTATGCATCAAGGGTATAGTGAAGTGAGTGCAGAGTTATTTGATCAACTGGAAGAAAAGTTCGAACGTATTCTATCTACCAATGAAGATTCGAATCAATTTAGTAGCGAATTACGACGATTGGAATTGTTATATAGTATTTTTGCCGAATTATCCTCAGATCACCCTTCTCATATTAATCATTATGTAGCGGATACTCTATCTTCTACCACTTTATGGATGGAAGAAGCTATCGCTTATATTCATAGTCATTATGATCGCGGAATTACGGTTGCGGATGTAGCAAGTCATGTGGGCGTGCATCGGACTCACTTTAGCAAACAATTTCATCTAGTTCATCAGACTCCGCCTGCTGAATATATTCGTAGTCTAAAAATGAGTAAAGCACGGCAATTACTCACTGAAACCAACTATTCTCTAGCTGAAATTGCTTACTCTGTCGGTTATCCTGATTTATTCTCATTCTCCAAAGCTTTCAAAAAGCATGCAGGAATCACGCCTAAAAAGTATCGAACCGATCGCTTTTAAGTAAAATGGCAACTGAATACCTTCTGGTAGGAGTTTGCTATCTATTACCCGATATTATCAGCAAAAAACCTTCTGTCTACAAAAGACAGAAGGTTTTTTTATAATGCATTATATAATTGTTGAGTTACATGAAATAGATATTATACAGATGGAGCGAACAAAACTTGTTCAAATAATGCTTGTACATTTTCCAAAGCTTCCAATTCGTCTTTACCACGAGTTGTTAATTCGATTTCTGTTCCAGCAGGGATAATCATCAACATCATACCCAACAAGCTTTTTACGTCTACTTCTCTACGGTTGTCAGGGTTACCAAATGCGATACGAATATCAGAAGCAAAACGTGAAGCTTCGTTAGCGATTGCTGTTAAATGTCCTCGGTCTAAGTTTTGTTCTGTTTTGAATGTATTGATTCTCATTATAATATTTCCTCTCTTGCACTGATCTTTGCAGTGCTTTCGCTTATTTTTGTGATAATCATGTAATTTACATCATTTGCATACATACTGCATATTTGTGCATCTTTTTTCAAAAATATCCCTCAAAATACCCCTACCGCATATATCGGCAGAGGCTTGAGTATTTAGTACAGCATGTAACACATTTTATCGCTTATATTGCCAAGCGATAGAAAGATATTTTGCTTTGCAAAAATCACTTTTCATTGAAATAGATGAAGTATCGCTTATATTACCAAGCGATATTATTGCAATGTTAGATCTTTATACCACGTTAATTCGTCTCCGGCTTGATTGCGGAATGTTAATGTGAACTTGCCTTCTTCACCAGCAATATGTCCATCATAAATGAAGCCAAAATTGCGGTGATCGCTACTTGCGTAGAATCCATTATTGCCTTCTTGACCGTTCTTCACAGCTTCATCAAATGTAGCTGCTTCACTATATCCTGGTCCAGTCCAGTCTAAATTGCTAACAAGATATCCTTCTGGAAATTCATTAAGACGTACAAAAAATTGTCCAGGGCCTTGTTGTACAATTGTAATATCGACTTGACCTTCGTTAGCAGGAGTCAGTTCTGGTTTGGCAGCAGGGACCGTTTCTTTGCCACCATTGTCTGCTGTTTCAGTAGAACCTTCTGTGCTTGAAGACGTTCCGTCTGTATTTGTTGCTGGTTCAGTACCTGTTGCCGGTTGGTCTGTACTGCCTTCAGTCGAAGGAGTAGCAGGTGTTGATTGTTCTGTGGTTCCATTATCCATGGATGACGGTTGTTGTGTACTATTTCCAGAACAAGCGCTAATGATCATCAAAAGTAAAACTAGCGCTCCACCGAGTAACGATTTGGATAAGCGATTCATTGAGCAATCCTCCGCTCCAGATGCTGTTATTTCAATTGCAAACGGTGTGCCACATGTAGGGTTGGACCTACAAAGTCATTCAGACGGAATCCGTTAGCAATTGCTTGAGTAATGAAGTTTTTAGCGTCAGCATAAGCATCTCTGACAGACAATCCTTTAGCAAGTCCAGCTGTTACTGCTGCGGAAGTTGTGCAACCTGCACCATGTGTAAATTCCGTAGCAATAGCATCCACTTCGAACCAGTCAAATGTTTGACCATCATATAACAAATCTAATGCTTTGCCTTCTTTAATCTTACCGCGTGTTTTGATCAATACATGCTTCGCTCCACGCTCATAAATAATTGCCGCTGCTTGCTTCATTTGATCTTCTGTAGTGATAGGACCTGTTTTAGCTAATTGAGAAGCTTCAAACAAGTTCGGAGTCACTAGATCTGCGCCTGGAATCAAGAATTCTAACATCGCTTCTGTATTTTCCGGTTGAAGAACCTCATCAGTGCCTTTACATACCATTACAGGATCAATAACAACACGATCCATTGGATAACGATTCAGATGGTGTGCTACCAGTTCAATAATTTCTACCGAACCCAACATACCTGTTTTCAAAGCATCAAAACCGATACCATCCAGTACAGTACGCAACTGCGCTTCAACTACCTTCAGATCAATAGGGAATACTTGATGATCCCATGTTTTAGGGTCCATAGCAACAATCGTGGTAAGCACGGTCATGCCATATACGCCCAATTCCTGAAAAGTTTTTAAATCGGCTTGAATACCAGCTCCACCGCTTGTATCTGATCCGGCTATAGTTAACGTTTTAGGTATAGTCATCTTTGTATTTCTCCTTCACTACATAATAGTTTATTTTATCATAAGCTTACATGAGAATGAACCTTTTTCAATGAAATAAACTGAAAAATTTCATTAGAGTACACAAATTATTCATGAATAGACTTTTTATTGTTCAAAATACTTCGCCATTTCTACAATCATAGCGCCCATTCGTTCATTTTCAGGAGCTACGATTCGGGTGACTCCTGCTTGAGTCAATGCTTCTGAAGTCACTTTGCCTACAGAAACAGCCAGCACGCCTTGATTGAGAGCAGATCGTAATTCCTCTTCATATCCATGTTCACGAGCATCTTTGAATAAATAGCGAACTTGAACCGCTGTTGTAAAGCAAATCGCATCAATCTCTCCTTGCTGGATCTCCTGACGCAATTGCTTTAACGTGTCCGCTTCCGGTGCAATATTAAGATAAGGCAATAAGGTATGTACAGATGAGGCTCCTTTTGCTTCCAAAAACTGAACAAGATCTGGAGCAGGCTCGCCATGCAATTGTATCCATATTTGTTCTTTTGTAAATGTGGTCGATTCTAATTGATCTTCTAGACCTTTCATCGTTCCATCAGAATCCCGAATATCTGGAGCTAATTCTTGCGTTTTGAGAAAATTATATGTTTTGTAGCCACGGATAGCAATTTTAGATTGTTGCACCGTTTCTACAAATTGATCTTTGATCCCTAGACGATCTGCGGCATCGAATAATGCTTTGGCTCCTATTCCAGTTGTGAAAATAACCCATTCTGGTCGATTGGCAATAAACAGACGCAATTCTTGCTCCATTTCTTGCTCCTTGAATGTGGTTACACCTTGTAGTGAGCGAACAATCGCTGTTCCACCTTGTTTCTCAATTAATGCTGACATTTCATCGAGTTTTCTTGAACCTGCAATAACGATTGTTTTTCCGCTTAATGGTTTTGATCCTTTACTCATGTTAATCCCCCCTAAGACATGCTGTTGCTTATACATTAATATGCACGTTAGTTCTCAACTTTCTATATCTTACAATGTTACTTGGTTTTTGGTAACCCCTTGTGTCGAAGTTGCTTTTGCCGAAGCTTGTACCCGACTGATGACATAAGAAATAAGTAGGAATCCTATTAATCCAACCATAGCAATAAGGATCGACATACCATAGGAAGGTATCCATACGCCCAAAGTAATCCCTAGAGCCGCCATGGCTCTAGCTCCTTGGGTCCCCATTCCATGAACAGCCATATAAGAACTACGAGATTGATCATTGATAATTTGGGCTAGCAGAGATTGACGAATAGGCACATGAATCAACTCTCCTACAGTCGCTAACAGCATCGCTCCAGCCAGTATCCATAGTGTATTGCTAAATGCCATCACTGCAAATCCGGTAATATAGCTAAGAACCGCTACATTCATCCAAGAAATTTGACGTTTAGAACGACGGATCACTCCAGCAAGAAATAATGAAAGGAGTACGATACCGACTGTATTTTCGATCTGGATCATACTTAGAATCTTGATACCATTTAGTTCTAGCTGTCTATTGCCCCAGATCATTATCGTTTGTGGAACAAATTCATTTTGCAGACGAACTCCTATATATTGAGTCAAATGAAATTCAGTCGATAACAATAACATATTACCTAATACAAATAGAATAAACAGCCGGTCTTTCCAGACTCGATGATAGTTGCGAATAATCAATTTCCCACTAGAAATAATGTTCCATTGCTTGGTCTGTTGTACATGAGTCTGTGGTACATAGGTTTCTGTAATCAAAAAGATTGTAATTAACCAGATGATCAAACCTGTGATCGACAATAGTCCAAATAACGCCATCCGATGTGAACTGAACATCGCTCCACCAATTAATGCCCCGAATGTAATCGCCAGATTGATCGACCAGTAATTGATGCTATACATTAGTGTACGTGTCTGTGGTGTGCTTACATCGATTAACATCGCATCTGAAGCAGGGATGATCAGACCATTACAGAGACTATGTATAATCATCATTGCAAATGTAAACCATGTCGACTGCCAGTAAGGCGAGTTAGCTAGCATCATCCCTAGAAAAGCTATACATTGAATACCTTCTCCCCATACCATTACCTTTTTACGTCCCCAGCGATCAGCTAAATACCCACCATATAAGCTAGCAATCAGTTGAACGATCAGACTAGAAAATAATAAAATACCCGCAATGCCTGCACCTAAATAGCCAGCAAAATAAATCGCCATAAATGGAAAAATCATCGTTCCTGTTAATCGGGTGATAAATGTAGTCAAAATACGCAGTTGAATCGTCCGGTGCAATTGCAAAAATTCCATTCTTCATTCCTCCTCTTCCAGTCATCTTATTATCAGCTGGAGAAAGAGGAAGAAAAAGAGTAAGATTAAATCAATCGTTTCCCCTTTTATATATTACAAGTCAATACAGCTTAGGAGATAAAGATATGAAGCATCAAGAGCATTACATAACGATTCTATTGTCATTAGATGATCCAGACCTACATAGTACACATACTTTAACAATTGATCATTTAGCATCTCTTCTGCACTGTACAACCCGCAATGTAAAGTGGATCATACGCAAACTTCAAGAAGAAGGATATATTCACTGGCAGAGCGGTCGTGGACGTGGACATCATTCTACGCTAACGATACTCCACTCACTTGAACATGTATTAAGTGTCTATTTTGAGCAACTACTCACCCAAGGTAAATTGCAAGAAGCCGCACAATGGTTACAACATCCACAGTTACCCCATACTTATGTTCAGCGTCTTCAATATCGGCTTGAACAGCAGTTTGGACTTCATATTGAGCATCATGGTTCTCAGACACTGGATGTACTGCGGATTAACCAGAGTCGTATTCTGGAGTCATTGGATCCAGCATTTGTGTTTACAGCGTTTGAATCTCATTTGATCGGTCAAATTTGTAGCTTATTAATTACATATCAAGCTGAATCACAGACTTTTATACCTCAATTGGCTCATTATTGGGAAAGCGATGATACCGATCAATGTTGGACATTTTATTTGCGTAAAGGAGTTCGGTTCCATCATGGACGGATATTGACCGCAGAGGATGTAAAATATACATGGGAACGCCTACGTGATTTGGATTCACCTGCTTTTTGGCAATTTACCCATGTTCACTCTGTTGTGATTCATAATGATTATACAATCAGCTTTTATCTACACCGGTCTGATCCCTTTTTCCTGAATTATATTAGTTCATTATGTATGTCCATTCTTCCGCATGATCATGATATGGCTGATCGAGGTCGACAATTGGTCGGAACAGGGGCTTTTCGCTTAACCGCTTCTAGTGAGAATCATATTGTACTTGATGCTTTTGATACTTATTTTGAAGGAAGATCGCTGTTGGATCGTGTGGATATTTATTTTGTAGCGGCTGATTATCAAGCAGATCGACGTTATCAGCTATTTCGTCAGAATAAAGCTACAGATTATACTGATCCTGCACAGGTGAATTACAAAGTGATTGGATGTAATTTTATTATGTTCAATTTTTGCAAAGAAGGGATTCAACATGACTCCACTTTTAGACAAGTGATTCATATGTTATTAGATCGTCCACTGTTGACAGAGCAATGTTCTGAGTATTGGTTAAAGCCTGCGTATAGCTTATTTCCGTGGAAAAGCAAACAAACCCATGCTCCAACGTATTCATTAGAGCAAGCACGTCAGCATCTGCAACAAACGGACTATCAAGGACAACCTTTGAAACTCAATTATCTGAATCGGGCAGAAAATCATGCAGTCTGCAAATGGTTACAAGATCGTGCACGTTCTATAGGTCTGATCCTCACTTTGTGCCCGCGTGATTCATTTGCTTCCAAAGCAGTAATGCAAGAAGCCGATTTATTTATGGGACAGGAAATGTTAGAGGAAAATATCGTTTGGGGATTACTTAACTTTTTTAGTAACCGATCAACGTATGTACGTCAATTATTGAATCCTGCTCAGTTAAAAGAGTTAGATCAATTACTTGTTCCTTTTGTTGCTGCACCTTTACCTGATTATAGTCAGCATGTTGAGAAGATTGAGCAATTTTTACACACTTCATTTTTATTTATACCTGTTTATCATTCTAATCAAAAGTTGCTATTTGATCCTTCTTTTCAAGGGTTATATCCTGATGCATTTGGTTGGATCAATCTTTCAAAATTATGGATTAAGCCTACTTTATCGCCAAAAGACTGAACCTTATTATCAAGGCTCAGTCTTTTTTTAGCTATTTTATTCGATATCACTTCATTATAGATTTAACTTGGACGTTCTATTGTAAATTGCTCTGCCAATCCTGCATAGTTATTCCCTGCTAGGCGAGCGACTGGTTTCAATACATCTGCCCAGATATAGAAGCGCTCTGCATCGACTACTTTTTCATCAAAATGATAACAAATAATGCGTACCAACAATAAATCTTGTACGATCTCACCGCTATCATTGCTAATCGGTACATGTTGCTCTAACACACACTCAAATCGAATCAAAGCTTCTGCAAGACCAGGTACTTTGATTTTATCGCTAGGGACAGTATGAAGAGTTGTTAATTCAAGTTCACTCTGTTCACTAGGCAATGAAGCTGCTGTATGATTCATTTGCTCGGTTAATTCTTCATGCACAATATGAACGACCAACTCTTTATTCTCGATTACATTGCGAGCAGTATCTTTCATTTCACCGCCTTTACGTGCTACAGAAATGGAAAGAATCGGTGGATCAGAAGCGACAATATTAAAATAGCTAAAAGGAGCTAGATTAAGCACTCCTGTACTCGATTGACTGGTCACAAACGCAATCGGTCTTGGAATAACAGAACCGGTGATTAATTTATAATTATCTATATTGGTTATAGATGCTGGATCGATCGTAATCATAATGATTCTCCTTTTTTCTTCTATATAGTATAGGTGTACTTTATCTTTTAAACTAAATCATGATATTCCTACCAAAGCTATTGCGATAATAGGACTAAAAAAGCCATCTGAATCCCCAGATTGAGGAGTTCAGATGGCTTAATCACATCATTACATACCGTGTTTTACATTGACACGTTTGATAAATAATGCGCATATCAGACCGATAACAGCAATCACAACAGCGAAGATAAAGGCATGTTGCACCCCTACTGTAAATGCGGACAGCACATTCGCTGGATCTTTCGGATTATCGACTCCACTTAAGAAGTTAGCACGACCTGCACTTAGAATACTTACAGCCAATGCTGTACCAATCGCACCAGCCACTTGTTGTAATGTATTCATAATCGCTGTACCATCTGGATAGTATTCACGTGGTAACTGATTCAGACCATTCGTCTGTGCTGGCATCATAATCATAGATATACCCACCATTAGTGCGGTATGCAATCCAATAATCAGACCGACAGGCGTTGTTGAATGAATTCTAGTGAATGAGAACAAAGCGATCGTCGCAACCGACAAACCGATGATGACTAACCATTTCGGACCGAATTTATCAAATAAACGACCCATAACTGGAGATAAGAAACCATTCAGTAAACTACCCGGTAATAATACAAGACCTGCTCCTAGAGCCGTCAAAGCCATACCTTGTTGCAAGTATAACGGTAAGATCAACATAGAAGATAAGATCATCATCATACAGATAAATACAAGAATCAGACCGATTGTAAACATCGGGAATTTGAAAGCACGAAGATTGATCATTGGTTGCTTCATCTTCATCTGGCGGAAGCCAAACAATAACAATGAAACAGCTCCTAATAATAATGTTCCGACTACAACAGGGCTTCCCCATCCTCCAGAACCTTCACCTGCACTACTGAATCCGAATACGATTCCGCCGAATCCAAGTGTTGATAACACAATCGAAAGAATATCAATTTTAGGTTTGGTGATCTTAGATACATTTTCTAAGAACAATATTCCGAAGATCAAAGCAATTGCAAGAAACGGCAATGAAATCCAGAAAATCCAGTGCCATGTTAAATTAGCTAAAATCAAACCTGATATTGCAGGACCAATCGCTGGTGCAAACATAATAACTAGACCAATCAAGCCCATGGCTGCTCCACGCTTCTCAATCGGGAAAATAATCAAAATAGTATTAAATAGTAGTGGTAACAATAATCCTGTACCTACTGCTTGTAATACACGTGCAATTAACAGTATTTCAAAGTTAGGTGACAAAGCCGCAACAATCGTTCCGACAATCGAAAAAGTTAACGATGTAATAAATAGTTGTCTTGTGCTAAACCATTGTAGCAATAGCCCTGATACAGGTACGAGAATACCTAATACTAATAGATATCCTGTCGTTAACCATTGAATCGTAGCTTCATCTACACTAAGTAGTCCCATCAATGAGCTAATCGCTACATTCAATGCTGTTTCACTAAATAAGCCGATAAATCCACTCAATAGCAATGAAATCATAATCGGTAATACTTTGTACTTTCTTCCTTCAGGCTTATCCTTGATAGCATCTGCGTTCATACTTACGTCCACGTTCCCATCCTCCTAAAACTATCTCTATCTATTGTTTATTTTGTTAATACTGCTGTCTTCATCATCGCTGACAAATAGTCTGCTGCTGTCAACATAGGTTGTTTACTTTGATTGGTCAGACTAATAATCAAAGCCCCTTCCATCATCGAGATCATGAGTAATGCTGCTTCCTTAGCACGAACTTCCAAAGCACCCTCCTGCTGTAGACGATCAGCAATCACTTCTTGCCAATCTGTAAATACGTCCTGACAAGCCGAGCGCAATTTGTTACTAATACACGAAGTCTCTACTGCTGCCCAAAAACTAAAGGGTAAAAAGCCAGTAAATCCGGATTTTTCAGTATCGTCTGCCATATCGCGAATAAAGGCTTGAATCGCATCGCCTGTTGTCTGATGTTGTTCAAAAACAGCTTTGAACTTTTCCAATACATGTTCATTGGTCTTTTCAATACAGACATAAGCTAATTCTTCTTTGCCATTTGGAAAATAATGATACAAAGAACCTTTAGGCGTATCGCTTTCTTTGATAATCTGGCTCAGCCCTGTGGCATGATACCCTTGTGAAAAGAAAAGTCTCGCTGCTGTCTCTACAATCAGATCGCGTGAGTTAGACTTTTCACCCATACATTCACATCCTTCAAATTCATTATAACGATCGGTCTACATAATTAAAACGGTTTTTGATCATATTGTCAAATTTTATTTTGTTCAATCTTTTATTTTGATTGTATTCTAATTTACCCTTATCGTTCATCAGAAAGATGTCGATAAATATCAATAATATCGTCAACAGGCATTCGCACCAGACTACTAGAAGAAGGAGCTACAAATTCTCGTATTCCTTCTATTATAGGTTCTTTTTGGAACCCCCATGATGCTTTGGCACGTTGACTATATTGAAGATAGACTCCTTTACCAACAAAACAAGCAATCTCTGGTTGGTATTTTGTAAGTTTCTCTCGTAATTCTTGTCGACCGGTCGCATATTCTTCTGGCAGAATATCTTCTGCCCCTCGTGTAGGACGAGAAACAATATTAGTAAATCCATAACCTAATTCTAAAAGCTCACTATCTTCACCAGGTGTATACAAGCGATCTGTAAGACCAGCTTCATAAAGAATTTTCCAAAATCGGTTGCGTGGATTAGCATAATGATGCCCTACTTCTCCAGATCTCAGACTTGGATTAAAACCGATAAATAGAATAGATAGCCCCTTTTTTAAATGATCTTCAACTTCTGACATATATAGTCCTCATTTCCTATAACATTTTTTCCTTTTTTTCGACAAAATATATACAAAATATGAGTCTATTGACCGATATATATTTTAACAGCTTGATAATCTGCAAATCATCACCTGAAAAGTTGACCTGACCCTTACAATCCAAAACGTTTTATAAAAATATATAATAGCAAAGGAATGATTAGCATGATTAAATTAAACGAACAAGAAATTTATGCTGTCCTTCATAAACAATTAAGCAAAAATTTCCCTATACAAACATTCGATCTTAGTTACCATATTGAAGCAGACCATAGATTGATTGACGAGAACGGTTTAGTTCAACTGACTAACAAGCATTATTGGGTTAAAGTTATGGAGTGTACCTACCCTACTCACTCTCGTCCGATTCTGATGAGCGAAATTATTTACTTTTTGAGACAAGAATATATGGACAGTACGATCCGTGTATATTTACAACAAGATTCTCTAGGTGTGGTTACCGCTTCAGCAGAAATTTCTTTCCAAGATGCTGTTACATTAGAACCAGAACAATTGAAAAATCTAATCGATATCGCTTTGATCAGCAAAGACAAAACATGGTTTGATGAGCTGACTGCGATGTATTTGAACCTAACTCGTCCGCTTTCAAGTCATACTTCGATCTAAACGTTTGCTAACCCTATAGTATGGTTTACCCCACAGGAAACTTTTCCCGCCAGAAAAGTCTCCTGTTTTTTATATGTGGATTCAATGGTATGATAAGAAGTAAAAAAAGCGGATCAATTATACATATTTTAAGGAGGTACTTTTATGGACCCACATCAACCGAATTATCCACCTGGCAATCAGAATCCTCCCCCATTTGCTCCTTATCCACCCCAATACCCGATGACCAATAATGGTAAAGCGATCGCTGCTCTTGTTCTAGGTATTTCTTCATTAGCTGCGCTGCTCATGCTACCGGGGTTAGGTATTGTGATCGGAATATTGGGAATTATATTTGGTATTCTCGCACTGAAGGAATTAAAAACACGTAGACAAGCAGGTCAAGGCATGGCAATTGCAGGCTTAATCTGTGGTGGACTAGGTACATTAATTCATTTAATTATGATCGCTTTTATCGTGTTTGCTTTTATTGCTGCACTTGCTTATGGAACAAGCGAAGGCTCATATAGTGAAGATTCTTATTATGAAGACGGTGTAGAAACAGATATGAATACCGACTCTTTTTATTAAAAAGACAAAAAGACAAAAAGACATCATCAAAAAACCGGTGCATCAACGCATCGGTTTTTTTGTATTGATAATCTTAATTTCACATCTTGTAATTGAATACATAGTTGATTTAAGAAGCATCACTATAAAAACGAACTTGAATATGAGAAGGATCGGTTAACCACAATTGTCCTTCTTTTTCTTCAACAGGAATACCGGCTGCTCGGGCACGATGAGCGACTTCTTGAATTGAAGCTTGATCTGGCATTTTCAAAGTATAATAGCTTATGCCTACTGCATCCGCTGGAGCTACAGGAGCACCTACACCTGCCCATACATTCAGACCAAGATGATGATGGTATCCACCCGCTGAGATAAACAGCACACTACGATCATCGGTAAGGACAATTTCAAATCCTAAAGTATCTACATAAAATTGACGAGCCGCTGCTAATGTAGGTACATGGAAATGAACATGCCCAATAATGGTACCTGCTGGAAGCCCTGTCCATTCTTTACCTTCAGCCAATGCTAATAATCCGTCAACATCGACAGGATCTGTTGCCATAATATATTGCCCGCGCTCATCTTTTTGCCATGTAGAACGAGGACGATCGGCGTAAATTTCAATCCCATTATTATCTGGATCATACAAATATAAAGCTTCGCTTACTAAGTGATCTCCTTGCCCGATCTGTTGATTACGAACTGCAAGATTACGAAGAACCAATCCCAAGCTTGTACGGTCAGGAACCAGAATAGCAAAATGGTACAGACCCGCTACCGATTGGCGTGGTAAAATTTTAGCATTTTCGATTTCTTCTAGTTGAAGCAATACTGTATGTCCATCGGCGGTTAAATCTGCTGTTTTGTGATCTTGGCGTAATATTTTAAGTCCAATAACCTCGGTATAATACGTTAATGAACGTTCTAATTGACTGATACGAAGCTTAACAAGTCCGATTTGAAGTGCTGGACTAATCACGGAAGTATTCATAGGAAAGTCCCTTTCTTTTCTTTAGTTATTTTATATAAGTATGTTACCATTTAGAAAGTAACTATGCAAGTATAAGTTAATATCAATCACGTATGTAGTTGAAATTTTATTATATGGTAAAGCAAAAAAAGTGATCTTTAAAAGATCACTTTTTGCACTAGCACCATATTAGTTATTTAGATCAGGTTCTGTTCCCCATACAAGATCACCTTGATAGTATACAGCTACTTTATTCCATTCTGTTAATTCGGAGCTGTTATTGTAGGAATAATCATTGTCTTGAGAAGTACCACTTTGATTTTTTTGAATAGTAAAAGTCATTGGGCCTGTTTCGTCACCTGCTCTGATAATTCCCGCTTCAGCATTAAATAGCAATTCAAGGTAACTGTCTGCTTGTTTGTATGTTTTCTCTAAGCTAACAAAGTTAGGTTCAATATTGCGAGAACCAAAACTGATATTACCTGCGGAGAAGTTTTTAGCTGTTAATTCTTTTCCACCATTGAAATAGTAACGAACACGAATATCGCTCAAGTTCACAGGTGTACCGCTCGTATTCATAATGTTGAATGTAGGTTGAATCACGCTACTGTTTGTACCGGCTGTTGTTCCTGATTTGTATTGCAACACAATGGAGTCTTTCACATTTCCGGATAATTCCATTGGCGTAGCGATCACAGGCATCGACATTTGACTCACCTGTCCATCACCATACACAGCATTAACTACATAACCATAAATTTGACCGTTTGTTACGGAAGTATCCATATACACTGCATCCGTTACACCTGTTGTCAAAACAGTCGTTTCATTTGCTTTTACACTATCATATGTGTTATTGACTACATTATAACGTCTAACGTCATAACTTTTGGCATTATCTATAGGTGCCCACGTTAATACCACTTGTTCAGAACCTGCACGAGCATTTACATCAGAAGGTGCTGCTGGAGCAGAAGGCATATCCCAGTTAATATCATTTTTAACGACATTGCTTTCGATCGCTGCATGAGCGCTTGGCGCTACCAAAAAACTACCTGCTGTTGTACCTAAAATCGTAGCCGCTAATAGAAGTGAAGCTTTTTTAGATTTGTTGATCATGAATCGTATACCTCCGTTATTGTTATGGTTAGATCATATGTGCTCTTCAATCCATTCATCGGGTCTTGCATTAAGTATTCGGCTCTTCGCTTCTATGTGGTACTGATGATCGATCCTCCTTTTGGGCAAAATAACTGCATACATTGTCAAAATGAAGCTTCTAACAGCTTCTAACAACAGAGCCTCGTGAATGATTATTAAACAGTAAGTAATGCGTTTAAACACATTATTCAACAAAAAGTAACATTTTTGTCACCCACCATTATTTGCTATCCACAGATCAATCGTCAAGAAAATGACAATTCCTTTTTGAAATATGGAAGTTAAAAAAAGGCATAATAGAATAGAACAATCTTACATTAGTAGAGGAGAATATACATTGAATCGATTATGGCTCTATTTGTCTTCCACAACTACCAAAACATCTTTAAGCTTGACTTATCTTCTTATGATTCTTCTTATCGCAGGTTGCAGTTCTACAGCACAACCAACGACTACTCCACCGAATTCATCTACTTCAAACGCACAACATGAAGAGCATTCTATGTCGATGGATCATATAGGTACAACAGCATCTGCTCCAGAAGGCAGTACAACAGAGCGTCCAGCGAAGATAACTACACTACCTTCTATTATCCAAAATAATCAAATCAATCTAGTCGCTCAAACGTCTTATTTGGAAATCGAAAAGGGTAAATATTTGCCTGTATGGACATTCAATAATTCGGTTCCCGGCCCACAATTAGAAGTTACCGAAGGCGATACCGTAACGATTCATTTGAAAAATCAATTAAAAGTGCCCATTGCTCTTCATGTTCATGGTGTTGTTTTGCCTAATGAAATGGACGGTGTACCTGGTATGACTCAAGATGCGATCCAACCGGGGGCAAGCTTCACCTATACATTCAAGGCCAATCAAGCAGGAACGTACTGGTACCATTCCCATCAAGATAGCTTGAATCAGATTGGTAAAGGATTATATGGCTCCTTTATTGTGAAAAAGAAACAGGATACCGTCTCTTCTGATCACACACTGGTAATAGATGAGTGGTCAGATCCTCATACCACTGTTCCTGAGAGTGAAAGCAATACATTAGCTATAAACAGTAATATGGGTGCTTATAATCTCTATACGGTAAATGGACGCAGCGGAGATTTGATAGAGCCTATCGTTGTTCATCAAGGAGACCGCGTACGTTTACGCTTGGTTCATGCTGGTAATATGACACAGACTTTATATATTCATTCGGATGCTTATCGTGTGACAGCGACCGATGGACATGATATCAATCGACCTCAGACGCTAAGTAACGGCTTACTGGTGATTGCTCCGGGAGAACGGTATGATATCGAATTTACAGCGGATACGACAGGCATACAATGGATCGGTATGGTCGGAGATTCTTCATTTGCCCAATCGGTTCGTATTCCTATTGTGATTGAACCCAAAGGATCTAAACGTACGCTAACAGAAATAACTAAGAAGATAACTTCATATCAAGCACAAATGACTTCTATACCATCAGACCATCAACAGCCTCTTGATCTAACGACTTATGGTCAACCGACAACAAGTGAATTTGGATTGAAGTCTGTGTTTGATCGTGAATATACGTTAGATTTGGATATGGGTGTGATTGATGGTAAAATGTCCTATACGATTAATCAAGAAGCTTACCCACAAGTGAGTCAACTCAAAGTCCAAACCGGTGATGCTGTTAAAATCACACTGATAAATGAGTCCAAAAATGAAGATCATCCGATGCATCTACATGGACACTCTTTTGAAGTTTTATCCAAAAACGGACAAGCTTTATCTGGTTCACCGATCTGGAAAGATACCATCAATGTGCGACCTGGTGACACTTATGTCATTGCTTTTCGTGCGGATAATCCGGGGATGTGGATGGTACATTGCCATGAATTGCACCATGCTTCTATGGGCATGATGACTGATGTCATCTATGAAGATTATCAAACCAAGTATCATCCTGATCCTGAAGCTGGTAATATTTCAGAGTGAAAAGCTTGATCTGATTCTCATATTCGTTACATTAGTGTAAATAAAATCATAAAAGAATTGTTTATTATAGTTATATTCTGCCCTTGTAGTAGATAGTGAGAACATGTTCATCATTGTATGAACCTTACACTTCAACTAGAAGGGATTTTTTATTCCATTTATGTTGAAATATACAAATGATTGCTAGAACGATCTCAAAATGTGTTTTACACATACCGATGTAGTATGATAGGTAGGGATATTAAGCTATACATCATTTGGCAAAGAATACTATATGAATAAATATGCTGTACTAAAAAAATAATAAGTTCAATCTGTCTAAAAGGTGGAGTCGACGAGACAATGAGAGAATCGCTTCGAAAGCTTAAAATTTTACAACTATTCACAGCTTTATACCGCGCTAAAATTATTAGGATACTGATTCCTGTAGCTATTTTGGCCATTATTTTTGTATACGGAAGACATGAGATTCAGAATATTAACTTAGCCAAAATTATTCATGAATTACGAATGATGCCTGTTCATATCGTTATTCAATTAATCATTGCTTCTTTTATCGCTGTATCGGCAATGAGTACTTATGATTATTTACTACGCAAGCAATTTAAGCTCGATGTCAATTGGAAAACAACATACCGCTATGCATGGATTGCCAATACATTTAACAATATGATTGGATTCGCAGGTCTTACAGGCGTAGGGTTACGTACATTGCTGTATAAGAAAAGTGGCGTACCTATGAAAACGATGGGCGCAGCAGTCTTATTCTTATCCCCTATCGTTCTCGTTGGATTATCTTTACTCGGCTGTTTAACATTAATCGGCGTTTTTCCGGTTGAACCTATTTTCCAGCAACATCCATGGCTTCGATTTGGAGTATGGGGAGTTTCATTGTATTTCCCTTTCTTTTTATTGATGCAACGTTCTTCATTATTTGCTAAATGGTTTCACAAAGGCGAGGGTAAATTACCGTGGAAAGTAATTGCCGCTTCGATCGGTTCTTCGGTTCTAGAATGGGCTTGTGCAGGTACATTGTTCTGGCTATTCGCTTTTTATGACCTGAATCATTTGCCATTTGCTCCTGTATTCGGTGTCTACATTGTAGCAGCGATTGCAGGGATTATCAGTATGGCTCCAGGTGGTATCGGAGCATTCGATCTAATTGCACTACTTGGCTTACACACATTAGGTGTTGATCCATCTCGCGCACTTACCATTTTGTTATTGTTCCGTATTTTCTATTTTGTTGTTCCATGGTTAATCGGTCTGGTCTTGGCTGCTTTTGAAATGAGCCCGAGCAGTAAGCAAATGCGTGAAATGCTGACAACCAGTCTCGATGCTTCTCGTAACACATGGGTTAAATTCTGGGGATGGCCTTCTCAGTTCGGATTGCTTAGCGATCTAGGTGCATGGGCATTAGGCAAATTAGTCTTTGCCAGTGGTGTAATATTACTATTATCTGCGGCAACACCGGGTCTGATCGACCGTTTGCGTTTTATGGAACATTTGTTATCTTTACCGCTTATGCGTTTCTCAGAACAATTATCCGTTATCATCGGTATTATGCTTATTATTGTTTCTAGAGGAATTTCACTTCGTATCCGGCGTGCTTACTTGTTAACAGGGGCGTTATTGTTAACCGGAGCTATTTTTACATTTGCCAAAGGATTCGATTACGAAGAAGCGATTATTTTGCTAATTGTAGCTTTGGTGCTATGGGTGTCACGTGCTCGCTTTAACCGTGAAAGTACAAGTATGTCTGCACGCAGTATCTGGATATGGGCATTCCTTGCTTTCATCTCAGCATTATCGTATTACGTGATTGGAACTCATATTCATCCTGCTATTTTGCGTCATTTACCGTTACGTGCTCAACACTGGTTTTTAGATCCACATGAATATGCGGTGACCGCGGTAATTGGATTTATTGGTGCTTTGATTCTGATCGCATCGATTTTTACCCTTCGTCCGCATCGGTACACTGGCGTTCGTCCAGACGAAGCTCAGATTGAGAAATTCACTGACTTTATTGCTAAAGAAGATGGAAATTTACTGACACATCTACTCTATCTTGGTGATAAAAACTTCTACTGGGCGCAAAATGATCAAATTCTCATTCCGTACTCCCGTGTGCGTGATAAATTAATTGTGCTTGGTGATCCGATTGGTAATAAAAGTCTGGTCGGCGCAGCCATTCAAGAATTTCAAAGTTATGCCGATCATTATGCATTAACAGTGGTCTTTTATCAGGCAGCTCCTGAATATCTTTCGATCTATCATGAAAATGGGTATAACTTCTTCAAGCTTGGTGAAGAAGCACTTGTTCCATTAGCGACCTTTACGTTAACAGGGAAAAGCAATCAAAACTTACGAACCGCCAAAAACAAATCAGATCGTGAAGGACAGACATTCGAAGTACTGTCTCCTCCCTATCATGCTGATCTGTTAGCAGAACTACGTCAGATTTCTAATGAATGGTTAGGCGATCGTAAAGAAAAAGCGTATTCTTTAGGATGGTTCAATGAACCGTATATCCAGCGTTCTCCTTTGGCTCTATTGCGTAATGCTGAAGGTCAGATTCTAGCTTTTGCAACACTGGCTCCTGCTTACGATCAGAATAAAGTCATCTCTATTGATCTGATGCGTCATTTGAACGATACACCGAACGGTACCATGGATGTATTATTTGTACGCTTGATCGAATGGGCCAAAGAACAAGGATATTCGTATTTCAATCTAGGCATGTCTCCACTTTCGAGTGTAGGTGAAAATCAAAATGCACACCGTGAAGAAAAACTAGCGCGTCTGGTCTTCCAATATGGTGGACATTGGTATGGATTTGAAGGATTACGTCGTTATAAAGAAAAATTCTCACCGGAATGGCAAGCGAGATACTTAGCTTATCCAGCAGGTATGGCGCTCCCTATCCTTACCCTTGATCTGGTTCGACTGGTATCGCGCCGTCCTGAACAAGCAGAACCTGTATAATAGTAGATGTTTTTTATAGAATTACTTTTGAAATGCATTGTACAAAAAAAGCTCCGAACTCACCATATGGCGGGTTTGGAGCTTTTTTTATACTGTGGTATCGATAGGACTCTCTTATTTAGCTTCTTGTAGCTTAGTGATTGTCATAGATTTGATTGTATCGTCACCAGGAATAGCTTTTTCTGTATACTGGAAGCTAACTTTTGCTTCTTCTTTCAAGCTTCCTGCAACAGTTTGAGCTTCATCGCTCAATTGGAATACCATAGGTTGACCATCTACCATAATCTCAGCAGAATGTTCGTCTGCAAGTCCTGTAAATGTACCTGTAGCACTTTTCGTTTCAGCTTCAGTGGAATTGGATGTCGTATCTGTAGATTCGTTGTTATCATCTGCTTCTACGCTTTCCTCAGTCGTTCCAGCTGTATTGTCATCTGTAGCCTCATTGTTGTCTTCTACACTTTCAGATGAAGAGTCATCTGTAGTCCCTGTAGCTGGTGGTGTTACCTCTGTACTTGTGTTCGTGTCTGTTGTTCCAGTGCTACCATTTTCAGCAGGAGCTGTTGCTGGTTGCTCCTTATTGCCACATGCTGCCAACATTAGAATGCCGACTAACAAGATTAATGCAAATGGAGTCCGTTTCAGTAGTAATTGAATATTTCGTTGCATCATAAATGCACCTCCTCAAGTAGTGTAACGCATAACTGTGGCAAAAGTTGCAAACGATCACCTATTCAGCATTAAAGCGTATATAAAGATCATACCAGATTGATACGACTCCGCAAAATTTATGTGATTTGGCTAGGTATAGAAAAGGGACTGCTTCACTGGTCTATAATTGCGCCAGTACAACAGTCCCTTGAAGATTTATCTTGATGTCACAGCGTATTAAGGAATAAACTGCTGTACGATTTTGGTCACTTGTCCATCTTTTACCGTGATATGGTAAGGAAACGAAGTAGGATCAAGTAGATCAGGTTTTTGGAAAATGGCATTCAGCTTCTGAATACTTACAGGCTCATCCCAATTGGTATCAATATCTTGCCATTGACCTGTATGATCGTAAATTTGCATCAATACTTTAGGATTGGCTGCTACAGCGTAATGATATGTTTGTGTATCCTCATTTGTAATATAATAACCATCCGGTGCTCCGTCTATCCCACTATTCGGATTTTCTTTATTAAATTCAACATTAGCTGCTTCTCCTGTATACCAGTTGATTGGATCTACAGTAAGCTCATAATGACTTGCATTGGTATCACGTTCAATCTTGTTGATAAAGACGGTATATGTACCGTCAGCAGGTACATTCGCTGTTGGTGTATACGTATCTTCATATACACTCTGTGTAACTGTAGCCGCTTCAGCTGTGACCGTTCCTGAAGTCTGAGTCATGCTTCCAGAAGTCAAGAGGATCAATGAAGCAGCTCCTGCACCAAAAATACCCATCATTGTTTTAAACATCGCTTCATCTCTCCTTAAAATGGTCGGTCAGCTCAATAGACCGCCAACAATTATGTGTTGGTAACTCGTTAACCGGGTGTAGCCTTTATTACCCGTAATTAGTACTCACAGAATCATGTAACTTTTTTCCAATTATACGTGGATACACATGTTCGATCTTGTGTGTACTTGTCGGATTGGCTTGTTTCTATATTCAGTATACTTCACTATTTCTATTCAAAAGTTGCAATAAAGTTAAAAGTGATTAACAAAATTAATACCTTGTCCTAATACCTGAGAGTAATGATTCAAAAGAAGTTTATCGTAAGCAGATTAGAAAAATCGAATCAGGTTATATATATCGTAGTACACCACAAACAACGAGGAGGAATTCATAATGTCAGAAGAATCACATATCGTGAAAAAAGACGGCGAAATTGCAACAGGACAGGTGGAAACTACACTAAATCGTTTGAGTGATGATCAGAAAGATGATATTTTAAGCAACTTTGAATCGTTCAAATCTTATTTGGGCAAACGTATTCAATTGGGCGAATCTATCGGATTAGGCGAAGAAAAATTAGCCAAAATCGCACAAAAAGTAGCTGATTATCTAGCCGCTCATGAAGAACCACGTAATCGTGAAGAGAAATTGCTATATGAATTGTGGAAAGTAGGCGACGAAGACCAACGTCACAAGCTAGCTCATTTGTTGGTGCGTATGGTTCAAGCCGATAAATAAAACAATTTGTCATTTATAGATTAAATTATAGATCAAAAAATCTGCTTCTGATCAGAAATGTCTGAAACTAGACACCATGATCTCAAGCAGATTTTTTTGTTTTTATTCTTTTATAAACGATTGCGATAGCCTGGTTTGCGCCACACTTTGCTTTCAACTTGTTCATAATGATAAATTCCTAATTCCATTAAGCTTTTGGCGAGTGATATTCGTGTAAATACTCTATGTACTACAACCGCAATCAACACTCCTAGTAAAGCTCCAGCAAGAACATCTGTAGGATAATGCACACCTGTCCATACTCTAGCAATCGCAATTCCTGAAGCCAGAACCAACCAGATCCAACCATCACGGCGACGGAATAACCAGATCGTCATGGCAATCACAAATGCACCTAAAGCATGATTACTAGGAAAAGAAGCATTTGCTTCATGATGTACCAATTGGAACACTTCATGACTGACAAAGGGTCGATCGCGATAAAATAATTTGCCTAATATCCAACTCATCGTAAATCCGATCATTGCAGATAATAATGCTTGAGTGATCATTCGGCGATTAGCATGTGCCCGTGTAAACCAATAAATCAATGCTCCAATCACAAAAAACACTACCGCATACTTTGATAAAAACAACATCAATGGATTGATAAATGAAAATACTTCTGCTCCATCATTAATCCAGCGAAAAGCTTCATAGTCTACTTGCGAAAAATTCAATTGCTGTTCCTCCTTTACATCCCAGCCTAATATTTTAAAGCAATCACCTTCTTTTATCAACTTAGTGTAAATTTATTGTAAAATTAATGTAAAAAAAGCCACTTTATCTATAGACTAGATAGAGTGGCTTAGATCAGGTTGTGCTTACTTTCAAAATCCATTAGGAAATTAGATGCCTTCTACAATTCGTTTGGCTCGTCTATTGCCCTGACGCATCACTTCTTGCTCATCTAACGTTAATAATTGACGGTTTTGCATAAGGATCTTACCATTTACAATCGTAGTATCTACATCTGCTCCATTTACGCTATACGCCAGTAGCGAGACAATATTATGCACGGGTTGCAAATGGGGTCGATTCAGATCGATAAGAATCATATCTGCTTTTTTCCCGGCTTCTAATGATCCTGTCTCATGATCTATAGCTAGTAACTTGGCACTTTCAATTGTAGCCATCTGTAAAGACTGATAGGCAGGTAGTACTGTCGGGTCACCATAATCTAACTTTTGGAGCCATGTTGCTGCTTTGATCTCTTGAAACATATCAAGCGTAGTGGCACTTCCTGCTCCATCTGTTCCTAATCCTACGGTTATGCCTTGTTGCTTCATTTCAGTAATCGGAGCAATACCACATCCTAATTTCAAATTGCTGACTGGATTATGAATAACACCTCCACGCATTCCTTTAAGATATTGAATATCTCGTTTGGTTAAATGAACACTGTGTGCCAACATCACATGTAATTGTTCAAATAACCCTAACTCATACAAATATTGCGTAGGTGTCTGCTGATAACGTTCACGCATCGTTATCACCTCTTCTTTTGTCTCTGCCAGATGAATATGAATCGGCAAGTCATATTGCTTTGCCAAATGCATTACTTCTTTCAAAGGTTCAGGTGGACAGGTGTAAGGCGCATGAGGGCCAAACATCGTTGTAATCCGTCCCTTCGCTTGTCCATGCCAGCTTTCGACCAGTTCTATCGCTTCGCGAATACGTACACCTTGATCATCATCATGAAAAACCAATCCGCGGGTTAATGATGCTCTCATGCCCACTTCATCCACAGCTTGAGCAATCTGATTCATATGCATATACATATCGGCAAAAGTCGTTGTCCCTGAACGAATCATTTCCGCCATTGATAATTGACTCCCCCAATAGATATCTTCTGGTGTCATTCGAGCTTCTGCCGGAAACATTTTCTTTTCCAACCAATCCATTAATTTAAGATCATCTGAAAATCCTTTTAACAAATTCATCGGTGTATGTTGATGAGCATTAATCAAGCCTGGCATCGTGACTTTCCCTGTACCATCAATAACTTGAACATCATCACCTGTAAGTGGTGGAATTATAGACTCTATAGATTGTCGATCTGTACGGATCACATGTTCAATCTGATCATTATGAATAACAATATCACCGATAAAAGGTTCTTCCTCCTGATTCATGGTCAAAATAGTCGTGTTACGGATATGGATACGCATAGGTGTACTGCCTCCTGTATAATGAAGTGATGATTTACTTTTTCACCATATACATTGACGTAACGTTAAGGTCAAGCACCACAAAAAAATCTTGCTCTATCTATGGCTAAGATAAGAACAAGATTTCATAATTTAATTTAGCAGATTGAGGATTGAATACAGTCGACTTCATTAGAGATCAGATGATCCTTATACCCATTATGTTTATGCCAGAAGTGGAGCTTAGGCTTCTAATCTAAATCCTCCACCATCACCCTGTGTTTCATTAAAATCGACTGAAAAGCCGATTTCTGTGCCACTACCTACTTGCTTAATATTCCATTGTTCAAATGTTCTAGAATTGCTCCATCCTGATGATTCGGCTAACCATGTATAGGATATCTCGGGAAAATTTTTGAGGATGTATTCACAAGTAAGTCCTGAACCATACACGCCAATTTTATACTCATTACCTAATGTCTTAAACGTATCAATCACTTTCTGAAAATAATGATGAATAAATTCACTTAAATCGTTGGGCGACGAATCAAAATCGACTGCAAAATAAATCGTTGAATCCTTGGGTTGTCCAATAGTATGTTTGGCATAATTATAAGCTAATGTAGCATCGCTTTCTCCTACTTCTTGTGAGAAATAAGAGACAGACGTGGGATATCCATTTTCCCAGACTGCTACAATATAAAGTCCTGCTTGCGTTATCGCTTGAGCTTCTGTCCGGGTTAGATTTTTGTGAGGATTATTGTGATTATAATATCTACCAACAAAATGATAACCGGCTTGCTTTAACTCTAAAGCTCTTTCTTCACATAACGATTCGGTATCTATGCCTTTGTCTGTTGGATGTCCTTCGCCTGGATTCATTGTGATGTATCCCCTTTTCGATTGGATGGTCTACCAAAAACAAAAGTGATTGTATACACAGAGATTGTAACATTTTTCCAGTTAGAGAAGTACATTTATTATAGTATTCAGTGTTGCCCATTACCTTTCATGACTTATATAATAGATTCGCCAATTTCTAATAAAGGAACTTCAATCTGTGCTGTATCCGGATATTTAATACCTGCACCTGTATTTAAAACAACCACCGATTCATCGCTTCCTATCCAGCCCTCAGCAGCCAAT
Source organism: Paenibacillus nuruki (assembly GCF_001721045.1). Classification (GTDB taxonomy): domain Bacteria; phylum Bacillota; class Bacilli; order Paenibacillales; family Paenibacillaceae; genus Saccharibacillus; species Saccharibacillus nuruki. The sequence continues at coordinate 53,138 of NZ_MDER01000046.1, read as the reverse complement.
CGCTTCGCTGCTGCAAAAGTGGCTGCTCCTTCTGGACAAACAAATGTACCTTCACGTTCAGCAATATGTTTTTGCTCTTCCAATAGCTCTTGATCGGAGATTGCTATCGCCATACCGTCTGTCTCATATAACGCACGCAATACTAGAAAATCTCCAAGTGCTTTGGGAACATTAATACCAAAAGCAACGGTGGTCGATTGCTCCCAGAATTCAGAGCGCTCTTTCTTCTCTTCCCACGCTTTTACAATAGGAGCACATCCTTCGGCTTGAACAGCGACTAAGCGTGGAAACTTCCCTGCTAACCAACCGATCTCTTTCAGCTCTTGCAACGCTTTGTAAATACCGATCAACCCTACACCACCACCGGTTGGATACAAAATAACATCGGGCATCGCCCAGCCCAATTGCTCTGCAATTTCAAATCCCATCGTTTTTTTGCCTTCGATCCGATAAGGTTCTTTGAGCGTAGAAGCATCGTAAATATGATCATGCGTTACTTTTTCAGCGACCATTTTACCTGCATCACTAATCAACCCATTTACTAAATACAATTCTGCACCTGATAAAGCCACTTCTGTTCGAGTAATAGACGGTGCATCTTGAGGCATGACTATCGTCGCTTTGATGCCTGCCCGAGCCGCATACAGCGCCCATGCAGCTCCTGCATTACCATTGGTTGGCATCGCAAAGTGCTGTACGCCTAATTCCTTAGCTTTGGAGATACCGACAGCGGCTCCTCTAGCTTTGAAGCTTCCTGTCGGAATCAGACTTTCATCTTTCATATATAAATGATTCAATCCATACGATTGACCCAATTCAGGCATAGGTAATAAAGGAGTCATTCCTTCCCCTAATGTGACCACATGATCTTCGTGCTGTACAGGTAACAATTCATGATAACGCCAGAGATCATGATTACGTTCTCGAATAGATGATCGCTTCACTTCATTGCGAACGAGATCAAGATCATAACGCACCAATAATGGTGAACCACATGTGCACAATTGTTGTATCGTACTGACATCATAGGTTTTTTCACATACCGGACATTCCAAATGAGAAACATAGCTGTAGGTCATCATGGATTCCTGCTTCCTGTTATATTTTGCTAATCAATACTACAAATCATAACAGGTCTACATGCCTTTGCCAATTATCCTTACTTGTTAACTTGGTTATGATTATTTGTTAAGCTTGAAGTTGTTTGAACTCACTTGGACTGATTCCATAATATTTTTTGAAGATTTTACTAAAATGTTCTGGAGATTCATATCCTACTTTTTCTGCGACTTCATAACGGCGTAGATCAGTTTGAAGCAGTAAATTGCGACTTTCTTCCATACGTAACTTAATCACATACTCCCATAGATTAAACCCGGTATCTTTTTTGAATAAATAGCTCAAATAGTTAGGACTCACATGATTCTTTTTAGCTACATCATGAATGGTTAATCCTTTTTGCCCGTAATACTTTTCGATATATTCTTTCACTTGAGATACGATGAGATTGTATGGATTTTTGGATTGGTGTTCTTCAAGTTCATCGCTTTTCCAGTGTATATTTCCATAATAGAAGACATAGTGATCTGGATACTTGGTATGCCATAGTACTGCTCGGTTCGCTTGTACGTTGAGCTGCTTAATAAATGAATACCCTTTCAAAATCTGACTGATCCCAATCACATTTGGTATATGAAGATACTGATCGATATGAGTATGGAGTAGCTGTCCCAATTGATTCAACTGACGAATCTTATCATTCCAACCTTGATTGTAAGAAGCTTCATCCCATTGAATAATAATATTGATCTCACAATCGTCTGTTTCAAAAGTAATACTATTCCACTGATCATGCACGATTTCTACCGCTATATTCATCACTGCATAATTGAGCAAATGTTGATCTTCTAATGTAAGATCTATCTGCCTTGAAGTCAGTGGCTGATAACGAATTTTGAGCATTGCATAATAAGGACCATATAAGCCTAACGATTGATATAACGAATCATCTGACGGTAGATGAGGCTGTGGAGCAAGTAATTGATTTAATTTTAAATGGTTTTGCATCGTATGTCGTTTCATTTGAAAATGATTACACTGCGGTACACTCACTTTTTCAATAGCAGGTCTAGTAATATTTAAATGCAGTAATACTTCGCGTACCGAATCCAAAAATTGTTCTTGATGAAGCGGTTTGATCAGATAATTTTTAACGCCTAAGCGAATAGCTGTCTGCGCATTTTCAAATGTATTATTTGCAGAGACAACTATTATCTCAATCGACGGTTTGATCATTTTAATCTGTTGCATATAATCAATTCCATTTAAGCCTGCCACTTCAATATCTGTGATTAACAGATCAATCTCATATTCACGAATATAATCCAATCCTTGCGCAAATGTATGTGCTGAGAAAATATGAGACATATTTAACCCGGCGTGCCATAACAGTTGACTTAACTTTTCAGTCGTTAACCAGTCATCATCTATCATCAGAATGTTATACAAGTATGTATCCTCCTCAGATATAAGATCTATATTCATATCCATAATATACCAGAAGTTTAAGCGCTTTAACAACTTAAAATTAAAATAAGATTTATAGGAATCAGATTTATCTTCGGATCATCATATGCTTGGACAATTAACTGCAAAAAAGACTAAAGCTTTCGCTTCAGTCTTTTGACAAATAGTGAGTTTTTATTCCCTTTTCTTCGCTTAACTAGACCATTTTTCAACTATACACTTGCATGAACCGATACTTTAGATTCGAGCATTTTATTTTTTTCTGCAAATTTTTTGTTATGTGAAGATACATAAGCTTGTTGGTAGGCTTCAGGTTCTAAGTATTTTTTGGCACTATTAACAGCAGCAGCACCTTCTACAAATGTGCCTGCGATTAAGTATAGTTTATTCGTATATTCAATTAAGTCGCCTGCTGTGAAAATGCCCGGCTGTGTCGTCTGGCGTTTCTCATCAATAATGGGGCGGCCATTTTCATTCACTTCGATCCCCCAACGAAGTAGCGGACTCAGATCACCGATCATTCCATGATTAACGATTACGGCATCCACAGGCAATTGACGAACTTCTCCTGTATCCATATGTGTGATTGTAATCTCATCAATCTGTGTTCCATTGTGACTTTGTACAGCCGTTAAGCCGTATGGTGTTAATACTTCTTTACACGTTTCTTTCATCATCGCTACACTTTTCTCATGTCCACCAAATTCATGACGACGATGTACCACCGTTAGACTTTCAGCAATGGGTTGTAACGCATTTGCCCAATCAACAGCAGAATCTCCACCACCTGAAATGACTACATGTTTACCCGAAAATATATTAAGCTCTTGCACGGTATAATGAAGATTGGTCACTTCATAACGATCTGCACCTTCAATTTCTAACTTACGCATCGTTGGAATACCATGTCCCATCGCCAAAATAATCGTTTGACTATAATGTTGTTCTCCTGTTGCCGCAGTCAGTAACCAATTGCCATCTTCTAAGCGTTCAATATCTGCTATTTTCTGATTTAACACTACAGTAGGTTCAAACGTCATTGCTTGTTGGATCAAGTTTTCGATTAATTGAGCTCCACTTAGCGGCGGCAATCCACCTACATCCCAAATCATTTTCTCAGGATAAATCAAAATTTTTCCGCCTAATTGCGGATTGTATTCGATAATTTTGGTCTTCATATCTCTCATACCACTATAAAAAGCACTATATAATCCTGCGGGTCCGCCGCCGATAATCGTAACATCATACAATTCTAGTTCTTGGTTCAATATAGTCACTCTCCAATCCAATCATGTATTCATTATCTTGTTTAATTGATAATGATTATCATTATAGATTAGAATACCAAGCGTTTCAACATGTTCTCCAAAATAAGTTACATTTTATTATACTTATATTTTATATTCTCTTTTTTTAAATACTAAATAGCATAGATTTCGGTGGTTAACCGAATTGTAAGCGGTTAAAATAAAAGCTATCGATTATATCCATTTTGCCATATCAAAAATATTCAGCTATAGTCTAGTAAGTATGTAAGTATAAAGAAGTAGATTACAGATAGGATGGGTTAGTGAATGAGAGATAAAGTAGTCATTCCGTTGTGGGCAGCTGGCATATTTCTAGTTGTTATGAACACAACGATGTTCAACGTTTCTTTACCGCGTATTCTTGCTGATTTACATATTAGCTCTTCTCTAGGTTCATGGCTAATTTCAGGATATTCGATAGTCTTTGCGTTATCGGTTGTTATTTTCAGTCGGTTGTCTGATTGGTATCCTGTTCGTAAATTATTAATGGTTGGAATATTGTTATTGGTCGCTTCATGTGTGATCGGATTTACAGCGAATAATTTCCCTATGGCTATGTTGGCTCGTATTTTACAAGCAGCAGGTGCAGGGCCTATGCAAGGATTAGGATTAGTACTTGCTACCCGTTATGTTCCAAATGATCGACGTGGCAAATCGATTTCATTGATTGCAGCTGGTGGTTCGCTTGCTTTTGGTATCGGCCCTGTACTCGGTGGGATTTTAACAGATAGCTTAGGTTGGAATTCTTTATTTTTGGTCACTGGCTTGATTGTATTACTTGTTCCTGCGTATTGGAAAATGCTTCCTTCTGAAAAAGAGTTTTCTTTTAAAAAGGATCAGAAGTTCGATATTGTCGGTGCAGGATTACTAGTCATCGTTATTCCATCTCTACTGTTAAGTATTGGTCGCTTATCGTGGGTCAATCTATTAATAGCTATTGTTGCTTTTATTGTATTGGTCTTTCATTTACGTCGATCTTCCAATCCATTTATTTTACCAGAGCTATTCCGCAATACTGCTTATCGTAAAATGTTGTTTATGTCGTTTTGCTGTTTTGCCATTAACTTAGGAATGGTGTTCCTTATTCCATTAGTGCTTAATCAAGTATTTGGTCAATCTGCTTCTTTTAGTGGATTAATGATATTCCCGGGTGCTATTTTGTCAGCGATTATGACCCCTATTATCGGTCGATGGATCGATCAGTATGGTAATTATCGTTTATCCTTTATCGGTTATATTATTATGGTCGTGACATTTGCTGGGTTAATCGGCTTCTTAACGTTCTCTCCTTATATCTTAATGGTTGCTTACATGCTACTGGCTTCTTCGTTCTCAGCTGTAGGTGCATCTTTGCAAAATGAAGTATCTCGTATGCTTCCACGCAAGCAATTGTCTTCAGGTGTAGGCGTATTTCAGTTAACACAATTTTTCGGTGGTGCTACAGCTACTGCTGTTTTCGGATTATTGATCGCACGTAATCCATTTGAATCGGCTTCAGGCATCTATCGTATGAATTATGTTGTTTTGTTAACGATGACAGTATTGTCTTTCATTATGTTGATCTGGTATATGCGTAGCAAACCTGCGGAACCTGCCGATCATCATATCAAAATTTAGTTTATTTATAATAAGATCAGATCACATAACAACTGCCTATGGAGCTGGATCAACAGCTTTTGTAGGCAGTTGTTCTTTTTATAGTGTGTAATATCTTATTTTTTGGTATGCTGAATGGTGAACTCTATTACATATCTAAGGTGGGAAACGGTGAATGTCTATTTTATCGCATCTTTCCTGGATTTTTATCGCGATTAATATCTTTTTCGCTCTTTTTATTGTGTTTATGGAAAGGCGCAATATTGGAGCTACATGGGCATGGCTAATGATACTGGTCTTTTTACCGGTCGTTGGGTTTATGGTCTATTTATTTTTTGGTCAGAATTTGAGTCGGGTCAAAAAATTCAGATTGCGTAAAGAATTCAGATCTATTATCGAATCGGTTGTTGAAGATCAGCGTCAGGAATTTCACTCTAGAAGTTTCTCGTTCAATGATCCTTCGATCGGTCGTTATCATGAGCTTGTGCATATGAACTTGATCAGTAATTATGCGTTATACACGCAAGATAATACGGTTCGCATTTTTGCTGATGGTAATGAAAAGTTTGACGCTTTATTTGAAGATATTGCGAATGCCAAACAATATATTCATATTCAGTATTATATTATTCAGCGTGACGAATTGGGTCGTAAGCTGATTGATGCCCTAACTGCCAAAGCTCGTGAAGGGGTTACTGTACGTCTAATTTATGATGCGTGGGGTAGTTCAAAAGTAAACAAAAAGTTTATCCGTGAGCTTCGTGAAGCCGGTGGTCATGCCGCTGCCTTTTTCCCACCCAGTATTCCTAAAGTAAACTTCAAACTCAATTATCGTAATCACCGCAAATTGGTTATTATTGATGGGGATTGTGGTTATATTGGTGGCTTTAATGTAGGCGATGAGTACTTGGGTAAAGTAAAACGATTTGGTTACTGGCGTGACACTCATTTACGTGTGGAAGGCTCCTCGATTTTGCAAATGCAGACTCACTTTTTGCGAGATTGGCATCTGGCATTAAATACACCGATGTCTGAAGACTATTCGTTGTTTGCTGTAACCAAGCCTTTTACGGGTAATATCGGGATGCAAATTGTATCCAGTGGCCCGGATAGTAGCTTGGAGACGATTAAATATTCATATATCAAAATGATCTATGAAGCGAAAAAAAGCATTATGATCCAGACACCTTATTTTATACCGGATGAAAGTATGGTTACTGCGCTCAAAGCAGCCATGCTCTCAGGTGTGCAAGTGCATCTAATGATTCCCAAAAAACCAGATCATCAAATGGTCTACTGGGCTTCTTACTCTTATTTACGTGAGTTGTTAGAGTTGAATGTCAGTTGTTATTTGTATGAAAAAGGGTTTCTTCACGCCAAAACAATGGTCATCGACGGTACGATCGCTTCTGTCGGTACAGCCAATATGGATATTCGTAGTTATAAGCTTAACTTTGAAGTGAATGCGATTGTGTATGACAGTGAAACAGCTACCAAGCTAGAAGAATTGTTTTTACAAGATATTCTGGATAGCAAAGTTCTTACACTGGCTGATTATGAAAATCGTCCGTTGTATCAACGGATGCTTGAATCGTTTGCTCGTCTGCTTTCTCCGATATTATAAATAACAAAAACTCGCTTTCTTCTGAATTCTTCGAGTAGAAGATGATTCGGATCGAATAGCGAGTTTTTGTTTTATATCTTATTCCGCTTGTATTTCTAATTTCTTTATACTTTCATAGAGATTATCCATACTTTTATCTACATCATCATAATAAGCCCATGCACGTTTCCAACAATCAATAACCTGAAGCAATTTATGTTCCCCTTCTACCTTATGTATTGGTATTACATCAATCAACAATGATTTCAAATAAATTTATCGTTATCATTTTAATATCGGTCAACTCTATTATCTATTTAAGAGATCACATTTATTTTGATTGACAGTTCGTACCCTCCATATTATGATTCAGAATAATATTTCTCATAAAACCTATAGGATTTATGGAATTAATTGGAGGGGATTAAGAATGTTACCATTTTCTACAGCATTTCTGCAAAAATCTGTTCTTCGTAAGTCTGTTATTGCTTGGACACTCGCCGTCTCTGTTGTAGCTTCACCTGTATTGTATAGCAGTACCAGTGATGCGGCGACTGCTGTTGTAGCTCAGCATGAGGTTAGCGCTTCGGAATACTCGCAATTTTTGCAATCCAAATTCAAGATTTCTGTTAATAATGGAGTAACACGTGGTCAATATATCCAAGACTTGGCAACAGCTTTGCAATTAACTCCTGAAAAATCTGAAGCTAAATTTACAGATGTACCAACCAGTAATAAATGGTACAACGCAGCAGCTGCTTTGTCTGAAAATGATATCCTCTCCGGTACAACCGTTCATCCTAATCAAAAATTAGATGCGCGCACGGCTATTTATTTCGCAGTCAAAGCGGCTGGTCTGAAAGAACTCGCATATACATATCCTCCGGCTAAAGTAAAAACAGCTCTTGCCAAGCTTTCTATTCAACCTTCTACCTTATCTACACAAGCGGGTCAGGAACTGGCTGTCGCTGTCGATAGCGGATTGCTACCTAAGTCTCTTTATTCATCCGTACAGGCTGCTCATACCGCTTCTCCGTCGGCTACATTTGTCGAAACTGTACTCGGACAGGTATTAAAGTTCAAAGGACAGTATAAACACTATCTGGGTTACACCAGTGATGATGATATTTATGCCAAATTACAAGATGCTTATAACACTTCTCGCCTTATTCAAGCTCCTGAACTGCAAGAACTGGCGAACAAAGCGTTAGAAGAAAATTTGGTAACAGGTTACAATGTCAAAGATAACCGTTATGAAGCTAACTTTATTGATTCATTATCACTTAATTATGGTCATGACGATATCAAACATGCTGTGCAATTGATCGGTTTACTTCGCAGTGAAGGTATTTCTGCTAAAGTACAATTCGAACCAAAAACGTCTGCTTTCATTTATTTGAAAGAATGGGGCGAACCCAAATCGACAGAAGATTATCATGTCTCCCAAATTGCTAACGGTAACTATATTGCTAATGCTAAAGAATACGATTTAGCTTTTGAATTTGCTAATACAGCTGACAAAAATAAATTTCAAAAAGTCATTCTGGCGTATGCTAAAAAAGATAGCGAAGATCAAAAAGGATTGATCTACAGCTCATGGTGGCAACCACTGTATTATTCTCAAACGGCTCTTAAAGATTATGATGTGATTAGCAATAATAAAATCACACAAGGCAATTATTATGTACAATCCTTCTCTCTTAATGACAAATCGGCTACTGTAGCTGCTGGGTTCAAAGCACTTGATCCTTCTGTGAAAGTCGATCGTTATCAATTCTGGGTAGATGGCCCATTCTTTAATTATTTAAATGGAGATTCTAAGTAAATACTTTTTTTGTTTTAAGTTGATTTTAGGCTTAGACATACTTCTTTTTTATACCTTTGCCTAAATAAGATTTTGTAGACATACTCTTTATGTTATAAAGTGTATTTAAAAACGACCGCTGTATCTCTTACAGATAAGCGGTCGTTTTTTTGCTTGTTTTTAAATATGGATTAGGGTAGCTTTTGACACGTGCAGGTGCTCTGTTGAAATTGTTTGCTTGTAGTATCACGGGTGAGCTTATTTGGTTTTTTCTATTATGAATTTTTCATATATTGAAATAATATAATATGTATGAATATTGATACAAATGTGTTGATACAATCTATAACAAAAAAAGTCTTTAATATAGAAAATATCACTTCTTTACGTAAAAAGTGACTTTCTATATCTTAGACTTTTTGAAGAGTTCTCTATTCATTTTCAGATCAATAATATAATATTTTCTTGGTATATATAAGGAAAACAAGAAACTATTATACTTTTATAGATTGTATCTTTATTTGCGTACGTAGATAAGTTGGCGCTGTATATCGTTATTAAGATATCCTTGGATGTCTTCTACAGCATCTTCATAAAAGCACTTATAGTTATCGTCCGATACATAACCAATATGTGGTGTTCCTAATACATTAGGTAATTTGCGCAGAATATGATCATCTGCCAAAGGCTCTGTATCAAATACATCCAGTCCAGCACCGGCAATGATTCCTTGTTGCAAAGCTTCAATCATCGCTGTCTGATCGACAATACCTGCACGCGATGTATTGATCAGGTAAGCAGATGGTTTCATCAAAGCGAACTCTTGCGCTCCGATCATGCGACGTGTGCGATCACTGAGTACCAAATGAATCGACAGAAAGTCACTTTCTGCTAATAATTGCTCTTTGGAAGTCGCTAATTGCACACCTACTGCTTCTGCTCGCTCCGGTGTTAAATGTTCACTCCATGCCAAAATATGCATACCCATCGCTTGACCGATTAGCGCCATCTGTTGACCTATTTTACCAAGCCCTAATAATCCTAATGTTTTATCTTGCAACCCAACACCTATCGTACTCTGCCATGCGCCACCATTACGGAACGCTTCATTTTCTTGAATCAAATGACGGGATAACCCATGAATCAGTGCCCATGTTAATTCGGTTGGTGCAGCACCCTTCCCCCTTGTTCCGCAGACAGTAATACCTAATTTTTCTGCTGCTTTGAGATCGATCGAAGCGTTACGCATGCCTGTGGTAATTAGCAATTTGAGGTTAGGCAATTTACGCAATACATCTTCTGGAAACTTGGTACGTTCACGCATAATCACTAGAATTTCATAATCCTGAATCGCTTCAATCAATTCATTTCGATCTTCAAAATATTCATGATAACTATGAATATTAACTTGAGATTCGATCACTGACCAATCTGCCATCTGCTCGGCAACATGTTGGTAATCATCAAGAATGGCACAGTTCAGCTTCATCGTCTACTACTCCTTTGGTTATTCCATAGAATGATCAGGGTACTTTTCAATTTTCCCAACTTTCCATGATCCATCTTTTTCTAAATCCATACTGATAATCCATTCTTTTATTACTTCTCCGTAGATTTTGTTGCTGTTCTTATCCCAGCCTTTTACATCCACAGAAGTAACTTTAGTAGTTAGCATAGCTTGCTTTTCACTAATATACCATACTGTTGAATGATTAACTTTTATACCTTTTCCATAATTTTCGCTATTGCGATACAATTGATTTTGGATATATATTTTATAATTTTCTTCATGTCCTGGGCGTTTAGCATAATCTTTTAAATAGTTTAAATAAGGAGTGGAACGTGAAGATAGATACATTAGAAAATTCTGATCGTTATACGATTGAATAAAGTTTTTGAATCCGTTCTCAATTTTTGAAATCATATTTTTTTGATTTGATTGAGTAGTTTTTTTAATAGATACAGCTGTATCTGGAATATACCCAATATATTCATCACCATAACCTCTTAGTACTTTCCAACCTTTTCCACGATCTAGCAAGGTTAATTTAGTACTTATTTTTTTAACAAGAACGTTAGATTCTATTGTTCCTTCTACATAAATGATTGCTTTATTTCTTTGAATATAATCTACTTTGTAAATATTAGGCTTGATATTCCATACAAAATCATTTAAAAAAGGAGGAATTTGATAAAATACTTTTTTTTGCATATCCTGATCTAAAATAGAAGGGTCTGGATAACGACTACCATCTCGATAATATTGTTTAAGTATGTTATAAAAGTCTGATTCATCATGTTTTCCCCAAGTTTCTATACTCAAATACTTTTCTGAACTATTGTAATTAGGATAACAATTCAATCCGTTTAAAACACTAATAATTGGCAAATAAAGTGTACCATTTATCATATCTCCCTCTACAGGAAATCCAGTCCATTTCGCATTAGAAGGAGCTATACCTGTTTTGTCGATACTAATATAAAATATTGAATCATCTGTGTATAAAGTATAAAATTCATACTCTTTATAATATTTCGTTTTAAAATCAAACTCTTGAAGGATATCATTCAAAGGTAACATCAAATATCCATCTTTAGTGTATCCCATGTGTTTTTTAATCAATTTTCCATTGAAGTCTACAGATATTTCAATCATTTTTTGAGAAGATACTGCAGCACTAATTTGATTATTTGGTAAGCATAATAACATGCTTAAAATTAAAAAAATACTTATTTTAATGAATTTTAACATCATGCTTCTTTCCCCTTTTGGATTTTATTTTCTGTTTCTGTTTCTGTTTCTGTTTCATGTATTTATTGTATTTGCTAACTTGCTAACTGTCTCGTTATATTTTAATTATTTTATTATTCAAATCTATTTCGAATTTTTCATATATTGAAATTATTTAATATACAAATTTTATTTTTCTATGCTTTTGTACTCATTACGTTACATTCATTCCAAATTTAGTCTTGACCTTTTGCAATTACACTCCTATAATCAGGAATCAATAGCACATCCCAAATAAATATCAGGCTTTGACCAAAGACATGGTTCATATTCTGCACTGCCCAGAGAGAAAAGCGATTGCTGAGAGCTTTTTCAGTCGACAAATGTGAAATTACCCCTTTGTAGCCGTAGTATTGAACAGATGGTACATCGTGATCATCTTATTAGATAGTACCGCCTAATCCCCGTTAATGGATTCCAATGAGGACTTTTCTCTGCATGATCATAGCGTATTTAGCTATTTCTACAGGGAGGTCAAATTAGGGTGGAACCACGAGCCAAGCGCACTCGTCCCTTTCTGGGACAGTGTGCTTTTTTGCGCTTACTATTCTAATTATTGGAGGAATCTATAATGTCTATTCACATTTCTTTACCTGATGGCTCGATCCGTTCTGTAGATTCACCTGTATCTATCGCTGAGTTCGCTTCTTCGATCAGCACAAGTCTTGGCAAACAAGCCATTGCCGGCAAGATCAATAATCAACTGGTTGACCTCAATACTATCATTGATCAAGATAGTGCGGTTGAGATGATCACACTGGATGATGCTGAAGGATTAGCCATTTATCGTCATAGCACTGCTCATCTAATGGCACAAGCGATTAAACGCCTTTATAGTGATCAACAAGTGAAGCTAGGCATTGGTCCTGTGATTGCAGACGGATTTTATTATGATATTGATATTGCTAACCCTTTGTCTGTAGAACAATTAAGAGATATTGAAAAAGAAATGAACAAGATTATCAATGAAAACTTGCCGATCGTCCGTAAAGTCGTTAGTCGTGCAGAAGCATTGGCTATTTTTACAGACATCAATGATCCTTATAAATTAGAGTTAATTCACGATCTGCCGCTAGACGCAGAAATTTCAATCTATGAGCAAGGTGAATTTTTCGACCTTTGTCGTGGTCCTCATCTTCCTTCCACTGGCAAAATAAAAGTATTCAAATTATTGCATGTTGCAGGCGCTTACTGGCGCGGTGATGCTAATCAGAAAATGTTACAACGTATCTATGGAACAGCTTTTGCCAAAAAAAATCAATTGGATGAACATCTTCATATGCTAGAAGAAGCGAAAAAAAGAGACCATCGCAAACTGGGAAAAGAATTGGATTTGTTTATGTTCTCAGAAGAAGCACCCGGTATGCCGTTCTATTTGCCTAAAGGAATGGCTTTGCGGACAGAATTGGAGAACTTTTCACGCGACATGCAATTGAAAAATGGCTATCAAGAAGTTCGTACACCGCTAATGATGAATCAGCGACTTTGGGAACAATCCGGTCACTGGGATCATTACAAAGACAATATGTATTTTGCTCCTGTGGATGCAGAAGCATTTGCTTTGAAACCGATGAACTGTCCGGGACATATGTTGATCTATAAAAATGATCTGCATTCTTATCGTGAACTTCCTATTCGGATGATGGAGTTCGGTCAGGTACATCGTCATGAATTCTCCGGTGCGCTTAACGGTATGATGCGTGTGCGTACTTTCTGTCAGGATGATGCTCATATCTATGCGATGCCACATCAGATTGAAGATGAGATCAATCAGGCGATGACACTTCTCGATGATATGTATAAAGTATTTGGATTTGATTACAAAATCGAATTATCGACTCGTCCAGCAGATTATATGGGTGCAGATGAGTTATGGGATCAGGCTGAACAAGCGCTAAGTAATGTGCTGGATCATCGAGGAATTGAGTATACACTTAATGAAGGTGATGGTGCCTTTTATGGTCCCAAAATCGACTTTCATATTCTAGATGCGCTCAAACGTAGCTGGCAATGCGGTACTATCCAACTTGATTTTCAAATGCCTGAAAAATTCGATCTGACTTATATCGGTGAAGACAATCTCAAGCATCGTCCTGTTGTGATTCATCGCGCGATCTATGGTTCGATCGATCGCTTTCTAGGTATACTAACAGAACATTATTCAGGTGCTTTCCCTGTCTGGTTAGCTCCAGTGCAGATTAAAATCCTACCTGTTTCTGAACATTATATTGATTATGGATTGCAAGTGAAACAACAATTGATCCAAGCAGGTATTCGTGTTCAGATCGATATTCGTAATGAAAAATTAGGTTACAAAATGCGTGAAGCTCAAATGGAAAAAGCGCCTTATATCTTGGTTGTTGGTGAAAATGAGAAAAATGCTAATTCTGCTTCTGTTCGTCAACATGGCGGCGCTGATCTAGGTGTTCTTTCTATAGAAGAAATTATTTCAACAATTGCTCAGCAAAATAACGCTAAGTCGTAATCAAGTGAACGTTATTTGAGCAACATTTTTCCAAAAGAAAAAGAATCCTTTAGCAAATTGCCTAAAGGATTCTTTTTTGTACATATACTATATTATTTGAACATTGCCTATCATCTGCACCATCTTAGATTAATTTAGCTAATTTGAGTAGACGTTGCATAACGGTTGCTGTCTCTGCTCTACTCATTTGACCTGTTGGGTTCAGTAATTTGCCATTCCCTTGAACTACACCCGATGACAACACTGCTTGAGTGGCTGTCTGTGCCCAAGTGGCTACTTTGTTTTGATCTGAATAGCTGCTTAATGTAGCGCTACCTGCTGTTTGTTGCAGTTTGACAATAGCGATCGCCCGGTTCAAGATCACAAATGCTTCTTGACGAGAAATCGTTTGAGTTGGACGGAATGTACCATCTTCATATCCATCGATTAAGTTGTACTTATTAGCGACAGTTACAGCACCCATATACCAATCAGATGTCGATACATCTGTGAATTTGGAAGAGGTTCCTGTATCCGATAAACCTAGAGCACGCACTAGAATAGCTGCAAATTCTGCTCTTGTTACATTGCTATTCGGATTAAAATGAGTAGCATCCACTCCATTGACAATAAGGCGTGAAGCCATATCATTTACCGCTGATTTCGACCAATGATTAGCTACATCTGATAATTCTTCTGGATTCCAGATGAGACCGTAATTACTATTGGTCAAGCTGTTAACGACTGCATAATAAGCTTCGCCTTGCTTAGCGATCGCAGTAGGCACATGATGAATATTTTGCTGTGCATCGACAACAACAGCTGTTGTAATACGACTAGGATCATATGTTGCTGGAATTGGTAATTCGCGTTTGACATAAGTGGTAAATTCATTCACCGCTGACGTCTGATTATTGTAAGTAGCTGTAACATTGAAGTCTACTGGAGCTACCGCTACTATAAATCCATCACGAGCAGCACGATTATTCAGTGCATTAATCACTGCATCTGTACTACGAGTAATGGTGACATTGACTTCTAGCTGTGCTGAATTCGCATTGTTACCAAGTTCCCCTGCTAATTGTTGAATACGCAATTTAGTAGAAGGTAATGTGTAATTACCTAGTACAGTCTCAATACGTAAAGTTGCTTGTGCACCTGCAAGAATCTGTACTGCTTCCCCAGTTAATACAGTATTGATCTTGTCGGCACTCGCTTTGACAGGAATAATAACTTGTGGAGCATTGCCTTCATTCGCTAACAAGTTGCCTAATTTATCGGTATCTACTGTGGCTGTAAAAACAGATTGACCATTTTGTTGATTTAATACCCCTGTAGCGATTTGTTCAATTTGTCGTCCATTGACGATAATTTCAAAACCACTTGATGTAGATGGCGTTGTAGGTTCTGTTGTACCTGGGTTTGTGCCCGGCGTACTAGAATCATCTGGATTACTCGATCCGCCACCGCCTGAGCCAGAGTCCGATTTCTTATCACGTTTGATCGTGATCGTATACGATTGTGTAGCACCATTTTGAGCAGTAACGATAATCGTAACTACATTCTCTCCTACAGACAAAGCAATTGGATCCGATGTTCCTGCATCTGCAAGTACTTTACCATTAACGGTTATCGTTGCATCTGAATCATATACCGATGCTGTAACCGTAATATTGTTTGTAGCGTTACTTACACTCATATTATAATTATTGATTTCTGGATTAAATGCTGGACTGAATACAAGTCCATTAACGGTTAATCCTTTGAGATTGCTTCCACTTGAAGCAGATTTAGCTTTGATAATCAGATCAAATGTTTTGGTATCTGTAACACTTCCACGTTGGACTTGAGCAGTTAAGCGAACGTTCTGGTCACCTTCACTATAGGTACTGCGTGTGACTGTACCTGTAGAACTTACTCGTTGTGGATTGCTTGATTCCCATGTAATAACGGTATTATTACTTCCTGTTAGAGCAAGTCCTACATTTTGGGTGACTGCATTGGCAGTATCGCCATTTGCATATTGTACTTGCAAAGCATTCATATCTTCAGCTACTGCCTGTACATCTGTAATTGGAAGAGATCTGACTACTACGGTAAATGTTTTAATCGACAGTGCTGCATTTTTCTGAATCAATGCATTTAGAGTGACGGTCACATCAGGATTAGGATAAGATGGACGCGTGACTGTTCCGTTATTTTGTATCACGCTTGGATTATTTGTGGTCCAATTAATAGTAGTAGCGTTAATTCCTGTGGTAGGTAACGTAAGATTCTGAGTCACCGAACTCTCACTATCTCCTGTTGCATAGCCAATCACTAATGTATTATATGCTTCACTTACAGCATCAGCATCACTAATATTGTTACGGGTAACTGTAATCGTATACGTTTGTGTGGTTCCATCTGTCATCGTAATCACAACTGGAATCGTGTTACTTCCTACAGCCAAAGGAACAGTCGTTGCTGTAGCACTAGTAGCATTTATCCCTGCTACTGTTAATTGTTGAGGTGTAGTGATGGTTGTTGGTGTGACTTGGATGGTGGAAGATGAATAATTAACTGTAGCTGTATATGATGTTGTAGCCGTATCAAACACAGGATTCAATGTCCCAGCGCTAATCGTTAAATTACTTAGATTAGGATTTTGAAGACGTTTCACTTGAAGAGTATACGTTTTGATCGAATTATCTGATGCTGTCACTTCAATAACAATACTATTATTTCCTGTAGCAAGACCGACTATTGTTGCAGTACCACTTGTAACCAAATTACTATCGATTCTCACTACAGCATTAGGATCATCTGTCGTCGGCGTAACACTAATATTACTGGTTGCATCATTGACTGAAGCTGTATAAGACGTAACTGTCGCATCAAATGCTGGAGACAATGTACCTGCACTGATCAATAAGTTAGCTAAATTAGCATTATTCGTTGCAGCAGCCCGTGTTACTGTAGCAGTGTATGTTTTGGTCGTTGTTCCATCTTGCGCAGTGACTATAGTGGTAATGGTATTGTCTCCTACATTTAATGCAATACTTTGTGAAGCATTTCCACTACTTACCGCAACTCCATTTACAGTCACACTTGCTGCACTATCCGCTACCGTTGGTGTGACAGTCAGACTACTTATATTATAACCAACAGAAGCTGTATAACTGGTTGTTCCTGAGGCAAATGTTGGAGACAATATACCCTGACTCAATACCAAATTAGTTAGATTAGCATTAATGCTTACTGCTCTAGTGACAGTAATTGTGTACGTTTTAGGCGAACCATTTTGCGCGGTTACAGTAATTGTAATGGTATTACTTCCTACATTTAATGGAATACTTTGTGAAGCATTTCCACTGGTTACGGCATTTCCATTCACCGTCACACTTGCTGTATTAACTGCTGTAGTCGGTGTGACTGTAATACTTGTTGTTGCATTACTCACACTAGCCGTGTAACTGGGTGTTGCTGAGTTATATGTGGGAGATAAGGTTCCCGAACTTATGGATAATCCGCCTAAATTATTATTACTACTTGCTGCTCTAGTGACAGTAATTGTATACGATTTGGTTGTTGATCCCTCTTGTGCGGTTACTACCGTTGTAATCGTATTACTACCTACATTCAATGCAATCGCTCCTGAAGCATTTCCACTACTTACTGCGACTCCATTCACGGTTACACTTGCTGTAGCATCTGCTAATGTGGGCGTTATGGTAAGACTTGTTGTTGCATTGTTCACACTAGCGGTGTAATTGGTTGTTCCTGAAGCAAAAGCAGGAGACAGTGTTCCCGAACTTATGGATAGTGTACTTAAATCGGCATTTGTACTTGGAGGTGCTGCGCGAGTCACAGTCACTGTATATGTCTGAGTTGTTGTTCCATCTTCTGCAGTGACTACCGTTGTAATCGTATTACTGCCTACCGCAAGAGCAATACTTCCTGAAGCATTTCCACTTGTCACTGTTGCTCCGTTAACCGTAACAGTTGCATTGGTGTTAGATACTGTTGGAGTAACCGTTAGACTGGTGACATTATTAGCTACGCTAGCCGTGTAACTTGTTGTTCCTGAGGCAAACGATGGGGATAACATTCCCTGACTAATTGCTAGGCTACTTAAATTGGCATTGGTGCTTGGGGCTGCCGCACGAGTCACAGTCACTGTATATGTCTGAGTTGTTGATCCATCTTGCGCTGTAACTATAGTTGTAATCATATTACTGCCTACTGCAAGAGCAATACTTCCTGAAGCATTTCCACTGGTTACCGTAACTCCATTTACTGTAACTGTTGCATTACTATTGGCTACTGTTGGGGTAACCGTTAGACTCGTAACGTTATTAGTTACGTTAGCTGTATAACTTGTTGTTCCTGAGGCAAAGGTTGGAGATAATATTCCTTGATTGATCGAAAGAGCATTAAGTGTAGCATCATTCGACACGGATATCGCTTGTGTTCTGATTGCTCCGGCATCACCTACAGCTGTAAATTGATTGCTACTTGATGCTACTCCATACAAAACGGGAGTTGCATTCGGTGTTTCTGAAGTCCATGATGTACCATCAGTTGAAGCCCAAATAACTCCGTTCGTAAAATTTGCGTCTAAGGCTCCAACAATTACGTATTTACCACCACTATAAGTAATATCGTATAAAATACTTCCAGATGCTCCAGAAATAGTCTGAGTATCATTCCAACTTGTACCGTTCGTAGATGTTACTATTTTCCCATTTGATGTTGCGTAAAAAGAACCGTTTAAAAATCTGACCGAATATACAGAGCTACTTTCTGCAATAGGTCCTCTATTGGTCCAATTTGCACCATCTGGTGAACTATAAGCTATTCCATTCGCACCTACGGCTACAAAGATGTTATTCCCATAAGCAACTCCTAAAAAATCATCTGAAGCAGGTTTTGTATTTGTCCATGTGATAGCATCTGAGGAATAATAAATATTTCCAAGGTTACCCACAATTACATACTTCGAGTTTCCATAACTAATCCCACTTAGATTAATAACTTCATTCACATTAGAAACGGTTCGTGCTGTCCATGTTACAGCATCATTAGATGTAAAGGCACTGAAATTATCACCAATAACTACCCATTGTCCTCCTGCATAAATAACATTATTGAGAGAATGAGTACCAAGATTACTTTTAGCCCATGTAGCTCCATCAGTAGATGTAAGTACTAACCCCTTTATATTGTTAGTATCTGATCCATCTACGCCTACAGCTACCCACATTCCATTTCCATAGGCAACTTTATAAATAGGTTGATTCGTATTAGATGTCACTGGTGTCCATGTGGTAGCCGCAGAAGCTACGTTGTTACCTGACCATCCTGTAGAGGTCAAAACTAGAATTAAGGCTAACATCATACAAAAAAATCTTTTATACCTGTTAAAATAAATAGATTTTATCAATGTTTTACCCCCTTCTATCTGCAAATCGTAAGCGTTACCATCATCAATAACAGAAGCACAAATAATCTTACATATACCATAGTTTATTTTTGGCAAAAAAAATAGATTTTTTTATGAAAAATAAATATATTCTGTGTTTAGTGGAATATTTTCGGAATTTTAATTAGAATGAGGATATCTTGAAGAAGGGAGCGATTCAAGTATGCCTTTAAAAGCCGCAACAGAGCAAGATGCGAGCTTTTTATTCAAATTATTTGAAGCACAGAAAACAGCAGAATTAGAATTGTATCACGTCGATATTCATTTTAAAAATAGTATTATCTCTATGCAGTGGAATTCTAAAAATCAAAGCTATCTTCATAGCTTTCCTAATCTTCAAACATTTGTTATTTTACACGAAGAACAAGCTGTAGGTTCTTGTATGATCGATTACACACCTCAAGAAATACACATTATCGATATTCTGATCTCCTCAACTTTCCGCAATCTTAATATTGGCACACTCCTTTTCAAGCAATTACAACTAGAAGCACAACAACAAAAGATTCCTCTTCGTTTACAAGTAGCTGTAGATAATCCAGCAAAACGATTGTATGACCGCTTAGGATTTAACATTTATCAATCAGATCCAGTCTATTTATCGATGGAATGGATACCGTCCTCTTTTCAATCAACTATATCTCACTAATCTAAATGCTAGGAGTGAAGACGATGAGTGAAGCTTTTGTAGGCGAAATAAGAATGTTTGCTGGCAATTATGCTCCTGAAAATTGGGCTTTTTGCGATGGACAATTACTTACTATCAGTGACTATGACACTTTATTTTCATTATTAGGAACTACTTATGGTGGAGATGGACAGACTAATTTTGCTGTACCTGATTTACGTGGTCGTCTGCCTATTCATATTGGGAAAAATACAGGTACAACTTATACTTTGGGACAGAAATCAGGTTCAGAAACAAATACGTTACAAACGAGTGAATTACCCCCACATACTCATCCCGTCAAAGCCACATCCGATACAGCTACTGTCAATACGCCTGCAAATAATACATGGGCTTCAACCGCAACTAACCTTTATTCTAATGTCACCACAACAGATGTAACGCCAATGGATTCTACAGCAGTTTCTATGAACGGCGGTGGTCAATCACATAGTAATATGATGCCTTCTCTCACGATTTCATTCATTATCAGCTTAATTGGAATCTATCCATCAAGACCCTAATTTATTATTTGGAGGAGGATTATACTATGGAACCGTTTTTAGGCGAACTTCGGATATTTCCTTATGGTTTTGTTCCAAAAGGATGGCTAGCATGTAATGGACAATTACTACCTGTCAATCAAAATTCTGCTCTCTTTTCATTATTAGGAGTCGTTTACGGCGGAGATGGAAGAACGACATTTGCTCTACCTAATTTACAAGGACAAGTTCCACTTGGAACAGGAGTTAATTCATCTGGAACCACATATGCATTAGGTCAAAAAGCTGGCGAAGCCAATCATCCACTTACTGTTACTGAGATGCCTCAACATAATCATAATATAAAAGCATCTTCTGCAACTGCTTCTTCCAAAACACCAACAAGTAATGCTTGGTCAACACCAGCGCCGAATACTTATAAGCCTTCTACAGGTGCAACAGCCGTAACATTAGCGCATAATGCTCTTGCTAATGCTGGGACAGGGACAGGTCATAACAATATGCAACCTTATTTGGCACTGACCATCTGTATTGCCACTACCGGACTTTATCCACCTCGTCCTTAATAGATATAGAACGTTTCACATCTATAGGTGTAATACAAGCAATCATCATATTATTAATGGAGGTATCTCTTATGGCTGATCCATTTGTAGGCGAAATTCGAATGTTTGCTGGAAATTTTGCACCCCAAGACTGGTTTTTTTGCCAAGGACAAGAATTAAATGGAGCGAATTATAATCAACTTTATAGTGTTATCGGAACTATTTATGGTGCAGGAACAAGCCCAAATACATTTAAATTACCTAATTTGCAAGGTAATGTTCCTATGCATCAAGGTACAGGTGCTAACCCATCCTTGACTCCTCGTCCTATTGGAAGCACAGCAGGTACAGAAACAGTGACATTATCAGCAGTAGAAATGCCTCTTCATAATCATATTCCACAAGCCAAAGCTATTCCGGGCAATACTACTTCTCCAAATAATGCCCTTTGGTCACAATCTCCAAAAGTAGGACCTTCTCAATCACAAATCAATCTATATGCTGTACCTAATTCTACAGTTCCTATGGATCTACTCATGGTACAAAATACAGGTGGCGGTCAACCCCATAATAATATGCAACCTTATTTAGCTTTAAGCTTTATTATTTGTTATAGTGGAGAATATCCTATTAGATCTTAAGATTTAACCACTAGAAAGGAATTGGTACACCATGTCTATTCGTTCCACAGAAGCGATTCCTGTCTATTTAGACACTTTGCAATTGAACGCTTTACAGTTCCAACATGAACAGGTCAGCCATTCGATTCAAGAAAAGAGTCGTCATCTTCTTACTTTTGATTTTGTCATTACTGGCAATCAAGAGTATCATGATGTGACTTCTCATTTATACGGGCAGACATTTGATGTTAAAGTGCCTTCTCACGATCTTCATTTCAAAGGAACGATTCACAACTATTCAACTTCTGTACCGAAGCTGACTACAGAGGAAGATACCGTCAATGTTCATTTAGAGCTTATGGAGATTCAAGAATAATCTCTAGATTATAGTCTTCCTATCAAAAAGCCTTTATAAGAACTGAAGCGCTTGTAGACTTCAGTGAACTTATAAAGGTTTTTTTGCGTGGATTTTTAATTTTTTTGAAAATATCATTAAAATGTGAAACTTTTTACCTTTAGGTTACGTATTATATAGTATACCTAATCAAATTGATTCAATTTTGGCTAAAAATCATTATTCTCATGGAAAACTGTGAACCTTTTTCTCTATTATGTCTGTTTTTCGTCTAAATGCGACAATTGACATAGACTTCTCATGGTGTCGTTCATTGGTTATTCATATTATAATGGTATAGTTACGAAAGATAAGAGCGTATAGGAAAATAATTGAATTGAGAAGCTATTCATTATTTATAACTGACAATAACTTACTTTCAGCAAAAATACACATGTATTTCGGAGAGGATCTAACTATTATGAAAAAACTTACTTATTCTTTATCTGCTGCTTTATTGGCTCTTACGATTATGCCTTGGCAAACATCAACAGCTAGTGCTGAAGAAGCTGTTGCTACGGTAACTCCTTTTACAAGTGAAATTACAGTTCAAACAGAAGCTAACTTTACTAATGCAGCAACAGTGGATACGTTTATCAAACAAGCGGTTCGTAACCATGTGTCTGTTATTAATATGACCGTCAAACAAGACAGCGATGTGAATGGATCATCTGGTTATGTTTTCTATAACAGTGAATTGGTGAAAGAAGCTACTGGATTCACAGAATTCGATGCATTGGCTGATGTGATTGATGAAGCTCATCAATATGGAATCAAAGTGAACGCTGTTGTTCCACAATTCCAAGATAAAGCGGCTATTGATAAAAACTCATCTTGGCAAATGCGTACAATCAATGATAAAGGAAGAGTTTCAGCTTACACAGGTATGAACGGAAGTACCTACTATGTAAATCCTTTTGAACCTGATGTACAAACGTACGAACGTTCTATTATTAAAGAAGTCGTAACTAATTATAATGTAGATGGCGTTGTATTAAGCGGTCTTGATTTTGATACCGATCGTGTAGATATGAATACTTCTACTCGTAATGCATTCCAATCTGCTAATGGATTCGATCCAGACACGATTGATTTTACGAAAAGCAACAGTAACAAATTAAACACTTGGAACACTTGGAAAGCAGAGCAATTAGCAGCTTATGTAAAAACAGTGAATGAAGATATCGCAACAATCAAACCTGATCTAGCACTTGGTGTATTCACGGTATCTCCTACTTTAACAGGTACAAGCCAAGATATTTCATTATTTAAAGATAGTGTAGACTTTATTCTTCCTATCGCTGATTTTCAAACTTTAGGTTATTCTGCGGATTGGGTATACAGTAACAATGGTATCCTTAAAGCAACAGAAGCTAAATTAGCAACAACAGTGCCAAATGCTAAAACAACTACTGAAGAAAAACCAGCGGTAACCATCATCCCTTCATTAAATATTGAATTAAATACAGCTGATGTACAAAATATCTACAACGGTATGCGTACCAATGCTCCAACGATTACATCTGTAAACTATGCAGTTAAAGGTCAATGGACTGACGCGATGTTCAATAATGTTGGTGTTCGTAATTCATTCTAAAATCAATCATTTGAGAACGTAAATCATCTCAGTTACATTTCAACTCCCTTCCTTCTACGGATAGGGAGTTTTTTCTATATTTTTTTAATATCTATCTTTGAGAAATGAAATCTTTGACTGTGTTATCATAAGTACTGTACTATTTGTATGACTAAATATAAATATGGAAAATACATACAGACTGAAGAAGATAAGTACAATGAATCTGGAGGAACTATTATGAAAACAGTCATCAAAAAACGTGTCGTTATTGGACTTATCTGTGTTGTTGCCGGTATTATTGGTCTGGCTTCTAATAATTTAGGATTAGGTGGCAAACCCGGTTCTCTTGTACACAAACAAATATGGGAATTATCTGGTGGGCAATTGAAAGCATTAAGTATCTATTCCGCTTATGATGTACAGGTGGATTTTGTGCCAAGTACAGATGGTAAAGATACTGTTCAATTTGAAGGTAAGCTAGATCAAGGTATCTCCAAGCAACTACAACAGACAACGATTCAAAACGATACCCTACAACTGTCGTTAAAAGAAACAAGTAATGGATTTAATTTATTCCATTGGGATGTGACACCTGCTATTCAACATATAACAGTTGCTTTAACAGATCCAGCTCAATTGCAACAATTTAATATGGATGTATCATCTGCTCATACAACACTCAAAAATGTAACAGCTACCAACATACAACTCCAAACCAGTTCGGGCGATGTAAAAGCTTATGATTTGAAAGGCAAAACGCAATTAGCTACTTCTTCAGGTGATATTCGCTTAGAACACTGGCAAGGTTCTACGCTCGATCTAGCTTCAGGTTCAGGCGATATTTATGCGCAACGCTTAGATGGAGATGTTCATACAAACGCAAGTTCCGGTGAAACCGAAATTCAGCAATTAGGCGGAGAAGGTCATATCGAATCGCAATCTGGTGATATCTTAATCACTCTTCAAAAAGGAGCACGTAATCTAGAAGCTTCTGCTCAATCCGGCGATATTGAAATCCACACTAATCATCAATTTGAAGGTTCATATGAAGCCCATACGAACTCAGGCGATGTGGAAGTTCCACCTAATGGTACAAATAGTCCTTATATGATCAAAGCCAATACGTCTTCTGGTGATATTGAGATTGAATAAGTATCCTCTGGATTATAAAGGTGAATAGATTATTATCTGTATCTATCTACAATTAAGTTTCTCGATCTGCTACCACCAGAATATCCATATTGCGTGCATAACGTAATACTTTTTTCAATAATGAATCTCTGCCCCATCTTTTCCAAGGTGGGGTACTTGTCTGTCCAAGAATCATCTGAGTTGCATGGTACGATTGAGCTTCTTCTACAATAGACTGGGCTAAACGTTGACGTAGTGGTTGATAGCGAATCTCAAATTCTCCGCCTAGACGTACTGTTAAATGATGCAACTTATCTGCTTTGTCCGCTATTACACCTGCCAGTGAGAACTCGCTACCCAGATGAATATACGAAACGATTAATTTGGCTTTGAGTCGATACGCAATGCGGAATCCGCGCCGAATCAGACGCTCTGCTTCATGATCTAATTTAACACCTACAAAAATAATTTCTTCTCGTTGCCAAGGGCCACGCAATGAATCTTTACGCTCCCACGATTCTAAACGCTCATCGACATCATCAGCGACTTCACGTAATGCTAATTCACGTAAAGCAATCAGATTACCCATTTTGAAAAAGTTACTGAGTGCCTGTTCGACTTTGGACGCAGCATAAATTTTGCCTTCTTGTAATCGTTGACGTAACGTCTGTGGCGTAACATCAATCAATTCTACCTCATCTGCCAAATGCAAAATGGAATCCGGTACTGTTTCTCGTACACGAACTCCTGTAATTTGTTCAACAGCATCATTTAAGCTTTCCAAATGCTGAATATTGACTGTAGATATCACTGAAATGCCTGCTGCTAATAACTCTGTGATATCTTCATATCGCTTACTATTACGGCTACCCGGTACATTGGTATGAGCTAATTCATCGACCAAAACGACTTCTGGGTTACGTTCAATAATCTTTTGTACATCTAATTCTTCTAAATGATGATCACCATACTTGATCACTTGCTTTGGTAATAATGTCAATGAAGCCGCTTGATCTGCTGTTTCTTGTCGTCCATGAGTTTCTAATAAACCAATCACGACATCTATACCTTGGCGATGCAGTTCGTTGCCTTCACGTAGCATTGTATATGTTTTGCCGACTCCGGGTGCGGCTCCTACATATACTTTGAATGTACCGCGCCGAATATGATCAATTTGACGAGCAATTTCTTCTGAAGGTAAACGACGATAGACATCTTCTTTTTTAGGAACATTCACTTTAGCCGTTTTGGCAGGTAAAATGCGTTCTCCTTCTTGCTCTGCACGATCTGCCATCAAAAAAATATCAATATCACGAGTCATTAACAATACACCATTAATCACAGAACGATTGATCCATTCTTGCCAGCGATTTTGGCGTGAATGTCCTAATACAATTCGTGTTACTTGGTGTTCTTTGGCATAACGTACTACTTGTCTTGGTAATCTGCGCTTAGAGATCATTGCCACTTCTTCAAATACGCCACCCACTTGAGTCGATAACTCACGGATCGAACGCTTGAATGTTTCTTCTTCACGATTGAGCTTACGTGCTTTATTTTGAAAAGAAACAACTAACAAATCTCCACTTAACCGCCGGGCAATCTGTTGTCCACGCCGGATATAAATAGAACCATTCCAGTGGTACTGCACAGACACCATAATACGTTCTGCTGTTCCTGTAGGTCCGGTTAGCCCTTGTTCGGCACGATGCTTCTCCAGTGTACCGCCTACTCCCTCTGCCACAGTACGCAGTGCTAATTCACGTAACACAGCCAGATTCCCACGTTCAAAAAAAGCACGGTCACTACTATTATCTAACAGACCAGCAGAATAACGTTGCAACACCACTTCTGGCGTGACATCAATTAATCGAACTTCATCGGCTTGGTGTAATGTATCCGCAGGAACCGTACATTCCACTTCTCGGCCGATATACTGCTGAGCCAATTGAGCCGAACCTTCCAGTTCATATACATTAACTGTTACCATCACACTGATTCCATGTTCCAATAGATAACGAATATCTTCCCAACGTGTCCGATGCTTCGCTTCAGGTCGATTCATATGAGCCAGATGATCGACTAAAACGACCTCTGGATTGCGCATAATAATCTGTTCTAGATTCAAATCTTTTTGTTCCCACTGTTGCCCTTGCTTGTCTTCTTTCACCCAATGGATACTTGGAATGCGTTCTAGATCGCCTAATTGTTGCATCGTTTCCGGACGTTGTAAGGTAGATACGGCACAAATAACAACATCTATTCCTTCTTGACGGAGCATCTGACCATCCCGAAGCATATGGTACGTTTTACCGGAGCCACTTACGGCTCCGATATATACTTTCAAACGTCCCTGTTTTAATTTGGTGATCATTTGTAACAATTCTTCAGGTGTTTTGCGGCGAAAAGTATTCATGATGCAGACAGCTCTTTTTGCAAAGCTAGATTCAGTTTCAATACATTAACGGCTGGTTCACCGAATATACCTAATTGTCGGGATGATGTATTTTGCTGAACTAAAGCTTGTAACTGATCTGCTGAGACTCCTGTTAATGAACTAATTCTTGGAATCTGAGCTTTAGCGGATTCAGGGCTAATATCAGGATCCAATCCTGAACCTGAATTGGTGATCAAATCTACCGGTAAAGAAGATACGGGAACATCTGGATTTTGCTTTTGCCATGTACCTACAGATTCTTGCAGGCGTTTGAGCAATTCTGGATTAGATGGTGCAAAGTTTGGTGATCCTGATCCATTCGCATTGTAATCAATACTGGATATCCGTCCTTGAAAATATTGAGGTTCTGTAAATGATTGTCCGATCAGTTCGGAACCAACAACCTGATTGTTACTATTATAAATAAGACTTCCATCCGCCTGCTTGGACATCAATGCTTGCGCAACCCCTGTAACTGCTAGTTGATAGAACACACAACAGATCAGAAATAAAATGATACTTGTTCGTAAAGTCACCCATACCGTTTTCATACCTATTCTTTCCCTTCATTTCTTAGTAGTCATTTCAAAGTATCTGTATCGTTCGTTGAACTTATTTCTTATAAAAAAGTCTGCATAATCAAATCAATACATTTGATACCAACAAAAGGAACGACTACTCCCCCAAATCCATAGATAAATAGATTACGACGCAATAATTTAGTAGAACTCATTGGCTTATAAGCGACACCTTTCATCGCTAGTGGAATCAGAATCGGAATAATGATGGCATTAAAGATTAGCGCTGATAAAATAGCAGACATTGGTGAATGTAGGTTCATAATATTCAGCACTTGCATTTGCGGAATAGCCACCATAAACATCGCTGGAATAATTGCAAAATATTTAGCAATATCATTCGCAATACTGAATGTGGTTAAGCTACCACGAGTCATTAATAGCTGTTTACCAATAGCGACCACTTCGATAATTTTGGAAGGATCGGAATCCAGATCGATCATATTGGCTGCTTCTTTGGCAGCAACTGTACCACTATTCATCGCAATCCCTACATCGGCTTGTGCAAGTGCAGGTGCATCATTGGTACCATCACCTGTCATTGCAACTAATTTACCTTCTGCTTGTTCACGGCGAATAACGGCTATTTTGTCTTCCGGCGTACTTTCAGCGATATAATCATCCACTCCTGCTTCCCTTGCAATCGTTGCTGCGGTTAGTGGATTATCCCCTGTACACATAATCGTTTTGATACCCATACTACGCATTTGTTCAAAACGTTCTTTCATACCTGCTTTGACTGTATCTTTAAGATAAATCAATCCATAAATTTCTTGATCTACAGCCACTGCAAGAGGTGTTCCTCCAGCAGAAGCAATAGCATCATTATTGGCTTGTAAATTATCCGGAATAGTTCCTCCCTGAGACACAACCCATTTTCTGATTGCATCGACCGCACCTTTACGTACTTTGCGACCATCGGTAAGATCCAGACCGCTCATTCGTGTCTCTGCACGGAACTCGATAATCTCTGCGCCTTCGCTTAACGATTGCGGATATTCCCAATTTTGCTTTTTCATCAATTCTAGAACAGAACGACCTTCTGGTGTCTCGTCAAAAGCAGAACTTACGGCTGCCCATTCGCCGACTTCTTGTGGTGAATGTCCTTCTGTGGGTACAAATTCGCTAGCCATCCGATTACCATACGTAATCGTACCTGTTTTATCTAAAATAATCGTATTGATATCACCAGAAGCTTCTACTGCTTTCCCTGACATTGCTAATACATTAAAGCGTGTGACCCGATCCATCCCAGCAATCCCGATAGCAGATAACAATCCACCGATCGTTGTTGGTATTAAGCAGACTAACAACGCAATAAGTACAGGTACAGATAGAACAATATTTAAGTAGCTCGCCATAAAAGGCAATGTAACAACAACCATTAAAAAGATAATTGTTAAGCTTATCAACACTGTGTTTAGCGCAATTTCATTAGGTGTCTTCTGACGTTCAGCACCTTCGACCAGACTAATCATCCGATCCATAAACGATTCACCTGGATCGCTTGTAATACGAATAATGATCTCATCACTAATCACCATCGTACCACCAGTGACAGAACTAAAGTCTCCACCTGCTTCTTTGATCACGGGAGCTGATTCGCCTGTAATCGCTGATTCGTCCACAGATGCCAGTCCTTTAATGACTTCGCCATCACCAGGAATCATTTCGCCCTGTACCACTTTGACGATATCGCCTTTACGTAGTTGAGTGGAAGATACAGCGACAATCTGCTCGCCTTCGATCCGATTCGCAATAATTTCTTTTTGCGTATTTTTCATGGAATCGGCTTGAGCTTTACCTCGTCCTTCGGCTAACGCTTCTGCAAAGTTCGCAAATAGTATCGTGAACAAAAGAATAATAGCGACAGCAATATTAAATCCTGTTGAAACCGATTCGCCAAAAGCATTAGGGACAAAAATTAACAATAAACTAATAATCAAGCCTACTTCTACTACAAACATTACTGGATTACGTGCCATCAGTTTAGGATTTAATTTGATCACGGACTGCTGTAAAGCTTTGGAGATCAAGTCCCGGCTCATCATTGATGATTTACTTTTCATTACATTGTTCCTCCACTTAGCGTTTGGTAGTATACACGCACTATATATTGATAGAAAAAGATAAGATGTTGCTGTTACAATGTGAGCATTTCTGCAATAGGTCCAAGTACAACTACCGGGAAAAACGTAAGCGCACCGACTAAAATAACAGAAATAATAAACATACCGCCGAATAACGCTTGATCTGTTCGTAACGTTCCGCTTGTTTCTGGAACAGGTTTTTTCGCCATTAACGAGCCTGCAACAGCTAATAATGTTACCATTGAGAAGTAACGGCTGATAAACATTACAACACCTGTCATGATATTCCAGAATGGTGTGTTATCGCCCAACCCTTCAAATCCTGAACCGTTATTGGCTGCTGATGATGTAAATTCATAGAGCGCTTGAGTCAGTCCATGATAACCCGGATTCGAAATCGTATCTGCCTGCGTCATTAAAGCAATCGCTGTAGGCGCTAAGACCAGTAGAGGCTGAATAAGTAATGTGACGGCAATCAATTTCATTTCTTTGCCTTCAATTTTGCGACCGAGAAATTCAGGTGTGCGTCCAACCATAAGACCGGATAAGAACACCGCAATAATGGCATACATTAGAATATTCAACAGTCCTACACCTGAACCGCCAAATACTGTATTTAGCATCATATTTCCTAGTGCAATCAATCCACCGAGTGGTGTTAACGTATCATGCATGTTATTGACAGCACCAGTCTCTGAAGCGGTAGTAACTACAGAGTAGAACGAAGATTGAGCTTCGCCTAATCGTACTTCTTTACCTTCCATCGATCCTGCATTGTGCTGGATACCTAATTGATTAATCAATGGATTTCCTTGATATTCACTTGCTAGAGATACACTAAGCATCACGACAAACATCATAACCATCGAAACGAATAATACTCGGCCTTGCTTCGAGTTGCCGACCATTTTACCGTACGTAAATGGCAATGACATTGGAACCAGTAACATCATCAGCATTTGCAACATATTACTGAATCCACCTGGATTTTCAAAAGGATGTGCAGAGTTGGCTCCAAAGTAACCACCACCGTTATTCCCTAATTCTTTGATCGCTAGAAATGATCCAATTGGACCTACACCAATCTGTTGCTCTGTTCCTTGTAACGTCTGAGCTGTCACTACAGTATGCAACGTCTGCGGCATACCTAATCCAACAAACACAAGCGCCATAATAAAAGTAAGAGGTAACAAAATGCGTGTAATTGCCCGTACTAGATCCGTAAAGAAATTACCTAGTGGCTTACCGGTTATTCCTCTAATAAATGCAATCGCAACCGCAATCCCTGTTGCCGGTGATACAAACATCATAAAGATAATCGCTGTCATCTGTGAAAATAAAGATAAACCACTTTCACCACTATAATGCTGTAAATTGGTATTCGTCATAAAGCTAATCGCTGTATTGAACGCTAGATCAGGGCTCATATTCGTAATGCCTGCTGGGTTCAAAGGTAATACATGTTGAAGACGGAAGATCGCATAAGCGATAAGCAAGATGACTGTATTACTGATCAATACGGCTCCTGCATATTGCTTCCATGTCTGATTTTCACCTTTGATTCCACCGAACTTGTAAATCCATTTTTCAATAGGATGAAACCAACGATCTAATCGATTGGGTGTATTGTCAAAAGCATGTGCAATATAATGTCCGGTTGGACGAGCGATGATTAAAGCGATAATAAAAGTGACTGCAATTCCGATATATGAAAAGATACTCACGATGTTCTCCCCTGACCCATTAGAATTTTTCTGGATAAATTAATGCGTAACATAGATAAATGGTTAATCCACCAATAATAATCCACAGCAGCCAAGTCATCGCTCATTCCTTCTTTCTCCGATAGCTACAGATGCCCATTGCAGCAACCCGCTCAACCCTATAGTAATCAACAAAACCAATCCAATCATTAATATATCCATCATATGTGAAGAACTCCCTGCATTCATTTTGGTTACTATAATTTGCTAAAAAAGGCACAAAAAAAGAAGCCTGGAGAAAAGCAGAACTTTTCCCCAGACTTCTACAAACACGCACACTTATTGTGTACCTGCCGAGTTGCTGGTTAGGAGTTCTCCCTTATACGCTTACGGAGTTAGCTGTCGGATTCGGGCTGGAAGATTGCCCGTTCCGGTAGATACCGGAATTCACCCCATGTTGTGTAGATCCTGATCATTTCCTATCAGTCCTCTTCATCAACGATTGGTTCCCCCGCTTTTCATATGCATATGAAAATTAAGCGTTGTGACATTGTTAACATATCAAAAAACACAGAGTCGTATTACACTGTGTCAGATCGGCACAAGCTTCACACTTCTCTCCTATCCACGCTTACGAGGTTAGCTGTCGGATTCGGGCGGTGAGAGTCGCCCTACTGCATTGTCTGACTGTACCATGGTTAGTCAGTATGCAGATTCACCCCAACGATTCACATTCCGGCTCTCACACCGTTTTGTGAAATCGCAATTTGGTTCCCCCGTTTTTCGGTTAGCACCGAAAACTCAGCGATCAAAAACATTGGAAACTTCATTTATATCAGTTGCTGAATCGTATTCATCAACTGCCTGCAATGAATAATACGCCTGTCCTTGTCAACTGTAAAGCTGAGAAAAGACGCAAAAAAAGCTGTGAATCATCACAGCTTTCATTTTCAGATAACTATTGAAAAGTTATCTATCGCAGGCTCCTATTTTCTCTCTTTTTCATCGTTTCTCTACTTTTTCACTGTTGTTACATCGCATTTATCATTCATTTGCAAAAGATTCTGAAAACGGTTATGTCATTTTTTACGCAAGATGCTATCATTTTTTAAATTATGGTCAACCTGTGTAGATTTCATAAGCGAAATGATACAGTGTGCTAATGTCTGAATTTAATGGCTTACCGTTGCTGAAAAATTGGATTCTGACAATATCATAATAATGTCTGTATTTGGATGATTGGAAAGTATATTGTCCTACTCCTGGATTATCAATATTGACCGGCATTGTAAAGTTACCTGAAGCATCTGTCGTAGCTGTTCCGGGAATCACTTTGCCATTGAGAATTGTAGTGATATTAGTCGTTACAATAGCGTTCGCTACCGGATTGCCTGTAGCATCAAAAGCACGACCTGAGATCACGATATTGTTTTTGACACGCCACTTATTACCTTGTCCATAATTAATAAATCCATAGACACCACCATCTGTTGTAATATTACTAATCGCAACTCTGGATACATCTGCTGTCTGATAATTAACAGATAATTTGTATGGAGTCGTTAGATCAAATGTAGAAGGTGCTAAGACTTGAATATAATACGTTCCCGCAGGTAGTGTCACTTGACCGTTGGTATTCTGTGCCAGTGTTCCTTGACTCACCAGATTCGCATTAAATAACTGTAATTGATACGTTCCATAAGCAGATGTGTTGTCTAGACGAAGGTTCATTTTGGATTGAGCTGTCAAAGTGACTTTTGTCCAATCTTCATCAAAACGATTATCAATATTCTGTGTGCTGACAAAAGGTGCTGATCCTTTATCTTTGGCTAACCACGGATTATCATCAGGCTCGCTTGCATCATAACTATCTGAAGTGACAGCAAATACAGTAAATGGATTAGTGGTATCTGCTCCTTGATAAGAACTTACTCTAATAAAATAATATCCTGCTTTAGCAATATGACTAAGCTGTTCATATTGTGTTGGACCTTTGGTAGAAAAAGCGACCTGCTCGATCTCAGATGTCTCTTCATTCAAATAATACAGTGAAAGATCATAATCAACCGTAGCCGAATTGACTACACTTAAAAAAGAAGTCAGTTTCGCTGGATTAGTGACTTGAGTATAAAACCAGCGACTTTCTCCTTCAGCAGCAATGTACCCTTGATAGGCTTGTCCTGTCTGAATAAACAAAGCTTGATCCGGTGTGGTATTCGTTCCATACGTATCGTCAGCTACTGCACTGAATGAACGAGCAGACGACGGCAACGTGATGGATTGTGATAATTCACTTTTTGGGATAACCAAGAAATCTTTAGAGTTGTTCAATCCATTGTTTGGCGCAACATTTTGGACTAGAGGTGTAGTTACCCCCAAATCTTTATGTATTGCTGGAGTCTGTGCATGGGTGGTTATTCCTCCCCAACCTAAGCCTAATGTCACAAGTACTGCTGTTATACCTACTAATTTCGTTTTCAAAATATCACTCCTTTTTCAAATATATGTTATTTATTAGTAAATTATACCTAAAATAAAATTTGATAGTCAACTACATTTTTATCATTTTAGGTAAAAAATAAAAAAACTCTGTATCTTTTTAGCGATACAGAGTTTTTTGTGATTTATATTATATTCAAAATATAGCGTATTAACGTATATGACTATGCCAGATTTCTTCTTCTTCATCTGTCATTTCGCCTACAATTTTGTGGAATTTCACATATTGAGCGAATGTATCTTTTAACAACTGAAATTGAGCAAACGATCCGCTGAATTGTTCAAGTGAAACCGATTTGGAAACCGTCTCAATATTGCTAATCTGGCATCCACTGTTCAGTTCCAATTGCTTCAGATTAGGCAAATCGGCAATCGCTGAGATATCAGAGATACGTGTATCATGAATGGTCAGCATTTCCAATTGGTCACAAGCTTGTAGACAACTCATATCAGCAAAATAAGCATCTTCGATATGAAGCTTGCGCAAAGACAACGACTCACTAATATGTTGCCAGTCCTCCGCTGTCCATTCTCCAGGAGAGCATACTTTCAATTCCCGCAGTCCTGTGATCGAAGATAACGCTTGAACCGCTTGACGTGACGGTGATGAAAGAGCAAGGGTAGTCAACTGCTTCATCTGGGCTAAAGGCGTATAATCTTGAATACGCGTATCTGTACAATCTAGATTACATAGATGCGGTAATGTGGCTAAAGGGTCCAAGTCTTCAATCAATGTTCCTTCGAGATTCACAATTTGCAAATAAGGTAATCCTCGTAATGGAGTCAGATCCCGAATCGGATTACGGACAAGATATAACTTTTTGAGTTCACGGCAATTCGCAAGCGGACGGATATCTTGAATATCATTGACACTTAGAATCAATTCACGCACTTCATGACAACGTTCGAGTGGTGTGATATCCGTTAGTTGTTCACGAATCAAAAAGATTTGATGAGCACGAGCAAACTCTTCCACGGTATTGGATTTGTTGATAATTCGGTCTCGCCAGCTATCATCCAACTGCTCAAACCATTCTTTTAACGGTATTTCTGATTCATTAGCTAGTGTATGGGCTTTGGGTAGATCAGCAAGCGCATAGGCCTGAGCATCTTTCAACATACGTGATTGTTCATTACGGCCATACATCCAATATTTGAATCCATCATCTTCTTCAATCGTATAATTTCCGTGACGAACCGTATCACGCATAAAATGAATAAATTCACCGAGACTACGCGCAATCACATATTTCATTTCTTCATCACGTCCGAAATTAATTACCTGTCCAACGACTCCATGTTCAGCAGGAGACAAATCAATCCCTAGATGATTCCCCCCTCCATCATGACAAAAAGGAATCCAGTGACGATTGATATATTGCTCTTTGATCCAACCTGATGGAATCGAATAATGATCTCCCATCATCTGGTACTCCGGTTCAAGCTCTGACCATATTTTCCATTCGCTAACCATCTCTTCCAGACTCAAAAATTGCAAGCCAAAAAAGAACCCCGGTCCACTCCGAGACTCGCCATTGTGTATGTGATACAGTTCTTTCAGATCATCAGGGAAAGAGACACCAATTGTAGCTTCAGCTTGCTCTATTTCTTCATCTCCAGCAGAAGCTTTGAGCGCTTCTTCGAGACTATTCAATTCTGGTCGTAATATGGATTTAATTTCTTCAAGCCATGTTCCGATCATTGTTGTTTCCTCCTATTCGATGAGGCTTTCCTTGTGCTTATCATCATCGTCATTCATTAAAGTATACCGTTGCTGATGCTGCATACCTAATTTCGCAGCATGGTTCACCTCAAATATAATATGTATTAACCGATATTAAAGGTAACGATTAACATTTCCAAAAAAGGTATACATCTGTACGTACATAATACAGATGTAATTACAGGCTTAATCAAGCAATGCACTTCTTTTGAAAATCAAAATAATTTCTCGTGAACCACCTTGTGACAGACTGGTATCAAATGTCGATACAAGCTCCCATCCATCAAAACCATAGGCATTCAATTGCTCTTGTAATTCGACATCATCTACTTTGCCACCGAGGAAACCTCCGGTGTGTAATTTGACTGTACGGTATTCCCATTGACTCATTGTATTCTTCCTTTCATCACCAAACATAATCTTCATTTATAAGCTTATGACTAAATATACACGATTACGTGTCAGGTTTCAAAACGTCATTTGGCAAGGTAGTACTTTTATTTTAAAATAAATAATGAATATCGTCCCTGTCCTTGCGTGACTATGTTAAACTAAAATTATCTACTTATTTTTTGTTCAGGTACAGAAAGACCATACTATTCTGGAGGAATTATACACGACTCATGACGAAGACAATCGGACTTGTCCGCCATTTTAAAGTAAATAAAGAATTTCCTCTTCGCCAGTTTGTCACAGTCAGTGAACTGATTGCTTGGCTTGAAGAATATGATATTGCGGATATCCATGATGGTACAACAGACTTGCGTGGATTCAATTGGGGAAAATGCTTTGCCAGCGATCTCCCGCGTGCGATCAAAACGGCACGTTCGATTTATGATGGCGAAATTACAGTAATGCCTGAGTTGCGTGAACTCACACCTCCAAGCTTCAATACGAATATACGTATTCCGTTTATCGGATGGGGCGTTCTTTTCAAAATGGCTCCTTTACTAAGCCGTAGATATCGTAAAATGATCCGAGAAGTCGAAGCACGTATTAATCGTGCACTAGATGTGATTTTATCTTCAGAGGAAGAACATATCCTTGTCGTGAGTCATTGGGCATTAATGCTGTATATGCGTAAGCAACTGGTCAAACGTGGCTTCAAAGGCCCACGAATGAGACAAGTGGAAAATGGAAAATTGCATGTTTTTCAAGCGATAACAGTGCAGTCACCCTACCCGATCAACAAAAAGCAAACCCATAATCAATTCGATTAAATAACGATTCAACCTCAATAGACTATCCTTTTCCTCAGAAACACTCAGGAACGGGATAGTCTATTTGAATACCTCTGATATAATATAAAGTAGCGTCAACAGCTTCTTTAGCTGGAATAGACAGAACAATACGTTCGTTCAAAGTTCAACTGAAGCAAATCTTCTTTGCGGATAAAGAAATGAATGACTCCGGCATCCCACCACATATAACCGATATCATCATCGCTTTCGATCTCCAATAACATCAGCATATCTTCAATCTCTTGGTCTGCTTTCTGTTCATCACCTTCCAAAACATCAACCAGCCATGCCCGGCGCTTCTGTATTTCATATGTATGCTTGCCTGTCAGTATCGAAGTGATGGCTTCAATCTCATCATCTCCATGTTGTGATACAGGATAACCAAACATTTTTCCAATTGCATCATCGGGTTCATTATTCAACCCTTCGATCCACTCCAGATACTGTTCCTCAGACACACCATGATCTGCTAAGGCATCATATTCTAAATATCCGTAATTCGGAAATTCTATTTCGCCTTGAGCATGAACTTCATACGCTTGAAACGGCTGTTCTTCATCTTCTTCCAATATTGTCATCCCTGCTGGTTCACGATAGTATAGTGATCCCATATCTTGCTCCGACATATACAGAATCTGATGCTCAATCTGGTAAGAAGGTTCATCTAATCCCACAAAAAAATAAAGCATTCCCTGACGCGGAAAATAATCAGGCAACCGATCTTCACCCACTTCGCTAACGATCTGTGACAAATTCAATTGAGCCAGTGAAGTCATATATTGTCCACCTTTGGTGCAAGGCCACTGGATATACGCAGGTAGATCAGGATAACCTCCAATACGTGATACTCCCACTTGCTGACTTCCATGCTGTCCACGTTCTAATTGAAGTACAGAACGCTGAGTAGCCTGTAAATATGGTGCTAATACAGATATCTGATGCTTATCCAGTAAAGATGGAATATAATCGCCTTGAAATGCTTTAGGCATCGAATTCATGAAGTCATCTTCCTTTAAAGTAAGGTATTTTGTGTTGCACCCATCATTTCTCATTATCATGGTTGCGTTCATCGTGCCAAGCGCCACTAGCTATCTATGTTTCGATCAAGGCAATAACATCAATAGTATAAATCCACTGACCGGCACTATAATACCTACACCAATGCCCACATAAGGATAAGGTGTTCTCCGGTATTCACCGTCACATCAGGTTATTAAAGAATCCTTATGGCTAGTCCGTCCACTTCCGTTGAACCACCCAATAATTCAAAAATCGCACAAAAAGACAGGAACTAATAATAATTAATATATACGCTGTATCTTTTTCCCAAGGAGCATGTCCATCCATAGATAGAAATAGGATTAAGACCAGAACACTTAGAAAGGATAAGCCTGTATTTTCACGATTATACTTCTGGAATCGATGATACACTGAACGGGAAATCAACAAAATAACGATAAAAGATGAACAAATTAAAGGATAATATTCTAACAATACAGCACCTCTTTTCACTTCTTTCTATCCGTATATCTGTCTATGGGATATATGGAAATTATAGTATAGAGACTGGAAAATTACAAAAGGTGTTTACAGCTCTAATCCTATTTCTTTGCTACGTTCCATTAAAGCTCTAAGCTTCACTTCTGTCGCCGAATCTTCTAAAGGCGTATAAATACTGCACCGTAGATCAGTATTGCCTTGTACTTGTAATGAGGTAAGATCGAACAGCATTTTACCGGCTTTGGCATGTCGGAATTCGATCACAACTTCAGGTGCCGAACTGACTTTACTTTGCTCCCATAAATGATAAAAATCAGGATATAATTCGCTCATTTCTGCAATGAATTGCTCATACCACTCATCATCGACATATTGCCCATAATATGCACGAAAAATCGCCAAAAATCCGCCTACAAAGTCATCCCAATTTACCGCTAAACGACGAAACTCTTTGCGTGAAAATAACAAACGAATCATATTGCGCCCCGGTTCAGGAATACTTTCAAAATCGAGAAACACATGTTTGGCGGCATCATTCCATCCAACAATATGACAATGTCGATCAGAAATAATCGTAGGACAGTATTGTAGCTGTTGTAAGATTTTGTATAGGGCAGGTGTAATAGAAGGAAGTTCTTCGGACAAAGGAACGATCGATGCACTTTTATCCAGCGCTAATGAAAATAAGTATTTCCGTTCATCCGGTGTTAGCAAAAGGGCTGATGCTATATTTTCCAATACAGAAGCAGATACTTGAATATCTCTGCCCTGCTCTAACCATGTATACCATGTTGTACTGACCCCTGCTAATTGAGCGACTTCTTCCCGTCGTAATCCCGGAGTGCGTCGTCTAATACCAACGATTAGTCCCACTTGTTGAGGTAAAATCTTCGCCCGCTGAGCTTTGAGAAAAGAAGATAAGGCTTGTAAACGATGCTGTTGATTCACTGTATACCCTCCTTAGAGTGAATGCGATTTTAATGCTCGTTGTATATATACATTAGTATTCTATGATTTTGTTATTGGATTGATAGGTTTAAAAAGTATGCAGTAACCTGTTACTTATTATACTAGGATAAACGGTAACTTGTAATAGGATATTTTGCATGCCAGAATAATAGTGTAGAGGTCGCGTTTATATTGCCAAACCCAAACGCTTAGGAGGATAAAAAAGGATGGAACGAGTTGTGATTACAGGGATGGGGATTGTTTCTCCGTTAGGGAATGATATAGATACATTTTGGGATAATTTGGTGAAAGGTCAATCGGGTATTAGTATGATTGATGCGTTTGATACGTCACGGCACAAAGCCAAAATTGCAGGTGTAGTGCGTGATTTTGATGGGGATGCTTTATTTGGACGAAAAGAAGCTAGACGGATGGATCGCTTTGTTCAATTTGCAATCGCTGCGGCTGAACAAGCTGTATCTCATGCGGGCTTAAATATCGAAGAAAGTGATCGTGAACGAATCGGTGTCTATGTCGGTTCAGGTACAGGTGGAATTCAATCGTTGTTGGATCAAGATCATATTTTATTAGACCGAGGACCTGAACGGGTAAGTCCTACACTGGTTCCGATGATGATCGCTAACAGTGCGGCCGCGATGATTAGTATTCGGCTTGGCACATGGGGACCGACGCTTTCCCCTGTTACGGCTTGCTCGATCGGTAATACTGCTATTGGCGAAGCGATGCGAATGATTGCTTATGGAGATGCCGATGTGATTCTGGCAGGTGGTGCAGAAGCAGCGATCAATGAAGTCGCTCTGGCTAGCTTCGGCAATGCAACTGCTTTATCCACACGTAATGACGATCCAACCGCAGCCAGTCGTCCATTTGATCAATCCAGAGATGGATTTGTTATGGCAGAAGGGGCTGGGATTGTGGTACTGGAATCTTTATCTCATGCACTCGCTAGAAAAGCGACTATCTACGCTGAAGTGATCGGCTATGGAGCCAGTTCAGATGCTTATCATATGGTAGCGACTCATCCTGAAGGTCGCGGAGCTCATCAAGCCATGAAATCGGCATTACGAAATGCAGGCATCACGCCAGAGCAAGTCGATGTGATCAGCGCCCATGCGACCAGTACAGGCGTTGGAGATCGCTCGGAGACGTATGCGATCAAGCAATTATTTGGAGAACAGGCGTATCAGATTCCAGTGACTGCTAATAAGTCGATGTTAGGGCATATGCTCGGTGCGGCTGGCGGTGCAGAAGCGATAGCACTGGTTCAAATGCTACGTAATGGGATCATTCCACCGACGATTAATTTGCACCAAGCTGATGCAGAATGTGATCTCGATTATGTTCCTGAAGGTGCACGAAAAGCCGATCTCCAGATTGGATTATCCAACTCGTTCGGCTTTGGCGGTCATAATGCTGTTGTCGTTTTGAAAAAATACGAATAACCATATAGTTATTAATCATGCACTCTACTTTATTGAACATACTTGGTTATGATGAGTTTGTGCTTATAAGGCTCTAATGCTTCGATAATATTTTTCTTCGTATGTCGTTCAAAATGATGATTCCATTCAATCATATTCATTAACGTACCCAATGAGAATCGATCTTGATCGACTTCTGTTCCTATTTTCTGACGCATAAAACGCAAAATCATTCGTCCATCTCGCACTAGTGGAGACGGAGTCAAAAAAATGATCTGCTCTGCCATAGCAAAGCTAAACGTTAACCATTCATAATCTTGCCCCTCGACGATCCATGAGTCTTGCGAGACGATATCTAATAAGAGTTGTTCTCGCAGGGCAGGTATATTTCTGCGCTTCTTCTCCCCTGTTCCATTCCACACTAAATTTTCCAGTGCATAATGAGGAATACCCAATCTGCGAGATAATCGACGTGCCAGATGGGTTTTTCCACTTGCATGGGCGCCTATAATATGTATTTTCCTCGGTGTCATCTATGTTCACTCCTATTCGCTCGTTAGCCGCCCATTACGATCTGATGTCGTCTTTACTATACTAGCATAGGTTTAGTATAAATCGTTAGAGTTAACCTTTAAAAAAATAAGAGATTGCGGTATGCTCTTAGCCAGACTTGTACATATTTTAATTATCGTTATACATATTGCGTATCTTTTGAATCACCTTATTCGTTTACAAGATATACAACGTTGTAGTCAAAGCATTTCTGATCACAAAGGGGGCGCCCCATAGATGACACTTTTACACAAGCAAGATCTTACTTTATGTTCAACACATTCTACAGATCAGACGACAGCGTATTGGAAAGAGCAACTTCCATCTCTGTATAAATACTGTCTGTCATTAACCCATCATATCGCAGATGCTGAAGACCTTATGCAAGAAACCTGTCTCAAAATTCTATCTGCTCAGTGCAAAGGATTATCTATAGCACAATCAGAAGCCTATACGATTCGCACGGCTCGTAACACATGGATCGATATCATGCGTAGAAAACGTTATGTGGACGATTATATTCAGCAACATCAGCTAACGGTACACGATATAGCAGAACCTTGTCCACAAGATATTGAACTCGCGATACAACAATTAATGAATCAACTATCTCCATGGCAACAAGCGATTTTTATGTTACGAGATTTATTTGGTTATTCAGCGGCAGATACGGCGCAGATGTTAGAGACGACTGAAGGTGCTGTTAAAGCAGCTCTGTACCGGGCAAGAACAATTCTGACTCAAAAAGCTGACACCTTAGACGAATACATTTCGCTAGCCGAAGATAGGGATACGTTGATGCTCTTACATCAATATGTACAAGCGCTTCATACGGGTGATGCTTCCAGAATCGTGCAGTTGACAGTGATGCGCATGAATACGTCCAGTCAGGATGTTCAAGCTATAGCTATCGATATACAATTGGCTGGTGCTAAGCATTCAACATCAACAGTAGTCTCTAACACAATGCAGCCCTTTTTGCCGTATCACAAGCAGTTGTATTCATCCTCTTCTTCTGAGATGCGTATGATTGCTTAACAAGGAGTGCTTCAGATGACAACTATCCCTTATGTGGTGGAACAAACAGATCGTGGTGAACGTAGTTACGATATTTATTCTCGATTACTGAAAGATCGGATCATTATGGTGTCTGGCGAAGTGGAAGATCAGATGGCAAACATTATTGTAGCTCAACTGCTTCATCTAGCAGCCGAAGACGAGCAAAAAGATATTCAAATGTATATCAATTGCCCCGGTGGTTCGGTATCGGCTGGCTTTGCTATCTATGACACGATGCAATTTATCAAACCAGATGTGTCGACGATCTGTACAGGTATGGCGGCAAGCTTTGGTGCAATTCTGCTCGTAGGTGGTACGCTTGGGAAGCGGATGGCGTTGCCCAATAGTGAAATTATGATTCATCAACCTCTTGGTGGCGCTAAAGGTCAGGCTTCAGATGTGATTCTCTATGCCGATCGGTTGCTTCGCAGTCGAGCCAAATTGAATGAAATTATCGCTGA
This sequence comes from Paenibacillus nuruki, assembly GCF_001721045.1. Lineage (GTDB taxonomy): Bacteria > Bacillota > Bacilli > Paenibacillales > Paenibacillaceae > Saccharibacillus > Saccharibacillus nuruki. The sequence goes on along the minus strand of NZ_MDER01000046.1, from coordinate 9,911 downwards.
TCGTACCGGTCAACCTCTGGAGAAGGTTACGCAAGATTGTGATCGGGATTATTTTCTAACTGCTGAGGAAGCGGTAGCTTATGGGTTGGTGGATCAGGTTGTGGCTAGGGTTTAGAAAAATAGATTAGAAATTGAAAATAAGCTATTGCCTGTCTAAGAGGTGATAGCTTATTTTTTGCTTTTTTCAATTTTGGTTGTTAACTCCCCACTCGCATAATGCTTCCAATCCCGGTAAAAGTGATGCGCCTTTCGCAGTAAGACTGTATTCTACTTTGGGTGGAATTTGAGGAAATTCTTCTCTCTTTACTACACCGTCTGCTTCTAATTCCTTCAGTTGAGCACTTAACGTTTTGTACGTAATGGCACCAATTTGTCTTTTTAATTCATTAAAACGAACCGTTTGATTTTCAGCCAAAAGATAGAGAATGACCATCTTCCATTTCCCGCCAATAATTGACAACGTGTAGCCGAACGGAGTATCTTGAATGTTTTTAATTTTGCCTTGATATTCAGCCATACTCATCTATACCACTATCCTTTCGGGTAGTACCTATCCAAATAGTGCGTACTACTTTTATATTTGCGTTCAGTTTATACTAGCCTTACTTTGAAGTAAAGGAGATCAATAATGACTACCAAAACGATACGTCTTTTAATGCCACAATGGCAAGGTGGGAATAATCCCAACTATTCTTTCGGTGCTGAGCTACTGGCATGGCTAGCTCCTAATAATGATCAACCTCTTATTCATGTTCCTGTTCGACCTTATGAGGGTATCCCACTTCAAAATGAGCATGGAATGTATGGACGAACACAATTGTTACAACAATTAGAAGCGGCTGAGCATCTTATTCAGGCACATCAACCCGATCGCATTATTATGTTTGGAGGAGATTGCTTGGTCGAACAAGCTCCTTTTGCTTATTTAAATGAAAAATATGATGGTGAATTAGGCTTGATATGGATCGATGCTCATAGTGATCTGGTTAGATATACCGGATACGATAACGGGCATACCCTGCCACTAGGCAATCTTCTTGGCGAAGGTGATCAGGAATTTGCTAAGCATGTGAAAGTTCCTTTGAAACCTGAGAATGTCTTTATTGCGGGACTCGCTGTGGCTACAGAAGAAGAGAACAAGTTCATTGCAGAAGCCTTTGAAGCACAAGGTATAACAGTAGTCGAACATGATACGGAAATGATCGAACGATTAGGTATTCGTACAGCAGGAACAGCAGAATTAGCAAGTAGCTTAGATTCTATCAAAACATGGATTCAAGAAAGAAATATTAAGCACTTAGCCGTTCATCTTGATCTTGATGTACTTGATCCTCAAGCATTTCGTTCTTTGTTATTTGCAAAGCCTTACGAACCTTATCTTGTCTCTCCTTCCGGTACGATGCAATTCCCACAATTGCTCCATTTGCTGAAAGAACTCTCTGAAGAAACAGAAGTCGTTGGCTTAGGGATAACTGAACATACACCATGGGATGCGATTAACTTGAAGAATTTGCTTGCAGAAATACCTATTTTGAATACGTAATTTTTAAATTTACTCAAAGAAATCATAATTTTTATAAAAAAAGACACTCTAACATTGTATAGACTAGAGTGTTTTTTTGCTACTATTATGAATTATTTACTTTGCAACTATGTGATAAAGAGGAATCTATCTTTCTTATTCTTTCTTACTTATTATTTTCAACATTATAAAGTATTAATTTTTCTTTAAAACCGCCACGTTCTTCTTTTTTATTTAACCGAATCTTTTCAAATTCTTCTATACTCAATCCTTTGTGTTCAACAATTGCATAAATCACCTCAAGTAAATCTGCAAGCTCGTTTATATCTTTATCTTCATTATATTCGTTTAACTCTTCAGAAAGCTTAGCATCTAAAGCTTTCTCGTATTCTTTATCGCTCATTACTTCTACGTTAGCTCTTTTTCCAGATGCTTCTATGATTGCCGGGATTTTATCACGAATAAGTTTGTTATATACTTTCATATTCTTAATCTCCTTAAATTAGAATGCAGGTGTAAATGTATTATGGGGTTTCCAATACTGTACTAATTGATTAATAGCAAATAAATTCATTTGTTGTAAAAAAGTAATTCGTTGTTTCTCCGATTTTCCTGTCTGGTTCATTAATGTCTCTCTTAATGGATTGTGACTATTAATGAAAAAACTATTACGCTTATGCAGTCTTTCCAGTAAATGAATTTCAGGTATTTTTGCAAACTTACCATTTTCTCCACGATTGCATCTTTTACAAGCCAGTACTAAATTCCAAATTCCACTTAAATTTGTCCGAGTACTATTTTGTAAAGAATGAGGAAAAAAATGATCAATATCTGCAAAAAGATCATGATTTGGATCAGTACTGATATCATCAAAACAGTAAAAACACTTTGCTTTTTGATAACCAATTAATGAAGCACGTGCAGATGTAATATCAGTTCGTCTTCGTTTATCTGAACTATCAACAAAAAATTCACCTTTAAGTTCATCATATTTAACTTCTACTAATGATGGTGCTAAACCGAGTGCCCAAGCTGTTTCAACTAGCCTCCAACGAGCTTCTGTCTCAAGAATAAAGTTACTTGCTTGTGAAGTTTCTTTTAATTTGTAGAAATTATCTGTAATAATGATTCCCTTTGGTTTTTTACCAGTTTTAATTGTCTCAAAAAATTGCACAGGAATATGATTTTGATTTACATTATGAAAAGCATCTAGTACATTCTCAAAACCATACTTTACTGCATACTGAATTAAGTGGTCTTGTTCCATTTTCTGTTCATTTAATTGCCTACAAGCATCAATAAACTTGCTAGACGTTGAAGTAATCTGCTTATCATTCGTTTTTAAATGCGTTGAAATATGCTGACAAAATGGTACAGCTAATTCTTCAAGAGAAATAAAAGTATTTGTTTGTGGTGAAAGTTCTAATAAACTTTTGGCAAGTGCAAATTTATATGTAGCAGAATTCTTACCAAATAGTATAATAGAACGCCAATAAGAATCTAGTGAAGGATACTCTTCCGTAAACAGGGACATAGACATACTCCTTAGTAAGATATAATTCTATTTTACAAATATATCTTATAAAGTGTCTATGCTATTTTTATTTGATGATATTCATACCCTAATTCTTTAATTTCAATATTTCTTATAATTTTCCCTTTAATAAAAAAGACAGGCTTATCTCAACACTACGAGATAAGCCTGTCTCTTTTATTCCCAATTACCCCTTCGTCGCCCCTGCTGTCAATCCATGTACTAAGAACCGCTGTAAGAACATATACAACAACGTAATCGGCAACGCCACCAACACCGAACCTGCGGCGAATAACGTAAACTCTGTACTCGAATACGTATTGACCAGTTCATACAACCCCACCGCCAACGTCCAGTTCTCCCTCGAACGCAAGATCAGACGGGCGAAGATAAAGTCGACCCATGCACCGGCAAATGTGGTCAGTGCAATATACGTAATGATCGGCATCGACAACGGTAGAATAATGCGACTGAAGATTTGAAAATGACTTGCACCATCCAGCAAAGCCGATTCTTCCAACGCTCTTGGAATCGTATCGAAAAAGCCTTTAGCCACAAACATTCCGAGTGCTGCACCAGAGGTATACACCAGTACTAGCGCCCATGGAGAGTTCAGTAAGTTCATTTGTAGTAAAATGACATACACTGCAATCATACTCATGAATCCCGGGAACATGCCTAGAATCAGTACAAGTGACATCATCGTTTGTCTGCCTTTAAAGCGGAAGCGTGACATCGCGTATGCGGTTAGCACTTGGAACAGTGTTCCTAGAATCATACTCGTAATGGCAATTTTGAGCGTATTCCAATACCATTTTAAGTAAGGCAAATCTTTGTCCGATTGCGAACGGAACAAGTCCATATAATGCTCTAATGTTAATTTTTGCGGAATCAATGTCTCACTATAGAGCGAATCTCCTTCTTTGAGTGAGGATAAAATGATCCAGAGTGCTGGATAAATACAGCCTATAGCGATCAGTACAAGCAAGATGTAACTGAACACCAATTTGACACGTTGTTGTTTTCTCATTGGATCATATCCTCCTCTTTAAAGGAACGGCTACGTCGATAGTTATAGAGCGAGAATGCCGCAATAATAATAAAGATAATAATGCCGATCGCTGAAGCAAAGTTATAACGCTGATTTTCAAGAGTTAACTTATAGAGCCATGTAACCAATAGATCGGTACTACCTGCAAACGCATAATCTCCATTGGCTGGTAATCCATTTGTTAACAAGAAAATCACGTTAAAGTTATTGATATTGCCTGCAAATTGCATAATTAAGATCGGAGCCGTCTGGAACAATACGAATGGCATCGTAATATTACGGAACTTCTGGAACCCTGTCGCTCCATCCACTTCTGCCGCTTCGTATAGATCACGCGGAATCGCTGTCAGTACACCCAGTACAAGAATCATCGACACGGGAATACCGATCCACATATTCACTAGAATCACGGTCACTTTTGCCCAGAACGGATCATTCAGCCACGGTACTGAACCGAGACCCATCATACGCAAGTATTGGTTGATCGGGCCAAATTGGAAGTTCAGTAGATTACGCATAATTAGTAGAGAGATAAATTGCGGAATCGCATACGGCAAAATAAATAGCGTACGCCACATGCCTTTGAATTTGATCCCTTTTTGCTCAATCAGTAATGCGACTAGAATACCGCCGAAATATGTAGTGACTGTCGCAACCACTGCCCAGATAATCGTCCATGTAAGTACACCGATAAACGTATGACTCCAGGATTTGAGTGTTAATAGATTGGTAAACGTACGGAACCCTACCCAATCGACTAGATTTTTAGCTGGAATATGATCGGGTGCCGAGTAATTGGTAAATGCCATTAATACCATAAAAATAATCGGAACAATCGTAAACACTAATACGCCAATCGCTGGTAAAGTCAGTAACAAATAAGGAAACCCTTGATTACCGATCATTTTCCATGTCTGACGGAATGTATTGGCACGTTCGCCACGTTCGCGCTTTTTACCAATACGATAAGCGTCTTTGATATTCGCAATATAGAAGCATATCAATAAACCAATATACAATAGTGCGACCAGTCCGTAGATCATCATAAAGATGGAATGATCTCCCGGTACGTTCTGATACAATCTGCCGACTTTCTCCATACGGGAAGGCTGATCGCCAAGCGTAATCAACCCCCAGATATTATTTGCCAAACTGGTAATAATCAGATAGACACTTACCAGTTCAGCAATCAGGAAAATAATTCCTTTCGCCCACTGACGATTAACCATTTGCCCGAGTCCCATAATCAGCGCAGACAAGATCGCTGCTATAAGCCCACTTCCTACACCTGTTGTTCGCTCAGGATGGATCGATACGTTCCCCATTGTTATTGCCCTGTCTCGATATTACTCTTCATTTGACTAACTAGATTATCCAATGCTGCTTTTGGATCTTTGTTATCGTTCCAGATCGAAGACATTGCTGCTTCCATTGGAGACCAGAATTGCGCCATTGCTGGGATCGAAGGCATCGGTACTGAATTTTCAAACTGTTTCAAAAATACAGATGCAATCGGATCACTTTGTACTTTTTCGCTTTCAGCTACTTTGGTATTGGATGGAAGAGCTCCATTCATTTCAAAGTTCTTAGTCTGCCATTCTTCGGAAGTAATAAAGTCTGCAAATAATTTAGAAGCATTCGGATACTTCGTATAAGCGTTTACAAAATAAGCTTTTACACCAGAGAACGGAGTCATTGGTTTACCATTTGGCAGATTTGGATACATACCTACACCGATATTTTTAACCGATTCTTTGAGTGAACCTGTATCCCATGGACCACTGATATTCATTGCTAATTTGTTAGACGTAAATAATGATTTTTTGATATCTGCATTGATATCTGATGTTTTAAGCGGAAGAATTTTGTTCAATCCTTGAATAAATGTTGTTGCTTCAATAGCTGCTGGATTGTTCAGACCGATATCTGTTGCATCTGTACCATCACTGCCGAATACATAGGAACCGTATCCACCGATAAATGGGAATACATAGTATCCGTTACCAACTTCCCACATGATCGCAAATTTATTCGCTTTTGTATCGTTAAATGTATTTGCAAAATCAATTACGCCATTCCAATCTTGTGGTACTTCTTTGATCAAATCTTTGTTGTAGAAAACAGCTGTGGTTTCTACCGATTTGGGATATCCATATAACATATTGTCATACGTTAACGCTTTGATCGCAATTTCACTATTACGTGATTTGGTATCTTCTTCGAACCAGTCATTAGGCAACACAACACCTGCGGATACCCCTTGACCAATCTGATCATGAACCCCGGCGAATACATCTCCACCTACACCTGCTGGTCCATCTGTTACCATTTGACCCATCGATTTGTCTGGTCCAACTTCAGCAAAGCTTACTTCTACATTATATTTTTCTTTAAAAGCTTTAGCGGCTGCTTCGATAAATGTTTTCTGATCGCCACTATCCCATACGGTAAGTTTGGCGCCTTCTTCAGGTACCATTTCTTGCTGGTCGGCTGCTGTTGCAGGATCTGTGGTTGTTCCCGGTGTTGTTGTTCCTGCTCCACCACTATTACATGCCGACACTATTAACATCATGATTAATAAACAACTCATGATTCCCCACTTTTTACGATTCATCATTCTTTTTTTCCTCCGCTCTATAGTATGATGGCGAGCGCTAAAATTATGTACTGTTATCAAGGGTTTGTTGCCTATGTACTTTGACTATATCATCTGCGCAAACGTTTGTTCATATTAGCATATGATACCCTTTTCTTCAGCCATAAAAGTCTAATAATCACCACTAAAGGTAAATGATGTTATAAGTAAGCGCTTTATCCAGCAAATCCATCATAACTGAAATATGGAAATTGTAAAAACGTTTGCACAAACAATTTAACGCCATATTCTGGCTTTTTGCAGATATAATTGCTTATATCCTATCTATTTCTCTGAAAATCATAAAATATCGCCTATTTTCTTTGGAAGTGTGTATATTTTGCAGTTTACATCCGTATAGCATATGTTTTAACATAGATAATACAGATAGTGATGGTTCTCAATATCCCAAAAACCATGACCAGGGAGGTACACATGTCGGTTACGATCAAAGATGTCGCCAAAAGAGCAGGCGTATCTCCTTCTACCGTTTCGCGTGTATTGTCTAATCATCCGCGAATCAGCCATGCTACCTCAGAAAAAGTGAGAGAGATTATGGAGGAGATGGGCTACCATCCGAATATGATGGCGAAAAGTCTAGTATCCAAAACAACCAAAAGTTTAGGTGTGATTTTACCTAAGCCTGCGGAAGAGTTGTTTTTGAATACTTTTTTTATGGAATTAATACGTGGTATTGTGACCCAAGCGAATCGAAGTGGATATGATGTCGTCCTCACTTCAGGCGCTAGTGAAAAGGAAGAAGTAGACGCCGTCTCTCGCTTAGTTTTTGGTGGACGTATTGATGGAGCGATCTTACTTTATTCTCGTCAAAATGATCCGGTTGTTGATTTCCTAAGTGATAAAGAATTCCCAACGGTACTGATCGGACGCAGTGAGCAACATGCGAATGTTCTTTCTGTCGACACCAACAATATAGAAGCGGCGGCAGATGCTACCCGTCATCTGATCCAATTAGGGCATCGACGGATTGGCTTTGTGAGTGGTCCTTCTGAGCTCGTCGTATCGCTTGATCGAATAAGCGGTTACCGACAAGCGTTGCAAGAAGCAGGTCTTCCTTTACGGGATGATTGGATTGTGGAAGGAGAATTTTTGCAAGAAAGTGGTTATCGGGCGATGTCCTTTTTTATGAATTTGCCTGAACGTCCAACAGCGCTTGTGGTTGTCGATGATATTGTCAGTTTTGGAATTTTGCGTGGGCTCCATGAATTGGGTTATAAAGTACCTGATGACATCTCAATAGTGAGCTTTAACAATATTGCACTTGCTGAATTATCGACTCCACCACTAAGCAGTATAGATATTGGTATTTATCATCTTGGATATACGGCTTCGCAAGCATTGATTCAAGCGATTCGTGGAGATGATCATGCGTTACTTTCACAGCGTCATATTGTTCCTCATCGTCTGATTGTACGGGAGTCCTCTATGTTCTCCCCTCCTCATACGGAGTCATAATTATTCACATACGAATTCAATAAAGCGACTGAACCAGACATTATTCTGGCACAGTCGCTTTATTTGCTATGAAATACATACATTCGATATCCAATGTATAACGTATACGATATAACACCAACATGAGATGGATACATAAATATTTAACAATAATAGGAAATAAATAGATGTATATTCAATCATTCCCTTTATTTTGTCTTATTTGTAGCATAATTTAATGTTATTTTAAGCTAGCCATCACATTTCGTTAAAGTATGCACGATATAATAACTATACAGAAACAGCATACAAGCTACGGATCATTATAGTTTCTGTATTGATCTACTGATCTTTCGAGTCAACTACTATTTCATCCGAGGAGGGTTTACTTATGAATAACGATAATAACTTATCTCTATGGATGACCCAATTTCTGTGCAGTCCTGATCCAGTGAAAGAAGAACGTATTGAAGAAGCAGAGATTGAGAATAATCCAGTTCTACTGCAAAGCATCCGTTTTCACTTAGAGCTTCGCAATCGGCATGATCTGCTTGAACATCACACGTTATAATAAAGGATGGACTCATGAATACATTCAATCCCAAGATTGAGCGATCTCATCACAGTGATTGTTCGTTCCATATATAAACCCCTTATCCATTTACAGGACAAGGGGTTTATTGTATTTAAACTTCTCTTTTTTGATCGGTATACAGAATACGAATATAATCTTCATGTTGAGCTTGCGTTTTGGCTACACGAGGACGTTCATTCTCTGGAATCACTTCATAAGCTTTACGTAGATATTCTTTATTCTCTACTGTTGGATTTTCTAAATAGTCATAATACCGATTTCTACAAATATCATATAAGCTTGGATGCTTATTTAACTTTTGATAAATGTCGAGTACTTGCTTGTATTTATCCTCAATATCTATAATGTAACTTCCGTTGACCATCACTACATCACCGAGATGATCGAGTGTAATCTTAGTCGGTTCTTTGAGTTCTGTAAAAAAGGTGCCGTTGCTAAATAATTCTTCTAACTCTTCTAACTTTAATATTTTTTGAAAAACAGCATTTTGACATTCAATCGTACCGTCTTTATATACCGTGAGGTATACCAGATAATCAATACCTTCATACTTCATAAAGATAAAAAATCCTTCTCCTGTAACGACTTTATATCCTACTTCAGACTCTACAAAGAAATCTTGGGCGTAAGGTGATTCTACAATTTTATATTTCTCTTTTTTCATTTTTTCGGCAAAAGAAACTTCGTAGATATTATGCATACCCGGATTCAATTGCTGTACTAACTCCGTTATGTAGTCATAATAGCTCTGTGCATCGTGCTTCCATGAACCGCCAATCGTGCGATAATCCCCTAAGCCAAAAACGGAAATAGATTCTCCGTCAGGTACTTGTGGTGTTAACCATTCCAAATCAATCTTTTCGCGCACGCCTTTGAGATCAGCCAGTTCCCAACAATTCACCATTCCATCTTCATAAATATCTACATTGATATAAAAGTATTGTCCATTACGGATAAATCCAGGAATAGTGGTACCTTCTATTATTTTTTCTCTTCGAATTTTATGCATGAGTCATCTTTCTTCCTTCCCATATGCACTATCTTTTTTATAGATTGATAATAATAGTTATCTATTTATTAACCTATTAAGTAATTGTTTAACGTATTATAAGTTATAAA
>NZ_MDER01000045.1 GCF_001721045.1 Paenibacillus nuruki | reverse complement strand
CAATGAAACATTCGACAAATACAATATTTACAAAAGAAATAAAATACATATTTAATAATAAAAATCGTATCAGCTTGACTAAGTAATTATAATTATGATAGTTTTAAGGTGTAAATACATATTTTAGAAAAGGAGGATAGAAAAAGAAAGAGAACGCATCAGCTTGACTAAGTAACTATGATAGTTTTTAAGGTTTAAATACATATTTTGAAAAGGAGAATAAAAATGAAAAAAATCGTATTAGCAACTATGTCTAGCGTTATTCTTATGGGAACTGTCGTATCTTCTGTTTCAGCTGCAAATCTGTCAGAAATTTCATCAACTGCTACATCTGTGGGTGAAATCAGCGTAGAACTGCAACAAAAAGCTGATCCATATGTTATTTTCGAAGATTCCCAATTCAAACTTTCTCCATCAGCATCTCAAGTATTGAATACAGATGAATTGGCTCTTGTTACTACTGCTTTACAAGATGCTAATTCACAAGCAAAATTAGCCTTAGAAAATGATCAAGTTCATGCTGTTGTGGGGGATAAAGGGATTAAAATTACTTATGTACAACCCTCTTCAGGAATCACAATTAAGAGCATCAATACTTCATCATACGCCGACCAAGAAATATTTTGGTGGGGCTACCGTTATTACTTCTCTCATCAGCTTATCCAAGATATAAAAAATCATCCATTGTATCTAACTGGTGGTGGATCTATTACCACAGGCGTATTGAACGCGATACTTACTAAATTAGGTATTTATGGGTGGGTAGCAAACGTTCTGGTTGGTGTTTACTTAATAAAAGGTGGTCAAGTTCTTTACGCAGATCAAGGAAGAGGTGTGTATCTTGATGCTTTTTGGGGTGGGACAGCAGGGGTAGTAACCTTTGTCACTGCTAAAGTATATCCTGCTTAATAATATACGGGCTTTCAATGATTTGTTGTTTTAGTAAAACTTGTTTTTGATGAACTCTAGAATAGCTTTAATAACACAAGTCGCATTCTATATTGTGAAAGTACAATATTAGGAGTGCGGCTTGTGTTTTAACTAAACAAGTCCTTGCATACTCTTTTCTTTTATACTAATTTTAAATTGCTTTTTATTTCACCCTTAGACTCCTGCTTGCCGGGGATGAAGGTTTCCCTTTTTCTTTGAAGTTTCTCTTCACAATGTTATGAAAATAAAAAGGAAGTTCCCATTTTGGAATGAGCGTAAGTCTTCAATCCTGCTAATCTTTCGATTGATCAAGAGACCAAAGAGAGGAGAGGTAAAAGCAGACCTAAATTTCTCGTCCGTCACTCCCGTTTGCTGGAGACAAGGATCGAAGTTACTGAAAGTTTTTCTAAGATCAGGTTTTTATTTAAAAGTAAAACGTATTTTAAAGCCGATTTTTCATGAATTTTTCATGCGAAGATCGGCTTTTTTGCGTTTATCCTTAAAAAAGAGAGAATGAGAAGTATGTTTAATCCATTCAAAAAAGAAAAAGGTATCTAAGAAGAAAGGATAGTGTCCGTGAAGTAAGAGAAAGAACTTCGTAGCAAAACAGAGATGTTTGTTAAAATGATGGTCGAAGTTGTTCGTTATGCGATGGAAGAAGTGTGGGGACTCTCCGAAAATCAAATCATTATCAGCGGCACCGTTCAGTTCAAAGCCGACGTTGAGAATTCCTCCTTCTTTGCAACGATAGATTTAATCAAATTAGCTCAAGTTTATCTTTTACATATTTAATCGTATTTGAATAATAAAGTAGTCCATAATTGAATAACTAAAAAGCGATTTTTGCTATCTGACTCGTTTTCTTATAGAATAGTCACGTAACAATGAACGTTATATGATTTGATTACCTAGTATAGATAAGGCAAGAGGGTAGTCAGCTATATTTACACAACAGAGAGGAATGTACGCATGAAAAAAGTAAAGACATTACGAATGATGAGCATTATGCTCATGTTAGGAGCATCGCTCACAGCTGTACATACAGCTTCTGCTGATCCGTTGAAAGTCGATAATGCTTTTTTTGAAAAACAAAAGCAAGTCGTGATGGATCAGACGGTAACTAATTCCAGTAATGATGCTAGTGCATCCAAAGAAGTACAGAAGCTTGAAAATGCGGATTATTTGTATATGAGTACAGATGGTCAGGTGTATAGTTCCAAACGTGGCTATCTAGGAGCCGCTAAAAAAGATGATGATATTGAAGCTTCGCGTGTTGGCGATCAACCAAGTCCACCGACTAGTGGTAATGGCCCTGCGGTCAAAGATGTAAATGGTGGTACAACAGGAGCTTTTGAGCGCAAGCAATTGGCGTACTCTGGCTTTGACAGTATTACATCAGACATTACACTTCCTAAAGTAAGCGGTCTAGGTGCAGGCGAACAGCCATGGGTTTATTATGGATTTGATTCTGATAATGCTTCAATAGAAGCTGGATATGCTTATCAGACAGGTACATTTAGATGGTTGCCTTATATTCGTTCCAATGGATTTTACTATGCTGATTCCGCATACCAGAAGTATGATGGCAACCGGATCAATAGCGTACAGTTCTATTTAGCGAAAACGGCAACATCGGATACGTATTACAATGCATATATGGTCGTGGGTGGCACACAAGTCACAATTGCGCCTACGAAATTCAAGGATAGTGATGCAAATTCGACTTCAGTGAAAAAAGTAACTTCGATTGCCAAGAAAGCTTTTGACGGTACCAATATCGAAGGTCGTACAATGAATCAACGCTATGATAATGTACAAGTATCTTTATTTTATCAAGACCAGGCTTATCCATGGACACAGTACCCAGAGTCTAGCGATTTTAGAAACAACAAATGGTATGGAACGATCGACAATCCAATCTCCTATGTACACCGTGATTGGGATAGTACCTCGATTTATAAAGATACCAACTAAGTTAAAGCTATAACGCTATGTATGATAGAAGTAGACTGACTATTTCTATACTAAGCATGCCTACGCTATCAAGTAGAAGGAAGCCGATCTGTATTAGTCGGCTTCCTTTTTGCAGTTTTTACAGTTGTATCTCACAAATGCTTAAAGAATTTGAATATATACAATGCTTTGTTTCATGAATTTACATTACATGTTTACTTTAAAGGAACAACGTATTATAATAGCAAACGTTGAGAATAATTATCATTATCACAAAAATACAAAAGATAATGGTACGGATATGAAGGAGACAGGAACATGATACTGAAAAAATTAACAAAAACGATATTGACAGTGGGTGCGATTACAGCAATTTTGGCAGGTTGCGGAAATACCAGTACAGCGAATCAGACAGTAGCAACGACAACGAATAACGCCAATGCGATTACGATTCAAGATACGATAGGAACAACAACATTGCCTGCACCTGCTCAAAAAGTAGTGGCGTTGGAATGGTCATTTGCAGATGATCTATTGGCACTTGGTGTTACACCGATCGGAATCGCTGATGATGATAAGCCAGAAGCAATGACCAAATTAGCAGGTAAAGCATTTGACTATATGCCTTTAGGTAAACGTGAGACACCAGACTTAGAAAAAATCACCGAAGCTTCACCTGATCTGATTATTGCAGATAGTGATCGTCATACAAAGATCAAAGAGCAATTGGATCAGATTGCGCCTACGATTGTATTGAACAGTCGTAAAGGTTCTTATGCTGAAAGTATTGATGATTTCAAAGTGATTGCCAAAGCAGTCGGCAAAGAAAAAGAAGCTGACGCACGAGTGAAGCAACATGATCAGATTATGGCTGATCTGAAAAAACAAGTAGAAGCTATGGGTAGCAAAAAAGTATTGATCGGTGTAGCACGTAAAGATGGATTCGATGTTCATACATCCGATTCTTATGCTGGACAAGTTATGACAGAAATGGGCTTCCAAAATGCCATCTCTAATACAGATGAGCCTTATGTTGAACTAAGTCTAGAGACGTTAACTACGCTTGATCCTGATATTATTTTTATTGCAACCGATGATTCTGAAGCCATCACCAACAAGTGGAAAGAAACACCTGTTTGGAAAAACTTGAAAGCAGCTAAAAACAATCAAGTCTTTATGGTAGATCGTGATATCTGGACTCGCTTCCGTGGGATTACTCCTGCTGAAAAGATTGGACAAAATGCACTGGATTTTATAAACGGTAAAGTGAAAAGCCAGTAATTTAGCATATCTGATTAATAAGAATATTCATTGGATTGAAGTATCAGATAGATTTAGAGTCATAAAATGATCTATTAGATGGATTGTTCATAAGTAGATTGATAGATACACCAGAAAGGGAGATATCGAGCAGCCTATGTGCGCTCGATATCTCCCTTTTGTATTTTAACAAACGATTTCTTTTGGATAAGCATCGGAGAAGTATTTATTGATATCCATCTATGTTTCGCAAATCAACCTTTTACTGCACCTGCGACTACGCCTCTAACAATATACTTTTGTAATAATACAAATACAATAATCGAAGGTAACACCGCCATAACCATAGCTGTCATCGCATATTGCCAATCCGATGTATATTGTCCGACAAACGTATAAGCGGCAAGAGTTAGCGTTTTGGTGGCAGGAGAACCATTCACCATCAATAACGGTAACAGAAAGTCATTCCAGATCCACATCACATCAATAATAATAATAGTGGTGGTCACCGATTGGAGTAGAGGGAAGATGACTAAGAAAAATAGCTTAAATCCAGAAGCGCCATCAATCGTAGCACTCTCATCTATTTCGCGAGGAATCCCTTTAACAAATCCATGGTAAATAAAGATAGCAAGTGGTGCGCCGAATCCCCAGTATAGAATGCCTAATCCCCATGTGCTGTCTGATAAATGAAGACTTTTGGCTAATTGCAATACAGTTAGCATAATCGACTGAAATGGAATCAACATAGGCACAATACAGAGTAGATAGATCGTATTGCTCCACTTGGAATTCGTACGTGATAATTTGTAAGCAGCTACAGACGAGAACAAAATAATCCCGACCAAACCAATCACAGTAATAATGGTGTTATTGATAAATAAGCGAGGGTAATTGATATATTTCCATACATACGCATAGTTATCTAAATTAAATTGTTGAGGCATAGCAATCACATCGCTCATCACTTCGGAAAAGCTTTTGAACGAGTTAATAATCGCCAGAATAAGCGGATACAAGAATAATAGTGACAGTATGATCATCACAATTTCGAGAATAATACGACCTGTTTTGGCAGATGTCATCAGGCTTCAACCTCCCTGCGTTTGAAGATACCGAGTTGAATAAATGTGATTACAAGTACGGCTATAAATAAGACAAGTGCTTTGGCTGTACCATAGCCATATAGATTATTTTGGAACGTATCTCGATAAATATCATAAGCGACACTGTATGTGGTTCCACCAGGTCCACCACCGGTCAATGAAAGGATAACATCGAATACTTTGATCGAGTTTGTGAGTGCCATAAAGACCGATATCGTAATCGATGGAGCGAGTAGAGGTAATGTAATACTGAAAAATTTGCGGAAAGCACCTGCACCATCAACAGTTGCTGCTTCTTTGAGGTCTTCAGGTACCGCTTGCAAGCCTGCAATATAGATCACCATATAAAATCCGACCGATTGCCAGATCGATACTCCCAGAATCGAGATAAAGGCAAGCCCAGGTTCACCTAACCAGCTCATTGCAAAAATACCCCAGCCTGTCGTAGCTCCAAGCGATTCAAATCCTTGCATGAAAATAAATTTCCAGATAAAGCCGACAATCACCAGACTCAAAATGTAAGGCACAAAAAATGCTGCCCGTAGCCATGTGGTTGAACGTAATTTCATATCTAGAATTAACGCCAGTACAATCGCTAACACATTAACCAGTACAATATAAAGCACCATATATTTGATGGTGAACCATGCTGCACTGCTAAAGTTCGCATCGCCTGTAAAAATCCGCTCAAAATTATCGAGTCCAACAAATTTAGGATGCTTGGCGATGCCATTCCATTTGGTCAATGAATAACGTACGGTCATTACGAATGGAATATAAAAAGCAACTGCAATACAGATCAGCACAGGTAAAGTAAATATGCCAAATTGCAATCGATCAGACCATTTTCGCCCCATTTTCATTATCTATACCTCTTTCCTAAAAATAATATCCGATATCGTATTCTAGAATAAAGCGGTTACATAAAATGTATAGCTTTTTCTGATACTTGTATTATAGAATGGCGTTACGCTCTTCAAAATGGATTTAAGAAAACAGTTAAGGGTAAAAAGGTGAACAGCAAAAGAAATACAATGATAGGAGATGAACAGGGAATGGGGAGAAAGGTAAACAGTAGCTTGACGAATACTCATCCCTATTTTAGGCGATATGCTATAGCAATGAAGTCACGAGTAACGGCTATCTGGAATCTATTATCTAGTCGATTGTTATATAAGCTCGTGATCTTATTCACATCTGTTATTATTTTGGTGGTGACTTCATTAACGGTGATCTCTTACCAGATGATTCGCAAAGAGTCAGTGAAGAATAGTATTGACAGTACCGCTAATAATTTACTGCTAGTCAATCGTAATTTGCAAGATTATATGGAAGGAATCGCCCAGTATTCTTTGCCACAACTGCAATATGATGATCTCATTCATGCGATTGTGAATGAGAAAGAAGAGTATGCTTCACGGATGTATCTGGAAAATTATTTGCGCCGACTGTATTTTGGACGTAGTGATCTGAATGCCATTTCTCTATATATGGTCAAAGAAAAGAAATATTACTCGGTCAGTCGTGAATCATATAATATCGCTTCTCGTTCTGGATATGATAGTGAGATAGTCAATCAACCGTGGTATACCCATGTACTCCAACAAGCGGACAATCAATATTTTCAATCTCTGGCACTCACTCCGGTAGAGCCCAATGATTCAATACAGCAAGATAGCTTTATGGCGTATCATCGGGTGCTACGTTCGATAGCTTCTCGCCAACCGCAGGCGATTTTGACTTTCTATGTTAATCCTTCTGCGCGAGATACGATTTTGCAAGATACTTCGATCCATGAAGGTGAACACCTTATTTTTACAGATGCTAATCATATTCCTTTTTATGTAGACGATCCTGCTTTTTATCAGTCGATGGTGGCTAGTGGTCTGATTACCCAGTTGCAAAATCAAACCAGTGATCCGTTAACATCGACAATCGATCATGAGCGTTATATGGTCATGTACAATCAATCGAAGCCCAATCAATGGACATTAATGAAGCCTATTTTGTATAGCCAGATTTATGAAGTCGCTAATACTACACGTAATCTGAGTTATTTGATTGGTGCAGGATTCTTGCTGATTGCATTTGCATTGGTAACGATTTTGGCAAATGAAATTACACGTCCTTTAGGGCATTTATCCAAACAGATGAATCGATTCAGTAGTGGAGAATTTGAGATTGAAGCCACTGTCAAAGGGCAAGACGAGATTGCTCATCTCACCCGACATTTTAACGATATGGTGCGCAATACCAATGAACTTATTAATGAACGTTATCGAATGAAATTAGTAGAACAAAATGCGATTTTGAAAGCGCTTGAAGCTGAACTTAATCCTCATTTCCTCTATAATGCTCTCCAAGCGATTTCAACCAAAGCCCTGCGAAGTGGCAGATTAGATATAGCGGATATGGTCGATAATCTAGCGCAAACACTTCGTTATTGTATCGGTGGTAAAGATATCGTAATGGCTAGTGAAGAACTCAAGCATATCGAACGCTATCTTTCTTTACAAAAAGCACGCTTTGGTAGTCGCCTACAGATGACAGTTGATTGGGACGATTCTTTGCTTCAGTTACCGATCCCCAAATTATCAATTCAATCGTTAGTTGAAAATTCGATCAAGCATGCGGTTGAACAAGTGTCTGAACCCGTGATGATTACAATTACAGCTCATTTAACTCATCAAGATGTACTGATTACGGTACGAGATAATGGACCCGGTATTTCGCCAGAACGGTTACAGCAAGTGCTGTCTTCATTTGAACAAACATTTATCGAGCGTGAAGGCAGTCATATAGGGCTGCAAAATCTGCATACACGACTACAAATTTTATACGGGGAACAAGCAGGTTTACTGATTCAGAGCAATCACACAGGAACAGAATTAAGCATGTATATACCACAAGGGGGCAAATCTTATGTATAGTATTTTGATTCTGGATGATGAAGAACCGTTGCGTGAAGCAATTCGCATATTGGGAGAGTGGGATAGTCTGGAGATTAGCCATATCTATGAAGCAATCAATGGCCAAGTAGGATTATCCATGTTACGTGAACATCCTATTGATCTAGTGATAGTTGATATGAAGATGCCGGGAATGAATGGCGTTGAATTTCTGCAAAAAGTCGAACAAGACTATCCCGATATGTTAACGATTGTGATTAGTGGATATAACGATTTCGAATATACTCATCAAGCTATCCGTTCAAAAGTATTAGATTATTTGCTCAAGCCTGTCAATCGACATGAATTAAATGATACGTTACGCAAAGCGGTTCATCTGTTACAACAACGCCAGCAACAGAATCAGCACAATATACAACAACATCGCACACTTAATATGTCTGTACCCAAGCTAAAAGAAACGATCTATCAATCGCTGATCGAGAAACGATTCAAAAAGCAAGGGAACGAAGAGATGTTAGCGATGATTGGAGCAGAAGATAAGAACTGTTATCATGGAGCAGTTGTATTGCGTATTCTAAACTTGGAGCAAGTACACCGTCATCGCTTTTATGGAGATACCAGTTTATTACACTTTGCGATTGCGAATGTGCTGAATGAATGTACTGAAGATGGAGTCCACTATTTCTGTTTTGCGAATCAGCGACTCGAACGTGAAATGATTCTGATCTATCACGCACGGCATGCATATCCTCAAGAACTTCATTATGCTGTACAACAAAGGGTTCGGAGTTCAATTCAGAATTTGGAACAGTTGCTAGATATTCAAATTATCGCAGGTACAGGTAAGCCGTCTAATGATATTCAGCAGTTAGCGACTGCTTATGAGCAAGGAAAACATATGATTGAGCAAGTCAATATTTTGGAATTCAATCGCTCATTAATCATCCCTTATGAACAACGTGCTTCTAAAGTAGAGTCGCATAGCTTATGCTCACGAATGTCTCAGATACGAACGTTGCTTGAAAATGGACATTTTCCTCAAATTCATCGAATTGCTGATGAATGTATCAGCATGATGAAGCAGTCTCCTTATCTGAGTCTGTATATGGCGGAATATAGTTTGGATGATTTGGAAGGGCAATTGTATGAGATCACCAGAGAACTGGATCAGAGGTCATTAGAATCAGATGGAACTATTGCTAGCCAACGCAAAGAACGAATACAGACGTATTTACTCGATATTATAAATATGGCTGAGTGGGAACAACATGTTCACGATATTATTACGTATTATGCAGAAAAGGTACGCCAATCTGGAGGAAGTCGGCAGTCTTTTCATATCAGTGATATTCGGTCGTATATTGATCAGCATTATTTTGAAGACATCAAAATTTCGATGTTTACCGATAAATATTACTTGAGCCGCGAGTACTTGATGAAGTTATTTAAGCAAGAATATCAGATGGGGATTCATGAATATGTACAACAGTTACGGATGGAGAAAGCCAAAACGCTATTGAATGAAGAAGGACTCAAAATACAAGAAATATCCGAAATGCTGGGCTACAAAGATAAAAACTATTTTAGTAAAGCTTTTCGCAATTATTATCAATTATCGCCTTCAGAATATAGATCTCAATTATCGACAATAGCAAATAAGTAAGCGTATTCATAAATTCACTTTTTTACCCTTAATAGATTACTTATCTACATTTTTATCTGAATAGAGTTTCACTAGAATAAGACTATACCGTACAGCAGAGGCATTGAATGATGAATGCTATGTGCGTACGAATTTGAAAGATGGGGGCAGATATATGTTCAAAAAGATGATGGTCTTACCTATTACCCTTGTGCTGAGCTTATCCATGTTAGCCGCTTGTGGTAACAGTACAGATACAACAGACAATAGCGCTTCTTCAGGAGGAAGTACAGATGGTGCAGTAACGATCAATATGTTCACTGCTTCTCCAGAGTACACCGATGCATTCAATGCTTATATCGAAGAATACAAAAAAGTAAAACCCAATGTGACGATCAATCTAGAAATTATGCAAGCCGACTATAATACCATTCTCAAATCTCGTATCGCAGCGGGAAGTACACCGGATGTATTCCAGACGACGGCAGGTGGAGATATTGATACGTATGCTGATTACAGTGCAGATTTAACCAACGAACCGCTTGCGGCAGCAATGACTGATGCGGTACGTACCAATATGACATCTACCGATGGTAAAGTGTTGGGCTTACCGGTCAAAGGCAATCTGTTCGCACTGATTTACAACAAAGATTTATTTGCCAAAGCAGGTATTACAGAACCTCCCAAAACGATCGCAGAGATGGATGAAGCGATCAAAAAATTAGAGGCAAAAGGTATTACTCCTTTTGCGAACGCTTACAAAGAATGGTGGGTATGGAAACATATTTTCCAACACTATGTAGATGTAGCGGCACTGGATGCAGGTGTGACTTCCAAAGATTTGGTCAATAAATTTATTGCAGGTGAAACGACGATTAAAGAATACCCTGCATTATACAATAACTTCTTTGCTTTTATTGATACGACCGTTCAGTATGGTACAGATAAGCCACTAGAACGTGATAGCAATGCAGAAGTAAGTGACTTTGCTTCAGGTAAAGCAGCGATAATGACAGGTAAAGGCGCTTGGGATGAAGAAGCGATTATTAAGATCAATCCTGACTTCAAAATGGGTATTATGGGTTACCCTGTTAGTGACAAAGCCGATCAATCGATGATTATTACAGGCGCAGATCAAGCGTTACGTATTAACGCTGACTCTCCTGTAGCCAAAGAAACCATCGAATTCTTCAACTGGTTGTATACGTCAGATTACGGTAAAAACTGGTTTTCTCAAGTCGCCAAAGTAATTCCACCGATCAAAGATGCTCCACTTCCAGACTTGCAAATGCCTAAAGAAATGGAAGAAATCTTAAAAACCGAAAAATCTGGCGATCTATCGGTCAACTATTCGTTAGATACGTTCCACCAGAAATTCGGCGAGATTATGCAAGCGTATATTGGCAAAAGTAAAACCAAAGATCAAGCCGTCGAAGAAATTCAACAAGCTTGGATTCAATTAGGATCGGCTCAGTAATATAAAAGAAAGCATCTTCTTTCTCTGTTATTAACATGCAGAGGAGAAGATGCTTTTTGAATTGAAAATAAGGGACTTTTAATACGTGGAACCAAAAAGATATTTTGTATATATCATCAAGTCCCTTTTTAATACATATTTATACTGCACGTACACGCTTAACGCCTTGACGATACATCAAAATTAACAAGTATGAACCGACAAAAGCACCTGTAATCAACCAGATCGGAATCCGTGGATCAAGCGTATATGCCCATCCTCCGATAATTCCGGCAGGTGAAGTGAAGAGTAGGATTAATACAGATAGCATAGAGAAGATTTTGGCACGCTTTTCATCATCAATAGCATTGGCTACAGCTGTCTCCAAGTAGGGAGAGCTGATCATCATACCGATGGCTGCTAAAATGGTACTGATTCCAATCCAGATTAGATTGTGTACAGGGCCGAATACAAGCATTACATTGGAAACAACAGACAGAGCAAAGCCAGCCATCATTGATTTGTATACAGCACCTTCCGGTATACGCGGAGTCAGTAACCATAAGGTCAGCAACATAATCAATGACGAAATCGCTGGGACGAGTGAAATGATCCCATCGTCAATATGTAGATAATCTGCAAGATAGAGTGAGAGGTAGGTTGTTTTGAGAGTGGTCTGGAAATTGAACAAAATATACACACTGAAAATCAACAATAACCCTTTGCTTTGCAAAATATCATGAATCGCACCGCTATAGTCAACCAGACTTTGCTTGAGTCCCAATTCACGTGTTTCTTTCATTTTGCGATAACCCATCTCTGTCTCACGTGTAGTCACATGGCGACCGATAAATTGAAAGGTCATCAGTACAAAAGCAATCACATACATAATCCGCATTCCAGATACCAATCCATATTCATATACCAGTAGACCGCCTAGAGGAGCGAAGAGACCGCCGATCACGCCAATAATCTGAAGTAATGTGAATATATACGTTCGATCACCTGGCTTCGTATCTTCGACAAGTAAGCAATAAAATGAAGTCGCAGGAACCCGTTGAAACCCATTAATAATTGCAGCAACAAGGAAAAACCAAAAGTTTTGCGATACGGCCCATACAAGAGTAGCTACACTCCAACTAAATATATCAAAGTACAACAGTGCTTTTTTACGTCCCATACGATCTGTTAAATAACCGCTAATAAACGAAGAAAATACTTGAAATATTAGACTGATCGTCGTGATCCAGCCAATATTCGTTTCACTAATTCCCAGTTGATACATATACAATGTCGCATACGTAGCAAACATACTATAAGGAATCAGAAAAAAAGGTTCAAAGGCAAGACAGCCGCGACTGTTGCCTTCCAAGCGTGAAAAAAAAGAACGAGCCATACGATAATCCTCCACCATATCATTTGTTTATTGTATAGAAATGTTTTATAAAGCGCTCTCACCAATAAATATACAGAACAAGTCTGTATGAAACGTTGGGTTCAACAATAAGATCAATCGACTTAATCACCACCACCGCCACCACAACTACTACATGAACTATCACTGCTACACGAACTCCCACCTGAATCAGGACCACTATGGTGATCTGATGAATGATGAGAATTATGATGATTAGAGTTATCGGTGGAAACATAACCTGTACCACAAGAAGAACTAGAACTATACGATTGCAAGGTCTGCACATCTGCTGGCAAATAGGTATTCACAGACGAACAGAAATGCTGTACATCGTTCTGAGAATAATACACCGCCGCACAACCGGATAGTCCTAGACCGTAATTATCACTAGGTGAAGTGTAATTACCGGTATCATAGGTTTGATTTTTGTTTTGCTTATCATACTTAGCAGGTGGTGTTTTTTGCACTGCTTGTTGATTATGATCTCGAAATTGTTTACTCAAATAAAGGATGACCGTTTTGGATTCAGGAACATTATTGAATGTTTGGCGGTTAAACAGACTATGATCAATTCGATACTCATTAAAAGAATACAAATTATTCATCGTTGCCTGTGGCAATGGATAATTGAAAAATCCATTCCATAATTTAGAATTTGCACGAGTCATCGGAAATAATTGTGAATACGTCCAATCAAAAAGCGCACGTTGATCCGGTTGGGATACTGATTGTCCATGCGGAGAATGATGCAACATGTATCCAAAAAATTGCTCACAAAATTGCTGATACTCTCTTGTAAACATCAACATTTCATGCCAGATATCATCGACTTTACTACTGAACATTGGCATTTGCTTGAATAAGGCGCAGATCAGGAAATACCGACGCATCTCGACCCACCGCCAATTCCATTCTTCCTCTGTCATGTCAGGATGTTCTGTGAAGACACGTTGCCTTAATTGATGAGCATAGTCATTAGGTAAAGCTCTTTCGAGTCTAAGAGCTAACGGTACACAAGGATGCCCGGCAGGCACAATCAATGTAGGCGCAGCAACAGCAGACTGGAAAAAGCGTTGATCCGATTGAAGTGTCCATGATCGACCCCAATTTTTGCGAGCGATTCTACGGAACATGATAATAAACAAAACGATAAAGGCTAATAGTAATAAAAGATCAAAGGACATTCACAATCACTCCTGTCTTTTAACATAAGCTGATTTTGAAAAATACGCTTAAAATGGTCACTTATCGTGCTGCAAATTCTTGCTTAATTTGTTGTAACAATTCAGGCTGACTGATTACATCGTATGCCGTTTCTGCCAGAACTTTACCCCCAAATATCATCGCTTCTAAAGCTTCCGGTTGCTGAGCACGATCACGGAATCCAATACTATGCAATTCATGCTTTTCTGTGGTGACTTGAATATAAGGGTGAATAGCAGGGCAATGTGTAGATACATTTCCTAGATCTAGCGAACCTGCATCTTTACCGCTATGAATATCAGAACGTGCAATACCATGGGATACCAGATTATTTGTAAATGCTTCAGATAACGTCGTATTCGTTATTAATTCATCATACGAATATTCATAATTGGATACTTTTAGTGTACATCCTGTTTGTAAAGCGGAACCTTCAGCTACACGTTTTACTTTTTCTACTAATTCATTCGTATACTCCCGACTAGCAGAACGGATATAGAATTGAGCAGAAGCGTAGTCCGGTATAATATTAGCGGCTACACCACCTTGATTAATAATGCCATGAATTCGTGTATCACTACGTGTCTGTTGACGTAATGCATTGATTCCATTGAACAGTTGTAATACACCATCTAACGCATTAATACCATGTTGAGGACTGGCTGCTGCATGAGCAGATTTGCCAAAATACTCAAATTGTAAAGCATCCATAGCTAAAGAAATCCCTGATTCTTCATAGGCATAATAAGGATGTGCCATCATCGCAAAATCACAATCGTCAAATAATCCCGCCGCTGCCATGGGCACTTTAGCACCACGTGTTTCTTCTGCTGGTGTGCCATAGACACGAATCGTGCCACCCAGTTCATCTATTACCGATTTGAGACCTACAGCTGCACTTACACTCATCATACAAATTAAGTGATGTCCACAAGCATGTCCAATTTCAGGTAATGCATCATATTCGCATAACAACGCAACAATAGGACCTGACTTTGGAGCTGTATATGTAGCGATAAATGCAGTCTCTATTCCTAAGATCGGTGCTTCAATTTCAAATCCATGAAATAACAATTCTTCTTTCAGTCTAGCTGAAGCTTTGAACTCTTCATTACCAAGCTCAGGGTTTTGCCCTATATATGTAGAAACAGCTTTGAAGCGCTCGGCATGCTGATCAATTGTTGTACCTATTTGAGTTTTGAGGGTTGATATAACGGACAATTGCATCGTCTCCTTTAGAAGTCATCATATAATGTTTAGACCAAAGTAGTATATCATAAAGTGGAACATAACTGATTATAAAATGATTGAATAATCATACATATTCATTTATAATAACCCGGTTAGACTTTTTAACTAAATTGTTTAAATGGATATGATTGTAGGAACACTTACTTCGATCCGGTAGACGGCATCGTCTGCATTGATAATATGGAAGGGGATAAAAAAATTGAAAGTATGTAAATCGTTATTTGCGCTTTGCTTTAGTGTGTTGATTGTATTTCTAGTAGTTGCTCCTATGGCATCAGCAGCGCAAGATACAGGCAAAAAAATAGTGGTAGGTTTGAGTGCAGACTTTGCACCTTATGAATTTCGTAAAAATATCAATGGTAAAGATGAGATTGTCGGTTCAGATATAGAGATCGCCAAGCGAGTCGCTGCTGATATGGGAGCTGAACTTCAAATTCAAGATATCGCTTTTGACAGTCTATTACCTGCATTAGATAGCGGTCGGATTGATATGATCATCTCGGGCATGACACCAACGGATGAACGTCGTCAAAATGTGGATTTCTCGGATACGTATTATATTTCTCGCCAGGTTATTGTCACTCGTGCAGAAGACACAACTAAATTTAAAACGATGGAAAGTCTTAAAGGGGCTGCGATCGGTGTACAAAGAGGATCTATTCAACAAGATATCGCAAAAGGCATAGAAGGAGCTAAATTATCTCCGGTTGATAAAGTGTCTGATATTATGTTGCAGTTGGAATCCAATCGTGTAGATGCAGCGGTTATGGAAGGCCCTGTAGCGGATGGACAAGTACTGAATCATCCAGATCTTGCGATAACAGATATTCAAATTCCAGATAGTGATACGCCTATGGCAATCGCTGTGCAAAAAGGGAATACGGAATTACTAGGTCAAATTAACAAAACATTAGCCACACTCAAAGCTAACAATGAAGTTGATAAATTTGTAAATGATGCATTCAAATTAAATTCAGGTGAATCAACAGGCGAGACAGCAGAACAAATCAAAGATAAGCCCAAACCTAATATTTTTCAAATTTTCTGGGATTATCGTAATTACTACTGGCAAGGGATTCAATACACATTGTTCTTATCAGCAATGGGTGTATTGTTCGGATTTATTATTGGATTGATTGTATCGTTGTTACGTTTATCCCAAATCTCGGTATTCCGTTGGTTAGCGATGACGTATATTGAAATTTTACGTGGTACACCAATGCTCGTTCAGTTGTTGATTATTCATTATGGTATTGCTCAAGCGTTTAATATTAACTTTACGGTGCTTGAATCTGGTATTATCACATTATCTATTAATAGTTCTGCTTATCTGGCTGAAATTTTCCGTGCTGGTATTCAAGGTGTGGACCGTGGACAGACAGAAGCAGCACGTTCACTGGGTATGTCTTATGGTGCAACGATGCGTCATATTATTATTCCACAAGCGATCAAAAGTGTATTGCCGGCAATCGGTAATGAATTTGTCGTTATTATTAAAGAATCATCGATTGTATCCTTTATCGGAGTAGCAGACTTGATGTTCCAAGCACAGGCTGTACGTAGTATAACGTACTCTGCATTAAGCCCGCTTATTATCGCAGCAGCGATTTACTTTGTAATGACATTTATATTGTCCAAACTACTAGGTATTGTAGAACGGAGGTTGAGTGCAAGTGATCAACGTTAAAGGTCTTAAAAAGTCTTACGGTAAAAATGAAGTGTTAACAGGTATCGATATGGATATCGCTCAAGGTGAAGTGGTTGTTATTATTGGACCAAGTGGATCAGGTAAAAGTACCTTTTTACGTTGTCTCAACTTGTTAGAGCAACCTACAGCAGGTGAGATTCATTTTGAAAATGAATTGATTACAGCACGTAAGCATGATATTGATAATACACGCAAAAAAATGGGCATGGTATTCCAGCACTTTAACCTTTTCCCGCACAAAACGGTGTTGCAGAATCTTACGATTGCACCGATCAAAGTGAAAAAGATGAATACCAATGCAGCTAACAAAATTGCTGAAGATTTGTTACACACCGTAGGATTAGCGGATAAATCAAAAGCGTATCCAAGTCAGTTATCCGGTGGACAAAAGCAACGTATTGCGATTGCGCGTGCACTTGCCATGCAACCTCATGTAATGCTGTTTGATGAACCAACATCGGCACTCGATCCTGAAATGGTTGGAGAGGTGCTAGAGGTCATGCAGAAGCTTGCACATGAAGGTATGACGATGGTGATCGTAACGCACGAGATGAATTTTGCACGTGAAGTAGGCGACCGTATTATCTTTATGGATGCAGGGCAAATTGTAGAGCAAGGTACACCAGAAAAAGTATTCGGTGCACCAAGTCATCCACGTACACAAGACTTTTTAAGCAAAGTATTATAAATCAATCAACCATCACTTACAAATGGGAAAGAAAGAGCTGATTAGCGTATCGGCTCTTTCTTTTTTTATTTAGCATAGGGTGTCAAAGAAACCACCAATCTACATATTATTCATTATTATTTGTTGGAACAATGGTATGAAGATTTCGTGAATATCAGAGATATCGTTGTTATTCTGTTTTGTTGTGATAATTTTAGTATATAATAAGTAAGTATGTTATTATTCATTACGAAAAGTTGTAATATACCAAGCTCGTTATCTCATACTGTTGGAGGGAATAGATATGCCTAATTTGTTTACACCTTATACATTTAAAAATTTAGAACTTAAAAATCGGGTGGTTATGCCTCCGATGTGTCAATATTCTGTAGATACCAAAGATGGTATGCCGAATGATTGGCATAATGTTCATTATATTAGCCGTGCTGTAGGAGGTACGGGTCTTATTATTGTCGAAATGACTGCCGTACATCCAGATGGACGTATTACAGACAACGATACAGGGATCTGGGACGATTCTTTTATTCCGGCTTATCGCAAAATAGTTGATGGTGTACATCAATATGGGGCGAAGATCGGTATTCAATTAGGTCATGCTGGTCGCAAAGCAGAAGATGCGAATCCTCCTGTTGCACCGTCAGCTATTCGTTATGATGGAGAAGGTTACAAAACACCTCATGAGCTTACTACAGCAGAAGTAGAAGAAATGATTGAAGCTTACCGTCAAGGCGCACGTCGTGCAGTAGAAGCTGGTTTTGACACGGTAGAAGTGCATGGAGCTCACGGTTATTTAATTCATCAATTCCATTCCCCACTTGTGAATCAACGTCAAGATGAGTATGGTCAAGACCTTGCTTTATTCGGTGTACGTGTAGTAGAAGCAATTCGTGAAGTCGTTCCAGCAGAGATGGCTGTCATTATGCGTGTATCTGCACGTGAGTATGTAGATGGTGGATACGGTATCGACTATATCACAGATGTATGTCGTCGTTATCAAGAAGCAGGTGTAGATATCATGCATATTTCTTCTGGTGGTGAAGGCCCTGTTGGTTCAGGTGGTATGCAAGTAGGTCCGGGCTATCAAGTAGAATTAGCTTCACATATTAAAAAAGCATTGAATATGCCTGTGATTGCTGTAGGTCTATTGGATGAGTACGACGTTGCAGAAAAAGTAATTGAAAACGATCAAGCAGATCTTGTAGCTGTAGGTCGTGCTATGTTACGTGATCCATACTGGGCGACTCATGCTGCCAAAGAACTGCAATTAGAAGCAGAAGTTCCTGTTCAATACGCACGTGGGTATCATAGATGATTATATTTTAAAATGTATATTTACCAATATGTTACTTTTCAATCTTTTATTTTGGAGACAGAATAAAAAAAGTTTTTAATTGTTTTGAAGATGTCATTTGACTGAAGTATGATATAGTTTGGTCTAAAAATAAAAGTAGCCTATATCCTTTGTCTATCAAGGGATATAGGCTTTTTTTGCGCAAATATAATAGTGATAGCTAGGATAAATTTGAGACGATCAACATACTATTTTCACGACAGATATCAAAAATTTAAAATAACAAAGTGATCCAAAAATGAATCTCTTCCGTTCATCTGTGTAAGGACGACAACAAAAATAAAACAAACACATAAAGGAGTTTTGATGATGAAAATGAAAAAATTGATAGTACCCGTACTTAGCTTGTCTTTGTTAGTTCCTACTACAGGTGCTTTCGCCGCCGATGCAACTTCAGCATCAATGCCAACTGTAAGTACCAAAGCAGCAGACCTTCGTTCGGATCTAGATTATCTGCTATCTGAACATTTTGCACTAGCTGTGGTAGCCATGACTAAAGCTTATGAAAGTGCTCCTGATGCTGCACAAGCGTTAGATGCACTGGATAAAAATGCATTAGATATGCAACCTGCTATCGAATCTTTATACGGTAAAGAAGGAGCAGCAGAGTTCGAACGAATCTTCCGTGCACACAACCAATATACAGACGAACTTGTAAAAGCAACCAAAATGAAAAACGAAGATGCAATCAAAGCAGCAGAAGCGAAAGTACAAGGATTTGTTGATGAATTTGCCAAATTCTTATCTACAGCAACAGGTGGTAAATTACCTGAACAAACCGCTGAAAATGCACTTCGTCTCCATGAAGATCAAGTCCAAGACGTATTTGAAAAATATGTAGCTGGTGATTACACAGGTGCATACACAGAATATCGTGAAGGTCTAGCAACGATGTTTACAGTAAGTAAAGCATTATCGGGTGCGATTGTTACTCAATTCCCGGCTAAATTCGATAACACTTCTGTTGATACACCAGCAGCAGATTTACGTTCAGCATTGAACCATTTGGCAGCAGAACACTTTGCATTATCTGTCTTGCAAATGCAAAAACAATATAACGGTTCACCAGATTCTAATGCACTAATCGCAGCTGAAGCTGGCAACACAGCAGACTTCAAAGCAGCTATTTCTTCAATCTATGGTGCAGAAGGTGCTAATCAATTTGAAAAAATTTGGGTGACTAATCATATTAAAGCACAAAGTGATTATGTCGATGCACTCAAATCCAACAATCAAACCTCTTTACAATCGGTTAAAGATCGTATTACAGACTTCACTAAAGAATTCTCCACATTCTTAGGTACAGCTACAGCGAATAATTTGCCAGCTGATGCTGCATTAGCTGCATTACGTACTCATGAAGATCAAGTTCAATCTGTGATCGATCAATATGCTGCTAAAAACTATGCAGGTGCATATACAGCAGATCGTGAAGGATACAAAACGATGTTCGGAATTGGTAAAGCACTAGGTGGTGCGATTGTTACTCAATATCCAGACAAATTTAAAACAGCAGCAACTACACCTATGCCTACAATGCCAACTACACCAGCACCTACGCCAACAGCTCCAGTGATGACCAATCCTACAACATCTAATGATTCGATGATGATGGTATGGATGAAGCTGAACAGCAAGCAGCTCAAAATTGGTGACAAAACAACAATGATGGATACTGCTCCTGTTGTTAAAAACGGCACTACGTATATCCCACTTCGTTATTTGGGAGAAGGTATCGGTGCGAAAGTAAGCTGGAATAAATCTGCTGGTCAAGTGACTGTAATGGCAGGTAGCGATACCATGAAATTCTGGATTAATAACAAAAAAGTAGATGTTAATGGATCTACTAAAATGCTAAGTGCAAATGCTATGGTCAATAGTGATGGCAGAACATTAGTACCCTTACGTTCGATTACTGAATTATTAGGTTGGGACGTTAAATGGAATAAAGCAGACGGTTCAATCACTTTAACGAAATCGATGTAACACAGCGTTAACTGATACGAGATATCCGGTTATGCCCATAGCCAACCCATCTCTGTGTTGTCAACGCTTATCATAAATAAAAACACTCTTGGTCTTATAGACTGAGAGTGTTTTTTTAATCGTGAATATGTTTAATTTTATATGTAGAGGTAAGAATGTAGGGGTGATATAGACGAAAGTCCCATAATCCCGTAAAATAGGCAGTATAAGGAACCTATTGGTGTTCAGATGCAGTCGTATAGTCAGAATATAGAACGATGAATAGCGGTCAAATTACAAATTATTGAAACGTTAAATATCATGCTTCGTATTATGATCTATCATTGACACGACAATAGTGATCAATTATTAAATTGGAGGTAATTATTTATGTCTATTTTCAAAAGGTTACGTGATTTAACTTTATCCAATGTATTTGCTTTGATTGAGAAAGCAGAAGATCCTATTAAAATGACAGATCAATATATTCGCGATATGTCTGCTGACCTAGAGGATGCGGAGAAAGCTGTTGCCTCACAGATCGCTATCGAAAAACGTTTCAAACAATCGTACGAAGAACAAGAAGCATTGGTTAAAAAACGTGAAGAGCAAGCACATATGGCTGCTCAAGCGCAAAATATCGATCTAGCTCGTCGGGCGTTGGAAGAAAAGAAAAATGCTGAAGCCAAACGTGATGAGTTCAAAGCGAACTATGAGCAAAACAAAGCTTCTGCGGACAATCTTCGTGCCAAGTTAAACGAAATGCGCAAGCAATTGACTGAAATGAAAAATAAACGCGATACTTTGATCGCTCGTTATCAAGCAGCTAAAGCGCAAAAAGAAATCAATCATGCGATGAGCGAATTTAGTTCAGATTCTGCAACATCTGGCTTGAAGCGTATGGAAGAAAAAATGCTACAAATGGAAGCTCAAGCACAAGCAAGTGAAGAAGTGAATGGTCAGAACAAATCACTAGATGATGAATTTGCATCACTTGGTAAAGATAAAGCAGTTGAAGATGAGTTAGCAGCATTGATGAAGCAATACGAGAACAAATCATAATTTTATTCAAATATAAGTTACGCTATTTCTGTAGCTCATTACAAAGCGAAGGTCGGAACGATACAGCTTGTTCTCCTTCGCTTTTTGTATGGATTTTTGATGAATAGTGATGGGTTGATGATGTTGAAAGAAATAAGCAAAAGAGTACAATCTTGAACAGGTTATAAATAATTTTACGACGTTGAATATGTGGAGGATGTCTAGTATGAGTTGGAACATTTTGGGGTCAATTGCAGTATGGACAGCAGTAGGAGCAGTACTTTTATTTCTTTTGATGTATATTGATTCGTTATTTACCAAGTACAAAGATATTACCGAGATCAAAGCAGGCAATAATGCGGTGGCAACTCGTCTGGTGATGAAATTATTTGCGCAAGGATATATTTTATCGGTAGCGATCGGTACATCTTGGAGTCTTGGTGAAGCTGTACTGGTATCTGTAGTATCATTTGTAATCTTACTAGTCTTGGAATTAATTGTACGCTTCTTATTGAAAAAAATGATGGGTCTTGATCTGGACGAAGGTACCAAACAAGGTCACATTGGTTACGGATTATTGGGCGGAGCATTACAAATCGTAGGTGCATTGATTATTTCAGCTTCATTATAAAGATTACGAGAGGACGATTGGCAATGGGATTATGGAAAAGAATTACTAACCTCGTATCTAAACCTGAACCGGCTAAAGTGGAAAAAAGCCCGATGGATTTGAGCGTTGGGGATATTTGCGAAGTGTCATTGGTTACATATGAAGTCAAAGGAAGCGTTCGTAACCGTGCTCGTAATGCTGTAGTACTCACTATACAAGATGGCAATGCAATCGCTTATCTGCATATCGAAGAGCGAGAAACGGTGCGCTATGCGCTGTATTATCCAATTGACGGAGGACTTGAAAATGCAAGCGAAGTACCGAGTCATATTGAAATGGATGATACCGACTATTACTTAGAAGAACAATACGATGGTACAGTAATATCTACAGGCAGAACACCAGCATTACAAAGTGGAGAGCAATCGGTGTGGCAATATCAATCAGATGATCGCAAATTACTTCGTATTGAATGGCAAGCTGGACGTTTTACTTTGTATGAAGGAGAATTCGTACTTAACGGAGACGTCTATGTTATCCGTGCTAGTTAGGAGCGAAGAAGAATGAAACAGCGTGCATCATGGTTGCTCAAAATAGCAATAATGCTTGCCTTATTAACTTCATTATTATCAGGTTGTGGTAATTCGAAGGTTGAAGTCAATTATCCACTCGAATCGGTCAGTAGAGATGGAGATTCCACTTCCTATATATACCGTGCAGCAGGACAGACCGTTCCTGTAGTCGCAGAGCAGTTATCGGATCAACGTACTCCACAAGAGATGAGTGTTCAAGATCCGGAGCGGATGTTTCTTGTCTATGACAATGAATTAATTCAAGTCCAACAAGATCCTGAGAAGCCAGAAGATACGATTATCGAGGTGGACTCAGACAAATATGTAGCTCGAAACTATGATTCTAGCTTTTTACAAGGATATCTTACAGCTAGTATTATCAGTAATTTATTTAATTCTTTTGGTGGCGGATACAATTATGGTGGTAGTTATCGTGGATATACAACCTACAAAACATACAAGCCCACGATACAGTACAAAAAGCCAACCACACAAGATATCAAACAAGCTCCTCCGTTAACAGTGAACAAATCCGGTTCTATTTTCAAGCGTGGCACATCATCTAGCTCGAAGCGTTCGAAAGATAGCGGTAGCATTTTTAATCGGGGATCATCTTCTTCAAACGGATCAAGTGGAACGATCAATCGAGGCAGTCGCTCGGATTCCTCAGGTGGAGGATTCTTCTCGCCTTCGCGAAGCAGTAAACCGAAAAGCAGTTCTGGATCAGGTAAAATACGCAAGCGAAGTCGAAGGTAAACATATAAAAAGATGTGAAGTGAATATAATAGTTGTTGATGCTATTTATACACAAGCTGATTTTTATTGTCATTAGTTCAACCTTAAACCGTATCCTTTTACAGAGGATGCGGTTTTTTTATAACTAAAATAAAGAATATACATACAATAACTAAAAAGGGAGCAATATAGAGCAATTTATCTCTATGGTCATCATAAAACTTGCATGATCTTCTATGTTAGTCTATAAAAGAAAGGAATAGAAAAGAACGAACATATAACAATGAAGTTACAAGAGTCGTAGCATGAGCAATATACAGGAGGCAGTTAATGATGAAAGAATCACAACCATTATCAAGTGAACAGGGCGGTTCTAATCCTGTTGAACATAATCCGGCTAAGTTTAAGCGGAAACCTATTACTCCAGCAACAGCGCAACAAAAAGTAGCTGAATATGTACAGGTTATAGATACAGAAGTGATACCTTTGTATACAGCAGGGGGAAGATTTTTAGCCGAATCGGTACAAGCTCCTCATCCTTATCCTCATTTTCGCCGTTCAGGTATGGATGGTTATGCTGTAATTGCTGATGATATTGCTCCAGCTTCAAGTGACCATATCGTCTGGTTAGAAGTGATCGATAATATTCCTTGTGGGCAGACTCCTTCTGTCCCGATTGTTAAAGGCACCGCAGCTCGTATTATGACGGGAGCGATGGTTCCTGATGAAGCAGATACAGTAGTAATGTTAGAGATGACCGAGACGAGAGAAGAAGATCGACGACAATGGGTAGGTTTGAAACGTTCTGTAGAACAAGGTCGCAATATTACACCGATTGGACTTGAAGTACAAGCAGGCGATATTTTACTAACACAGGGAGTACAGATTGGAGCAGGCGAGATTTCTGTGCTGGCTACTTTTGGTGTCCATCAAGTAGAAGTCTATCGTCGTCCACAAGTGGCCATTTTTTCAACAGGGACTGAATTGTTAGCCGTAGAAGAACCTATTGCACCAGGTAAGATTCGCAATAGTAATTCGTATATGTTAGCAGAGCAAGTCAAAGCAGCAGGCGGTGAGCCTCATGTATTAGGAGCTATTATGGATGATCTGGAACTTGCACGGACAACGATGTTACATGCGTTATCGTCTTATGATATCGTCATCTCTAGTGGGGGTGTATCTGTAGGGGATTATGATGTAATGGGCGATCTGGTACGTAGTGATGAAGTAGAAATGCTATTTAACAAAATATCAATGCGTCCAGGTAGTGTCACCACCGGTGCAGTCAAAGATGGCAAATTACTATTCGCACTATCAGGTAATCCAGGAGCATGTTTTGTGGGTTGTGAATTATTAGTCCGTCCAACGATCCGGAAAATGATGAACTCCAAGCAAGATTATTTGCCAGAATGGACAGCAACACTAGGGCATGATTATCACAAAATCAATAGCTTTACTCGTTATGTACGTGGAAGCATGACTGTAGAAAATGGTAAAATTATTGCTTATCCGGCGAGTCTCGACGAATCCAGTGTGATGGTAACGATCAAAGATAGCGATTGCTTAATTATTATTCCACCTACCAGTGAAGTACTGCCAGCAGGGACGACGGTATCGTTGCTCCGTCTGAGTCGATAATCAATGAAAGACACTCCTATGCCATCTACTATTGATCGTCAACATACGCCTGTCGTTATTCAGATTGTCGGTTACAAAAATTCGGGTAAAACGACATTGATTGGAGCCTTATTACAACACTGGTCTACTCAAGGCAAAAAAGTCGCTGTCATCAAGCATGACGCTCATGAATTCCAGATGGATCATGCAGGTACAGACACCTACGCTCATACTCAAGCAGGAGCAGCAGCGATTGCGATTAGTTCAGCAACACGTACGGCTATCATCGAGCAGCATTCCTCTACATTAGAAGAGTTAATATCGAGATTTGAAGTAGGGTATGATCTGATATTAGTTGAAGGATTTAAGCAAGCAGACTACCCTAAGATCGTGATCGTAGCCGATGAGCAAGGTATTTCTTTGGTTCATGAATTGGTACAGGTCAAATGGGTATACAACCGCTATTCATCATCTATATCTTCAAATTTGAAAGAAATCACTTTTATTGATGCTGAAAAAGATGGTATCATAACCATAATCCATGAATTGGAAAATTATATTGAAGCACAGGGGGAACATCAGAAATGAAAATTACACTTATCGCCGGAAGTAATCGTCCGGATGCATCAACTACTCAATTGAGCCAGTATATTGCCCATCTGCTTCAAGAGCATGGACATGAAGCAGAAGTATTTAATTTGTATGAGCATCAATTGCCATTATACGGACCGGGTGAAGCTTATGGACATGAAGAAGTACAAAAACTTGCCCAAGCAGCCAAATCGGCGGATGCCCTTGTTCTAGCAACACCTGAATATCACGGTTCCATTTCTGGCGTACTCAAAAATGCGCTTGATTTCTTAGGAAGCGATTATTTTAACAATAAAGCTGTTTTATCTGCAAACTCCGCAGGTGGATTGATCGGTACAGCTTCTCTATTACATTTACAGACGATTGTTCGTAATGTACATGGTATTAACTGTCCGGAATGGATTTCCATCGGTGGGTCACAGCGTGAATTCAATGAAAACGGTGAGCCTACAGATGAAGGAACAGAATTGCGTATTCGCAAAGCGGTAGAAAGCTTTATCGATTTAGCTTCTAAATTAAGTAGTTCTTCTGCGTAAGCTAAATGGAGCACGATTGTAAGCTTAGAATAATATACTTATATTCAACTAGAACGATCTGAAAAAAATATAACGTTGTAATCTACTATAGACGTGCAATTCGACCAGCATAACTACCGTTTGAATTACAAAATCCCCTTACCGCTATTAGCGAACTTACTCATTCAAGGTTGAGAAGTTACAGAAGTGTTAAGGGGATTTTGTTATGGAAAGTATATCGAGCAATCCTAGATAACTAGACAAATAACAGTCGTTCTTCTTCTCGGCTATGAAGATTGTTGAGAACAATCAAAGCTTGAAACTGCTGTAAGAGAGCATCGTTTAATTCTTCTGTGGCTAAAGTATCTTTGATATTTTTGAGAATCATCTTCATCAGATCATGATCACGTTTCAATTGAATAATTGCTGTTGCTAACTCTTGCTGCTGAGTCAATTTTTCATCATAAAAGCCTCCGATTTCTTCTTCTGCATCGGCATGACTGATAATTCGTGTTTCCCAATAATCAATTAAATGGTGAGCTGCGTATTTGGCAACAACATGTTCGCCAGCTTGCATAAATTCTTCTAATTCTTCTGTTTTGGTTATCGCTCCAGACAATCCACCTTCATGAATCGAATGATGAGCATG
Organism: Paenibacillus nuruki; assembly: GCF_001721045.1. Lineage (GTDB taxonomy): Bacteria > Bacillota > Bacilli > Paenibacillales > Paenibacillaceae > Saccharibacillus > Saccharibacillus nuruki. Next base: position 80,433 of record NZ_MDER01000045.1, on the reverse strand, counting down.
TAGTTGACGTAATGATGGTCCGCTCATAGGTCATGACCCCCTTTAAGATTTTACATAGTATAGCATAGCTTTTTATCCCTTTTTTGAGGATAAGGATATTCCCCTAATAGAAAAGGGAATTCCCTTATATAGCTCTTTAGATTGGTGAATTTGATCGCTTATCTCTATATCCTTTTGGAAAATATGCAGGAGCCACAACGTTTTGCACGTTCACAGAAAGAACAAGGGAGTTCCTGCCTGACTATAGGACATTCCCTAATGGGCATATGATCATCTGAATATCATAATAAATAGTAACAAACACGAGTTGCAGTTCAATCCCATCTATTCATCGAATTGAATTGTGGTTCAAAAAGGAGTGTTTACTATTTATGAAACGCAAATTTAAGCTTAACTTTTTCAAACCGATCGAAAGTTACTCTAATCATTGGTCGGTTTTGGAAGAGAAAAATAGAGAATGGGAAAATATCTATCGTCAACGTTGGTCTCATGACAAAGTCGTTCGTACTACACACGGTGTGAATTGTACGGGATCTTGCAGTTGGAAAGTATTTGTCAAAAACGGAATTATCACTTGGGAAAATCAGCAAATCGATTATCCATCTTGTGGTGTAGATATGCCGGAATTTGAACCTCGTGGTTGTCCTAGGGGTGCTACATTCTCATGGTATGAATATAGCCCTTTGCGTATCAAATATCCGTATATGAGGGGGAAATTAGTCAAACTTTGGCAAGCCGCACTTGCTGAACATAATGATCCTATTAAAGCATGGGCAAGTATTGTGGAAGATCCTGAGAAATCACGCACGTACAAATCGGCTCGTGGTAAAGGTGGACATGTGCGTGTAAGTTGGGATGATGCAATGTACTTAATCTCAGCGCAATTAATCTATACGATTCGTAAATATGGACCTGATCGAATCGCAGGCTTTACGCCAATTCCAGCAATGTCGATGGTTAGTTACGCATCAGGTGCTCGCTTTATGTCATTGATCGGTGGCGAAATGTTGAGTTTTTATGATTGGTATGCCGATCTTCCTCCAGCTTCTCCACAAATCTGGGGTGAACAAACTGATGTCCCTGAATCTTCCGACTGGTACAATGCCGCTTACTTGATGATGTGGGGTTCGAATGTACCTTTAACTCGTACACCAGATGCTCACTTTATGACAGAAGTTCGTTATAAAGGAACTAAAGTAGTTTCTGTAGCTCCAGATTTGGCGGAAAATGTGAAATTCGCAGATCACTGGTTAGCTCCTCATCCAGGAACAGATGCAGCTTTAGCACAAGCTATGACTCATGTCATATTGGATGAATTTTATCAACAGCGTCAAGAAGAGACATTTATCAATTATGCAAAGCAATTTACAGATATGCCGTTTGTCATCTTATTAGATCCTCATGAAGATACGTTAAAAGGCGGACGTTTTTTACGTGCAAGTGATATTGGTGATGCTTCCGAACATTCTGAATGGAAGCCAGTCATTTACGATAATGTAGCAAATGAATTAATGATTCCTAATGGAACAATGGGTCAACGTTGGGAAAAAGATAAGCATTGGAATCTGATCTTAGAACGTGAAGATGGAACCAAAGTTGATCCTGCACTAAGTGTACAAGGACATGATGAAGAATGGGTAGAGATCGCATTCCCGTATTTTGATAATACAGGCAATGGCATTTTCAAACGTGTAATTCCAGCTAAAAAAATCACATTAGCAGATGGTACTGAACGTTATATCGCTACTGTGTATGACTTGATGATGAGTCAGTATGGTGTAGCACGTATTCCTCATGAATATAATGCCAAAGATTACAATGACGCGGATTCTTTCTATACCCCTGCTTGGCAAGAAAAGATTACCAGTGTGAAAGCTTCGGTGGTTGTACAGATCGCCCGTGAATTTGCACAGAATTCACTGGATACGGGTGGACGTTCCATGATTATTATGGGTGCTGGCATCAATCACTGGTTTAATAGCGATACTATTTATAGAGCGATTCTGAATCTGGTTGTACTGACTGCTTCTCAAGGAGTAAATGGAGGCGGATGGGCGCATTATGTAGGTCAGGAAAAATGCCGTCCAATCGAAGGTTGGTCTACAGTTGCATTTGCAAAAGACTGGCAAGGACCAGCACGTCTGCAAAATGCCACGTCGTTCTTCTATTTTGCAACAGAACAATGGAGATATGAAGAAAGTGGAACTGATTCATTAAAGTCTCCGCTTAGTGCTGAAGTGAGTTATCAGCATCCTGCTGATTATAATGTACTGGCTGCACGCTTGGGCTGGTTACCTTCGTATCCACAATTTGATAAAAATACATTGTTATTTGCGGAAGAAGCCGCACAACAAGGACTAACAACCAATCAGGAAATTATTGATTATTCTGTTGAAGCGATCAAATCGAGAAAAACAAAATTTGCTGTAGAAGATCCAGGAGCACCTGAGAACTTCCCTCGTTCTTTGTTTATCTGGCGCTCAAACTTAATATCCAGTTCTGCTAAAGGACAGGAATATTTTATGAAGCATCTACTCGGAGCATCAGATGATCTACTGGCAACACCTAATGAAGAACAAAAGCCGGAAGAAATCGTATGGCGAGAAGATGTACAGGGCAAGCTTGATCTGATGGTAGCTCTTGATTTCCGCATGACGACAACACCATTATATGCAGATGTTGTACTGCCAGCGGCAACATGGTACGAAAAAACAGATCTGTCTTCAACCGATATGCATCCATTTGTGCATCCATTTAATCCAGCAGTCAATCCGTTGTGGGAATCCAAATCAGATTGGGATATTTACCGCCAATTGGCTGAAGTCTTTTCCAATATGTCCAAAGATCATTTGCCAGGTGTATATAAAGATCTGGTTACTGCACCACTTGCTCATGATTCAATCGGTGAAATTTCTCAACCGATGGGGATGATTCGTGACTGGGCAAAAGGTGAAGTTGAAGCGATTCCAGGTAAAACGATGCCTAACTTTAGTATTGTTGAGCGTGATTATACCAAAATTTATGATAAATACGTGTCTCTTGGACCCAACCTTGCTATCGGTAAAACAGGAGCACATGGTGTGAGTTTTTCTGTAAAAGAAGAATATGAAGAACTCAAAAAGTTAAATGGTGTCTATTACGATGGCACGATCAAAGATGGATTGCCTAAATTAAGTACTGCTCGGCAGGTGGCTGATTCTATTCTTCATCTATCGTCTGCTACCAATGGACGTGTATCGCAAAAAGCATACAAACAAGCAGAGCTAGATAGTGGAGTAGAGTTATGTGATATCTCTGCCGATCGTGCAGCCGAAAAAATTACATTTCAAAGTATTACAGCGCAACCGCGTGAAGTCATTCCAACACCTGTATTCAGTGGATCGAATAAGCAAGGACGACGATATTCTCCTTTTACAACGAATATCGAACGATTAGTGCCTTTCCGTACATTGACAGGTAGACAGCATTTTTATATCGATCATGAAGTATTTATGCAGTTTGGAGAAGCGTTACCGGTATACAAACCGACATTACCTCCAATGGTCTTTGGTCCACGTGACAAAGAAATCAAAGGTGGGCAAGATGCACTGGTTCTACGTTATTTAACACCACATGGTAAATGGAATATTCACTCCACGTATCAGGATAACCAGCATATGCTGACACTGTTCCGTGGTGGACCTACTGTATGGATTAATAATGAAGATGCAGCTGAACATCATCTGGATGATAACGATTGGGTAGAAGTTTACAACCGTAATGGTGTGGTTACAGCACGTACCGTAGTAAGTCATCGGATGCCTCGTGGAACAATGTTTATGTATCATGCGCAAGATAAGCATATTAATGTACCGGGATCAGAAATTACAGATACTCGTGGAGGCAGTCATAATGCGCCAACACGTATTCATATGAAACCAACACAAATGGTAGGCGGTTATGCACAACTGAGTTATGGATTTAACTATTATGGACCCATCGGAAATCAGCGAGATGTCTATGTAGCTGTTCGCAAAATGAAGGAGGTTAACTGGCTTGAAAATTAAAGCGCAAGTAGCCATGGTAATGAACTTGGATAAATGTATCGGTTGTCATACATGTAGTGTGACATGCAAAACCACATGGACCAACCGTAAAGGTGCAGAATACATGTGGTTCAACAACGTAGAAACCAAGCCTGGTATCGGTTATCCCAAACGTTGGGAAGATCAGGAATTATATAAAGGCGGATGGCAACTACGCAAAGGCAAATTAGAACTAAAATCAGGCAATAAATTATCTAAAGTTGCTTTGGGTAAAATTTTCTACAATCCTGATATGCCTGAAATGAAAGATTATTATGAGCCATGGACATATAACTATGAAGAGTTAACCAATGCCAAAGATCAACAGCATTCACCTGTTGCACGACCACACTCTGTGATTACAGGCAAAAAAATGAATCTCGAGTGGGGTCCTAACTGGGAAGATGATCTAGCAGGTGCACATATCACTGGACCTTTAGATCCTAATATTCAAAAAATTGAAGAAGAAATCAAATTCAATTTTGAAAAATCATTTATGGTGTATTTACCAAGATTATGTGAGCACTGTCTGAATCCAAGTTGCGTTGCTTCTTGTCCATCTGGTGCGATGTACAAACGTGATGAAGATGGTATTGTGCTTGTCGATCAAGAAGCTTGTCGTGGTTGGAGATATTGCATGACCGGTTGTCCTTACAAAAAAGTCTACTTCAACTGGGAAACCAACAAAGCTGAAAAATGTACATTCTGTTTCCCACGTGTAGAAGCAGGCTTACCTACAGTATGCTCAGAGACATGTACAGGACGTATTCGCTATTTAGGTGTTCTGTTATACGATGCAGATCGAGTACACGAGATTGCTTCGACAGAAAATGAGCAAGATTTATACAAAGCACAATGTGATCTGTTCCTTGATCCAAATGATCCAGCGATTATTGCGCAAGCTCGCAAAGATGGAATTACAGAAGACTGGATCGAAGCGGCTAAAAATTCGCCAGTATACAAATTAGCTATAGAATACAAGCTGGCGTTCCCGCTTCATCCAGAATATCGTACATTGCCGATGGTCTGGTATGTACCGCCACTTAGTCCGATCATGAACTATTTTGAAGGTAGAGATTCAATAGCAAATCCAGATATGATTTTCCCGGCAATTGAAGAAATGCGGACACCGATTCAGTATTTGGCCAATATGCTAACTGCTGGAGATACGACAACAGTCAAAGAAGCATTACAACGGATGGCGATGATGCGTTCTTATATGCGGTCTATTACAACAGGGCAAGAGTTCGATCATAGTCGGTTAGAACGAATCGGGCTGACTGCTCGTCAGACTGATGAAATGTATCGTCTGCTAGCGATTGCAAAATATGAAGATCGCTTTGTGATTCCTCCTTCTCATAAAGAAGAGCATATGAATCCTTATCGTGCGCAGGGTGCCGCTGGATATAACGGAATGATGGGCAATACTTCGATGGGTGGCAGTGACTGCTCAGGTTGCGGAGCAGTAGAGTCTATGCGTAATTCAGAAGCAACTGATAAAGACGGCAAACCTATATTCGAAGAGAATTTTTATGGAGGGATTTGGCGTGATTAATTTAGATAAGCTGTACGACTATAAACCGTCATTTCATTTTTTTGCACAACAATTAATGTATCCAGAAAAGTTGGATTTTCATCCAACTCTTTTGGAGCAATCATTTGATCTGAATGACCCAACATACTCATATGTACAAACCTATTGGGATCAGATGCATCAGTATACCATGGATGAGATTAAAGAAATCTATACCAAGACATTCGATTTTCAAAAAGATTGTGCTTTATATATGACATACTTTAAGTTTGAAGATGCCAAAGAACGTGGACAAATGTTAGCTAAATTGAAAATTTTGTATGAAATGTTTGGCTTGCAAATGCCAGATGAAGAATTGCCTGACTATCTTCCATTGATGTGTGAATTTCTATATGCAGCAGAATGGAAAGGTGATCCTCATGCGGCAGAAAATTTCAAAATGTTAATCATGGTACTGGAAGACGGTACATTTCATTTGTTAAAAGCATTAGAAAAACTGGAAAGCCCTTATTTTCATCTGGTTAAAGCTCTGCGGGAAACGTTGAAAGATTGTGTTGAGCAGGAGGTACATCAGTAATGCATATGTTAGAGCAATTTTTGTGGATTATTGTGCCGTATGTTTGTATCGTGATCTTTATCGTTGGGCATATTTTCCGCTATCGTACCGATCAATTCAGTTGGACAGCCAAATCGAGTGAATTTATAGAGAAAAAGCAATTGATGATTGGAAGTATATTATTTCATCTAGGGATTATCCCGGTTATTATGGGGCATATTGTCGGTTTGTTTATCCCTAAATCATGGATGCACTTTTTTGGTGTTAACGATCATATGTATCATATTGGTGCCGTCTATGTGGGTGGATTTTTCGGATTGGCGACTCTGCTAGGAATGATTATTTTGACCTCACGTCGATTTACATTACAGAGTGTACGTCGCTTGAGTACAGTATCGGATCTGGTCGTTAATGTATTATTATTGTTTATTGTATTTATGGGTATGTATGCTACACTTTTCACAAATGCTGTACAACCAGAGTTTGATTATCGGGAAACGATCTCGATCTGGTTCCGTGGTCTATTTATGTTAAGTCCTGATCCTTCGCTGATGAGAACGGTACCCGTATCTTTTCAAATTCATGCATTAACAGGGTTTGCTATTTTTGCTTTTTGGCCATTCAGTCGTCTGGTTCATGTGTGGAGTGTTCCATTGAATTATGTAGGGAGAAGTTATATTCTATATAGAAGACATAAATCGAATTGAGGAAAGTGGGCTTAGCCTTCTTTCCCTATTTTATTATTAGGGGCCAATATATGATGAAAAATAGAGTGGATTATCAGCAAGAGCTTGATCAATTCCGTGAATGGTTAGGATATGATTTTATGTCGCTTGCCTTAGCTGAATCAGCAGAATACCACTATGTGATCAAATGGAAATACGCTACTGGTAATTTGAATGATTGCTTTAAAGGAATCGTTCTTCAATCCGGCCGAGGTATAGCTGGGATTGTATTCAAAACAGGAAAACCGATGATTATCGAAAATGTCGCCCAGCATATAGATAATGAATTACTATTTAACTATCCGATCGTTAGAATGGAAAAACTTAAAAGTCTGGTGGCTGTTCCTTTGTGGAATGATAATCGTGTCGCTGGTGTGTTACTTGGCGGATTTCGTAATGAACAACGTGTCACTATAGAGATGCTGCACCAGTTAGACGAATTGGCACATCAAGGAATCGGAACTTTAAATGGAAAGGAACTGAAGTTAAGTTGAGTATATCTAACCCTAATTATTCGATAAACTCACTAATGGCTAAATTGTACGAAAATAGTATGGAAGCTATTTTCTTTTTTGATCAACATGGGAAAGTATTAGCGATGAATCCAGCAGCTGAAGAAATTGTAGCAGATGATGTACTGGAACAGTTGTATAGCGGTCAAGCGAATGCAATTTGTGGAGTATGTCGTGGCTATATGAGTGAGACTGAGCTTAGAACATGTTTGACCTGTTATTTCAACGCACCGGATGTCGATGATTTTTCTTCTTTTCAAGTCTATCTGGATACGAAAGGCAAAGGGATTGTCTCTTATGCCGCTTCATATCATGTGATCGATTCTGATCAACAATTGTATGCGTTTATGCTCAAAGATTTGACCACTCAATTTAAAACGCAAGAAAAGTTTTATCAAAATACGATGATGAAGCATGTGATCGAAGCACAGGAAAATGAGCGTAAACGGATATCACGTGAGCTTCATGATAGTGTCGCTCAAGAATTGATGAGTGCGCTGATTGACCTTCGTGTATTTAAATATATGACCCAAGATACCACCTTATTGCAAAAAATGAAGCATACTGAAGCTTCAATGACACGATTGCTGGATGATATTCGTAACTTAGCCGTGGAACTTCGCCCAGCCGCTTTGGATGATTTCGGACTGGAAGCCGCTTTTCGCTCTCATTTCAAACGATTGCAAGAAAGTTATGGATTTACGGTTGAATTTGAATCGACGCTTTGTCAGAAACGATATAGCAGCGAGATCGAAACAGTGATCTATCGGATCTGTCAGGAAGCTGTACTGAATGCACTTAAGTATGCACAAACCGATAAGATCAAAGTATCAATCTATGAACAAAATAAGCTGTTACAGCTAATCGTTGAAGATGAAGGTATTGGTTTTGAAATAGGCAGTGACCCTATAGGGACAGGGCTTGGATTATATGGAATCAGAGAACGTGCCGAATTGGTCGGCGGTATAGTCAATATATATGCTACACCGGGAAAAGGAACCAAAATTCATTTACAAATTTCTATATTGGATTAGAGGAAAGGATTGCTTGATGAGAATAGTTATTGCAGATGATCATGCAATCGTACGTAGTGGATTTGCGATGATCTTGAATTTTCAAGAAGATATGGAAGTAGTAGCTACAGCCGCAGACGGTATCGAAGCTTACACGATGGTAGCAAAACATCAACCGGATATATTAATTATGGATTTGAGTATGCCTCCTGGAGAGAGCGGGCTTATTGCTGTAGGTAAAATTAAAGAAGATTATGCAGATACACAGATTCTTATTTTGACAATGCATGATGATGATGAGTATTTATTTCATGTATTGCGTCATGGGGCTTCAGGATATGTACTGAAAAATGCACCGGATGAAGAACTTCTTTTGGCGATACGTACGATCTATACGGGAGGAACGTATATTCATCCCAAGCTTGCTACTTCATTGGTACGTGAATTTGTGAAAAAAGACAGTACATCGTCTACAGGAGATGTATTTGAACTTCTATCCAAGCGAGAGCTCGAAATACTACCATTGATCGCCAAAGGATATGGTAATAAAGAAATCGCCGAAAAGCTATTTATTTCGGTGAAAACAGTAGAAGCGCATAAAGCTAAAATTATGGAAAAATTAAATTTGAAAAACAGACCAGAATTGGTCGAATATGCGCTCAAAAAGAAGCTATTAGACTTTTAACATGCAAAGAAAGCACCTACGGGTGCTTTTTTTATTTTTTTGAGGGTTTACCCTACATCATAGAGGGCGTTCCCTTATATAAGAATAACGTTCGCCTCGTTACAATAAAAGCATAGATAAATATCTATCATAGATTGATAACATGTTCGAAGGGTGAATGAGATGATTAAAAAAGTGCAGTTACCATTACAAACTTTAAATCTGATTGTTGGTTTTATGGTCTGGGTGATTATTTCTTCGTTGATGCCTTTTATCAGAGAAGACATCCAGATTCCTACAAGTAAACTTGCTATTGTGACAGCTCTACCCGTAGTACTTGGTTCTGTGTTACGGATTCCACTCGGGTATTACGCTAATATTTTTGGAGCAAGAGTGATTTTTGGAGTTAGTTTTGTTTTATTATTATTTCCTGTGTACTATATCAGTGCAGCTTCTACATTTACAGATTTGATTATTGGAGGATTATTTTTAGGCATCGGGGGCGCTGTATTCTCGGTAGGGGTGACTTCTTTACCTAAGTATTATCCCAAAGAAAAGCATGGATTTGTCAACGGTATCTATGGTATAGGCAACCTGGGGACTGCGATTACAACCTTTTCTGCTCCGATTATTGCGACTCAAATCGGCTGGTCTTTAACCGTAAAATTATACTTAATTCTATTGTTAATTTTTATTTTACTTAATGCTTTTCTTGGAGATCGTCATGAACCAAAAGTGAAAACACCTATTATAGAACAGATTAAAGGCATTTATAAAAATGAAAAACTGTGGTTTTTCTCCTTATTCTACTTTATAACATTTGGTTCATTTGTAGCTTTTACCGTTTATTTACCTAACTTTTTAGTATCGAATTTTGATCTCACCAAAGTAGATGCTGGAATGCGAACAGCAGGTTTTATCGCAGTTGCTACTTTTTTCCGTCCTATTGGAGGATGGTTAGGGGATAAATTTAAACCATTATTATTGTTAATGATGACGTTTGGGATTTATACGGTAGCAGCAATTATCCTCGCTTTTTCACCATCAATTCATATGTATACGATCGGTTGTCTGGCGATTGCACTATCGGCTGGTATCGGTAATGGCGTTATTTTCAAATTAGTGCCGTTCTACTTTAATAAACAAGCAGGTATTGCTAACGGTATTGTCTCTATGATGGGTGGTCTGGGTGGATTTTTCCCGCCTTTGATGTTAGCAGCTATTCATTCAATGACCGGGCAGTATTCTATCGGATTTATGTTATTATCTCAAGTGGCATTAGTTAGTCTGGTACTTGCCGTCTGGTTACATTATCAGGGTCGATTGGCGATGTCCTCTGAAGTGTTCGATTCTACAGGGCAAGGGATTATGGTAACCGATGTAGAGGGTCAGATTCAGACAGTTAATCCTGCATTTACAGCATTGACCGGTTATACCAAAGATGAAGTGATTCATCACCAACCAAGTATTCTCAAATCAGGACGACAATCAAAAGAGTTCTATCATCAAATGTGGCAAAAAATTAAAGCACAAGGCAGCTGGCAAGGCACGATCTGGAATAAGCGTAAAAATGGAGAAGAATATCTACAATGGCTAAATATTAGTGCTGTCAAAGATGAGACAGGCGAAGATGTGCGTTATGTTGCTACATTTAGTGATTTGACGAATGAACAATTTTTGAAAAATACAGACAAAGTATAAAATCATGCTAGGCTAGTACACCGGTATAGTGGAAGGAAGATGGTTATGCAAAGTTATCTATTAACAGACCAATATCGACGACCTATTCAAGATTTGCGTATATCCGTTACAGATCGTTGTAATTTTCGCTGTTCTTATTGTATGCCCAAAGAAATTTTCGGAACAGATTGTGCTTTTATGCACAAAGATGAATTGTTGTCTTTTGAAGAAATCATGAGATTGGTATCTTTATTCGCTTCTCAAGGAGTGTCTAAGATTCGTCTGACTGGTGGAGAACCTTTGCTAAGAAATGATCTTCCTGTACTCGTGGCTGCTATTAAGCAAATCCCTGAGATCAAAGATCTGGGATTAACGACCAATGGTACATTGCTAGGGAAGCAAGCACAATCTTTATACGATGCTGGGTTAAGACGATTGAACATTAGTCTGGATGCACTTGATCCTAAATTATTTGGACAAATGAACGGTAGAGGAATTCCGACAGATCATATATTAAAACAAATTCATTATGCTCAGCAAATAGGCTTTAAAATCAAAATAAATATGGTTGTCCAAAAAAATGTGAATGATGCTGAGATTATACCGATGGCTCAATATTTCAAAAATTGTGGAATTACATTACGGTTTATCGAATTTATGGATGTGGGCAATGATAATAGTTGGAGTTTCCAAAAGGTAGTGACCAAGCAAAACATTTTGCAAAAGTTACAACAATCTTTTCAGCTAGAACCTATTGAACCCACTCGCTTTGGCGAAGTAGCGAAATATTACCGTTATGCTGAAAGCGATGCACAGGTTGGATTTATTACTTCGGTATCTGAATCTTTTTGCTCTTCTTGCACGCGCGGACGATTATCGTCAGACGGTACATTTTATAATTGTTTATTTGCTTCTCAAGGATTAGATCTTCGTGATTTGTTACGTCATGGAGCAGATGATCATACGTTACTACAAGCTATTGTGCAGACATGGACACAGCGCAAAGATCGTTATTCCGATGAGCGTACAGCTCAGACTGCTGTATCCAGACCTAAAATAAGTATGTCTTATATCGGTGGTTAAGTAAGAAAAGGAGGTTGGGAAGTGAATCGTTATATTCCTAATCAGCACGGTGCATGGGTCATGCTTATTCTTCCTTTTTTATTCGGATTAGTCGCTTTTGGAGGACAGTCGCTTCATATTTTGTTATTTATTAGCTGGTTGCTATTGTATTTATTAAGCTTCCCTGTATTGCAATGGATCAAAACGGGTAAAGCCTACAAATACCGTCAACCTGCTCTGGTATATGCAGGATTATCTATACCTGTACTCAGTCTATTATTAATATATCAACCTGATCTTATCGGGTACGGTATCTTTTTAGGAATATGTTTTGTGCTTAATATGTATTATGCTCGTACACGCAATGAACGGGCGTTGATCAATGATATGATCGCTATCGTTATGTTTTGTTCATTTATCTATCCTGTGATGTATATAGGTAGAACGACCGATTGGCGACTAGCAACGACTCTATTTGTAATTGCTGTGCTTTATTTTGTTGGAACAGCATTATATGTCAAAACGATGCTCAGAGAACGAGGAAATGTCCATTATTATATCGGTTCTATCTTTTATCATATCGTCATCTGCGGGTTGGTCAGTTGGATGAATATAGGGTTGATAATCAGCTTTGCGCTATTGTTATTAAGATCGATTATATTGCCTCATTTCAAATTAAAATCTAAACATGTAGGAATAATAGAGATATGTTTTGCAGTCCTTCTTTATGTTTCGATCACTATTCTTTATTCCTAAAAGGAGAGCTTCAAATGCTACCTAGCATGAATACAGCGAATTATGATCAATATCCATTTATCGTGATCTGGGAAGTAACACGTGCTTGTGCACTCAAATGTCTTCATTGCAGAGCTGAAGCTCAATATCACCCCGATCCTAATCAATTGACTTTTGCAGAAGGTAAGCAGTTAATTGACCAAATTGCTGAGATGAATCATCCTCTATTTGTATTTACAGGTGGCGATCCATTGATGCGTCCTGATCTGTATGAATTAGCTCAATATGCGATTGAAGAAAAGAAACTGCCTGTCTCGATGACACCTAGTGCTACGCCTAAAGTGACTCGCCATGCTGTCGCTCGAGCCAAAGAAATAGGGTTATCACGGTGGGCATTTAGCTTGGACGGTTCGAATGCCCAGATTCATGATCACTTTCGCGGTACACCAGGTTCGTATAATCGTACAATGAAAGGTATTCAATATTTGCAAGAATATCATATTCCGATTCAGATCAATACGACAGTCTCTCGATATAATCTGCATGATCTTCCACAGATTGCAGAGCAAGTGCGCCAGATGAAAGCTGTTTTGTGGAGCTTATTTTTTCTTATTCCTACAGGTCGTGGTATGCAAAAAGATATGATTACACCGGATGAGCATGACGAAGTAATGAAGTGGTTATATCAGATGCAACAACATATGCCTTTTGGAGTTAAAGCAACCGAAGCGCCCCATTATCGTAGAGTAGTGATTCAGCAAAATGTTTTGGCACAAGCAGAAGCTACATTATCTTCACAACAGCAACTTCCTTTCAAAAAATCAGATACATTAGGTCGTGCTCCAAAAGGGGTTAATGATGGAGATGGATTTGTATTTATTAGTCATACAGGCGAAGTCTATCCTAGCGGATTTTTACCTCTTTCATGTGGAAATATAAAGGAGCAATCTTTGGCTGATATTTATCAATACTCACCGATTATGCAAAATCTGCGTAATAAATCATTACTCAAAGGTAAATGCGGAGTCTGTGAATACAAACAAAGATGTGGTGGCTCAAGAGCAAGAGCTTTCGCAGTGACAGGCGATTATCTAGAAAGCGATCCTTATTGCTCATATATTCCACAGAACTAAAGAGGAGAGCACATACGATGACTACAAAAACAAAAAAGATCGTTATCTTAGGCGGGGGCATTAGTGGTTTAAGTGCGGCTTACTATGTGAAAAAAATCGCAAATGAACAACAAATTCCTGTCGAGATTACATTGATTGAAAAAGAAAATCGGTTAGGTGGCAAGTTACATACGGTCAAACGGAATGGATTTACTATTGAAAAAGGACCGGATGCTTTTTTAGCTCGCAAACCAGCCATTTTAGAATTAACAAAGTTATTGCATATAGAAGATCAACTTGTAGCTACCAATCCAGAAGCAGGGATTACCCGTATTCTTCACAAAGGTAAGTTACACCCGATGCCAATGGGATTTGTATTAGGGATACCGACACAGATTACCCCTTTTATCAAAACAGGACTTATTTCCCCGCTTGGTAAAGTGAGAGCCTTATTTGATCTAGTGATTCCAGCACGACAAGGAGAGCAAGATGAATCGCTAGGTAACTTTATTGAACGGCGCTTGGGCAAAGAAGTGCTGGAACAGATTACTGAACCTTTACTAGCGGGCATCTATGCAGGCGATACAAGGTCACTCAGTCTTACAGCAACATTCCCACAATTTCAGCAGATGGAACAGCAACATGGTAGTCTTATTAAAGGAATGATCGGTGGAAAAAAAAGAAAAGTGTCAACGAATGTATCAGAATCCCCAAAACCTTCATCTGCTACAACCAATCAATCACCATCTATTCCTAAAAGTATGTTTCTTTCTTATAAGGGTGGATTATCTTACCTCATTGAGCAGTTAAAAAAGAATCTGGAATCTGTTCATTTCAGGTTAGGAGAAAGTGTTCGTTCTGTGCAAAAATATCATCAACAGTATAATCTTATACTAGATAATGGAGAAGAGATTGAAGCCGATCAAGTCATCTCCACCATACCTGCATATGCAGCGGCTCATATATTTGCACATGTCCCTAATACAGAGCACTTACAACATATTCATTATGTCTCTGTTGCGAATATAGCTTTAGCTTTCCCTTATACTGTGCTCAAAGAATCATTGCGAAGTCCTGGATTTCTAGTACCACGTAAAGAAGGGAAAATGATTACGGCATGTACAATCTCATCAATCAAATGGAATCATACTGCGCCTACAGATCAGGTCTTGTTACGTGTCTATATCGGTCGTGCTGGAGCAGAAGAATGGGTAGATATGACTGATGAGCAGTTGGTCACCGCTGCCCGTCAAGATTTGCAAGAATTGCTCGGTATCGAAGCCCAACCACAACTGATCGAAATCAGTCGTTGTATTCAATCTATGCCACAGTATCCATTAGATCATCGTCAACAAATGGATTTACTTCGCAGACAACTGGCACAACAGATGCCGGGTGTATGGTTATCTGGAGGGGGATACGATGGAGTAGGGATTCCAGATTGTATTGCACATGCTAAAAAAACAGCAGAACAAGTTATACAACATATACAGACCAATAGCTAAAAAGTAATGGAATCATCATTATGCGTTGTCTAATATAGAATAAACCCATTGAATAAAGAGTTGTTTAACCATAAAAAAACACCCTAATTCATATGACAATGAGTTAGGGTGTTTTCGCAGCATATTTTTATGAATGTATTGAAGATATACTATTTTGTTGTATTTCATATACATTGAATTGTTAAGTATATTGAAAATAATTAACTATTAACCGAGTTGTGTTGGCCATCATCTTTAGCAGACTCAAAATTGCCAGCACCTACACGTTTTTTGATTTCTTCTTCTGTTAACTCAGGAGCTGCTGGTTGTAGCAGAATATGACTTTCATCTTCTTTCGCATCGGCATTTTCGACACGAGCAAAACCTGCATTGGTCTGACGACCGATACGTTCACGCTCTTCTCGGCTTGTAATCACATGTTTATCAGGGGAATCCATTATATGTCCTCCTTAATAATTATATTTTTACATCTGTTATTTATTAACCGAGAATAAACGATACTCAAACAATCACCTATTCAGTTGCAGACAAAAGATAACAATACATGTACGTCTTGTGAATAGTCAGCATTTAGCAGATCATGCTACGGGTTGATTACCTTTTCCAGTAAAGCATCGCCTTCTGCATTAACGCGGATAGAAGCGAATCTGGCGGTTCTTTCCACTTTTAAACCTGTTCGTACGGCATTTAATCGTAACATGGTTAATATGCCTCCTCAGATATTGTGAAATGGAACAGTAAAAGTACGAATATTATAGATCCGTTCGTTTCTCAATCGCTTCAGACATCGTTTTATCGGTAAGATGAGCATAGATTTCTGTTGTTTCCGTAGAAGCATGTCCGAGCTGCTCTTTGGTTTTATAAATATCATTTTGTAAATAGTAATCTGTCGCAAACGAATGACGTAATTTGTGTACAGTCAGATACGGTTTACCAAAACTCTTTGCATACTTCATAATCATGGCTTGAATAGCGCGCTTGGTCATGCGCTTACCAGAAGATTGTCCATTCGGACGAGCAACAAATAACGCTGTTTCTTTTTTAGGCGTACGATAGCGTGTTTCACGTAATTCTAGATAAGTTTTGATCTCGTCTTTGGCTTGCTCACGGAAATAAATGGGTGTTTTGAATGTCTCATCATTATTACCTTTACGAGATACGTACATTAACTTCTGATTGAGATCCAGATCAACCAAATTGAGATTAACCACTTCAGATACCCGCAAGCCTGAATTCAAAATAAGGCTAGTAATGCAGGCATCACGTTCACGATTCAGTTCGTAAGAGTATAATGCTTGCTTATTCGTAGCAATATCTTCACGATAACCTTCCAGAATATAACCGACAAATTCCAGTAATTCATCTTCTTCTAAAATTTTACCTTTTAATTTGGCAGCTGTATCTTTGGGTTTGTGCATTCGTTTGACTTCGACTTTTGCCATAATATTACGTTTGAGCAAAGGATAAAAATTATCATCTTCAGCAATCTGGCTTAAATAATGAAATAGTGAGCGAAGAGACGATAATTTGCGTGATACAGTTACTCTTGTATTGGTACCTTCTGTTCGAGTCGTTAAATGAAGACGATAATTCGTAATATCTTCCATCCGTAACGTTTCCAATTCGATTAATTGTATTTGTGTATAATGGGTAGCTGTCGATAACCCTTCAACAATCATCCAACCGAAAAAAGATTCATAATCGCGTATGTACTCTAACAGTGTAGACGGAGAAAGATCTGGTAATTTATAATTCATAAATTGCTCTACAAACCACGGCATAGAAGGCAATTTTTGATCTAATTTCGCTCGATCTGCTATTTTTTGGATACTCATGTGGATACTCACCTCTACCCCGATTGTAGCATAAATCAAAGAGAATCATAGGTTTCTTCAATTGGAAATGATTTGCTTCTTTTGACGTGAAAAGTATATAGTAAAAAGATAAGAAAAAGTGCATTTGGATACCAAAGACCTGACTTCAATGACGGAGGTTCATCATGAGATTAAAGCTTGAACAAGTGCCACGCAGTCGCAGACGTGTGATCCGAGAAATGATGCAATTGTATCTTTATGATTTTACATATTATTTGAGTATTGATCTGGATGATAAAGGTCGATTTCCAGAATATCCAGGGTTAAATCAGTATTGGAGTCAACCGGAGAAGAAGTTTCCATTTTTGATTTATGCTGATTCTTATATTGCAGGCTTTGCTTTAGTCGATCGATTGAAAGATTCTTCTGAAGGTGATTACTATATGACTGAATTTTTTATTTTGAAAAAATACAGGCGTACAGGAATAGGTAAATGGGCAGCTCATCAATTATTCGCTCGTTATATCGGCAAATGGAAAGTTACACAAGTACAAACCAATCGTCCTGCACAGTTGTTCTGGCGTCAGGTGATTGGAGAATATACCAAAGAGCAGTATCGAGAAGTCGTTCATCCAGAATACGGTAATCCCAGTCAGTATTTTGATACTCACAAAGCAGAATAAACCAGATGATCCCTAATCACAGCATAGAGAGGAAGACACATTATGTATTTACCATCATTTTCATTATCAGATAAAAAAGCGATTGTCACTGGAGCCGGCAAAGGTATTGGACAAGCATTGGCGATTGGGCTTGCTCAAGCAGGAGCAGATGTAGGGTTGATTGCTAGAACAGGTTCAGATCTAGAAGTGACCAAGCAGTTGATCGAAAAACATAGTAGTCGCAAAGCTATCTGTATTCCAGCCGATGTAACAGATCGTGAACAAATGCAATCTGCATTTGATCGTTTTGAATTGGCATTTGGCGCACCGGATATTCTGGTCAATAATGCAGGAATGAATATTCGCTCCAAAGCATTAGATGTAACCGATAGCGAGTGGCATACCATTGTAGATACTAATTTACATTCAGCCTTAATTGCTTCGCAAATGGCAGCACATTTAATGAAGGAACACGGTGGCGGTAAAATTATCAATATTGCTTCGGTTGGTGGACACACCGCTTTGCGAACAGGGGTAGTCTATGGCGCAACCAAAGCAGGGTTAATTCATATGACCAAAATTTTAGCGATGGAATGGGCACAATACGGTATTCAAGTTAACGGAGTCGGTCCATGGTATTTCCGTACGCCACTGACAGAAACTATTCTAGCTGATGAACAATATATGCAAGATATTCTAGATCGAACGCCGATGAAACGTGTCGGTAATTTGGAAGAAGTCGTAGGCCCAGTCGTCTTTTTAGCTTCTGAAGCCGCTGGATATATTACGGGTCAGACGATTATGGTAGATGGTGGAATGTCTGTGTTTGGATTTTGATGAAATAAATGATAACACACTGAGTAAAATGGCTTAGTGTGTTTTATCATTTATCCGAAACATCATATATGAAAGGAGTGTTAGATTGAAAGAATTAATAGCAAAATTAGATCATATCCATGCATATTATAAAAATTTAATCGATCAAGATGAATCTATCTATTACATTACTGAACTACATGAAGAATTTGCAGATGAATTTAAAAAGTATGCCCCAAATGAAATATTTAATGCAGATCTTAGTACATATACTTCTTACATAGAACCAACATGTTGGTCTGGAACAATTCAACAGCGTATACAAGATGCAGAAAATCGCTATACAATGAAAAAGTGGTTGTCTAAAAGCTTTTTCGAATGGTTTCCTAAATATAGCTTTTTGGAGAAGTACGATCTGAGTGATTATTCTAAAATCAATAATGAGTTGAATTACATGAATGAATTGCGTAGTTGCGCGTTACAAATTATTGCTACATATGAGCAAAGCTTAGCTAATAAATATATATAAATAAAAAGATAGTAGATCATATTATAGTAGACGGTGCACTGTCTATTTTAACCTTTAAAGAACTTGTTATTAAAGATTATTCCTAATACACTAAGTGTAATTACTTAGTGTATTTTATGATGTCATGAAGTTTGATTTGAAAAGAGAGGATGCTCACTATGACTATGAAATCGATCGAACAACTGGTAGATATAAACGAACATGCTTGGCAGGAAATTCAGGATGTTTTGAATCAAGGGGAAACGCCGTACACGATCTTGCCTAAAAAAGATCTGCAAGCGCAAACGACTTTGTTACAAATGCAAATAACTACTAAATCATATCTAGGTTGTATCGCCTACGAAACAGGTGGGATTTTGTTTGATCAGGGTTGGATCAAGTTGTTGGGATCGGGTAATGAACATATTTATGGAGATTTGTTATCATGGAATGGACAATCGCAACCAGAATCTGGAGCGTCTATTATTACCCAACCTCTTGCTAAAGCACTGGTTGTTGCTTATGATGTCGTAGGTGGATTTTTTGCTTTGAATGGTGGAGGACTAGGTGAACAACCTTCGATCTATTATTTTGCGCCGGATACATTAGAATGGGAAGATACCGAGTTATCTTATTCTGAGTTTGTGATCTGGTTAGCGTCTGGACGTTTGAGTCAGTTTTATGAAACGATGCGTTGGAATGGCTGGCAAGATGACATTTCTGCACTTTCACCTGATCGTGCTATTCATTTTTACCCGCCACTGTGGACACAAGAAGGATCTACTGATCAGAGTAGCAAAAAAGCTGTGCCTGTAGCTGAGTTTTGGAATATGAATATCGTTGGAAAATAAATAAAATCAATCATAAGCATAGAAACACGAAAAGCTCTTAAATTACATAGGAGCTTTTTTGCTTTTTATTGTCAGTATTATTGACTATTTTAGAGTAGAATTATCCTATTTAACTATATCTATTCATTTGAAAGACAAATACGACATATATTGGAGTGTATATATGCCATATTTACGCATATCTATATCTCCTTTAGAATAAATGTAAGAATTGCTAACAAAAGAAGGAGATGACATCATGCACAAGCTATCTGCTGTTCCTGAACCGAATATCACGTATCAACCCAAACAGTATGAGTGTAAACGGGCAGAAGGACAAAGTGATTGGAGTGGAAGATTAGATCAGCCCTTTTGGAAAAAAGCGAACTGGACAGATGAGTTTGTAGATATCGAAGGTGATTTGAAACCTTTACCTACCAAGCAGACCCGTGTCAAAATGCTCTGGGATGATGAGTATTTCTATATTGGTGCTGAATTAGAAGATAATGAAATATGGGCCAATCAGACAGAGCGGGATTCTGTTATTTTTTATGATAATGATTTTGAAGTTTTTATAGATGCTGATGGAGATACTCATCATTATTATGAGTTTGAGATCAATGCTCTGAATACAGTTTGGGATTTATTATTATCCAAGCCGTATCGAGATCAGGGACCTGCAATTAATGGCTGGGATATCAGTGGATTACGAACAGCTGTCTATATTGATGGAGAGTTGAATAATCCACAAGCGAACAATCGCAAATGGAGTGTCGAGATTGCAATGCCCTGGTCGATTTTGAAAGAATGTTCGCTACATAAGCGTGCGCCAATAGCGGGTGAGAACTGGCGTGTGAATTTTTCTCGTGTACAATGGCAAGTAGATATTGTAGATAACCAATATGTCAAAAGAATCAATCCAGCAACAGGCAATTCTTTTCCAGAAGATAACTGGGTGTGGAGTCCAATGGGCATTGTGAATATGCATTATCCTGAGCTGTGGGGATATGTCATTTTTGTTGATGAGCAGACAACAGAAGATTCTCAACAGCCTTTATATATAACAAACATAGAACAATACAAATGGTTACTGCGTCAGCTATATTATCGTCAGCGTCAGTATGCAAGTGAGCATGACCGATATTGCGATCAACTGGAAATAATATATGCCATGTTACCTGTAGATATACAAAGTATTGCCCGTATGGAACAACTTCAATTGGAAACAACAAGTAGTATGTTCCAAATGTCTATCATCGTACCTGATCAGCAGGTTAGGCTCTGTATCCGTCAAGATGGATGGGTATGGGAAGAAGCATAATCATTGTCAGACGCTAGCATACTCTTATCAACAAACAGTCGCCAAGCTATCGACGATCAACAGTATAGATCATCAGGAGGGATATTCATGACCACACGTACAGCTTATGGATTGAATCTGGATCTTATTAAAGAAAAGTTAGCATGGAAAAAAGAGCAAGCACAAGGACGAGCAGAATCATTATTTGATGTGTTTGACCAACCTCTGTCAGAGCAAGAAGAACAGTTGCTTCAATTTTTGTATGCGTATATGCCACTACATGATCTAGCTGATTACGACGGTGCTTTTTTCCTGCAACATATTCGGCAGGTATTACAGGTTCAAGCGGAAATGCCGTGGGGTTCGCATATTCCAGCTGATATTTTTGTGAATTATGTCCTCCCGTATCGAGTCAATAATGAGAATATCGATCAGAGTCGGTCTGTTATTTATAAAGAGTTAGCCGATCGAGTCCAACATTTATCCATGACTAACGCTATATTGGAAACGAATTATTGGTGTCATGAACGAGCCACATATATAGGCACAGATATACGCACTGTTTCTCCATTAACGATAATGAGGACTGCGCTCGGGCGTTGCGGAGAACAATCGACTTTGACTGTAACTGCTTTACGCAGTGTCGGGATTCCTGCACGTCAGTGTTATACGCCTCGCTGGGCACATTGTGATTCTAATCATGCATGGGTCGAAGCATGGGCAGATGGGAAGTGGCACTTTCTAGGTGCATGTGAACCTGAGCCGATATTGGATGAAGGATGGTTTCGCTTACCCGCTAAGCGTGCAATGTTAGTGCATACGCGCGTATTTGCGGATTATAATGGCCCTGAAGAAGTAACCACTACACATCCATGGTATACCGAGATCAATCTGTTAGATCATTATGCTTCAGTGAAATCAATTCATGTGGATACAGTAAATGAAGCAGGTGAACCTGTTGTAGCCGAAGTTCAGTTTCAATTGTACAATTCGGCTGAATTTTATCCGCTAACTTCGTTAATGACCGATGATCATGGACGAGCTTCATTAACTACAGGTTATGGTGACCTACTAATTCATGCGCGCACATCTTCATCATGGGGAACTTCATTTATCGATACTCGTCATTCCTCAGAGTTCAAAGTAGTATTGAAGTACCAGACCCAATCTGCCTACACATCAAGTCTGATTACTGAAAAGAATAAAGCTTTATTCACCGAAGAATGGAAAATGACACCCCCTGTTGCTCCTGCTATGGATAGTGGCATCAAGCTAGACGAGCCAATCATTGAACAACATACACAAAGAATCAAAGCAGGGACAGCTATTCGTACTGCGTTTGAACAGACTTTTATAGATCAGGAGCAAGCTCAACATGCTGCTGAAGCATGGCAATTACCTGTAGATCGGGTAGGGCATATACTGCAAACGGCTAAAGGAAACGGACAGGAAATAGCTACTTTTATCAATGAATGTTCAGCATCTGAACGAGAGTTAGGTTTGCGTTTATTAGAAAGTTTACGTCCGAAAGACTTAACCGATACATGTAGAGCCATATTGCAGGATTATTTGCAAGGTGCACTATTATTAAATCAACCTACAGAAGATATGGCGAAAGATTGGGATGCCTATGTTCTTTGTCCGCGGGTACATTTTGAAATGCTTACTCCTTATCGAGCATATTTCAGTAAGCAATGGAGTAAAGTGCAACAAGATCAATTTCGCTCAGATCCAATGCAGTTAGCCGCTGTATTAGAACAAGAACTGATTATAAATGATGATGTGGATCGTTATACAGGAATGGCTACACCTGCCAAAGCACATCAGTTAGGAACGACTGACTCGGTTAGTCGGGATATTGTATTTGTAGCGGCTGCACGTAGTCTAGGAATCTTTGCACGTTTAGAACCTTTGAACGCAATGCCTCAATATCAAGTACAAGGAGTATGGCATTCGGTACAATGGTCAAAAGATCAGTCTATCTCAGAAGAGACCGATACGCTTACCTCATCTGCTTCCAATACAGGCAATATTATATTCACACGTACAGTAGATTCTTTAGAAGTGGTTGCAGAATACCAGCATAATTTTACAGTCGCTATTTTGAAAAAAGGTCATTATCGTACATTAGATATTCCTTATGGTGAAAAAGATGTGTATGATCAACCGTATACAGTTTTAGCAGGAGAGTACCGTTTGACAACAGGTACGCGTCTGGAAGATGGAAGTGTGTTAGGCACATTTGTTTATTTCACAGTAGAACCTGAACAAGAAGTAGCTGTAGAATTAGTATTCCGCACAGAACAGCAACAGATACCCATTCTGCTAGAAAAATTACCAGAAAATCTACAACATCAATTGCATAACGTACAAACAAAGAATACAGCAGTAGATGTAACATCAGGTAGCATTTTGGCATGGCTTGAACCTGAACGTGAACCTACCAAGCATTTGTTACGTGAATTAGCGGAACTTAGAGTAGAACTTGAATCGTGGACAGGGGATATTTGCCTATTGATCGCAGATCCATCAGAGCAAGCAGTCGTAACCCTTGATCCTTTACCTGCACAATCCCATATAGAGATAGATCCACGTCATCAATCACTGTCACAATGGTCTGAGCTGCTTCCTTCCTTAAATGGAGACCAGCTACCTGTGGTGATTGTTGTAGATCAACAAAATCGGGTTCGCTATAGTTTGCAAGGATACAAACTGGGTACAGGTAAAGAACTGTTACGTGTGGTTCATCAGATGAATCCTGAAGGTTCCTGATTATTTTTGGGAAAGCAATACATGTGCTTTATAAAATAAGTCCTATATAAAAAAGACTCTATTGTTAATCGATTAGCAATAGAGTCTTTGCTATGTAGAATCGGATGGATAGCGTGCAAAGTAGTGAATTTCACAAGCGTCGGTTAATGGTGTTATAATTTTAAAAGATAAAGGAGGGGGAACATGTTACGAAATAAATTAACTTTTAGGATTATTAGTATGGTTTTCGTTGTAATAGTTATTGGTCTTTGTATTTGGGAATTTGTTACCAAACAGTATACTGGCTATACATATTTATTTCTCGGATTAATGATGATTTCTACTGGAATATTTGTTTTTCAAGATCAAAGAAAAACATTGGCATATATGTATTGGGTGACAGGAATCATTATTTTAATTGCTTTTGGAGTAGCTATTTAGCAATTATAAAAAGGTTTTACATAATTATTTCAAAAAGCAGCTAAGCTTGTATAAGGAGCAAATCATGTTTAAAAGGTTAAAAATAATATTCCGGCATGACCTATTCAAAAGATTGATCGTTACAGGAATGTTTGTATTTATACTTTCGTTTAGTATCATTGAATCTATGATTATATCTGGCTTTAAGATCAATGATACTCAAGTCAAAGATATAGATTATATGATTATTCTGGGTTCCGGGCTTAGAGGTTCTGAGCTTTCGATCATCTTACAACAACGAGTAGATACAGGAATCGTATATCTCAAACAGCATCCTGATATTCCTGTTATTGTATCAGGTGGTCAAGGTCCAGGTGAAGATATCCCGGAAGCAGAAGCAATGAGTCGGTACCTAGTCAATCAAGGAATCGATCAGAATCGTATTATTCAAGAAAATCGTTCGACCAGCACGTTTGAAAACTTAACATTTTCTAAAGATATTTTGCAATCGAAAGGTGTAAATCATGCTTCCATTATAATTGTTACAAGCAATTATCATCTTTATCGTGCTGAAATGATTGCTTCTACGCTTGGATACAACGTGCACGGCATAGCAAGTCCATCTCTAAGGTATTTGCTACCGCAGAATATGCTACGTGAATATCTGGCGATGATTAAAGCAATGTTACAGCTTTCCTAAAATATTGAGGTATAAAAAGGAGTGATCTAATGAGCGAATTTACGATTGGACATTTAATTCAACGCAAACATAGCGATCTATTGCAGGATGTTAATCCTTTATTTATAGGTCACCTGAATGACGAATGGACACTGTTTTTTATGAAAGATACAGGGATTTATAAAAGGATTCCCGAATCTATTTATGATATTTCGAATACGATACCTGTATTACATTTTGATAACGCAGAAGATCATGGGTGGAGTTATGAGATTGTATTTAAAGGCAAATCGCAAGCTAAGTTTGATTACAATTATGAAATGGAAGATATGGCGTTATATCAATTAGCATTAGATCGTTATCCAGAAGAAGATCCAGTGGAATTGTTATATACAAACCCTGATTTTGAAGGGGTTCGTCAACAATTGCTAGATGAATTACATAATAGTGATATCTATCAAGAGCAGATCAATAACCTTTTTAAAGAGTGCAACGTGGAACAATTTAGTCTGTTTGAAGTAAGTGCAGAACAAATTCAACAATTAAAAACAATAATGACTCCAGAGCATGAAGATCAATTGGAATTTATGCATGATCTGGTGGATCAATTTAAAGAAATATTGAACCTTCAGCAAATGAGTTGGATCAATCCAGAACGACTAGAAGATGATGATCTTGAGTTGGAACTAGAATAACCAAAGTACATCATTTTCCAAATGAGTGATTACGCTTACAGCTGAAGGGTAATAAATTAGCGAATCGATATGACCAAGGAGGTTACAGTAATGGAAAAACGTAAATATGGTAAAACGGATATGGAAGTTAGTGTGCTCGGATTTGGTGGTTCTGAAATAGGAAGCGGAGTTAGTGAAAGTGATGTTAAACAATTGCTCAATAGTGCACTCGATGCAGGCTTGAATGTGATTGATACCGCAGAATGCTACGGGCAAAGTGAAGAATTGATAGGTAATACATTAGCTCATCGTCGAGATGACTATTATTTGTTTACTAAATGCGGACATGCCGCAGATTTCGATGCTCCTGATTGGGACCCTGTGATGTTGGAACAAAGTATAGACCGCAGTCTCAAACGACTCAAAACCGATTATGTCGATGTTATCCATTTACATAGTTGTTCTGAAGAAGTGTTGCGCCGTGGGGAAGTCATCGAAGTCTTACAACGTGCCAAACAAGCAGGCAAAACACGTTATATTGGTTACAGCGGTGATCATACGAATGCACTATATGCGATTAATACAGGTCTTTTTGATAGTCTAGAAACATCTGTTAATATTGCAGATCAAGAAGCGATTGCACTTACGATTCCAGAAGCGCGTAAGCATGGTATGGGGATTGTAGCGAAGCGTCCGATAGCAAATGCAGCATGGACTCTTGAAACTGTAGGTCCACAAGAATATCCTTTTGTCTATTGGAATCGTTTACGTGATCTTAATTATGGATTTTTGCAAGATGAAGAAGTTCAAAAAAGTATAGAACGTGCTTTACGTTTTACGTTGAGTATTGAAGGTATAGATACAGCAATTGTCGGAACAACGAAGCCAAGTCGCTGGACAGAAAATGCTGCTTTGCTTAAAGAAGGTGCATTACCTAAAGAACATTTTGAAGCGATACGTAGTCGTTGGGAAGAAATTGCAGAGCCAGAATGGGTTGGACAGACGTAAACTTATAAATTTTACTCGAAAAGCTAAACTGTGAATCTGTACATCAACGGTTAAAATAAAGATTTCCCATCTTGTAGTTATACTAAATAAGTACTCAGCTATCTTCTTATGACATGATAAGAGGATAGCTTTTTTGTTATCTTTTTTGTGTATGGAATATTCAATCAATCGAATCGTTGCTCAACGAATAGGGTTTATTTAAACGTATAATAAGTCCACTGGATGATTATCTATTTTTGCAGGTGAAACAATCTAATTTAAATGATCATTTAACTAAATATCTGCAATAAATAAAATTTCAATACATGAAAAATTCACAATAAAAAAATAAATTTGTTTTGTTACTGTACAGATTATGCACACTTATACATAACTCTACACAAAGAACGAAAAAAGGAAAATCATAACTATCCACCTTCATCAAATAAATTAAAATCTAAAATAATAGTTGTCAAATGCAAAAGGATATGATAATTTATATCTGTAACCGGTTACACATTGAGGTGAAAAGAAAATGACAACGATAAAAGATGTAGCACGCCATGCAGGTGTTTCTGTTGCGACCGTCTCACGTGTTATTAATGAGACAGGCTATGTACATGAAGATACACGGCGCAAAGTAGAAGAATCTGTTCAACAATTGAACTACACACCTAATGAAGTGGCACGTTCTTTATATAAACGCAAATCCAGATTAATTGGTTTATTGCTCCCTGATATTACGAATCCTTATTTCCCACAGTTAGCTCGCGGAGTAGAGGATCGGATGCAGGAAAGTGGATTCCGCTTAATCTTTGGCAATAGTGATGAAAGTCAAACCAAAGAACAAGATTACATACAGACTTTTGTACAAAATAATGTAGTCGGTGTGATCTCATCTACCAATGATCCAGGAACAGCTTCTTACCGTTCACTCAAAATTCCCGTTGTTTTTCTAGATCGGATATCGAGTGATCGTCCTGCTGTCTATGCAGATGGCCGAGAAGGTGGGCGACTTGCAGCCCAGCAAATGATCCAGCGTGGAAGTCAGCAGATTACAGTGATGCAAGGGCCGATTCATATTCGTCCTGCTCAAGACCGTTTTCAAGGAGCGATAGAAGTGTTGCAAGATATGGGCATCCATTATCATACAACACAGACTTCTTCTTTTTCATTTACAGATGCAGATCGCTGGGCAAAAGAATTGTTTGAGCAATATCCTGATACCGATGGAGTGATTGCAAGTAATGATATTGTAGCTACGGCTGTTATTCAAGAAGCATATCGCTTAGGTAAAAAAGTACCTCAAGATGTACAAATTATCGGATTTGATGATATTCCGTTAAGTAGTCTATTATCGCCAGCATTGTCTACGATTCGCCAACCGGCATACGATATGGGCAGAGCGGCAGCTGATTTATTAATTCAATTGATTGAAGATACAGCAGGAGAACAACGAATCATTCAAATGCCTGTGCAATTTATAGAACGGGAAACAACTCGTAAACTTTAATCTGATCAAGTAGAAATAGAAAGGTGGAATTGTATTATGACTCAATCTCAACAAGCTTCTTCTAAAGCTAAAATCTGTGTAATCGGTAGTTGTTCTATGGACTTGGTAGTAACTTCATCCAAACGTCCAGTTGCGGGGGAAACGGTTCTTGGAGAAAGCTTCAAAACCGTTCCTGGCGGTAAAGGTGCTAATCAAGCTGTCGCTGCTGCACGTTTAGGAGCAGAAGTTACAATGATCGGCCGAGTAGGCGATGATCATTTGGGAGCAACCATTTTACAAAATTTCAAAGATAACAATGTCAATGTAGACTATGTGGAACCGGTTACAGATATGGAAAGTGGAACAGCACATATTATTTTAGCCGATGGAGATAACAGTATTATTGTAGTGAAAGCGGCAAATGATCATGTCACTCCAGATTATGTAGCTCAAGCAATTGAAGTGATTCAAGCTTCAGATATCGTTATGATTCAGCAAGAAATTCCAGAAGAAACAGTAACCTATGTTAGTCAAATTTGTGCGGATGCTAATGTTCCTTTGTTATTAAATCCTGCACCAGCACGCCCTGTGAATGACACTGTGATTAAGAACTTGTCTTACATCACTCCTAATGAACATGAAGCAGCTGTTGTTTTTGAAGGACAGACGTTAGAAGAAGCATTACGTCAACATCCTAATCGCTTATTCGTAACCGAAGGTAGTAATGGGGTTCGTTATTATGATGGACAGCAAGAAGTAGTTGTACCTACTTATAAAGTAGAAGCTATAGATACCACTGGCGCAGGCGATACCTTTAATGCAGCTTTTGGCGTGGCTCTAGCAGAAGGGCAGTCTTTACAAGATGCATTACGTTTTGGTAATCGAGCCGCTTCTCTTTCCGTTACCAAGTTTGGCGCACAAGGTGGAATGCCAACACGTCAGGAAGTTGAGGAACAATTGTAATGAAAAAGAATGGAATTTTGAACAGTCATATTTCGAAAGTGTTGGCTGATCTTGGTCATACGGATTATATCGTGATTGCAGATGTAGGATTGCCTGTACCTGATGGAGTACCTAAGATTGATCTGGCATTGACTTATGGAGTACCCAGTTTTCGTGATGTGGTTCATGTTATCTCAGAAGATATGGCAATTGAACAGATCACCATTGCTGAAGAAATGGTAGCGCAGAATCAAGATACATTTTTGTATATGCAACAAAAGTTTGATCATATCCCATTGTTGAAATGCAGTCATGAAGAGTTTAAGCGCTACAGTCAACAGGCTAAAGTGATTATCCGTACGGGTGAGTCTAGACCGTATGCCAATTGTATTTTGCATGCAGGTGTACATTTTGGAACGGCAGCGCGTTAAAAGTATAACTTCTTTATAAAGTAGAAATAGCACAGCAGATTTAAAGGAGGCATTGTATATGCAGATTCAAATGAATGGTATTTACAAATCCTTCGGTACAAACCAAGTCTTGAGCGGAGTCGATTTTGATCTCCGCGCAGGCGAAGTTCATGCACTGATGGGTGAAAATGGAGCTGGCAAATCAACATTAATGAACATTTTGATTGGTCTGCATGAGCGTGATCAAGGAACGATTGTTATAGATGGTCAAGAAACGTATTTTGATAATCCAAAAGTCGCTGAACAAAAAGGGATCGCTTTTATCCATCAAGAGCTTAATATCTGGCGTGATATGACGGTGCTTGAGAATTTATTTATCGGTAAAGAGCTAACGTCTAAGTGGGGTTTACTGAACACTAAACAAATGAAAACGCTAGCAAAAGAACAATTACGTAAATTAGCAGTGGATTTGCCGTTACAAGGCGAAGCAGGAGATTGTTCAGTTGGACAACAACAGATGATTGAGATCGCCAAAGCGTTAATGACGGATGCAAAAGTGATCGTAATGGATGAACCGACTGCGGCTCTAACGGAGCGTGAAATTCAGAAGTTATTTGAAGTGATTATAGCGCTCAAAAAAGAAGGCGTATCAATCGTATACATTTCGCACAGAATGGAAGAAATATTTGCGATTTGTGATCGAATTACGATTATGCGAGATGGTAAAACAGTCGATACCAAAGAAATCCCGCATACTCATTTTGATGAAGTGGTCAAAAAAATGGTTGGGCGTGAGCTGACTGAGCGTTATCCTGCACGTACACCACAACCTGGCGAATTGATTTTGGAAGTGAAAGATGCTAGTAAAAAAGGGCAGTTCCAGAATGTAAGCTTTTCGGTACGAGCTGGCGAAATTGTAGGTTTTTCTGGACTGATGGGTTCAGGACGTACAGAAATTATGCGCACTTTATTCGGACTGGACACGCTAGATAGCGGAGAAATCTGGATACGTGGTAAAAAAGTCAATATTCGTAGACCGGATGATGCAGTGAAACATGGTATTGGCTTTATTACCGAAGATCGTAAAGACGAAGGGTTAGTGCTCGACTTTTCGATTCGTGAAAATATGGCGCTACCTAACTTATTTAGTTTCTCTTCCAAAGGATTTATTTCAACTAAAAAAGAAGCTGAATTTGTAGATACATTAATCAAACGTTTACAGGTCAAAACCCAATCCGCAGAAACGCCTGCACGTAGCCTTTCCGGTGGTAATCAGCAAAAAGTTGTTATCGCAAAATGGATTGGTATTGGACCTAGTGTATTGATCTTAGATGAACCTACCCGCGGAGTCGATGTAGGAGCGAAGCGTGAGATTTATCAATTGATGAATGAACTTACCGATCGTGGTGTAGCCATTATTATGGTGTCCTCTGAATTGCCAGAAGTATTAGGGATGAGTGATCGTATTGTAGTCGTACACGAAGGCAAGATAAGTGGCGAACTATCCAGTCAAGAAGCTACACAGGAAAATATTATGACGTTAGCTACAGGAGGACAGTAATATGACAACAATAACGAAAGAAAAACCAGATAAAAATTTCAAATTATCAAATGTAACGCAGAAATTAGGTCCATTACTTGGATTTATTATTCTAGTGATTATTGTATCTGTATTGAATCCAGACTTTTTGGAACCGCTTAATATTTTGAATCTGTTGCGTCAGGTAGCGATTAATGCGCTGATAGCTTTCGGTATGACCTTTGTTATTTTAACAGGCGGTATTGATCTATCGGTAGGTTCGATTCTTGCTTTATCCAGTGCATTTGTAGCGAATCTGATGTTAGCAGGTGTAGATCCGATTTTTGCCATTATTATCGGATGTGCAGCAGGTGGCGTCATGGGTATGGTCAATGGATTGATGATCACTAAAGGTAAAATGGCTCCGTTTATCGCAACATTAGCCACAATGACCATCTTCCGTGGATTAACACTTGTCTACACTAATGGTAATCCTATAACAGGGCTTGGAGATAGTATGGCATTTCAATTGTTCGGTCGTGGATATTTCTTAGGAATTCCTGTACCAGCGATCACGATGGCACTTGCATTTATTGTATTGTGGGTCATTCTTCACAAAACTCCTTTTGGTCGTAAAACGTATGCAATCGGTGGTAATGAAAAAGCCGCTATCGTATCTGGTATCAAAGTACCGCGTGTTAAAATTATGATCTACTCACTTGCTGGTGCATTGTCTGCTCTAGCAGGAGCAATCTTAACTTCTCGTCTAAATTCAGCACAACCGACAGCAGGTACATCGTATGAACTGGATGCTATTGCAGCTGTTGTATTGGGGGGGACAAGCCTCTCCGGTGGACGTGGACGAATCGTAGGTACACTGATTGGTGCTCTTATTATCGGTACGTTGAATAATGGTCTGAATTTGTTGGGTGTATCTTCGTTCTATCAAATGGTCGTTAAAGGGATCGTTATTGTAATCGCAGTATTGATTGATCGCAAAAAATCTGCATAATCCGTTGATTTTAAAAGGAAAAGAGGAATCCAGTATGAAAAAAGTTATACCTTTACTTGCTATTGTCATGACTGTTATTTTACTAGCAGGGTGTTCACTTCAACCTCCAGCATGGGCAAAATCAAAAAAATCAGCAAATGCAGGCGAGATTAAGATTGGTCTCTCTGTATCTACTTTAAATAATCCATTTTTCGTATCACTTAAAGACGGTGTAGTCAAAGAAGCCAAAAAACTCAATATTGAAGTGATCGTTGTGGATGCACAAAATGATTCAGCTAAACAAAGTAATGATGTCGATGATTTGATTCAGCAGGGAGTCGATGCACTATTGATCAACCCGACTGATTCAGCCGCCATTTCAGCCGCTGTTCAATCTGCAAATACTTTAGATATTCCGGTTGTGACTTTGGACCGTTCAGCTGACAAGGGAGATGTCAAAGCTCTAGTCGCTTCAGATAATGTCAAAGGCGGTAAGATGGCAGCTGAATACATTGTCAAAGAACTAGGTAAAGATGCTAAAGTGATCGAATTACAAGGCGTACCGGGTGCATCGGCTACTCGTGAACGGGGTAAAGGGTTCCACGATATTGCAGATAAAGAGTTAGATGTAGTCGCTAGTCAGGCAGCAGATTTTGACCGTACTAAAGGTCTAACCGTTATGGAAAATCTACTTCAAGGTAACCCAGATGTACAAGCTGTATTTGCTCATAATGATGAAATGGCACTAGGTGCGATTGAAGCGATTCAAAGCTCAGGCAAAGATATTCCTGTGATCGGATTCGATGGTAACGAAGATGCGCTCAATTCGATTAAAGATGGTAAATTAACAGCAACAGTCGCTCAACAACCGGAATTGATCGGACAAATGGCAGTCGATGCGGCTCGCGATGTTCTACAAGGTAAAACAGTTGAAAAATCTATTCCAGCTCCATTGAAATTAGTAACGAAAGAAAATCAATAAAAACGTATGACTTCGCTAAATCAAATAAAGGAGAAGGTCGATATATTATTGACCTTCTTTTTTTGCATTTTAAAAAGAATACGTATACTTTATATAGAAAGTAAATTATTTCTTACCTAATCTCAACCTAACATTACTTACATACTATGCTATACTAAAGCTACTATTTATTTTGAAATAACAGGTTACTACTACTTAGATATAGGTACTATTTACTGAAATATATTTTATTTCTGTATCACTCGAAAGGAAGATCAATAGGGATGCTGATTATTTTGATGCTGGCTTGCATCATTGTCGGATTAATGACTACACATACGTATAGGCGTAAATCAGATATGCCAACCGCCGCAGGAAGTATACTGATGGTTGGAGGTATTTTTATACAAGGAGCTTGGGGTGAATTAACAGGATTGTCTGTATACTCTTATGCTACATCGGCATTAGTGATTCTTTTGATTGCGATCTGGATCTATCTATTACTGGGTTATATCACTTCGATTCGTAAAGACGAATTTTATGCTATCCATTTAGCTGATCCAGTAGGTCGGTTTGCAATAGGGACATGGATTGCGGGAACTTCTATTTTACTGATCACGATCTATACTTCATTTCCATCTTCATGGGTCTATGAAACGGTATTGATTCTAGCAGTCATGACTATCGGATTATGGATATTCTTTATGTATTGGGTAGTGAAAAGTATGATCGATATTGCTAAAATGCAAGCTGGACGGCATGTTCATGGCATTGTATTATTGGCTACTGTAGCAACACAATCGATTGCGATGTTATTGTATGATATTTTTGGACATAGTGAAGCGATGTTGATTATTTGCCGTCTGCTGATTGGTTGGGGACTGGTCTTATATGTAGTGTTAGCTAGCTTAATGATCTATCGATATGTACGGTATGCTTGGAATACAGCAGATCAATCGCAAAGTAATAATGTAATGATGTACGGTGCATTAGCCATCACAGGAGTGGCTGTTATTGAGACATCTAGTTGGACACCGAGTAGTGTATCGATATTATGGTGGATATCGCTAGCTGTATTACTTGTCGTGGAATGTATTGAGATGATTCGTGCTGTGATGAGAATAAGACGACATGGCTGGAAAACAGCGGTAGGGACATACGATGTGACACAATGGAGTCGGATATTTACGATCGGTATTTTTAATCTATTTACATGGCGTCTCATCAGTATGAATTCAAGTTCAATCATGAATGCATCACTAGCGAATCTACAGATGAGTGTAGTTATCATAACTGCTGGTATGATGGTCATTTTGTTAATCTGGCAATGTGTACTATCGGTTGATGCATTTGTACATCGTCCTGTCGTTGCAGAAGTGCCAGTTCAACGTATCCCACATGTACATTCAAGAAAAATGAAGTAATATCATAATCATAGCCAAAAGCGTATAGACGACTTTCTAACGAAGGTGCTCTATACGCTTTTTTGTTTATGTTACAGAAAATCGATCATAAAAAATGTATATATAGACATATATGTGAGTGATTGTGGGTAATAATATAGAAATAATTTGAGCTTTATTCTAGAAAGGTAAGCTAATTCATATCATGATGGAGGGACATAATGAATTTTTTGACAACACATTTAGAGCAAATATCGCATGATGTCAATCAGATATTAGAAAAAACAGAACCGATGAAACACCCGCTTATCGAGCTGATTCGCTACACCACCCATGAACAGCGTGAAGCGCTAGATCATCTACTACCTCTACAAGAATCAGACCAGCATTCTAATCCTGATTTAGATAAAATTCGTCCTTATCTCGCGATCATTTATCAAAATAATGAGGTGAGTGAGCCAACGATGCGCGCTTGGGTTCGAGCGGTAGAATGGATGCCTTCTTTTGAGACTGAATATGTTGAAGAGATTGAATCGTTATATCGTAGTGTTCGAGAACAGCTTAATAATATAGCCGATCTTATGAAACAACATTATGGTGAAGCAGCTATCAAATATCTTATTCCATCTTTTTATCTGGGGGTGCAAGTATGAGCTGGCAAGACGAACGTATTGATATGAATGTATATTCTCAAGGTGAAGTAGACCGCTGGGTATACAGTACATGTAATATTTGCTCGGTAGGTTGTGGCTGTCATGTCGCTGTCAAAGATAATCAGATTGTTGGAATTAAAGGCAATGGGAACCATCCTATTAACCGTGGACGATTAGGTCCTAAAGGTGAAAATCAATGGTATGCCAATAACAGTCCCGATCGATTATTAACTCCTTTGATTCGGAATCATGCAGGACAATTAGAACCAGCAAGTTGGGAAGAAGCTATGGCACTGATTGTGACCAAAGCCAAAGCGTCTATAGCGAAGCAAGGTAGTAATAGTATCGCTATCTATTCCACAGGACAGGCTTATCTAGAAGACTATTATACAATTGCCAAAATTGGACGTGCTGGTCTGCATACCCATCTGCTAGATGCCAATACTCGTCTTTGTACAGCGACAACAGAATTTTGTTTGTTGCAATCTTTTGGAGCAGACGGTACACCGGCTTCTTTTGATGATGTAGATGTTACAGATACGTTAATGTTATTTGGACACAATGTAGCAGAGACAGGTACAGTATTGCATGAACGAATTATGCAACGTAAAGAGCGTGAAGGTCATCCTTATATTATTGTTGTTGATCCTCGCCTGACATTGACAGCTCGCAATGCTGACTTACATTTACAACTTCGTCCGGGTACTAATGTAGCCTTATTAAATGGATTGACGCATATTTTGATTCGAGATGGTTATGTGGATCAGTCATTTGTTGATCAGTATACGATTGGTTATGATCAGATGGCAGCCGCCGTTCAGGATTGGACACCAGAGCGTAGTTCTGAAGTGACAGGAATCCCTGTGGACCAATTAGAGGAAGCCGGGCGTGTGATTGGTCAGACTACTTCTATGGTAACCACTACATTACAAGGTACTTTTCAAAGTGCAGATGCAACAACTGCTTGTGTAGCGATCAACAATATGCACTTGTTACGAGGGCTGATTGGTAAGCCTGGTTGTGGGCCTTTACATATGGCAGGACAACCAAGTTCCTCAGCGAATCGGACAGCAGGTGGAGTGGGTACTTATCCAGCACAACGTAATCCGATGAATCCTCAGCATATTGAAGAGATGGCGACTTTATGGAATGTAGAACCAGATACATTGCCGACAGGTCCGGAAAAAGGAATAGAAGAGCAGATTGATATGATAGAAGAAGGAAAAGTCACTTTTTTCTGGAATATTGGCACTAATCCTATGGTTTCTTTGCCTAATCGTCGTCGTGCACGCAAAGCGTTAGAAAAGATTTTTGTGGTTGTACAAGATCCTTTTTTAACAGAAACAGCAAAAGTAGCAGATGTTATTCTACCTGTGGCGTTATGGGGAGAAAAAGAAGGAACGATGGAAAATGCAGATCGTACAATCAACATTTTGCGTAAAGCAGTAGAACCACCTCAGGGAGTCAAAAGTGATCTACAGATTTTGCTTGATTTTGCTGATCGAATGGAGTTAAAAGACAAAGATGGTCAACCGTTAATTGGTTATTCTACACCTGAAGAATGTTTTGAAGAATGGAAAACAGTATCTAGCGGTCGTCCATGTGATATGACAGGTATGACTTACGATAAGCTTGAGCAATCCAATGGACTACGCTGGCCTACCAATGATCAACATCCAGAAGGGACACCAAGATTGTACAGTGATTATAAGTTCCCCACACATGCTGATTATGCGCAAAGTTATACCAAAGATCAATTCAGTGGGCGACCCTTATCTCATGATGAATTTGTCAAAAAAGAAGCGAATGGACGGGCAATTCTACATCCAACTCGCTATCTGGCACCCACGGAACAACCAAATCAAGATTATCCGATGTGGCTTACAACTGGTCGGTTAGTATGGCACTGGCATACCCGTACCAAAACAGCTCGTGCTCCCCACCTACAGATGGCTGCACCAAATGGTTATGTAGAAATACATGAAGATGATGCCGCAGCGATGTCTATTGTACAAGGGGAAGTGGTACGGATTCGATCCCCACGGGGCTGGATTGAAGTACCTGCTCGGATTGGTAAAGCGGTGCAAAAAGGATTGGTATTTGTACCTTTTCATTATGGAAGCTGGGAAGGTAATCAAGCGGCTAACGAGTTAACTGCTGATTTCACAGATCCATTGTCCAAACAGCCTACATTCAAACAAGCCGCTTGTCGAATCGAAAAGTTACGCAAAGAACATATCGTAATCGGCGAAGAATCGGCTGAATATATTGCCGAACAATATAATATGACTGTAGAGCATCTGTTACAAGCCAATCGCTTAAATACACCGTATGATATTCAAATGGGACAATCGTTAGAAGTACCGATCTCTGTTCTTAACACACCTGTTCCACCGTATATCCCGCAACGAGGTCGAGCATAATTAATAAGAATGAAGTAAAAGTTAAACGTGCATTTTGTAGATCACAGCATATAGATTATTTCGATCATAGATAAAGGAGAATAATCATGCTTATAGGTTTGCTACTACTTTTTATCATTGCGATTATGATCACATGGAGTAGCAAAAAGGATGTACCTGTTGTACCAACAGCCACTAGTAGTATTGTCATGGCTCTAGGTATTTTTATACAAGGAGCCTGGCAACAGCTATCAGGTTACAGTCCAAAGAGTATATGGACTTCTCTGTTAGTGATAATAACTGTAGGGATCTGGCTATATTTGTTAGTAAGCTATATCGGTTCTATTCGCCGGGGTCGCTTGTATCAAGACCATCTAGCTGATCCTGTTATGCGGTTTGCTACTGGAACGTGGGTGGCAGGTACATCCACATTATTAATTGCTATTCATGCCTCATTTAATCACTTTATTTTAAATGAAATTATTCGCATTATAACTATTCTCAATATAGGATTATGGTTAGTTGTGTTATATGTAATGTGTCGGGGTTGGTACCAAATCCTGCATCAATCTCAGATCCACCGTGTACATGGCATAATATTGCTGTCTACCGTATCCACGCAGTCTATCGTGCTCTTATTACATCAAATATTTAAGATCGATAATCTGTTATGGCTTCATCAGACTCTTATTATTATAGGGCTGATATTTTATGTATGGAGTGTAGTGTTGATTGTCTATCGTTATTGGCATCATCGTCATCCTATAGTAGAGGAGTGGACAGATCCTAACTGTATTCTATACGGAGCACTTGCTATTACCGGAGCGGCTGTACAAACCGTTCATGCTTGGTCTGATGGAGCGATTATTTATTTATGGTGGATCACGTGGATAATATTGATTATCGTTGAAGGAATAGAAGTGGTTCGTGCTATAAGACGTATTCAAGCTAAAGGATGGAGACAAGGGATTGGCATCTATAATACTGCACAATGGACTCGTTTATTTACATTAGGGATGTTTTATTTCTTTACTTTGCGTATCTACCCGTTATATCAGCAGTATACTGAATCACGATGGGCGCTTGAAATGTATCGTTGGATTTTGACAGGTGGTTCATGGATCATTAGTATATTACTTGTGATCGAAATTGGACTTGCTGTTCAAGCCCTATGGCATCACGCGCAGAGAAAGAGAGCAAAAACAAGCAATATGCCATAAAGATGAAAGAAATCTATCATTATTAGAATAGTTAAAAATAGAGAACTATTCGAGTTACCTATTCTTTTGCGAGAAAGCGACTTGACTTGGAGTATACTCCAAGTAGTAGAGTGTGTATAGAACCACTTCATCTACTACTAGAAAAGAGGGTATATACATGAGTCAGAACAAAACAGTGTTCATTACAGGAGCCAACAAAGGAATCGGTTATGAGACAGCGCAACAATTAGGCCGTCAAGGATATACAATACTGGTAGGAGCTCGTGATGAATCTCGTGGGCAAGAAGCGGTCGAAAACTTGTTGACGCAAGGAATAACAGCTCATTTTATACAGTTAGATGTTACAGATACAGCAACGATTGAATCAGCTTCCAAATACATTGAGCAACAGTTTGGTTCGTTAGATGTATTAATCAATAATGCTGGTGTTTCGATAGATGCTATGTCACCACCAAGTCAATACAAAGTAGCAAATATGCGTCTTGTGTATGATACCAATGTATTCGGAGTCGTTGAATTAACCCAACATATGTTACCTTTATTACAGAAATCTTCTGCTCCACGCATTGTAAATGTATCCAGTGGATTAGGTTCTTTGACTCAAAATAGTGATCCTAATTATGAATATGCTGCTTTTAACGGATTAGCTTATGCCAGTTCAAAAGCAAGCTTAAATGCTGTAACCGTAATGTTTGCGAAGGAATTTAAAGACACTACGCTTAAAGTGAACGCAGCTGATCCCGGGTATACAGCAACTGATTTTAACGACAATACAGGGCCACGTTCTGTAGAACAAGCGGCAACTATTATCGTAGAACTGGCTACTCTGGATGAAAAAGGTCCAACAGGGCAATTTTTCGATGAAAATGGTGTTGTACCGTGGTGATATACATTTAATCAAGGAGATGACAATAGACGTATGATCGATATTCCTGAACACATGACATCTATTAAGGAAGCTGCTGAATTGACTGGATTGAGCGAAGACACTATTCGCTATTATGAAAAGATTGGGTTACTACCTTATGCAGATCGTCAGCCCAATGGACATCGAGCATACAGTAAGCAACAAATTCAAGGAATCATTTTTCTAACCCGACTGAAAGCGACAGGGATGACGTTGGAACAGATGAAGAATTATCGCGAATTAGCGGTAGTCGGTAACAGCACATTAGACACAAGATTACAAATACTCAAAGAGCATCATCTCAAAGTTAAACAAAGTATTGCCGAGTTGATGGAGACACAACGCTTTTTGGAATATACGATAGATCATTATATAGAAACAGATCAAAATCCAGATATCCACAATCACGAATGTGATGCTGTCGTTAGTGAAAGAATGTTAGCTAAACATAGGTAAATGGATATCAACACATAAAAAAGACGTATCTTCTTTGAAAAGAGGATACGTCTTTTAATATGAAATATAATACTCTTTCTTGTTAGTTACCTGAAGATTGATGATCTAGTCAGCTAATCGCTCAGAAAGAGTATCATAGTATCATCTTTATATCATCGGTCTTATAGCTCTGCACCGTTTGTAGCAATGACATTTTTGTACCATTCAAATGAATCTTTTTTCGAACGATTGAGTGTACCATTACCATCATCATCTTGATCGACATAGATAAATCCATATCGTTTAGACATTTCAGAAGTTGACATACTCACAAGATCGATAGGACCCCAGCTTGTATAACCCATCAATTCTACACCATCAGCAATCGCTTCACGCATTTGTTCGATATGTTTACGTAAGTATTCGATGCGATACGTATCATGGATGGAGCCATCTTCTTCTACTTTGTCAAATGCACCGAGACCATTTTCAACGATAAATAGTGGTTTTTGGTAGCGATCATAGAAGTTGTTAAGCGTGACACGTAGACCGATTGGATCGATCTGCCAGCCCCAATCTGAAGCTTCCAAATATGGATTTTTCACACCGCCGAATAAGTTTCCAGCTGCTTTGTCACCCTCTGTACTTGTTGTTACCGTGATCGACATGTAGTAACTGAACGAAATATAATCGACAGTATATTTTTTGAGGATTTCATCATCGCCAGCTTCTTTTTGAATCACGATATTATTTTCAGCAAAATAACGGTTCATGAATCTTGGATATTCACCACGTGCATGAACATCTGTAAAGAATAGATTCATCTGGTTATCATGTTGCGCTTGACGAATATCTTCTGGGTTACTGCTGAACGGGTAAGTCTCCATACGTGCTAACATACAACCGATTTGCGAACCTGGAATAATTTCATGACACAATTTAGTAGCGATTGAACTAGCTACAAATTGATGATGCAATGCTTGATACATCGCTTGTAGTTTGTTTTCTTCACGGTCAATAACAACACCGCCACCGGTAAAAGCACTGATCGTTAACACATTGATTTCGTTAAACGTTAACCAGTATTTAACTTTATCTTTGTAACGTGTAAATACCGTCTCCGCATAACGTGCAAAATGGTTTACGACTTCACGATCAACCCAGCCGTTATATTTTTCAGTTAGACCGAGTGGAGTCTCATAGTGAGAAAGAGTCACCAACGGTTCAATATTATATTTACGCAACTCATCGAATACATTGTCATAGAATTGTAGACCTGCTTCGTTTGGTTGCTCATCATAACCATTTGGGAAAATACGTGCCCAATGAATCGAAAGGCGGAACACTTTGAAGCCCATTTCGGCAAACAAAGCAATATCTTCTTTGTAACGGTGATAAAAGTCGATACCATCACGTTTAGGGAAGCGTGCTTCAAATTCACCACTTAGAATTTGTGCAATACGTTCAGAAGAAATTTCCATAGCATGGTTTGTAATACCACGTTCTTCTTTTGGAATATAAGCGATCATATCCGCACTGGATAGACCTTTACCATCTACATCGTACGCGCCTTCTAATTGGTTCGCTGCTGTTGCTCCGCCCCATAAGAAGTCTTTAGGAAATCCTTGTTGTACATTCGTCATGTTCATTACCTCTTTCGTCATAGAGTATAAAAAATATAATTGAGAATAATGCTGATCAAGCGAAAATACCCTATACATAACAAAAACCTAAACAGAAAATGCAAGGAAGTCTCTTATTAAGAGCACCTGTACACGATCCATTTAGGTTTTGCCTGCATGACCAGTCACAATCCTGAGTTATTTAATTATCTATCCTTATTGTAATACACAAGAATAGCGTTTTCAAGCACCT
Source organism: Paenibacillus nuruki (assembly GCF_001721045.1). Lineage (GTDB taxonomy): Bacteria > Bacillota > Bacilli > Paenibacillales > Paenibacillaceae > Saccharibacillus > Saccharibacillus nuruki. The sequence goes on along the minus strand of NZ_MDER01000045.1, from coordinate 38,620 downwards.
ACCATAAATCTAACGTGAATCTTAGACAACTGCGGTTAACAGATAGTCTTGATTGTTCACTTCTGTTTCAGACGTTTTGAGGACATCAAGATAGCTGGCTGCATTGGTTACAATAACAGGCGTAGCTAGTACATAACCAGCGGCACGAATCTGCTCGATATCGAATTTGAGCAACAATTGTCCTTGCTCCACCACGTCGCCTTCTTTAACCATTTTTTCGAAAAATTGACCTTTCAGACGAACGGTATTCATACCAACATGAATCAACATTTCAGCACCATCATTAGAAGTGATTCCAATCGCATGTCCTGTCGGGAAAACAGTTGTGATCGTACCATTCACAGGTGAAGTCAATAGACCTGAAGTCGGTTCTATCGCAATCCCTTTACCCATCGCACCTGAAGAAAAGGCTGGATCTTCAAGCGATTCAAGCGGTAGGATCGTTCCTTGTAGTGGGCTGATAATCACTTCTTTTGCAATCACAGAAGCAGTGGTAGCAGTAGATGTGTTTCCTGTTGGAGCAGGAGTATTATCTACAGTTGCTACGGTAGCTTCTTCTTTGAATCCAAGAATATATACTAAAAGACCAGCTAGTACAAAAGCGACCAACAGTCCAATAATAACAGCAACAAAACCAGTACCAATATACGTAGGCAAAGCAAGCAAACCTGGTAAAGCAAATGCGATCGCTCTAGAACCACCGGCACCGATAATAGCGCCACCTACAGCACCAGCGATACAAGCATAGATAAACGGTTTTTTCAATTTCAATGTAATTCCGTAAATCGTTGGTTCTGTAATTCCAAAAATAGCTGCAAGCGTCGAAGAACCTGCTAATGCTTTGGTATCTTTATTTCTAGATTTGAAAAATACACCTAATGTTGCACCGGCTTGAGCCATAACAGCAGCCGTAAGCATCGGCAACATCGGATCAAATCCATTTGCTGCGATATTTCCAAGCATAATCGGAACAAAGCCCCAATGTACGCCGAAAATAACAAATACTTGCCAGAATGCACCGGCTATACCACCTGCTAGAATCGGACTCAAATTATAAATCCATGTAAATCCAGAAGCTAATCCTTGACTGACCAAATGACCTACAGGTCCAAATACCAAGAATGTTAACGGAATAACAACTAACAAAGCGACCATCGGTACCAAAATATTTTTGACCGATTCATGGATAAACGAACTTGCAAATCGTTCAACATACGATTGTACCCATACCGCCAAAATAATCGGAATAACACTGGATGTATAGTTAACCAGTACAATAGGAATACTGAGGAACGATAGACTTATACCACTATCTAACGCTGTCAGAATCGTAGGATAGACCAGCGCACCTGCAATTGCAATCGACACAAACTGATTGGTTTTGAATTTGCGAGCTGCTGTAACAGCTAGGAAGATCGGTAAGAAATAAAATACGCTATCTGAAGCTGCATTAAGAACAAGGTATGTTCCAGATGTATTATCTAACCAGTGAAGTGCTAGAAAAAGAGCCACTAATCCTTTCAGTACCCCTGCGCCTGCTAATGCTCCAAGGAGAGGAGAGAAGATACTGGAAATAATATCAACCGCTTTACCTAGAACATTCGTATCTTTATCTGTAGAAGTGTTTTGCGCTTCAGTTGATTTTTCTACATCTTGTAGATTGGTTTCCGCCATGATTTTATCGTACACCTGACTTACCGAGTTGCCGATGACCACTTGAAATTGTCCACTATTTTCAACAACGGTGATAATACCCGGTGTTTTTTCTAAAGTAGCTTTATCTGCTTTACTGGAATCTTTTAATTTGAAACGTAGACGTGTTGCACAATGGAATACCGAATTGACATTCGATTCTCCGCCGACCAGTTTGATAATTTGTTTGGATAAATCTTGATTACTCATGATTGATAGCTCCTTTGGTTAATAAATACATCGCTAATAATAATATCCTCACTACATGTTGGCCGACATGTGTGGAAGGAAAGCTTAACTGTACAATAAAAGAAAAAAGAGAAGTTGCCGGCGCTCGTATTTTCTTTTATGAACAAGAAAAACCTAAACTCGTGGTGAAATAGACATCGCTTGAGCACGTCCTTTTCACCATCAGTTTAGGTTTTGCCTGCATAACCAGTCACAATCCTAGTGGATGGAATGTATTCAATTATGATTGTTCTTCTTCAATCGTTGTGCGCTCCGTCACCCGGTGAATATGAATCGTAAGATATACATATTCGTCTTTGCTTAAAGATTGCTGGTACGTTTTTTCCAAATAGTCATTGATTTTACTTACACATTCAAATGCTTTGACATATGCTGTTTTGACTTGATTATAAAGGAATTCTTCACCGCTATAATGAATCTCTTTACGCAATAGTCGCATCGCAAAGTATTGTAGATGTGTCACAAAGCGAGAGTAGTTGAGTGACGATTCATCCAGTACAATTCCATAATGGTAAGTCACAATATTTAGTACATGTTGTACAATCTCGGTCATTTTAATTGTAGCTTGCATTTCGTTCCCATCCATACGTGCATTCACAATATGAAGAGTGATAAAACCAGCTTCATCTTCGCCAAGTGAAATGCCAGTGCTGTCTTTGATCATTTGCAGCGCATCTTGACCTACACTATATTCTTTTTTGTAAAAGCGTTGAATTTCAAAAAGCAATGCATTTTTGATATGAAGCTTCTTCTCATGACGTTCTAGTGCAAAATGAATATGATCTGTTAACGTAAGATAAATATTATCGCTCAACGTGGTACCTAGAACTGTATTCGCATGGTTCACTATTTCATTCACCAGCTCCAAATGGGAGACAGGAATTTCATTTAATAACTCGGTTAATTTAGCCGTAAATTCGTTCTCATTTAGCATAAAGATTTTATCGATTTTATGATCGTCAACTGTATCGCCAATAACTTTTTTAAAAGAAATCCCTCGACCCATCACGATAATTTCTTTGCCTTTTTGATTTTTGGTCAGTAGCACATTATTATTTAATATTTTCTCTATAATCATAATCTTCCACCTACAATTCTAAAATAAACGGGCTAATCGAATGCAAAGGATATAGCTATACATGAATATAGATATAAAAAATGCCCGAAATCATTCCAATACCATTTTTCTACAAAATGATATTACAATAATCTCAGGCATTGCCCGCTTGACCGGTCACAATCCTTTAACTGACTTTATTGTAGTATATAATAAAAGCGATTACAAGAGCGATTTACAGATTTTTTGTAACGTTTATACTTTAGTCGTCAAATAACATGATATTGTCGTAATTTGTCTTATGTAAAAAGGATGTAGTAATGTTATAATTAACATATCAACTATCGTAGGATAGGAAAAGGAGGTGAATTCCTTGTTTGAAATGCATGATTGGATTCCGTATTTATTTTCGATTGGTCTATTGATTACAGTCAGCTACGGATATATTGCTCATCTCTATTGTGGGATTACTGAGTTTTGGATCAGTAGCAGGCAAGTGCGTGGACATTACGATCTACCTTTACTGATTTTAAAAACAATACATCGTACACCGATTACACTGGCGCGCATGATACGCCGCAAGGAAGCTCCTGATGAAGATGCAGGAGATTGCCCATCCTCGTTGAGCCATAAGCAACAACATCAACGAGGAGGAACAACATGCAATTATTCAAGGGATTCACACTTACGGGGAAAAAGGGTCGTCTTTACGGCTTAGCACTTGGCTTGATCATGATGATGTTATTAGCAGGATGCGGTACCACATCTGTACAAGAAGTAAATTCAACAACACCAGGATTTTTTACTCATTATGTTGTCTTTCCATTAACCTATAGTATGGAACATATTGCTACATGGTTCGGTGGAAGTTACGGTCTGGCGATTATTATTTTGACACTTGCTGTACGTTTTGCTTTATTCCCTTTGATGATGCGTCAAGCTAAAGGTCAACAAGGTATGAAACGCAAAATGAGTATTATGCAACCAGAACTAGACAGGTTGAAAAAGAAATATGAAAACAAAACGGGTGCAGAAGACAAGCAAAATCAACAAAAAGAAATGATGGAAATCTACAAAAAGCATAGCTTTAACCCGTTAAATATCGGTTGTCTGCCAATCTTAATTCAATTGCCTATCCTATCCGGAATGTATACAGCAATTCGTGCGACACCTGAACTAGCTTCTCACTCTTTTCTCTGGTTCAAATTGGGAGAGCCCAACTGGATTATGGCGATTATTGTAGCTTTACTGTATATGCTGCAAGCTAAAGTATCGCAATACAATATGACACCTGAGCAACAAAAACAGTTTGCAATAATGGGTTATTTATCGCCGATTATGATGGCATTTTTCTCATTCAGTGCTCCTGCGGCAATGCCATTATACTGGATGGTTAGTGGATCGTTCTTGTTAGTACAGACATTATTATTCCGCAAAATGTATCCGAATAGTATTCCTGTACAGACAGCACTTGAGATCGAAGTAGAACCTGAGCCTGAAATGCTAGAACCGGCTAAGATTAGCAATACAAAAGCTAAAAAGTTAGCTCGACAAGCCAATCAAGCGAAAAATAATAAGTCTGCTAAAACGTAATAGGCACAATAAAGTTTACAATCACAAAAGGTCATCACTCTTTTTCAAGGAGGATGATCTTTTTGATATGATAAAGATAAAACAGAGATAGAGAGTGAAAGACAAAGGAGAGCTATACTGATGAAAATAGTTAAAATGTTGCTTCAAATTGCTGTGTTGTACCTATTTTATCTGATCGGTACATGGATTCAGCAATACTTCCATTTATTTATACCGGGTAGTGTATTAGGTATGTTATTGTTATTTGCTTTGCTAATGTTAAAAGTGTTTCCTGAAAAGTGGATACAGACAGGAGCCAATACGCTGTTATTCTATTTACCGCTTTTCTTTATACCCGCTACAGTTGGTGTGATTGAGCATTTAGATTTATTTGCAGGTAAAGGATTATTGCTTATTCTTATCGTTGTGATCAGTACGCTATTTACGATTGGAGTGACCGGTTATGTAGCACAGTGGTTTATTACACTTGCTGATCGCTCGAATCAAAATAAAGCATCCTCTACTTCGATCCCTGATCATCAACTGATCTATGAAAGTAGAGATCAGCCCAAATGAATATATGGATCGTTCTATTGATGATTGTCATGACGCTATGTTTGTATATTTTAGCAAGCCTACTGTATAAACAGGTTCGTGTATCAGTTCTTATTCCAGTGTTAACGACTACTTTTATGATTGTTGTTATTTTATTGCTTACACATACTTCGTATTCTACCTATATGGCGGGTGGAGAATGGATCAGTAAATTGATGGGCCCAGCCGTAGTAGCTCTTGCTTATCCGCTATATCGACAACGTCATTTGTTCAAGCAATATGGATTATCGATTCTAGGAAGCGCCTTGATTGGTGTCGTGGTCGGGATGTTAAGCGGAGTAGGAATGGCGCTTGTATTAGGATTCAGTGAGCCTTATATTATCTCGATTATTCCCAAATCAGTCACCACACCTGTCGCGCTTCAGATTTCGAATAATCTAGGCGGAGAAGCTTCGTTAACTTCTGTATTTGTAATGATTGCTGGATTTACAGGGGTCATCTTAGGGCTAGGATGTCTCAAATTATTTCGAGTTAAAAATGCAATAAGTGTTGGTATAGCGCTCGGTATATCTTCTCATGCTCTGGGAACCGCAAAGGCACTTGAACATGGGGAAATCGCTGTATCTATGGGATCATTAGCATTAACGATTAGCGCGATTGTTTCTTCTTTTATCGGGCCATTGATCTTAGTCGCTATTTATCATTGAATACAGGTCAATTATAACGCTGGCAAAAAGCTATTTATCGGTATCTATCGGTAAATAGCTTTTTTGACATGCTTACATCTAAACAGACTTTGGATCAAAAAGGTAACATTGATCTGATTATGGGTAATGCTTAGAAGAGATATGTTGAAATAGGTATATTAAAAAAATGATAATGACATGTCATGCTAAGGAGGCAAATAGAGATGAGCCATAAAGTAGAAACGATGATCGAACATCAGTTTGCTGAAGTTAATGGAGTTAAATTGCATTATGTGATCGGAGGAAAAGGACCTACTGTGATGTTGCTACATGGTTTTCCTGATTTCTGGTATACATGGAAAGATCAGATTCCGATGTTGATCGAAGCTGGTTATCGTGTGGTAGCTCCTGATCTACGAGGATACAATTTGTCTTCCAAACCAGAAGGGGTAGATCATTACAGTATTGATACGTTATGTGCAGATGTCAATGGATTAATAGAACATTTAGGGGAAGAACAAGTCTATTTAACAGGGCATGATTGGGGCGGTAATATCTCGTGGTACTTTACGATGATGTATCCGCATCGTGTTCGCCGTTTAGCGATTCTCAATATGCTACATCCTGAACGTTTGCAGACAGGATTACGTACATTACCGCAATTGCGGAGAAGCTGGTATATGTTCTTTTTCCAAATTCCTAAATTACCAGAGAAAGCACTGGCAAGAGACAACAATCATATGCTACGGACTATTTTCAAAAAAGAACCGAAAGAACCGTTTTCCGATCAAGAAGTGCAAGTGTATCTCAAAGCATTTGAGCAAAAAGAAACGCTCAGTGCAGCAATCAATTATTATCGAGCGATGTTCCGTCGATCATCAGCAACCAAAAAAGCACAGATGCGCAAAATTGAGCAACCTGTACTTATTTTATTTGGTGATCTTGATCCGCATTTATCCAAAGACCTTGCTGATCCACTACCGGAATGGGTACCGAATACAGAGATTCATCATTATGATGATGCAACACACTGGATACAACATGATAAGCCAGCAGAAGTAAGTCAACGACTCATTGCCTTTTTTAAATAATACTGATCTTGTCATGATCGACAAATTATAACGTTTGTCCATTATCAACAGTCACTAGCTGACCGGTCATGGATTGTTGTTGTAAAATAGCACAGATTAGCGAAGCGATATCAGCAGGAGTCGATACTCGCTCTAACAATGACTGTGTGGTCAAACGTTCCATTTTCTCTTCATTTCCAGCCCACCAACGTGTATCTACTGCGCCCGGAATAATGCAATTGACACGTATATGTGGAGAGAGTGCTCTTGCTAACGATTTGGTTAACGTATGCACAGCGCCTTTGGAGACGGCATAAGGAAGAGAAGAACCGTAGCCTGTAGTGCCTGCAATACTACCCAGATTGATAATAGATCCTTGATGTGCTTGTCTCATCCATGGCGCTACAGCTTGAGCACAATAAAACATTCCTTTGACATTAATATTGTATAGCTCATCCCAGATATCATCAGTGATCTGTTCCAAATCAGCAAAAGGCAGTTGTCTGGTGATACTGGCGTTATTCACCAAGCCATCGATTTGACCATACGTATGGATGACTTTTGTAATCATGTCTTGTACTTGATGTTGCCTAGATACATCGGCTTGAATTGTGATAGCTTGTCCACCATTTTGTATAATTTGTAGAGCAGTCTCTTCTGCTTGTAGCTGTGAACGGGAGTAATTAATAATTACTTTTGCTCCTTGTTCAGCAAGTTGTAAGCAAGTTGCCTGTCCTATTCCTGTACCTCCGCCTGTAACGATGACAACCTTATTGATCCATTCCATGTATAGCGCTCCTTTAGCCTTCGTACTTGTTTGTTGTTTCTATTGATAGTGTAAAAGAAGACAAAAGGTCTGTATAATAGTTAGAAATGATATTGGATATTAAAAATAATGATATCCAAATCTACTGTTTTTACATATAAGAAAACGAGTAAAGAAAGGTGGCAACGGATTTGGAAAGTAGTGATTTGCGTATTTTTCGGATTGTGGCTCAAGAGCAGTCTATTTCCAAAGCGGCACTAAAAATGGGATATGTACAGTCGAATGTTACATTACGTATTCAGAAGTTGGAAAAAGAACTGGGTCAATCGCTATTTGAGCGTAGTAATAAAGGCATAACGATTACAGAAGCAGGGCAACAATTGTGGAGCTATGCAGATCAGATTGTCGATTTGTTAGATGAAGCTACTCGCATGTTAAAAGCAAAATCACCTTCGTATCAATTACAATTAGGAGCGACACCGACTGTAGCGGCTTCTAGATTGCCGCAGTGGTTACTTGCTTATTATGAAGAAAATAGGGATGTAGAAGTCTCTATTCAAACGCTTGGACAGATTGAATTAATGAATCAAGTTATAGATCAAAAGTTAGATGGAGCTTTTATTAGTAGTCAATACCATCATCAAGATATTCAATCTGTATTTGAATATAATGAACAGTTAGTTATTGTATCTGCTAACCATATTCAGACCGAATCAGAATTACTTCAACAACGGTTAATCGTTAATACATTTCCGGATTGTCCGTATCGAAGATATTTAGAAGAGTGGTATCACACCAAAAGTAAAAGTCATTCTATTCAACAACCACCTCGTGTGATAGAAGTAGATACAGTAGAAGCTATTATTCGTGCAGTCACTGAAGGACTAGGGATATCTTTATTACCTGAACGTATCGTTCATTCTTATTCACAGCTTCATAGTCATATATTGCCAATATCGTTGCAACAAGCACGTATTCAATTCGTAATTTCAAAGCGTAATACACCTTCTACAACGTTGTCTTCATTTATCAATCTGCTCATCAATAGTGAACATGAATAGATTATGTGGTTAAATGATATCCTATTTACTTTGTAGAACTTGCAGATTATACATGGTTAAACTATAATATATGAATAAGTGCTCATATGTTATTTTTAATTATGATATTACCTACTGAATAAGAATAGAGGTGCAGGTCAATGAGTAATAAAAGTCATACCCATACCGAACATACTGCATGCGATCATGATCATGAAGAACATCAACATTCCAAAGGCAAAAAGCACAATCATTCTCACAGTCATGGGCATTCTCATGGACACGGACATTCCCATTCTCACGGGCATGGAGCGAATAAAAATGCTTTGAAATTATCTTTTTTCTTGATTGCCAGTTATATGATTATCGAAGTGATTGGTGGATTAATGACCAACAGTCTAGCTTTATTATCAGATGCAGGGCATATGCTCAGTGATGCAGCGGCTCTGGGGCTTAGTTATTTAGCAATGACGTGGGGACAGAAGCAAGCGAGCAAGTCCAAAACATTCGGGTATAAGCGATTTGAAGTATTAGCAGCATTTATTAATGGTTTGGCGTTGTCTGTTATTTCGATCTATATTTTTTGGGAAGCTTTTCAGCGATTTGCAAATCCACCTGGCGTTATGAGTGCAGGGATGTTAACAATTGCGGTTATTGGTTTGCTAGTTAATATAGCAGCAGCTTTCATTTTGATGCGTGGGGATACTTCAGAAAATCTGAATATTCGTAGTGCGTTTCTACATGTATTAGGTGATCTATTAGGTTCAGTCGGTGCAATTGTAGCTGCTTTATTGATTATGTTCTTTGGCTGGAATCTAGCCGATCCTATTGCAAGTGTGATTGTAGCGGTACTGGTTGTTCTAAGTGCGTACCGTGTGACTCGCGATTCTATCCATATCTTGATGGAAGGTACGCCAGTTAATATTCATACTGAAGAAGTAGAACAGTCTTTACTACAGATTGATCATGTTGTAGAAGTACATGATCTGCATGTCTGGGCATTATCTTCAGATATTATTTTGCTAAGTTGCCATATTGTCATTGAAGATCAGGCTTACTATAGCGTAGTGATGGAGCAAGCTCAGAAATATATCAAAGAGCAATATGAGATTAACCATATTACCATCCAGATTGATACACCGGGAATACAATGTAATATTGCGCATCAGTAGTGAGTATAAACAAAAAAGGGAACTATACCATAACGGTGTAGTTCCCTTTTTGTATTCATGTTAATCATGAACCACTAGCTTCATATGATAAAATGATTCTTTTACTTATGAGTCAGATGTTCATGCGTCTGTAAAAATATCTCTTCTACATGATAATCATCTAACGAATAAAAAACGGTTTTGCCTACTTTGCGCCGCTTCACAATTCGCATATTACGTAAATACCGAAGTTGATGCGAGATTGCAGATTGAGTCATATCTAATACACTGCATAGATCATGTACACATAGCTCTTTTTGTGAAAGAGCATAGATTAATCTAATGCGTGTTGGATCTCCTAATGCTTTGAACAATTCAGCCATATCGTTAGCGGTTGTACCGTCAATAAGCTCATTCTTTATCTGTGCAAGCATCTGTTGTGAAGCTTCACTGCTATGGTTACACTCGTCTATAATAGCATCCGACTCCAATATGCTCACCTTCCTAACACGAATTAATAGAAGTACTATGATTCAATAAAGAAATGCTGTGATGCAACAAAATATCTACATACAGTATACCAAAGATCGTTGAGATTACGAATAGCAGAATATTTCTATTTTTATGATTTACTATTCAGACATGCATTAGTATGGCGATATTCGATAAATAGTAGTACTCTATTGCCAAACATATTAGTATATACTAATATATAACGTATCAGTGTTCACTAATATGATAACAGGGAGATACAAACACTATGGAAAATAACTATTGCGCAGACACTAACATATCGATCGATACGAGAACTAAATTTATTCGTGGATTTTCAGATAAGACACGTTTGCAAATATTAGATTGTTTATTAGAAGAAGAAAAAACAGTCAGTCAGATCGTAAATGCGATTCAAGGCAATCAATCGAATATTTCTCAACATTTATCCTGTCTTAAAGGGTGCGGAATTATCACCGGAAGACAAGAAGGCAAATATGTCTATTACCAACTTGCCAATGCCAAAATCAAATTACTTCTTGCTATGTTCGATGAAGCGTTGGTAGAAGTTGAATCTAAAGTCGCTTGTTGTGAACAAAATGAAGTGTTGATTCCTGCACAGGGTGGTGCAGAGCATGGAGAATAAAGAACAAGAATCCAAATCATGTTGTGCGTCTACCGCTAAAAATTCAATTCCCATAGTCAGTCCCGATCAAGGGCTATCTGGACATATTGTGGCTGATGATCGTATACCTTATGATCAGCGTAATACTCATACCGTTAAGTCTACTGAATATCGAATTCAAGGAATGGATTGCCCTTCATGTGCCATTACAATTGAGAAAAGTCTCAAAAAGTTGAAAGGCGTAGAATTTGTAGAAGTTCATTTCTCAACCAGTAAAATGAATATTGCAGCTACGGCTGAACCCAATCTAATTATGCGTGAAGTGAAGCGAGTCGGATTTGATATTTCTCCTATGGGTGAGGAGCAAGAGAGATCGAGTGAGCCTTCCTTTTGGAAAAGCTGGTTACCGATGTTTCTATCGGGTGGTTTGCTGATAACGGCTTTGGTATGTACATGGTTAGCAGTCTTGCCAGTAGTCTCGATAGTATTATATGGGGCTGTACTTATTATTTGCGGAACTAAACCAGTCAAAAGTGCTTTTTTTGCAGTCAAAAGTCGATCACTTGATATGAATGTATTGATGTCAGTAGCTGCTATAGGTGCTGTATGGATCGGAGAATGGGGGGAAGGAGCAACAGTCGTATTCTTATTTGCACTGGGGAACACACTTCAACAGAAGTCTTTAGAACGCACACGTTATTCAGTCAAAGGATTACTGAATCTGGCACCTGCATCTGTCTGGATCATGCAACAGGGCAAGATGATACAGCATCCTGTAGAAGATATACAGATAGGTGAGACCATTATAGTTAGGGCTGGCGATAAAATACCTTTGGATGGAATTATTATAGATGGACAATCTTATGTGAACCAAGCTCCTATAACAGGAGAATCGCAACCCGTTACCAAAACAAACGGCGATATTGTATATGCAGGGACTTTAAACGAAGAAGGACTGTTAACGATTCAGGTGACGACAACAGTTAAAGATACAGTAGTCGCCCGTATGATTCATATGGTTGAAGAAGCACAAGCGAATAAGGCACCGATGCAAGCATTCGTTGATCGCTTTGCTACAATCTATACACCGATTGTTTTTGGGGTCGCTATTGTTGTATCTGTCGTACCGCCTTTGTTATTCAATGGTGATTGGTCTGAATGGTTTTATCGGGGATTGGAATTACTGGTGATTGCTTGTCCTTGCGCATTAGTCATTTCTACCCCTGTAGCGATTGTGTCTGCGATAGGGATTGCAGCCAAGAAAGGCGTGTTGATCAAAGGTGGATCTGCATTAGAAGCGATAGCAGGTTTACAGATCATAGCATTCGACAAAACAGGTACATTAACGGAAGGCAAGCCTCATGTGGTGGGAACGTATCCGATAGAAGCTACAGAAGCTGAATTATGGAGTATTGCAAGTTCGATAGAGCAACAATCTTCTCATCCGATTGCTTTAGCTATTACGGCTTATGCCAATCAGCATGCAATCCCTCAATTACCTGTGACTTCTGTACAGACAATAGCAGGCAAAGGCGTACAAGCTTCTATAGATAATCAGACTTATTATATTGGTCATGTCGGATGGCTAGAAGAAATCGGAGCACCTGTCACTAAGGTAACAGCATATATAGATAGACTTCATCATGAAGGTGTCTCTATTATGGTCGTGGGTTCAATTAACCGTATTGTTGGCATTATCACTGTTGCTGATCAAGTTCGATCTACAGCTTCAGAGACATTACAGCAGTTGAAAATAGCAGGAGTAGCATCGACGGTTATGTTAACAGGCGATCATCAACAGATTGCGCATCAAGTAGCTCAAGTTACTGGGGTGGATCAGTACTTTGCTCATTTATTACCTGAAGATAAAATGAATCGAATAAAAGAGTATCAACTACAAGGGAAAAAAGTAGGGATGGTAGGAGATGGGATTAATGATGCACCTGCACTAGCTACAGCAGATGTAGGTATAGCGATGGGTGGAGCAGGTACCGATACAGCGATCGAAACGGCGGATATTGTATTAATGGCAGATCATTTAGAACAATTGCCGTATGCTATTACACTGAGCCGTCAGACGTTGCGTATTATCAAACAGAATATTTGGTTTTCGATTATGATTAAATGCGTTGCTTTAATATTTATTTTCCCGGGTTGGCTTACATTATGGGTAGCTGTACTGAGCGATACGGGAGCCGCTTTATTGGTGATTTTAAACAGTTTAAGAGTACTCAAAAGTAAGTAAAAACAACAGGAGCCTTCGAAGTTAGATGAAGGCTTTTTGGTTTTGAAACAGTTTTTTGTGAAATAATTGATGACAATAAATTTACTATTGTCATCTTTTTTGATTTGTAACCTTTACTCTAAAAAGTCCTGAAAATCACGAAATATACACATTTTTAGCGAAAAATCGGCAAAAAAGTTTATTATAAAGTTTGACAAGATGCATCCTTATGCCTTAAAGTGGTCAATAGTTACAAAATATTAATATTTGCCGAGTTTCAAATTTGAATTCCAAATTGATTTACTCTAAAGGCATCGAAGGGAGAATTTTTTTAGTGAAGAAAGTCGTATTATCGCTACTTGGCGCTGCAATCATTTTCTCAGCTCAGCCAACAAATACTTTTGCTAGCACATCTAATCTTGATCAAGCCGTTAGCGGTGTAATAGGAACACCTTACGTTTGGGGAGGTACAACAACCAACGGATTCGATTGTTCCGGTTTTACACGCTACGTTTTTAATAAATTTAATATAGAATTACCACGCACAGCTAATGTGCAAGCCAAAATGGGTACATACGTGTCAAAAGGTAATTTGAGTGCTGGTGATCTTGTTTTCTTCAATACAAGTGGACGTGGAATATCTCATGTAGGCGTTATGGTAGATGGTAGAAATTTTGCACATGCTTCAACAAGTCATGGTGTAACGATCAGTAGTTTGTCCGAGTCTTATTTCCAAAATCGTTATGTTACTGGAAGACATGTTGTTAGTCAATGGGCATATCAAAGTATGATGGAAGAAAAATAAAAAAAGACTGCGATTTTGGTCGCAATCCTTTTTAAATGTATACGTATATGAATCACATAAGCTGTGAATATTCCAAATCCCTTGGTTAATATAAGGGATTTTTATTTTGCCTATTGTTAGATTCTCCAGCTTCCTTGCAGTCTGCGAATCAGTACAATCTGTCCAGCATGATAAGCATCATGAGGAAGCCAGCGTGCAATTGCTTGTCCCCATGTCTGATCTCCAGCAGGACGCATTTCTTGCAGTTTAACTTCATCCCATTTGGTAAGTTCAAGTTCAATAGCGGTAGCAAGTCTTCTTGTTTCCTGAAGAGTGTGTTGCCATTCACCATTTTGGTCAGTCTCATCAGTAATTTCAAATGTTTGATCGTTATTGTCAGCACGAGGACCTGGATCAATATTTTGCATATGACAGAGTAATTCATGATTGTAATAATTAATATGGTGCACCAATTGCCAGATACTATTACCACCACCAGCTGGAATCCATGCGGCTTGCTCACTTGTAACCCCTTCTAATGCGACAGATAACGGCACAATCCAATCTTCATGTTCCCAAATATCTTTTTTCTGCAAAAGAAGTAGATCTAACATGTTGGTATTCGTCATATGATCCTCCTCATGAGTAGTTGATGTAACTGGCTAAAGAGATATTAAAGCGTTACAATACATATACCACAAAATAAAGAGTTGTAACCACCTTTATACATTAAAGAGCGTTACACCTTCGAAGCTATATAGAAAAGTGCAAAAGGAGTACAGATCAATGGATACATTATGGACCGATTTTATCAACAGTGACTGGCACGATTTTCGAGAAAGTGGTAAACATGAAGATCGCTTAGTTCTTTCTTCGTGGCAAAAGCAATTTTTGCATGATTGGCAGTTAAAATCTTCTGTTCCGGCTACAAATATTGAGCTAAAAGCGCTCCAAACCTTAAGAAAATTATTGCATAATTATACATTAGCTATCGTTAAAGAATCATCAGCTGATCTCATCGATTGGAATGAACTGAATCGCATCATGGCACAATCTCCTGTGATCAGACAGTGGAATAAAGATGATCAAGAAAATAGACATGTAACGTATATACCGTTAGTCCAAGATTGGAATAGCGTGATGGCTGAGGTTGTATCGGATTTCGTGCATACTGTATTGGATCAAGATATCCAGCGGATCCGAATCTGTGATAATCCAGATTGTCGCTGGGTATTTTATGATGATACACGTAGCCGAACCAAACGGTATTGTGAAGATAAAACATGTGGAAACCTGATGAAAGTCAGACGATTCCGTGCTAAAAAAGGATCATCACGATCCCAATAGATATGCTTTTTATCATCTTATTATATCCTTATTATAGAAGAGAATAGCGATTGATAGAGTAGATCAATAACAATAATAGTTGACAAGAACATCTATTGCGTACATTATAGACATTATATATCTATAATAGATTTAAAATACACTAAAAAGAGGAATATACATGAAAAATATAAGCACAAATGACTTCTTTGATCCCTCTGTATGGGAACAAGCATGGCAAAATGATTCGTTTACAGCTGTGAAGCAAATGAGAGCAGCAGGTATGGACCCTGCTCATTCGTTTGACCACAAAGCCGCCGAGTTCAATCAACAGGTATTTTCAGAAGAAGGTCAACAAAGAACCAAACGAATCCTTAATTGGATTCAAGGACAAGATGTGAATTTTGTGAATGCTTCCATTCTGGATATTGGAGCAGCATCTGGTGGGTTTTCGATTCCATTTGCAGAGCGAGGAGGAGTAGTGACATCGGTTGAACCATGTATACCTTTGCTTGATTTATTAAAAGAAAATGCAGATACATTAACATCAGGAAGTGTCACGATCGTTGATGAAGAATTTCAAGATATTGATATAGAAGCTAAAGGGTGGAAGCAGGCATTTGATCTAGTATTTGTATCCATGTGTCCGGTGCTTGTCGATTGGGCTAGTGTTGAGAAAATTCTAAGTTGTGCTCGTCAATTCTGCTATATTAGCTCCACAGCAGGACCAAGAGAACACAGTTTGATGAATGAAGTACTACCGCTGGTTAGTGATCACAATCAACCGATCAAACCTCAAATTCGACATCAAAGTTCAGATATGGGCTATTTACTTCATCTATTATATCTTAAAGGGTATGCCTATGAGTCGATCATTACACATGAAATGAAAACAGTTGAAATGTCTAAGCAGGATGCCTTAGAACACGTGATCATGATGCTTGGCTTACATCAAGTGGATATACGCCCGAATGCGGAACAAGTGATTTCCAATTATCTAGATCGGCAGTATCCTTCAGGTACGGTTACGATGGAGCAAGGTGGACGTTTTGGTAAAGTATTGATTCGACTACAAGATCAACGCATGTATACAAAAGAATGAGCTACAAGCACATCGTCTTAATCACACCCATAGATGATGAATAAGCATCCTATATTCGCATCATATAAGCCTTATACTCATATGATATAAAAAGTAGAACAGTGTCTTTTAACAGCTGTTCTACTTTTTTTGAGATCAGAAAGGTTAAATCAATAATAGATTTTTGACACGTTTGACGAAAAGTTGTTCTGCTTCTGACACTGTATTGTTGCTCGACGTTACAGACCAGAGATACGAAGGTTCTTCCGATACAATTTCAAAAGGAATGGTTACGATTCCCCGATTCTGATACATGGTATATCCACGAAAAGAATAATCGGTACCGATCGTCACTGCAATATCTTCTTTCACCGCTTTGAGAATAGCTTCCACATTGTTACTTTGGAATAAAATATCCGGTTTATCTAACGTATTCACAAATGCCACAATATAAGGATCGTTGTATAACACAAATGGATAGTCTTTCAAATCTTGTAAAGTGACAGATGTTTTAGTCGCCAGAGGAGAATGCATGCTAACCCCTAACACCATATTATCTTTCATTAACGGTTCAAATTTAAGCTTAGGTGTAGATGGTAAATGAATATCTCTTAATAGAAAGAAGCCGATATCACTTCGTTCGTTCATCACATCATCAATGACAGCATCGGTGCTATTTTCTTTGATCTCAATACGGCTATTTGGAAATTCTTTTTTCAGTTCAGTAATTACGTCGATCAGTAAGGAGATTGGACCTGGAATGGTCGAAATACGCAGTTTGGCATTATTCATTTCTCCATAGCTCTGTGCTTCAGACTTTAGTTCTTCGATCTGTTTGAGAATACGACTGGCTTTGGTAATAATACTTTGTCCTTCAGGCGTAACCGTTGTACCAGAGCGAGAGCGAATAAATATCCGCATTCCAATTTCTTGTTCAAATAAAGAGATCGCTCGACTGACTCCCGTTACAGTAATATGGCAATTCTCAGCCGCTTTGGTTAACGATCCGCATTTGGCGACTTCAATAATATATTCCAATTGCTCTATATTCATAGGTGTTTTTCCTACTTTCTTCTTCTAATAACTAGATCATTTATATCTGCAAAATCTATAGTTGACTAAAAGGTTACACAAGTCTACTTATGGTAGATATAGTGTACTACAAGTATATGTTATATTGAAACTACATAGCTATTCTTTCATTATTCACTTAGATCTTATTACCAGCTAAGCGAATAATTACAACCAACCTATGCGTAAACAGGTTGGTTTATTTATGGGTTACTGTATATGACGATTATGATCTACAGGAGGAGTGTTATTATGAAAGTCAAAAAATACGCAATATATAGTGTGATTGTAGTAGCAATCGTACTTTGCTTTTATGCGGTATTTACATGGGGGAGACAAGGGCATTTACTAAACGCCAAAGCATCAAGCTCTACACCGACAGCTTATGTAGAATCTGATGTGATTAATGCTAGCTTTAAAGTAGCCGGAAGAGTGGATCAAATGGTAGTTCAAGAAGGACAACAAGTGAAAAAAGGGCAGATGATTGCGCGTCTGGAAAGTAAAGAATTACAAAATAAAGTCGCTCAAGCTAAAGCCGCTGTCGAAACAGCTAATGCGAATGTCGCTCAAGCTGAAGCAGGTGTGGCTCAGGCGCAAGCTGGTGTGACTCAAGCACAAGCAGGCAAAGTACAAGCCAGTGCAAGTGTGACTGAAGCGCAAGCGGCTGTTAATGCAGCACAAGTCAAAAAAAGTCAGGGCGAAATGACAGTCGATGTTACAGCCAATACCGCTTCTAGCAAAATAGAAGAAGCACAAGCCGCCGCCAAAGCAGCTAAAGCAAAGTGGGAAGCACTGAAAAGTGGAGCAAGACCGGAAGAAATTCAACAAGCCAAAGTGAATATGCAGATTACCAAAGAAGCATTGGCTACTGTAAATAAAAGTCTGAAACGTGTGCAGCTATTACATACGAACGGTCTGGCGACCGAAGCGGCACTTGATCAGGCAACGATTGAACAAAAGCAAGCTCAAGCGAAATACGATGCCGCTGTGCAACAGTTACAATTGGTACAAAAGGGAAGTCGTCAACAAGAAATAGATGCGGCTGAAGCCTTGTACCAACAAGCATTAGCAAGTGTCAAAGAAGCGCAAGCCGGACAAGGTCAAGTTGCTTTGCAACAAGAAGGAGTCAAAGCCGCTTCCGCAGGGATCGATCAAGCACAAGGTGCAGTAGCGCAGGCGCAGGGCGCTGTGGCTCAAGCAGACGGAGCGATTGAGCAAGCGACAGCGACACTGAAACAAGCCAAATCCAAAGTCAAAGCAGCACGTTCTCAAGTCAGTCAAGCCAAAGCGGCTTTGCAAGAAGCACAAACTTATTTCAGTTATACTGTATTACGAGCTTCTGTGGATGGATTGATCCAGTCCAAATCACTGAATATCGGTGAAATGGCAAGTGCAGGCTTCCCGGTCTATGCGTTAGAGACAACCAGTCAGCGCTGGGCTAAATTTTATGTTACAGAAACTGAACTCAATGGATTAAAAGTAGGCGATCCTGTTCAAGTCACTTTATTATCCGGAAATACTACGGTCAAAGGAAAAGTGAGTGTGATCGATGCCGCCGCTGATTTTGCGATTCAAAAACCAAGTCAGACTTCTGGCGATACGGATATTCGTTCATTTGGAGTCAAAGTGGAGTTGCTAGATTTACCGAATACCATTCCTACAGGTTCAACCGTGATTTTCCATGGCAAAGGAGTTCAGTAATATGCAGCGGCTTACTATAGGAAAGGTATTCCGCGAAGAACTTGGCTTGATGCTTAGAGATAAGAAGTTAATTATTATTTTGCTGATTACACCTATCTTGTATTCTGTATTGTTTGGCTTTCTATACTCCCATGAACGGATAACAGAAATTCCAGTCGTTGTGTACGATGGTGATAATTCGCAATTAAGCCGGCAAATTATTCAGGCGTTCGATGCTACAGATACGTTTGCTGTAACCAAACAAAGCTGGAATCAAGATGATATTGTTCAGCAAGTGGAAGAAGGACAATTTAAAGTAGGGCTAATTATTCCGAATGATTTTTCAGCATCACTCAAGCATGGGGAAAATGTACCGATTTTGACAGTGATTGATGGTAGCAATCTTATGTACTCCAATAGTGCAAGCCGAATTGCGAACCAGGTCATTAGTAGTGTTAGCGCAGGAGCATCTATGAAAGCATTAGAGCAAAAAGGTATGAATAGCGATCAAGCTAATTCTGTATTCAGTACCATTCCTTTCCGCTCACGTGTATTATACAATCCAGTGTATAATTACAAATTATTTATGCCGATTGGTGTAATTTCAACAGCGCTTCAGCAGTGTCTGTTGTTAGGTATTGCGTTGTCTTGCACAAGAGACAAAGAGCAGGGCACATGGAGTCGCTTTTACCAATGGCGGCATACACCGTGGAGACTGGCGATCGCGAAGCTAACCCCTTACTTCTTAGCAGGGATGGTTAATGTATTGACTGTATTTAGTATCGCAGCCTTTGCTTTTCATATTCCGTTTAAAGGGCAATTGTTACCTTTTATTCTGCTAGCGATAGCATTTAACTTAGCCTTGTGTGGACTCGGGTTTTTGTTTAGTCTATTCTCACGTACCAAAGTTGATGCTACGCAAACATTAATGTTAATTGCTGTGCCTTCATTTATGCTATCCGGTTATACGTGGCCACTAGAAGCGATGCCTAATTTTTTACAAATGGTCGCCAAAGCATTACCTTTAACTTATTATTTAGATGCAGTACGAGCGATTACGTTAAAAGGACAGGGCATGGTAGCGATTGTACCTGATCTATTAGCACTTTGTCTTATTGGGCTAATCAGCTTATTGATCGCCCTAATTGCCTATCCTCTGGCATTCAAAAAGCGTGAACAAGAAGAGGAACAAGCGATAGAAGTAGATCGAACCGTTGTAGAATAAAAGAATAGAGTAGATACAAAGCATGCGTTATCTTTCACAGATAGCGTATGCTTTTTTTAGTAGAATAGAACAAAGACTTGTATTTATCAGGAATATATAGTATATTTTAATTATCTTAATATTAAGATATATAAAGAGAAACAGATATTCCTAATCTATATACAACTTCGCATACAGTGTATGTTTGTGTATAATAGGAATGAGGAAGTGAAAGGAGAGAGTACAGATGATTGTAAGTTTGAGTCGTATCAATGAATTAGCTAAAAAACAGCGTGAAGAAGGTCTGACTGCTGAAGAGAAAGCTGAACAGCAAGTCTTGCGTAAAGAATATTTAAGCGAAATCCGTGGACAGGTACTGAGTACTTTCTCAGGTTTGACTGTTGTGGATGAATTAGGAAATGATGTTACACCCGATAAAATTCGCATGGAAAAAGAACATGATAAACACCAATAGGATATAACTTTTTTATGGATTATAAGGATCATCTTCATCAGCAACGAACCTGCACACTTCTATAGTGGCAGGTTCGTTTTTTGATATCATCGTTTACAAATAAACCCCGAATAATTGATGCGCTTTTTCCCAATCTACGCCTAATTTTCCTTCCCATCCAGCCCACGGCATTTCCATATCGGAACGACCTTTTGTATTATTCAAATTCACTTCAGGATCGATAATATCTTCAAATGCAGTCCATGCAGTGTGATCCAATTGAATTTGTGAATTAGGTAGAATACCTACAAGTGACAACGATTGTAGAATATCACGCCGAATACCCGCATTGCCTTTAATTAATTTGCTTCCTGTCAGACTTTTCTCATAAGAACCAGGAGTCATATCTTCATCGGCTTGATCTAAGTGTTGTAATAGATTGCGAAAAATAGTGATATCTTCTTCGGTAGGTGATATCGCTGGTAAATGGATACGTTCTTCCAAATCAGTGTAAACTCCAATAACGTTGTTATACAGCCGTCCTTGATATAACGAATAACGGATCGAAGCGATATTTTCCCAATTCTCATCATCTGCTGAGGCTTTATTTCCCGAAAAACCGCAAATTCCACATGCAAGCAGTCGACGAGCCGATTCATAGGTATGATCAGGTACATGATGTGCAAAAAGTGTGCTATGTAAGGTAGTCATTCCACGAGGATAACTGCCACCAACAGCAGCTACAAATTCAGCGGTTGCACGTTCTAACGATAATGCCTCATGTTGTCCCCAGACTCTAATCGATTGTATAAGAGAATTATGATCGACAGCTAGGATGTCATTAATTTTCCATTGGTCTTGTTCTAATTGTTGACGTTCTTCCGTTGTTAATACATCTTCTTGATAGATACTCACATGACGGGTAGCATCATAATTACCATTTTGATAATGATATAACTTTTGCAAGATTTTGATTTTCTTTTTGTATAGTTTGAGATCATTTGAACGTGTAGAATTCATAGGCTATTCCTTTCTGTATCAAAAAAGACGATCTACAGAATAAGATCGCCTTTTGAATATCATAAGTATCTGTCAGGATGATTGTGAAATAAGTATAGATCCAGTAGGATCAATTTTTGGGTGTAGGTGTTTGATCTTTTTGCTTAATTGAAGCATATACAATAACACCTAAACCTGCAACAGCAAGAGAAGACAGGATTGGATGTTTACTTTCTTTCACATAAACATGGATATCTTCTTTCGGATGTTGAGCTGCATAGATAATATTTTCAGCTACAGAACCTGCTGGATATACCATCACTTTATGTTTTTTCATGGTTTCGTTATATGGAGTCACAGCTTTACCCGGATGTAGAAGAGTAATCGATACAGGTAATTTGTCTTTAGCAATATCAGCTCTTAGATTATCTGTCCATTCTTTGACAGAGAAGTTAGAAGCAGACGAAGGTACAGGAATGACAGTACCACGATCACTCCAGACAGCACTCATATTGATCAGTGCACCAGGAACGCCTCTTTCTTTGAAATGCTTAATAGCGATTTGAGAACTATAAATAATTCCACGATAATTCATATTGAACATACGCTTAATATCGTCTTGAGTCGCTTCTGTCGATTCACCAAGCAACGATACATCCGAACTATTTACCCATGTATCAAAACGTCCAAATGTACGAATAGCCGCTTCTGCAATTTTATGAACATCTTCTTCTCTTCCAATATCTGCGGGAACCCATGTAGCTGGATATCCTTTTGAACGAAGTTCTGTCGCTAATTGGAGGAGCGCATCTTCATTTTTAGAAGTTAGTAGAACTTTTGCGCCTTTAGCTGCTGCCATTTTAGCTGTAGCGATACCCACTTTGCTTGAAGCACCTGTAATTACGATAACTTGATCTTTTAATTTTTTTAGTGAAATAGACATAACGATGGTTCCTCCTTGAAATAGTCTCATTACCATTTTACCCTATCAGCTGTATAGACAATCATTTTGTTAGAAATGAATCGTTTACATCCATTTTCAAATATATATTAATACTACACCAAATCATTACAAATTAGAAATGTGGTGAGTCTATAAGGTTTTTGGTAGATCAATTAAGTATCAACGCTTACAATAGAAATAAATGACAAGAGAGGTGCTGAAATGGAAGAGTTTCATTGTATAAACCATCCAGATCGCCAAGCTGTTCATCAATGTACTCGTTGCGGTAAGCCTTTATGTGACGAATGCTACAATCCTGAAACACAGACTTGTCGTCAGTATTGTAATACTCTTTCTACAAAACCAACACTTGATCCTCGACCTAAAAACACATTCTGGCAAGTGATTGTGGCACTGTTAGCTATTGTAGGCGCATTGGCATTATTGTTAGCCGCTATATGTGGAGCGATGATTTATTCTTATTAAAGGAGTGCTTGAATGGAGTTTCCTGTGTATCTTTATTTAGGATCATGGCGTATTCATCCGCATGTATTATTTGAATCGCTGGGATATTTTCTAGGGTTCCGACTCTATTTATGGACACGTCGTCCTAGTGAGATGACCAAGCTAATGAGTCTGCAAATATTAGCAGGTACTATTCTAGGTGCAGCATTAGGAGCCAAGTTATTATTCTGGTTCGAGAATCCGCTAGCAACTTGGGAGCAATTGCGTCAGTTTCATTTTCTATGGGGTGGAAAAACGATTGTAGGCGGACTATTAGGTGGACTGATAGGAGTCGAACTCACCAAACGCTGGATCGGTTGGAAAAGCTCGACAGGAGACGATTTCGTCTATCCTTTGATGTTAGGACTAGGCTTGGGACGTATTGGATGCTTTCTGACTGGACTAGATGATCATACGTATGGAACAGCAACCACATGGATTACCGGCATTGATTTTGGGGATGGGATTATGCGTCATCCGACTCAGCTCTACGAGATTGCTTTTCTTATGATACTCGCGATCTGCTTGATTCCGTTATATCGTCAAAGTCGATTGATGTCTGTCTTATCTACTGAAGTTCAGTCTAAGGCACCGTATACTTCGTATGTATCCGGTCGAATGTTCCAATGGTTTATGGCGAGTTATCTTTTATTTCGCTTTCTGATTGAATATATTAAGCCTACATTACATCCTTATTGGGGCCACAATAATATTCAGTTAGCTTGTCTGGCAGGCTTGGTCTATTACAGTTGGATCATGTGGGGCAGAGGCAGAAAGGCTTCATCTTCTATCAAAGCCATAGGATAGGATTTACTATCTGAATCGCTAGATGCAATAGTGTCTGGTTACACACTTCGAGAAGTTTGTTTTGGATATTAGGCTACATAGGGCTATACCATCGACCAAGCAACAGCATCTATACCCAATAAGTGAATAGGCAGTTGAGATATTCACTATAAAAGGAGTTATATTATGCCGAAAAATCGACCGTATCTATATCATGAATTGACTAACAGTATCTGTACAACATGTTATCGCAAAGTCGAAGCCAAGATTATCGAAGAAGATGGACGTATTTATATGGTCAAGCGCTGTCTTGTACATGGCCCTGAGAAAGTATTGATCTCTACAGATGTCGATTATTATCATCGTACACGCGAATTTATTAAGCCTTCAGAAATGCCGTTAGTCTGGAATACACCGATAAAGTACGGTTGTCCTTACGATTGTGGATTATGTCCAGATCATGAGCAACATAGCTGTCTCACACTTTTGGAAATTACCGATCACTGTAATCTACAGTGTCCGATTTGTTTTGCAGAATCCTCTCCACATCGCACTTCTTATCGTTCGTTAGAACAGATTGCTTTTATGTTAGATCGGATTGTAGAAAATGAAGGAGAGCCGGACATTGTGCAGATTAGTGGAGGAGAACCAACAACTCATCCGCAATTTTTTGAAATTTTAGACATGTGTAAAAGCCGTCCGATTCAACATATTATGCTAAATACTAATGGCATTCGGATTGCGCAAGATCGTGAATTTACCAAACGATTAGCTTCCTATATGCCAGGCTTTGAAATTTATTTACAATTCGATAGTTTTGAAGCCGATGTATTAAAAGAGTTACGGGGTGCTGATCTAAGACGTATCCGTGAAGATGCAATTCGACATCTTAATAAATATAATTTATCCACTACACTTGTAGTTACTTTAAAAAAAGGCTTGAATGATACAGAAATCGGTAAAATTATTCAATATGGTCTCAAGCAAAAAGCGGTTCGTGGGGTAACGATTCAACCGATTCAAGCCGCAGGGCGATTGGAAGGGTACGATCCAGCGACAGATCGCTTAACAGTAAGTGAAGTGAGACAAATGATTATTGATCAATCCGAAGTCTTTCAGGAAGATGATATTTTACCAGTTCCTTGTCATCCCGATTGCCTAGCGATGGGATATGCTTTGAAATTAGGACGTGAAGTTCTACCTTTAACTCGTATGATTGAGCCTTCGATCTTGTTAGAAGGAGATAGCAATACAATTGTATTTGAACAAGACCCTGTTATTCGTGGTAAATTATTTGAACTTTTATCGACCGGTCATTCACCGATTTCATCTGCATTATCGCTAAAAAGCTTACTTTGTTGTCTACCACTTGCAGCTGTACCGAAAGAAATCAACTACGATAATGTATTCCGCGTCATTATTATGCAATTTTTAGATGCCTATAACTTTGATGTTCGTTCTGTAAAAAAATCTTGTGTGCACATCGTACATCCAGATGGACGTATTATTCCATTTGATACGTACAACCTCTTTTACCGGGATGACAAAGAAAAGCTACTAGAAGAACGAAAACAAGAAATTGCTACAGCTTGGGATTAATAGGTTGATGATGGGAAAACCTAGAGTGATTATTGGTGTCTAATACACTGGTAGTTAGTCTAGGTTTTTTATTTGGTTCGAGATTTGTAAGTTTAGAAGAGAAGGCGTGAAGATGTGAAAAAAGGATAAAAGGAGTATGCTATATAAAAATACACTAAGGAGTCATTAGACTTATGGGATATGAGGTAGAACTCGAAAAATTTTTTACCAAAACTGGCGAAAAATCTACGCAATATATGTATTTTAAATTAGAAAAATTATCTGATCAGAGGATACTTTATATTGTTAAAGGACGATTACTTGAATTAATGAGAACAGAAAGAGAAACAAGTGAGCATTATAATAACGTTGAAGACAGTAAAATTCGTGTAGATGAACTGATTCAACAATTGATAGATCAAGGCTTTAGCCAGCAAAATGTTAAATTTTTGGAAGAGGCAGATATTCAATATGCTTACTTGAGAACAAGAAAGAAAAGTTATGTCTATGACAAAGCTAAATGGCACTATGATAATGACTATCCTAAACATTTAGATGATTTTCAAGCTTATATACATACTGGAATGTTTATCACTTGGGCTATCCTAAATAATTTGATATCTGCTCAATATATAGAAAACTATAGTTCCAGTATTGATTCAGTAAAGCAGGGTACAATGAGTGGCGCTAAATTTTTTGAAATATATCTTGATGGTACATTGAGTTCAAACGCTTTATCTGAAGAAGGGAACGCTTTTGCATATAAATATCTTAATAAGGATGATAACCTCTATCTAAAAGATTATATTGATTGTTTCACCAAACACTTACCTAGTGAATACCATGTTCAAGATTCTTTAGAGAATTATAAAAAGATAGAGCCAATCATTACAGCCAGATATAGAAATTTTAAAAATATTTCAATACATGAAAAATTCACAACAGAAAATGAAAAATAAGTATTAGAATATTGGAATTATAAAGGAGTGAAGAATATGAACATTATAATCTTTGGAGCAACAGGCAAGACAGGTCATGAATTAGTTACACAGTCGCTAGAGAAAGGCTACAAAGTGACTGCGGTTGTGCGTAATCCAACGAAGATGACAATAACCCATCCTCATTTAACGATTGAGCAGGGGCACTTAACGAATTACACCGATGTGACTACGATAGTAAAAGCACAACCATATGATGCTGTTTTCTCAGCATTAGGAGCCAAAACACCCTTTCAACGAGAACCTATCCTGACTAAAGCTACAAAAAATATTATTCAAGCCGCAGCTGAAAATCATATTGATAAGTTTATCCATGTCTCCTTTATAGGAGTTCGCAAAGAATCCAGTACACTTGGCATGTTGTATAAATATATTGCACCTGTAGTCATGAAGAATCTTATCGCGGATCATCGAGAAAAAGAAGCAGTACTCGCAAATAGTGGACTGAATTGGGTCGCTGTCCAACCGCCGATTCTAACTTCAGGTGCAAAGACGGGGAACTATATACATGAACAACACATCAATAAAGGCATATCTAGTAAAAAAAAGCTATCTCGTGCCAACTTGGCTGATTTTATGATCCAACAACTTCAGCAAGATACGTATCACCAAAGCGCTGTTTTTGTAACAGAATAGCTGTAAAATACGAAAAAGGATCAATGTATGATCCTTTTTTTGCGTTAAAAATAGGAGGAGAAGCACTTCTCAAATCGTTCCCTTTTTACAACGCTATAATCATTAAAATTAAAATTTCAACATATGAAAAATTCACAATAATAAAACTAAAATCTATAAAAAGAAAATTATAAAAATCTAAACCCTTTTGTCAAATAGAAATTTCTACGTATATGATTACAATTTATAGGTCAATATACCGATATAAAGAAGGGCTTATATGTATATAAGCTGATCAATGAGTGACTATACATACCTAAAGGGGTTATTACATGTTCGAAAAAAAAGCTTGGTTTAATCCATTGGTAATATCATCAGTATTAGCAACAGGAATTTTTCTGGGAAGTACAGTTTCGCCATTTGCATCTATGTTGACAGTATCAGCAGAAGCGAATACTTCTGGACTTCAAATCGTAAGTGTAATTGATCAAGACAACTATTTATTATCCGATGGTTCTATGTGGGCAAAATCGATGAAAGGGGCATGGCATTCAGAATATCAATTTGCAGGTATAACAGCAGGTTCCAACAATCAATATTATGGCTGGACTACCACTGGACAGGCAATGAGTTG
Source organism: Paenibacillus nuruki (assembly GCF_001721045.1). Lineage (GTDB taxonomy): Bacteria > Bacillota > Bacilli > Paenibacillales > Paenibacillaceae > Saccharibacillus > Saccharibacillus nuruki. The sequence continues at coordinate 10,784 of NZ_MDER01000045.1, read as the reverse complement.
GGACAATATAACCGAAGAGATTCATGTTATTCCGGGAATGAATAATGTTGCTCATATTTCAGGTGATGGTATTGTTCTACATACAGATGGCAAAGTAGATGTTATCGGCTCGGGTAAGCCAGATACATTACCTAACAGTGTGAAACTAATTGATGGATTCGAAGATTCTTATGCAATATTGAAGCAGTCAGGAGATATTTTATACTATAAAGATTATCAAAATGGTCTAGGACGCAAAATCGGTTCTTATCCAGATGCTATATCAATCAAGCAAGATGGAGTTGCGATAGCTGTTCTTCGTAGCGACGGTACTGTAACTTTACTTGACTTATTATCCGGTGATATTCCTCAAGTCATTGCTAATGATGCTGTAGCGATAGCATGGCAAGGATCTAAACGAACTTTGCTAGTCGTCAAAAAGGACGGATCTGTATGGTCACATAGCCGTTCTACTGGATTCGCTCCTCAAGTATTAAGTGAACTCACAGATATTGTACAAGTGGTATATTCACCTACAGGTATATATGCTCAACATAAAGATGGTTCTTGGGTACAAGATACCGACAAAATAGTGAGTCCGCTTCAAGTACCTTCAATAACAAGTTTGAAATTAATCTTATCTAAAACAAATGCTGTAGTTGGCGATAAAATCAATGCAAAAATTCAAGAGATATACTCTAATGGTTCTATCCATACACGCCCGGCTAGTGCCAATGAATTGAAAGTTGATCTTTCTCAAATTGCAGAAATACTAAGTGATGGTACGATTAAAGTTAAAGCTATCGGTAATGCAACGATTACTTTGACTACAGATACATTAACGACCCAATCTCCATTGAATGGCACAACAGAAGAAGCTTTGACAGGTGCGGTTCTAATAGAAGGTTCTGTGTATTTGCCAGTACAGACTGTATTTAAAGCTATGGGTGGAACTATTCTGGTAAATGGTAATCAATTTCAAATCAATTGGGGAACTCAAACTATTCAATTAAATAAAAATAGTGCAGTAGCTCAAATGAATAATCAACCAGTTACGATGAAAGGTAAAGTACGAACTTCTGGAAGTCAGACTGTATTTCCAGCTACCTTATTATCTAGCATTTCGAAAGATGCCAAAGTCACTTGGGATTCTAAATATCAACAGGCAATTATACAAGTTAATGGTTCCAACATCACCATTCAATCTGACAAAACATTAAAATTGATGAAGCAAGAAGAAATTGGAAATTTAACAAGATTACTTGGTAAATCCTATTGGGTGAATTACTATCATAAAGCTGGCGAGCGATTCAGCAAAGTAAATATCAAAGACATTTATGCAGAAAAAGATCCTTATAACAGAATGAGATTCGTAGTTCAATTTCGTGATAAGAAAGGTACAGAGTATTTGTCGGATCGATTAACAGCTTCAGAAATTACTGCCTTATTATCAGATAAAGAACAATTCTTCAATTATGATATTCGGAGCAAATATAATTGGTCACAAGCAGCATGGAACCGAATTATTAATGCAGAAGTTGTGGAAGGGATGAATACACAACAAGCATTACTATCATGGGGCAAACCTGATAAAAAGACGATTACCAAAGAAAACGGACACACGATAGAAATCTGGTCATATATCGGTGAAAATTATCTGAATATGCTGGGGATCGGGGATGGCGTTGTGTACGAGGTATTTAGTATTTAAATAACAAAAAGCTATCTGTTCTAGATAACAAAATAAAAAGCCAACACACTAAATTAAAACTGTGTTGGCTTTTTTTATAAATCGTATCTTATTGATGTGCATATAGATCATCAATGATTTGTATAGAGTAAGGTGACTTTATTTTATATATTTGTGCATTATATTTATCTTTGCGTTCGAAATCATAAATACGGATATAATGATTACTATACAAAATAAGACCATATCGAGAACGATTATATTAGGGATTCGGTCGGTGACTAATTCTGTAAATGTATGATTGAGATTATTTAGCTTATTATAAAATGTATTATGTTGTAAATGGAAGGGGCAATGATAGATGAACCAATTAAAAGTTGAAGTAAAGCAAAGTATACATACTGATGTAGATCATCCCTGTATCTTTATTGATAGAGTAGAATTAGATAGTTGGTTAGATCAGTTGTATGCTAATCATAATTATCTTGGACTTATTCCTTGTATTACAGATTGGATGGATACTGAAGTTGAACAACAATTAGTTATTAAACGTTATACAGATAGACAAGACGTAGTTGTCTTACCTATATTGATGTGTCCGGATGACTGTGATCTTTGGTGTACAGTTATCGTTGCAGAAGTAATTCAAAAACAAAATGAAATATGGTGGAACCGAATCGGTGTCGATCAAAGTGATATTAAACGAAGTTATCACAACATCGGTCATACTGTGGAATGGTTCGAACATATACCACCACTCATATTTGATAAGCACTTATATTATAAGGAATTAGATCGTATTTACTTACCTGTGTCATCATAACTGAGTTTATAGACGAGGAGAATGGTAATGGATACTCAAGCACAACAATTATGGAATCGTATTATAGCCAAAGGATTAGAACGTAATCCATTATTTGAAGAGAAACTTTATTTGTATGAAGGGGCTACAGGAGAAGGTTTTGCTACATTAGAACATACACTTGGCGTTCAAGTTCCTGCACAGCTTCAATCATTTTATCGGATACATAATGGGCAACAAGAAAATAAAGCAAACACCTGTTTTTTGCGTAACTTAACCTTATCTTCAATTACAGAAATTATAGAAAATTGGACGTTTTTACAAGAAGAGTTCGATCCTGAAGATCTAGAAGTAGATGCTCAATCGGGAGTCAAACCTTTCGCATGGAATGCCAAATGGATTCCGATCGCCTCTAATGGTGGAGGAGATTACTTATGTATCGATACCGATCCTGCGGAAGAAGGCACAGTCGGACAAGTGTTATATTTTTGGCATGATTGGGAGTATCGTTCTGTCGAAGCTACAAGTCTTTTTGAATTTATAGAGATGGCTTTGCAAGAGGAAGAAACCGATTAGGCTAGAAGTTTGTAATACATTTATTATGTTGCTCTATCGTTAGATGTAGCATTATAAAAATAGATTTTTGAAAAAGTAGGGAGAGAAAATGATGGTTAATCATATGACATCGATTGGATTTAACGTTTCTGGGTATAAGTAAATAAGAAAAATGAATGTATCGGGATGAATCCTCATTTTAGCGGAAAATGAAATATGTATAGTCTACTGAATGAATTTGTAGATCGTCCGGACAGTATGTTGGATGGAGTCATAGTAGCTAAGAAATCATTATTTCAGCGATTATTCAAGTAATCAAAAGCCATGCAGAACTTACAATCTGTATGGCTTTTTTTGAATTCATCCGTTTCGGGTAATAACGTAAGATGGAGAAAAAAGAACAAATCGAAAGAGCAGGAGGTCAATACAATGAAAAAAGTAATGAATAAAGCAGAAGATATGGTGTTGGAAATGGCTAAAGGTATGGTGCTTGCTCATCCTGAACTTGAACTCATTTCTAAATATAAAGTCATTAAAAAGAAAGAATTAAACCCACAAAAAGTGTCTTTAATCAGTGGCGGTGGTAGTGGGCATGAACCGGCTCATGCAGGATATATAGGTAAAGGCATGCTAGATGCCGCTGTTTGTGGAGATATTTTTGCATCACCTTCTCAGATTCAGATCTATCAAGCAATCAAAGCAACCGCCGGGGAAAAAGGAACATTGCTAATTATCAAAAACTACAGTGGCGATATGATGAATTTCAAAAATGCTGCGTATCTATGTGAAGAAGATGGTATTGAAGTAGACTATGTACGGGTGGAAGATGATATTGCGGTCGAAGATAGTCTATATACGGTAGGACGACGCGGAGTTGCAGGAACGGTATTGGTACATAAAATTGCAGGAGCGGCAGCAGAAGAAGGTCGTGATCTACAAGGTGTCAAAGCTGTTGCGGAGAAAGCGGCGGCAAATGTACGAAGTCTTGGATTCGCTCTAACTTCTTGTACCGTACCTGCTAAAGGAAGTCCGACTTTTGAACTTGGTGAGAATGAGATTGAATATGGTGTCGGTATTCATGGTGAACCGGGCATCAAGCGTGAACAAATGGCCTCAGCAGATACACTTGCCAAACGTATGGTCGATGATCTGATGCGAGATATGAAGATTGAAGATGGACATGAAGGTGAGATTGCATTATTGATTAATGGATTCGGAGGAACACCTTTACAAGAATTGTATTTGTTCAATCATGCAGTTACTCGTGAACTGGCACAGCGTCGTATCCAGATCAATCGTGAATTTGTCGGTAACTATATGACCAGTATTGATATGGACGGTATTTCAGTAACGATAATGAAATTAGATGAAGAACTCAAAACATTACTTTCTCAAGAAAGCGATACACCTGCTTTTAAAGTATCGGGAGCTGTAGCACCTGTGCATTATGAAGCGGCGACAGTTGAAGAAGTGCCAGACGCACCAGTATCGTACAAAGTACAAACCGATCCTAAATATGCCCAACTTCAAGGCGATACATTAACATTAAATAATATGATTTATTTGATCGATAAAATGAGTGAAGTGATTATTGAAAATGAAGTTCCTTTCTGTGATCTCGATTCTCATGCAGGTGATGGGGATTTCGGAATGAGTATTGCTAAAGGTTTCCGTGAATTAAAACATGAATGGAGCCGAATTCTAGCTGAACCGGATCTTACGATCGGTAGCTTTTTGGATCAGTCATCACTGGTTATTATGGAATCTTGTGGTGGAGCATCCGGTCCTATCTGGGGATCTGCTTTCCGCGCAGCAGGAAAAAGTGTAGGTGAGCAAAAAGAAATCACTGTAGCCGAATTTGCTGAAATGATGCAATCTGCTGTTAAAGGGATTCAAGCGACAGGCGAACGTTCCTTTGGACGTGGCGCAGTTGTCGGCGATAAAACATTAATTGATGCCCTTGTACCTTGCGCAGATGCGTGGACAGAAAGTGCGCAAGCCGGCGATGATATGCATACAGCATTGAATAAAGGTGCGGTTGCCGCAGTGCAAGGTGCAGAACGTACAAAAGATATTGTCGCTCGCATGGGACGTGCAGGAGCTGTAGGAGAACGTAGTATCGGATATCCTGATGCAGGTGCACATGCACTTGGTGTTATTTTTACAGAGCTAGCTCAAAGTCTACATTCTTAAGTCGATAGCAAACATGTTATTGAGATAGATGAGGCATAGTTGCAATCGTAATGTTAAAAGATATATACGAAATATGTATGATAAAGAGCAAGTCACATCCAATCAATACGCAAGAAATAGTCTGTGATGGATGCAGATTATTTCTTGCTTTATTTTTGTTATCCATTTTACATTATCGATGCTAGGTTATACATCATCTACTACATAATGAACATTAGATTCGAATAAGAGCGCAATAAAGCGAAAGTTTTGTCTATAGGCTTCTTTTATAATAAGGACACCGCCTGATCCTATTCATCATTCTGGATCTCTAATTCTATAAAGGAAGTGACGTATGCACAAAATTGTACAGCCTAAAGTATTTTACTTCGGAACACCTGTCGTTCTTATTAGTACTATCAATCCAGATGGTTCTCCTAATCTAGCACCGATGTCTTCGGCATGGTGGGTTAATCAATCCTGTATGTTAGGCATGAGCTATCAATCCCAGACCGTACAGAATCTAATACGAGAAAAAAGTTGTGTACTTAATCTGCCTTCTGCTCAGTTAGTCAATCATGTCGATCGATTAGCGTTAACAACTGGAAAAGAAGATATTCCAATGTACAAAGCCACTATGGGTTATACCTATGAACCTAATAAATTTGAATGTGCAGGGCTAACAGCTATTCCAGCAGATCTTGTCCAAGCCCCTTTAGTGCAAGAATGTCCGATTCAATTAGAAGCTCAAGTTGAACAGATCTCCACGTTTAGTGAAACAGGTACAATTGCAGCTATAGAACTACGGATGATACGTGTACATGTAGAAGAAAGTATTTTGCTTCATCCTGATCAAGATTATATCGATCCTGAAAAATGGCATCCATTGATTATGAATTACTGTGAGCTTTTTGGATTAGGTGCTAAGTTACAACCATCCCGTTTAGCAGAACCTTTTATGGCTCAGTATCACAGTAAAGGCTAAATAGTGCCATTACAGACTCATATGTATAACCTCAAAGCAATCTGATCTTTTCAAAAGAAAGCAGACTGCTTTGAGGCGCTTTACTTGTACAATGATTTTATATTGATAACGATTTCATAAACTGCTGTTATTTTGTCAAAATCTTCACTTCTTTAGGAGCTAGTGTGATTGTAATCGAACCACCATTAACCGTTACCGAATCTGTACCCATTTGATTGCGCAACACTGTACCGTTAGAGAAATTATCTAAATTTGGAATGGTACGTGTTTGGCTTTCCCATGAGTTGTTAATCAATACCACCGCTTCGTCACCACTATTGGAACGTTGGAATCCATAGAAATTAGTATCTACCCATTTCTCTTTTTGCGTTCCATTTTGTAAAGCAGGGTGACTATTACGAATAGCGTTCACTTTAGCAATATACTTGTACAGTTCATTATTCGTATTGAATGTCATGTCTTCACGGTTAGCAGGATCATCCCCACCACTAAAGCCTTGTTCTGTTCCTTGATAGACAATCGGGATACCACGAGAAGTTAGCATAAATCCAAGGGCTGCTTTTAATTGTGGCCATTTGTCTGATGCGTTTCCAGGTTTACCAGAAGCATCATTTAAGAAACGTTTGACATCATGATTATCTAAAAATGTTCCATTCAAGTTCGTATTTTTGTAACGGTAATCCTGGCTATAACGTTCTTTGATCTGATTCATTGAACCATCATGACCAAATACATTTTGAATCGTGTAATACATCGGGAAATCAAGTACAGCATCAGAGTAATTAGAATAATCAGCAACATAAGCAGGGTCACCGTTAAAGACTTCACCGATAGTAAATGTATTAACTGCGGTATCGAAATCTTTAAGGAACCATTTGGGTACGTGCTTGGCTGTATCTACACGTAGACCATCTACGCCAGATTGAGCAATAATCCATTTACCCCAGTTTTTCAACTCTGTAGCAACCGCCGCATTTTCTTGTTTGAGATCATCAAGACTTGCTACATCACCATTTTCAATACGAGATTGATTATTGCTGTTGTAATCGTTTTGCGTAATATCGCCAACATTATGATACCAATCTGCATTATCAAAAGGAGCTTTGGCGGTTCCATTGGTTGGACGGAAGTCACCTGTGTGATTGACAACAACATCTAGCATCACTGCGATGTTTTTGCTATGTGCTGTTTTCACCAACTCTTGAAATTTCGCCATTGTGCCCAAATGACCGTCTACAGAATAAAAGTCATACGTATGATAACCATGATAAGCATTTACACTTTTTTGCATCGTTACAGGTGTAATCCAGATCGCTGTAAATCCAAGGTTTTTGATATAATCCAAGTTGTTGATAATCCCCTGGAAATCTCCACCGTGCCATTGAGAAGGATTACTTTTGTTAGAAGCAAAGCCGCCATAGTTATTATTGCTAGTATCCCCATCACTGAATCGATCGGTCATGATGAAATAAATACTACGTTTACTCCAATCAACTGGACCGAAATTATCGGGAGCAGGTGTAGGATTCGTAGGTGTTGTACCACCCGGCGCACCAGTTGTAATCGTACCTACGGTATTACTAGTATTCGGTGTAAAGGTCGATGTACCGGGATTGAATAAGTAATTTTTGGAATTGTTATTATCCCATGTGCCGTTACCATTGTTGAAGACAGCTTCTAATTGAGCAGCAGAACCGATATTGACAGTAATTTTGGTATATCCACTGACTTCAGAATCTGCCATTTTGGTACCCGGAGCAGCTGTCCAATTACCATCCGCTTGACGGTAATGAATATAAGGTGTTGTGAACCCTTTTTTGTAATACACGGTTACTGAATTATCTGCTGCATGAGTGGTTGTATACGAACCACTGAACAGCAAAGGAAATAAAAGCAATACCCCGAATACAATCAAAATCATCTTTTTAAAATGTGGTTTACCCGATATCAATATAACCATTCCTCCTGTGCCTATAGTTTGTGCAAACGTTTACGCAACTTATTATAAGATAGCGCTTACAAAAAAGAAATAGGCAATTATATAAAATTATAGAAGAATATGTATTTACACTCAAACGGTATAAAAATATCGAATCATTAGCTACATTCGTATTTATTTCTAGTTTACGAAAAGGAGAAATCAGTTGGTCTGTTGACTTCTGATCATAATTAAGTATATTATAGATAAACAAAGTCTACAATTAAGTTATAATCTTAAATTTTACTGTATTACGTATTTTTTTATAACAATCATAGATAATGGTAGTCTTTAAAGTCTTTTATTATTAAGGGAGGAATAGAGAAGAATAGATCAAATTGCTATTCAAAATATATCAGCTTCATTTGTCCAATAGTTATAGTTTCGAAATAAAATATCGAAAACAATCATCGATATCTAACGTTATTTTTTCCAAAGCAAAAGATATAACAATATAGAACTTGCTTAAAAATATACATTAAAGGAGTACTGATCATATGGAACAATTACAAGATGCAATCATCGTTGGTGGAGGGCCTGCTGGCTTAAGTGCTGCGCTTATTTTGGGAAGAGCACGTAAACATGTACTGATTATAGATGAAGAACTTCCACGGAATCGAGTCACTCAAGAATCGCATGGATTTTTAACTCGAGATGGCATTACACCTGCTGATTTTCGCCAAATCGCTAGAGAACAGATTAGTAGGTATCCTACTGTTCAATTTGCCACAGATACCGTTATCGGTGCCAATGGTAGTGATGGTCAATTTGAAGTGGTTACCTCTCAAGGACATACGTATACTAGCAAAAAAATACTATTTACAGTAGGAATGAAAGATCGTCCACTTGCTATCTCCGGTCTACAAGAAGTCTATGGAAAAAGCGCATTTGTCTGCCCTTACTGTGATGGGTGGGAACTTCGAGATCAGAAGTTAGCATTAATCGTTAGTGGAGCAACAGCACTGCATTTAGCTAAGACGGTCTCAGGGTGGACTTCTCATTTCACTATCTGCACCAATGGCATGAATGATTGGACAGCAGAAGAACACGAGGAACTTATAAACCACCAGATCTCAATCATCGATTCACCTATTCAACATATACACTCAGCATCGGGGATCGTAGAACATATTCAATTTGAAGATGGTCATTCTCTTTTATGTACAGGGATCTTTTTCACACCAGAACTTGTCACTGGATCAGATGTTCCACAAATGTTAGGATGCGAATCTGCTGATACAGGCATGATCATTGTAGACGAGTTTGGTAAAACCAATATACCAGGTGTATACAGCGCAGGCGATTCGGCTTCACGAAAATATCAGGTCGTTGCTGCGGCAGCTTCAGGTTCTATGGCTGGAATCAGTATCAATAGTGAATTGCTTGAAGAAGCATGGCAGTATAACGTTAGTAAGTCCTCAACATAAATTGTAAAAAAGTAAAATAGAAATAAAAAAGAAGGAGAGCATATCCTCATGCTGCTCCTTCTTTTTGTCTATAATCTTACATTTTTAAATGCTTCTCAAGCATTTTCATAAATTCTAAAGCCGCCACACCAAGATACTTATCGGTACGATGCATAATACCAATCTGACGGGTAGGTGGGAAGTCAGCTATTTTAATCAAACGAAGAGTGGGATCGTTGAGAGAAGCTGATAACGAATAAGGTTGAATACAAGCGGCTACATTCGATTTTACAAATCCATATAAAGAAGAAGCTGTAGAAGTCTCGATAATAATATTCAAGTTCAAGCCATGTTCTTTACAGTGACGTTCTATCAATTCACGTCCTTTGAATCCTTTAGGATAAAGAACCAGCGGAATAGAAGGTAATGCCTCTAGGGAAATCGATTGCTGATCTGCCAGTTCATGATTTTCAGAAACGACAAGTACAAACTCTTCTGTATATAGTGGAGTGGTCACCAGTCTAGGATCAGTAAATTCGATCAACGTAATTCCAATATCTACTACATTATTGATCACCATCTCTGCGACTTCGATCGCTGACGAGATTTTTAAATGGATATTAGGGAATTGATGATGGAAATCAATTAAAATCGGTGTAATCCGATAATCCAGCTCTGCCGCCATCACTCCAACGACCAAATTACCGCCTGTATACTCGCGTAACCCATTAATCTCATCAAACGCATCTTGTAACTTCAACAAAATACTTCGAGCTTGACGTAACAAAATGAATCCCGCTTCGGTCAGAGTGATCTTTTTACCTATACGATCAAAAAGCAATGTTCCCACTTCTTCTTCCATGGTACGAATCTGAATACTGAGTGTAGGTTGAGTAATACCTAAACGCTCAGCGGCTTTGGTAAAATGTAACTCCTCGCATACGGCTACAAAATATTCAAGTTGTCTAATTTCCATACGTATTCCTTTCCTAAATCTCAGAATGAGAAGTAAAATGATTATTTTTTTCAACTTTTATCATTGTTTTTAACTATGATAAACCATTTTACCATTATTATCAGTTATGTATTCAATATATCAATTTTAGCATATACGACAGCCATGTAAACGGATTTATATATGCAAATACTTTCTGCACATACAATTTAAAAATTTATTATTTATATGTATCAAAGTTTATATCAGTTATTAAATTATT
>NZ_MDER01000044.1 GCF_001721045.1 Paenibacillus nuruki | reverse complement strand
ATATATATGTATACCCTTTTTTAAATTTCAAAAATAATCCTTAGATACTCCGTTTGACGATACGAAAATTCAACCAATTTCACATAAGAAAAGGATACACCCTCAAATAGGCATACCCTTATTCACCAATCTCTAATGACTTCCACAACCAAGCTTTACTTCCCCAAAAACTCTCTTGTAAATCGAAGCCATTCGCGAGCGGCGAAAGATAAATAGCGGTCTTGATGCCAGATCATGCCCAGTTGCCAAGGGATAGACGGGTTCACCAGTGGCAGAATATGCACATGATCCCGGCTAATCTGCTGACAGATGGTCTCAGGTAATAATGCCACTCCTAAGCCTGCTCCAACCATTTCACTAATTAAGTCCCACTGCGAACTTTCATAGATCACTTTCGGTTGAAATCCTGCTCGGATACACGCATCGATAATACGACCATGCAAGGTAAAGTCTTCACTAAAAATAATAAATGAATCTTCTGCGAGTGTACTTAACTCAGCACAATCTTGGTGCGCGAATCGGTGATGGTTCGGTACAAGTAGATTCAATTTTTCCTCGGTAAAGGAGAAATGGTTTAATACATTCTCGGTCACAGGTAATACAGTGACTCCAATATCTAGCGCACCGTTTGCAACATCTTGTTCTACCTTTTTCCCACCATTTTCAAAAAGTTGAATCGTTACATCTGGATACAACTGATGGAACTTTCCAATAATCTGCGGGAAAAATCGTGAACCAATCATTGGCGGTAATCCGATACGTAAATGCCCTGTTTTGAGATTCCGTAGATCGTCTAACTCGGAGGATAAATTTTGAAAAGACTTTACAATAATGCGAGCTTGATGCTGGATCACTTTGCCTGCATCGGTTAATTCGACGGTACGCCCGATTCGATTAAACAGCTTGGCACCTAATTCATCTTCTAATGAACGGATCGTTTTGCTGATCGTAGGTTGTGTAATAAACAGCGCTTCTGCCGCTTTGGTAAAGCTTCCTAACCTCGCAACTTCCATAAAATACTGCAAATGCCGAATATCCATGTCACTTTCCTCCTATAGACAGATGGAATACATTTCATGCCATATATGAATTTTACCTATGAAAGAAACAGATGTAAAATTTTCATATAGACAATCATTCGGAGTTAATAAGAGAGAAGGTTTAACATAGATGAGAAATATCATGAAAGGAATACTTCAGGTTGCTGTACTGATGGGCTTTTCTGAACTGTTAAATGTATTGGTGCGCTGGTTACACCTACCTGTACCGGGTAGTATTATCGGCATTGCTCTTGTATTTATATTGTTACAGACCAAAGTGATCAAGCTTGAATGGGTAGAGCTTGGAGCGAACTGGTTACTGGCTGAACTGTTATTGTTCTTTATTCCTTCAGCGGTCGGTATTATGAATTATATCCCGATGTTAGAACATGATGGGGTACGAATTATCGTTATTGTTATACTCAGCACGATATTAGTGATGGTCAGTTCAGGATTACTTGCTGGAACGATGGCCAAACGGAAGGAGCGTCACGCAGGATGAATACTTTATTATTCTTACTACTAACATTGTTAATCTATATGGTCACCAAAAGAATATATCGCCGCTTTCCGCGTGTCTATCTATCTCCACTTCTGATTACACCACTGATTCTAGTGATTCTTTTGCTGACTATTCATGTGCCTTATACCGCTTATAATCAAGGTGGACAATGGTTATCTCGATTACTACAGCCGGCGACGATTGCTTTTGCTATTCCATTGTACAAAAATATCCAAACCCTCAAAAAGCATGCAGTTGAGATTGTATCCAGTGTTCTATTCGGTTCGATTGTAGCGGTAACTTCGTCTGCATTATTAGCGAAACTTTTACATTTGGATAGTGGTCTGATGAGCAGTATTATTCCGCGCTCGATTACTACACCGATCGCTATGAACGTTTCTCAAGCGATCGGCGGTGTGCCTACAGTAACAGCGGTATTTGTGATTATGACCGGATTGATCGGTACGATTGTAGGTCCTTTTATTGTGAAATGGTTACGGATCGACGGCGAGATTGCACGAGGCATTTTATTTGGTACAGCGGCACACGGAACAGGTACATCCAAAGCATTTGAGCTTAGTTCTTTAACCGGTACGATTTCCAGTATTTCGATGATTTTGGCGGCGTTATTCACACTCGCTGCTACTCCTGTATTGATGATGGTTATGCTACCTTAACAGGTAGCTTTTTTTATTTCAGATATGTTTATAGTATCGTATGTATATCTGAAATTTGAATCTATTCGCAGATGGGTGTATGATAACAAAGTAGATGTTACATATTGCTTTAAAACGCTTAATGTCAATCGATAAGCAGGTGATTTTACGGCTAAATGATTCCTAATATTGAAATAAACAATTATATATTTAAATGAATTTTTATACAAATTATTCAAATTTGATATTTTTTGTATTTATCCATTTTCATGCTTAAATCATACTAATTAGATCTAAATCATAATGAAAATTTATATTTTCAAGATAGAAAATAAGCATCTTCAATTGCTTTAATGCATAATTATGTAGTTAACTAAATATAGAAGTTATATTTTTTGCATTAATTTTGTTCCTTATCTGTATATTCGATGTTACTATGAATTTATGCAAATAAGGGATTAGAAAGTAAATAACCTTACTTTTCTAGTTACTTTTATTTTTCTCTTTTATAAATTTGACCAAGCGGAGGAACTCTTATGAAAAAAACCGGTATGGTCCGTCAATTGGACAGTCTAGGACGCATCGTTATTCCGAAAGAAATACGCGATACGATGGAAATTGGTGTCAGCGATCCTATGGAATTCTTTATCACAGAAAAAGAAATTATTTTTCGGAAACATAAAGGAATTCAATGTATCTTTTGCGGAACATTTGACAATCTAATCTATTATAAAGATCAATTTATTTGTGGAGATTGTACCGAACAGATGGGTGATGAGACTCAACATATCGCTTTAGAAGATATGCCTAGTGCACCCGCACCTAATCGCAACCTACAATCATCTTTACGTAAATCACGGAGTAAACGGGGGGAAATGCTGACGAAAGTAGAAGATACGATGAAAGCTAATCCAGAAGCGACGCAAAATGAATTGGCTCGTATTCTAGGTATTTCTCAAAGTCGTATCTGTCAGATTCAAAAAGAACTACGTGCTAAATAAATAGATCAAAAACCTCTCTGTGCTTTGAGTGTCAGAGAGGTTTTTTTAATCTATTATATACATGATAACTAACTTACATATCACACTTTTTAATATTAAATTCTGTGTACTTATGCTTGCTAGCACTTATTGTTTTACCCAGTACTGACTTCCATCATCTAATCGATCCATAAATCCATACTCGATCATATAGCGGCGTAGGGTAACATAGTCTGCAAAAGAACGCTTCAGAACCTCATTAACTTCTTTTTCTGTATACTTTTTACCAAGTTCGAAGCCATTCATCAGATGGCGTAAAATAACAATTTTGCGCTTTTCTTTACGAGGAAAATTGGTTAGTGAACCTTCTAATCCATCCGGGAAATATTGATTTAAAATATCTTTACTTTCTTTCTCAGTCACAGCATAACGCTCATCCACCATCGTTGCTGTACGATGCACAGACACTAATGGAGCTGGATCATTTTGCTGTTCTTCTAATAATTCCATAATCGCTAGAAATACTTTGGCTTGCTTGGTCTTCTCTCGTAACGCAAAGCGGTGATTACGAATTGTTGATTTGCTACCGCCCACTTCAGCCACAATCTCCGTATCTGAACGCCCTTGATAAAAAGATTGTACCATTCCACTTTGGATATCCGTTAGCCCTGTCCACTTTTTATCTAGCTCCAACAAATAAGAAAACATAGATGTATGCTGTTGTTGAATATAATGTTGCATATAACGTTCTGCTTCGTAAAAGACCCCTTCTTCTTGATAGATCACTCCCTTTTCACACGTCTTCCCATCAATCAAGCATATAAAACGACCTAATGAATGAGTATCTTCTTCGAATACATAACCACGCTTCAGATCAGATAATGCTGCTTTCCAGAATCGATCTGATATTTCTTGATTTTTTTCCATATCTTTATCTCCTTCTAGACAAATTTGATTTTATCTATTCATTTCATAGATATTATATAATTATGTTTATTTAAAAGCAAACGTTTTTTGATTTTGTCTATGATTTTATAATTGAATATACAAAACGATCTAGAGATAAATGATGATTCACTCCAATTAGAACAACAAAAAAAGCTACCTTATAACAATCAGGTAGCTTGTACAATCAATCAAAAAACTCATCCAAAACATACACACTTCAATAGAACGGAATCGACTGCTTATTTGCCCACTCTAATATTTTTGACTGTTCTTTGTTCTAACGAAAAATGCGAGTATGTTCGTTCTCCACCTTGACCTGTAGGGGCTTGGGGTAGTAATCCTACTTTCACTTGTTGATCGACAGGTAAATAAAAGAATCGAACCATATCAAAGCGAACGCCATCTAACGAATAATGAAAAGCAAACGACTGCCCAACACGTGCCACTTGAAGCCATGCCGTATTGCCTTCTACATTGTTACCATTAGCATCATCTGAGAATGTATTGGTGATCACGCTTACAATCGAATGTGTATAAAAATCAGTATATTCAAAACATAATTTCGCCCATAGCTTTTCATCTTGCATCACCATAATCGAAGCAGAATCATAGACATCTTTGAAATCATGATTCACTTGTACACGCATCACAAAGTCACCAGATACCTCTGTAAAAAAGAAGGGAGCATTGGTCAACGATTCAGGTGTGATTCCTTCTTCTGATACGCCCCCATGATTGCAAAAGAAATCACTTTGAGCAGGTGCATGTAAAATAACGTTGTCCTCTTCAAAACGTATAGCATTTTCATTAAGCCAATTAAAGTTTGCGAAATCTGTTTTTGACATCATTGTCTCCTCTGATATGTATTGGTTTTTCATTGCTAAGATAGCATGATCTATAGTCCATGTCACTGTATTTTTGCATCAAGATAGCAGTTGTTTATTATCTGTACTAATCAAAAAAACACCGATAAGATCTTAGACGCAGATCATATCGGTGTTTTTTAATTCACCCTATATTAAAACCATACATAGTGATATTTATTTTAGCGAGTAATCGTATTCGCTACATTACGAGATCTTACAGGTTTGGACAATAAGTAGAACAAGGCGATTCCAAAAGCAACCACGATAATTCCGCCACCTACCCAAGCATTAATAGCGATATTGCCTGTATTTTTGATCAATACACCGCCCATAGCAGAACCTACAGCAATACCAATTTGCAATGCTGAGAAGTTAAAGCTTTGTTGGATATCCGAAGATTCCGGTGCATATTGGATCAAATAACTTTGTTGAGCCGGAGCAAGCGCCCAGCTTAGTGCACCCCAGATAAATAGTGCAATTGGGAATATATAAACGTACTGACTAGCCATCGGCAAAGTGAACATAATAACAGCGAACACACTTACTACTAGCAAAATACTCTTTTTACTACCTAGACGATCTGATAATGCTCCACCGATCATCCCGCCACTTACTGCTGCAAGACCGAATACGAAGTATACGATACTGATCCAGTTGGAATTTAGACCCATCATGGTTTCAAGGAAAGGCGTAAGGTATGCATATAATGTATAATGCCCTGCTAAAGTAAGCATCGTTACTAGATGAGCACTAATAATTTTGATATCTTTAAGTGAAGCCAGTTGTTGCTTCAATGTCTGCATCTTTTCTAAAGGAACATGATCCATAAATAGATGTACAACCACCATAGCAACCAGTGTCAATACAGCAATCGCAAGGAACAATACACGCCAGCCGAATGCTTCTTCCGCTAATACGCCGAAAGGCAATCCAAGTACGATGGAAGAACTGATACCCATCGAAATAATACCGATTACGCGTGCCCGATATTCTGGAGCTACGATTTTGACAGCAATCGTCAGTGATAATGTTACAATCAGCGAACCACTTGCCGCTGTGATAATACGAGATAAGAATAAGATACCATACGTTGGGCTCCAGAACGCAACCAGACTACCCAGTGTAAAGATAAGCATCGACCATAGGTATAACTTTTTCCGTTCCACCTTAGCCGTTACTGCAAGTAGTGTTGGGCCAGAGATGGCGTAGACCAAGGCATAGATCATAATCAATTGCCCTGCTGTACTTACAGATACATTCAAGTCGGATGCGATCTGTGGCAATACACCACCGATAATCAATTCAATCAGACCGACCGTAAATGTAGCAATCGTCAATATTAATACTTTGAAATTCATATCTATCTTCTCCTTTGTTCTTGATGTCAGCAAGTGACTTGCGTCTATTCCATCATAGTCCGTAGAAGTTTATACTCGTAAAGACGCAAAAAAATCCTGACTACAAAAGATGGGTGCGACGAGCACACTTAATTTTGTAATCAGGATTGTTCGGTTCCTGGTAGAGACCCTCAAACCATATTATTGAGGTTATACATTATACATCAATGAATTTTATTTAGTTAGGGTAAAGCTTACGAACATATAACAACGTCTACTACTGTAATTGATTATAGAAGAAATTTCAACCCCTATTCTTCAAAATTCGGGCATTTTTAAGGTTTTTATGCAAAATATGATGAATAAACTTTATTTTATTGAATAATCCTGTACTTTTGGAAAATATTCGAGATTTTCCGTAAAATATAACCTTGACGATCATTTGCGATCGTTATATGCTACATGATGAAATCGCATTCAAAACTTTAAAATCTATCGGCGTGTTACCATATTATGGGCATGAGCCAAGCAACGAATATCAGATGCTGTAGACCATTCTACACGTTTATTATTCGTGACTTGGCTCTTTTTTGCGTATTCATTATTTGCTGGATTGAATCTATAAGCGTAGCGGGATTTAAAGGGGGCTTCATCTATGAGTAAAGAGAGTATATGGCTATCTGTGCAGAGGGTAGTTGGCAATAACATCGTGATGGCTTTTGATGAAACAACAGATATAGAATATGTTTTGCTCGGTAAAGGACTGGGCTTTGCCGCTAAAAATCTAACGACCCTTTCCACTGACGATGATCGCATCGAAAAGCGATTTCGGTTGGAAGATCGTGAACAACTGATGAATCATCCTAGCTTTTTTGAAGATATTGATCATAAAGCGATGGAAGTCTCGGATCAGATTATTCAAATGATCGAAAAGCGGTTCAACAAAACGCTTCATAACAAAATCTATTTGGCATTACCGAGCCATATCCAGTTCACTGTCTATCGGATACGCCACCATATGGAGATTACGAATCCTTTTCTGTATGAGACTCAAGTCTGTTTTCCGCAAGAATATGAAGTTGCTTTACAAGCGTTGCAGATGATCTGTAGTGCTTTTGATATTACGATTCCTGAAGATGAAGCAGGGTTTCTAACGTATCATATTCATTCAGCTGTCAGTCATGTGCCTGTTGGACAATTGGTGAAAATGTCTACATTACTCGGCAAATTGCAAAAGATGATCGAGCAAGAGAAACAGATTACCTTTCAGCAAGGCAGTATGAATCAAGTACGCTTAATGATTCACTTACGCTTTTCATTAGAACGTATCGTACAAGGATCACTGGTTGAAAATCTGTTGATTCAGCCGATACGAGAACAGTATGCCGAAGAATATATACTAGCCAATCAAATGAAAGTTGTGATGGAGAAAGAGCTTAATGTCTCAATACCTGAAGATGAGGTTTGCTTTTTGACTATGCATTTATACCGATTATTTCGAACGTATCAACCCTAATTCGTATCTGCAAGACCGTATAATCAGCTATCTTGCACAGCCAAGATATAGAATTTCTTTCTATTTTGGTTGTGCATGATGTATACAAAGTACACTCATTACATCTATTTAAGGGGGATTATCTATGTTAGGATTTTTGCAGAAGATTGGACGTTCTTTAATGCTTCCAGTCGCTACACTTCCTGCCGCAGCTATTTTACAAGGGTTGGGATTGTTAAATTATGAGACTGATATTCCGTTAGGATCAACAGTCGGTGGATTTATTAATCATTATATTACTCCATTCTTGACAGCAGGCGCAGGTGCGATCTTTGGTAATCTGGCTTTGATCTTTGCGATTGGGGTAGCGATCGGTATTGCTCGTGATGCAGTAGCAGCGCTATCCGCAGTCATTTCATATCTAATCTTAGTCAAAATATTAAGTATTGTACCTACGATATTCGGTTATATTGCTGATGATGTAAAATTAGATATGGGCGTGCTCGGCGGGATACTGGTCGGACTGTGGTCAGCATATCTATACCAACGCTTTTACAATATCAAATTGCCTGAATGGTTAGGTTTCTTTGCAGGTAAACGCTTTGTTCCGATGATTACTGCATTTACTACAATCATTCTTGCTACATTGTTCGGTATGATCTGGAGTCCTATTCAAGATGGGATTGCGATTTTTGGTACATGGGTTGTAGGGCTTGGCGGGCTTGGTGCTTTTATATTCGGGATGGCGAACCGCTTGCTCGTTCCGATCGGACTGCATCATGTATTGAATTCAATTGCTTGGTTCCAAATTGGTGATTACACCAATGCTGCTGGTGAAGTGGTACATGGCGATCTAACACGCTTTTTCGCAGGCGATCCATCAGCAGGAATGTTTATGTCTGGCTTCTTCCCGATTATGATGTTTGCTTTACCAGCGGCGGCATTTGCGATTATTCATACCGCTCGTCCTGAAAAACGTAAAGCTGTAGCTTCAATCTTTATCGGTTCTGCGATAGCGTCCTTTTTAACAGGGATTACAGAACCTTTAGAATTTGCATTTATGTTTGTCGCACCAGGGTTGTATCTGGTACATGCTATTTTGACAGGCTTATCCGGTCTGGTAATGTATCTATTGAATGTTAAATTAGGATTCGGTTTCTCAGCAGGTCTAATCGATTACCTTGTGAATATGAAATTAGCTACGCATCCACTGATTATGATCCCAGTGGGACTTGCTTTTGCAGTCGTTTACTATGCTCTATTCCGCTTCTTGATCGTAAAATTCAATCTCAAAACGCCGGGTCGTGAAGATGACGAAGCTGTAGTGGATCTCCAAAAAACACCTTCTGATCCGTTAACACCATCTGCGGCAATCAGTGCACAGCCAACGATTAGCGCTAATGATAGTCAAGCGGCTCAAGTGTTGCATCAACTAGGGGGTTCTCCAAATATCGAGAGTATTGATGCTTGTATCACTCGTCTACGTCTGGTCGTCAAAGATGATCGTCAAGTCAACGATAGTGAACTCCGTAAGCTTGGAGCAGCAGGTGTGATGCGACTAGGACAAGGCGCTGTACAGGTTATTTTCGGAACCAAATCAGATGCACTCAAAGATGAAATTAAAGATATTATGGGTGATCATTCGTAATGTTGCGATCCTAATTCAGTACAACAAAAAGCATACAGCATAACAAAAAGCAGATATTCTCTTTTGCTAGAGTATCTGCTTTTTGTTATTTGATATCATTTATCTCTGCATTACTTCGAAGAATTCAGCTTTTTCCCTTGAATCGCTGTTACTTCACCTTTTACTTTTTGGATCGAAATGGTTCCAAACATACGACTATCCATACTATTAGAACGATTATCTCCTAATACAAAAAACTGATGTTGGGGAATCTTCTTATTTCCACCATTATAATCAGTGATATTATATGCATATCCTTCTGCTTTTGCTTTTTTCACAGCTGCTTGTATGTAAGGCTCTTTAATGACTTTGTTGTTAATATACACTTGATCCCCTTTGATTTTGATCTTTTCGCCAGGTAATCCAACAACACGTTTAACAAATGTCTTTTCATTTTCAGGCGTTTGAAAAACAATAATATCTCCACGCTCAATATCTTTTTCGGTCGCTTTGACTACAGTTAAACGATCTTCTGCATAAATATTCGGTTGCATCGCTGGACCTTCTGCGATATAAGATTGGCTTCCTCCTTGTAACAACATAGCAGATACTACAATATTCCATACCAATGAACTCATTATCCAACATCCCCCTTTTATCTTATTCTGTCTTAAGATATCCTTTTCGTAAATACATATTAACTGCAAACTGACATAAAAAACGACAAATCGGGTAATAGAGAGTTACTTATCTATACAAAGGAGTTCTTAGTATGCCTGAAAAATTTGATTATACCTTAGACTATACGAAGCTAGATCTACGCCAACAACCCGAATTATATCGAGTCGGTAAAGGGGAACAAGGTGTGTTAATGGTTGAACCTTATAAAGGCGAAATCTTACCTCACTGGCGCTTCAAAACACCAGAGATTGCTACCGAATCTTCTGAGAAAATCTATGCGATGTTTCTAGACTATAAGGAAAAAGAAGATTTTATCGGGATGGATATGGCTCGTAAATTTCTACAAATGGGTTATACGCGTGCACGCCGTTATACCAATCACAAAGGCGGTCGTAAATATGATGAGAACGGCGAAGTCCTTCCTTATACAGACGATCCTATCAAAGCGGAAGCCGCTCGTATTTTCAAAGTAAAATGGGATGAAGCCAAAGTCGATCCTGATTATATTCGCATGAAAAAAGAACATCAGCAAAAATACGGTTGATGTTCTTCTGATCGTTCATGATATGATTGAATATAATTTCACACAAAAGGACGATGATTTTTTGAAAATCAATGAACTTTCCAAACGTCTGGGTATCTCGACACGTACGATCCGCTTTTACGAACAAAACGGTCTGTTGCCTTCTGTACAGCGTGAACACAATCAGTATCGTATCTTTGTCGAAGAAGATATCTGGCGCTTGCAGACGATTATAGCGCTTCGTGAAGCAGGTATGGCGATCAAAGAGATTAAGCAAGCGTTAGAACCACAAGGATTACCGGATAGTCAGCGATTACGTTATTATCTGGAACTACAACGTTCTCTGCTGACAACACAGTGGTTAGAAATGAAGCGTATGGCTGAAACGACCGAGCAGATGATTGATTTATTACAGACTCAGCAGACTTTGCCGATTCAAGAGATTTATCATCTGGCGGATCAAGCCAAACATTTGCGTGAATTGCGTCAGAACTGGCAAGACCAATGGAACTTCGATCAGCGTGCTCAGACGCATGATGAAGACGTACAGACCCGTAGCGAAGATTATCCGCATTATGAGCAAGCACTAACGTATACAGCAGAATTGATTCATGCGACTTCAGGTGAACATGGACTGGATCTAGGGATCGGTACAGGCAATCTTGCCGGTCGATTATTAACCTCAGGCGCTCATCTATCGGGTGTCGATCAATCGCAGGAAATGTTGAAGCAGTGCCAGAACAAGTTCCCTATGATCGAGACACGAATAGGTAATGTGCTTGCCATCCCTTATCCAGATAACCATTTCCATTTTGTCGTATCTAGTTTTACCTTTAACCATTTGAATCCACAACAGCAATTGCTTGCATTGACTGAGATTCATCGGGTACTCAAGCCACATGGACGGCTTTGTCTGACAGACCGTATTGTTGTGCATTCCGCGATTACAGATGATTCATTAAGTACATCGTCTGCAAGCGATCTTGGACTGCAATCTACATATCATGAATTACAACATCCTGCTGTACTAGAGTGGTTTGAAGAACACTTTTATATGACCAACTATTATACGATAGAACAAGAAGTAGGTTGTCTGCTTGCGGTTTCTTTACATTAAGAAAGCATATCTGCCATATCGGTGGCCGCATCGCCAATTAATTTCAATCCAAATGTCGATTGTAAAACGTCCATTACACCGTCTGAAATAAATTCGGGTGGCTTCGGCCCGATTCGAATATCTTGAATCCCTAGACTGAATAATCCTAGCAAAATAGCGACTGCTTTTTGCTCAAACCACGACAATACAATACTGACAGGCAATTCCGCCATCGTACAACCGAACGCTTCGGCTAGTGCCATAGCTATTTTGACAGTAGAGCCCGAGTTGTTACATTGTCCCAAGTCCATATAGCGTGGAATATCTGTGCCCGGCACAGTGCCATAATCGATATCATTAAAGCGGAATTTACCACACGAAGTAGTTAAGATAACGGTGTCTTGTGGAAGAGAAGTCGCCAGCTCCCGATAATAATCCCCACCTTTACCCGGTGCATCACAGCCTGCGATCACGAAGAAATGACGGATCTTTTTACTTTGAACAGCTTCGATAATCTCAGGGGCTAATCCAAGTACATTCGCATGATGATAACCTGTCGTCATAACAGCATCAGACTGCATATGTGCTTCAGGTAAAGATAGCGCTTTGGCGATTACTTCGCTAAAGTCTTCGGTCTCTATCTTGGTCACCCCTTCTAAGCCTGTTACCCCATAAGTGAAAAAGCGGTGTGCATAACTGCCTTTGATCGGCATCACACAGTTGGTTGTGGCTAAGATCGCTCCGGGAAAATTCTCAAATAAACGGCGCTGATCATACCATGCTTTGCCGATATTGCCTTTAAGATGGGTGTACTTTTTGAGATGAGGATAACCATGAGCAGGCAACATTTCAGAGTGAGTATAGATATTGATGCCCAATCCTTCAGTCTGTTGTAATAGAGCTTCTAAAGCAAATAAATTATGACCGGTAACCACGATACATTTCCCTTCCACCTGATTCGAACTTACTGTCACTGGCTGAGGAATCCCAAAGCGGTCCGTATGGGCTTGATCGAGTGTATCCATAATATGAAGAGTGGCTTGTCCTACTTGTAAAGCCATATCGATATGTTCTTGTACATTAAAGTTCGAATTGGTTAACGTCAAATAGAGTGCTTCATGCGTAATACGATCGACTTCTGGATGGGTATATCCCAATTGACGAGCATGAGTCGCATAAGCGGCAACCCCTTTGAGCCCGAAAATGATCGTATCTTGTAGACTGGCGACTGTCTCATTTTTTCCGCATACCCCGATCACTTTGCATCCACCTGATGGTGTCTGTTCACATTGATAACAAAACATGATGTATATCCCCCTTAGTTGTATTGTTCACTTGACTCAAGCATAGCTCGCTACCACAAACCGCAGGGTGATTGTAATCACTATTTGCAAAATAGAATAAAAAAACCGCTTGAACCCCCTCTACGATTGTAGAAAAAGATTCAAACGGTTGGTAAACTGCATTTATTTTTTATCCATAAAATTAGATTCTATTATACAGGTGCTACAGCTGGAACATTTTCTCTGGATTCCGGTTCATCATGCTGGATAAGAGAATGTTTTTCCCATGCTCTGCTCTTCCAGCGGAAGTACATAATAACAGCACGTACCCATTCATCTGCCGCAATCGCTAACCAGATTCCTGCAAGTCCCAAGTTCATTTTGAAAACAAATAAATAGCCGAGCGGTAAACTCATACATACCATCGAGATCAGTCCCATATAGACAGGGAACTTGGCATCTCCTGAAGCACGTAACGAGTTAATAATCACAATATTACAGGTTCGTCCGGTCTCCAGTAAGAAACTGAGCAGTATGACCTGTGAAGCCATTCGAATAATTTCAGGGTTGTCGGTGAACATGCCGATCAGTGGCACACGGAAAATGATAATCAAAATATCCATCACCAGTGTAGCTGCCATCGCCCATTTCACACTCGACCATACCCGTTTGTACGCTTGATCTTTCAGATTCGCTCCGACTAAGCGACCAACAATAATCGCTGTACCCATACCAATCGCAATACTGAACAGATAGATAAAGGTTGAAATATTATTAGCATATTGACGCGAAGCCATGGCTTCACTACCTAGATACGTTACATAGAATACGAAGACAAGCTGGCATAATTGATAAGTGACTTGTTCAACGGCAGAAGGCACACCAATTTTCAAAATTTGCATAATATATTTCTTGGTCATACGGAAGTAATCTTTAATCTGAATACGCACTTCCATGACACGATACAATAACCAGAAGAAGATCACAGCACAGATCAGACGACTGACAATCGTTGAGATTGCTGCACCTTGTACACCCATTTGTGGCAGACCCCAGTGACCGAAGATCAACAAGTAGTTACCCACAACGTGAATCACGTTCATAAATACCGATACAAACATTGTTTCTTTGGTAAATCCATACGTACGAATGACAGCTGCTAATGTGTTGATGAGTGCTTGTAAGAAAATCGCTCCACCGACAATAGCAATATAACTTTTAGCAAGAGCAAGAATTTCACCTTGCAAGTGCATTTTCTCCATTAAATATCCGCCAAGTAATAGGAAGGTACCACTGAGCAACAATCCTACTGCCAAATTAAGCGTAATCGCTACAGCGGTGATACGACTTGCTTCTAATACTTTACGAGAACCTATATACTGTGCGACAACGATTGCTGCTCCGTTACCAATCACTTCTAATACTAATATAGCGATAGAAATAACCTGATTGGATGTGCCGACAGCTGCGACTGCATTATCCGATACATCACTTAACATTAAAGTATCAACAATCCCCATTAACATGAACAGAAATACTTCTAAAAAGATTGGCCATGTTAACCGGAAAAGGTTAAATTGTTTGTTAATCACTGCATTGCTTTCATTGGTGGATGTCATAGCGCTCATGAGATCACCTTCCTTTTGTTCGTATTCGGGTGTTACTTATACAGGCAATCCAGCCTGCTTCACTTCACGCTTTTGCATGAATGCTTCAAAACAATTCCGACGGTTTCCTCTCAAACTCTTGGTATCTTAGCACACTATTTTTGCGATTGCACTACCTATTTTGAAATTTTCTGAAAATTTTACATATTTTTTGATTCTAAACCTCAAAAGTGGGTATTGTGAAGCTTTTCTCATGAAAAGAGCTCATTTTCAATCATTTTACAGTATCGTTTTCACGCTATGATCAACAAAAAAGCATACGATCCTTGAATACTCATAGGATCGTATGCTTTCATAATCAAATCATAATTATTGTTGTACTAAAGTGACCCGAATCTGATTGTAACCCGGAGCGATCGAACGTGGATTTCCTTGAATAGAAAATCCAAATGCATTATTTTTGGTGCCTACAAGACTCAGTGTATCCGGCTGAATACGAGTATTCGATTCTACTACACCTTGAGCCCCATAATAAGCTTGATACGCATTACCAAGCGTGACTAGATCCATCTGTGTTGCATAGATCATTAACAATTGCTTTTTATCGCCTGCTACCGATTCTCTTAGACTGATTGATGTCGTATCCGATGGAAACGGGAAATCAAGCGGTAAGTACTTGGTTGTAATCAATGGTGTATTTACCACACTAAGCGCTGGATTCACAGGGACAACACTGGTCACTACTTCGGGTGCTGTTCCTGCCACATCGATTCTGCCGCTATCATTAGGATTTAATGTCTCTATAACTGGTGGCGGTGTGGTTGCAGAAGGTGTAGATGTATTGATGCTATTTTTTTCATTTACAGTTGGAGTTGTAGGGGCAGCATTAGGAGTGGTCGAAGTAATAGCTGGTTTGCTGGTAGCACTGGACGACTTAGGCATGATTGAAATTTTATTATTACTTGAATCATAATTAACATCTGTATTTAAAGCTTCACTGATCGAACGCACTGGTAAATAAGTCGTTCCTTGATACACAATAGGAGATAATGATTCTCCATTGGGTCCGGTCGGCTTGTAGGCTTTACCACTGACTTCAATATTAAGATTGTGATTGAGCGATGCTGTGATACTTTCTAATGTAGAACTTGCATAGACTCCGGCTGATCCAGTTAACGCCATAGCCGCTATATAAATAGGAATAATCCACTTCTTTTTAGACATAATTGTTCCCCTCCTGCTGATTACTAATGAAGTTAGTATTAGTAATATCGGTCAGCAGAAGTGAAACAATTATATGTTAGAACTGGATTAAAATAGTTTTTATTAATATTAGGGTTTCCAGATACTTTGTAGACGATATACATTTAAGTTGATAATTTTAATTTCTCCATTTTTGCTATACAAACGCATCCCTGTATCTTGTGGATCTGGCAAAATCAAATCAGAAAAAACGATCTGCCCCTGATTAGCAAACACCTCAACTGAAGAAGCATCTACAAAGATACGTAAGTGAATTCGATTGTTGATCGGTTGCACTGTCGCGGCATGCCTTTTCGAAAATAATTCGGCAAAGCTTGTGTTGCCTGACAATGATCGATCAATAAATAAAGACTGATCTGCATGGATATAACCGATGTCTGTTTGATGCTGGTTGCCTGTACGAACTTCAAATCCCCATGCTTGTGCTGGCTGACTCACTGGCAATTCAATCTCAGCTTCAATCTCATAACTATCTTCTTGAAGACCAGCTAACGGATTAGCAGATTGTTCTGAGATGACCTGATTAGAAATAGTACGTATTGGCGTTCGCAAAGAAGACAATTCGGTCAGCGGTTTTTGAAATAATCGCAATCCTTCGCTCGTCTGCTGAAGCGATAATTCTCGTGGAATGGTCATTTCACCTTTCCAAGCTGTGGTAGGAAAAGCAAACGGGTAATCCCAGTTCGTCATCCATGCCAGTGTAATTCGTCGTCCATCGGGAACATTCGCAAATGAAGTGGCGGCATAGAACTCTTTACCCCAGTCTATTTTCAAAACGTTACCGACCGGATTATTATTGGTAAATGTACCTTCAGCCGTTAGATCACCTATAAAGTATTCTGCATCAGAGCCTGCTGTTTTGGGATTCGCTCCTGTACTGATCATCAATACCCATTTGATATTTCCTTGATGATCCCGCAGAGGAAATAAGTCAGGGCATTCCCATACTCCGCCATGAATATAATCTCCATACCCGAAATTATCAGTCCATGTCCAATCGATTAGGTTCTTCGATGTAAAGAAACGAATATGATCTCCACCAGAGACTACCATCACCCAACGTTGATTGACTTCATCCCGAACCACTTTAGGATCACGGAAATCCCATCCACCTGCTTCAGTAGACGTATAGCCTGGATTTTGGATCACAATAGGATGTTCTTTGGAATATTGCCATGTTCGTCCTCGATCAGTACTGTAGGCTAATCCTATTTTCTGATTACCGTTAGGCGCATCAGGATCGTAAGAAGTATAATAAGCGACCAATCCTTTACCTCCGGAAGAGCCGAATAGACCGGAAGCATTGGTAGTATCGGCTATCGCTGCTCCTGACCAGATATGCCCTAGATCGTTCCATTTCAGGGCAAACGGTAGCCTTTTCCAGTGGACAAGGTCAGTACTGACTGAATGTCCCCATTGTCCTCCATCTTGATAAAATAAATGATATTCCCCTTCAAAATAGACCAATCCATTCGGATCACTGATCCAATTTCGTGAAGCAGAATAATGATATTGCGGACGGTACTTTTCTGTATACTCATCTGCCGGTGACGTCACAAATAAGTCTTGAAAAATAACCTGACCGCCTTGGGCAATCATACCTGTATAACCTTTGGTGTAACTGCTATCTGTGGCTTGAATAGCAGCCGGTGTATATCCATCGACAAAGACTTGGATACGATTTTGGATCATCCGAATCTCTAGATGATGGTTACTATTAGGCTGATGAATATACTGCTGAGTTGATTTGGCAATCAGAGTACCATTTCTTTTTTTCAATTCAACCCCAATCGTATTGCCTTGATGACGCAGCTGGACTATATAACCATTGGTTCCTTTATCATTGGCGTGAAAGATTAGACCTGCGGTTGTTCCCTGTACATTATTAGCAAAAGAAATATCTGCTTCGGCTATCAAATCGGTTGAACGCAGATTGTACAGTTGCAATGCTTCTTGCGTTGCAGTCACTATTTTGCCTTTGATATGAGGCGTCCATACTCCTGTTGTTAGTAGGGAAGTAGTCAGATTGGTATTGAGATCACTTACAATAACATTTTGAAACGTAGCGCTCCCATCCCATACATGCAAGCCCAGATGACCTGAACGATAAGCAGTATCAGTCACTTGCATCACAGGTCGATATTGTTTGTCCCAATAGACACTAAGCTGATCACCTTCTGCTTTGACTTTCACATGATAGGTCTGCCCTGCTTGCAGGTCTACAGGATACGATTGCTGTAATGTACCACTTGTCCCTGAAGAATTAAGCAACTGAATCTGACCGGATGTCGGCATGACCTTCAACCAGTAGCCAGCTGACCCTTCAGCATCCGAGCGGAAAATAAGTGAAGCATCGGTCTGTGGATTTTGAATCGTCACATCTGCTTCGTACACAAAGTCAGTTGATACTGTCGCTGAAAGGGCTTTCACATTTTCTTTGGGATCGGAAGTAAGCACGATCCCCGCTGTTGTATCTTTCATTGTTCCTTTGTCCTTTATCGTCCATGAATGTAGATTAGTCTTCGCTTGTGCTGGTATAGCCCAGACAACGCTTAGACCGCATAACAACATCAACATGGTAATCATTTTCCATCTATACTTGTTCAGAGATAAGATACCCATAGGTTTCATTATTTTATTCCTCTCTGTTAACGTATCATAAGACTCACCCTATTGATTAAGAGGACATGAACTGATAGATATGAAATGAAGATAATGGTAAATGCTGATCTGGTGATTGGATACCAAGCCCTTGAGCATCATGATCTGGAAAAATAAGATCTGTCATCGCTACTTGCCCATCATTAGCAAAGACTTCGATTGAAGAACGATCCACATAGATCTGAAGCTCGATCGTCGATAGATTATGATCGACTTTGGCGGTATGTTTACCTGCAAAATCTTGATGGAAAGTATGATCTCCTGAATGACTACGATCAATATAGACTTCGCTTGCATCTCCTTCATAACCTACAACGGTCACTTGATCCTGTGATGAGGACGCACGTAATTGTAGAGCAAAAGTAGATGTTATATCTGCTGTGATTTGGATTTCGTAACTATCCATTTGCAGTGATGCTAGCTTGGCTTGAACTTCGGCTAGCGTTGTATTTTCCAGTGTGACGATAGGGCTACGCATCGTATTGATTTCTTGTACAGGTCGCTGAATCAGTGTTATCCCTTGGGCACGTTGTTCTAATGTGATTTCCCGTGGAATAGACATCGCTCCACGCCATTGTTCGGTTGGTGTAAGATTGGCATATTTCCAATTGCTCATCCAGCCGATACAGATTCGTCGTCCATCTTCTACTGGAATATCCGACCAACATACACCTGCATAATGATCTCGTCCGTAATCTAGCCAGCGAATCTCTTGCGAAGAATCATCCGGTGTAAATGTAACCCCATCAAACTCTCCCATAAAATATTGCGTGCGTGATCCTTCGATAAAGTCATCACTGCTTCCAATACTCACTAGCATCACCCATTTGGTTGTTGCCGCATCACCATCTACCATTAATGGGAACAAGTCAGGGCACTCCCAGACTCCTGCATGTGATCCAATACCATCTCCAAATTCACTCAGGAATGTCCATTCTTTCAAATTCGGTGAACCGTACAAATGCACCGTCTGTCCACAAGCCAAAATCATAATCCAGCGTGCAGTCTCTTGATGCCAGAATACTTTAGGATCACGAAAATCAATCAATTCATCGTGTTCCAATACAGGGTTACCTTCATACTTGATCCATGTTCGTCCTGCGTCATGACTATAGGCTAGACTTTGTCGTTGCTGAATATGATCCAGCTTGTAATTATGATCATGATGAGTAAATATAGCGACTAATCCAGATTGACCGTTAAAAAAGCCTGTTGTGTCATGCCAATCCACAACTGCACTTCCTGAAAAAATAGTTCCGTGCTCATCAGGTGCAAGCGCAATCGGCTGTTCTTGCCAGTTCACTAAGTCTGAACTGATCGCGTGTCCCCAATGCATAGGTCCCCATACCGTTCCATCAGGATGATATTGAAAAAACAGATGATATTCATCATTAAAGTATACTAATCCATTAGGATCATTGATCCATCCTTGTTGCGGAGTAAAGTGATACAGTGGACGATATTTTTCTTGAGATTGAGTGATCATAGTATAAGCTCCTTTTTTGACCTTATTGGTAGTATTTATTGTTGATTATTGTTGGTTACGATCATATCCAGATTGTTTAATTTGGAGCCATTCTTGTAGCCCTAGACGATCCAATTCTTGTAGGTAAGTAGGCCACTCTTCATTCACTTTGCCATTTTGATACCATTCTGTACGTTTTCGTTGTACATAAGCGAACAGATCTGTTTCTATTGTTGATAAACGATCCAACTCTTCGATTGAGAAGAATACTTTAGGATAAATATGTTCGGCTTGCATATGAGGCACCATGACTTTTTTCATTAATTTCAAGCGACTTGCGGCATCGTCTGGCTTAGTCGTATATTTACCATAATATTCATCCAGAATCGCTAGAGGGCCAGCAATATTTGTTTTTTGACGTACTTCAACAGGTGCTGATCCTTCTAATGAAAGGTGCTTTAACATGCCTTTCTTTTCATCGAATTTGAAAATGTTTTGCTCTTTGGTATCTCCATACGTTCCCCAGTTATCTTGGATCGATTGTAATGGCTCATATAACTGGTCTATCCATTTGGCAGTTGCTTCTACTTGTTGATTGGTGCTAGTAATGACCATTTTGCCACGATCAAATCCAAGTCCATTGGTACGTGTAACATTGGTTTTCCCACTAGGGCCAGCTAAAGGATTCATCAGTTGGTAGTCATCATTGGGGCCTGTAATATTGGCTTTGTCCCATGTGAAATACAATCCGTAACGTTTGTCTTTTCCTTTAGCTAGATACGTATTCCAATCTTGCTGTGAAGATTCTACATCGATTAACCCTTCCTGATATAAGCTATGGATATAGTTAATCGCATCTTTGTATCCATTATCAGAAGCAGTAAAGACTACTTTGCCATCATTGGTAACGACCGTATGATCCCAGTTATCGCCAAGTCCGAAAGAGCCATATAAGAAGGTCAAATCTTCGCCACCCGGTTTATCAATAAAGGAAAGTGGAATTTCATCGGCTTCTCCATTACCATTAGGATCTTGCGTTTTGAAAGCAATCAACACTTGTTTTAACTCTTCGGTTGTTGTTGGCATTTTCAAACCTAACTTTTTAAGCCATGCTTGATTGATCCATGGAAAATCATCTACTGATTGAATCGCTTCTTTCCCTGTACCTAGTTCTTCTATCCATGGGAAGGAATACATATGTCCATCTGGTGCTGTAAGCATTTTTTTGTATTCAGGTGCTGCTTTTAACACTTTTTGAAAATTAGGCATGTAATTGTTGATCAGATCATCTACAGGAATAATCACACCATCTTTAGCTAATTTGAGCAGATCATAATCGGTATACCCTGCATCAAAGATACCGTCTGGAAGATCACCACTAGCTACGGCTAAATTACGTTTTTCGATAAATTGATCGGTCGTATAGTTTTTCCAATTGATATGGATTCCTGTTTTTTCTTCCAGACGCTTATTAATCAATTTATCGTTAGGATCAGCAGGTGCTAGCGCTGAACTTTGCGTCAAGAAATTCAATGTCACTTTACCATTAGCATCGGTAGTTGGATTAGATGAACCTGAATTACAACCTGTTAATAGTAGCGCTATCGTTAACCCGGAGATCGTTACTTTTTGCATAACTTTCATTATATTTGCCCCCATACTTGTATTTAGATGCTGTGCTTATTTCAGTGAACCGACCAGAACGCCTTTTTCAAAGTACTTCTGGAAAAATGGATACATGATCAACAACGGTAGACTTGAGATCACAATCGAAGAATATTTAATCATCTCGGACAAACGTTTCAGTTCTGCCATCGCCAATTGATCCCCGATCATTCCTGGCATCGTCTGGTTCTGAATCAGAATCGAACGCAGTACCAATTGCAGTGGATACAACTTGGCATTATCCAGATAGATCATCGCATCAAAGTAAGAATTCCATTGCCCTACAAAAGCATAGAGCGCAATAACGAAAATAATCGGCTTCGATAACGGCAATACAATTCGGAAAAAGATTGTCGCATCGCTCGCTCCATCTACATTGGCTGCTTCTTTCAATTCATTAGGAATGCCTTTGAAAAAAGTACGTGCCAGAATAATATCCCAAACATTCACAATCCCTGGTAACAGGATCGCCCAGACCGTATCTAACATGCCTAGATTTTTCACCAATAAATAAGTAGGAATCAATCCGCCACCAAAAAACATCGTTACAATAAACATCGTCATAAAAAGATTACGACCTTTTAATTCATTGACAGACAACGCATAACCAGCAAATACCGACACGATAATCGTCAGAATCGAAAAGCTAACCGAGTAAAACACAGAATTGATAAATCCTCGGGTCATGGCTTCATTGCCTAAAATCTTGCGATACCCTTCCAGACTCCAACTGGATACATTAAACGAAATCCCTTTGTTCAATAGAGCGATCGGGTCCATAAAGGAAGCGATTACAATATAGATAAGCGGTACAATGATAATCAGTACACAGAACGTTAGCAAAATATAATTGATTCCAATAATAAATCGATCCATACGTGAAGACGCTAGATTCATCGCTTACACCTTCCTTAATAGAGCCCTTCGCCCTCATTGAGTTTTTTGACTACAAAGTTCACTGCTACTAATAAAAAGACGTTAATCACGGAGTTAAACAATCCAACAGCCGCAGAATAAGAATAGTCGCCTGCTTGTAGCCCTACTTTGTAAACATAAGTTGAAATGATTTCTGAAGAAGGTAAATTCATCGAGGTCTGCATAAGATATGCTTTCTCGAAACCGATCGACATAATACCACCTGCTGCTAGAATAAATACAATCGCCATAATAGGTCTGATCGTAGGAAGATCAATATGAAGAATACGTTGAAAAATATTCGCCCCATCCAGACTAGCGGCATTATGTAGCTCAGGATCAACGCCCGCCAGAGCAGCTACGTAAATAATCGAAGACCATCCTGCGCCTTGCCAGATACCGGATAAAATATAAATCGATCTAAAATAACCAGGTTCCGACATAAACATTAACGGTTGACCAAATATGGCACTAACCAGTTGATTGATTGGACCAACAGGAGATAAGAAAATAAATAACATCCCTACAATAACAACAACCGATATAAAGTTAGGTGCGTACAAGATTAACTGTACATTTTTCTTTATTTTGGCTTGCCTTACTTGGTTTAACATCAGCGCTAATATAATAGGAATAGGAAAGCTACAAATGAGACCGAATAGACTCAACGAGATCGTGTTAGTAAAAATATCTGTAAAGTTCGGAGAGTTCAAAAATTTCTCGAAATATTTAAATCCGACCCAATCACTTCGCATAATGCCTTTGAGTGGACTGAAATCTTTAAATGCGATAACGGCTCCGTACATGGGTACATATTTGAATATAATAGTCAGGATCAGTGCCGGGGCTAACAAAGCATACAGAAAATAATGATTGTGCCTTTTCTTTAATGTTTTCCTGTGTGCGGTTTCACCTTTTCTTGCTTTTATTTTCTGTCCTACTCCATCCACATGCGTTCACTCCTTCAAGTCCTGTCCTGTATTTAGAAAGGGCTTACATTTTGTTTTGCTTGACTCTGATTTACAATTTAACAAACAATTTGTTCATTCGTCAATACATTTTGTAAAAATAATATTTTACATTTGCATTTATTTAATTTACATTATGGATATAAATGAAGATATCATATGCGTAAAATGCACAAATTAAAGTTTACATTTGTAAACAAAAGTTGCTATTCAATACGAATTATTATACATTTAATACAAATAACGAATAAAAGAGATTATCCTAAATCTGTAATGATTTCTTTTGCAAATATAGGATGGTTAAAGGTGGACAAACGATCATGAAGAAAGAAAAAGTGACTATTCAGGATATTGCAGACGCTTTAAATATATCCCGTAATACCGCTTCCAAAGCTATTAATGGTAACGAGAACATTCCGATCGAAACACGAAATAAAGTCATTCAAAAAGCAGCCGAATTAAAATATAAACAATTTGCTTATGTAGAATCTGACTATTTAATGCCTAAGTCTACCGGTAACGTAGCTTTGTTAACGTCTAGCCTACCGAATAATTCACATTTTGGTA
The DNA here is from genome assembly GCF_001721045.1 of Paenibacillus nuruki. Lineage (GTDB taxonomy): Bacteria > Bacillota > Bacilli > Paenibacillales > Paenibacillaceae > Saccharibacillus > Saccharibacillus nuruki. Next base: position 67,921 of record NZ_MDER01000044.1, on the reverse strand, counting down.
CTTTGCTTATTAGTGGACTTGAAAAAAGAATCAGTATGGAAGGATATACGATTTCGATTCATATTGTGCGTGAAGCCGATATGCAGTCGCTGACTTTGCCGAATAACTTTGAAGCGTCCAAAGTGGATGGAATTATTTGCATCGAATTATTTGATAAAGAATATAGCCAAAAAATCACCAGTCTAGGTTTACCGACTATTTTTATAGACTGTGCAGTCGATTTAGCGTCTCCTTCATTACAAGCCGATCTTTTACTGATGGAAAATGAATACAGCGTCTATGAAATGACCAAACATTTAATTCAACAAGGGCATCAGCAGATTGGTTTTGTAGGCGATTACAATCACTGTAAAAGCTTCAATGAACGCTGGATCGGGTTTAACCGTGCTCTGTTAGAAGCAGGTATCACTTTAGATCGTTCTTTTTGCATTTTAGGCAAAGACGAAGAAATTTTTAAAGCCAAAGACTGGATTGATCGTCAATTCAAAGCGATGACTCACAAACCTTCTGCTTTTATATGTACGAATGATTTTAGCGCTGTTCATCTTATGCAAGTGCTCAAAGCGAATCAAATTAAAATTCCTGAAGATATTGCAGTCTGTGGATTTGATGATGCTTCGGAGTCTCGTATTGTAGAGCCCCCTTTAACGACAGTGCATATTTTCAGTAACGATATGGGAATACAAGCCGCAGAAACCTTATTAGCACGAATCAAAAATCCTACTCGTCCTTATCAGATCGCTCATATCCAGACTCATCCTATTTTTCGTGAATCTTCAGCCGTGGTACCGAAGTCTTCTCTTTCTTCCCGAGCATAACAAAAAGCTTGCAATCCTCCTGAGAATAAGGAGAATTGCAAGCTTTTTTGGTGATTCAGCTACTATTATTGCTCTTTCCAGACTACACTGATTTCGTAAGCGCCTGTCTGATTAATGATCGGTGAACTGTTAATCGATACCACAAAATCATTATCTTTAGAGCTTACAATGCTCAAGTTATCCGCTTCAATGATCTCACTCTTTTTGGTTACATCTTTGCTCAAATAATAGTCTTTATATGTATTGCCCAGTTCAAGTAGATTGGATTTGGTAGAGTACAACAGGGAAACCTGTTTTTTGTTATCTGCTACATTTTCAACTAGACTGACTTGCTTCGCATCTTTAGGAAAAGGAAAATCGGTTGGTAAATATTTCGTTTTGATTACAGCTGTGGAGACTGCTGGTGTAGCTGGTGTTCCTGTAGAAGAACCACTACCGATAATGACTTTGTTGCTTGCGGCATCAAAGCTAACCGGTGTATTTAGCGCTTCACCAATAGAACGTACAGGAAGATAAGTTGTTCCTTGATAAGAGATCGGAGCTAGTTTTTTACCATTAGCTGTAGGCGTATATGCTGAACCATTCACCTGAATCCCCAGACCATGATTAAGCGATGCTTTAATACTTTCCAAGTTCGTACCCGCATACACCCCTGCTGATCCTGTCAAAGCCATACCTACAACTGCTGCTGTCACTAACCAATGCTTCTTCTTCATATAACAACCTCCTGAATATAGTAGTAACTCTATGTTATCAGGTCGTGTTAGATTTGGAACCTTCTATAGCCCTATAAATGAATGCAATTTGAACTAAATTAACCACCTTTACAACTTATTCTTCCCGATTCCGTTGCTCTCGCTCGATCCGTTCTCTCATATGACGATCATATCCATTTTGGTGTAACCACACACTATTATTGACCTGTGCAATCTGCCCGATACCGAATAAAATACTGATTACAAGAAAGATAAGACCGTAAGCATACATAAAATATCCTAGATAAAAACACGTAATAATTCCGATAAAAACAACGATCGATAATCCCCAAAGGATGCGACGCATGACTTTTTTCATATGGTTCTCCCTGCTATTTTTGTATGATCTCTTAATGTCTTATATACGAAGATAATAGTATAAGCGATTCAAAATAATACACTGTCTATTTTTACTTATACATTTTGTTTAAAATAGGGGATGACTTTTTACAAACCTAGAGTATAATGATATACGCTTGCCTTAAAAGCTAGCTTAAACAAGCATTGTTTTTCATGCTTGGCTTGTACGAAATGAGTATCTATAACACGTAAACTAATTAGTCTTTCCAAATTTCAAGAAATGAAGGTGTGCACAAGATGTTGGGTAAGTTCAAGCGTATATTAATCGGAAGGCCGATGAAGTCAGCAGAACTCGAAGCTGAAAAATTAGGTCGGCTCAAAGCATTAGCAATTCTTTCTTCCGATGCGCTATCCTCGGTGGCATACGGAACAGAGCAAATTTTGCTTGTCCTCATGGTTGCTGGATTTGCGGCTTTATGGTATTCCGTTCCAATCTCTATCGCCGTACTCGGTTTGTTGGTTATTCTGATTATTTCGTATCGTCAGACGATTTTTGCGTATCCGACAGGTGGTGGCGCTTATATTGTCGCCAAGGATAATATCGGTAAAGCACCTAGCTTAATAGCAGGGGGATCTTTACTTGTTGATTATATCCTAACCGTAGCCGTAAGTTCATCTGCTGGAACAGATGCAATCACATCGGCTTTTCCAGTATTACATGATCACCGGGTTCTGATCGCCCTTGTCATGATTGTCTTTTTAACGATTATGAATCTGCGCGGTGTGACCGAATCTGCATCTGTACTCGCTGTTCCTATTTATTTGTTTGTTATCGCTATTTTTGTATTGATTATCACAGGTGTGATTCGTTATTTCACAGGCGGGATCGAAGCCGCAGCTCCGCAATTTGATAGCACCGTTTCGAATGTCAGTCTGTTCTTATTACTCAAAGCATTTAGCTCGGGTTGTTCGGCATTAACCGGGGTAGAGGCCGTCTCCAATGCTATTCCTAACTTCCGTAAGCCTGCTGAAAAAAATGCGGCGGCTACACTATTGATGATGGGTATTATTTTGGGCGCAATGTTTATCGGTATTACATTACTAGCTTACTGGTACGGTATTCATCCAAGTGCAACCGAAACGGTTATTTCACAAATCGCACGAATGACGTTTGGCCATGGTACGCTTTATTACATTATACAGGGTGTTACGGCATTGATTCTGTTTCTAGCAGCCAATACAGCGTACTCTGCGTTCCCGCTACTTGCTTTTATGTTAGCAAAAGATAAATATATGCCTCATATGTTTATGGTGCGTGGTGACCGTCTAGGTTTCTCTAACGGTATTATTATTTTGAGCGTATTGTCTGCATTGTTAGTGATTGTGTTTAAAGGGGATACTGAAAATCTGATTCCTTTGTATGCGGTTGGTGTATTTATTCCATTTACCTTATCGCAATTAGGTATGATGATTCGCTGGATTCGTCTGAAGCCATCCAATTGGGGATTAAAGTTAACGATTAACACAGTAGGTATGTTAACGACATTGTCGATTACGTTAATCTTTATTTTCACCAAATTCTCGCAAGTCTGGGTTATCTTTATCTTCTTACCGTTGGTCGTGTATATTTTCTACAAAATCTATACGCATTATGAGAATACAGCAGAACAGTTACGAATCGATATCAAAGTCGATAAGCCAGAAGTTAAAGGCAATACGATTATTATTCCAGTGGCAGGGATTACACGTGTAGTAATGAATACAATCAGTTACGCCAAAACATTGTCTCCTAATGTACTTGCTGTCTATGTTGGTTTCGATGATGAAGCGATTCATAAGATGGAACAGAAATGGGAAGAATGGAATCCCGGTGTTCGTCTGATTGTACTGAAATCACGGTATCGCAGTATTCTAGGTCCTTTGCGCCGCTTTATAGATACGGTGGAATGGAAGACATCAGCAACCGATCATATTACCGTATTGATTCCGCAATTCGTCACTCATCACTGGTGGGAAACGATTCTGCATAATCAGACCAGTCTATTGATGCGTGCTTATCTGATCAACTACAAAGATGTCGTTGTTGCTACAGTTCCTTATCATTTGAATAAATAGATCATGGCATAGTTAAAAGCATATCTGCATGTAAAATATAAAAAAAGAGGTAGACCTTATACGGGGTCTACCTTTTTTTGTGGGCAAATTTGCAGTTGAAGGGTGAGCTTATACCTATATACGTCGCTATTCTGTTACTTTATTTTCATTTTTTTCTACATTGTCTATCTTTTCAACCCAGACCATATACCAATTGGGCTTTGCTTCGTGGTCAACATCGGTGTAAATGCGGTACGTTGGTTCTTGGAACGTCTGTCGTTGAAGTAATTGAAAGGCTAGCGTTTCTGCCATTTTAGGATCATGACTACGGTATCCATCATATAATTTGCCGATTTCGTTATAGGCTCCACTGCTGATCCATTCATAGGCTTCTCGCTGAGTCTGAACTTCCATCGTCTCATCTGCCCAGCGTATCCAATCTTCTTTGTATTTGGGTGGATGATAGAAATTAGACTCTACATTCATTCGAATTTCTTCACGGTAATGATATGTATGATCTGCTGATTTTGGAGGTTGATCGGATGGTTTCATAGATATCTCCCTTTCATCATAGGTGTAATTTTTTTAACATTTTGGCGTTCTGCTATGACTATCCTGTTACTTAGCGATTACTATATTGTGGTTTTACAAACTATAGCAATCTATTGAATAATAACTTTAGATTATTACTAATCATTTTTTAACTATATGAATTTTTTGGAGGAATTAAATATGAATGTTCAAAAAGGATTAACGATTGTGATGACTTCTGTATTGGCTTTATCTATTACTGCACCTGCATTATCAGTATCAGCGCAAAGCAATACCACTACAAAAGAGGTTACTACTAAAACGACCACTAAAGCTAAAGTAGATCATTTAACCGCTGAACAACAGAAAAGTCTAATCGAGGTAGCTGGCTTTGATAATGTAAAACAATTTACCGGATTCTATGCTAACCTTCGTCGTGCAGTAGCCCAAAATAATAAAGAAGCTGTGGCTAAGCGCATCAATTATCCGTTGTCTGTATACAGCAATAGTAAAAAAAGAAGCATTTTGGATCAAAAACAATTTATTGCTGAATACGATAAAATCATGACGACTGAAGTTAAAAAAGCACTGGCAAATCAACGTTTAGATGAATTATTTATACGCGATCAAGGTGTTATGGTAGGTAGAGGTGAAATATGGATGGCTATTCTAGATAACAAACTAGGTGTCTATACGATTAATCAACAAATACATCAGTAATCACATTACAGAAAAGCTTTGAACATAAGAAGGTGTGTATATACTTAATCTAGCTTGTATAGCATGATGCTCATTCTTTTGATTTGCTATTCTTTTACGATATTGTTATTTTATAAGAGATCGCATACTATTGGATAACAACTTTAGATACGTGCTTATTGAATAGATGAATCTCAAGGAGGTAATGATAATGAATCGTAAAAAAAGAAGCGCTATTGTTATGACTTCAATGTTGGCTGTAACCCTTTCTATGCCGGCATTCTCAGCATCTGCACAAACGAATACCGCTACTACTGAACCGATGGTCTCTACAGTAGCTTCTACAGAAACGACTACTCCTATCAAAGCGGATCAATTAACCGCTGAACAACAAAAAAGACTGGTCAGTGTCGCTGGATTTGATAATGTCAAACAGTTTACAGGATTCTATGCGAATCTACGTCGTGCAGTAGCCAAAGGGAATAAAGAAGCCGTTGCTAAACGGATTTCTTATCCTTTAGTGATTAACAGTAGTAACAAAAAAAGAAGTATTCTAAACCAGTCGCAATTTATCACCGAATACAATACCATTATGACGGCTAAAGTTAAAAAAGCATTAGCTAATCAACGATTAGATGAATTATTTATACGTGATATGGGTGTCATGATTGGTGATGGCGAATTATGGATCGCTCCTGTAAACAACAAGCCCGGTATTTATGCGATTAATCAATAATGTTAATGTTATACGCTGATCATTAGACAAAAAGACCTCCTAACCGATAGGAGGTCTTTTTTTGATTTAGTCTATTTTGATTTAGTTTTTGTACACTTTCACAATAGGCACCTTTTTATCTCGTGATGCTTTGTTCCGTTGGCTGGCAAATAAAGAACGTAACGTCTCAATATTGGTCAAAATCACCCCGATTAGAATAATCAAGGCTCCTACCCCCATCACCCAATTGAGTGGTTCTTTATAGATCAACCATCCCAGTACCAGTGCAATAATCGGTGAAATGTATAACCATGTCGAAGGGAATACTGGATTCGTTCGTGAAATTAACCAGTAAAATAGCGTATGCCCACCCATAGATCCCAGTACAATTAAATACAGCAACGAACCGATCGCTGCGGAATTGAACATCGTTTCCATATGTATTTGACCCCGTTCGGTAATCAAAGACAGTACCAATAACATCCATCCTCCGTGCATCATCTGAGCGGCATTTTGTGCAATCGGTGAACTTCCCTGTAATTTAGAAACCACTTGTTTGGAATAAACAGCTCCTGCTGCGTAGCCGAACTCCCCCAATACGACAACCAGACAAGCAATTACCCATAGGGCATGATACTGACCGGATAACCCCGGTAACATCAGTAGAGCAACTCCAACTAACCCGATCATCGCTCCGATAAATGAAATACTCGGTACTTTATCTTTCAATACCACTGATCTTATCAATAAAATAATAGCGGGACCGGTTGCAGACAGAACAGCACCTACACCAGACGTAATATATTGTTCAGCCCAATATAAAGCTGCAAATGTAAAAAAGGTTAATCCTGCGCCAATAAACAGCGTTTCTTTGCGTAGTAATAAAGAGAAACTGATCTTTTTACGTGCATACATCCAGATCATTAAGATCAATCCTGCTGCTAAAAAACGAACTCCTGCGGAAAAGAAAGGCGGTAATCCTGCATCGACCCCGATCTTAATCGCTAGAAATGTGGTTCCAAAAATTAAGCACATTATTGCATACCCCAGTAATACCATCTTCCATTCCTCCTCTGTGTTCTGTTATTGTAAAGGAAGATCAACAGAACAGATGCCATACCATAGAACAGATGGGGATATCTTGGTCTGGATGCAGGTTACACTACATGTACTTTTAGTTTGATTTTGCTTATTCGGGATATCTGTTTGTACCCTGTTATCAATTAGGAAGGAATGTGGATATGACAAATAAACCACTCACTGAACCGCAAAAAAAACAATCCGATTCCATCGTCGATACTGTATTATCTGGACAACATGGGAAACATTCTTTTCAAACGGTCTATACGTATATCCATACACGTATTCAGCGTGGAGACTGGCAAGCACACGCTAAGTTGCCTTCTGTTCGTCAACTAGCAGAAGATACAGGGATGCACCGCTTAACGATTTTCAAAGCGTATCAACATCTTAAAGATGATGGTCATGTCTATGCCCGTGACAAATCCGGTTATTATGTGCAACCACCTACGTTACAAGTGTTAACCAATGAAGCTGAATTAGGTCTGCCTTTATTTCAAGGAAATCTGGGCGATCTGCATCGGATTCAAGTCAAATATCAATTTTCTCAAGCTCTGATTACACCGAATTTACTACCCAATCACTATTTTGCTGAATATGTGAAACAGGTATTCGATCTGTATCCCAAGTTGCTCGGTACGTATGCACCTGCACAGGGTGATCTAGAGCTCAGAGAAATGCTTCAACACTATTTTACAGATACTTCTCAATTTCATGTTCATGCCGATGAAATTCTTATTACAACAGGTGCTCAACAAGCGATCTCACTCATTGCTGAAGTATGGATACGCCCGGGTGATCATGTGCTGATCGAATCGCCTGCGTATGCCAGTGCTTTAGATGTTTTTCAGCAAAAAGGGGCTAGATTGGTTCCGATGACAATCAATGCTAATGGTTATGATCTAGCTCAGATCGAACAAGCGATGAAGCAATATAAACCGCGCTTCTTTTACCTTAATCCTACATTTCACAATCCTACAGGCATCTGTATCTCGGCAGAACAACGCAAACAACTGGTCGATCTAGCCGCTCAGTACCATTGTCTATTGATCGAAGATGACACCTGTCAGGATATTTATTTTGGGCAAAAGCCACCGTTACCTTTATTTGCTTATGATACGGAAGGATATACGATCTACATTCGTAGCTTTAGCAAATACGTTTCTCCGGGATTGCGAATCGCTTGTATTGTCGCTAGACCGGAATGGTTCACTTCTCTACTGGCTGCCAAGTCACTCGCTGACGGAGGGACCCCTTTGCTCAACCAGAAAGTATTTTTGCATTATTTTACCTCAACACGGTTACAACAACATATCGAGAAATTACGGATCGCATTGCGAATTCGCTTCGAAATGATGGACGAAGAACTCTCCTCAACCGGTTGGTATTATGAACCACCTCAAGGTGGATTTAATCTGTGGGTTCGATTACCCGATCATTTATCGGTTCCTGAACTACTGGCTCGTTGTCTCAAGCAATCGATCTCTTTTGTTCCGGGATCATTATTCGATCATCACGAATCATCCAAGCAATATATTCGCCTATGCTTTTCTTTTGCCAGTGAACAAGAAATTCGTACTGGTATTCAGCAGTTAGTCGCGATTGCGAAAGATATGGAATCTAATTCTTCTGAATAGCTGAGCGATACGGTTCATCCCATACTATATTGGAAGACTTGGCTTGTAATATGCCTTGTTGGTACTCATAAGTTGTCGTCAGCTCACCCAAAACGTTCATCATACCCACTTGAACAGACGCAGCTACAACGAGGTGCCCGTTTTCGATCTTGTATTGGCGTACAGCGCCTACTTCTACTCCGCTCTCTACAGAGGCGACAGGGTCTTGCAGTATCGAAGTCGGTAAAGTCATTTGGTTCTGATTCCATTGAAGTTCGATCTGCCCTGCATTGACTTTAGCTTGAAAATACTTATTCCAGGCATGTTGTCCATCTTCTACAGCAATCGATGTACCGTCTTGTCGATAGACTTTAACTTCTGTTTTGTAAATGCCTGTGCCGTAACCGTTCGTTAAGATCACTACCACTTCAGGCTGACCATCTCCATCAAGATCGGTTGAATAGACCTGTGGCGGATATTCTGGATTAACCACCTGAACGCCGTCTAACATGCAGTTGAATGTAGGTGTATGGATAGACATATTTTCATACGTACCGTCTGATTTTTCTTTGCCACGGATCGTAATATGGAGAGCAGGCTCACTTGCGATTAATTTGGCATCTTCCATAATGTTAAATAAGTTGGATTGAGCTACTGGAAAATCTAATTGTTCTATATTAACAGTGTTCACCATCAAAGGTTCACCATTTTCAGTCACTTGTTGATTAGAATGGAACTTGGCTGCAGATACTGTTTCTAACGAAAGAGCACATAAAATAATCGTGATCATCAACCATTTTGTAGCGTTTTTCTTTATATTCAAAAGGAGTGCCTCCTTGATCGTTCGATATTCATATTTAATTTGAAGGTGAAAAGAATTCCAACGTGTGTCATGCTAGCTTCTATTACATGCTAAGCCTTAATCGATGTAATTACCAGAAAAAATTGCTGTTCACAGCAAGTTCCTTACAAATAAGTCGTAAATCATCACTTTTACTTTAGATTACCTACTATAACGGTTGAATAAACACGATTATTCTTAAAGAAATAAAAGTTGAAGAGTATAATGAAATTATTGTATTTTGAGAGCATACTGAAGATATGTAGTTAAAGGAAGTTCAGGTGTTCCACAATAGTGAATTGTTCCACATGAAACATTTTGCAAAACAGCGCTATTTTTGACTGATTTGCAGGAAATATAATTAGCCGATTGGGCTTAAAGGATGGACGACGATTGGATCAACAACATGCAAGTCCGCAATATATTTACACGTATTCTCATCGTCAAGATGAACATTCTCTTTGTTATTTGGAAATGAGATCTTTTTTCGGCAAAGAAACCGATCAATTTATTCTTAAAAGTGATGTAGCAGTCATGCCTAGTCGTAGCCCGTTTATCAAAGAACGGATTGAGATCCTATACGAAGGCGATACATTAGAAGAGATATATGCTCAAGCAGAACAGATCAATATGTTAGAAGAGACGTTCAAAGTCATTTTTGTCAAAATTAACGATCTGGATTCAGATCACAAAATCGAATATCAAGAACGACTGGGGATTGAACGTGAAATTGGCATGCGTATTCATGGCGAAGCCGATGTGAAAAATCCTCAACATACGTTTGGTATAGTACCTTTTGGTGGACGCTGGTATTTAGGTCATTATTTCAAAAACGAAGCTGTCTGGTTCCACAATATGCGCAAACCACAAAATTATTCGATTGCTCTGAATACCCGGCTAGCTAGAGCGGCTGCAAATATTCTAGTTCCTAATCCAGTCGGTATTCAAGCGATTGATCCTTGCTGCGGCATCGGTACTGTACTTGTTGAAGCCTTGTCGATGGATATCAACATTGTCGGGCGTGATATTAACCCGCATATTGCTCAAGGTGCACGAGCAAATATCAAGCATTTCGGCTTAAAAGGAGAAGTGACTTTAGGCGATATTGCTGATATTAACGAGCATTATGATGCGGCTATCGTGGATATGCCCTATAACTTATTTTCGACGACGACACCGGAAGAGCAATTAAGTATTCTCAAACATGCACGCCGAATCGCAGATAAAGTAGTTGTGATTACGATTGAAAATATAGATGAGATGATAGCAGAGGCTGGATTCTCGATTACAGATCGTGGTGAAGCCAAAAAAGGAGCCAAAGGCGTCTTTTCCCGTCAGGTTCTCGTCTGCCATTGATGAAGAAGGAACAAAATGTAATCAAAAAAGCATCTGTAGCAGAAATGCCTACGGATGCTTTTTGTTTATTCATTCACATTATGTGGATTAGCGACTTCATTGGTTTTGCGTTCGATATGTTCGTCTTCCCCTAGATAAAAACGGCGAATTGGATTGATATCATCATCTAACTCATATACTAATGGAATACCTGTTGGGATATTGAGATCGGTTAACGTCTTCTCATCAATATCTTCCAAATATTTAATTAAAGCACGCAATGTATTGCCATGAGCGGCTATTAAAATATGTTCTTTTTTCTGAATCAAAGGAACAATACAATCATGCCAGAACTCGCCCACTCGATCTACCGTGTCTTTGAGACTTTCACCATAAGGAATCTGATCGTCTGGAATCTGGTTATATCGCATCTCAAGACGAGGACTGCGTGGATCATCTTTTTTTAACAATGGAGGACGTACGGTTAGACTACGTCGCCAAAGATGAAGTTGTTCTTCTCCATATTTCTCAGCAGTATCTATTTTGCTTAATCCTTGCAAAGCTCCATAATGACGTTCATTTAATTTCCAAGACTTCTGTTCAGGAATCCAAAGCAAATCCAATTCGTCTAATATGTAATGCATCGTCTGAATAGAACGTTTGAGTACAGAAGCAAAAGCGATATCAAATGTATACCCTGCTTCTTTAATTAATCGACCGGCTATTCTAGCTTCTTCTATACCATGGTCACTAAGCGCAACATCGGTCCAGCCTGTAAATAAATTCTGCTGATTATATACACTTTCTCCATGACGAACGAGAATGATTTTGTACATGAGTCGTTGCTCCTTTTCTTCTACTACCTCTAATGGAGAAGTATCTATACTTCTTTAACCCACATTATGCTTTTAAAGAACCATTTGCAACAAACGCGCTTTGCGACCATTTTAATGTACGCAATAAGGGTGAGAAAGTGATAGAATAAAACATATTTATACGGTTACATGATTAGGGGGAAATGAAGATGATACCAACCAATATGACAGAACAAGTTATACATACGCGTACTAAATTACGCAAAGAAACGCTTATTTCAGTATTAGATGAATTTGATAGCAAGATTATGATATTAAGCCCAACCAAAAGAGCTGAGAAATATCGCAAAATGAGTGCTACTGCTTTTTCCTTTTTTCGTGGAAGCTCGTATCTGTTTTACTTTGATGCGACAAGGCATTATTTCCCTTACCATACGTCAACCGAACGTCCTACATGGATTCAAGGTGATTTACATTTTGAGAACTTTGGAGCGTTTCGCAATGAATCGAAACAGATTGTCTATGATGTAAATGATTTTGATGAAGGATATATCGGGTCTTATCTATATGACGTATTACGAATGTCGGTTAGTATAGCGTTGGTAGGCAGACAGCTACAATATACGGATGACCAACAATTGCATCTTTTAGAACATTATATCAAAGGCTACCATAAGCAAATTACCTGTTTTGTTGAAGATAAAGATGATCCCGCTAAATTTGTGATGGACGAAAATAAAGCTAAAGGCCCTGTACGTAAGTTATTACGCAAGTTAGAAAAGCGCCGTAACGGTCATTTTCTTGAAAAAGTAACAGCGGTTATGCAAAGCGATCGGGTATTTCAAGAAACAGCTGAACTGGTTGTGCCTTCAGAGCAAGAACAATCTTTACTTGAGCAAGCATGGGCATTTTATCAACAGACATTGGTCTGTCATCAAGGTGAAGCCGATCATTATCGAATCAAAGATATTGCGATTAAGCATGGTTCAGGTACAGCTTCGATTGGACTTGATCGGTATTATGTATTGATCGAAGGTGGACTGAGTGTAGAAGGCGAAGACGATGCTGTTTTGGAAGTGAAAGAAGTTCGCACACCGGTTCCTGCTTATTTCTTACCCTATGCTGAATCGTTCTGGCAGACATTCAGTCATCAAGGCAAACGGGTAACGACGACTCAACAAGCGATGCATCACAAGGCTGATCCTTATCTTGGATTTCTGACATTAGATGGACGAGACTTCTATGTACGGGAACGTTCTCCTTACAAAAAGCGTCTCAAACTAGAGGATATCGAAACAATAGAAGATATGGAAAGTGTACTGAGTACGATGGCTAAATTAACTGCCAAAATGCACGCCCGCGCAGATGCCGATGTAAATAAAGGCATCTTACCCTATCATAGTGAAAAAGAAATTCTAAAAGCGATGGGACGCAAACCGGACGCCTTTGTACAACATATTTCGCGTTGGGCTTTTGCTTATGCCGATCAGGTAGAGAAAGATTATGCTATTTTCTGCGAATGGGCTCAGACATTTCAACCGGAATAAATGATAACATCATCTATAAAAGGGACAGTTCATCCTCAAGAGGAGTCTGTCCCTTTTTGGGTTGGTTCATATGACTTCCATTTAAATAATCCGATTGATTATGAATAGATCACTCGATCGGCATCACTCAGTACATGTTGTGTCTCCAGATACTCTCTACTTTCCAACACAAGACGACGAATACGTTCTAGATCCACACCTACCAATTGACCATGTTGCTTCATCAGTCGTCCACCAACAAATACAGTATCGACATTCGATGGATTGGTACATTGAACGACTGCACCTATAGGATCAATCACTGGAAATAGATTGAGATCGGTATTTAGATTCGAGGTACTAATCATAATGATATCCGCTTGTTTTCCCGGTGTTAGTTGACCAATCTGATCTTCTAACTTCAATGCTCTGGCTCCGCCTACAGTAGCAAATTGAAGCACTTGAGCAGATAACAGATTTAACTCGCCTGGCATATTGCCGCTATTCAGAATCTCTTCATTTACACGGGCACGTTCAGCCTGTAACATAAATTTCATTTGCGCAAATAAATCGCCACCTGTTGAAGTGACCACATCTACTCCTAATGATGGCATCCCGCCTTGTTCCAAGAAAAATCCAGTCGCTGGATATCCATGTCCCATCATCATCTCTACTTCTGGAGTAACCGACAACGATGCTCCTGCATCAGCAAGCATTTTGTATTCTTCGGTCTGCATTTTGTTACCATGTACCATATTCAAATCTGATCCAAGTAAGCCTGCTTCATACAGCTTGGTGACGGAACGATCGGCAGCTCCCCAGTTGCCAAATCCGATATGCATCGAACAGATGGCATCTAATTGACGAGCAATCCCAATCTCTGCAACCGTAGTCTCCCAGTGGCTAAATTCAGGACCACGAATTGCAAGCCCCATCGTCAGTAATTGATCACGTGAAGAGAAATATTGCTTTTTCACTCGCTCGGCATCCTCGATCATTAAGCGACTTTCACGATTCCAATACGCTGTCTCTCCAGATACACCCAGTGCAAATACAGATCGAATCCCTGACTCTTGCAATCCACGTATTAATTCATCGGTATGTTCTGGAGAGTAAGGCATACTCCAATCTAATACAGTCGTCACACCCGAATAGAGCGCTTCCAATGAACCTAGTAAGTTCGCAATATAACTATCTTGTGGACGCAATCGACTTCCGAGTCCACCATAGTATAGATTTTGCAAATAAACAGGTAGTGACCAATTCGTTCCGGCTGTACGCACAAGCGATTCCCACATATGACGATGCGTATCGACTAAGCCAGGCATGATAATTTGACCTGTAGCATCAATAACATGATAAGCGGATTCATCCACTTGTAGATTAGTTCCTATCGCTTCAATCGTTGAACCAGTAATCACCACATCTGCTTGTTTTAAGTTACCGATCTGATCATCCAGCGACAACACCGTACCCTTTTTTAAAATGTACCCTTTCTTCTCCATCTTGAATTCCTCCTTTTTCCTTTTTTAAGAATAAATAGATGTTCTTTCTTTATCATACCTCTTTCTCACATTTAACTCAATAAAAGGAAGTTACTTAACTTTATAAAGTATTATTAATGATGTGAATAGATGTGAGTAATACAACAAAAAAAGCCTTCACCGTTTATAGGCGAAGACTTTTGAAGTTGGCTAGTCAACAGTCATTTTATTTTACAGAACCGCGGGTAACTCCACTGATAATCCATTTTTGAGCAAATAGATAAATAATAATCATCGGCAACATCGCTAACAGATACGATGCAAAAGCTAGATTATAATCGGTATTGAATTGCCCTTGGAAAATATACTGTACCAGCGGTAGTGTATACATATTCTGATCACTAACAATAATCAATGGCAATAGGAAATCATTATACGTCGACAAACAGACGAGAATCCCTACAGTTGCATTAATCGGTGCCATCAATGGGAAAATAATGCGCCAGAATGTGCCCCAAGTGGTCGCTCCATCAACCGTTGCTGCTTCTTCAAGTACAGCCGGTATCGAACGAATATACCCTACATATACAAATACGTTAAATGCCAGCGCATATACCGTATGCAAGATCGTCAGTCCCACCAGATTGGTCATATGTAGCGAAGATGTTAATTTAACAATCGGCAACATAATAATCGGAAATGGAATAAACATCGCACTCACAAAGTAGAAATATAACCCTTTAAAAAACTTGCGATCCATATTACGTCCGATCGCATAAGCCACCATTGAGTTGGTAAGCAGTGTCAAAATAACAGTTGCTGTCGTGACTAATGCACTGTTACGAAATGCTTGGAAAAAGTTCGTCAATTCTATTGCACTTGCAAAATTATCAAATCGCCATGTGGTGGGTAATCCGAATAATGATTGAGACATTTGCTGTGGATCTTTGAGCGCAATCGTGATCGCCATATATAAAGGGAAAAGAACCACGATCGTACCGAGAGCGATAAGAATATTAACAGTCCAGTTGGTACGTTTATGTGTTTCCATTACATATCCATCTCCCTTCTTTGCAGGAATCGGATCTGAAGAATAGAGATGACTGCGATAACAATAAAGTAAATGACCGAGTTCGCTGATTGATACGCAAATTCGCCGCCTTCAAACCCACCGGTATAGATTAAGAATGAAATCGATTGTGTCGCACGACCCGGTCCACCATTGGTCAAAGCTACGATCTGATCAAACACCATCAATGCATTCTTCATCGCTAATACCATATTGATCGTAAAAAATGGAGCGATTAGTGGAAACGTGATACTCCAGAATTCACGCCATTTGCCTGCGCCGTCCAGACTGGAAGCCTCATACAGATCACCCGGAATCGTCTGTAATCCTGCTAGATAAAGAATCGTATTCAGAGCAATCCCTTGCCATACTGCAACAATAACGATCCCGATCCAAGCCAGACTTTCGTTACCAAGTATATTTGTCGATAACGCATTGATTCCGAGTGATTGTCCCCATACTGTAAATACATTAGAGAACAGGTAATTAAATATGTAACCCACGATCAATACACTCAAAATATTAGGTAAAAAATACACTCCTCTAAAAAAATTACGGAATTTGATACGTGAGTTCAATCCAACAGCAATCAATAAGCTGAAGATGTTAATAAAAATCGTTACAACTACCGCATATTTAATCGTAAACCAGTAAGCTTCACCCACAACATTATCTGTAAATAAACTGACGTAATTGCGAAAACCTACAAAATCATATTCTTTACCAAAACCGTTCCAGTTGGTAAACGAATAAAAGATCCCTTGAATCGCAGGTAAAGTTAGAAATAAGAAAAACAACAATACCGCAGGAATCGTCATCCAATAATAAGTCGCCATGCGTTTGGTAGACATCAGATCACTCCTTCCATTTCTCGATTAGCTTGCTCTTCGTGCCGCTACTTTATCCCACTCTTTATCCAGTGTGCCGAGGAAGCCATTAATATCTTTATTTTGCAAAAAGGCTTGTACAGTTGGATTCAATTGAACAGCGCTTGGAATATAGTGATCGACAAAATCGACAATCTTACCCTGTTCAAAATAAGGCAGTAATTCCGCGACACTCTCATCTTTTTGCTGTACACCGTTCACAGCCGAGAACAAGTTTTGCTGGTCAATATATTGTTGGCTATTTTCTTTTTGCAATAAGAACGAAATAAATTCTTTGGCTTGTTCAGGATGTTCGGTCTGATTTGAAATCGCCAGTAATGTATCAATCCCTGCGGTCAATTTATTTTTGGATTCATCGTTACTACCGGGTAGTGGGAAAAATCCTAATTTAATATCTGGATTGACTTTGCGAATCTCAGAGATCGCCCAGCTTCCTTGAATATACATCGCCGCTTCGCCATTACCAAAAGCACGATTACCATCCGAATATGCTTTACCAAAATTATCATTATGACCGTAATTAAGTAATTCCAACTGTTTTTTAGCGACTTCTTGATACGCTTGGACAAATGTCGTTTTGTTTTCACGACGCTCTTTGTAGAAGTCTGTACCGACTAATGTACCGCCCATCGCATTGAAAGGTAGATTGGTCTGCCAATCGTCTTTGTAAGTGAAATAGAAAGGAATGGTTCCTCCTGCTTTCGCTTTTTTAGCTGTAGCAATCAGTTGATCCCATGTTTTGGGTACAGATAACCCTAGCTTTTTGAAAATATCTTTATTGTAGATGATACCGTTTGCATTTAGCGCAAAAGGAACCCCTGTCACTTGATCCATACCTGTAACGTCTTTGAGCATTTGTGCATATTTCGGATCAATATTTTGCAATAACGAATCGCCCGTTAAATCCATAAAAATATCACTTTTAGCGAGTAACGAATATGTATCAGTAGCACCCAAACCAACAATATCAGGAATATCATTTTTGACGACTCGTGTTTTGAGTACCGTCTCTGCATCAGGTGGATTCACTTGAGATACATGAATATCCGGATGTTCTTGATTGAACTTGGTAATCAGTTCATCGAAGCTAGCTTTAGCCTCCGGCTTATTTTGGAAAAATTCGAGTTGTACAACTCCATCCTTGGTTCCACTGTTATTCAGACCACAAGCGGATAATATACCACTTAGCAATAGCCCGATCAGCAACATACTCCCCCATCTTTTCATTTACTCATTCCCTCCTCAAACTCTTTTACTTGCATAAACAATATAAACAAAAAATACCCTATTCCGACAAAAAGGAAACGATTTCAACAAATTTATACCCTATTTTAATCCTTTTAAAAGCCTAAAAAGCATAGTCTCAAAAAAATAATTCCCATTTTTGACACCTTTTCTTATCAAATACAGTATGTAGATATATAAAAATAGTTATAAAGGTGGAGAGTATATAAAAAATAATTACGCCTAAAGTTGTATTTACCTCCATTCTTTCAACTTTATAGATAAAAGATAGAGACTATCCCGTTTATGTGGTATTTATCTTTTGATCCCAATTCATATGCACTTAAGATATAAAGTGCTGGAGGTAATACGTATGAACCTAACAACAATAGATCAAAATCCGATCATTCATTCTTTTTTGAGTATTCCAAGTCATAAGCAACTGTTGGAACAAGCCATATACTATCCAACTGAACCTAATAAACAAAATCTTAATCAAGCATTTCAACTGTTCTTTTTAGAAGCTCGCTTCACTTCTTATATCGCTTCTCTGATTCATTTCAGTGCGATCAATTATGATAAAAAAAATCGCCTGTATAAAGATCGACATCAACTGATTATTGACCACAGTGAAAATAAAGATCATACCTATACTTCACGAATACCTGCTGATACAGATACATATCATTTTGCAGAACGTAATTTACAACAAGTGATTACCGAAAAAAAGATGTATGAAGCGATTCAGCAACTCACAGATCGAGAGCAACGTATTCTTTGTTATCTTTATATTTATGAAATGACCGAGAAAGAAATATCGTCTCAACTTCAGGTGACTCAACAAGCGATTTCCAAAACTAAACGATTAGCCATCAAAAAATTACAAACGTATCTTCATTGTCCAAGTTAGAAAAAGTTATAAAGAAGGTAGGTTAGAAGGAGGAATAACTATGGCACATGCTCTACTATCATTAATTCAAAAAGCTAAAAACGAAGATGAAGAAGCAATTCTATTTCTAATCCAAAAGTTTTCGCCTAAGATTATGCGCTCATTACAGCAAACCACATATCAAGAACAAGAAGATCTACAACAAGAAATTCATCTCAAAATTATCGAAGCTGTTCGCAAATACGATCTTGAGCATATCCCGGATATTTGGAATTTTATTAATCCTGACGATTTCTCAGCACGTCCAATGTCTTCTTAATATGTGAATACACCAAAAAGCCAGAGTCGTATACGCTCTAGCTTTCTGTGTATGCTTATAGAATCTTTTATCCGATCGATTGCGGAGCAAGTGGTTCTTTGTAAAAGGTAAGTCGGTTTTTACCGGAACGTTTGGATTGATATAAGGCTTGATCTGCCATACGAATAATCTCGATTGGATTATCGCTGTCATGCGGATAGACGGCTCCGCCGATACTACATCCGATATTCACCTTTTCATATTCCACGATAAATGGTTTGTTCAGGCTATGAATAATCTCATTTGCATAGATTTCAGCTTCTTTTTCGATATTTAATCCAGAAGGATCGGTATGCAGAACCACTAGAAATTCATCGCCACCCAGACGAACAGTAATATCATGTTCACGTGTTAACTGGCTGAGACGTTGAGCTACTTTTTGCAGTAAAATATCGCCACTCTGGTGACCTAACGTATCGTTTACTTTTTTGAATCCATCTAAATCAATATAAAGAAAAGACAGACAAGGTTGTTGCTCAGGATCTTCAAACGCATCTTCTAAATACGTTTCTAATGCATTCCGATTCGGTAGCCCAGTTAGATGATCATAATGAGCTAGACTTTGCATATTGCCGAGCTCGACTTCTTTTTGACTTAACGAAGTGACCATCGTCTGCAAAGAAGAAGATAACATTTCAATATCGCTAAAACTTTTACGAGAAGGTATATCGACTTCTTCTCCACATGCTAGTCGATCTGCAGTATGCGTTAATTCACGAATAGGGAGCGAAATACGCTGTGCTAACCACCAACCAATTAATGCAAATACTACAGCGGCAACGACGGTAATCCAGATATTAAAATGCATTAATTCAGATACAGACGCCAAAGCTGTAGATTCAGGCTGTCTCACAATAACCGTCCAACCCAATCCAGGATAATCTAAATATCCATCTCCATAGGCATATCCTGTTAAATAGGTGTTACCATCAGGCCACTTTTCCAACTCCCAACCATCTTTTTGTAATTGGGCTTTAGCTATACTTTTTAACGGTAGTGGCTTACCTACCATCTCACGTGGACCAAGTAGAACGGTCTGATCTTTTTTACTGACAATCAGCATATCTACATTCTGGCCTGCCCATTTACTCGGTAATAATACACTTTGTTGTACTTCTTTGGCCCATGCCCAGCTCATATGTGCAGCTAGTACACCAATGGTCTGTTGTTGGCTATTTTTGATCGGTAAGCTTACATCAACAAATTGTAGCGGTTCTCCACTCGGATTAGGCAGTAATTTGGCAAGTAATACAGCATCATGCACATCACCGATAAATTTACCTTGAATACCTTCTTTAAATACAGGACGCTCTGACAGATCTTTGCCTAACAAAATCCCATCGGTCGCTGCTAATACTTTTCCTTTAGTATCGGTATATCCAATCCATGAGAATGATGGAAAGTGTGATTTCAATTGATCTAACATTTGTTGAATATTTTCGACATTTTGATTATTTTCAAAAACAGGCAAGCTCCCCAATAATTCCACTTCACCTGATCTAGACCACATAAAGTTATCTAACTTATCTGCTGTCTGATACGCTGTTCCTGCTAGAGATTCCCCAATCTCATTTTTAATACTTTGTGAAGAATAATAATTAATTGTCGTGCTAAGTGTAAAAGATAACAATAAAGACAGTGCAATAAATGTAACAATAAGTGCAGTTCTTAATTTGACAGACACCGACATTTCCCCCGAAAATTCGACTTTACTATTACTATCGGTTTCTGTTAACAGAGAGTTTAATTATTTTTATTTGTAAATAAATGTCGAATTAGTTATATATTTAAATATATATAGCAAAAGACTAACCTTTTGAGTTAGCCTTTTACATGTGCTTATTCCCGTTTTTGACGCCTAGCCTCGGCGGTTCTAAATACTTTTCCTTCATCCCTTGCTCCAATAACAATAATCTCTACAATTTCAATTTCATCATTTTGCGAAACTTTAAATATTAAACGAACTCCCAATTTATCATATTTTAGCTCTTTCATACCTGCTAGATTGGAATAACTATTATTATGTAGAGGCTTTCCAATTTCAGAGCCTCTTTCTTCTAAACGTTTTTGAGCAACATCTACCCACTGCTTTAAATTCCCATCTAAACGACGATAATCTTTGGCAGCTTCTTCCCAAAATTCAACTTTAGCCATTAATCAAATAACTCCTCATCGCTTCGATTTGCATAAGGGTTATCTGTTAGATCTGTATTCACAACTTCTTTAGCAGGTATTAATATCGAATTCCCATTTTGCACACGTTGAGAAGTATGAGCATATAATAATTCACTTTCAAGTTGCTGATTTCGTTCAATAATTTCTTTGTAACTTTGAACATCTAAGATAACTGCACTTGGTTCATTATTAGATAATATATATATAGGTTCGTGAGTTTCTCTTACTTCTTTGATCACTTTATTAAAATTAGCACGAACTTTAGTAATAGATTCTGTACGTACATTCAAAACTTTATACATAATTACAACCTCCTTTGACTACTATTATCATACGTTCAAAAAGGCTTTTATTCAAGCTTTAATAAGAGCCTTTATTTAATTAAAAAAAGACTAACCTTTTGAGTTAGCCTTTTCCTTTTACCACCAATTTATATGCTCGTGCATTTTTTTTACTTAATCGCACTTAATACATCAAGCAACATCTGCTTAAACAGCGGACGATCAATCTTTTCACAGACGCGTACATTTGGTGTCTGTCCTAGTCGTCCATTGATATCCACTACGCTGTATCCGCGTGTCCATTCGCCTTTGGTTTCTACATCAACAAAATACGTATGGCTTTCTGTCATGACTGCTTCATTAGCGGCTACAGCCATCAGTAATGTATCAGGATGAGTTGTACCATTTAGACGATGTACTTCTTTATTAAATGTCATCACGACTTGATTGACTGCTTTGAAAAAGTCCGCTCCAGCAGTACCCAACGCAGCAATCTCTGCATGATCGTCATCGTCCATCAGAGAATACCCGGTACACATTTCCCACCCAACCATAGTCGTTGGAATCCCTGAACGTAGAACAATATGAGCTGCTTCGGGATCGACATAGAAGTTATATTCAGCCGCCGGTGTAATATTGCCGAGTGCATTATTCGTTCCACCCATTACATATAAATGAGGGATTTTTGGGACAATTGTTGGATCCTTTTGAATTGCCATCGCAATATTGGTTAGTGGCGCAATCGCTAGTAAATGGATTTCACCAGGGTACTTATGTACACTTTCGATAAGAAAATCAACTGCATGTCCATCCGCTGGACGTTGGATTGCTGGAGGGAAGTTCGCTCCTCCCATGCCATCGCTACCATGTACATCTTCTACAGTCCGATGCTGTTCTTGATTCCATGTCGTCATTAGTGGACGCTCGCAACCTTTGTAGACAGGAATTTGCCCGTCTACTCCACCTTTACCTGCGACTTGAATCGTATAGAGTGCATTTTCCACTTCCTGATCAAATTGTACATTCCCACCTGTCATCATAATGCCTTGTACATCAAAATGATGAAGTGCTGTCAAAATAGCGATCGTGTCATCACCAGCAGTATCGGTATCTATAATCGCTTTGCGTAATGTTGTCATAACGGTTCCACGTCCTTATGTTTTCTTTAGATTCTAAGCTACTGTGTTTATTTCAACCATTCCGAGAAAAATTGACGATACCCTTCTTTCATAATCGAACTGGAAAACGTGTCAAACGCATAATCCCGATTATCTTGTGAAAATTGGCGTGGAGAGGCTGCTGCCATATTCACCAGTTCAAACCAATTGCGCTCATTCCCTGCAAAAGCATGGGTCGAACTAATATGGTCATAACAAGGATGTTCTGGTTTGACTACAATTTTGCCCATCGCTAATGCTTCAGTAAGCGGCATCGCAAATGTATCAAATTTAGAACAGCTCCAATACACTTTACTGGAATTCATCAATTGGAAAATCTCATCTTGCGATAAAGCAAACCGTAAGTGAATATTGGATGGAATATCATATTTCTGCATACTTTCACGATAACGTTCGCCACCAAATACCATAAATACTTCTTTGTCTGGATTCTGACGAGCATACTTGAGTACCAGATCAGGACGGCGATTTTCTTCATCTCGTCCAATCCACAAGATTCGATTTTCCACCACTTGTGAAGGATCGAAATGTTTGTTTGCCAGCGTTTCGCTAAATCCTATTGGAATCACATCGACATCATGAATATTGAATTGTGAAGCTAACTGTCGTTTGAGAAAAGGAGTCTGTACTACGGCTTTATCGACCATATTATAAAAAGGTTTCATCATCTCGTATCCTGTTAGCGCAGGATCAGGGAAACTATGTGGAAACAGTACACTTTTCGGCAAAAACATTTTTAAATACGTAAAGCCAGACACCGTATAAATAACATGCTCAATCTGTTCTTTATGGATCTGATCTAATACAATATCGTAGTTCACCAGATCACTCTTCTCGTGTTCATACCCGGGAAGCCAATCATATCCGCTCACATGACGCTCTGGTGAAATAAAGACGATCTCTACGCCTAATTCTCGTCCTAATGCTTGTAATCGTTCTGCAAACACACGTGGCCCTTGATTCTCACTAAATTGAATTTTGCGCATAAGCAGTCCAACTTTTTGCATACTATTCCTCCAAAGAAATCTCTATTATTTTTCGTTATTTGCGTCTATTGTGTTGTAGTGTGTATATTCTAAATATACCTTTAAATGATGAAAAGAGGAACCTTGACCGCTTTGAATACGTATGTAATCTCATAAGCAACACACTTTGGAGGGAACGCTATGTATAGTCGTAAAAGCAATCTAGTCAGTTTATTGTTATGTATTTTCTTCGGATATTTAGGGATACATCGTTTTTATGTAGGTAAAGTCGGAACAGGGCTTTTGATGTTATTTACAGCGGGTCTTGGCGGAGTCTGGGTCATTATTGATATCATCATTATTATTTTAGGCAAATTCCGTGATAAAGAAGGATACTCATTGAAATTCTAAAAAAAGAATGACTCCTATTTATATAAGCACCAAAAAAACCTCGTGGCTGTTAGTTAGCTATCGAGGTTTTTTGATTATTTTTCTTTTGTAGAATAATCTATAATTGTGGAGTGCCACATCTGTATACATTGTTCTAGATGATCCCATACTTCTGTCTGCTGAAGACGTAATTGTTCATGTGACCAGATCGGTTGATCTTGCTGTAAGTCTTGCTGGATTAATAACAGCATCCAACTGGAAAAGACTATAGCAAATATAACGTACTCCTGTATCATCTGTGACTTAGATATCGTAGGATTCACTTGCTGTTCCCAATAATAAGACAACAATTGTAAGCGCAAATCGATATTCATAGCACGCGGGAACAACGGATGCGACAGATCAATTAAATGATACAAATCCCACAAAGGCGTATTGCGATGACAATGTTCCCAATCCAAAATGATACATCGTCCTGCTAAGTTATATCCATAATTACCCGCATGAAGGTCACCATGACATAATACTTCTGACATCGTCCACGAATGCTGTTGTATAGTCTGCTTTAACACTGGCATCCTATGAAGCCAACGTGTTTGACTGTTATTTGGCTTGATATGCTGTTGTACGAATATTTCAAATGTACCCCATTGAGATAATAGTTGCTCTGTCATTACTAGAATAGACGGCTTTTGCCCATCCCCAGGCAATTCTGGAATCGATAATATAGGAATACGATGCCATTTTACCATTTGATCTATCATATAGAACAAAGTCTGCTCGGTATGGAAATGATTGAGCGTACCTGCATCCTCTAAGATGATCCATGCCGGTCGATCATCCTTTGAATAAAAAGATAATTTATCTGTAGCCGAATAAGCTAGTAGTTGCGGGTATAGGTCAGGCAATAAGGGCATAACATGTGTATACGTCCAAAGTTCTTGATAACATTGTTGTTGTAAAGATAGCGGCTTAAAAATATAGGTCTGATGATTCGCATTCAAGCGAAATCGCTCAATATGATGGTGATGAAGGGTCGTATAAATAATTTGACGTTCGCTGACGTATCGATCATCTAACTCAGCTTCAGCAGTAATGGCTTGCCGTAATAACTCGTTTATCGGTTGTAGTTGCATCTATATGTTCACCTGCTTATCAATAATCATGTATTTTATATTAGCCTATTCCCAATGATCGTGCATTCAAATGGTATATAGATATACGATGAAAGTTATCGATTAAGTACATACATAATAGTATTGTTGATATAATAATAGTCAAAATCAATATGAAAGGGCGTACCTATGAATCATAAAGTAACGATGAGGGATATCGCAGATCGCTTGAATATCAGTAGTGTGACCGTATCCAAAGCGCTTGGAGATAAAGACGGAGTCAGTGATAGTCTCAAAGAAAAGATTAAACAAGTAGCTGAAGAAATGGGCTACCGCTATAATACAGCTGCCAAATCAATGAAAGATGGATTATCTTACAATATCGGGGTCATGATTCCTGAGCGATTTACAGGTACCAATCATTCCTTTTATTTTCGTATCTACAAATACATTGCAAAGATCCTTGAACAAGGTGGCTATTATGGCATTATGACCACTTTAGGCGAACATGAAGAATCGATGCTTACATTGCCAAGATTGTATTATGAACAAAAGATAGATGGGTTGATTATTTTGGGGCAGATCGGCAAGCCCTATATTGAAGCTATGCAAGAAATGCAATTACCCAAAATCTTTCTCGACTTCTATGATGAGCATGTAGAAATGGATGCTGTGGTTACCGATAACTTTTACGGTGCGTATGAATTAACGAACTTGTTGATTCGAGGGGGTCATCGGGATATTGCGTATGTCGGTACTTTACACTCGACCAGTAGTATTCAAGACCGTTTTCTAGGATATTACAAATCGTTGTTGGAACATCGAATCCCTTTGCAACAACAATGGATATTGAATGACCGTGATGAAGATGGTGTTTATATTGATATTCAGTTACCTGATCCTATGCCAAGTGCGTTTGTCTGTAACTGCGATCAGGTCGCGCATAATCTAATTAACAAATTGCAGGACTTGGGTTACCATGTGCCTCAAGATTATTCTGTGACCGGCTTTGATAATGATATCTATGCCACATTAACCCGGCCGCCACTCACGACTGTTGAAGTCGATATCGAACGCATGGCAAAGTTAGCCGTACAGTCCATTTTGAAAAAAGTAAGTAATCCGTATTACACTTTCGGACGTGCACTTGTACCTGGTCGTGTAATTGAACGTGAATCAGCTATCGCTTTAACTAATGATGCAGACCACCAAGCCTAATAGAATAGTAGACAAATAAAAAAAGGAGCGTCTCAAAGACGTTCCTTTTTGGTCATTCAGATGAATGCTATATGATGTTGTTATGATGTATATGAAATCATTATTTATTTTATTTTACCTGCACGAATATCATCGGTCATACCTGGATAAGGTGCTTGTGCAACTACGTTTTGATTGTCTACGCCTGCATTTTCAATAAATGTAATATCGGCAAATTCAGGGACAACATATTTAGGATATGTTTCGTATTTTTCACGAGATTCTTCCATCAAAGCGATATGATCATTCTGGTAACATACTGTGATTTCTGGATGTTCGTGTACCCATTTAGGGAAGAAAATAATACCATGCATTCGTTTTTCAAGAGGCATAAAGTTCAGCGCTACGTCTGTACCTGTTGGTTCTGTCCAAGCTACTTTGTATACACCTTCTGTTAATTTCACCAAATCGACTTCTTGATCGCGAACCCAACGTCCAGCCACCATACCGCTATGAATACGATAATCGATAGTATGATCATTTTTGATATAAATCTCATACTCCCAGCCGTTCTCATACGTATAAATCATATGACTTCCTACAAAGTTTTCCATTATACAGCACCTGCTTTCTAGAATTTGAATTCAAATATCATTCACTCTGTCTTGCAAACTGTTTTATAAAACATGTAAATATCAACATGTTTATTTTAACATCTTGATATGCTATGGTCAAATATACACAAATCTATATTTAAAGGGGATTATGATCGTGCGAGTATTGAAATATGCGATTCTAGGTTTATTGTATCGTCAAGAATACAGTGGCTATGATATCACCAGTCAATTTAAAAAAGAAATTGGTCAATTCTGGAGTGCCAAACATAGTCAGATTTATCCAGAGCTTCGCAAGTTGGTGGACGAAGGTTTGCTTCATTTTCGTACTCAGATTCAAGGGGAAAAGTTAGAAAAAAAAATGTATACGATCACTGAAGCTGGACGAAAAGAACTGCTAGAATGGGCATTATCGCCAGAACCGTTGCCTGAAACAGAGAAAGATGCGTTTATGTTGAAAATGTATTTTATCCATACGTTATCACAAGAAGAAGCACGCATATTATTTGAAAATCAACTACAACAGCGCCAAGAGAAGCTGGTTCATTTAAAACAGGAATATGAGCAACTCATTCCTTTATTCGGCGAGGAAAATACATCTGGTGCTATGCATTTCGATCATCCTCATCTCGGACATTATCTCGTACTGACCAAAGCGATAGCACGTGAGCAAAGTTATGTAGAGTGGTTGAAACGCCATGTGCACTTGTTATTATAAGAGATACTTTAAATACTTATAGACAGCTTAAACCAAAAAAAGACATCCATTAAGGATGCCTTTTTTGTATCTTTTACGTTGGTTGTATAGTAGTGAACTGTACTTCAAGATGTGCTTTGTTTAAAATTCTTCGTACTCTGCTGGATCTTGATCCCACAGACGTTTGTTGTCTTTACTGAATGCTGAAATGGTACGCATTTGCTCTTCATTTAACTCAAAATCAAAAATGTTCAAGTTTTCCTGTTGATGCTCTAGTGAGCCAGCTTTCGGAATAGGTACAGCACCTAGCTGGGTATGCCAGCGTAGAATCACTTGAGTCGGTGTTTTGCCATAAGCGGTTGCGATTTCTTTGATACCTGCATCTTCAAGCACACTTTCTCCGCGCCCACGACCAAGCGGACTCCATGATTCAGTGATGATTTGATGTTTATCATTTGCAGCACGCTGTTCTGTCTGTTCGAAATACGGATGCAATTCTACTTGATTCAGCACGGGTGCTACACCAGTTTCAGCGATAATCCGTTCCAGATGTTCTGGCAAGAAATTACTAACGCCGATCGAACGGACATAACCGCGTTTTTGTGCTTCAATCATCGCTTGCCATGCTTCTACATATTTATCTACTTTCGGATTCGGCCAGTGAATAATATAAAGATCAAAATAATCCAGTCCGGTACGAAGTAGTGATTCTTCAATGGTGACTAATGCTTCGTCATACGCATGATGCCGTCCTGGTAATTTCGAGCAGACACGTAACTGATCACGAGGGACTGAGCTTTCACGTACCGCTTTACCCACAGCACCTTCATTTTCATAATTAAAAGCAGAATCAATCAGCCGATAACCCACTTCAATCCCCTGCTTGATCGATTCCACACCTTTGTGACCATTAAGCGAGTAAGTACCCAGCCCGATCGCTGGAATATCCAGTCCATCATTTAGCTTTTTTGTTGGAATATTCGTTTGCATATCAAAAGCCCTCCTCTTATTTGCTTCAATCATTATTTAAACCACTGAATAGGTTATAAACAATTCATCATTGAAGGGCATAGATAAAGGGCGTCTGATTGCGAAAGATTTTCTACACGATCGACAGGTTTCAATTAGCGTTTAATTGCCTTCGTCCAGAAGCCACCATGGAATTCGCGCGGCTCCACCATAATTACAAAAGCTTTGGGATCGACAGACAGGATGGTCTTATACAGACTGTCCTGATTTTTGCGTTTGGCTAGAATCTCCATCACGATTCGGTCACCATCTCGTCCTTGTCCAAGCCATGAAGTGACACCATATCCTTTGTCTCGCAACACTTCGGCTAGACGTTGATTCGGTACATCGCTGATTACTTTGACGGTGATATAACCAAGAGCAATCTTTTCCTCAATCCAAGAACCGAGCAGGATACCGAGTCCATATCCAATCGCATATACCGTTAGACTTAGCGGTTGATCGAGATATTTGAGAACCAGATTAAGCCCCATAACATAGATAACGACTTCAACAATACTGATCGCCGATGCTATATATTTTTGTCCTTTAAGTGTAAGGATCGTTCTTAACGTATATGCCGTTACATATACAATCTGAATCAGAAAAATAAACATTAGAATTTTAAGCATAACATGCAAAAACACCTTTCTTCTCCAAAATAATCGTGTATGTCACTAACGATCTATAGATATTCAACCTCTACACTATCTCTTTCTATAGATGGGATCAAGTGTCAATTAAAGGTCTTCCAAAAAGTCCATCTTTTTCCTCGCTATAAATCAGCTGATAAATCGCTATAAATTAACCGTATCTCCAACCTCATCATTTCTTTTTTATTATAAAATAAGAACATAAGTTCCCTTAAGTAACAAAATAAGGAAAACGTTATAAAGGAGAAATCATGATGCCACAGATTCTTTCATTATCCGAGCATTATCGTAAACAGCTCAAACAGATCGCCTGGCGTATCCAGTATCGGAATAAAGTACGTGCTCGTTC
The DNA here is from genome assembly GCF_001721045.1 of Paenibacillus nuruki. Lineage (GTDB taxonomy): Bacteria > Bacillota > Bacilli > Paenibacillales > Paenibacillaceae > Saccharibacillus > Saccharibacillus nuruki. The sequence continues at coordinate 38,263 of NZ_MDER01000044.1, read as the reverse complement.
GGAGCAGCTGTCGATCCATACATGGTTAGAAACCAATGAGTATCACTCTTTTCCAGCAGAAGAATTTGATAGTCTGATAGCGGTTCAAGAACTGATTGATTCGTTACCTTTTGCTCAGGGAAAACAAATTATTCGAGGATTATACCTAGATCAGCAGACCGAAGCGCAATTAGCAGAGCAACTACAAATCAGTCAACAGGCGGTGAACCGATGGAAGCGCAAAAGCTTGCAGTATCTCTCTCAGAAGATCAGTTCGTAAATCTATTACACATGGTTCAACAACATGGTGATCAAGCGGCTATGTTAGAGCTACTTCACTATTACGAAGAAGACATGAAGCATCTGAGTAAATATCTACGCATGCCTTATGAAGATGCTATGCAGACATTACGAACTGAATTGTTAGAACTGGTGACAACAGGATTAGCAGAATGATCTTCAGATTCAATCATGATCATGGTGATGATCTTTCACGCTATCGTATTATATTCAGTATTCAAAAATAGCCTTCTGTCCAATGATATGGACAAAAGGCTATTTAATCTATTCATCATTTACAAAGACATAACGACGTTTTACTGGGGGTTCAATACTTCTTGTTCTACATCCTCAGGCCAGTGCAGAACAACACCTGCGTCTATCAACATCTCTTGATAACGACTGACATGTTCTGTTGATTCGTAGACTTCACGTGGTGTAATGCCCTGTTGGATCGCGTATGCAGCTAAATAACCTGCGGATTCTCCAATATTCCATTCGACAGGATGCAGACGATAGCAACCGCCAGCAATCTGAGTCATGCCAATATTTTTGCAAGCAGGTAAAAGATTAGTCATACGCACAGGAATTAATGATCCCAACGGAATCTCAAAAGGATAGTTAGGAATATAAAATGTACGATGTGTTTTGACTGTTGGATGTAGATCAAGTGAATAACTTCCTACACCCACACTATCTTCATATCGCTTGATTCCTTCAGCCCCGCGTAACTCTTTACTCACATCATGTTCGGTAATCGTGTATAGCGCTTTGATACGGCGAGACTCGCGAATGTATGGCGCTTTGGCAAGCCCATCTGCTGTCCCTAGAATATCTCCACGCAAACGAATACCCGGGAAGCCTTTACCACCATCTAGACGTGGCGCTTCTGTCTGCAACCAGTATACTAATGAAAAAGTAAGCTGGCGGGCACTTTCTAGATTTTGCGTACGTTCATAGATCGGTACACCTGTCACTGCTCCTGCATAATAATCATTTTGCGCCCAATTGAGTAGACTGACTTCTTGAATCTGTGAACGAAGGGGTTCTTCCCAAATAGCTGGATCGATAATACGGCGATAATCCCATAATGAAGTCACACCTTGATCGTTAGGGAACAACGTGAACTCTTTTAACTTGGTTGTATCGTTTGCATCAGAAGCATACCAGCTTAAGATAGGGAAACGGGAAAAAGAAGGCATATATTCACGCCAGTACTCATATTCTGCTGGCTTTTCAATCGTGAAATCTGCTCCTTCCACATAATCCACAGCGGCTACATGAGTGATCGACTGCATATCTAGCGGATCAGCGTGTTCTAGCGCATGCGGTTCATCGGTATCTGACTTCGCTTCTGCTCCGCTGACATACTCTGTTCCAGACTGCTCTAGAAGATCTCCTTCTTCTGTAGCATCCAGATAATATTGACCGATTAACTGTGTATATTGACCGACTGATCCGGTTACTTGGGTATGACTAACCGTAACCGATACAATACGATCATACTCTGTTGCTACTTCAACAGGCACCGTATGATATAGCACTTGGATACGCTGAGTATGGATATACGGCGACATCATTTCTTGTAATACATCTAGTGCAATCTTAGGTTCATGCGCTAATCGACTCACCCATCCATTGCCCGGATTCAAAATTGGGTTATTACGTGCTTCCTCTGTTAACGGATAATTCCGACGATAATAGTCGCGTACCCGTTCACGAAATTCACGAAATGTAGCGGTTGCTCCTGTACGTTCTATCCAGCGATGTTCATCGGGCGGAACAGCTTGTGATGTAAGCTGTCCACCTAACCAGTCTGTCGGTTCTGTTAAGGTTACAGTCAATCCTTGCTTCGCAGCGGCAAGAGCTGCCATACAGCCTCCTAGACCGCCACCGATTACTACCACATCTGTTTGTTTTATTTGTTCTGTCATTGTTGTTCTCCTTTGTGATCTTTTAACGATAGATGGGCTCGAATCGATAACCCCACTTCAAACATCCGATTCCACGGCATATAGCAATCTTGAATATCGATCTGCACACCATTTTCTTGTAAATGTTGCTCTATAAATTGCTCCAAATGACTACGTACCATCTCAGCCACATATCCACGTTCTCCATCTAACTGAAATTTATCCAGACCCAATTCTTGAATCGGCCCATTGCTTAAATATTTACGTACAACAGAATCATAGCCTAGGTCTTCCACATAACGTAGCGCTAGAAAATTCATATGCTCTGGAGTGGCTCCATATTGTTGATAGATCATCGATTGTGCAATAACCGTTCCTAATGTATTCGAACTGGTATTCCAGCCTGCATAGCCTGCCAGTTGATACAAAATGCCTCGCTGACGAAGTAAATCCAGCAATTCAAGATCACCACCGTTAGCATAGGCAATATCTCCAATAGCCACTACCGCATCCGGCTGACGATCCAATATGTAGCCTGCATACTCTACTAACTCTACGGTTGTCCGTTCAGTATCATAATTAGCAGACGGTGATCCTTGATAGACGGCTTCACCCATTTTTTCACCTGCGGTATTGAGCAGTAATAAGATATCCGCACTTTGTTCATCAGAAGCAACCATACCGCCTGCCGCAATAATCTGATATTTTAACGTTTCATACAGTCGCCGATCTTCATACGCAGGAATAATCAAAGCTCCATTTACCGAGCTAAAACGCACATAGACCCGAGGAATAGTATGATTCAACTGATTGATCATGCGAGCCACCAATGTACAACTAACTTCATCTGCACCCGGATACATATAGACACGCAAGCCTAGACGCAATGCTCGAATACGTGCCCTTACCTCCTGCTGATCTCTAGCAGTATATCCATAAGGAGCCGAATCATCTTGCGGGAAAATCAGAAAGTCGATCACACCTTGTTCTACATAATCGAGTGCTAATTGATTGATCTCCCGATTTACCGCACGACGACCTAGATAATCATCCAGCACTTCTTGAGGTAAGCGACTGTTGATATCGTCCAGTTCTTGTTGTTCTTCGGTCGTTAATGGATGTTCTTCTGCATAATGTTCTAGATACCCTTTGCGAAAAATCTCTCGTCCCCAATCAGCATAATAATCCGGTTCTTCGTCTGAGGAAGAGTACTGTGGGCAACGCATAATCAGTTGAAAAGCGAACAATTTAAGTGCAGGATTCTGCTCTTTGAGTATCCGTAATCGATCCAAACGACAAGTCAGTTCGGTCACATCCAGTTCATGTAGACGGGAAGGCACAATCCCGCCGTACAATAGTGTATCTAGGGATATCACTGCTCCGTCAGCCGATTGACATTCCAATTGTGTCCATGTCCATAGCCGTTCGGTATCTGCGGCTATTTTCTTGCGTCCCATCCATTCTTGCGGAGGACGCACAGCTTGATATGATGTTCCTCGTGTCAGTTCATAAGGGAAATTATAATTACAAGGTCTTTCGTCTAAAGGTACAATCACCAATGTCATTTGGAATAGACTCCTTTGAAGTTACACCGCTTTGGGAAGGATATCTTGCTTGTCGTCGCTGGTAAAGATATCGTTCCCTTCGCTCAGAGTAAACTCGCATTTTTCTATTTGGTGGGGCAGTAAAATATAAAACGATTTATAATGCGTATTACTTTTGTTATCCTTTGACGGCTCCTGCCAAGCCTTCCATGTAGTAGCGTTGGGTGAACAGGAAGACGACGATAATAGGGATTACGGAAATGATGGTTCCGGCGGCGATCCAGCCGAAGTTGTAGGAAAATTGTCCGTTGAGATATGTTAGTGCTGATGCTAATGGATATTTTTCGGGATCATCTAGCACAACGATTGGCCACAGGAAATTGTTCCAGAATGCCATTACTTCAAGTAGCATAATGACTGCAATACCGGGCTTTACGAGTGGGAGTACTAATTGCCACCAGATACGTAATTCGGATGCGCCGTCCATTTTACCGGAATCTCGAATTTCAGTAGGAATCGTCAAGAAGGTCTGACGCATCAGGAAAATATTAAATACCGATACAGCAGCAGGTAGCACTACACCCAGATACGTATTGCCTAAATTTAGCCATTGAATCGTTAAATAATGCACGATCATCGCTGTTGATGAAGGAATAATCATCGTTGCGATCAGCAAAGTAAAGACCATATCTCTACCTTTAAACCGGAATACAGCTAATGGATAAGCCGTCATACAGGACAAAATAATATTAAATACAACTCCCATCACCGTAATGATGACCGTATTCATAATGTATTTGGGAAAGTTCATAAAGTTCCACACTTGCGCATAATTGCCGAAATTAATAAATGTCGGAAAAACGGCAGGTGGATTAGAAAACACATTGCGTCCGGGCATAAGCGATACACTGAGTAACCAGAGAAAAGGCCCTGTCATAAATAAAGCTAAGGCAATCAACAACACGTAAGTAATCGTATACCGAATCCCTTTTTTCCATTTACGTGCTTGCGGACTGGGTGTTTTGTAATCGGTTTTGGTTGTTATCGTTGGATTATTCATCAGTACGTTTGCACACCGCCTTTCTTGTTCAGACGGAACACCAGTATACTCAAAATGCCTACGATCACACTAACGATTAGACCTAGTGCTGAGGCATAACCAAAGTTAAATTGCACCAACCCTTTTTGATAAATGTAGAGACTGGATGTAAGTGTCGCTGTACCCGGTCCACCTTTACCATTGGTTAGAACAAACACTTCATCAAACACACGAATCGCGCCCATTAATGAGATCAACGTACAGAATAAGATATGAGGGCGCAGTAAAGGAATCGTGATCCGGTAAATGGTCTGCCAGCGACTTGCTCCATCAATCATGGATGCTTCGTAGAGATCAGTTGGAATCGATTGAAGCCCGGCTAGATACAACATCATATAATAGCCAAGCCCTTTCCACATCGTAATAAACATAATTACATACAATGCGGTGCTACTGCTGGACAACCAGCCGACTTGTTCTTGAATAATACCTAGCTGGATTAACGCATAATTGATCACACCGTTACTACTGAACAACCAGCTCCACATCAACGCTACCGCCACCATAGAGGTGACGACAGGGATATAATAAGCGGCACGAAATGCTTTGATCAATGGAATACGGCTATTGACCAGAATCGCCATTAAGATCGAAATAATCTGAATAATCGGTACAATCAACACATAGACCATCGAGTTCCATAGGGAAGCCAAGAAACTTTTATCTTGAAAAGCTGTTACATAATTGTCTACACCTACATAGTGCGTTTCTCCAATGACCGAATAATCGGTCAAGGACAACGGAAGTCCGTACACAATTGGCCATAACACGAATACAGCCACAATCAGCAGTCCGGGCGCCATAAATGCCCATGCAGCAAATGTTTCTGTTCTCATCCATTTCTTCATGTTCGTCCACCGCCTTCAAAGGGTCGTCTTGGGTTCGATTGTTGATCTGCTTGGAGTGCCCCTTAGTTTTGCGACAGAATTTGGTTCACTTCTTGTTCGGCTTCTGTCAATCCTTGTTGAGGGTCTTTGCCATTCATAAAGATTTCTTGCAATTGACGTGCAATCGCCGAGTTCACATCACCTGCATTTGGTACACCTACCATATAATCTACTGCTTTATCTAAGCTTTCTGCGGATACTACTTTGGCTTCGGATTCCAATGTGCCATCATTTTCAGTGAAAAAGGAATCTTTGATCGATTCTTTAGTACTTGGCAATGTATTAGCTGCTTTGGCAAATGCTGTCTGGTTCGTCGCATTGGTCAAAAATTTCGCAAATTCAGCCGCTTGTTCAGCATTAGCCGATTTGAGTGGTACCACGACATTCATCGTGTTCGACAAACGCACATCGGCTTTACCTGTAGGCAGTGGAACCGCAATTGTATTTTTATATACATCTGGTGCAGATGTTTTGATAAAATTAATAAAAGTAGGTCCTGCAATTTCAAAAGCAGTCTGTTCGCTAGAATAATATTGAATCTGTTTATCAAAGTTAGCGTCTTCTTTCACCAGTACGCCTTCTTGAATCAATCCCTGCATTTTCTGGATTAATGCAATCGTAGCTGGTGTATTAAAAGCTGCTGCTGTCTTGTCGTCATTCAAAATAGAGATTCCTTCAACCGGGAACATTCTAGCTGCAAATGTAGTTGCATACCCTGTTGCTCCTGTTTTGGCTTTGATCTCACGAGACCATTCATTCAGCTCATCACGCGTTTTCGGTGGATTGGTAGGATCAAGCCCTGCTTGCTTCACCAGACGAGTGTTCATAAATAACACTTCTGTTCCTGTATACCATGGCAAAGCATATGCTTTGTTATCAAATACAGTGGAATTGAAAATGCCATCAAAATAAGATTTTTTCTCATCATCGCTCATCCATTGACCCAGATCAGCAAGTGCACCTTTAGAAGCCATTTGATTCGCAAATTCAGTATTCAAATTGACCACATCCGGTACGTTACCACTCGCAATTCCGGTTAATAACTTATTAGAGATGGCATCATATGGATAATCGCTCCATTCTACAGTTACGCCAGGATGACTTTTTTGGTATTCTGATATTAGTCCATTAAAATAATCATTGAACGTGGGTTGAAGAGCAATCGTCCAGAATTTCAAAGTGACTTTCCCATCTTTCGCCTCATTATCCTTGGCATCTGAACCACATGCACTCAGTAACGATACACATAATGTAGCTAGTAGACATAATGACATCCAACTTCTAAATTTCTTTTTCACAATCTTCATCCCTCTCGTGTGGCAGTTATACTTTCTACGACCATCATGTAATATGTAAGATATCACGGTGGAGATGCCAGAATCTGGAACCGTTCTACCTATGAGACGAATTATAGCAAAACTAAATGTAACAAAAAAGGGATAGACAGGAATTAAAAGGTAATCCTTGTGCAAATTGTTGTTTTTTATTACCAAATATGTGTAAAAGAAGGTGAATTCCTATGCAACCAGAATGGATGATATTAGCCGGCATTATTGTTGTTGCCGTGGTTGCTATTGCTGTTGTGCTCTGGATTGTTTTTCCTTTAAAAAAGGTCACTATACATCAGGCAGATCCTATACTACCGCCCGAGCCAACAACACAGCCTGAACCCACTGAACAAGATCCATCGCATCCTAATATTGTAGATTTATCTGCTTTTCGTGAACGCAAGCATCTGAACCAGGAAGAGCAACGTACCTCTGCTTCTGCTGATATCCAAGCTAAAGATACCTCTTCATCTGTATCTACTCCTCCCAAATTAGCAACTGTACGAAACTTACATCAACCCAAACAAGTACAATCCTTTTCTAACACTCGACTTCAGAAATGCTCTTATTGCAAAAAAGATGTCAAACATCTGACTTTTTATGCGAATGATAACGGAGGTCTTGTAGGTGTATGCAAAGATTGTGAACATATCGCCAAAAGACAAGACTTGTTACCTTTGTAAAACTAAAATGAAATTCGCAAGAAATAGTCTTGCGACTCTTTTATGAATACGCTATTATTTAGAAATAGTTGTCATGTTCGGATAGATATGGGTATGATCATACGTTGATTCTAATACCGTTACTAATGTGGAGGTCATGATGAGCAAGTATCAATTTATATGGAGCGAAGGTGTATTAGGCTACGGTGGGACAACATCTCTCGGCATGATCGCCATGCATTATATAGATCATCGTTTTGTACTGACTTTTCACAGTATTCTTGAAGAAATTACAGATACGGTTCCTTTATTTCTGCTATGTGGATATGTATTTGGAGAAATGATGTGGCGTTGGAAAGCTCGTAAAACGGAGCAAAAAGAGTAGTATTCTAGCAAGCCTTAAGCAGAATTTAGAAGTATTATTATTGTTATCAATAATCATAAAGAAAAAGCGAGCATCCTCTATTTGATCTAGAGTGTACTCGCTTTTTGTTATTCCCACGGATATTCAGTGGTGAGGTAATCAGCAAATTCTTTACTTTCTTCTCTCCGTTGACGGCGCATGGCTGCTCGTGAAGGAGCGGTTTCGTGCAATTTCTTCTCTTCTTCCGTCTCAGGAATGACTGTCGGCACTTGCACTTTATGATTATCTTCCCCGATCGCTACAAAGGTAAGAAAGGCAGTCGCTGCAATTCGTTTCTCACCTGTTTTGAGGTCTTCGCGTATCACTTTCACAAAAATCTCCATCGAACTACGTCCTGTCCATGTCACAAACGATTCTAATGTCACTGAATCGGTTGGGTTGATCGGATACAGAAAATCGACCGAATCGGTAGAAGCGGTAACAGTATCGACACGACATAATTTGGAAGCGGTAATTGAAGCAATATCATCTATATACGACATCAATTTTCCACCGAATAATGTATTGTGATTGTTGACATCAGTTGGAAATACACGGGATGTTTTGAAGCAACGTGTTTCTCTAACATATTTACTTTCGACTTGTAGCGGTTTGGATGATGCTGATTGTCCCGCTTGATCTGAAGACTGCTGATCCATTGTTCTACCTCCTTATATTTATACGTTTGCCTACATGTTCAATATCTACATGTATCATAGTCTTCCTTATGACATGTTTGCAAATATAGCTTTCAGAAAATATACAATGAATGAACAGAATTTTCACCATTTGGAAGAACCGGATGAACGGCTACTCCCTCCACTCCAACTGGAACTACTCGAAGAGCGACTGCCTCCACCTGATGATGAACCTCCTGAACCGCCACCCGATGAACGCTGACGACGCTTGCGTTCTTGTTCCTGATCATAGAGCGCTTTATATTCCAGTGCTATAAATTGCAGTATTCCTGCACCTTCTTGCGCTTTTTGCTGTGCTTGTACAAAGTATCCCTGATTCACCAATTGTTGCAATTCTTCGACCAGTCGATGCAAAACAGGCACATGAGTTGTGATCGCTGTTGTAAAATAACGAGCAGACAAATTGCGATGTTCTTGCAGTAATCCTTCGATCGCTTCGATCGCTTCTTGACGTTGTTGGGTCAACTCTTCTACACGCTGAACAAAAGCAACTGTCTCTCTTTCCGCTGTATCCATAACTTCTTTGACGTTAACCATATTGAGTAGTGTACCGCTTAGAATCTGCTCTGCTTGTTCAAGTGCTTGATAGCTATGTGCTTGCACTTGCTGTGTATCGTCAGGATTAACGCTAATCGCTGCCTGCTGTTCATTGGCACGACGATAATCTTCGCGTAGCTTGTCTAAGCGTTGATTTTCGCTTTGCTTCTGATTATCTAGTTGATCTTTGTAACTCATAATCTCAGTTCGCAATTGTTGCATCCGAGACAATGCATTTCTGACTTGCTCACTCCATGTATATGCTTGACGATACTGTTGTACTTCATCATGCAGAGCATCTACGATTTGTGGAGTAAATAGATTAACCTCACCTTGCATCTTCTGAATTTCCTGATAACGTGCGCCTTGTTCTCTGAGATGTACTCCTGCATATTCTGCTTGTAGACGGCTCACTTCTTGATTATACATTTCAGGCATATTGCGGAAATCAGCCATTTGTTGTTGCGCCATCGTTAATGTTTTCTTCGATTCATCCCGGAAGTTAATGAGATCACTGACAACCTGACGAGCCGCCGCAATATCTTGTTCGATCATTTCCATACTTTGACGAATCAAGTCTACATTCCCACCTGCCAACAATTGAACTAATCGAATCTCTTCTGTGCGTGCATGTTCTAATATACGGAAAGGATCGTCTATTGTTAACTTGAGATGTTCTCGCTCAACGACTGGACGCAACTCCTGTTCTGTATTATTGATCTCTGCTGTATACCGTTGACTGCGTTGTACCCATTCCCCATACAGACGGATATCTTCTACAAGCACATCAAGCAATTGATTGGCACGTTCGGCTGGTTCTTTGGCTTTCATAAAATCAAATTCATCCAATTGATCGGCTTCTTGCAAAATATGCTCAATCGTAGTGATTCGATCTTTCATCGCTGTCAGTGGATAGTTGTATTGCTTTTCAAGCGTAGCCACTGTATTTTTCACTTGCTCCAGATTAGCTTTGGACGCTTCCACCATCCCACGTACCGTGCGTGATAACTCATCCATTTCTTGATGATGTTTTTGCACATTTGCCATATCGGTTGCCCACTGCGTCTGTTCTTGTTCAATGATGGTCAGATCGCTAGCAGATTTTTTGACAGCACCGATCGACAGGCGAATAGCATCTATTTTTTGCTGAGAATCGGCAATACGAGCATGTTCTTTCATTAATTGAGACTGTAACTGTTCAATCATTTCTTTGGTCTGTCCAGTCACAAAGCCCATTTCTAATTCTTTAAATAAATCAGATACAATCAAGCTGTTAAGTGATGTAGCGATCTGATCATGATGCACTTGTACTTGTTGACGGCGAACTTTGAGCTTGCTGACTTTGTTCAATCGAATCATCAACCAGATCACAAACCAGATGAGCGCAATCCCACCGATCAATAAGGCAATCGCCGAACCCCAGTTCAGACCAACTTGTGCTAACTTTTGCGAAATGACGGTCGTTAACGGCACATGATTGATATATCGATTAACAGCTAGTACACCGCCTACAATATCGCCATCTTGTGCAGATGGAACAAATTTGTTATCGGTTACTCCTTGTACCGTGCGCTCGTTGCTATTTGCGATTTTGTTAGCCAGTACTGCATTTTGAAAGACCAGATGGACATAATTCGGATTGGTTGTAATCACAAGCACGATATCATTTTTGCCCAAATTCGATCCATCATAAATCTGGTTCGCATACGCGAGTCCCTGCGCTTCATCCATCCCTGTTGCTGTATTCACATACATCTGGTATTCCTGTCCGGTCAGTTCAGTGTTGAGCTTGTCGATCTCACTACTGCTGAACAGACCTGCATCGTCCAGTACAAATCCTTTTTGCTGTGAACCATAAGCAATACCTGTCATACTCTGAGTGATCAGCCAGCAGATGAGCAACAGAGGGAGCCATTTTTGAAATGTTTTTGGATTGATTTTCATCTGCGATTTCCTTTCTTCCCTATACGGAGGGATACCTTAACGAAAAGGATGTTTTGTTGAAAGAGATGTTTTAATTGATTCGCTTATATTATGATAGAACCCATAACATGATCTGTAATCAAACCCATATCTGGAGGAACTCATCTTATGGTAAATTCTACTACGTCTATGTTACCAAAATTATGTTCGTTAAACACAGCATTACCTGTAAATGTGGAATGGAATAACAAATCGGTCTATACCGGATTTATCAAACGCCCTTCTACCGAATCATTACCCATTAGTTCGCAAGGCATCGAGGGAGATGGTCAAGGCGATCTCAAAAATCATGGTGGACCAGACAAAGCCGCTTGTGTCTACTCACAAGATCATTATAATTGGTGGACAGACGAAATGAAGCGCCCTTTCGAAGCAGGTGCTTTTGGCGAAAACTTTACCGTCACTGGATTGACTGAAGATATCGTATGTATCGGAGATGTGTACCGGATCGGAACTGCTATCGTACAGGTTAGTCAGCCCCGTCAGCCTTGCTTCAAATTAGCGGCTCATCTGGAACGTAAAGAAATGGTTATGCGTGTGCGTGAGACTGGATATTCTGGATTTTATTTTCGCGTATTGGAAAATGGAGTCGTTCAAGCAGGCGATACATTTGAAATGCTTCGCCGTGAAGGAAATGGAAGTACGATCGCAGAATGTAATCGGATTCTGTATGATGAACGTGGTGATACCCCGGCTCTGCGCCAATTATTAGCAGAACCTGCGATTGCCGAATCACTTCGCAAGCATTTGAACAAGCGGTTAGTGGACTAACTCCCTTTTCACTTGATGATCCAAAAGATAAAGAACCGCAAACGAGTCATCACTCGCTTACGGTTCTTCGCTTTGTTTTATTTCACAATTCCTTGCATTACATAACTATACGTATACGAACGATTCGCATAGAGACGATACTGTTCATGCGGTTCAGAACCCCAGCTATCATCGCCGCCAACACCTGTTTGCTTATCATTGATACGCACAACTGTATGTCCGCTAACAGGTAACTGGTAATGATGTGGTGCAGCTTCCAGTTCTGCCGGTGTGTATGGAAGAACATTCAATTCGATCAAAGGTAGACCTGTAATCTGTAAGCCCACTCCATCGCTATTGGTAATCGTAGCTGAGCGTACATCTACTTTATTTCCACATTCCTGTGGTTTGAGGTACGGAGCCATTTGCTCGGCTACTGTTCCTGTATAGATGCCGACTTTACCACTAGACTTTCGATCCCAATACGTCTCATGCGGACCTAACCCGTACCAAGACAATTGGTCAAAGGAAGCATCCATCATCAGCAACATACCGATCTCTGGAATCTCAGGTAAATCTTTGCCCGGATTCAATCGTTGTGTCACTTCGACCCGTCCATCTGCAAAAATATGATACTCGACAAAACATTGCGAATACCCTGCTGTCGGTAGTAGATACTCCACTTTGATAATAATGATATCTTGTGCTCGTGCAAGATCGACTTCAAAATGAACCAATTCTCGCTCATCTGAAGCACTACGCCATACTTCACTACGCTGATCCAGATGATTCCCGCGATCATTATCTGTTACAGCACGCCAGAAATGAGGAGCAGGTGCTTGAGCTAACAATTGTACTTTGTTGATCTGATAAGACAACATTTCGCCATTGGTCGAATCAAAAATAATCGAGAACCCCTCACCATTGATCATAATCATACCTGCATGTTGTACAGCGACAAGGCTCGATTCGCTAATCGGCTCAGGTTCATGCAATTCGGCATCATGATGAGAACCGAACGACAATACGACAGGCAATGTAAATTGAGAAAAGGCAACTTCATGACCGGCTTGCGCCCACAATTGATCTGTGCGAAGCACGATAGAAAGTGTCAAAATATACTCGACTCCAGGCGCACGTGGAATCTGCTTCAACTCTGGTAATGTGACTGTAACGGTCTGCCCCGGGGCACAGATCACATTGCTCAGTACACCATGATCAACAGGTTGACCGTTTGCTGTTAATATCCATTTAAAATCAAACTCTTCTAATGAAGTAAACAAATACTGATTCGTTAGCTCGACTTCAATCACCGATTCACCCGCAGATAAATGCTTGGTCGTAATCACTGCATTCGATTCAAGCCCTTCATCGACAGGATGATCACTACCTAATCGCCAGTTGAATTTCACCTGTTCATAACATTTCTTCACTTCATCCAGCTTCGCAGATACGGTACGATCAGCAAAGATCAGACCATCACCACAGAAGTTGCCATCATGCGGACTTTCACCAAAGTCACCACCGTACGCCAAATACGTGTTTCCATCTTCAGTCTGCGTCTGAATCGCTTGATCGATCCAATCCCAGATAAATCCACCTTGCAACACTTCATAGCGGTCGAACAATTGCCAGTATTCGGCTAAACCACCACAAGAGTTCCCCATCGCATGACTGTATTCACACAGGATAAATGGCTTGGTTGGATGATTTTGAGCATATTTCTCGATCTCGCGAATATGGGTATACATCTGACTTTCGATATCAGATGCCGCTTCAGACGGGCGATAATGGAATACCCCTTCATAATGCACGACCCGTGATGGATCCGCTTTACGTAGAAAATCCGCCATATGCAAGAAATTATCGCCACCGAACGATTCATTACCCAGCGACCAGATCACAATCGAAGGATGGTTTTTGTCCCGTTGGAACATCGAATTGGTACGGTCTAGCACATTATATGTCCAATCTGGATTGCTGCCCGGAACGGTATTAAGCAATTCTTTTTGACCATAAGTCCATGCACCATGACTTTCCAGATTCACTTCATCAATCACATACAATCCATACTGATTACATAGTTCGTACCAGAGTGGATGATTAGGATAATGAGACGTTCGTACTGCATTGATATTGTAAGATTTCATCAGTTGAATATCTGCGATCATATCTTTGCGTGTAATTGCGCGTCCAGTCACTGCATTGAATTCATGACGATTGACCCCTTTGAATACCACTGTTTTCCCATTGATCTTCATCAGATTGCCTTCAATCGCAAAGGTACGGAAGCCCACCTGACAGCCGGTATGCTGAATAATATGACCTTGTGCATCTTTCAGCGTAAGTACCAGATGATACAGATGAGGTGCTTCTGCACTCCATTTCAAAGGATTGATCACCTCGGTAGACAACTGAATCTGTGTCCGATGAATATCCCCACCTTCTAATCCTTCAGTTGCATTAAAAGGAAATGAAACCGGGCTACTTAAAGGAAGATCCCAAAGAGGATTGCGGTCTGCATCGTATAATTGGGCATGTACGCTATAGGATTCTTTGGCTACATCGGTAAATCGTAGACTGTCTGTCGGATCAGGACGAGCTAGTGCCGAGCCGGAATGATGTAATGTAAGATCGACCGTTAATTGTGCGTCCTGAATCTGTGCATCCAGATCAGTATGTACAAAAAAGTCTTGAATATGGGTATCCGGTAATGCGTACAGATAGACATCTCTAAAAATACCGCTCAAGCGCCAGAAATCTTGATCTTCTAACCAGCTCGCATCACTCCAGCGATAGACTTCGACAGCTAATTTATTTTCGCCGGCTTGCAAATAAGGAGTTAGATCGAATTCTGCGGGTGTAAACGAATCTTCGCTATAACCAACTAAATCGCCATTCACCCAGATATAAAAAGCAGATTCTACACCTGCAAAATGAATATAGACTGAACCTTTATCCTGCCACTCTTGAGGCACAGAAAACGTGCGTACATACGAGCCTACAGGGTTGAATTTGGTTGGTGCTTCTGGTGGTTGGATATCTTCATGTCCATCCCATGGATAGCGCACATTGGTATAGTGAGGAGCATCATAACCATGCATTTGCCAGTGCGCAGGTACAGGGATCGTTTTCCATGTACTGGTGTCATACTCTTTTGTATAAAAATCAACAATACGCTGATCTGGATTTTCAGCCCATGCGAATTGCCATGTTCCATTTAAGGATTGGTAATATGGTGAATCTGCGATCTCTCCATTTAATGTCTGCTCTACCGAATCATACGGAATCACAGAAGCATGAGCATCTAGACGGTTCAGACGGAAAATGCCAGGATTGCGGTTCCATTCAGGAAACCCATTCGGTGGAGCGGTATACGTATACTTTTGATTACGCAAATCAATCACCTCTTTATTCGACATAGTTGTAGATGCAGATCGCTAAAATCATACATCCGTACCGGATAAGAGACGAATCCCTATTCTGTGTTCAAAAGGAGTCATTACATTCACAAGTAGCGTCTGACAATCTTGCGGATAATGCGCTTCTCGCACACTTAGAGCCGTATGTTCCAGACAACCACCTGTTAATTCTATTCGGTCATTTCCTTGCTGTACAACGACTGTTCCTGCTGACCATAATTGGGAAAAAGGGTGTATCTGCTCTAAGTGTCCATCGACTGCTGTAATAATCGCTTGCTGGTCAAAAACAAATGATAGCTGTGTCATTACATCGGCAGGCTCATTAGAGATGATATGTAGATCATATCCATTTTCCAATTCGGTCATACGCACTTCCAGTTGATAAGTCTGCGTATGGGTAGCAATACGGTGTTGATGAGGAAGCAAATACCATGGACTCACTGTTGCTTGTGCAGAAGCAGGTAATTCATGCTCGGGTACACAACTATTGTAACCCTTTTCATACGTCGCTGTCATGGTGAACCCCTCAGTCGTTTCGGTTAACGTCTGCATCGGTACAAAGCCCGGCCCAAAATAAGAAGCAATCTGTACACCTAATAGTCGTACATGTCCATGTCTAATCGCTAGGAATGAAGACGTTTCTGCCATCATCGTTACGCTTGTCTTTTCTTCACGAATACGCATGACAGGCGCGCCAAAATCCAAATGAGGTCGACTATATTGAATCTGCGAATAGCCTACTTCTGCAATCTGCTGGATATACGAGTCACGATCAAATGAACCATTAATCATTTGGCGATAATGGGTGGGCAAAGCGGTAGCGATGACTGTCTCCCCTTCATGTGGATACAACAACATGCCGACAAGTGGATTGTTAGCACTACTCGGTGGACGCACAGTGGTCGTACACAATGCTTGTTCAGCTAATTCTGTCATCGTTGCAAATTGAGCATTGTGGTCGATGGGAGTCATCAGATAATAAGCAAGCAGATAATTGTCTAATGTAAAGGTCTGCCCGAAATCTTGCCGACCTGAATAATCGGTGACAATCTCGCCAGAAGGATGAATCAAATAGATCATCATATTCAGATTAGCACGCACAGGTTGTAGATATTCAGGCTTGGATAATATACGTGCGGTATGGATTAACATCACATCACTAACTGCATTGTAAATACCGTTACTACGCTCAGTCCATTCTCCATCTGGAGTCGCATCGATTCCTTCTGCCAACCATTGTTCTGCCCGTGTGAGTAATCGAGAATCACCGAATAATTGATACAGATAACTAAGTGCCGCCGACAACACCCAGCGATGATTAGGTGTATGACAACCTCCTGTTAACATCACCGGAATCGTTTGCTTGAGAAATAACAATATCCGACTAGCGACAGGAGCATTTTTACTCCAATCATCTTGTTCTAATAGTAGATACAACTGCGAATAACCGACCACCACAAACGCTGTATCTGGAGGTGAATGAAAATTAGTCCACCCCGGAGAGATGGACCCATCTTCATGTTGAAAAGAAAGCATATACTGGGCTGCATATTCTAGCCGTTCGAGCACCTCTTCATGATGGTAATAAGCCGAATCAGGATTTACTAATGCGGCTCCCCATACCGACATCCAGACAGGTGTTCCTGCATGATGGTTAGGCCAAGCGATCCCATTTTCACGATCAACCACGCCTCCAAAAGATCGATGATTCCGATCGAGAATCTGTCCCGCCAGACCTTCTTCTACCCATTGATCATTGATGCTTACCAGTTGCCTGCTGACAGCCATAGCAATGTCCTCCTTGCTTTTCTACTTGATATCGATTTGTCTGTGTATGATCTATTTCGTATTGTGGTATCCTGTTTTATTTATGATGACGCTCTTGAATTTTGGAGATTAAAAGCTGATGACTGGCTTCAATCTCTTCCGGCTGACAAGCGGCTTTTAGTTCATATACTTTGACAGGCGCTGCATCGATAATATCGAGAAAGCGATCGAAAAAAGTCATGTCTTTACTATGAATATAAGGGCACCAATGATCGGATAAGCCTAACGTTTCATGAATATGCACACCGATAATATCGTCTTTCATAGCGTTGGCTTCTTCGGCATTCTGATACAAGCCCATGCGATCCATCATCATCCCGTGACCGATATCGTACCAGAGATAGACAGGTGCACCTTTCATCCGTTCACGTACTTTTTTTGCTTCAGCTAAGGTAGGCATCTGATAGCAACGTGAACGTGTTTCAATCCCAAAAGCCACATTGTATCCTTTGGATAATACACGGTCACATACCTCTTCCAGACTGTGCTGAATACGCTCTAAATAATGCTCGGATAGACTTTCCCGACGCTCGATCATTTCAGACCATAGCTGTTGATAAGCAAGTGAGTCTTTGCCTTGTTCGTGATAAATGCCTTTTAATGTCTCATCTATATTGTTTGCAAAAGGAATCTCTCCGGGATGAACGACCACAGCTTTGGCTCCATAACGATGAGCATACTCAGCTGAACCCACCAGTAGATCTATCGCCTTTTGCCGTTTCACTTCATCATCAAAGCCTAGCAATACCGAATCAGTGCCATAATCAGGATCAGGTGTGTGAGGAAATGTATTATGCACACTGGATATACCGATCATGCCACGTTCAATCATCGGTTCAATCGTTTTTAGCATCTCAGTAGTCACATTATAGTTGAGTTCCACTTGCTGAAATCCAAGCTCTTGAATCTCTGCGATCATCTCTGCTCCGCTAGAATGACGCTTAATATTCCAGCATGTTGAAAATGAATATTCTCCTTTGGATGTAAGCATATAGACTCCTTTCATGATCCTTCTAGATGTGCAATAGCTTTAACCTTTGACCGCCCCTAACATCACTCCACTAACAAAGTAACGTTGCAACCACGGATACACGATCAGAATCGGAAGTGTGGCAAAAATAACACTGGCGGCTTTGAGACTTTCAGGCATCATTTGTGCTGAACCAACCACTTCATTACGCATCAATTCGCTTGCCATATTATTTTGGATCAATTGATATAATTTGAGCTGTAATGGATATAATTCCGGGCTGTTAATATACATGAGCGTATCCATAAATCCATTCCAGCGTCCGACTGCATAGAAAAGGCTTAATGTTGCGATCACTGGCAAAGACAACGGTAAAATGATCCGCCATAATGTATAAAAGTGACTGCTTCCATCTATTTCAGCCGCTTCTTCTAGACTTTCGGGAATATTGCGGAAAAAGGAAATCATAATAATCAGATAAAAGGGGCTAATCAATCCGGGTAAAATCAATGCCCACATCGTATCTAGTAAATGTAGATTACGTACCAGAATATACTCTGGAATAATACCACCACTAAAAAACATCGTAATAATAATCAATACCATAAAGAATCCGCGTCCTTTAAGATTAGACTTGGATAATGGATACCCTGCGGCAATCGTCATTGCCATACATAAAATAGTAAAAATGACTGTCAGCATAACGGTGAATCCAAGTGACCGAATCATCGACATATCGCTAAATACTTTGACGTAGGCTTCTACCGTCCATTCGACTGGAAAAAGAGAAACTTCACCCGACATAATCGGACGTGCTGAACTTAGTGAGATCGCCAGAATATGAATAAAAGGAACCAGACAGACGAGTACAACGATACTCAGTAACGTAATATTGACGATATCAAAAATCCGATCGCCTTTACTGCTAGCTGGCTTGGCTTTGACGGCTGTTGTTTTGCTAATATCCGCTAATTTATCCATTAAAGTATCCCCTCTCCTGTCGATTTCTTAGACGCATAGTTCGCACCAAGTACAAATATCAAGCCCACGACTGCCTGAAAAAGACCAACGACTGTTGCTAATGTGTATTGCCCTGATTCTAGACCGATCCGATATACAAAGGTACTCAGTACATCCGAGTAATCTTGTACCGCTACATTACCAATCACAAATGGACGTTCAAATCCGATCGTGACCATATTACCGAGATTGATAATCAGCAGTGTAATAATCGTTGTTTTCAGACCAGGCAATGTAATATGCCAGATACGCTTCAGTCGTCCTGCTCCATCCATATCTGCGGCTTCATATAGTTCTTTGTTGATACCTGTTAATGCAGCTAGATAGAGAATCGTTCCCCAACCTGCACTTTGCCATACACCAGTTAGCAGATATGTCACCAACCAATAATTCGGATCAGTTAGAAAAGGAATCGGCTGAAATCCAAGAGCCATCCACATATTATTAACGAATCCTGATTGCGTACCGAATACTTGATACACAATGCCTCCAATAATGACCCATGAGATAAAATGCGGAATATACAGAATAGTCTGTGATAACTTTTTGAACCAGACGGCTTTGACTTCATATAGCATGATCGCTAGTAGTAAAGGCGCTGGAAAAGAAACCAACAGATCTAGAAAATTCAGCATTAATGTGTTGCGTAATGTTTTGTAGAAATCCTGATTTTGAAAAACTTCACGAAATGCATCCCAACCGATCCATTCACTATCATTGATCCCTTGAAAAAAGTTAAAGTCTTTAAAAGCAATCTGAATACCGTACATCGGCCCGTATTTGAAAGTCAGAAAGTAAGCAATCGGTAAAATGAGCAGGAAATACAACTGCCAGTATCTGCGAAGATAAGTAGACATTCTCACGTTGGTACTCCCCTTTCATTAAAATGGTGTGGAAAAAACCTCACTCTGGTTTGAGTGGTGATGTGCTCTTGGTGGGAAAGCGCTTCGTGAACGGATTCTTTCTTGGCGTCGCTGGTAAGATCGGATATCTTGATTTGACCGCTGGGCGGTCGATATCCGAGTCTCAAAGGCGACTTTTAGAAAGAATCTGTTCACTACGCTTAGTGGTAGGAGCACATTTTTCTTTAAAGATGGCGTTGCGGTTTTTGCACAGTAGGCGGGTGGGGCAAGTTTTGGCTTTTGATTAGGGAGTTGCTTGAAATCAAACTTTTTACTTCGCACCTTGTTCTTGGAATACTTTGGTGCGTTCGTCTAGGATGGCTTGGCCGCCGCTACTCATATAGTCTTTGAGTAGTGAATCGTAGACGGTATCGAATTGAGCGGTTGGAGCCATTGTTGCTTTAACGATCAGTTGATTGTATTTGTCTTGTAGTCCGCTACCATATTTAGCTTCGGCTTTGATAGGAACGCTGAAGTTAACGGGTGGGATGGTATCTGTATTGGAAATTTCCACAGATTTACGCATCGCGGCTTGATATTCTTCCGGTGTCTGCATGATATAAGCGTCGTTGTTTTGCTCTTCTGTGCCTACGATTTTACCGTTAGCAATAATCGCCATATCTCCGTAGTTGTACAAGCGATTGGTTGCTTCTTCGGTCGCATCTTCTTTGGCAACAGGCACGCCGTCTTTGAGTGTATAATTCTCGCCTTCTACACCATTTTGCATATCAAATAAATTTTTGTCTGAAGCCATCCAGTCTAGATATTTGATCGCTTCCACCGCTCTAGGGCTAGATTTGGGAATCATAATATACAGACCGTTCGAAGCATATTCAGGTTTGGCATGTTTGCCTTCATTATTAGTAAAGACATCGGTAGGTGTTAATTCTGCACCTTTTACATTGGTTTTTAGATTTTTGTAGGTTCCGTTATAGGTGAAATACAATTCACCAGCATCTTCGGTATAAAAGCCGACTTTACCGTTTTGGACATCTTGCCATAATTGTTTTTTGTCTTCATCTAAGCCAAAGTCTGTACTGATCAGTTTTTCGTTATATAGTTTGTTCATAAATTGCAGACCTTCTTTGAAGCCCGGCAATAATGTAGGATAATCGCTGGAACCTAGCTTTTGTGTTAATGTATATTTTTGTTCATCTGTTAATGGTTGTTGGACAAAAGACCATAACAATGGATCATATTGAGCAGGTGCAATCGTCATACCGAATGGAATTAGACCGCTACCGACTTTGCCCGGATCTTTTTCTTTAAAAGCTTTGAGTGTCGTATACAGCTCATCGGTTGTTTGTGGCATCGGTAATTTCAGTTCATCTAACCAATCTTGACGGATATAAGAAGCATATTTCCCAAGAACAGACCGCTTGCCTGGAATCGCAAATTGTTTACCTTCTATTTGCCCGTAAGCCAGTGTGTCATCACCTAAGAATTTTTTGAGATTAGGGCCGTATTGATTGAGCAAATCTGTTAAATCCGTTAAGCCACCTTGTTCTGCATAACGATTGAATGTTCCTTGATCATAAGTAAATACGATATCAGGTACATCGCCTCCACTTGCCATCAAGACGTTCAACTTCTGCAATTCATCGGAACGAGGAACCGGTACATACTGCACATCAATTTTATTGGGTTTGCCAAAACGTTCATCAACTAACTTGGTCATATAGTTATCACTAATGGTATAACCGGATGGAGAATTACCACGATCGAAGACTTCTACTTTTAAAATAGAACTTCCATCTGCACTTGTGGCACCGCTGCTACTTTCATTGGAAGAACATCCCGCCAAAATGGTAATGCCTGCTAATACAATTGCCAACATTGAGCTTGTGACACCTTTAACCATTTTTTGATTTGGACCTTTTTTCATCTTCTCAACCCCTTTGTCAGCTTATCTCCCTTAGAACGTTTATCTTTGTACGAAAAAGTCAGCATAATTGTCATATGCTCCTTTTGGGATGTTCTCATTATGGCATTTACAGCGATATTCAGACAATCAACTATTTTCCGAACATAAACTTTACCAATGAAAACGGTATCATTTTAATAATCAACTATATTCCGATGATGAACTATTTTCCGCATTAAGGTTTATGTGAGTTAACGTAACGTTATTCTTCCTATCTAATTTAGAAAAGGGCATAAAAAAAGAACCTTTCGCACTCGATTTTGATCGAATAATCGAAAGGTTCTTTGTTGAATGATTAGCTTATATCATTGAACTTAGTTCGTGCTTATAACATCAAGCGCTTAAGGTAATACAATATCGACTTCTTTGCCCAGTTCAGAAGAACGGAAAATCCCATCAATAATTGCTTGATTCAAAATAATCTGTTCTCCCGAAATAGGAGCAGGCAATCCATTCGCTACAGCATGGACGAAATCTTTTACTTTTTCATCAAATAAATTCAGATCAGAACGTACACATGGAATTGGAGTATGGGTTAAGCGACCACCGATATCATGATACTTGGTAATCGTACCTACACCACCATCCCATACGCCTGACCATGGGCCTTCGCCATAAGGAGTGATTTTCATACCGGCATCTGTTCCGAGAAAACGTGTCGCTCCCAGCGTATCCATATGCATCGCCCAAGCTGTTTTGAACTGAAGAGTAATACCGCCTTCTAAACGGATCAATGCAGCGCCAAAATCTTCTACATTAAAGTTGTCTGCTTCAGGATGGTACTTGGGATTGGTTCCGAAGTGGTTGGATACTGTGGCAGATACCGTTAATGGCTTCGGATGACCCAGTGTATGAAGAGCTAGATCCAGTGAATAACAACCGATATCAGCGAGTGCACCTGCACCTGCTAATTCTTTGCGGATAAATGTACCCTGCGGCATTCCTCTACGCCGACCACCACCGACTTCAACATAATAGATTTTGCCTAGATTGCCATCTTGAATATAATTGCGAATAAATTGCATATTCGGATCATAACGTGGTTGGAAGCCGATCGATAACATTTTTCCAGATTTTTTGGACATCTCTACCATTTCAACAGATTCTTGCAACGTCACAGACATCGGCTTTTCCAGCAATACATTTTTACCTGCGGCAAGAGCATCCATTGTTGTCTGATAATGCGATACATTAGGCGTACAAATACTGACTCCATCTAATTCTTGCTCTAGCAATACCAGATGATCCTCGTAAGCGTGTGCTTGGTTCAAATGATGAGTCGCTATAAATTGACTGGCTCGATCAGGCACAATATCTGCCACACCTACAATCTCTACATTTTCCATCTGACGATACGCATTGACATGCATACGTGCAATACCGCCACTGCCGATAATACCTATACGAATTTTAGAGGTCATTTGCTATTCAGCTCCTGATCAAGTATTTATCACGCCATTATTCGTTGATGATCTGTTGAGATTGTTCTTTGAAAGAACGAGGAGTCATACCATACCTTTTTTTGAAGACCAGATATAGATAATTTACATTTTCAAAACCATTATCTAAAGCGATATGCTCTACCGTTTTGTTCCCTATACGAAGTTCTGTACAAATATGCGTCAAACGAACTTCTTCCAGATAAGCAGTAAATGTAGCCGATGTATATTTTTGAAAAACACGCTGTAACTGACGTTTGCTAATACCTACTGTGGTCGCCACTTCTTCTAGCGCAATCGGAAACATATAGTTATCCCGTATAAACTGACATGCCATTTGAAAATGCACTTCAGACGCTTCCCGATGCGGTAACGTTAACCATGGCTGCTTTTCCTGATTAGATGCATGAGTCGTCAATAACATAATCTGAATAATACATTGCCGAATCGTCTCATACACTCCAGATTCATGATTCACAATCGCATCATAAGCACGATAAAAATAGGACATCGTCTGTCTGCGATCCATCATCGGACGTGCAGGCAAATCATACAATTGACGTACACATTGTTCTGCTTCAGAGACTTCTTGTTCTTTGCCCCAATCCGCAGGTTCTACAGAAGCTATACTCTTATCATTGTCCATCCGCTCTATGAACGAATCAGTTGTTAACGGAACGATCTCTAGATGCAGACATAATTCTTCCAAAGGGTCATATTGATCCATTTCCTGCGCATGTAACACATCAGGTCCTGTCAGATAAAACATTCCTTCTTGTAAAAAATAAGTCTGATCGTCCAATACCACACTGCCTTTACCAGAAGCGACAAAATGAAATTCAAATTCCGAATGCTTATGAAATCCTATTTTGGCTCCAGGTGCAAACGAATTTAGATGAAAACGTAATACCCGAAAACCATAATTGCCCCAGCGGAACTTCAAATCTAGCTTTTCTAGCAAAAATGGCTTTTCACGCATCGGTTGTAACGGGACGAATCGTTCATTTTTGATCATGATCTTCGTCCTTTCTTCTATGAGAGATAAGAGATTGATCTATATCTTACAATTATAATCGAACCGGACGATCTTCTGCCGCAGATTGGTTAGAAGCTTGTACCAGACGAGTTAAGTCTACTGCGAGTCCGATATTTTCTGTAGCTTCCGTATCCTGCTGAATATGAGCAACCCATTGCTGGTACGCAGTCTCACGATCTGCGGGTATAGTCACTTCTTGCCATGCCTTATCGTCCCCTGCACGTAACCATAATTTCTCATCATGAGTACTGTACAATACACTGCCAAGTGTACCGTGAACTTCAATAACAAATGGTGAAAAGCGATTAACAAATCCCGCTTCTACAATTCCTACACCGCCATGGCTATAACGGAATGTGGTGACTGCATTATCTTCAACTTCTTTCCCTGTCACATAACCATAATTAGCAGACACACTTTCAGGCATTCCCATAAATAAGCGAGCAAGATAAACGGGATGACAACCTAGATCGATCAATGCTCCACCACCACATTCTTGTTTGCCAAAAAAGTGATCCGGTAACCAGCCTTGTGTCGCTCCATCATGAGAAAGACGGGTACGTACCAGTGTTAAGTCGCCCAGTACGTTATCTGCTAGTAATTGCTGAATCGCTAGCGTATAACCTGCATTCAAACGTGGTAAAGATACTGTTAATTTCACATTATTTTTTTTGACTGCTTCTACAATTTGATCTACTTCATCATTGGTGGAAGCGATTACTTTTTCGGTAAAAATATGTTTGCCCGCTTCTGCTGCATGAATCATCACATCACGATGCATAACAGTAGGAGTGGTGATCACGACACCATCAATATCAGGATTCGCAAATAGTTCATGCAGATCTTCGTAGAAAGAAACACCGAGTTCTGCGGCTTTTTTCTGACCTCGCTCTGGAATCTCATCCCATACCGCCACTACTTCTGTATCTGGATGATTTAACGTATCGTTAGTGTAGTCCTGTGCGTGTACATGCCAATAACTTAATATTGCTACTTTGATCATGATCTTCACTCCCACTGTATAATGATTGTACTTTAAAATAGTGACACTCTACCGACAAAATATCATATTTTAGATAACATTTGAAATGAATTAAGATGACAACCACACTATAAAAAAGCGACATGTAGAGAATACTCTAAAAAAAGGCAAAATAAAAAGTGATTCTTAGAATCGAATCACTTTTTGTTCATATAGACTCATTACCAGATGATATCCAATTAGAAATAAACCGTTTGCCCTGTCTCAGCAGACGTATAAATCGCTTCTAGAATCTCGGATACGACTAACGCTTGCTCTGGTGTGACTACAGGTTCCGTATCATTGATAATGGCTTCCATCCAGAGACGCATCTCCATAAATTCAGGCTTCTCGTCATGATCTGAACTGTAAAAAGCAACGCCACTGCCACCCAATTGAACTTCTTTCACATACAAATTGCCCAAATCTTCACCATTGATATGCAGTCCATCATTCATGTCTGCACCTGCTTTGGTTCCGCAAAGTGTACATTTCGCTTCATCAGGTTGACGCACATTCAGCGCCCAACTCGCATCGATCGAGATGGTAGCACCATTTTTCATCGTAATAAATCCAAATGCGGAATCTTCTACTTTGAATTTCTCAGGGTCCCACGGTCCCCATGCATTTGCAGCGTTCGGGGTCTGAGATAACTTATGATAGACCGATCCAGTAACTGAATGGACTTCATAGTTGTTCAGCATCCAGAGGGTTAGATCAAGCGCATGAGTTCCAATATCAATCAATGGGCCCCCGCCTTGCTTATCCCCATCTAAGAACACACCCCATGTCGGTACAGCACGGCGACGCACAGCATGTGCTTTGGCATGATAGACTTCACCTAGATCACCACGCTCGCATAACTGCTTGAGCATTAAGCTATCCGGACGGTAACGGTTATTGTAACCTACTGTTAATTTTTTGCCTGTAGCTTTAGCTGTTTCTAACATTTTGCGTGCATCTGCTGCTTTTTTCGCCATCGGCTTTTCACTCATGACATGCTTGCCTGCTTCCATCGCAGCGATCGCAATTTCAGCGTGAGCATCATTCGGTGTACAGACATGAATAACTTGAATATCTTCACGTTTCAACACTTCATGATAATCTTCATAGACTTGTGCATTAGCTGTACCGTATTGCTCAGCAAGTGCTTGTGCTTTTTCAGGAATAATATCGCAAAATGCAACCACATTGACATAATCCAGATTCGCTAGTGATGGCAAGTGCTTCCCTTGTGCGATTCCACCACATCCGATAATACCTACATTAATGATCTGCTCCATGTGCTTAGCCCTCCGTATACGCTAGTCGTTTAGTATAACTTGAAGTCATTTTAACATGTCAGTATTCAAAGGATACAACAAGATTGCGACAGGCTACCTTCAAAAAAGCGACATCTTTTATCGTATTATTCAATAACACTTGAGTATACACTTCTAGCTAAAAGCGACATCATTTCGATTCATATGAAGCAGGCTTCATTTTGAGCTTACGGTAGTCACCAGGGGTCACGCCGATAATTCGCTTGAATACCCGTCCAAATGTAATTGAATTCGCATAGCCTACTTGAATTGCGATATTCTGAATCGTATCTTCGGTTGAAGACAGTAATTCTTCTGCCCGTTGAAGTCGAAGCTGTACTAGAAAATCAATAAATTTAATATCGAGTTCTGCTTTGAACAAATGACTGACATGCTTGGGGGTTACATTAAAGCGTTCACTCAGATGATTCAACGATAAGTCTGGATTGGCAAAATGATCTTCGATATACAATTTCATCTCACCGATGAGCGCATGATAATTGGTCGATTCACCTGCTTCAACATAATGAGTATAGACCTGATCCAGATAGGGGAGTAAAGCTTGATGCACATCTTCCACCGTTTCTGCTTCTGCTATAGCTTCCATCGCTCTATTCGCCGCATCTCCGGTTAACAACGTATCCAGTGGTTCAGACATCCCTTCCAGTTCACGACTTAACATTTGTAAAAGCGATAATACCAGTGAGCGAATACTTTCATCACGCAAAGGTTCATTTTCAGCACGATCTAACATATGCTTCAAATGATCCCGCCATACTTCTTGAGTCAGACGGAATTCTTTGACCAGATCAGCGATATTCTGCAAGTAGCGATAACTTTCCTGTTCACGACCTTGAGGCAGATCACTATACATCACAATTCCATCGCGACCCAGCGTCATACTGTATCCTAACGACTGTAGCGCAGATTCATACGATTGTTGTACTTGAGGTAGATCATGAACCGTGATTCCTGTCCCCATCGTAATCGTCAGATGCAGATTATGTTCTACCCACTCCCGGCTGTTCGCAGCTAAGTCAAACAAGCGACGATTCCATTGCCGTTCTTCTTGCTGTATCCCGTAAATAATAATCCCGGCACGACGTACACTGATCCATTCTGACCAACCTTGCAATCCTTCTTGCTGTACCAGTTCTTGAAAAACATTCGTTAACGCCAATTTAAGCGTATTATGTTCTTGCACATTTCCTTTTTCCCGAAAAGCATCATAGTCTTTGATCTCCACAACGATCACAGCATAATACGGCAATTCCGTAGAAACTTCAGTAGGAGAAGAACGAACGTAATCGTTGAAAATATGTACATTTTGCAGTTCTTGGTGCATATTTTCAGGATGTTCCCCTTCGATCCAATTCATAAATAAACGACGACGACGAATCAGTAGATTCTCATGATATTGTTGTTCATAATCGATCGTCTGCTCAATCAGGCTTTCGAGGGCATGATCAATTAACGATAATTCATCTTTACGTGCCGATTCGCCACCTAATTGCAGGGACTCAATACGTTCCATCATGACCTGAATTGGTTTATAATTTTTGCGTGTAATATAGATAATATAGACAATGGACACCCCAACTACAAATATACCGATCAAGATCCAGATATAGGAGATAACCGATACCCATGCAAAAAGTTGCCCTGCACGAATCCCACTTTCAAATGTCCATCCCAATCGATCGGAATGAAGAGTAGTTAGCGTTTTGCCATGTTCTGCATCGTCTGTAGTGGTAGCAGGATAGATCGGTAATCCTGAAGCATCTTGAACTTCCAGAAAAGATACCTGCGGATTGAACATAGAAGCGATCATTTGCTTCATCGCATAGACACTAATATTAATAACAACCAATCCCTGATCTCCGAAAGGTAATGGCAAGCGTTTATACATCGTAATCACTTCACGCTTGGGATCATTACTCATTTCAGCAAATGAGCGTACACTCGACCAACCCCGTTGTTCTGGCGCTTGCAAAGCCGCTTGAACAAAATCACGATCGGCAAAAGCGTTCAAATCTTTTATCCCGTGTAGCGTCAATACTTGCTGATCGGTATCCCGATACATATAGATCGAAGCAATCAGTTCATTATTATTTTCTAACAGCCGTAGCCGATCAATCGTCTGATAAGTTATCGCTGTATTGTCAACGTTATTCCCATTTAGAAATAAAGGATAGACACTTGCAGTCTCCAGATCGCTTAATATATCCAGCTCTACTTCACTGACCGATCGCTCCAACGTATCCATCATATATCCTGTAGAAATACGATCGGCTTTGGCGGTTTCTTGACGTGAAATCTCATTAATCACTAGAAAAGATAAAAAGATCAATATCGATACAGTTAATAAAAAAATAGGAAAATACGATAGCAACAGACGGCGATACCAGTTTTGAAATAGCAAATGGTCCTCCCCCTTGAATGCTCCCGACACAGACTATCTTGTTTTACGTATAGATCTACACATAAGAATAGATGTTAGCCAAATGTCCGATACATTAACTTCATTATAGAAAGTATATTTACTATTAGTTTACGCTTTTCGCTGTTATTTGTTGAGGATTATTTTAAAAATAAAATAATTGTCGAATATTATTGAGGAACAGCCGAAGAAGAATGACGACTCTGAAGCGCCACATATAATAATAAAAGAGAACCTAGCATCGCACTGATCACACAGGAAAGATTCATCGCTTGCGAACCACCCAGTTCTAGTAAATAGCCATTCAGTAGATTACCAATAATACCTGCAATACCGACAAACACCATATTAAAAATACTCTGTCCGGTCGCTTGCATATGTTTGGATGTGATACGTGATACATATTCTACCGCCGCAATATAGAAGAATCCAAAGGATAAACCATGTAACAATTGCACCGCTAACATGACAGAAGGCACGGGAAATAACCACTGAATGCCCCAGCGCAAAATATAAGCAAACGCCGCTAACAGCAACATTTTCTCATGTCCGATACGGCGAATCACTTTGGCGGCAATTAACATCGACGGAATATTAGCGGCTGAAGCAATCAACAGACCGACTCCTGCCAGTTGTAATGTACCGCCTGCATCTTGAAAAGACAGCACAAAGTACGAGTTGAATGCAGTGAGTGTCTGATTAACCAGTAAGCTTCCACCGAGGAAAAATAAAAATAAGCGATTGGTTAATAACGTCTTAATACCTTCACTAAGCGATTGATTCAGAATCCGACTTTCATCAGAACGGCGAGGTAACGTAAACGCCAATATAGCGGCTAATACATTGAATAACATAAAAGGAATCCAAATTAGAGATACATCGTATCGACTAACATACAATCCACCGAGATAACCTCCAATTGCTGTACCTATACTACCCAGAAATCGGATTGCTCCGTATGTAGTATTGGCTTTTTGCGCCGCCACCAGTGCATATGAATCCGCCATTGGTGCTTGAGTCGCTGTAAAGACGGTAGAGATCGTATACACCATAATCAGAATCAAAAAGTACGGGCTTTGATAAAGAATCGATAACAAACCTGGAATCGCTACACTCAATAACAGCACCAATCTCATTTGCTGAAAACGGTCCACAACGAATCCCCAGACAGGTTGTACCAGAATCGAAATAAACGTACCGATGGATAACAACAAACCTACTTGTCCACTACCAAGCCCTCCACCTACAAGCATCGAAGATAGATAGGGATTAAAGATTCCACCTGCTAATCCGGCGAGCAAATAAAAGCTACGAATACGTAGCAACACGTCTTTGGGTGACTGTTCCTCTGTCCATTGATCTGCTAGCCGCTTTGAGGAGTCCCGTATTCCTTTTAATTTAGCACTCCATATGGAGATCATGATCATCACTCCTTTTTGACCTAACGGCTATGTGGGTTCATCATTAATGGATCATTCAATACACCATAGACTGCTCCAAGCGCTCCAGCCACATTGCCTAATACCGCAGGAACGAGTTGTGCATGAATCGGAGTAAACTGCTGAATACGTTGGCTTAATTGTTCAATATAATAGCTAGAATCTGCTACACCGCCACCAATCACTACACATTCTGGATTGAGTAGCGAAATCATATTGGCAATACCTGCCGCCATATAATCGATCGGTACATTCATGATCTCTTTTGCATCACTATTTCCTGCTTGTGCTAGCATCAATACATCTACAGCCTGTACCTGCTGAATGTCTCCTCCTGCGTGCACAACAATCGGATGAGTAGCATCTGCTTGTTGACTGGTTAACCATTGTCTGGCGTATATGCCTATGCCTGTACCGGATGCATGGGATTCGAATCGTCCAAATTCATGACTGTTAACCACTTCAAGCGATCTCTGCTCTGGCTGATGATCGACAACAAAATAAGAGACTTCTCCTGCGGTATAGTCGGCACCACGGAACAAGGTATCATTTAAAATAACTGCGCCACCAATGCCTGTGCCTACAGTGAGCATAATCATATGCTTTTTCTCGATGCCTGCTCCTTGCCAGTGTTCTCCAAGAGCGGCTACATTCACATCATTATCCAAATACAGAGCTCCTTGATAAAAAGGCTCAATCTGCTTTATCAACGATACTCCGTCTAAAGGAAGTGCTGGAATATGGGTAATCACTCCGGTGGCGACATTGACTGCTCCAGGCAAGCCTATACCGATCCCTTCAATGTCTGCGATCGTGCAATCTATGGTAGAAAGAATATGATGTACTTGCTCAAATAAAGCCATAAAAAAAGCAGAAGGTTGCCTTGCTTGAATCGTAGGTTGCTTGTGCTGCGCTAATATAGAACCTTCACGATTGGTAACGATCATTAACGTTTTGGTTCCTCCAATATCGATGCCGATCATCAAGCCTGTACTCATTCTTTGTCCTCCTGCTCTGCAAATAATATTTTACCGCCCACCACTAACATATCTTCTCTTATATATTGAAAAGCTCGGTGAATACCTGACCATGCCGCTCCTTGAATCACACCTTTGCCGGTTAGCATAGTTGTCGTTAATTGAGGGCACACTGGAGCATATTGTTCCATCTGCTGCTGAAGAGTCGGAATAAATAAATCTGCATGCTCTCCTATGTCTCCGCCAAAAACGATCATTTCCGGTGCTAACATGGATGCTAAATTAATTAGTGATAATGCAAGTTGTTGTCCGTATTGTTCCACGATAGCTTGTGCATCTGGATTCTCCTGACGCGCTTGGTTCATCAAGGTTGGAATATCCCATTGACTGATCGAATCAGAGACAGTCGCATCCGTATGAGAAGCACTATAGTGTTGAATAAGACGACGAAGCCCTGCTCCACCGATCTGCTCTTCTAAGCGCTCTCCATGAACAGAGCGAGAAAGACATTGACCCATTTCACCTGCGGACCCGGATAAGCCACGATACAATTTGCTATCAATCATAATACCTGCGCCTACTCCTTCACCCAGAGACACATAGACCATATGTTGCACCGATTGTGCAGCTCCATATTCTTTTTCAGCGATAGTTGCTAGATTAACATCATTGTCGAGAAGGATTTCACAAGGAAATAAAGAAGCTAATGAAGAAGAGGATAATGCAGAATAGTAAGGCTCAAATTGAGGAAGTAGCGTATGAATGGTTCCATTATCAGGATGGACAACAGCTGGAATTCCTGCTGATAAAAAGCGTATTTGATTCCATGTAACATTTGCCTGTGCGATGAGCTGATCCATATGTGTTTTTAGCTGTGTTAACATGCTCTGCTCGATATGTGAAGCTTCAAGAGCAAAATGCCCTGTCTCAATAATCTTGCCTGACAAATCTGTTAAAGCGGTACGAATATAATCTGCTCCGATATCCAGTGTTACAATATAGAAGACTGCTGGATTAAATGAAAGCAACTGCCCTTTGCGTCCCTGCTGATTGCTATCATCTTGTCCTATTTCCGCAATTAATTGATGTTGGATTAAATTCTGAACTGCTGAAGAAACGGTAGGTTTACTCAATCCAGTGCGCCGGCTAATCTCTGCTCGCGATAAGCTATCGTGTTGCACAATCACTTCCAAAATCAAATACTCATTCAGATTGCGGATCATTTGCGGATTGCCGATAGACATTAACATGACATGCTCCTTTGAACTTTTTTTGTAATTAGTAAATGATCTTTACTAATTAGTTGAGAATAGTATACGTCGGCTTGATGATACTGTCTAGTGTATAATGACCATTCAATAATATGAGGGAGGTGATGTAATGAAAGGTGATTTAAGAGTGTTAGCTGTAATTTGTATTATTGCACCGATCCTTTTCGTTTTATGGCTAAGTTTTAACAGTGAATTCTTAATTCCATCAGGGTACGACTTGGCGATAGACGGATATGTTATCTCTCGAACTCTTATGATTATTTTTTGTTTGTATTTATTGACGAAGTTAGGATACTTTATCTTAGAATCGAGAAAAAAGGATGAAGATTAAAATAAAATAGAGAAATAAAAAAAGCTATCTTACTGCATAGACACAGTAAAATAGCTTGAGCAAATTAGCGAAAAGAGGTTAGATGATGATTTTACATAAAGGTGAATTTTTGTTCCGACAAGGAGAACATGGTGGGCTATATCATATCACCAGTGGTCTTTTTAAAATTGTACGTCTGCATGAAGATGGTAATCCTATTTTATTTAATATTATTGTGCCTGGAGAAACGATTCCACATCATTCGCTCATCAGCCCGATGGCATATCATGGAACAGCGATTGCTTTAATAACCAGTGAAGTTGAACCGATCTCTGCCACCGAATGGTATGCGCAATTGGAACGTGAACCGCTTCGCTACCGTGATATCGCGATCCAATTACAAGATAAATTGCGGATGATGCAACAGCGGATCGATCAACTGACCCAGATTGCTCCTGCTGACAAATTAACTCATTTACAGAGTTGGTTCCAGAACTATCTCAGTGATATTCCGATTACTGATATTCTGACGCAAGATGAGATTGGACAATTGATCGGTGTACGGCGGGAAACAGTCAACCGCTTGCTTCGAGCACAGATGAAGCATATAGAATAGATCTTATCAAAAAGCCTTCTACAATATAGTTTTTTTGATAACTTCAACTTCTAATTATCTGTTCACATCTATTGTACTTCCATATGCAGATCGCCTGTTTTCGCCCAGCCTATTTTTTTAAGTCCATAATAGAGAACCAATGTAATGATTGCAGGTAAAAGAACACCGATCATCAGATATACAATAAATGCACTTGCTCCTTGAGTCGCCAAAATATTCAACGGTGCAATCATCGAGTTCAATCCTAAACCTGCTAATTCATACGAAGCTTGGAAATGGAATACCAGAGTAGCAATCGGAGCACAAATAATCGCTGCGATAAACGTAGGTAAGACCAATCGTGGATTTTTGACCAAGTTGGGAAATTGTACTTTGGGAGTGACTAGAATCTGCGCTATAATTCCGCCTGCATCGTTCTGTCGAGCAGACATTAATGTAAATCCTACAAATTGAACGGTACATCCAATCAATGCGGCTGCACTGGAGACCGGATCTAATTTGAGTGCAATCGCAATCGCCGCTGACGATGCTGGAGACATTAACAAGATACTCCATACTAATGAGATCGCCATCGAAGCTAAAATAGGAGAACCTTGTACTGATTCTGTAATACCTGCGCTAATCGTAATCAATAACGGTGTCACGACAGCGGCAAGCCCTGCACCCACTAATCCGCCGACAAAAACAGCCCCTAACGGAATCGCCATCATATCAAGCTTGGTACGCCCTGTAATCCGTTTTCCTACATATGTGGCTACGATCGCTGCAAGCACAGCACTAATGGGCTGTCCGGGTACAAGCGTCATTCCGCCCTCTACATTGAGATGAAGAGCAGCTCCACCGATTGTACTTGCGATCATCGCACTAAAAAGAACAAGCGTATTGCCACCCAACTGAAAAGCAATCCCTGCTCCTAATGCAGGCGCAAGCAGTATTTTGGCAACCGATCCGATAGCGATCAGTGTATCCCATCCAAGAAATTTACCAAATGTCTCGAAAAGCAATCCTATTCCCAGTGTGACTAGAACAGCATTTGCCATTCCTGCTGAAGCTTTGTACATCCGACTGACTACATATTCTTTCATTTCTGTATACTCCTTTGTGCTGTATGCGTATAATGATCCAAACGTTTATTAGTTATCCTAACACTATCATTTTGATACTGTAAATCATATATTTTCAGAAATACATATTATCCTTGAAAATCATCATCATTTTGCAATTCATTTCAAGCGTATGTATAGCAAAAAAAGCCATCTCCAAGGAAAGATAGCTTTTCAATATTCCACGATATGTGTATTAAACAGTGATATCTAATACACATTTTGTATAGCAACATTGTATATTTATGCATTTCTTTAAGGAGGTTTTATTGATATGAGCACTCAGACTGTTCAAGCTTTTTACTTTCAATCTAATCAAGGCATTCCTAATAATCCTCATTTACCTGTCTTGCTGTATTCGCAAGCGTTTCACAACAATCCGGCACAGACTGAATCTATGTTCAATCAACACCAGTGGCTGAATAGTTGGACAAATGGTGTATTTGATTATCATCATTATCACAGTAATGCACATGAAGTCTTGGGCGTAATCAGTGGTCATGTGACAGTACAACTAGGCGGTAAAGAAGGAAAAATATTCACTTTGCAGACAGGCGATGTAGTCGTTTTACCTGCGGGCACA
Source organism: Paenibacillus nuruki (assembly GCF_001721045.1). Lineage (GTDB taxonomy): Bacteria > Bacillota > Bacilli > Paenibacillales > Paenibacillaceae > Saccharibacillus > Saccharibacillus nuruki. Next base: position 2,600 of record NZ_MDER01000044.1, on the reverse strand, counting down.
GGGCATAAGCGGTTATCCGCCAGCCCTGATTTTCGAATTGTAGGCGCCTATCCTGATGGCATGTCCTACAATACACGTACTCCAGCAGACAAAGAAAAAGAACATGCGACAGCTTTGGCTGAAATCTCGCATGTTCCTCTTCCGAAAATGGACCCTATTTATGGACCTAATGGGCCCTTATTGCAACACTGGCATTCGGTTTAATTATACTTTGAAGCGTTGAATCATTTGGTTCAGACGATCTGCACTATCATTGGTTTTCTTCGCTTCTTCAGCAATTTCATTTGCTTTGTTTACAACAACCGTTGTTTTATCTGCAATCTCTTCTGTACCTTCAGCCGATTCATTGTTAGAAATCGAGATTTCATTGATCGCTTGAGCTAGATTCTGTACTGAAGCACTTAACTCTTCGCTGGTTGCGCTAAATTCAGAAACCATACGGTCAATATAAGTAGCATCATTCAAGTACGATTCGCTCGTTTTGTTCATCATTGCATAATCTTTAGCAATATTACCTGTTAGTAGATCGATCAGACGTTGTGTAAAGTTCTGTAGATTCCCTACAGAATCTGTAACATTGCTGGTGATCACTTGAATCTGACCGACTGTGTCTTTGGAAGCATCTGCTAACTTGCGGATTTCTTCTGCGACAACTGCGAATCCTCGACCTGCTTCACCTGCTCTTGCCGCTTCAATAGAAGCATTTAGCGCAAGTAAATTGGTTTGTTTTGTAATTTGTAGAATAGATTCGCTTAACTCTTTGATCGTATCTACTGATTTGGATTGTTCAAGAGCTTCATCTAAGCCGACTTTTACTTCTTCATAGACTACAGTCGTTTCTGCAACTGATTTTTCTAGAGCTACTTTGAAATCAGTAGCGCGTTTACTAATGATATTCGCTTCTTCTGCACCTTCTTGGGCGCCTTTAGCGATAGATTCAATCGCTTTTTCAAATTCATCGGTAGAAGCATTAATTTGTTGTGCAGAAGCGGCTGTTTCTTCCATACCTGCAGACATATTTTGCGTAGTTGCCGATACGTCTTGCAATTCTTTATCCATATCTATAAACATCGTGTGTGCTGTATTGCTAGCTTCTTTAAGATTTCTGGATTCTTCACTCACTGATTGAACCACTTGTCTTGTAAATTCATGCATTCGGTTCATCGAACGAATCAATACGCCCGTTTCACCCACACTATTTTCATATTGCGTAGGCAATAGTTTAGAGAAATCACCTTTGGACATAATTTCTAATTGCTCAGAAGCCAGACGGATTGGTTTGACAATACTACGTACGACTAGGAAAAGAATAATTAGAGCAATGATCAGAACGATAATCGTGATCACAACAATAGTTGTTAAAATACTATATAGATCGTTCATATAACTACTTACAGGAAGAAATGTAACTACGCTCATTTTCAAAGAATCATCTTTCACAAAAGAAGCAAGATAACGTTCGCCACCAATAGTTACATAACCTGTACCATTTTCAGCAGTACCTATAGTTTTAAGTCCATCTTCGTTATTCAACTGGGTAAAATCAGTCTTAAGCACTTGATTCGCATCTTGTGAGGCAATAACGATACCTTTTTCATTAGTCACGATTGTGTTAATCGTTTGCTCTTTTTCTTTTTGAGTGATGCCATCCAATAGCGTATTGATATTCATAGGAAGTGCAAATACATTTAATACTTTATTAGTCGTCGGGTTTTTGACAGGTTCAACGACTACAATAACAGGATTGCCGGTTACAGGTGAAATCTGCATTTCAGACACCATAGGATTACCACTATTCATTACTTGTTTGTACCAAGGAGATGTGGAGATTAAGTCTGTTCCTTGCGATTTTCCTGCAAGACCATCCAAAAATACTTTGTCTTGATAAGAGAAGAATATATTTTCATACAATCCATTCGAGTTTTGTAATTTATCATTAAAGTTGTTTTGAATACGATTGAAGCTAGCCGTATTGGTTACGCCTGTTGTGATAAGATTTTGAAAAAAGTCAACATTGTAGATTTCTTTAGAAATGGAACTAGCTAATGTTTGTTGAGCAGCAACTGCCATTTGAAGTTCTGTGACTTTCTCATTCGCTACACGAGTTAGTGAGTTCGTATTCATAGACTCATACGAACGAGTGGTCATTACGCCAACAGCTGTAATAGAAACAGCCATAGCCAAAACAATACACAAAGCAGCAATAGATAATATCCGCGAAAACAAGCTCCCGGTCATATTTCGAAATAATTTCATAGTAGTAATTAACTCCTCTTATTTAAAATCTAAGTGATGGACATGCTATGACTAACGACGGGTTCTTAAATCATCAAATAATATACTAATTTATACTTTTTTAGAATAATCGACTTATAATATTACTTTTTTCGACATTTAGTAATCTATTTGAATCAGTTCTTTTTGCCTATATTTTAATATATACTTTTATTCGACATTTGAATCACTATTCTTTATATTTTTACAAAATTTTAATTGATAAAATTTAATTTTACGCATTTCATTATCTGTCTCTTATCCACACTTAACCTTGCCACCGACCACCCCTTTTTGACTCTCGTTGTCCTCCTATCATTAAACAA
>NZ_MDER01000043.1 GCF_001721045.1 Paenibacillus nuruki | reverse complement strand
TTTTGAAAAAGTGAAAAAATAAAATCTTTAACTTGAATATTAATTCCTTCAAAAAAAGTAGTTTGTAAAACATGTTGATACATTATAACATACCTGCCCTCACCCTTTCGACTTAAATAGTATTATACAAAATTTAGATTAATTATTATATAAGTGGATAATATTTGTAATGAAATATAAAAGCTCTTTGTATGTACAAAGAGCTTTCAAAAAATATTTTAAACTATATAGAATTGTTTAAACATTATGGAAATAAAATGGAAGATAAACTATCTATATCATATATTTGAATATCTAATTTATTTTCTTTTATTTTTTCACCACTTGAAATTAATTCTGGAGATATTTTTTTTGATCTCTCGATTATTTTGTATTTAAGATTATTTAACTTATTGCCAGTAGAATCATAAGATATATCAACAACTATAAGTTCAAATTCTTGAGGATATTGATTTACTAATTGTTTATTTACTTTCCAACTATCTGTTTTTCCAACTCTAGTTTTCATTTGTACATATTTGCTTACTCCATCACACAAAAGTACAAAATCATAACCAAATAAATCTCCACTACGGGAAGCAAGACAGTCCACTTTTTTATGTCTTCTTCCTAAAGCTTGTGCTAGTTCAGCAATAAAAACATGTTCAATCATTTTTTCGTGATAAACACTCATTTTAGATGTATTAAAAAAACTTTGTAATGTCATTTTCTCACTCCTTCTTAGATTAAATACTTTATTAACATATCATCTGGTTATAATAATTTATGTATTGTTAAATACTATGTTTTTGTATTATAAGACACATTTTAAAAACTGTTATAAATAAAAAAACAACAGTAGCTATTTAAAAAAATAGCTACTGTTGTTTAAATTTACAATATAATTAAATCATTATTCTTTTCTTTTTTTCCCTTTTTTATCATTAGATGCATGAATCATTTCGACCAATTTGGCATATAATAGTTCTGGGGTTTCTTCGCATATCAGTGTCTTTTTTCCCACTAAAGCGATCGGTTGTTTGCGACAAGCTTTACACTCGCTTAAGCAACTTTTTTGCTTTTGCTTTACATCAGGGAACTCTTTTTTAAGTGTTTTATAGACTTGTTTGGTACCGAACTTTTCATTTTTTGTGCAATATTTGATCGTTTTCATCGCTTGTTGGCTCCTCTATCTGTTGCATTATTGCTATGGATATCATCTTATTTACCCTAATGAAGACCAATATGTAACGATTATACTGCTTATGAGCTTATAAAAATACCTGCTTCCTTCTAAAAACAAAGGAAACAGGCATTTTTTTATTCTATAAATCTGATTTTCAGATGCCTCTGTCACATTTCATTATTGCATTTTGTAGCGTATTATTTTCCGATAAAATCTTGTACCCATACTCCATTTTGATACCCTACACCGATTGATGTAAAGGTAGAACTTAAAATATTGGCTTTGTGACCGGAGCTATTCATCCATGATTGCATCACTTGAGCAGGGGAAGTCTGTCCTTTGGCGATATTCTCACCAGCTGCACGATAACTTATCCCATACGTTTTCATCATTTCAAAAGGAGTTCCATAAGTTGGTGACGTATGATCAAAATAATTATTTTTCACCATATCGATAGCTTTATCTTGTGCCATCGTTTGAAGCTTGGTGTCTACCGTTAATGCTTTTAGCCCTGCTTTGCTACGTTCTTGATTGACCAATTGCACCACTTCCGCTACAAAGGTAGAGGTGTCTGCGGATGCACTTTGACTGGCATATACAGGTTTGGTTGTTTTCACATGATGTGTAGTAGCTGCTTGAGCAGGAGCTGCTATCGTTACTGTTACAAGTACTGCTGCGGCAGCAGTTGAGGTGATTCGTTTTAGTAATGTACGATTGTTTTTCAATGGTGTTCCTCCTTTAAATTCAGAATCACCGTATATTTTACCATCTATTGGTATTTAATTGCTATTTTCGCTCTATGATCAAAGCAAAAAGGCACCAGGATTAACCTGATGCCTTTTCGAAAGGTGTGGCTGTGTATAGCGGAATTACATTTTTTTAATGTACCGGCATCCAATCTTCTCATAGCCCATATGTTGATAAAAAGAGCATGAGGATAGACGTTCGTCACGGTTCATTCCTGTTACATAGACAGAGTGATCTCCAGCTTCGTTTGCTTGCTTTTCAGCTTGAGCAATCAATTCACGTCCGATACCTTGACCACGATAATTCGCAGAAATGATTAGACCTGTGATTTGTGAAGTCTGTTGACCTGTCTCATATGAAGTCTCACGGTACATAGCGATCATACCGACGACCTGTCCTTCACGTTCTGCAACAAGAGTCAAAAATTGCGGTTTGCCTTCCAACGCTTCCATACGGTCGCGCAGTACACTTTCCGTCATCGGATAACGAAGTTCACGCATTAGAGCAGTTAGAGCTTGAACATCTTTACTTTCGAATTTACGGACTTCTGCAACAGGCATTAATACACTAGTCGACATGTACATACTCCTCTTTTAGCAGAGCTGCCGCTTGCACGGCTCGCTTCCGCGCAATTTCCACACTTTCATCCGCACTGAGAGCTACCGCCATTCGGCGACCCGGCTTAGTCTCCGGCTTACCGAATACACGTACTTGCGTACGGGGTAACTTCAATGCCTCATCTATTCCGCCAACGACAAAATCTTTGGAAGCTTGTGTTGCTTTCAGTGTCGCTGATGCGCCAGGAGTTAACAAATGAATACTCGGAATCTCAAAACCAAGAATAGCCCGAACATGCAGAGCAAATTCTGATAAATCTTGAGTAATCATTGTCACCATACCTGTATCATGCGGTCTTGGCGACACTTCGCTAAATACAACACCATCTGGGGTTAAAAAGAGTTCGACACCGAACAACCCATATCCACCCAGACGTTCTGTAATGGTTGCAGCAATACGTTGTGCTTCTTCTAGCTGTCCAGCAGTCATTGGGTGCGGTTGCCATGACTCAACATAATCTCCATCCCGCTGAATATGTCCGATCGGCGGACAAAACAACGTTCCAGAGGCACAACGCACCGTAAGCAGTGTAATTTCACTTTCAAAATGTACAAACGCTTCGACAATAACACGAACTGATTTGCCTCTTGCGCCTTCAAGTGCCGCATCCCAACATGCCGAAGCATCTTCAGGTGTGCGACATACGCTCTGTCCTTTGCCAGACGAGCTCATAAGAGGCTTTACTACGCAGGGTGTTCCAAGTACAGCAACAGCTTCTTTCAATTGCTCCAAGTTGTCAGCGAACCGGTACGCAGCAGTAGGCAATCCAAGGGTCTCAGATGCCAGACGGCGTATCCCCTCACGGTCCATTGTCAATTGGGCTGCAACTGCGGTAGGCACTACATTGTAGCCTTCTTGCTCTAGTTCTACCAGTACGTCTGTTGCTATCGCTTCAATCTCAGGTACAATAAAATCCGGTTGTTCACTGATAATGACTGCTCGTAGCTTAGCACCATCAAGCATATCAATAACATGAGAACGATGAGCAACCTGCATAGCAGGTGCATCCGGATAGCGGTCTACAGCAATACATTCAATGCCGAGTCGCTGAGCTTCGATCACTACTTCCTTGCCAAGTTCTCCACTCCCAAGCATCAACATCCGTTTCGCTTGACGAGAATTTGGGGCCCCCCACATGATAGACAGCACTCCCTTATATACATGTTTTGCACTGCAACCTACAAGGTACTGCTTACGTCATTTTGCTTATCGAATTATTACCTATTCGACAATGAATAGCACATTGTAAAATTTCCGACGAATTTCCTTTTAAACTTTACAATGTGATGACACTTTCTATTCTCTTATCTAATGAGCAAGATTGCAAGTCACTTTGTCTAAATTTTTTGACAATTCTCGTATAATTCTTACTTTCAAGGCTTAATTAAGTCGAATAATGTCACAAAAAGCGGAATTGCGCTTCAATCAAACCATTGTAAATGCCTTGTTTTTGAATCAACTCTGCGTGTGTTCCTTCTTCTTTGATCTGTCCATGATCCAATACGACAATATGATCAGCATGTCGAATCGTAGAAAGTCGATGTGCCACGATAAAAGAAGTTCGTCCTTGAAGCAACACTTTTAGTGCTTCTTGTATACGCAGTTCTGTCTCCGTATCGATACTGGCTGTCGCTTCATCCAAAATCAAAATCCGTGGATCTGCAAGTAGTGCGCGGGCAAAAGATAATAATTGACGTTGCCCCATCGACAACACATTTCCCCGTTCTTCGACTTCTGTATCATAGCCTTTAGGCAACTTCTCAATATACACATGAGCATGAACAGCTTTGGCGGCATTTTCTACTTCTTCATCAGTAGCGTCCAGTCGTCCGAAGCGAATATTATCTCGTATTGTTCCGGAAAAGATAAACGTATCTTGAAGCACAATACTGATCTGTCCACGCAGACTTTCCAAAGTCACATCACGGATATCATATCCATCAATTTTAATCGTACCGTTCTTAATATCATAGAATCGACTAATCAGATTAATAATCGTCGATTTACCAGAACCCGTATGTCCGACCAATGCAATAGATTGCCCTGCGGTGACATGTAGATCAATCTCGCGCAGTGCAGGTCGATTAGCTACATATTCAAAAGTCACTTTGTCAAACACAATATCTCCGTTGATACGTGGTATTGGTTGTGCACCTGGCTTGTCGGCTACAGAAGGCTTTTCATCCATAAATTCAAAAATACGTTCAGACGATGCCATCGCTACAAGCAGTTGGTTATACATATTTCCCAGACGGTTAATCGGGTCCCAGAAATTCCCTACATAACTTGCAAAAGCGACCAGTGTACCAATCATAATCTCACCGCTAGCGATCAATGTGGCTCCATACCAGAATAGAATCATAGAACCCAATCCACCCGTAATCTCGATCAACGGTCCGAACGATTGATTGAGTGCAGAAGCTTTATCCCACGATTTTTTGCTAGAAGCATTCATATTATCAAAGTACTTCATGTTCTCTTTTTCTTGTGTATACGCTTGCGTTACACGGATACCTTGAATTGATTCGTTCAAGTGAGAATTGATACGTGAATTTTTCATCCGTACTTCTTGCCATGATAGACGGATAATTTTGCGTAACTTGGTGGAGACGAAGAACATTAACGGTACGGTCAGCATCACAGCAAGCCCTAATTTCCAATTAATTAGCATCAGAATCACCACGATACCTAATAGCTGAACACAATCGATCATGACGTTCACTGCACCATTTGTAAATAAATCTTGCAAAGAGTTCACATCATTGGTTACTCGTACTAATACAGAACCTGCGGGACGTTTATCAAAAAAGGAAAAGGATAAGCGCTGAATATGACTAAATAAATCCGAACGAAGATCATAGATCACACGTTGTCCAATAATATTCGTATATTTGATCCGATATGCATTCGCTGCCCACTGGATAAGATATAATCCCAGTGCCAATGCAGTAAGTCCGTATAGTAATTTGAGGCTAGGAGCACCCGATACAGGTTGAATCGCTTTATCAATCGCTGCTCCAGTAATATAAGGAACCGCCAATTTGGTAATCGTGCCAAGTACCATCATCAAAATAATAAAGGGTAGCAATTGCTTAGCATATGGCTTGATATAACCGAACAATCGTGCAAATTGAGACCAGTTAAATGCTTTATCAATCAACTCATCATCTTGATAAACAAATCGGTCTTCGACACGTGTAATAGCAGATGAACTGGATAGCTTTTGCTTTTCTTCTAGTGGTTCTTTGACGGATAGATTACTCATAGCTTCTCACCTGCTCGCTGTTGATCTCACTTGCTGTCTCGTGGGAAATAGAGGGCTCATCAATATCTTGAAGTCGCTGAATATGGTCTGCATATTGCACATGATAAATATCCTGATAAGCGCCCGGTACATGTATCAATTGCTCATGCTTCCCACGCTGTACTACCCGTCCTTCTTGCAGTACTAGAATCTCATCGGCATGGCGCAAAGAAGAAATACGGTGAGCGATAATAAATGTAGTTCTACCTTTCATCACTTCCTGAAAACCCGACTGAATCTCATGCTCGGTCTCCATATCAACAGCGCTGGTAGCATCATCGAGGATCAGGATTTTCGGGTTTTTGAGTAGTGCACGAGCAATCGCAATCCGTTGCTTTTGCCCACCGGATAATCCCATACCTCGTTCACCGACAAGTGTATCGTACCCTTGTGGTAGTTCCATAATAAAATCATGAGCTTTGGCAAGCTTGGAAGCCCGAATAATATCATCCATCGTGACCTCACTCATGCCGTAAGCGATGTTATTTTTGAGTGTAGAAGAGAACAAAAACGTTTCTTGAAAAACCGAAGCGATCTGAGAACGCAAGTCTTCAATTCGGATATCTCGGATATCGACTCCATCTAACTTGATACTGCCTTCAGTCACATTATACGCACGCATTAATAACTGAATAACTGTCGATTTACCAGATCCTGTACCCCCTAGTAAGCCGATAACCGACCCTGGAGGCGCATCCAAATTAATATCAACTACAGCAGGTAATTGATTCCCATAAGCAAATGTCATATGTTCAAATGTCACATGACCTTTCACTTCATGAATATTCATGTGACTTGTTGTATCTTTATCTTTAACATCTACATGCTGATATAGAATTTCCAATATACGCTCGGTAGAGGCTTTGGATTGCGTATAGTTATTGATATGAAATCCAAGTCCCCACATCGGTCCGATAATGTACCAAATCAAGGTGAAAAAGGCGACCAATTCACCAAGGGTAAGCGAACCTTGGATCACTAATGTTCCACCAAAACCAAGCAATATCACGACACAGACCGAAGCCAGTAATTCCATAACTGGAAAGTAGCGACTCCAGAGTGTAGCGGCATGAATCTGATTGGTACGATAACGCTCATTACGTATAGCAAATTTATCAACTTCATGAGGTTCACGAGCAAAAGATTTGACGGTTCGTACACCTGTAATATTTTCTTGTACAGCGGTTGTTAAAGACCCTAAAGCAAGCCTCATTTCTTGAAAAGCAGGGTGAATACGGGATTCGAATTTGAGAGCGACAAAGACTAAAAAAGGAATAGAGATTAATGTGACCAGTGTGAGTTGCCAGTTCATCGAAAACATGACGATCGAACCAAAGACCACCATCATAAATACATTCAATAACTGAGCAAAACCAAAACCGATAAAGTTACGAATCGCTTCGAGATCACCGGTTAAGCGTGACATTAAATCTCCTGTTTTAGCTGTGTCATAATAACGGAAGGATAGAAATTGTAACTTTTCATAGCACGCATTGCGAAGTCGGTATGCAATATAATTACCTAGACGTCCTCCAAAAAATCCATGAAGAAATTGCATGATACCTTTCAGAATAGCGACACCAAAAATAGCTAGTGCCAACATTGGAACCTGATCAAATCGCCTCAGCTTGATAACATCATCAATCAAAATTCTAAGTAAATTTGGATATACTAGCCCGAGTGCGGTAGCGGTTGCAAGACATAAAATAGAGAGGTATAAATAGCTTCTTTTGCTCCGATAATAGTCATGCAATTGTTTGAGAACGTCCATGTGTCTCCCCCTTTGATTCTCTTTTGGATGATTAGCATAATGAAGCTTACCACCGTCCTCAAAAGCCCGCAAAGCGGATACACGTTCGTTTATTGGCAATCGCTTTAAATTTATGCCATAATTTAGACATAAACCGTCAATTTTAATGAAATAATGCAAAATACTACATTTCACGAGCATTTCTTAACATTCATTTTATTTTGTAAACTTGTTTATGCAATAATTTGGTAAAAGCGCTATCATTTTTGAATATAAGTATTGTATTTATTTTCACGTATATAATAATATGGAAGTTATGTATAGATAAAAAAAGAACGCCTATCTTCTGATAGCACGCTCTTTTTGGTGATTAATTATTATTCGTATGACTTTTAAGTCTATATTTTATAAATCATAAGCTTGTTTGATTCTAGCTTCATCTTCTGCTGAAACAGAATGAATTAATGTTTCTAGATCATGAGCTAATGCTGACCAGCGATCTGCACTCACATCTGTTTGCAATGAAGCTTCAGTTCCTTCGACCCACTCTGCAATTTGACGTTGCATATCATCAGCCGCTTCTTGTAGTCTTTGGTTCAGACCAACAATATAATATTGTGACAACCGCTCACGTTGTTCATCCAACATGCTAGCGATTAATTGGTCTAATCTACCCGATACTTCTTCACGGAATTTCTCACGTCCGCCTTGTTCAAAGAAATAACGAGGATTGCGGAATAACGACCAGAGTGACTTCCAATCCAGTACATCTGCTATTTTCATCTGTACCAGTTCTGGAGTTTGCCATTTGGTTAATTCAGGCTTAGATAATGTCAAACCTGCTGCTGCCGCTTCTGCTTCACGTCCATACACTTCTTGACGCTCACCGACTACTCGCTCAGAAGCTTTCTCCATGCGTAACGTTGTAGCCAGTACTTCCTGCTCTAATTCTGTAGATAATCGGCGTAATAATTCCCGTCCACAAGCAGCAAAATCTGCTTTGAGATCAGGAGATTCACTATTAAGCAAAGAAGGATTAAAAATTTCAGGCATCCAATCTAGCGCTTTCAAGCGTACACGTTGACGAACATGGAATAACAATTCGCCACTCTCTTCTTGAATCCGTCGATCCGGTTCGGTCTGAAACATTCGCATAGCTGCGGCATGAGCAGCTGATCGTTCTTGCACCAGCTGTTGCATACGTTCTACTCGATAAGCTTCTCCACGCTTCGCCGCATCTTCCCATGTGAGTACTGTTTTGCGTACACGTTCTACTTCATCATAAGCCGCTTGAATCGCAAGCCCTGCTAATGTCTCATCTGCAAAGTTCATAAAATGTTGCTGGAACTGTCTGAATCCATCATCATTACCTTGAATGGCTCGACGACTGGATAACGCATAAATATTAGGCTTGCGAATGCCTGTCGTATTAAGCTCATGTACTATACGTTCAACCACTTGATTCTTTTCTTCTTCCGAAGAAGCTAGATCCGATGCATTGACTACAAAAAACATATTATCTAATGCTAGACTTCCTTTAACCCGACCTAATTGCTCTAGTAACTGGCGATCTCCATGTGTAAATGCGTGATTATAATAAGTCACAAATACCAATGCATCTGCTGACTTCATATACTCAAAAGTTACTCCTGTATGACGGGCATTGACGGAATCGGCTCCCGGTGTATCAACCAGTACCATCCCTTGAGCGGTCAATTCACAATGATAATACAGATCTATCCGCCGTACAAAGCAAGACTTGGTCTCTTCCGATACAAAACCTCTAAATTGATCCAGTCCGATCTTCAGATCTTGTCCAAGCAAAGGCTCTGCTTCTTGCCAACCTGCTGCTGCTGCAATCACAAAGTTATAATGAGCACGTGCAGAAGGATGAATACGTCCAGGCGATAAGGAAGCAATCTGTTTTCCCCAGTCCTGTTCTAATGTCATCTCTGGCAATCCTAATAAGCGAAAAGCTCCAGTAATATCTTCTTGCATTTCTGTTCTACTTTTCATAAAGACTTGAGCGGTTCCGTGACCATACTCCCCTTCAGGTGCCATGATCTGTGTAATAGCAGCTGTCATCGGATGCGGAGAAACAGGAAGTACAGCTTCCCCTAGTAAAGCATTTGCAAATGACGACTTCCCTGCGCTAAATGCACCGAATAAAGCCAACGTAAATTTACCATTTTCCATTACATGAGCACGACGACGCAATTCAGTAGCAGGTAGGCTTAATCCTTTGATATGTTCGATCATATCTGAAGCTTGACGCAACTGCACAGCTGTTTGGACAAGGCGCTCTTTTCGATGAGAAGATATTACTTTTTCTTTTATAGGTGGCGTGATAATACTTGAATCAGTATCTGTGTGTGTTGAAGATCCTGAGCTTCCTACTGATGATTCAGATGATTGTAAAGTATCAGTAGAGGATGACGTTAGATGATCATCTATAGCAACTGTAGAATCCACTTCACCTGTTTCTTCTAGGATAGCAGGCAACCACTGCGCTTGAAGCTGTGCGCGAACAGGCAGTAATTGACGTACCGCTTGGTCATTTTGTTCTTTTTGCTGTTCCAATTGCTGTTGACGCATCAATGATTGATATCGTCCAGATAATTGATCCCGCTCTTGCTGTAATCCTTGTTGCTCTGCTTCTACCTTGGGCTCTAACTGTTCCAGTAGACGCTCCATCGCATCAAGTGCAGCTCTCCGATACATAGCGACTGTTTTTTCACGTAAAGCACGCGTATAGTTCAATACGTATTCGCCTGAAATGGCGATATCTGAAGTTGCACCGGCTTCGATATCACGTTCTGTGATTTGTGGCAAAGACGACGTTAACAATGTCTCCTGTTCTTCAGTCCATAATTGTTGTTCCTGACTCCAGCCACGTAACAATCCACGTACATGAACATCTAGATTAGCAGCCACTTGTTCCCGGTATGATGTCAGAAAATTAGACTTACGTTGCTCACGCTCTTGAGCCGTTTTGTCTTTGGAAGCAAAAAAGCCTACTTTGAATCCAGGACGTTGACTTTCCAGATACAACTGAGCTAGATCACGTACAGGTGCAGGTGTGATATTGGCTTGATCTACCAATCGTCCAATTTCCCAACTCCATGTTTTGCGATAATTTTCTATTGTAGTCTGCGCAGTAACGATCTGTTGTTCAAATTGTTCAAGTTGCGCATTCAATTGTTCTATCGTCATTTCATCGTTCAGATCATGGTCTACAGTCGAAGATGATTCTTCTTCGCTGTTCATTTGCTCTTGCAACCATTTGGTATGTTCTTCAGCTAATTCCCAGATCGCTTGAGACAAGCTATACATCCGCAAGGGTTCACGCTCAAGTAACAACTCACCAATAACGGTACGTAGACGCTCTAGCTTACCGTGACGATGCTGAGACTCCTGTCTGGATACATAAAGGATACCTGCTGGTTCAATACCTCGTCCGGCAAAAGACTGAGCGACTCCACGTTGATAGTCAGCAAAAGCTAATTCTGAATCATCATGTTTATCAATCTGATTAACGATTAAGTATAAAGGCTTCCCTCGCTCAGACAATGTTTTGGCAAATGAAAGATTGGTTTCCGATTGAACATGGTTATAATCCATCACATAAAAAACAACATCTGCACGATGCAATGCAGAGTACGTAGCCGCTTCATGAGCCGCGTCTGTAGAATCGACACCCGGTGTATCCAATAATACTCCATGAGCGCCTAGAAGCTTAATATCGTCCCATAGATCGACTGATTCGTACTCGCCACCATTTTTACAATATTCATCTAATGCATCCAGACCGATTTCAAAAGAAGGTTCCTGACTATTAAGATGAACGATTGCGCGTGGTTCACCATCACGAATAGCTGCAATATTAGCTGTAGTAGGAATCGGGCTTGTCGGTAAGACCTGCTTGCCACAGAGCCAGTTCATCAGACTAGATTTACCTGCGGAAAAGTGTCCACAAAAAGCGAGCACCAATTCTTCAGAACGATGCTTCTGGATTAAATCTTGCGCCTTATTAGCAGCAGACGTATTGCCTTGTTGTTGAAGTGTCGCTTTCAATTGTTCAAGTATATGATCTAAAGAATCTTTGGTTTGCGGTGTAATCGCTTGCATCAGTATGCCCTCCATCATGCATGATCTCTGTCCAAATCACTTTTCTGATATTGTACCACTGTGACCCACTGGATGTAACTATTGGATTATTCACTTGATCTATACCTACAAAAAAGGCTTTTTATGAATAGCTTCTATATACCTGACTCACAGATATATACATGTATTCATAAAAAGCCTTATGTTCTACTATAATGTTATCCGTACAATTAGATAACGCTAGCTTCTGTTTCAGCAACAGGTACTAGAATTTCGAATAATTTACCATGTTGTAAAATAGTAATACCTTTACCTTTGTCTTTCATAACAACAACATCACGCTTTTGTGCCATACGCTCGATATAATAATCAGGTACATCACCAGAATAGTTAACTGTAATACCGTCAACTTCTTTTTCTTCGTTTTCAGCCAATTCCTCTGCTACCACTTGCTCAAAGATATCAGAAAATTGTTCAAAATTATCAGTATACACAGAAATGCATTTCATAACGTTCGACCTCTTTTTATGTTGTAGTGTTGTTTTTCTTTACTGATTTTGAGATTTTGGGTTTGACCTTTTTCTCTTTGATCACTAAAGACGTTTTCATTCTTTTTTTGCCTTCACGACAAATGTCCAGTAGTGGACATACCTGACAAGCAGGATTTTGAGCTTTGCAATGATACCGTCCGAAAAAGATAAAACGATGATGACTAATCGTCCATTCCTCTCGAGGTACACGCTTGTTCAGCTTGTTTTCCACTTCAGTCACATTGTCTTTCCAGTTTGCGAGTCCTAGCCTTTTGGATACACGTTCAACATGAGTATCTACTGCAAAAGCCGGCACATCAAATGCATTGGATACGACCACATTCGCTGTCTTACGTCCAACTCCTGGGAGCTGTACAAGCAGGTCATGTTCACCAGGCACTTCTCCACCATATTGTTCAATCAGAATCTGGCATAGGTTCTGGATATGCTTCGCTTTGTTGCGATACAATCCAATACGCCGTATATCTTGTTCCAATTCTTCAAGAGGTACAGAGATATAATCCTGTGGTGTGTGATATTTCTGAAATAAATCTGCCGTCACCTTGTTGACTGTTGCATCTGTGCATTGTGCCGATAGCAGTACAGCAATCGTCAGTTCAAACGCATTGTTATGATTAAGTTCGCAGTGCGCATCTGGGAACATGCCAGCGATGGTATCTAAAATATGTCTCACTGTAGTGGCATTCATTAGTATTCCTCCTGCAAAAAACCGCCTGTCCACGGCATTTTCCGCGACTCAGACGGTATCGTCTCACTGTACCTGCATGATAGGGATTGCTGCGTCTAGCATTAGATCTCGTACCCAATCTTCAATGACAATACAATTCGTATCTTAACATGTTCTGTGACGAATTGCACGCATCGTTTACATGAATTTTCAGTAATTTTTTACTTACGTCAACAAATCGTTAAAAGTTATCAAGGATTTGCTTTTTTTCCAAAACAAAAGATCAGTCATCTATTTAAAATATAGATAAGACTGATCTTTTTGTACACATGTATTTTCTTTTAGGATACCCCTAAATATTCTTTGATTCCTTTAACGACCCCTTCAGCAACAGCTTGTTGTCTGGATGCATCGTTCATTTTGGATTCTTCCGATTTGTTACTGATAAATCCAACTTCTAGTAGTACCGCAGGCATTGTCGTTTCACGAATAACATGGAAATTACCATATTGAACGCCACGATTTTTAAAACCTGTAGCTGCAACCAGATACTTGTGAATCGTCTGTGCTAGCTTTTTACTATTACTGCGTTGGTAATACGTTTCTGTACCGGAAGCCGCAGAAGAACTACTGCTGTTCGCGTGAATAGAGACAAATAGATCAGCATTTAGCTTCTCTGCTACTTTCACACGTTGTTTCAGTTCAAGGAACGTATCATCAGAACGTGTAAGTACTACATCAATATTTGGATCTTGTTTAAGAATAGCTTCTACTTTAAGGGCTACAGCAAGATTCAAAGCTTTCTCTGTACTTACAGAACCAACAGCTCCTGGATCTTGATATCCATGTCCTGCATCAATTACGACTACTTTTTTACCGGAGTTCCCTACAGCAGATCCAGGTTGTGTTGTTCCTTCTGTGCTTGTTGGAGGTGTAGGTTTGGTTCCGTTATCCGGTGTTAGATCGACAATTAACAATCCGTCACCTTCGTTAAAGACTTCGTAATTCTGCTTATTGTTCAAATCAATTACAATTCGAATAGAAGATGGATCTGTACTGTACTGTGAGTAACGGATTTGAGAAACTTTATCATTGTTCTCTACAGCCAGTGTTTGAATTTGTCCTGCACTTGCAGATTGACCTTGAGCAAAGCCGCCACCAAAGTCAGAATTAGGCAGATCAATAACGATTCGATTCGGTGAATCCATTTTGGATACTTTTGGTGTTACGTTTTTGTCCAGTGTAACCAATAAGCGGCTTTCACTAAAACTAATACCGTTCACCAGTGCAAGACCGTTCTCGGCGTTTGATCCTGATTCCGAAGTCGTTCCTCCGCCGGTGCTCGTGCCTGTTGTTGCCAACGTGACAATTTTGTCGCTGTTATTCCAGTTTACTTTGATCCCCATCTGTTCACTAACCAGACGAATGGGTACTAATGTAGTACCATTTTGAACAACCGGTGCTGTATTCAGCGTATACGTTTGGTTATCGACAGAAGCCGATTTTTTGCCAATATTCAATGTGATTGATTTACCTTCGCCATCAATCGCAACCTTACCATCATCTTGATTCCAGGTTACTTGATAACCCAGTTCCTGAGAAATCACACGAATCGGCACCATCACCGAACCATCCATATTCTGTACTTCTTCTGGAATACTAAGTTGCTGTCCATTTAATACAACACGTGTGTTCGTGGCAGCATCACCGATGTGGGGAAAGGACCACATAAACGCAAACAAAAATAACAAAAAAGCAAATTTCTTCATTCTTCACCCCTACCATTCCCGTTTTTTATTACCGAACTTCTTGTACGGCTCCTACCGGTTTTCACATACAACCCGACGATTGTTTAGACGCTCAACTTGGTCAAAAGTTGCGAGTCTTTTACAATCTTAACAGAATGAACGCGACCTTTCCTTAAATTTAAAAATGTTACGTCAATGTAACCTTAAAATTCAAGGCGATTTTAACAAAATAAAAATGCACAACCCGCTGTCATAAGTACTATCGACAGGGTTATGCATTTTTTTAAGAATTATACGAATAAATGCTGAGCTTTATTATTTTCGTAGGTTGTAATATCTGCTTCATGTTGTAAAGTTAGTCCGATATCATCCAGCCCTTGAAGTAAAAATTGGCGACGATGCTCATCCAGATCAAAATCAATCGTTAGACCATAATCATCGGACAATTGTTTGTTCTCCAAATCTACTTTTAGACGGTAACCTTCATGATCGGCTGTACGTTGGAAAATGTCTTGTACTTGCTCTTCAGACAATTTGACAGGTAAAATTCCGTTTTTGAAGCAGTTATTATAGAAAATATCTGCAAATGATGGTGCGATAACACAACGGAATCCATAATCCATAATCGCCCACGGTGCATGCTCACGAGAAGAACCGCAACCAAAGTTCGCACGGGAAACCAGTACAGAAGCTCCTTCGTAACGAGGTTTATTCATTTCAAAATCTTGATTCACATTGCCCGCTTCATCCCAGCGCCATTCGTAAAATAGAAATTGTCCAAAACCTGTACGTTCGATTCTTTTCAAAAACTGCTTAGGAATAATAGCATCTGTATCGACATTTACACGGTCTACAGGAGCCACGATCCCGTTTAATTGTTTAAATTCTTCCATGGATAATTACCCCTCTCCTAGTTCAATACTTCTGATTTGAAATTCCAGTCACGTACATCGGTAAAGTGTCCTGTGATCGCCGCTGCTGCTGCCATTGCTGGAGAAACTAGATGCGTACGTCCACCACGTCCTTGGCGCCCTTCAAAGTTACGATTCGATGTTGAAGCACAGCGTTGTCCAGGTTGTAATACATCCGGGTTCATCGCTAGACACATACTGCATCCTGCTTCACGCCATTCAAAACCAGCTTCTTTAAATACCACATCCAAACCTTCTTTTTCCGCTTGAATCTTCACGCGTCCAGAACCAGGAACGACGATAGCTGTCAAACGATCCGAAACAGTATATCCTTTCGCTACAGCTGCTGCTGCACGCAAATCTTCAATACGTCCATTGGTACAAGAACCGATAAATACATAATCAACCGGAATTTCAGCCATCGGTGTACCCGGAGCCAAATCCATATATTCAAGTGCTTTTTCAGCAGCTCTACGTTCATTTTCAGTCGTGAAATCAGCAGGGTTCGGTACGGAAGAAGTAATATCTGTACCCATACCCGGACTTGTTCCCCAGGTTACTTGTGGAATCAATGCATCGACATCAAATTCAAGCACAGTATCATACTCTGCATCTGCATCTGTTGTTAACTGTTCCCAACGTGCTACAGCTTCTTCAAATGCTACGCCTTGTGGAACATATTGGCGACCACGAAGATATTCGATCGTTGTTGCGTCTGGTGCGATTAGACCTGCTCTTGCACCACCTTCAATGGACATATTACATACAGTCATACGTTCTTCCATCGTTAACTCACGAATCGCTTCACCTGTATACTCCAATACATAACCTGTTGCAAAGTCAGTACCATATTTGGCGATAACGCCCAAGATCATATCTTTTGCTGTAACGCCCGGTTTGCGTGACCCATTAAAACGAATTTCCATCGTTTTGGACTTGGATTGTTGCAAACACTGTGTTGCCATAACATGTTCTACTTCACTGGTTCCGATACCAAAAGCAAGAGCACCAAAAGCTCCATGAGTTGATGTATGACTATCTCCGCACACGATTGTTTTGCCCGGATGAGTTAGACCCAATTCTGGACCCATAACATGGACAACCCCTTGATCAATCGTATCAAGATCAAATAGTTTGACTCCAAAATCTGCACAGTTCTGACTTAATGTATCAATTTGTTGCTTAGAAATTGGATCTTTAATATTAAAACGATCTGTTGTCGGTACGTTATGATCCATCGTTGCAAACGTTAATTCTGGACGACGTACTTTACGATTGCTTAAACGTAAACCTTCAAATGCTTGCGGAGACGTTACTTCATGTACTAAGTGTAGATCAATATACAAAATACTCGGTTGATTTTCTTGTTGAAAAATAACGTGATTATCCCAAATTTTCTCGTACAATGTTTTTTTACTCATTATTTTCACCCCATCATAAGATTCGGACTAAGTCAGCGAACATTCTCTTGCAGCAGATTACGATGGCTGCAATGAAATCTTGGACCTGAGAATGAAGCACCGCTTTATATTGAATCTAATATAACATCCTATGCTATATTGTTCCAAGATATAATAACTATAGAAGTTATAGGCTATACTTATAAGTGAACTTTTATTAAAATAGATGTATAAAAACAATAGATGTACGAAGGAGCAACTGAACATGGAACTTAGACAATTGCAATATGCGTTACAAATAGCCGCTGAACGTAACTTTTCACGTGCAGCCGAGAAATTACATATTGCTCAACCTTCACTTAGTCAGCAATTATCCAAATTAGAAAAAGAATTAGGGGTGCTTCTGTTCCAGCGGAATACCAGTACTGTAGAATTAACTCATGCAGGTGCTAATTTTGTAGAACAAGCGCAAAAGATTATTGATGCAGTGGAACAGTTACGTCAAGAAATGGCAGATATTTCGCAATTACAAAGTGGACGTGTTGTGGTTGGTAGTATGCAGATTACCGGTTCACATTTACTCCCTCATGTATTACCTGCTTTCCGTGCTGCTTATCCGCAGATTGAAGTTATCTTAATAGAAGATACTTCGCTGAATCTGGAAAAGTTAACTGCAAGTGGTAAAACTGATTTGAGTCTACTGGCTCTTCCACTGACAGAACCTTCACTAACTTATGAACCCGTTGGCGATGAATTGATCGACCTAGCTGTACCCCCTAATCATCCTTTAGCTCAGCGCTTTGCGAATGGTGATCATCGACCTGTACAATTAAAAGAATTAGAACATGAACCATTTATCGTACTCAAAAAAGGACAAGGATTCCGCAAAATTGTATTCGATGTCTGTAAAGAAGCAGGATTTGAGCCACAAGTGGTATTTGAAAGTAATAATATTGAGACGATCCAATCTTTGGTTGCTACTGGAATGGGTGTTACTTTTGTGCCTCATTATATTGCACGGGCACGACGTGGCGAGTTTTTACCAATTTATTTGCCTTTAGCCGAACCGATTCCAAGCCGTACCCTGGTCATTGCACGTCGCAAAGGACGCTACCTCTCCAAAGCCGCTGAAGCTTTTGTGCAGACTTTTAAAGAAACAATGATCAATGTAGTGAATCCTGAACAATAAAAATAAGGAGAAGACATGAACTGTCTCTCCCTATTTCTACATTTGAATTTTTATACAAAGACTAGCACTTGATGAATCGTAAAATACTTTATCATCGAAAGTCATCTTCTTAACGAAAAAGATTCTTCTTTTAAAGATTTTGCAGAAAATCAATATATCCTGAAATACTTTCTTCAATACGTACAGGAGTAGATTCGTGTTCTGCACTATAGAAAGCGGTAAAGCCTTGATACGAAGCATGAATATAATCGAATGTCATTTCAAAAGGAAGTAATATTTGTTCTAACGTATAACGATATTTTCCTTCGGGTTGATAATCAGCTTCACTTACGCCTACAGTTACTGCAATAGCGACTTTACGATCAGTAAATACTTTACCTGTTGAACCGTATGCCCAACCATATAATAATACTTCATCCAACCATTTTTTCAAAAGTGGCGGCGAATTAAACCAGTATAATGGAAATTGAAAAACAATGTGATCATGAGCTTCAACTAGTGCTTGTTCTTGCTCCACATTTATTTTTTCGTCAGGATAGACTTTATACAATTCATGGATAGTAAATTGATCTGGATACTGTTCCAGTTCTTTGACCCAACGTTTATTAATCACAGAATCCTCCATATGGGGATGCGTTACAATAACTAATGTTTTCATATAAACCTCCATCATGATTACGCGTATTTATGTTGCTTCAATCATTGTATGGTGGATTACATTTTAAAAAAAGTACGCACTTTAATGTTAGATACTAACCTAAAGGAGAGTATGTTATGCATATCGGTAACTATAGTCTGACAGGCGTTGACCTTAAAGATACAGGATTTGGCTACACCCTCTCACTGGTAGGTGGGAAATATAAAATGATCGTGATGTACTGGTTAGCCGGCGAAAATAAAGTGATGCGCTATAATGAACTCAAGCGCTCGATCGGTACGATTTCTTTCAAAACGTTAAGTGTTACACTAAAAGAATTAGAACAAGATCAGCTAATCATCCGTACGGAATATCCACAAGTACCACCTAAAGTAGAATACCGTTTATCTGCACGGGGGCAATCTTTGATACCTATTTTGGATATGATGTGTGATTGGGGCGAACAAAATCAGTTAGAGCAGGATGTATTAGAATCCAATCCACTATAAAAAAACAGCAAAAACAATAGTAATCATATCTTAATTACAAAAAGTAATAAAAATACTATTAATAACAATGGATTGCGTTTATACTGGAGATAGTGCAACTAACATGATTACACCTTATAGATCGTTTTATTTATATTTATCAATGTGCATTCTATTTATTTTACTGGAGGATTATACCTATGAAAATTGAAGTTTGGTCAGATTATCAATGTCCATTTTGTTATATCGGCAAAGCACGTCTTAATAAAGCGTTAGAACAATTTCCGAATCGGGACGAAGTAGAAGTTAGTTTCCGTAGCTTTGAGTTGGACCCGAATGCTGCTAAAGATATTCCAATGAATATGTACGAAATGTTAATGAACAAATATGGCTTAACGTTAGAACAAGTGAAGCAAAACAGCGCTAACTTATGGCAACAAGCTAAAAATGAAGGTTTAGATTTCCAATTTGATACGATGGTATTAACCAACAGCTTTGATGCGCATCGTCTACTCAAATTTGCCGCTAAACAGGGTAAAGAAGCAGAAATGAACGAAGCTTTATTCCGTGCTTATTTTACAGATTCATTGCATATTGGAGATCATGATACATTGCTTGATATCGCTGAACGTGTAGGCTTGGATCGTACCGAGACACAGACTTTTTTGAACAGCGAACAATTGGGCAAAGAAGTTCGTCAAGATGAACAACAAGCGAATCAATTAGGTGTAACTGGAGTTCCTTTCTTTGTTGTTAATAACAAATATGGTATCTCTGGAGCACAACCGACAGAAGTCTTCCTAAATACATTGCAAGATGTATGGGCAGAAGATCATCCATTACAAATGATCAATAGCACTGAAGGCGATGTATGTGTAGATGGTTCATGTATCGTACCTGACCAAAAATCGTAAGCTATATTCGTAGTAACATCTTTATTTCATAATAATCGGTCATCAAAAAACGCTTCTGTTATGTATTAACGTACAATCCTTGAGATAAGCCTAATCTATCTAAGGGTTTACGTTTAATACAGCAGAAGCGTTTTTTAACCTTTTTTTGAAATTCATGGTGAACTTTTAGGATACGAACTGTTGGTTATACCATTGTACCGCTGCTTCCACTTCGGTTGCAGTTAATTGGTGTCCGTAATTTTCCCAATGCAGATGTAAATTTGCCTGTGCATCTACAAAATACTTCGCTAATTCTTCTGTTTCTGCGCGAGGAATAATCGGATCATTGGTACCTGAACCCATAAAGATCGGAATACCTGAAAGATCAGGCACGGTTACACTGCGAAGTGGAACCATCGCATGATGCAGAACAGCTCCTTTTAACGATTGATTATCATGGAAAAGTAAGCTTGCTGCAATATTAGCACCATTGGAATATCCCACAGCTACAATATTGCGACGATCAAATCCATACTCGACTGCGGCTTCATCCAAAAACGTATTCAATTCATGCGTACGAGCAATCAAATCAGGCTCATCGAATACTCCTTCTGCCAAGCGACGGAAAAAGCGTGGCATTCCATTTTCCAAAACAGCTCCACGCACACCCAATATCGAAGCTGTTGGTGCAAGACGTTGTGCTAAAGGAATCAAATCATTTTCTGTTCCACCTGTACCATGTAACAATAAGAGTAACGGTTGTGAAGGATCGCTTCCTTGTTTAAAAATATGCTTTAAAGTCAGTGTCATTTTCTATTCCTCCATTCTTTATTTATGATTGAGCTGATACTTTACGAACTTCGATCGGTAATAGATTGTTTTCGATCAATTCACGTTGTGGTTCATACCATTCAGGTAACATTAATTTTTGTCCTAATTGATCAGCTGGTTCATCATTAGCGAATCCTGGAGGATCTGTAGCAATTTCAAATAAGATTCCACCTTCTTCACGGAAGTAGACTGCATTGAAATATTGACGATCAATCACTGGTGTAGGTTGGAATCCTCCTGCTTCAACTTGTTCACGCCATAGTTCATGCTCTGCAAAGTCAGCCGCACGCCATGCGATATGATGAACGGTTCCTGCTCCAGCAATCCCTCTTGGTAATTCGCGAGAATTGACATCAATAATATTACCAATCTCTCCATCGGCTTGAAAACGAACATATCCATCTTCTTCCGCAATTTTGGTTAATCCCAGTACATGCTCTACTGTATGCAATGTTTTAGCTGGTGCTGCGCTAAATAATACACCACCACCGAATCCTTTGATCGCTTGGGCAGCCGTAATCCCGTCCCATTCCCATGTACTCTGTGCGCCGCCTTCACGTTCTACCAATTCGATCCGTAGACCATCATGATCTTCAAATCGCAATAACTGTTCGCCAAAACGTTGAACCGGTTCGAAGCGAATACCTAATCGAGTTAAGCGCTCTTTCCAGAAATCAAGTGATCCTGTTGGAACAGCAAATACTGTAATTCCTAGTTGTCCTGCTCCAACGGCTCCTTTACGTGCACCTGGTTGTGGGAAAAAGGTAACGATCGTTCCTGGACTACCGCCAGCATCTCCGAAGTACAAATGATATACATCGGGTGCATCAAAGTTAATTGTTTTTTTAACCATATGCAATCCAAGTACGCCTGCATAGAAATCAACATTACGTTGTGGATCAGATACGAAAGAAGTGATGTGGTGAATACCTGCTGTGCGAAGTGTCATAATAATAATCTCCTTTTTGTTAATTCATTTTTTTAATTTTGATTTTAAATGATTTTTGAATGACCTTATTTGAAATATCTTTAAGTTAAACTAATTACGTGTATGAATGTCTAAGTTGTAAGCTCGTGTTGTATATCTTTATTATAAACAGTTTGCACAATAACAAAAGACCTTTAGGGAAGAATGTTGCTGAACACCGAACTAACTAACTTTTAGTAAGTTAAAAAATTTAAATTAGGATTGTTTTCTTCTTTTGTGCGAGATCGTTCATTTGTATGCTCATCTACTCTTTCTAAATGACAGCATAAAAAAGCGGAAATAATAGCACATGATATATGCTGTATTATTTCCGCTTGTGTAGAATCTATGTGTTACCTCGTATGCTGTTTTACTTTTGTTCATGAATATATAATTCAGGACGGCGATCTGCAAATACAGGAATACGCCCACGTACTTCATCTGCTAGATCAAGATCTATCGTCGCACTAATGATTCCTTCTACTTCATCCCCTTCAGCTAATACTTCACCCCAAGGATCAATAATCATCGAATGTCCGAAAAATTCACTTTTCTCGTCCCGTCCGACTCGATTGCAAGCCACGACATACATTTGATTCTCAATCGCACGTGCAGTCAGTAGTGTACGCCAATGATGCATACGTGGATGAGGCCATTCCGCAGGCACGAACCAGATCTGTGCACCGGCTAGAGCTAGACTGCGTGCTAACTCGGGAAAGCGAAGATCATAACAAATCGAAGCGGCAGCCGTCACATCATGTAGAGGAAATAATGCTTTCTCCTCACCCGGTTGCATAAATTTCTCTTCGTTCATCAATTTGAACAAATGAATTTTATCGTATTTGGCAGTACGCTCGCCATCTGCTCCATACACATATAATGTATTGTAAAAACCACTTTCCCGTTGTTCTGATATCGAACCTCCTACCAGTACAATCTGATGTTGCTTAGCGATTTGGCTCATCCATGCGGTCAGCTTGCCATTTTCACGTTCAGCTAATCCTTCTAAGCGATCGAGAGCGTAACCGGTATTCCACATTTCAGGAAGTACGATTACATCGGGTCTTGGCGCCGCACTCATCGCTTGTGTAATCCATTGTTCAGCACGTTGTTGATTAACTGTAGGATTCGCAAGCTCAATATCCATTTGAATCAAAGCAATATGTAATTGACGTGTCTTATTCATTGGTTATAATCCCCTTTATCACAGCTTGAGTAGCTAGCTGAATCTAAGCTAGTTTTAATGTAGCATGAGTTTATTATTTTGGATATCCTCTATATAGAATCAGTAATATAGAATGGGCAACGAACCCTTCTGACTTTCGATTCCCTTAAATCTCCTGTATACTGATCGGAAAAATCATGATAGATTAGGAACACTTGAGGTTTTTTTAAATTTTAACAATCATACCATGAATTTAGCGGATACGGAGTGATAACGATGACTACTTCTTCAAACTCAAACTCAAATACAAATGAATTACCAAGTATATCAATACAACCTGCCAGTGTCATGAATCAACTGCCTGAACAATTTTTTGCCAAGCTTGTTCAAAATGTTAATCGTCAGGTTGCCGCAGGGCATGATGTTATTAACTTGGGGCAAGGAAATCCTGATCAACCAACCCCTCCACATATTGTAGAAGAATTACGTGAAGCCGCTGGAAATCCACAATATCATAAGTACTCGCCTTTTTCCGGTTATTCTTTTCTCAAAGAAGCGGCGGCACAACGTTATAAAGAAGATTATAATGTCGATCTTGATCCTGAGACAGAAGTTGCTATTTTATTCGGTGGCAAAACAGGTCTGATCGAAATTAGCCAAATTATGCTTGAACAAGGGGATGTATGTCTTGTTCCTGATCCGGGGTATCCTGATTACTGGTCTGGTGTTGCACTATCTGGTGCAGAGATGTCCTTTATGCCTTTGACAGAAGAAAATAAATACTTACCGGATTATAATGCAATTGCACCCGAAATATTAGAGAAAGCCAAGTTGATGTTTCTAAATTATCCGAACAACCCTACATCAGCGACAGCTCCTTACTCTTTCTATGAAGAAACAGTACAATTTGCAGCTAAGCATAATATTGTTGTTGCTAGCGATTTTGCTTATGGAGCGATAGGATTTGACGGAGAACAACCGGTGAGCTTTTTACAGATTCCGGGTGCCAAAGAAGTCGGCGTTGAGTTCTATACGTTATCCAAAACGTATAATATGGCTGGCTGGCGTGTTGCTTTTGCTCTAGGAAATAAAGAAATCATTCGTCTGATCAACTTAATGCAAGATCATGTGTATGTGAGTTTGTTTGGAGGTATTCAAGCAGCGGCAGCCAAAGCTTTAACAGAGTCACAACAATGTGTGACTGATCTGGTAGCTACCTATGAATCTCGCCGAAATGCTTTTTTTGCTGAATTGGAAAAAATCGGTTGGGAAGCTCAAGCACCTAAAGGTTCTTTCTTCGCCTGGTTGCCTACACCTAACGGCATGGGTTCAGAAGAATTTGCCACTTTATTGCTAGAAAAAGCACATGTCGCTGTAGCACCAGGAGTTGGCTTCGGAACCAAAGGTGAAGGGTATGTACGTATCGGTCTACTCACTTCTGAAGAACGGTTGCAAGAAGCGGTACGCCGTATTGGCAAGCTAGGATTATTCAAGTAAGTGATGCGGTGCTTGGCAAAAGCGCTTGATCATGCTATTCTAGTTTGCAACAAACAGTTAGCGTAAGCTTCATTGATACGCTATGGATACGAATGATTGTGATGACGGGAACAGTACGTAAACCTGCGGTGTGTATAGAGAGTGAATCCCAGCGGCTGAAAGGATTCGCCACCAGCTCTTACCGAACCTACCCCCGAACTTTTAGCGCCTATAACGCTGAACGGATACCTACCGTTATCTTGGATATTTAAGCCGGACAGAACGATAGATTCTGTCAATAAAGGTGGTACCGCGGGAGCTCAGACTTTCGTCCTTTGCATTGTATGTTGATGTAGAGGATGAAAGTCTTTTTTGTTTATATTCTAACTAAATATAGAAATGGATAGGCAGTTATAAAGGAGTGAACATATTGTCAAATCAGCGTATTGTTGTCAAGATTGGGAGCAGCTCGCTAACCGGACCACAAGGAGGACTTGATCATCAAGCTGTTGATTTTTTTGCAGATGAGATCGCCTCGTTACAGCGTGCAGGGTACTCTGTGCTTTTGGTCACCTCGGGAGCTGTAGCCGCAGGATTTAGAGAAATAGGCTATCCTTCACGTCCCAAGTTATTACATGAAAAGCAAGCCGCCGCTTCGGTCGGTCAAGCCCTGCTGATGCGTGATTATCAACAAGCTTTTGCACGTCATGGCATAGTTAGTGGACAGGTATTATTAACCCGCAGTGATTTTAATAATCGGAAACGAACAGGCAATGCAACCATGACTATTGAAGAATTGCTGAAGCAAGGGGTTATTCCTATTTTCAATGAAAATGATACGGTATCTGTCGATGAATTGAAATTCGGTGATAATGATACATTATCTGCGCTGGTTGCTAATCTAGCACGTGCTTCGCAATTGATTATTCTAACGGACATGGAAGGATTGTATAGTGCTGATCCCCGTCATGATCCAACGGCTAAGCGATATGATCGCATTGATGAGATTACCGATGAAATCTATGCGGTTGCTGGAGGTTCGGGTTCTGCGGTAGGTACAGGTGGTATGCGTTCTAAGATTGATGCCGCCAAAATAGCCACTCGTGGCGGTGTACCTGTATTCGTTGGTCGTGTACGTGAAGTTGGTGATCTCAAAGCAGCGATTGATCATCATGGTAAAGGAACGTATTTTGTGACGCATGTCTCTGCACTTTCGATTAAAAAGCAATGGCTTGGCTTCTTATCTACTCCACTGGGCACCCTTATTGTTGATGATGGTGCAGCTCAAGCATTGACTCGCGAATATCGTAGTCTATTACCTGTTGGGATTAAGCAAGTGGAAGGTCAATTCCATGCCGGAGATGTGATTGAAGTGGTGAATCTCCAGCGTGAAGTACTAGGGCGGGGTATCGTCAATTATGATCATGATCAATTACAATTAATCTGTGGTCTACCTAGCTCTGAGGTATCGAAGCGATTAGGTATTGAAGATATCCACCGCTTAGAAGCTGTCCATCGGGATGAATGGGTTTCATTATAATATTTGATTTATACTTTAACTTATTAGGATAGAGGAGGTTTTTTATTATGAGTGAAGTATTACACAAGTCCACTCTTGCCAAACAAGCTTCGACTAGACTAGGTGCATTATCTACTGATCACAAAAATGAAGCGTTATTGATCATGGCCAAAGCGCTCATCTCTCATACAGATGAGATTATTACAGCCAATATCGAAGATTTAGAACGTGGACGGGCACAAGGAACATCGGAATCGATGTTAGACCGCCTACGTCTGGATAGCGTACGTATTGAAGGAATTGCTTCTGCTCTACGTCAAATCGCTGATCTGGATGATCCTGTAGGTGATCTTTTGGAAACGTTAGAACGTCCTAATGGATTGATTATCGAGAAGCTTCGTGTCCCTATTGGAGTGATCGGAATTATCTATGAAGCTCGTCCAAATGTCACTGTCGATGCGGCAGGATTATCTCTCAAAACTGGTAATGCTGTTGTTCTACGTGGTGGTTCTGCTGCCCTTTCTTCTAATCGTAAAATGGTTGAAGTGCTTCATCAAGCGCTTGAACAATCTGCTATTCCACGTGATGCCTTACAACTGATCGAAGATGCAGATCGTGCTTCTGTCAATGAAATGATGAAGCTGAATGGTATTATCGATGTTATTATTCCACGTGGTGGTCATTCTTTAATCCAAAATGTGGTTCAAAATTCAACTGTTCCTGTGATTGAGACGGGAGCAGGCATCTGCCATACCTTTATTGATGCTACAGCAGATCATCAGATGGCATTAGACATAGCGATCAATGCTAAAGTACAGCGTCCTTCCGTCTGTAATTCGATGGAAACACTTTTGGTGCATACAGACTATGACCAGACTGCTTTTATCGCACTTGCTGAAGCTTTACGTGAGGATCAGGTAGAAATTCGGGGTTGCGCAGGAACACGTCAATTGATTCCATGGGCAAAAGAAGTGACTGAACAAGATTATGCTACCGAATATAATGACTATATTTTGAATATCAAAATTGTAGCTAATCTGGATGAAGCATTGCAACATATTGCGACTTATGGCACGATGCACTCGGAATGTATCGTTACCGCTGATGAGAATAATGCCAAACGCTTTATGCAGGAAGTCGATGCCGCTGCTGTGTACCACAATGCTTCTACTCGTTTTACTGATGGATTCGAATTCGGATTCGGGGCTGAAATTGGCATCAGTACACAGAAACTACATGCACGCGGTCCTATGGGATTACCTGCGCTCACTTCGACCAAATATCGTATTTACGGAAATGGTCAAATTCGTCAATAATATAAATATGAATCATAGGTTCATAAAAGATATTTTGCTCTGCAAAAATCATATTTGATTTAACTAGAAGATGTAGCGCTTGTAATACCAAGTGCTTGAAAGGATGAAAATGATGAGTCACCCTCAATCTTTACAAACGTTAATAACAGAACCTCTTTGTTTTTATGGATCAGGATCTATGGCAGAAGCAATTTTACGAGGGTTAGTGAATCGAGCTGTTGTGGTTCCTGCTCATGTAACGATGCTAAACCGTGGAAATAAGGAACGTTTAGATTATTTAGTACAACGTTACGGTGTTGCTGTCGCTGGAGAAGAATCAACACGTACAGCCGCTTTGCAACAAGCCAAAGTGATTGTACTAGCGATGAAACCTGTCGATGCAGCTCATGCACTTCGTCAGTTAGGACCTACTTTGACAGAAGATCAATTGATTGTTTCTGTAATTGCAGGTTTGGAAGTAGGTACGATTCAGCACTTACTCGGTCGCAAGCAACCTGTAGCACGTACCATGCCCAATACTTCAAGTAGTATCGGACTTGGAGCCACAGGTCTAGTCTTTTCGGAAGAAGTAAGTCTGGAACAACGTCAATTAGTTCATCATCTATTTGAAGCTGTCGGTACGGTAACCGAGATCGAAGAATCTCAAATGGAAACGTTGACCGGTATTTCAGGAAGTGGCCCTGCTTATATTTATTATGTGATGGAATCGATGATTCGTGCAGGAATCGAAGGCGGATTATCTGCTGAGCAAGCACGTGAACTTACGATTCAGACTGTAATTGGTGCTTCTCATATGGTACAACAAACCGGTGAAGAACCTGCTGCTCTGCGTGCCAAAGTTACTTCTCCTAATGGATCAACCGCAGCGGCGATTAAAGTATTTGAAGATGCACATATGCAAGACACGATTGTACGTGGTGTAGAACGCTGTGCAGAACGTTCTCGTGAGATGGGTGCTGCACTCAAGGAGGACAATTCATGAGTTATTGTATAGCTTCTTATCGTTGTTATGATAGCCAAGCTGATTTTCATAAAAAAGCTTCTTCAATTGCAATTGGGATGACGGTCGGTAGCTGGACCGAATTACCTGCCGCCAAGCAAGAATCTATGAAAAAGCATCTAGGTGAAGTCATTTCTGTTGAGGTGAATGAATCCGAACAAGGTGAGCGTTATGCGGATATCCAGATCGCTTACCCTGATGCTAACTTCAGTTCCGATATTCCTGCATTATTGATTACGGTATTTGGTAAAATTTCGATGGATGGTCAGATCAAATTAACCAACTTACAATTCTCAGATACGTTTTTAAGTTCTTTTACAGGCCCTAAATTTGGCATCCAAGGGGTACGTGATATTCTAGATGTTCCTGAACGTCCGTTATTAATGAGTATTTTCAAATCAGTGATCGGTCATGATCTGGATGAATTAACACGTCAATTTACAGCACAAGCTCTAGGTGGCGTGGATCTAATTAAAGACGATGAAATTTTATTTGAAAATGAATTAACACCGATCGAAAAACGTGTGGCTGCTTGTCGTAAAGCTGCCGATGATGTACAAGCACAAACAGGCAAAAAAGTACTGTATGCTGCTAATCTAACGGGGCATACTTTTAAATTAAAAGAACAAGCCAAAAAAGCAATCGATTCAGGAGCCAATGCTCTACTTCTTAATGTATTAGCTTATGGATACGATGTGCTTCATGAACTGGCACGCGATCCTGAGATCAATATTCCAATTATGGCACATCCATCGCTTGCAGGCGCTTATTACCCATCGCCTTATTATGGGATTTCGGCTTCGGTGTTACTGGGTCAATTAATGCGTATTGCGGGTGCTGATCTTGTATTATTCCCTTCTCCTTATGGCTCAGTAGTTATGCCTAAAGCAGAAAATATGGCGATTCGGGAGCAACTGGTATCCCCAGCCTTGCCTTTCCAGCATAGCTTCCCTGTACCTTCGGCTGGTATTCATCCAGGGCTTGTACCGTTGATTCTGAAAGACTTTGGTCATCAGGTAATTATTAATGCTGGTGGCGGTATTCACGGTCATCCCGAAGGTGCTAGCGCGGGTGGTAGAGCTTTCCAACAAGCTATAGATGCTGCCTTGGCAGGTACTTCACTTGCTGATCATGCCGCTCAAGGACATCAAGAACTTAGACAAGCATTAGAACTTTGGGGTGGAGAACGATGAGTGTAAGTAAACAACCGATTATTTTTTGTGATTTTGATGGTACGATTACCAATTCCGACAATATTGTTGCGATTATGAAACATTTCTCTCCTCCTGGATATGAAAAGATTATGAATGAAGTCGTCGGAGGTCAACGTTCGATTCGTGATGGTGTAGGCAAAATGTTTGCACTACTGCCTTCTTCACAAAAGCAAGAAATTGTGGATTATGTGATGAATACAGCCGGTATTCGTGAAGGATTTAGCGATTTTCTAGCTTTAGTTCATCGCCACCAAATTCCTTTTTATGTGACCAGCGGTGGAATCGACTTTTTCTTAAAACCATTATTAGCTCCTTTTGATATTGCAGAAGATCATATTTTCTGTAACGGTGCTGACTTTAGTGGTGAACATATTGAGATTGTATGGACTCATCCTTGTGATGAACATTGTCAAAATGATTGCGGAATGTGTAAAACGACGGTTATGCGTCAATTTTCACCGGATCAATATGAGCGTATCCTTATTGGAGATAGCTTAACTGATTTTGAAGGAGCTAAGATTGCTGATCTGGTCTACTCACGCTCTGTCTTAACAGACAAATGTGTAGAACTAGGGGTTTATCATGTACCTTTCCATACTTTCCATGATATTATTTCAGATTTTGGACAACGAATAGGAGCGATACATTCATGAGTTTTGTTAATATTCCTTTAGAGCATAAGCAAGCGGCATTACAAGAGCTAAGTGGCATCAAAGAGCAATTCGCTGCAAGACATTGGTTCCCAGGTACAAGCGGTAACTTATCGCTTCGTGTAGGCGACTACACGCCTGAGAACTTCCATTTTGCCATTACAGCAAGTGGTAAAGACAAATCAGTAAGCACACCGTCTGATTTCTTATTTGTAGATCAAGATGGTCGTCCTTGTGAGACTACCGGGCTAAAACCTAGTGCAGAGACATTAATTCATTGCGAAATCTATCGTGAAACCGGTTGTGGTGCCGTATTCCATGTACACACCGTATTCAATAATCTAGTAAGCGAATATTTTGGTGAACAAGGTGAAGTGCCGATTCAAGGATTAGAATTAATAAAAGCATTCAATATCTGGGAAGAAAATGCTGCGATTACGATCCCTGTTCTTCCTAACTATGCTGAAATTCCTAAAATTGCCGAATTGGTATCGGGTGTGTTAAATCAATCGATTCCAGGTATTCTGTTACGTGGACATGGTATCTATGCTTGGGGTCAAAACGCATTTGAAGCCAAACGCCATCTAGAAGCATTTGAGTTTATTTTTGAGTATATCTATCGTGATTTGCTACTAAGAAAATAAAAAGGGTCTTTGTGCCTTTTAAAAGATCGATGAAGTGATGATTTCGTCTATAGGATTAGATGATTTACTCTTATAGACGAAATTAATCTCTCTCTTACATGTAATCCGTTCGTGTTTGAAGATATAAAAATCAATATTAGGGTCATTTTTCTTAAATGAAGCGTTATCATTTTGGAAATATTTGAAAAAAACGTACAAAAAAGCTGACATTATAGTTAATGTCAGCTTTTTTTGTATGTAAAACACAATTTGTTGTTGCCCTTCATCACAAATACCCGTATACTGATTATAAATTAACAACAAGCGTACAGATGAACGAATTGATCTGCATTGCTTCACTTGAATATGTTGCATTTCGTATAAGAAATACCATAATAGAAACCATCTATGGCAGTAGATGGCTTCATGTATATCTTTATTGGTATTTTTCTATCCTATGCTCTTGGCCGATCAGATGGATAAATCTTATTTTTGCGGAATAGTCAATTGGTATCCAGCTGGAAGAAGATTGTTAGCAGCAATCAACTCATCTACAGTTACACCATATTGAGCAGCGATTTCAGTAAGGCTAGCACCTTGTGGAACAACTACAGTTACATTTGTTTTAGCTTGTGCTTCAGTAGCAGGTGTCTTAGCGGCATCTGTTTTTTCTTGTTCTGGAGCTGTTGTTGTTTCGTTAGAAGAACCGAACATTGAATTTACTTGTGCAGATACAGCAGCTTGGTAAGCAGCGTTTTCAGCACGTTTTTCTGCTTTGTCTTTGTTTTTTTGATGGTTAGAATCGTTAGTTGCAGCAGATACTTGGTGTGCTCCCAAAGGTGCTACTACGGATACTGCTCCCAAACTTGCTGCTACTACTGTAGACAATAATACTTTTTGAATTTTGCTGTTCATCATTTTGTATCTCTCCTAATTGAATGTTTTATTTTGTATTACTATGTGTTACGTGTTTGTGTTGATTTTAGATCACTCTATACGCTAACCACTTTAGCTTCTTATGAATAATTATGAGGTAGTAGTCATGTATTTGTAAGTATTCAGTACTTGTTTATCAGGGCAAAAGTAACTTTACTCCTATTTCAAATAAATTGCAACCCTACTGAAATGATTTTTATTATATTTTGCAAAATTAAATGTAACTACATAATAGAAACATACCTAATTAGTTTAGCGCTTACATTTTTCATAAACTTTTTACCATTTTAATATTTACTGTATATTTTTTCACATTCCGTTTACATTTCTGATTTGCTTCTTTTTTGTACATATTCTGTACACATTTTAGTAATGATGTTATATTAATTGACATATCAAGCGTTATTTATATAAAAATATTATCATATAAATACTTTTGAAGTTATAAATCCCTCTCTATATTCTTGCATTTCACTTGAAAAATATCCTTTTTAGGTTTGCTACCCTATGTAAATCCCTTGGTTACTCTGTAATCAGTTGTTTTTATTTTCACATTTCTCTTTTATCATTTATACTAGCGATCAATCTACTACATCACTCTTCATGTTATATATACCTCACACCTAACTAGCTAGCTATAATTTTCAATCTCCTTTTATTACAGACAAACTCCTTTTTCCAAATATAGGATAATGTATATTTATACTTTTTATTGAATGAATAACCTTAAATATTTTCTTTTAGTTCCTCCTTAGATTTATATCAAAATGACTCCAAAAAAGAAGATTTTGAGCATAAAAAAATATTTAAAAAGTTTTTAGAAACTCTTCTTTTTTACCTTTTTGAGTCTATTTTGTTCATATAGATTCTCCAAATATTTTCTAAAATATGTAGTCTTTTTATCTATCCAAATGAGTACAAATCTTCTCTTCTTCTATTTCATAAATTTCTGCATTTGATCTCTCTATACATTAGATAAATAGATCTAACACAAAAAAGACTGCTTCCCCAAATATTATCGAGGAAACAGCCTTTTGTTTTTTACACTTTATTTATTAATAGCCATGAAACAGATCCTACCAACTTATCGTTGACGGAATTTCTGTGTGTGTGCTCTAGCGTCTTCTACTGTACGTACACGGTTGCGATTCCATTCCAGTAAAATACGATCAATGTATCTAAAATGAAGCTTACCTGCAAATACAGCTTCTTTGAGCGCCATTAAAATCAATTCTTCAGCATACCGATCCTGATCGATCCAACTGGAGATCGTTTCGCATTCCATTGGAGATAACGGACGAGCAAATTCTTTTTCAAAAATAATAAAAAGGTTGCGCTCATTCTCTGCTTGCTTATCTGCTTTGGACATCGGTTTGACAGGTTCAGGTAAGACTTCTGAAGAATCAATCATATCCTGCTGCTCTGTAGCCAGTACAGTGCCCAGTTTCTCATACAATCCGCTTAGATCATAGCGCTCATAGCGAATGCCTGTTAACGGGTCTTCTTCATCTTCAATTAATACAAACCCTGACTTCATTAACTTCTGGATACGAGTAGCGATCAGAGAAGCATCTGCTCCTGTTCTCCATTGTAGTTCTTCAAGTGTCGGGAATTCATTATTTTCAACTTGTCGAAAAGATAGAATTTGAATGAGCAACATTGCTTCCGCATCATCCAGATCTAATGCCTGATAATATTTGAGCAATGCATAAGGCACATTCGCCGTCTGCAAGCCCAAAGCAAAGGCAGCACCTTTAGACCAGGACTTCCATTGTTCTCCGCCCATGTGATTCACCCTTTCTATTGCTCTACGATTAGACATCATCCTACGCAGAGACTAAGGGTATAGACGGTACAACATACGTGGGAATGCAATGGTTTCACGGACATGATCCAATCCACAAATCCATGCTACCGTACGCTCTAGACCTAGACCGAAGCCAGAATGCGGTACGCTTCCGTAAGTACGTAGATCAAGATACCATTTATAAGCTTCTTCAGTCAGGTTATGTTCTTCAAAACGCTGCTTCATTAGCTCTGGATCGTCAATACGTTGTGATCCACCAATAATCTCTCCATATCCTTCAGGTGCGATCATATCCGCACACAATACCACTTCAGGACGTTCAGGATCAGGTTTCATATAGAAAGCTTTGATATCTTTAGGATAGTTGGTAATAAATACAGGCTTGTCATACGCTTCAGCAATCGCTGTCTCATGTGGCGCACCAAAGTCATTACCCCAAGGAATATCAAAATCTTTACCTTTTAAGAATTCAATCGCTTCATCATATGAAATACGTGGGAATGGCGCTTGAATATTTTCTAATTTAGAAATATCACGCTCCAACGTTTCCAATTCAGTACGACAATTTTTAAGTACCGATTGTACCACATAAGCTACAAACTGTTCTTGTACACGCAAGCTTTCTTCATGATCTGTAAATGCCATTTCAGGCTCAATCATCCAGAACTCGATCAAGTGACGACGTGTTTTGGATTTCTCTGCACGGAATGTAGGACCAAATGAATACACTTTACCCAACGCCATTGCTGCTGCTTCCATGTACAACTGTCCACTTTGAGTAAGATAAGCATCTTCATCAAAGTATTTGATATGGAACAATTCTGTAGAATCTTCTGCCGCAGATGGAGTTAAGATTGGCGGATCGACTTTGGTAAATCCATTGTCGTTGAAAAATTCTTGTACTGCACGAATAATTTCTGCACGAATCACCATAACAGCACGTTGTCTGTTAGAACGTAACCATAGATGACGATGATCCATCAAGAAATCTGTACCATGCTCTTTAGGTGTAATCGGATAGTTTTCAGTCAAATGGATAATTTCAATCCCTGTAACAGTCATTTCATATCCAGACTTACTACGTGGTTCTTCGCGAATGATTCCTGTTACATACAAAGAACTTTCTTGCGTTAAGCTTTTAGCATCATTCCACAATTCTTCAGATACTTCGCTTTTTACAACAACGCCTTGAATATAACCCGTACCATCACGTAATTGTAAAAACTGGATTTTACCGCTAGAGCGCTTATTGTTGATCCATGCGCCAATCGTGACAGTCTGTTCAACATGCTCATTTACTTTTTTTATAACGGTTTTGGTCGACATTTATATACTCTCCCTTTTGTTTATTGAGCCATATCAATGAAATAGGTATATGAAAAAGGTCATTCTCAGCAAGAAATCAAAGCAAAAAACGACTTTGCTTTGATTTCTACTGGGAATCTCTTATGTTAACATGATTTAAATCATTTGAATAACATCCATTTACCTATTTTAAATCATTATACAATAAACATCTGCTTGTTTATAATCTGTAGTTTTTCTTACTTTTGAATCAACTTGTACGTATCGCGTGCAATCACAAGTTCTTCATTGGTAGGAACAACCAGTACTTCTACTTTAGAATCCGGTGTAGAAATGCGACGTGGGTCACCAGAACGAATTTTGTTCAATTCTGGATCTAATTTCACACCAAGATACGTTAAGTTTTCGCATACTTTTTCACGAACGATTGCAGAGTTTTCACCGATACCTGCTGTAAAGACGATTACATCTACACCGTCCATAGCAGCTACATAAGAACCGATGTATTTACGCAAACGATATTCAAACATTTCAAAAGCAAGTGTTGAATTTGCATCGCCTTCTGCCATCGCATCTGTAATCTCACGCATATCACTGCTTGAACCTGAAATAGCCATCAGCCCACTATGTTTGTTCAACATAAAGTTAACTTCGCCAATACTCAGTTCTTCTTTGTTCATGACATAAGGTACGATCGCTGGATCCAAATCACCACTACGTGTACCCATGATTAAACCTTCAAGCGGTGTCATACCCATAGATGTATCTACAGAAATACCATCTTTAACCGCTGTTAAGCTACCACCGTTACCAATATGGCAAGTGATGACTTTAAGTTCTTTTAACGGGCGTTTGAGGTATTCAGCTGCTGCTAGACTTACATAATAGTGAGAAGTGCCGTGGAATCCGTAACGACGCACTTTGTGTTTTTTGTAAAGTACTTTAGGAATAGCATACAAATATGCTTTTTCAGGCATCGTTTGGTGGAATGCTGTATCAAATACAACCACCTGTGGTACGTCAGGCATATTCAATTCAACAGCTTCAATCCCCATAATATGTGCAGGGTTATGAAGAGGTGCTAGATCGAATAAGCGACGAATTTCTTTTTTTACATCTTTGTCTACAAGAACAGACTCTTTAAATGATTCTGCTCCTTGTACTACACGGTGTCCTACAGCATCAATTTCATCTACAGATTTCATAACACCATGTTTTTCATCTGTTAAGCTTTCTAGTACACGACGGATTGCAATCGTATGATCTAGAATTTCGCTTACTGTATTGTATTCTTCGCCGCCTGTAGGCTCATGCACAAGGATAGAAGAATCCATTCCGATTCGCTCTACACGTCCTTTAGCTAGAACACTTTCGTCTGTCATGTTATACAGTTGGTATTTTAGAGAAGAACTACCTGCATTAATTACGAGTACTTTCATATCCGGTCACCATCCTTGTCATACTTGAAGAATCCTTCGCCTGTTTTCACGCCAAGACTACCTGCACGCACCATTTTTTTCAAAATGATTGCCGGGCGGTACTTCAGCTCTCCATATTCACGGAACATACGCTCAAGTGCTGCATTGACTGAATCTAATCCGAAACGGTCAGCCATTTCAAGCGGACCATATTGGAATTGGTAACCAATGCGCATCGAATCATCGATATCTTCAGCAGAAGCTACACCTTCTTCAAGTACATGCAATGCTTCATTGATCAATAAACAGATAATACGGCTTGTTACAAATCCAGGAGATTCATAAACCATGATTCCGCGTTTGTTTACTGTTTGCTCAATAAAGTTCTTCGTCACTTCAAACGTTTGATCCGATGTACGAAGACCACGAATAATCTCCACTAGATCAATTTTGGATACTGGATAAATAAAGTGCATCCCAATCACGCGTTCTGGGTACATTGTAGAACTAGCCAATTCTGTTAAGCTCAGTGTAGATGTATTACTTGCCAGAATAACGTTGCTTGGACATACTTGATCCAATTGAGCAAAGACTTCTTTTTTCGCTTCTGGATCTTCGCTGATGGTCTCAATAACCAATTCACATGAACTTAGATCTGCAAAATGAGTCACTTTAGCGATTTTGGACAAAATCAATTTTTTCTCTGCATGAGTTAATGCCCATTTCTCCATTTGTTTGTCTAGACTCGTCTCAATCATATCCCAAGCATGGTTCAGCTTGTCCTGTGTTTTCTCAACAAGTAAGACCTCGATGCCCTTCTTAGCAAGCATTTCAGAAATACCTTGTCCCATTGTACCGCCGCCGATAACGCCAACTTTTTTAAAATTCATGGTTTCTTTCCACCCTTCCAATATTCATAAAGTGTATAGACTCATTCTACTTCGTCTATATCCTTTGAAGCCTTTAATTAGTTATCTTCTTTTCTATAGCTTACGTTCATACCTAATACATCGATCGATTGCAATTGATCGGATGTACACGTATATTAAAGCTTAAAAAATCAAAACGTAACGTCAGGCTTTGATATGCTCTCCAACATCTAATAATAGCGTAGCGCAGGCAAAAAGTAAAAAAAAAGTACCAGCATTTTAAATTATGCTGGTACATTTGAACTTTTCTTGAACTGTTGTCGAAATTGTTCGCCAGATAACACTTCTTCTTTTAACAAAATGTCTAAAGATGTGTCAAAAATAAGACGGCGACTATCTAGAATTTCCTTGGTACGTCTGGTTAAATCTTCAAGAATTGTATTATTTTCTTTCATTAGTTGTTCTTTAGGAACCATATTCATACTTACAATTCCAAGTCTGGTCAATCCCGATTCCATCATCGTTTGTACAATACTGAGTGCCTGATCAAAATCGCCTCTAGAACCTGTACTCCGTCCTTCATAATACATTTCCTCAGCCGCCGCTCCAGCTAGAGCAATCATAATCTGCTCTTCCAAAAATGGCTTCGTATACAAGTATTGTTCTTGCGCAGGATTATGACGTACATAACCCAGTGCTTGTCCACGTGGACTAAGCGCTACTTGTCCTACACTGCCCGGACGAACCACTTCAGCCATAATCGCATGTCCTAGTTCATGAATAGCGACACGACGCTTTTCTTCGACACTGGATTCACGATCTGTTTTTTCACCCATCATGACTTTATCAATCGCCATAGATAAATGACTTTGCAAAATATGATCTGCATTCTGACGCATCGCATAGATTGCACCTTCATTCATCACACTTTCTAATTGAGCCCCAGAGAATCCATATGCTTCTTCTGCTAATTTATCCAGATCCGTTTCTTCTCCAAGCGGTTTGTTTGCTGCATGAAGCTCTAGAATGTGCTTACGACCTTTTTTGTCAGGTAGATCCACTTGAATATGACGATCAAAACGACCCGGGCGTAACAATGCACTATCAAGCATTTCTTTACGGTTGGTTGCTGCAATAATTAGGATACGTGGAGCTTCATTACTGTAGATCCCATCCATCTCGGTTAACAGCTGGTTCAACGTCTGATCATACTCACGTTGTTGTCCACCTTCACGTTTACCACCAATAACATCTATTTCATCGATAAAAATAATCGCGCTTTGCTTATTTTCTTTGGCGGCACGAGTACGAGCGTCTTTGAATAGATCACGGATACGCCCTGCACCAACACCGACATACATTTCTACAAATTCGCTACCTGAAGCACTTACAAACACAGAATCGGTATAATGAGCAGCCGCTTTGGCCATCAATGTTTTACCTGTCCCCGGAGGACCTGTCAGCAAGATACCTTTTAACGGACGAATTCCAAATTTGTTCATTTCATCATGACGAACAAGAAAATCAAGGGCTTCACGCAATTCGCGCTTAGCATTGTCCTGACCACCAATTTGTTCAAACGTTAATTTGAGCGGACCATTTTTTTTACGTTTGCGTTCTTGAGCAGCACCTACAGCTAATCCACCACGCATTTGCAGAACCAAAAATGTTCCACCAGCCAGAGCAGCAATCAATAGTAATGGTAAAATATTATACCCTATAAAAATAAGAAAAATGAGTAATACAGGTACAAATCCAATAACAATCTCTTTTGTTGATTTAGGCATTAGGCGCTTCCTCCTGTGACTTGGGAATGACGTGGCAAGATCAGGAATTTGCTTCCTTTACCATTGCTCAAAGATACGTATACATTACGTTCATCCATTTCTGCTTTCACTTGAATATCTTTATTGGCTTGCATAATATTTTCAACCGTTTGCGGAATTTCAGTGTATTTTTGAGTAGCCATTGCTTGAGAGACAGAGAACATTGCATTTTCCCATACTTTATCTAGTTCTGTATTGGAGTGATCAGTGACTTCAAGTTGAAGTGTACGTTTTCCCCAAATATCTGTTCCTTGCTTATTCAATAGTTGTACCAAACCACCTAAATCTGCGGAAGGTGCAAGATCAAGTTTCAACATGACTTCTTTTGGGTTAATACTAATATGAGAGTTATTGACCCCAGGATAGTTCTGTACAATTTTTGTTAGCGGACTGTAGAGAGTCAGCTGACGATACGTAAACCATCCACCAAAAAGTACAGTGGCAGATACGATTACAGTAATAAAAATAGGCATGATACGGAGTTTCATATACGTCCTCCTTTAATGTAGTCAACACGATGTACATAGCAACATATATTTTATTTCGGCATCTTCTAGCCTATCGGTAACAGTTAATGGATAGGTTTTTTTGTTATGTTCACATTTATTTATCTATATCTAGTATATCATATGTGTTTTTTGATTTCTAATAGCACTACTTTTAGTAATATTCAGCCCTTTCTTTTTTCCCCTTTAAAATAAATAAAACTCCCTATTATTAAAAATACACCCTGTGTCGATATACTTTATATCTTGTCACATTTTGTCCTCATTTAAATTGTTTTCAAAATGTAAACGTTATATATTTCTAAAAATGAATAGTATGGAGGTTAGGCAATGCGCGTATTTTTTCGGTTTCCCCCCGCTCTTTTGTTGATCGCTCTGATTGTGCTTATTTCGGGTTGTACTTCTAGCCCTTCTGTAGCTCCTGTTACAACCGATTCTACTGCCTCTTCTACAACTACAGCAGCAACAACTCCTACAACTACGACTAACACAGCAGGAAAGATCACTATTGGTGTATCTATTCCAGATATGAATGATCGCTTTATCAGTTATGTAGAGGCTGGTATGGAAGACTATGCCAAAACACAACCTGATATCACTGTCACTTATGCAGATGCCAAAAATGATCCTTCTATTCAACTTCAACAAATCAAAGAATTTATTGCTCAGGATGTCAAAGCAATTGCTTTTTTACCGATGGACGCTACTATTTCCAAAACGATTGTAGATTTAGCTAATCAAGCGAATATTCCTATTATTGCGGTAAATCGTACATTTAAAGAATTAACAACTACCACATCTTACATCGGCTCTGATTCTTTGACTGCCGGTACACTTCAAATGAACGAAGTGGCTAAATTGTTAGGTGGCAAAGGTAATATTGCCATTATGGATGGCGATATGGGCAGTGATGCCCAGATAAACCGTACTCAAGGTAACAAGGACGTTATTGCCAAATATCCGAATATGAAGATCGTTTTTGAAGAAACCGCTAATTATGATCGTGCTAAAGGTATGGCATTGATGGCTAAATGGTTAGCATCCGGTCAAAAAATTGATGCGGTGGTAGCCAATAACGATGAAATGATTATTGGCGCTATTTTGGCGGCACAAGTGGAAGGTCAAGATCAAAATATTATATTTGCCGGTGTCGATGGTACGATGGACGCTCTTAATTTTATGAAAGCCAATAAGTTAAAAGTCTCTGTTTATCAAAATGCGGCTGCTCAAGGATCTCAAGGGCTCAAAACTACGATCGAAGCTGCAAATGGCAAACAAGTCGAAAAAGAAATCATTATTCCTTATGAATTAATTACCGAAGCCAATACAGAAAAGTATATTGCCAAATGGAAATGATTATATATAAAGGAGTGGTCTCTGATGCGTCTATCTATCCTGCATAAGCTTTTAGCTGGATTTCTTGCCATTGCCTTGATTGCTGGCTGTGCAGGAGTCATTTATATTATGTCTCTACAACAAATACAAAAATCAATGAGTACAATTCTAGATCGTTATGTCACACTTAAATCGCAAGCCGATAATTTGAAATTTTATGCGACCAGTCAAAATGGATATATGCAGACCTATATGTTAAGTCGTGATTCTTATTATGGTTCTCAATTATTAAGTACCAACGATCAGACGACTCAACTTTTAACAGATATGAAAAGTCTAGTCGTCTCTACTGAAGATACTGAAAAAATAGATTATATGCTCAAAATGAATGACTACTACAAAACACATGCTCAAGAATTATTTAACCTTCCTCCTACACAACTAGATCAGTCTTATCTCGATATCATTACAAGCGTTATTCCTGTAGGTAGTGTTATTGTTAAGTTTGCTCAACAATTTTCAGATCAGCAAGATGCTCTTATGGAAACTGCTAAAAATGAAAATCTGCAAAAAGTATTACATGCTCGTCAACTGGCAATTACGATCAGCGTTATTAACTTTGCTCTAGCTATTATCATCGGTATCATTATTTCTCGTCTGATCTCCAAGCCATTACAGAAATTAAATAAAGCGGCTAAAGCGATATCTACAGGTGATCTTAATATTGAAGATGTAACCGTCAAGCAAAAAGATGAACTAGGCGAGCTAGCGTTTTCTTTTAACAGTATGAAAAATAATCTGCGGCATCTCGTTCATGAAATTAATGATAATGCCGCACAAGTCATTTCTATTTCTAGAGATGTAGCAAGCGGAACATCTGAAACAGGCAAAGCAGCAGAACATGTAGCTGATATTATGTCAGACCTCTCAAATAGTACCCAAGATCAGGTCAAAATTGTTGAAGGCGGTCTACAAGCTGTATATGATGTGAATAAAGATATTCAGCAGATCGATCAAAGTAGTCAACAAGCAATGAATGTCGCTCAACAAGCACAGACACAAGCTTTACTAGGTGATAAAGAAATATCTCATGTTATGAATCAAATGGATCAAATTCAGCAACGGATGAGTAAGCTAGAAATCATTATTTCGTCGCTTAACAAACGCTCTAGTGA
Organism: Paenibacillus nuruki; assembly: GCF_001721045.1. GTDB lineage: Bacteria > Bacillota > Bacilli > Paenibacillales > Paenibacillaceae > Saccharibacillus > Saccharibacillus nuruki. The sequence continues at coordinate 109,363 of NZ_MDER01000043.1, read as the reverse complement.
AATCGAAGAAATCAATAATGCTATTTCTTCGATCGCTTCACAAACAGGTCTATTATCACTGAATGCTGCGATTGAAGCGGCTCGGGCTGGAGAACATGGACGTGGATTTGCTGTAGTAACTTCCGAAATTCGCAAACTATCCAATGAAACCAATGATTCTGTTAAACGTGTTAAAGAACTCGTGAATACGATTCAGAATGAGACTAGAGGTGCAACTGAATCGGTTGAAAGTATGGTTAAAGAAGTGAGTCAAGGTATCACGGCTGCCCATTCTGTAGGCAATCTGTTCAATACGATCAAAACTTTGACCGATCATACAACCGCCGAGATTAAAGAAGTCACTGATTCACTTCATCATTTATCCGGTCATTCGGAGAAAATTGTAAAATCAATGGAAAATATTTCAGGATTAACCGATCATGTCGCTTCAAATACCGAAAGTGTAAGTGCGGCTACAGAAGAGCAGTTAGCTTTCCTTGAAGAAAGCACAGCGCATACGGCTACACTTCATGCGATGGCAGAGAAATTACAGAGTACTGTTTTACAATTCCGCTTATAATCCTATATACCTCCACTGCAACAAAAAAAGCATGATCTGGATGAATTCATACGCTGAATTCAAAAGATCATGCTTTTTTGATTTACTCTTCTTGTGTCAATCTTCTTGACCTGTTCCTTTTAATGTTGCTGGCAGTTCCATCGGTTCACTTAATTTAGCTCCATCACGGAAATTATAAAAAATATAATAGTAACGTTCATTGAGTTTGGCAAAGACTTGCCATGCATATTTTCCTTTGAATGAACCGGGAACAATACGTACAGCTTCTGCTCCAGGCAGATCATTTTGTAGTAAAGCATTTACTTTTTCGTATGTCACTGTACCTGCTGTTTTCTCAACATGTACGGCATTAGCACCTTCAGCGACTGAGCCATCAATATTGAACTTCACCCAGACCATAAGGTCTTCTTGTGCTGTGTTCTTACCTTCAACTACCCAATACGTTGAAGTATCTGTCCAGACAGAATTAAATGTACGTGTCACAGATACGATATCAGCCTTTTCCTGTGCACTGTTGATCGCCAGCTGCTCTTTACTCCATGGCTGCGCCATAACATGAACATAAAATTGATTAACACCTAATACAAGCAATCCTACCACTACAATAATGATTGCGATCCATTTTCCACTTCCCAAATTTCGCAAAACACGCCATCCTTTCCTGTCGACTTCCGGTTAGCGTTTGAGCAAACCTTCAAAAGCACTTTGGGCTTCATGACGAATTTTTTCTTCATCCAGTGTTAATGATATACCATCTTTGATTAATTGCTTACCATCTACCCAGACATGCAATACATCTTTAGCTGATGCAGAATAAATGGTATGTGAGATAAAGTCAGTACGTGGCAAGAAATGCGGTTGATCTACATTTAATGCCGTAATATCGGCTTTCATACCGACAGCAAATGTACCTACGTCATTCAAAAATACAGATTTCGCACCGTATTCTGTACCCATTTTCAATGCTTCTAATGCAGGTACTGCTGTTGGATCTCCGGATACTCCTTTATGAATAAGAGCTGCCAAACGCATCTCTTCAAACATATCCAAGTTGTTATTACTTGCCGGGCCATCTGTTCCTAAAGAAACGACTACACCTGCACGCAATAAATCAGGAACACGAGCAACACCACTTGCTAATTTCAGATTACTACCCGGATTATGCGAAACAGCTACTTTATGTTGCGCCAGCATTTCGATCTCTTCATCATTCAAATGAACAGCATGTGCCAAAAGGGCTGGACGCGTGAAAAATCCTAATTTCTCCAAATGAGCTACAGGACGTAATCCATAATCAGTTACATTTAATTGTACTTCAGCTAACGTCTCAGACATATGTGTATGCAGCGGCAAATCCAAGTCATGTGCTGCTTGTACAAATTGTTCGATGTATGCAGGAGGACATGTATACGGCGCATGTGGAGACATCATTGTTGTAATACGTCCATCAGCTTGACCGTGCCAATCCCGTGCAAAGTCGATAGATTGTTGTAACTTTTGCTTTTGCTCTTCTTCTGAACATAAGCCGATAACACCACGCATCAATACAGCACGCATTCCTGATTGCTCTACGACTTCAGCAACACGCTCTGAACGATCATACATATCCAGGAATGTCGTAGTACCGCCTTTTAACATTTCAAGTACAGATAATGATGTTCCCCAGTATACATCGTCACTGGTAAACTTCGCTTCCATCGGCCACATTTTTTCCTGTAACCATACTTGTAGTGCAAGGTCGTCGCCATATCCACGTAGCAAAGACATTGCCGCATGACCATGACTGTTCACTAGACCCGGGATAAAGAACAAATGATTACCATCGACTACTGTTGTTCCTTCTTCAATCACAGGCTCTTCTTCTCCAAGATAAGTGATCCATCCATCTTCAATCACCATATGTCCGAAAAGCATCGATTTTTCTTCACTCATTACAGCAAACATACCGTTTTTGATAACCCATTTGTTCGAGGTGTTATTCATTAGTTTCATGTTCCTTTCCATCTTCCAGATAATAGGCAAGGCTTAGTAAGTCCGTTGTAAAATCAGCAGTGTGTACACGAATATGCGGTGGAGCTTTCAAAATAATCGGTGCAAAGTTCAAAATGGCTTCGATCCCTGCTTCAATCAATTGATCTGCTACACGCTGTGCTTCAATATTAGGCACAGTAATAATACCAATACGAATACTTTTCGCTTTGACTGTTGCTCCAAGTTCTTCGATCGGTTGTACAACTAATGTATTGATCATCGAACCGACTTTGGGTTCTAGAGAATCAAACACAGCTACGATTTTCATCGTTTCTTTCAAATACATATTATAGTTCGAAAGGGCATGTCCTAGATTACCTGCACCTACAAGTGCAACATTAATCTGTTGATCTAATTTTAAAATATGACGTATTTTCTCAATCAGATAAGATACATCATACCCGATTCCTTTACGTCCAAAATCTCCAAAATAAGCTAAGTCTTTGCGAATTTGTGCTGGATTCAAATCTAATTTTTGTCCCAATTCTTGCGAAGACACTGTGGGAACTTCACGGGTGTGAAGTTCGTTCAGATATCTAAGGTATACAGGTAGTCTTCGCACGACTGCTTCTGATATTTTGTCGGATTTCATGCTTGCTCCCCCTCTTGATTTACAGTTTCCTTTTCAGGTTCGGCCTGGCTAAGCCATTCTGTAATACGGGGTACCATCTGCTCTGTCGGCATATGTTCCATTTTGGGACCGGGTAATGAATATAGAAAATGCTTGCCATAATAGGACTCGATCACACGAGTGTCATAGACAATAACGATTCCCCGATCACTAGATGTCCGTACTAATCTACCAAAACCTTGTTTGAAACGGATAACTGCTTGCGGTACAGATAATTTCATAAATGGATTTTTCTTTTCTTTTTTAAGCCGTTCGCTTTTGGCTTCTAGCAATGGATGATTGGGCGGTTGAAAAGGTAATCGTACAATCGCCAGACATGTTAATGCTTCGCCCGGAATATCGACACCTTCCCAGAAGCTACTTGTTCCAAGCAATACAGAAGCAGAACGCTCCTGAAATCTACGAGTAAGCTTCGTCCGACTCCCTCCATCAACGCCTTGACCAAATACAGCAATATCACTATGTGATAACTTCTCTTTTAATGGCTCATACACCTGCTTGAGCATTCGATATGAGGTAAATAAAACCATCATTCGTCCTTGCGTTGCTTTGGCGGTCTCTGCTAACGAGTTCGCTAATGTATCTACAAAGAATGCATCACCGACACTGCCTTTGACACTCGGGAAGTCACGTGGAATCAACAATAGCGATTGCTCACGATAATTAAAAGGTGAAGATAACTGTTCAGTCATCAATCTGCCTTCTTTTTCCGCTTCGACAAGTCCCAGTTGTTCAATCATATATTGGAATTTCTTTTCTATTGATAATGTTGCGGATGTTAGAATAATACTTTTCTTTTTATCGAAAAAGTACTCTTTCAATTGCTTGCTCACATCCACAGGCACAGCATACATCTGTAAAGACTTGCTACGGTAATTTCCATTAGCTTCATACCAGTAGACCGTATCTGTACTTTCCAGCTTCACAAATTGACGTAGATCGTCTCGAACAACAGTCAAATCTTTGAATAGACCCGATACATCAGTCACCAGACTATCTGTGCCCAACTGTTCATCGCTTTCTTTGATCTGATTCATTACTTGTTCGCCTTTACGAATCAATTGACTCAGTCCGATATGGATCTGATTCTCCAAATCCGTAATTACCGTCCATTCTGTCGGTTGCTTCTCAGGTAACAAACGTAATGTAAATTGTCCAGCTTCTCCTGGAGCGGCATCACTACGCTGAGGTAATAAAGCAAATAATAATTCGCTCAATTTGTCCCAATTTTCTTTGACATCTACAATTTCAGGATATAGATTATCTATCGCTATCGCCCAATCCATACCACGCTCATTACCAGATGAACCTAACTGTTGACGCAAAATAGCCAGCTGACCATTTTTACTGTCTTTGAACAAACGAAGTAACGGATGAACCAATGTGAAATATTTCATATGCATACCCAAGTGCTTACCTGCTACATCTTCTAAATGATGCGCTTCATCAATCACCAATCGATCGTAAGCAGGCAATAATTGATGCCCTGCTTTGACATCGGTAAATAATTTGGAATGGTTCGTAATAACGACATCAGCTGTACCTGCTTCATGCTTCGCACGATGGTAGAAGCATTTGCGGAACCACGGACATGCACGACCAAGACAAGAATCGGTATCACTCGCTACCGTTTCCCAGAAATCGGCTCCACGGTTACCCATATTCAGCTCTTCATCGTCACCGGTTTCCGTCGAATTTAACCAGACAATCATTTGAGCAGCAATCAATACATCTTCTTTAGGACTTTGAAATTCTTTTGTATTTATTTTATGCTCAAATTTGCGCAGACACAAATAATGCTGGCGTCCTTTAAATACGGCAGCACGAAATGCAAATGGAATCACTTGAGTCAGTAATGGAATATCCCGTTCTCGTAACTGTTCTTGCAAATTAATCGTATGTGTACTTACCATCACACGATCGTTTTCTTTTACGCTATGATAAATCGAAGGTAATAAATAACCTAACGATTTGCCCGTTCCTGTTCCTGCTTCAATCAATAGATGTTTATCATCCGTCATCGCTTTGATCACTTCTTCAAACATCCGATTCTGCGGTTCACGTTCTTCATAATGAGGAAGTAAATTACGCAAATTCTGTTTCACTTGCTCCAAAAATTCATCAAATGACACATCGGCAAGTGGCATATTTCCACGCTCTTCATGAGCAGGTAAAATCTCATTCCAATCGCCTACTTTTAACGCCAATTGACGGAAAAAGCGATGTTCGTCTAAATCTTGAATCGGTTGTGCTTCTTTCTCCATCCGTACTCCATCAAAATACCAACCTAGATCGCTATCCTGATTATCAAATAGTTCGGATAATCGTTGTACCGTAATCAATGGGAGGTCATTCAATTCTTCCAAACATTTCAGAAATACATGAGCTGTCGCTAACGCATCGCTATCTGCTTGGTGAGGACGATCATGGACAAATCCTAAATCTTTACTGACCATACTTAACTGGTAACTTGAAAGATTCGGGAAAAAAATACGCAATAAATCCATAGTATCTAATACTCGACCTGTAAAAGCCAAATATCCTGTCTGATCCAAAGCTCGTTGTAAAAATCCTAAATCAAATCCAACGTTATGCCCAACAAGCACAGCGTCTTCTAGTAGAGGAATCATCTCCAAAATGACATCATCCAACTCTGGAGCGTCGACTACATCTTCATTTTTAATTCCGGTTAAACCTTCTATAAAAGGAGGAATAGGCACTCCTGGCTTCACCATAGAAGAATATACGGTGGAAATACTTAAATCATGATCTATAATGGCAAGCCCAACTTGAATAATATCATCGGTGGACTGAGTACCTGTGGTCTCAAAATCCAGTACGGCAAATTTCATGGATGTCTAAATCCTCTCCTTGCTGTCGTCTCAACCTGATGTCGAAATGTTCACCTATCAGCATACCAGAAGAAGACGGTTTTGAAAATCAAAGGGTGGGTGGTTATTTAAATTTTAGCTTTTCGTGGGGTGGCGCTGCGAGGAGAAAATCGTTCTTGTCGTCGCTTGTTGTAAATGAATCCTTTAAATGACTGCTTCACAGTCAGGATTCATTTACAAAGGCGAGCGCTTCGCTCTTTCAGAATGATTTTCTCCTCTCCGCTGGTGTAGGTGCATAAGCATAATTTTGAATAACTCGTTTAGGAAGAAGCAGGAAATGAGGAACATATATAGAGTTACATAAAATATCATATAGCTTTAAATTGTGTGAATTTTAATTTACCCATATTGAGTAGCATCTGTTATATTTAGTAAAGGATTTCAATACAATTATAAATGGAGGGAATTAAAGTAAAATGAGAAAGTTTATGATGATGTTTTTGGTGTTGGTGGTGACATTAATGGGGTCAGCGCCTGCTACGCTTTTTGCAAGTGAGGAAGAAACAAGTAATTTGGTAGCAAGTAATGAGGTTATAAGTACGCCTAACTTCAGTCTTTCTGGAGACTATGATATAACATTAAAGCAAGGAGAACCTTTTATTGAAGAAGGCTGGAATGTATCGGATAGTGTATATAGTAAAGATGAATTAAAAATTGATATTACATATACTTTAAATTCTGTACCAGTAAGTCAGATTGATACTAATATACCTGGAGTATACGTCATTACATATGTTGCAGAGAATCCAGCCGGAAAAAGATCTTATCCTTCAAAACGTACAGTTGATGTTGTTGCTACTGCAAATCAAAATGATATTGATCAATTGAATATCCTTAGTAACTTGGGTATGACTTATCACAACGGTTCTGTTTATCTTGCAAAAGGTAGTTCAGGCATATCAAAAGTTGAATTAAGCTCTGGAACAGTTACTTCTATCGTGTATGGTGGTTACTATGCTGATACTATTGTCACTGTTGCTTTCAACCAAGCTGGCGACCTATTTTATACTTTAGAAAATCAAGCAAAGATTAACAAAGTAGATGCCAAATACTTGCAAAGTTCTCCTCTAAATTCAGAAGAGCTTCGTCAGTATAGTTCTGTTTATTTGGATCTTAGCGATAAAGCCCCTGCTGACCATGAACCTATCAAAAATATTTCTAATATCGCATTTGATTCTCACGATCAACTTTATATTGCTAACCCCGTTTTTTATTTTGATGCTGTTTTGTATAGATGGAATCAAAATAGTCAACAGTTAGAAGCAATCATACAATCAGATGTTGAAAATTTTCAAGTTATGGCTTTAGATAAAAATGATAATTTTTACTTTAACGGAAATGTATCTCGACCTGACTTTGCAAAACATGGCTTCTTCAAAATACCTGCTGATAAATTAAAACAATTACCCGTATCTGATGATGCTTCAGAATTATATCGTGATATCGGTTCATTGTATCCTAATGCCAAAGGAATGGTTTTCCTTCCTGATGGTCGAGGCTATTATAACGATAACGGAAAAATTAAAGCTATTTATCCTCGCTCTAAACCTATAATCACATTAAAAGGAGATTATAATCCTAGTCTTTTTGTTGGTGATACTTATGTAGAAGAAGGTATAACTGTACAGGATGCGACATATTCTGAATTCACAACAAAAATCACTTATACGCTTGATAGCAAACCTGTGGATTCTTTAAATACTTCTATTCCAGGTCATTATATTATTCACTATAATGCAACTAACCCTGCAAATGTTGCAGCATTAGAAGTAACCAGACAAGTAATTGTTAAACCTCTTCCTTTAAGTATAGAAGGATTAGATATTCCTCATATAGTTGCTATGACGGCTTGGAAAGATCATTTATATATTACTAATCATGAAAAAGGATTTTATGAGGTTATTAAAACAAGTAATGGTTACAAAAGATCGTTACTTGCTGCAACACCTTTGGCAAATGCTGTGGCTGTAGATCAACACGGAAATTTATTTTTCACGCTGTATGCTACCCATTATATATTTAAATTAGATGCTCAATATTTAAATCGTTCAACACCATTAACCCAAGAAGAGCTTTCAACATTAAGCCAACCTTATTATCATTTTACAGATGAAGATAGATTGTATATAAATGGCTTAGCTTTTGATCATCAAAATCAGCTTTATATGTCTGTAACTAAAAATAAAATCAGTCAAATTTTGAAAATGGATGGGACTACTGCTGACACTCCAAAATTAGTGATTGATTTTCCTAATCAAACAAATGATATTGATGTGAGTCCTGCTGGAAATTTATACATCAACGCAAATAATGGGTATCTATTTCAAGCTAAATCTTCATCATTAACTACCTTGCCGTTAAACATTAATGATTTAAAGGAAATTAAAAAAAATAATGATAATAGTATTGTTTTCTTACCTGATGGTACTGCTTATGGAAGTAGTTTTGATCGTAGTTTCAATGGGAGACCAGCTATTCAAAAACTAGACTTTACAGATCCTAAGCAAACTGTAGATGTTACTGGTATTACACTAAGTACTTCTACACTTACAATCAATAAGAAAGATCAACCTGTAACTCTTCAAGCAACCGTTGCTCCTGTTAACGCAACTCAAGCAGATATCACTTGGATGAGTAGCAATGAGAAAGTAGCACTGGTGAAAAATGGAGTGGTTACACCTATCGCTAAAGGAACTGCAATCATTACAGCAACTACTGTAGATGGCAATTTTAAAGCAACTGCAACAGTGAACGTCAAAGAATCCGATGATAAAAATACCAATTCATCGAATACAAATGGTAATTCTAATGTAGCAACCAATACTAGTAAATCAACTGTACTATCTGCTAATAATATAAGTAGCACAACACAAATATCTTCAGCAAATGGACAGCCGCAATCTAGTATTTTATTTTCTACAGACAAATTACAAACAGAAATTAATAAATTACAGGCAAATAATCAAAAAACAGCAACTATTACTATTCCAAACACTGCTAATTCATTGAAAATGACGATGCCGCAAACAGCTTTAAACAGTCTAAATCAAGCTAATATGAACTTGGATTTTAATACAGAACATGTTCAATTGGCTATTCCAACAGCATCATTACAATCGTTGAAAAACGATTTGCAATTTCAAGTCACTACTTTAACCTCTTCTACTGATCAAAATGCTGTTAAGTTACGTGCACAACAACAATCACTGGTGAAAAATGTATCCAAAGATGGAAATATCACAGTCGTTGGTACACCGATGAATATTGAAACGAATTTGCAGAATCAGTCAGTAGATCTGGTTATGCCTGTAGATGCTAAGGCTATTCCTCAAAATGCGATTGCTAAAACAGAATGGTTACAACAACTTCGCATTTTTATAGAACATAGCAATGGAGAGCATGAGTTAATTCAACCGACTGTAGTTAATGAAGCTAACGGTCAGACAGGTTTGAAATTTACAGTGACTGCGTTTAGCACATTTACGATTTTGGATATACCATCTCCAAAATTGGAAGCAACGACTCCAGTTCCAGCTAATCTATCAACAGTTAGCCAGAATGTGTATCAAGCGTATATTCAAGGATATAGCGATCAAACATTCCGTCCGAATCAGAAAGTGACTCGTGCTGAAATGGCTTCTATGCTATCTCGATTAAGTACACATTCTACATCTGAACCATCTACAACTTCTTACTCAGATGTTCCGAGTTCGCTGTGGGCTCACCAAGCGATTCAAGATGTACAAACCAATGGCTTGATGAGTGGACTACCTGATGGTACATTTAAGCCTAACCAAGCCATTACACGTGCTGAGATGGCAACTATTATTAGTCGCTGGCAAAAACTAAGTGGCACAGGAACATCAAATGCTACAGATATTCAAAACAACTGGGCTGTTGCTGATATTAAACGAGTGAATCAAGCTGGATTTATGCAAGGTCTAACGCCAACAGCGTTTAAACCTAATCAACCACTAACTCGTGCTGAAGCCGTAACCACTCTTAACCGTATACTGAAATTAGATAAAACTCAAACCTCAACAACCCCATGGACTGACGTCCCATCCACCCACTGGGCAAAAGCAGATATCACAGCCGCTTCATCTAACTACACCACCACTAATTAAAATATATCCTCTATCCATCAAAAAGAAGAAGCATCCTAAAAAGGATACTTCTTCTTTTTGCATTATCTACCAACCTCATTTCTATCATTTCAAAACAAAAAAGAACCTAGTCACTTACCCACCAGATCCTCCCACTAACACAATCCTTCAATCCTTCAATCCTTCAATCCTTCAATCCTTCAATCTATAAAATGTTCTCCTACCAAGAATGCCCTTGGCGAGCCAACCTGAATAAACTATTTGTGAACAGCGTATTAGCTACCCGCTCTAGCGAAGGGAATGGAAATTGTTCTGAAAGAGCGAAGCGATCGCCTTTTGACTATAATCCCTACCGCTATGCGGTATATAACAGGGATTCTAGTCAATCAGCGACGACAAGAACAATTCCATTCCCGAAGCGAGGTAACTAAAAACGCCCCCACCAACCTTATTCAACCCTCATTCTTACATAATCGTTGCGTGAACTTCTTTGTGAGCTTCCATAACTGCTTTGTTCGTTTCATCAACGAATACTACCGTCGGACGGTGAGTGGCTAGTTCTTCAGCACTCATCATCGCATACGAAATAATAATCACAGTGTCTCCCGGCTGTACTAGACGTGCTGCTGCACCATTTAGACAGACAACTCCGCTCCCACGTTCACCTACGATCACATACGTTTCCAAGCGAGCACCATTGTTATTGTTAACAATTTGTACTTTTTCATTTTCAAGCAAATCTGCCGCATCCATTAAATCTTCATCTATCGTAATACTACCTACATAATTCAAGTTTGCTTCCGTTACTGTAGCACGGTGAATTTTGGATTTCATCATTGTTCTATACATGTAGCGCAACACCTTTCGCTTCCAGAATAACATTATCGATCAGACGGGTACGTCCGAATTTGACAGCCAATGCAATAATCACTTCATGATCCAACTCAGCTAAAACAGTATGCTCTGCCAACGATTCTAACCGTGGAAAACTTAAAATATCTGCATAATCAACCTCAGCAATGGTTGATTGAGCAATCGATGTACGCAGGAATTCGCGTACTTGCACTGCTGTCATATCCTCTTGATCACGAATCTGTTGCTGTACATTATTTAAGGAACGTGAAAGCACCAATGCTTGTTCGCGTTCTTCACGAGATAGGTACACATTACGAGAACTTAGTGCCAGTCCATCTTGTTCACGGACAATCGGACAAGGGACAATGTCCACATCCATATTCAAATCAGTCACCATTTGACGAAGCACAGCAACTTGTTGTGCATCTTTTGTACCGAAAAACGCATAATCAGGCTTTACAATATTGAAAAGCTTGGTGACTACAGTCGATACTCCATCAAAATGACCTGGACGCGAAGCACCACATAGTGTATCTGTGAGATCAGCAACAGTGACATGGGTTTTGATCGGTGTAGGATACATATCTTCAACATCTGGCATAAAGACCAGATCGACTCCATTTTTTTCAGCTAATGCAAGATCACGCTTCTCATCACGAGGATAACGTTCGAAATCTTCATTCGGTCCAAATTGAATCGGATTAACGAAAATACTGATCGCTACAATATCGCTCATTTCTGTTGCTTTTTGCATTAGACTAGCATGTCCATCATGCAAAAATCCCATTGTCGGAACAAGTCCAACTGTTGCTTCATGATCTATCGTCGAACGTTGTTTGCGTAATTGTTTGACTTCGGTTCTCATTTCGATGATGCTACGTACTACTTTCACGATTGAGTCTCCACCTTCCGTTTGGCTCCATACAATGATCCTAATGCTTCTTGATCTCCACTAAATACATGCTGCTCTGCTGGGAATGCACCGCTTCTCACTTCATTGACATACTCTTGCAAAGCCGTACGAATCGTATCGCCTATATCCGCATACGTTTTAACAAATCGTTTTTCACGGTAAGACGATGTGTATTTCACTGCATCGTGGAACACTAGCACTTGACCATCACAACCTCGACCTGCTCCAATACCAATTGTTGGAATCGATAACTTTTGGCTAATGGTTGTCGCTGCTTCTTCGGTAACAAGCTCTAACACAATTCCAAATGCGCCTGCCGCTTCTAATGCCAGAGCATCGTCCAATAAACGTTGTGCATCCTTCTCGTCTTTCCCTTGAATCCGATATCCACCAATCTGATGTACCGATTGTGGAGTTAGACCGATATGCGCAATAACTGGCACACCTGCTTGTACAATCGCTTTGACGGTATCTGCAATCTCTGCACCACCTTCAAGTTTGATTGCATGAGCATGACCTTCTTGCATTAATCGACGAACACTTTTTAATGTCTCGTCAATACTTCCGTGATACGTCATAAAAGGCAAATCAGCTACGATAAACGTAGATCCTGCGCCGCGAGCAACTGCACGCGAATGGTATACAATATCATCTATAGTTACAGGAATCGTCGAATCATATCCAAGCACGACATTACCTAACGAATCTCCAATCAATAACATATCTACTCCCGCTTCTTCGGCAAGCTGAGCTGTTGGATAATCGTAGGCGGTAATCATCGTAATCGGATGACCTTCCTGTTTCATTTTTTTCATTTTCAAAATATTAAGCGGCATTTTGGCTGCCATGGTGACATCAAGCTCCTTTTAAGTTGGGTATAGTCTTTCGGACAAAATAAAAAACCTTTTAGTCTAGTCGTTCACTAAAAAGGTCCTGAGTCCAAAAAAGAGTCACTTTGCGATCATCTCTCCTGTCTCGGTCCTATAAAACGGCTCAGAGCAGAATTGAATGTAAGCCAACACCTCGCTTCACATGTGTATCCTGGATGGGATACCTATTCAGTTAGCACTCTAATCTGCAACTCAAAAATTGTAGGTTTATTTCTGCTGAATAACAGTGATCTTTTCAACAGACAGATAACCTCGGTGGTTGAGTGAACATTAGAGTGGCTTGCATAATGCGCTTATATTGCCAAGCGCTGATAGAAAGATATTTTGCTTCGCAAAAATCATTTTCCATTGAACTTAGTCGCGCTTATATTGCCAAGCGCTGATAGAAAGATATTTTGCTTTGCAAAAATCATTTTCTCATTGAACTTGGTCGCGCTTATATTGCCAAGCGCTGGTAACATCAAGTTAACATCAAAAAGTACGGTTCGGTCTTGCCGATACCGTCTTCCGATATAGTATAACAGAACAAATACTTAAATTCACTAGTTTGGGTCACAATTATTTTTAAATTAAAATTCGATATCTCCTGAATAAATAGGAACCACCTGATCATCAGCAAGGCGTAGTAACAGTTCACCGTTCATCCCTAGACCTTGAGCAATCCCTTGTAAAGAACCTTGTGCATTGTGGACTTGAATCGATTTGCCGATTGAAATCGCCATACTTTCCCATAAAGCTGCAATGGGTGTGAATCCTTCTTCTGCATACAATTGATACAATGTTTCTAGTTCAGAGATCACTTCAGCAACAACAACTGTACGATCTATAATCTGACCGGATTCGATTCGTAGAGAAGTTGCAATCGGCTGTAAATGTTCTGGCAGATCTTCTGCTGTTAAGTTAGCATCTATACCGATACCTGCAATCGCATAACGTACACGTCCATCTTCCGCCGCCGATTCGATCAGAATACCGCATACTTTGCGTCCATCTATTAATAGATCATTCGGCCATTTAATGCCGATATCTAATTGTGTGATGTTACGTAACGCTCTACATACCGCTACAGCAGCCAGTAATGTTAATTGAGACATATACTGTAATGGTTGTGTCGGACGCATCACCAGACTCATCCAGATGCCTCTACCGGATGGGGAAAAGAAAGGTCTTCCTTGTCTGCCACGACCTGCGGTCTGTTCTTCAGCAATTACTAATGTCCCTTCAGCAGTCTGTTGTTCTGCAAGAGTTCGTGCTTCATCCTGTGTAGAAAGTACAGATTCGAATAAATGTAGAGGCTGACCCCACGAACCTTTTTCACTTAATGCTAATTGTAGAGCTGTGACATCGAATCGATCTGGACGACGTGTGATCCGATATCCTTTGCGAGAAGTCGAGTCAAATTCATACCCTTTTTCTTTCAAACGATTAATTCCTTTCCAGATGGCTGTTCGACTCACCGACATGCGGCGACTGATTTCTTCACCTGAAATATATTGTCCTGGATGTTCATTCAGCAATTGAAGCAGATGTTCATCATTCATCGTAATCCCTTCCTTACTAAGGCCTGATCTGCATAATGTAATATAGCCTCTTTGTTATTTTCCAATTGCCCTGTAGCAACAACAAGTAGAATCTCATTAAATAATTCGCCCAACCATTTTCCAGCGGGAATCTTTACATATTCCAACACTTCTTGTCCTTTAATCGGTAGATCAGCTAGACTGTAAATCGTTAACTGCTCTAACCAACTATCTGCTTGCTGTCCGATGGTAGATAATCGTTGTTGCTGTGTGGATGATAAAACAGCATACAGTGTACGCCAGTGTTGCGCAATCTCTTTCCCATAATCCAATACACAACTGACAAATCTCACATAAGACTGATCGATGCTGGATGTTGACTCTATAACCACTTCATTCTCTACCAGTGATACAGATTCTTGTTCTACTATTCCATCATATAAGCGCTGATTCATCCGTACGATTTTAGATGCTTGATCTGTGATTGTATTTGGAAATGTCCATGATTTGAAATATTGCTTGATCTGTTGTTCATCCATACCTAACGCTAATGCAATCAATGTCCAACGCAAAACCAATGGCGATGAGGGTAATGATTCTAATGAGCGTAGTAAATCAAGATTCAACTTTTCGCAAGGTACATCGACTTTCATATAAGGAATCAATCCACTGCTTAACAGCAATTCAATTCCATGATACGGATATGGACCTGCTATCATTTTTTCCATTTCGACACGAATACGTTCAGTAGCAATATGTTTGATTAAAGCTTGATGATTGAGAAGCGCTTGCCATGTCTGCTGTTCAATCTCAAAATCAAACACCGAAGCAAATCGAATCCCTCGTACCATCCGTAATGCATCTTCTTCAAACCGTTCATCCGCTATACCTACACAGCGAATAATTCCATTGCGTAAATCTTCGATGCCATGAAAAGGATCGACGTACTCTCCATCTATCCCCCGTGCAATAGCATTCATTGTAAAATCACGTCGGCGTAAATCTTCACTCAGTTCACGCACAAATTGTACCTGTTCTGGACGACGATGATCGACGTATTCCGTTTCCGTACGGTATGTAGTCACTTCAAAAGGCTCATTTTCAATCAAAACGGTAATTGTACCGTGTTCTAATCCTGTCGGAATGGTACGTTCAAATAAAGCCATCACCTGCTCTGGTGTGGCATTGGTTGCAATATCCATATCATTGACCGGTCGCCCCATTAATTCATCACGTACACATCCACCTACAAAATATCCTTCATATCCCTGATCAGTCAAACGGCGGAGCAGAGATTGTCCCTGCTCCGCCGTTTGCGGATCTACCCATTTCCATTGCATGGTATAATCCCCTCAACCACATACCGGAGAAGGCTGAGACAATTCACGTCCAAGTACCCGGTAGTAAATTTGTTCATATTCAGCCATCATGCGTTCGTTGCTAAATTCACGTTGCGAACGATCCAGACAATTTTTGATCATCGTCTGCATCAACTGATGGTTGGTTAATAATTCGATGGCATGTTCTGCCATTTTGTCTGTATCGCCAATCGGCGCAAGATAACCCGTTTCTCCATGAATAATCAATTCAGGAATACCGCCTGCTTGTGAACCTACAGTGGGTACACCGCATGCCATAGCTTCTAACGCTACCAAGCCAAAGCTTTCTTTTTCCGAAGGCAGTAACAAAATATCAGCTAACGAGATCACTTGCGGGATATCATCTTGCTTACCGAGAAACATCACACGATCGGTTAAGCCCAATTCTTGAATCTGAAATTGAATTTTGGGCAGATCAGGCCCTTCACCTACAAGTAACAATCGGGAAGGTATCTTCTCATTGACTTTGGCAAAAATCTCTACCACATCGCTAACACGTTTGACCGGGCGAAAATTCGATACATGCATCAGTACACGATCATCACCAAAAGCATAATCTTTATGCAATTCAGTCGTATCTCGTGGATAATACATTCGTTTGTCTACAAAATTGTACGTCAAATCAATATTGCGTGTAATATCTAACAATTCGTGCGTCTCACGAATCAAGTCTTTCGATACAGCTGTTACAGCATCACTTTCGTTGATCGCTAATCGAATCAAATCTTTCAAAGATTCATCTTGTGCGAGCACTGTGATATCTGTTCCATGCAAAGTCGTAACGACTTTCAGATGATCGCCAACCATTTGCTTCGCTAGAAAAGCACATACTGCATGAGGCACAGCATAATGCACATGCAGAACATCCAGCTGTTGCATTTTAGCGACTTGAGCCATTTTGTTAGCCAGTGTTAGATCATACGGCGGATATTTAAACACGTAATAATCATTCACTTCAACTTCATGATAAAAAATATTTTTGTGAAATGTTCCTAATCGGAAAGGAACACTGTGCGAAATAAAATGCACTTGATGCCCTTTTTCAGCAAGTAATTTGCCTAATTCTGTTGCCACGACGCCGGAGCCGCCCAGCGACGGATAACATGTGATGCCGATTTTGAGCATCGTGTCCATAAGGGCTGTCTCCTTTCACTTACCTCATTTATCATGATGTAAGCTCTACGTTTTATATCAGGTAAGTTCATTACTTTATATTATATACATACTCTTTATAATTGTGTTAGCAAAAAAAGAGATTTTAGCGAAAAAGATCAACGACAAAAGGAGTCTTCGTTACAAATCCTTCAGCAAATTTAATCTGACTGCGTTGACCTGCTAAGCTATCCCGATAACGTACTCGTTCGACATACCCTTGTGTTAGCGGTGTCTCAACCATATCGATATTTGCACCTAATCCGCCAAATTGAGAACGATAACAAAGTAAAGCTTGTTCTTTCTGCTCATATACATCAGTAACATCTACAAGAAGATCGGTAGGCGCAGGATCATTAATAAAATAATAATAGGTCTGCTGCACAGTTACTGGAGGAAGTTCTGGCATATAACGACGCAACTTCGCATTAAATACAGCTTCTTCTACCAGTTGACTACAGATCATATGATCGGGATGACGATCGATCCAATACGGAGCAAATACAATTTTGGGAGATAGCTTACGAATCTCAGCAGTAATCGCATCCAATTGCTCTGTAGAACGTGCCAAACGGCGATCAGGCAATCCTAAGTTACTACGATAAGCTAATCCCAATACTTTACCTGCGGCCTCTGCTTCTTGCTTACGCAACTCCACATTCCCATTCGAAGACATCTCTGCTTCTGTCAAATCACAAATGCCTACTTTTAGACCTGCCGCGGCATGCTTAGCGATCGTACCCGCCATACCAATCTCTGCATCATCTGCATGCGCGCCAAATACAAGAATATCAACAGACTGACTCATTACAGTGCCTCCGGCTTGTATTTATGAACAAGCTCACGCCATGCAAAATCGCCACGATCTAACGCTTTAACCAGAATCTCAGCGGTTGCAATATTGGTAGCTACAGGAATCCCTTGTACATCACAGATACGAAGCAAAGCACTGATATCCGGTTCATGCGGCTGTGCCATCAATGGATCACGTAAAAAGATAATCAAATCCATATCATTTTGCGCAACCATAGCACCGATCTGTTGATCTCCACCTAGTGGACCTGATAAATAACGATGAATTTTCAACTGGGTGTGTTCCATAATACGCATTCCTGTGGTACCTGTAGAATATAATTGATGTCCATCAAAAACATTTTCATAAGCAATCACAAAGTTGACCATCTCATCTTTTTTACGGTCATGGGCAATAAAAGCGATATTAAACATCGAAATCTCCCCTACTCTTCAAATTAATCGATAAAACGCTCAAATCCATAGATCATACCGCTGTATTCCATTACTTTTTGAACCCCTAGCTTTACACCTGGCATGTAGCTAGAACGCTCATACGAATCATTGCGGATTTTGAGTGATTCTCCAGCACCGCCAAAAATCACTTCTTGTTGTGCAAATACGCCTGGCAAACGAACACTATGGATACGGAATCCGTCATATTCTCCACCACGAGCACCTTTTATATTTTCTTTTTCATTCGGGTTACCTTGTTTCATCGATTCACGAACTTCTGAGATCATTTCTGCTGTTTTGACAGCTGTGCCTGAAGGCGCATCTAATTTCTGATCGCCGTGATATTCAATAATCTCTAGATTCGGAAAATGTTTGGCGGCTTGTGTTGCAAAACGCATCATTAAAATAGCTCCGATCGAAAAGTTCGGTGCAATCAATCCACCTAGACCAGCTGCCTGACATTTCTGATCTAATTCCTGAATTTGCTCGGTTGTATATCCTGTTGTACCCATCACTGGACGCACACCTGCTTCGATAGCTAATGAAGCATGCTCATACGCATATTCAGGTGTCGTAAAGTCTACTAATACATCTGCTGGATAGTCTGCTAATGCTTGCTTGAGATCAGCAACGACTTGGATGTGTGCTGTAGGCAGACCTACTAATTCGCCAGCGTCTTTGCCCGCATCAGAGCGACCGATTGCCGCTGCTAACTCTAGTTGTTTGTCACCTAGTACTAATTTCAAGACTTCTTTACCCATACGCCCGCCAGCTCCGGCGACGATTACTTTGATCAATGTTGTCATAACAGACTCCTTTTACTTTAAAATAGCTTGATTGATATTATTGTTCTTCAGTGCTACTTTCGTCTATACGTGTCCAGCGATCTTTATCGCGTGTGTTAAATTTATGCATCACTTGATTATGTGCTTGTGTAAGATCAATTCCTAATGAATTGGCAAAGCACATCGTAATAAATAAAATATCACCCAGTTCCAATTCGATAGAATTATCATCTTCATCATTTTTTTTCGGTTTTTCGCCAAAAGAATGATTGACTTCACGTGCCAACTCGCCCACTTCTTCAGACATGCGTGCTAACATGGCGAGTGGAGAAAAATAACCTTCTTTGAATTGTGAAATATACGCATCAACTTCGCGCTGCATTTCTGCTAAAGATTTCTCTGTCATTAATTATAGCCTCCATTACACATTTTCAATCTTATGTACCCTGTATTTCCAACAAATTAACGATGTTCATTGTTACTACAATGTTATCCTAAAGCGATTTTGAACACAAATCAATATTTGTGACTATACTCATTGCAATAACTTTTATGCAATTATGCACGAAAAAATGTATACTGTTAAAGGTTAGTTTATTTTACGGAGGTATTGGCGATGTCAAAGCACAAATATTGGAATCAACTTCGATTGATTATTCCGATTATATTCGGAGCCGGCTTGTATGCATTTGGTTTGCTCTATTTTATTATTCCCAACACCTTGATGGAAGGTGGAGTCACAGGAATCACCGTACTGCTGAATTATGCATTTGGTATATCGCCCTCCTTATCTACACTTATTTTGAATATTCCTTTATTTCTAATTGGTCTTAAATTATTAGGTAAACGTCAGATGATCTATACTGGCGTAGGGATTGCTTCGCTTACCTTTTTCTTATGGTTATTTGAACGAATGATTAAAATGGGTTGGATCGGTACATTTCAGACCAAAAATGATTATATTTTAGCTGCGCTTTATGCAGGTGTAACGTTAGGTACAGGACTTGGGATTGTATTCCGCTTTGGAGGCACTACCGGTGGTTCAGATATTATTGCTCGTATTCTTCATTTAAAGTTCGGTTGGAGTATGGGTCAGATTATGTTAGTTATTGATATTGCGATTATTGGATCTTCATTATTTTTTATCAGTAAAGAATTAGTATTGTACACCTTAGTCACTGTCTATATTGCTTCCAAGTTAATCGACTTTATTCAAGATGGTGCGTATTCAGGTAAAGCGTTTACTATTATTAGTGATCATGCCGGTGAGATTGCTGAAATTATTATGAAAGAATTGGATCGTGGAGTTACTTTAATTCCAGCAATTGGCGCTTATTCTAAACACGCCAAAGAAATTGCGTATTGTGTCGTATCTAGGCAAGAGATTCGACGGGTGCAAATGATTGTTCGTTCTGTGGACCCGCGTGCTTTCATGATTATTAATGAAGTGAATGATGTACATGGTGAAGGATTTCGTGAGGATAGCTGAGTTGGTACCATTCAAGTCATAGAAGTATTCGCTTTTGCATCATCGACTTCAGCAAAATTATTGTTCTTATCGTCGCTATAGAGCAAAAGAACCACAATCCTTAAAAAGGTTTGTGGTTCTTTTGTTGAATATACTGTTTTAGTGAATCTTTTTAACGTGTTCTTTCATGTACAGATTTTTTCGACGTATACAGATATGACAAAGTCTATTAATCAAACAACCGTATTTTACGGGCTTGTCTTAATGCTAGAGCTCCTGCCAAAGCAGACGCGAAAGTAAGCATGACTGTAAAATTCCGAACTTGATCTAATCGGTCGACAAGAAGCGGACTGAGCCATGGATAAATATGTTGTGAGTAATCCATATAATCGTTTAGCAGTGTCCATGCCAAAGCGATCAGAAGGTATTTCCAGCCAAAAACAAAAAAGCGTACAAACAATAACGATTCGACTGCCATCGTTAAATGAGAAGCGGTTAACATCCAATCTTGCCAGTATAATGGATCACCTAACGCTACGCCCCAGAAGATCATTACCACTGCCCAGATTCCATATTTTACAGAAGTGACTACTGCGAGTGCTTCAAACAATTTCCGAATCACAATCCATGCTTTTTGCTTGGGTGGATATAAAATAAAAGCTAAAGCTACCGTAAAAAATAAGCTTGCGGTTGGGCTATCAGGTACAAAAATGATCATCCATGTCGGCTTGATCTCTAATGTATATTCTAATTGCAATCCATACCATATGTATCCATACACTGTCCCCAGTGCATTACAGATAAGTAGTAACCAGAGCACTCTACGATCTGTTAACAGTGCTTTACTCCACAATAATGAAATCGACATCAACATTCCCCTTTATCTGTTACCACTCTGCTGTATTCTTGGTTAGCCATGAATCTATATCATTTTAATAGGATGTGAGATCAGGCGCAAGTACTATACCTAGAGCCAACCGTTTTATTTGCGATTCATATACACAAAAAAGCCTGCCTGATATAGGCAGACTCCGACAGTTAGCATACACTAACTTTTTATAATCAAATTCCGTTTCTTCCTTATGTCCGACAACGGCATCCATACGAATTATTATTGTTCTGCTTGCTACGCTTACAAACAGATCAGGATCTTACACACTTTTTGATTAAAAAGATAATGATTTTCGTTCAACGATTTCTAACACCGGTTCTTCCACAACAACTGTAGAAGCAAGAGTACGTAACTCATCGGTTAGACGTTGAAAAGAATCTTCATCTCTTTCCGCAAGTGCTTGATCAATTAAAAGATGTAATTCATTCATCCGATGCTCACGTAGTACTTGATCCCATACCATTTCAGCCGCTAGTCCCAGCATAACTTCATAGGTTACTTTCATCTTGTACATAGGGCGCACCTCCATAATGCTATTTCATGGATTCCTGAACTCTGCTCCTTTGTCCACATAACTCTGTGTAGTACGTGCCATCCGTTCCAAATCTTGCTCGGTAAGCTCGCGTATTACACGTGCTGGTGAACCTAAAGAAAGAGTATAAGGTGGTATTATTGTGTTCTCAGTGACGAGTGAACCTGCACCAATCAAAGCATACTCTCCAATATCAGCACCGTTCAGAATAATAGCTCCCATTCCAATGAGAGAACCTTTACCTATTCGGCAACCGTGTACGATAGCGGAGTGTCCGACAGAGACATCATCTTCAATCCATAACGGATGTTTCTCATGTACATGTCCTACAACTAAATCTTGAATATTACAACGCTCTCCAATGATTACTGGAGCAAGATCGCCACGAAGTACAGCATTAAACCATATACTGCTGTCTTTGCCGGCAGTTACATGACCAATTAATTTGGCACCTTCTGCAACAAAAACAGTGGGATCGATATTCGGTAGTTGATTATGATAAGGCAATAACATGTGATTAACTCCTTAATGGCATTTAACCAATTTATTTGTAAGCGCATCACTAATTATACAAAAAAATAAAATAAAAAATAACCCGTCTAAAGAAGGGTTATTGTAAATGCTGTATATTGTTATATAAAATGGTCGTCCACTCCTGCTCTGTACGCTCCAAAACCGTCAAAGAAAGATTGCCAATTCGCTCGGTGTGAGCTTCTTTTAGTAGTAATGTAAATAACTGTGATAAAAATCCACCATGACTGACAACGAGAATATTTTGCTCTGGATATTGTTCCATCGTATGATTCAAAAATTCCAATCCACGCGCTTGAATATCTTCTACTTTTTCTTGACCCAATTCTAATGTTTCCCAATCAGCGCCCCACTTTTCTTCTCGTTCTTGCCATGTTAATCCTTCCACCTGTCCAAAAGAACGCTCTTTCAATCGTTGATCCGGTTCCAACAAA
The DNA here is from genome assembly GCF_001721045.1 of Paenibacillus nuruki. Taxonomy (GTDB): domain Bacteria; phylum Bacillota; class Bacilli; order Paenibacillales; family Paenibacillaceae; genus Saccharibacillus; species Saccharibacillus nuruki. Next base: position 86,546 of record NZ_MDER01000043.1, on the reverse strand, counting down.
GGAATATGTAAACGATCTGCTATAATTTGAGCGGTTTCTTGAGCACGAGACAATTCACTTGCTACGATAAAATCCCATTGTACGGATTCACGTTCAGTCACAAGACGTTCTGCTAATAATCCCGCTTGTCGTCTGCCTTCATCATTTAAAGGAATATCACTATGTCCTTGAATCCGTCCCAAAGCATTCCAATCAGTGAGTCCATGTCTTATTAAGCCTATACGCATTAGTGATTACCCTACTTTCTATTTTTATTCCATGTCACTTTAAATACAAAACAATAATCTATACTAACACAATTTACATGTATTCCAAACAAAAAACAGTTCACAATCCCCATGTTCCGTTCATGGTTACGATTGTGAACTGTTTGGAATATCAGCAAATGATTAATGACGCGCTTTGGCAAGCCAGCGTAATGACAGTAAAGCAAGCATCATACCTACTACCGATAAAATCATCCAGTATTGAGGATGGCTTGGGTTCATAGGAATCACCAAAGGATCGATTAGACCACGTTCAGAGCCTACAAAATGTAGAGAAGAATTAGCTACTGTTGCGCTATCGCTTGTGGCAATAGCCGTAGGTACAATCCCTGATACACGCTCTTGCGCCGCATCTCGATCAAATGTGCCTGAAAAATCAAGTGTTAAATATAACGAACTACATATAAATATAGCAAACAAGCAGAGAATCCAGGCCGATAAACGACGGCGGAACAAACGCAAAATAGGTCCATGCTTACGATCGGTCTGTAATACCCATGGAGATTCAGCGTAAATACGATCCATAACGCTAAGGTTTACTTTCTCTGCCTCAGCATTCATCATCAGCTCAGCAGCTTCATCTTCTGCAACCTGAGCTTGAATTAAATCATAACTTTCCTGCCATATTTGAAATTCCGCCGCACAAGCCGGACACTCTTCTATATGACGGTCAAGTGCCTGGCGGCGCGAATCATTTTTCGGAAGATCGTGATAAATCCCGAATAACTCTTCGGCCTCTCTGCAATTCATTTTCTTTTCATCCCTTCAATAGGCTCATCATAGACCGAATCATAAAAATACGGTTCTAACCGAATTTTTACACTCGCTCTTGCCCGGAACAAAAGAGACTTGACGGAGCTTACGCTCTGAGAAAGGATTTCAGCGATTTCCTGATAATCCATCTGATCATATTCGCGGAGGATCAATGCAGATCTTTGCTTTTCAGGTAACAGATCAATTGCTTCACGTACCATTTGTACACGTTCATTACGCAATGCAGCTTGCTCAGGCACCATACTATTCGGTGCTAATGGAACAAAACCACTTTCTTCAAGCGGTACACTGCCATTTTTTTGTTTGCGCAGTTCACTAAGTACAGTATTGCGTGCAATTGTATACAACCATGTCGAGAACGAAGCATCTACTTCCCGGAAGGAATGAAGGCTTTTATAAGCCTTGTAGAACGTCTCTGAACATAAATCCTCTGCCATCATTTCGAGACTGGAGTTTTTGAGCATGTGATACACAAATGCCAAAATTTTGCGCTGATAACGACGCATCAGCTCTGAATATAACTCCACATCACCGTTTTTAATTTCCTGAATCAACAGGGAATCATCTGTCATTCTAATGCGACCCTCCTCGTTGCTGCCGCCGCATCTTTCCGTTCCATGTATACTATGTAATACCGAAACGAACGGCAAAAGTTGCGGTAGAAAACCAAGTTTCCACAACTTTACAACAACTTCTCTAGTTTGAAATGTATTTGAATGATAAAAATTACGAATGTCACTAAACTGCAATATAATAAGCGATGAATGATCGTCAGTTGTTACGATTGAGAGAGCTTTATTGATTTAAAATAAGCCTCAGAAAAATGCCCTTTTATAACCTATCTAATTATCAGACGGAGCATGTACCAAAAAGGTTGCTGATTTTAGCAAAAAAATTTAAAAAAATTCGAATTTATTTTTGAAAATCGATTTGAAGCTTGGAGTAGGTTCGTCTAACAGGTACTCAATGCCTTCAATTTGGCTACTTTTATGCTTCTTTATGTAGTGTCTCCTTTTGACTATACATAGTTATCGGTTAGACCTGTATATCTGATGAAATTATTTAGCAAGGGTATATGTTCAATTCACACTTATTATACTTATATTGCTTTAGTTCCCTTCTATACTTTCTTCCCAATTCCAAAGACTTAAGTATCCTTTAGCTGGAATAGGCTTTTGTAGTATGTTCATTTGATCTAACTCCCAAGCATATCGTCCTTCGGTATAATCTCCTAGGGATTCTTCAAAAGCAGTAATGTTTTTAATTCTGCCTGCTGATTCAAGTACAACTTGAGCTTCCTGTATAAAAGATTGCCAACAATCCATTAACACTCCTGTAGCGATGACTGCACCTATTGGAAGATCGTTAGGTGTAGAATATCCGTGCTTTGACAGTATCGTTTTTATCGCTGGATGTGCACATGCTTTTTTGTCTACTGCTTTACCTGCATGAATCGCTATGGCTCCACGATGCTTGGTTGCCCAACTACGGGTTTCAAATCTTTTTTCTCCTAGCGCAATCAAAGTTGCCCACGGTTGTCTAATCGTTACGGCTCTCATGAATTGACCTCCTGTTACGTTGATACACTAGAATCCACAATGATTATAATTGATATATTTTCGATGTGTTTATTCTTAGTCATTGTATATTAACATAGCTAATTTTCCCTCAAAACACAAAAAGAAACCGCTAACATAAGTTAGCGGTTTGTTCCCACCTAATAAGGGGGATCTAGTATTGGATAGGAGTGGAGAGAAACCATACTGTACTTTCAGTATACTGTATACGCTTTCATTCTGTCAACACTCTTAGTTAATTTTTTCATATTTTTCTATAAATAATTTAAAAATCCATTTTTGGAAGCCAGTTTACGGTACAGTAAATTGTAGATGTAGACTGGTTTCCTTAATGTTTACTTCAATTATTCTAACTTTATATCTTATCTAATACTTATGATTCTATTTTATACAAATACACTATATTGCTGATCTTGTAACATAATCTTTGCTTTTTCCATATCATGTTCTTGTCTAAACGATAACCGCATTACACCCGGTACATCTTCTCGACTCTCCACAATCTGAACATTGCTAATGTTAATGCCTTGATTACCAATTTCAGTTGTGATTTTACCAATAATCCCTGGATGATCGGGTACTTCGAGATAAAGATCATAAAGCGAAGCAATCATACCTTTACGACGTTCAGGCAATTGATCACGGAAAGCGCCTGCTTTTTCAAATTGTTCTTCAATCCCACGAGAGTCTTGTTGATTCAATAATTCAATAAAGTCAGCTACACCGCTATTCCAATCTTCTAACAAAGACAATATAATCTGTCGATTATTCAGTAAAATATCTCGCCATACGATCGGATCACTGGAAGCGATACGTGTAATATCACGGAATCCACCTGCGGCTAACATACGATACAATGGATTATCCTGATTGTATTGACGAATTTGATTGACCAGTGCGACTGCAATGACATGTGGTAAATGACTAATCGCCCCCACAATTTCATCATGCATAACCGGTTCTACTTTTACAATCTGTGCTCTTGTTGTCTGTTCCAAAAGATGACCTAAACGGTCTACAACGTCCTGTGGTACATTTTCTGGAGGTGTAAGTACGTAATATGCATTTTCAAATAAAAGCGCTGAGGCAGCTCCTACCCCTGCACGTTCTGAACCTGCCATAGGATGACCGCCTATAAAATACACGGAATCCAAATTCAATTGTTCTGCATGAGCAATTACAGATGCTTTGGTACTGCCTACATCTGTTATAATGCAACCCTTTTTAAGTGGCAAATGACTTAACTTGTCCAAATAAGTACCAATCAAGCTAACAGGCACACATAAAAAAATAAAGTCGGCATCTAACGCCGCCTCTTCTATCGAAAGTGTAGCATGGTCAACAACTTCCCGTTCTTGATACGTATGTATTAATTCAGGGAGGTGCGTGTAGCCCGTTACATATAGATCAGGCTTGCCTTTAAAACATAGTGCAAGCGAGCCACCAATCAGCCCTACACCGAAAATTGCAATTTTAGTTGTCATCACATATCCCACTCATTCTTTATCTGATATCAAGTATGGTTCATATCAGGACCATGCTTAGCTAGATCTTTTCTGCTTGCATTGATCCTGATACGAACGCACTTGCTTACGAAATTAAACAGTTGTTGATTGTTCTTGCATCGACTCTTCTAATGCACGAATAAAGATTTCATTTTCACGTGCTGTTCCAACCGTAACACGAATATACGTTGGATATTTCTGATGCCCTGCACGTACAATGACTCCACGACGAAGCATCGATTGGAACAATTCTAATGCTTGATGCTTCACATCGACCATAATGAAGTTTGTCTGTGTTGGGAAGTAATGAAGTCCTAGACGGTCAAACTCCGCCGTTAGATACTCGATACCTTCTTTATTCTTGTTATGACATTCTTGCACGAAATCTTGATCTGCCAAAGCTTGACGTGCAGCTGCTTGACCAATACGTGAAGTATTGAACGGCTCACGCACTTGATTGATCAATTTAATAACGTCGGCATGTCCTACACCATAACCAATTCGGAGTGCAGCCAGACCATAGATTTTGGAGAATGTACGTAGGATCACTAGATTTGTATATTTTTCAAGCAATTTAAGACTTTGTGGGTAAGCCGCATCGGTTACATACTCATAGTATGCTTCGTCCAATACCACCATTACGCTACTAGGGACTTGTTCCAAAAAGCCAATTAATTCTTCATGAGATACAATCGTACCTGTCGGATTGTTAGGATTACATACCCAGATGATTTTGGTACGACCATTCACCTGCGCCATCATACCTTCAAGATCATGTACGCCGTCTTTTAAAGGCACTTCATGCACAAGCGCTCCTTCGATATCGGCATTACTTTTATAGACTGAAAAAGTCTGATCTGCCATAATCGTCTCGTCGCCGGGCTCTAAAAAAGCACGTGTGATCAATGCAATAATCTCATCTGATCCACAACCGAAAATAATCTGATCCGACTGAACACCTAGATGTGCGCCTAATTGTGCAGTTAGCTCTACAGCTCCACCATCAGGATAGATATGTAGTTGCGTTAATTCTTGAGCAATCGCAGCCTGAACAGATGGAGCAGAACCGTATGGATTTTCATTCGAAGCTAACTTAATGACTTCACTTAGACCTAATTCACGCTTTACTTCTTCTAAAGGCTTACCTGGTTGGTATACAGGGATATTGACAATACGAGATTTTGGCTTCATGGTTTTTGACTCCTTCATGTAAAAGGTGGAGCCACTAATATAGGGCTCCATCTTTATTGGATATAGTAATGACTATTGTTATTCTTTTAATTCTGCCACAAATTTGCGAATTTGCAATAATCCTTCGATTTTGCGCTCTGGATTAGTTAGAAGAGGTATTTGTGATTCGATCTGGCGTACAATCGCACTACCTACAACAACGCCATCACAGAATTTTGAAAATTCTCTCACTTGCTCACTACTTGAAATACCGAACCCAACAGCAACGGGAAGATCGGTATTGCTTTTCACATCACGGATAAATTGCTCTACGTTATTATGAAAAGAAGCTCGTTCTCCTGTCACTCCAAGTGAAGATACACAATAGACGAATCCTTGCGCACCGTCTAAAATGGCTGCAATTCGATCATGTGATGTAGGAGCCACTAGCGGAATTAAGCTAACACCTGCGGCTTTGGAACGCTCTCTCATTTCGCCGGATTCTTCAACTGGTAGATCTGGAATAATCATGCCACTAATGCCATGAGCTTGCATCGTCTCAAAAAAGCGTTCTAGTCCAAATTGCAAAATCGGATTATAATACGTAAACAAAATAAAAGGCATTTCTACCCCGCGTTGACGTGCTCCGTCAGCAACTTCGAGGCAAGTGTTGATCGTTACATGATGGGTAAGTGCACGCTGAGAAGCACGCTGGATGACAGGGCCATCTGCCAGTGGATCAGAATAAGGAACGCCTAATTCCAAAATATCGGCACCTGCTGCTTCCAATTCTACAATAATATCGATCGTTGTCTGTGGATCAGGATCGCCTACAGTGAGAAAGGGAATCAATGCTGTTTTGCCTTCTTCTTTGAGTCTAGCAAATGTAGCATCCATACGGTTCTGACTTTGATCAGTCATACTCATTGTACGCCCTCCTCATACTGCATAATTGACTCTACATCTTTATCGCCACGACCGGAAAGGCAGATCACTAGCAACTGATCACTATTCATATCTTTCGCCATTTTAACCACATGGGCAATTGCATGTGAAGACTCGAGTGCAGGGATAATACCTTCGGTACGACACAATAATTTTAGAGCATCTAACGCTTCTGCATCGGTTACAGGCACGTACTGAACACGCTTGATATCTTTAAGATACGAATGTTCAGGACCTACACCCGGATAATCGAGACCAGCTGAAATCGAATGTGCAGGCTGTACTTGTCCATATTCATCTTGTAGTAAATAACTCATAGAACCTTGAAAGACACCTTTGGTTCCCAGACTCATCGTTGCCGCATGCAAAGGCGTATCAATCCCACGTCCTGCTGCTTCTACACCGATCAAATTAACCTCAGTATCTTCAATAAATGGATAGAACATACCGATTGCATTACTGCCGCCACCGATACAAGCTACGACTGTATCCGGTAAGCGATTTTCAAGTTCAAGTATCTGACGGCGTGTCTCATCTCCAATAATACGTTGGAAATTACGCACCATCATCGGATATGGATGAGGACCTACCGCTGATCCTAGAATATAAAACGTATCTTCGACATTACTTACCCAGTAGCGTAATGCTTCATTTCCTGCATCTTTAAGTGTCATCGTACCTGAAGTCACAGGAACCACTTCTGCTCCCAATAACTTCATCCGAAATACATTCAATTGCTGACGGCGAATATCTTCTTCACCCATAAATACTTTACACTCAAGTCCAAACAATGCGGCTACCGTCGCTGTCGCCACACCATGCTGCCCTGCACCCGTTTCAGCAATAACTTTCTTTTTACCGGTACGCTTCGCAAGCAACCCTTGAGCAAGCGCATTATTGATTTTATGTGCACCTGTATGATTTAAATCTTCACGTTTGAGATAAATTTTAGGACCACCCAATTCTTCACTTAAGCGTTGTGCATAATAAAGAGGCGTTTCCCGACCTGAATATTCTTTGAGCAAATATTTCAGCTCAGTCTGAAATTCTTCATCTTCTGCATATTGATAATAAGACTGCTCCAATTCGATAAGTGCATTCATAAGAGTCTCAGGCACATATCTTCCTCCGAAATCGCCGAAACGTCCTTTTGCATCTGGTAATGTAGTCATTATGCCTTCACCCTTTCTACAAATGTTGTTATTTTCATGATGTCTTTGATACCATCCGTTTCCACGCCGCTCGATACATCAACGCCTTCAAGCAAATGGTTGTCCAATAGAGAAGATATATTCTCCGGTGTTAATCCTCCAGCTACAAGCAATGGAATCCCTTGTTGCGCTGTCCACTGGTGATACGGTTGTATCTGATCCCAAGCAAATGTCTTACCTGAGCCTCCTCCATATAGAGGGTCATACGTATCTAATAAAAAGGCATCGACTACGCCTTTGTAAGGTAAAAGTTGTTGTTCTACCGGTTGTGGTTGGTCTGTCTGTGTGAGTGAAACCACTTTGAATACCTGCTTATGCAATTGTTCCTTGATCTGTCTGCATAGCTCAGGGCTTTCTTGACCATGAAGCTGAATCACATCAAGTGGAGCGATCTCAACAATCTCTTTGAGTTGTTCCAGCGTCGGGTTAACGAACACGCCAACACTTTGAGGAGCAGGGTAATCTTCCCATTCCTGAAGTGTTTGAATCAGAATAGAGGCTTGTTCAGAATTCACCTGACGCTTACTTGTAGCAAAAACGAAACCGATGTAATCAATCGGTAATTGTATCATAGATTTTAGCACTTCAACGCTTTGAAGTCCACAAATTTTTACGTATTTTTTTTCAGTCATGATTTTGTTTTTTGGTAGGTTCCATAAGTGTTTTTACAGCGTCATGAATATCGTCTTTACGCATAAAGTATTCGCCTACCAATACTCCTTTAGCTCCTGCACCCGATAAATAGACCATATCGTCCACACCAGAAATACCACTTTCACTGATCAAAGGAACATTTTCAGGAACAAGATTAATCAGTTCAACCGTTGTCGCCAGTGAAGTTTCGAATGTTTTGAGATTGCGATTGTTTACACCAATCAATCCATGTTCAGCAGCACCTTTTATTTGCAGGACGGTTGCCAATTCTTCATGATCATGCACTTCAATCAATACATCCAACCCGATTGATAATGCTAGATCGAAATAGGATTGTAATTGTTCAGGTGTCAAAATAGCCGCGATAAGCAAAATAGCATCTGCACCGATTAAGCGTGCTTCGTAAATCTGTACTTCATCAATAATAAAATCTTTACGCAATAACGGAAGCTTTACCGCTTGATGAATAGCCGTTAAATACTCTTTACTTCCTTGAAAATAGTCAACATCAGTTAATACAGAAATACAATCAGCTCCTGCATCTTCATACGCTTGAGCAATCTGAACAGGATCAAAATCAGGACGAATCAAACCTTTAGACGGTGAAGCTTTTTTCACTTCTGCAATCAAGCCCATTGAATGATGAGGATGCTGAATTAAAGCTTTGCGAAAACCTTTAGTTGCAGGCAATGCTTTAATCTGTTCTTTGGCTTGTTCTACCGAAAATGTTTTTTTCAATAGTTCTACTTCCTGCTGTTTGGTCACTACAATACGATCAAGATACATAACTTAATCCCTCCGTTGTGTCTATTAATTGCTGTAACTTATGAGCAGCCGCACCTGAATCTATCGCTTGTGCTGCTATAATCGCTCCTTGAGCCAATGTCTCTGCTTGCCCTGAAAGGTAAATACAAGCTGCGCTATTCGCTACGACTACATCTCGATAAGCACTTTCTTCTCCACGAAGCACACTACGAATAATATCTGCATTTTCCATAGCGTCTCCGCCTAATGTATGTTCAATTGGATGAGTCGGTAATCCAAAATCGCTAGGACTGATCTCATATGTGTGTACGTGTCCATCTTTTAATTCAGCGACTCTTGTAGGTGCAGATATACTGATCTCATCCAGACCATCCAGACTTGCAACAACCAGTGCACGTTTTAGCCCTAATAAATGAAGGGTATGTGCTACGGTCTCGATTTTTGTAATATCATACAGTCCAATCAATTGACGATCTGCTCCTGCTGGATTGGTTAAAGGCCCTAACATATTAAATACCGTTCGTACGCCTAATTCACGACGAGTCGCTGCGGCATGCTTCATTGATGGATGAAAGACCTGTGCAAACATAAAGCAGATGCCGATATCTTCTAGACATTTAGCTGCTTGATCCGGATTAAGACTAATATTCACACCCAAAGCTTCTAATACGTCTGCACTTCCAGCTTTACCTGAAGCAGAGCGGTTACCATGCTTTGCTACCCTTACACCGATCGAAGAAGCAATAATCGCCGATACGGTTGAAATATTGAATTTGTGAATCCCGGAACCGCCTGTTCCACAAGTATCTAATAATCCATCGGATAATACAGGCACGCTCCCACCATTTGTACGCATAGCTTCAGCCAAACCTGTGATTTCTTCGACCGTTTCTCCTTTAATACGAAGAGCTGTCAGTAACCCTCCAATCTGTGAAGGTGTCGCAATACCGCTCATAATGACATGCATCACTTGATTGGATTGCTCTCGTGTTAAGTGCTTGCCTTCTATAATGGTAGCTATCGCTTGTTGCATCAGTTCATTCCCAACCATCTCTGTCTCTCCTTTAACTCTTTTATCTTTCTATATTTATGGATGTAATACTTAATAACTTGATGTAATGCTATTTAACGATCATATCCGTACATATAATCTTGATTAATTTCAGAATCATGATCTTGTGGTTTAGGTAAAAACATCGCTTCCGCTACACGAATCGACTTCAGCATTCCTTTTGCTTTATTTACCGTCTCTTCATATTCTTTTTCTGGAACCGAGTCCCATACAATACCTGCTCCGGCTTGCACATAAGCTTTACCATTTTTGAAAATAATCGTCCGAATCGTGATACAAGCATCCATATTGCCAGAGAATCCAAGATATCCGATAGCACCTGCATACGCACCACGTGCTTCATTTTCGATCTCAGCGATAATCTCCATCGCTCTTAACTTAGGTGCACCTGATACGGTTCCTGCGGGTAGACAAGATAAGAAAGCATCGAAAAAGTCTTTATCTTTATGCAGTGTACCTGATACTCCAGACACAATATGCATTACATGCGAATAACGTTCAATTTCCATAAACGTATCTGTTTTGACACTTCCGAATTCAGAGACACGTCCTAGATCATTACGTCCTAGATCGACAAGCATAAGGTGCTCTGCACGTTCTTTTTCATCTTGAAGCAATTCTTCAGCCAAAGCTTGATCTTCCGCTTCTGTTTTACCGCGAGGACGTGTGCCTGCTATCGGTCGAGTCTCTAAGCGATCACCCGCTACTTTGACAAGCGCTTCTGGTGATGTCCCGACGATAATCTCATCATCCATTTTCAAATAATACATATAAGGCGACGGGTTCATCGTACGTAACACCCGATACACTTCAAGTGGTGAAACCTCAGTCTCGATATGAAAACGTTGTGACAACACCACTTGAAAAATGTCACCGGCACGAATATATTCTTTGGCACGATGCACACCATCTATATATTCTTCTTTGGTCATATTGGATTGAATTTCGCCCATTTCTACATCTTCCGATACCGGGCTACGTCCCATCGTGCTTATAGAAGGTTGTGTTTTCAACAAATCTTCTGTTGCTTCTAGCTTACGACTAGCTTTGATATACGCTTCACGAATCTGTTGTTCTGTTGCGTTATCCGGTACATGTACATTACCAACTAGCAAAATATGTTGCTTCACATGATCAAAGACGACAATCTGATCACAGAACATAAACTGAATATCGTCCATCTGCATATCATCTATTCGATGAGCAGGTAATTTTTCATAATATTGCTGTAGATCGTAACCGAAGAAACCAATAGCTCCACCTGTAAATGGAGGTAAGCCTTCTACTTTGGGACTGCGATAACGCTGTAATAATGTTTTGAGTTGTTCAATCGGCTTACCTGCTAATTCAGCTTCTTGACCATTGATTTCAAGCTTGATTCTACCCTTTTTCCCAGAGATCAATAAAAATGGATCACTACCAATAAATGAATATCGCGCCCATTTGCTACCGCCCTCTACGCTTTCCAACAGAAATGCACGCTTATGATCAGCATAACGTTGAAAAATCCGAATCGGTGTCTCCATATCTCCTAGCAAACGTTTGACAATAGGAATCAAATTATATTCTTTCGATGTTGCAATCACTTGTTCGATATTAGGTTGAATCATAGAAGTCGCTCCTCAGATTTGTATTTTGGGTACTAAAAAAGCCTTCACGCGTGTTGACGCATGAAGGCTACAATAGACGTACAAAATGTACAAATGTCAGAATCGACTACCTCAGATTCTGGCAGACCCGAAGTATTACACTACAAATAGTATAAAGAAAGTAGCAATCGTATAACATATCTATGTATACGGCTGACTTATAATCTGTTAGCGATCAAGTTAGCATCTATGAATCTCTTATTGTTTATTTAGCATAACAGCGATACACTCTTGTACCTCTCGTTATCTATAAATAATGAATACAATAATAATCCAATCGATGATGACTATCTCACCATACAGTTCTTTCTATGATTCTATTTCTAGCTATACTCCGTTATACTGCTTGAAACGTCTTCGCTGTTGTCTTCCTGCTGGCACACGATCCGAATTGAATAACATACAGTGTCTTCACACCTATGGATCAATCCGCTCTGCCCGCCGACAAGGCTTACGTTTCATTCTCATCTATACTCTTCTCTACCTCTAACTTGCATCTCAGCTCATTACACGGCTCTTACTATTTATCTTAACGACTACTATACAGCAAAAGAAACGTCTAACGCAACCCTTACATCTTATCCCTATTCTGAAAGTGCCAAATCAGGACGTAATCGCTTGGCTTCGTTTAAATACACATGTCTGATTTCTTGTTGTGATTTCGTCGTATTCACTTGAATCATTAACCGGATACATTGAGGTAAGCTGTTCTGTACCGCTGCTTCTACCGCACACATTAAAGGAACCATATTCCAACCTTCCATCTCACGAATAGCAAGTGCTGGAAAAATAGCATCCAGATCAGGGGTCATCGTAATCCAGATACAGCTGATATCTTCAGGTTCAAATTGATTACGGTCTACAATCTCCTTCAGCAATACTACGGTTTCATCCAATATTTCCTTTTTTTCGTTATTGATCACTGTAGTAGCCCCACGAATTCCTCGATTGTACATCGTTTACACCTCTTCCTTTAATTGCTCAACAACCCGGCGTACCAGATCATAATCTACGTTGTGATTGATTTCCACAACACCGATTGATTTGGGAACCACAAATGTCATTGATCCTTCTTGGAATTTCTTATCATGCATCATTGCTTCCATAATCTGATCGACATCTAGACGCTGAGGCAATACTGTAGGTAACCCAAGAGCTGTCAACATATGACGGGTGGTATCAACAAGACCCGGTTCTCCACCTAATTGTTCACCGATAAGCGCAGAACCAACCATACCGATTGAGATCGCTTCACCGTGAATAATCTCGCCATACCCTGCTACAGCTTCGATGGCATGCCCTATCGTATGTCCCAAATTAAGAATAGCTCGCAAGTCGTTCTCACGCTCATCACGAGAAACCACGATCGCTTTGATAGAACAGCCTTTTTCCAGACCATAACCCATCGCTGTCATATCGACTGATTTCAGTTCGTCAGCGTGTTCCAGACACCAGTAAGCAAATTCTTTATCCCAGATTAAACCATGCTTCACCATCTCTGCAAGTCCGGCATAAACTTCACGTTTGGGTAATGTTTGAAGTGTTGTCAGATCATATAATACGAACTCCGGCTGATGAAAAACACCAATCATATTTTTCGCTAGACGATGATTAATCGCTACTTTACCACCCACACTACTATCATGGGCAAGTACACTGGTAGGCATTTGGATAAAACGAATCCCGCGCATATATGAACCAGCTACAAACCCAGCTAGATCGCCTACTACGCCGCCACCGAGTGCAATTACAGTCGATTTCCGATCCAGACCGCCTTGAATGGCTTTGGTCATCACTTCTTCAAATACAGACATCGATTTGGATTGTTCACCTGCACCTACAATCGCTGTCACAACTGTAAATCCAGAAGCAGTCAAAGACTGCTCCACGATAGCAAAATAAGGATCAGCCACATGTTCATCGGTAACGATCAGTATCGGGCTTTGCTTGGAAATGCGATGATTGTCTAAATACGTTCCTGCCTGTTGTAACAAATCTTCTCCAATATAAATCGGATAAGAGCGTTCGCCAAGTTGGACATCAACGGTTCTCACCGCAGACATTAGTATTGCTCCACTTGAGCTAAATAATTTTTAAGATTATTACGAATCTCATCCATCGAATCGCCACCAAATTTCTCAAGGAAAGCCTTGGCTACTTCCCAAGCAACAACACTTTCAAGCACAACACTAGCGGCAGGTACAGCACAAGCATCTGAACGCTCGACTTGAGCTGTAAATGCTTCTTTGGTATCGATATCTACACTTTGTAGCGGTTTGTACAAAGTAGGAATAGGTTTCATGACACCACGAACCACGATAGGCATACCATTTGTCATTCCGCCTTCAAATCCGCCTAAACGATTGCTTGCACGGTGATATCCACGCTCTTCATTATATAAAATCTCATCATGCACTTGTGAACCACGAAGTTCACCTGCTTCAAAGCCTATGCCAATCTCTACGCCTTTAAAAGCATTGATCGACATTACAGCTTGAGCGATACGTGCATCGAGCTTGCGATCATATTGAACAAAACTTCCCAAACCTACAGGCACGCCCTCGATAATACATTCAACGACGCCACCGATCGAGTCGCCTTCTTTTTTGATTTGCTCAATATAAGCTTCCATTTTTTGCTCGGTTTCTTTATCCACTACACGTACAGAAGACTCTTCTGTCTGAGCAACCAGCTCATCCAGTGGAAGATTGTGAGGTGGAGCTACAATTTCACCGATACGAATGACTTGTCCAGCTACTTTGATTCCGAATGCTTCAAGGAACTGACGTGCTACTGCTCCACAAGCTACACGAATAGCAGTTTCACGCGCACTGGAGCGCTCTAATACGTTACGCAAATCTTTATGATTATATTTAAGACCGCCATTCAGATCCGCATGACCTGGACGTGGACGGTGTACACGACGTTTTTCTTCATCTGTACCTTCCATCGGCTCAATATTCATAATCTTTGTCCAGTGTTTCCAATCATTGTTCGCTACAACTAGAGCTACAGGCGCTCCTGTTGTGTATCCATGACGTACACCGCCTACGATATCAGCTGTATCTTTTTCAATTTGCATCCGGCGACCTCGTCCATACCCTTTCTGACGACGTGCTAGTTGGAAATTCAATGCTTCAAAATCCAGCTCAAGCTGGCTTGGTAATCCTTCAATAATCGCAGTCAATTGGGGACCATGTGTCTCCCCTGCTGTTAAATAACGTAAACTCATTGTTGCGTTCCCCCTTTAAACTGTTAAACTGTGCATTGCTAAAATCCGTAATTATCTTTGCTTATTATAGTACAGCATCTAGCGGTTTGACAAGAAAGCGCAAAACATTGATTTAAAGTGTTCTTTCTCCCTGTGTATCATAAAAAACACGCTACCTTTTCGTCATCGACGATACAAGCAGCGTGTTTTTATTTAAAGTTATTGTATCGTTTTTCTGCATGTAGAACATAACAGATCACTCTATACATAGATAAGTATCGCGTAGTACTAGCCTCAATCATGTGCACTTTTTCTATTGCAGTCTAGGCAATAATTAGCCTTTTTTGTAATAGAAGAATGTTTCTGATGTCTCAAACCCATATTGTGCCGGAGAGAAAATCTGCTCCGTACTGCCTACAAATAATACTCCACCAGGACGCAGACTGTTAGCAAATTTATGATACAGCATGTTTTTAGCTTCTTCTGTAAAATAAATCATAACATTACGACATACGATTAGATCGTATCCTGTTTCAAACGTATCGGTCAGTAGATTACCTTTACGGAAATTAACCGCTTTTTTCAGCGAGTCACTAATATGGAACATATGACCATCTGCTGTAAAATGACGTTTGGCTACATCAGCAGGAACATCTTTAAGCGAACGTTCTAGATACATTCCTTTTTTAGCTTTTTCCAATGCGCCATCATCAATATCCGTAGCATGTAAAGTTGTACTGGACAACAGATTTTTGTCAGCAAGGATCATAGACAATGTATATGGCTCTTCACCTGTAGAACATGCTGCGCTCCATACTTTCAAGTTTTTACCGTTGTTTTTTTGCAATTGCGGTAAAATGGAATCACGCAATACTTCCCAACGGTTCGGGTTACGCCAAAATTCAGATACGTTGATCGTCATACGATCCAAAAATTCATAAAATAACGTTTTATCTTTTAACATCGCATCGAAAAAAGCGCTAAATGTAGAAAAACCATTTTTGGTACGTAATGTGGTCAGACGACGCTTCATTTGAGCTTCTTTGTATTGAGACAAATCGATTCCAGTATTATCTTTTACTTTTTTTATAAAACCTACATAATCCGAATCTGAATGAATAGTATCATTAATAAGCATGGGATCACTTCCTTGATCATCATTATAAGTGCAGTCCATGCGAGGGTATGTTTAGATCCATGCTGAAATATTTTTGTCGTAAACGCTTAGTTCGTTCTCGTCAAAAAAATTAGCAATCTCCCGTTCAGCACTTTCAACTGAATCGGAACCGTGAATCAGATTGAGTGGAGTATGATTAGCAAAGTCACCACGAATCGTTCCAGGTTGTGCTTCAGTTACTTTGGTTTTGCCGATAACCATGCGAGAGATTGTGATGATATCATCACCTTCCCAGACCATAGCGAATACCGGACCTGAAGTAATAAAGCTAATCAAATTATCATAGAATGCTTTGCCTTCGTGCTCAGCATAATGACGTTTTGCCTGTTCCTCTGTTGCGGTTACGAATTTGCCACCTACCAGCTTAAAGCCTTTGTCCTCCAAACGACTGACAATGCGTCCTATTAACCCCCGCTGCACACCATCAGGTTTAATCATCAAAAATGTGCGTTCCATTGGTTCACTCTCCCATTATCTACAATGTGATCTGCATTGGACACGATTGGTAATTATGCCCACCTGTGTATTCTAACAGAAACCATTGTTTACAGAAAGGAAGCGTTTCATAGCAATTTTCGACATTTTCTGATTGTACTCAAACCTGAGTAGCATACATTACTGGACATATCGAATATTTGAACAAAATATAGCTTTGAACCGCTATTCAATATGCTTTGTAATGTATATATCGACCGTATGATCCCACTCTATTAGTGATTAAGAAATATTTTACGTATCCAAAAGACTTTTATTTTACACAATCTTCTATATTGTGCCATAAAACATTAAATTGTCGAACATTGTTGTAGATTAATGTGAACGATTAGCGACAAATTTAGCAATCTCTTGCAAATGCTTTTGGGTTCTACCCGCTGGCAATTGACTCAGTGCATGCATTGCTTTTTGAATATAACGATCAGCTAATAATTCAGCTTCTTGAATACCCTGACTTTCACGTACCATACGTACTGCTGTCGTTACATCTGTCTCGCCGTTAGCGTTATGAATTCTTGTAATTTCAGCAAGTAGCGGTTCTCTACGTGATTCATCTTGAAGAGCATACAAAACAGGGATCGTAATATTGCCTTGACGCAAATCACTACCCGGTGGTTTACCTAATTGCTTCTCGGTACCACACAGATCAAGTACATCATCACGAATCTGAAAAGCCATACCTACGTTGTAGCCATAACGATACAACTCGCGAGTGATTTCTTTGGGTGCATTCGCTGCAATTCCACCTAATTGGCAACTGATCGCAATCAATAGCGCTGTTTTACGACGAATACGCAGTAAGTAGCGACGAATACTTTGCCCTGTATTGAAAAAGTCTCTAATCTGTTCCATCTCACCAATCGACATCTGTACCATCGCTTTAGATAATACCTGATGAATTTGAGGATTTTCCAGACGAGCAACAATCATCAATGCTTTGGCATAAATATAATCGCCTGTATACATCGCTATCCGGTTATCCCATTTGGATTTGACAGTGGGCTGACCACGACGTGTATCTGCATCATCAATCACATCATCATGTACCAGTGAAGCCATATGAATCAATTCCAAAGCTACAGCGACATTACTAAGACGATCTAGATCATACGTACCGTACTTGCCTCCAAGTAACACAAAAGCGGGACGAAGTCGTTTGCCTCCCGCTTTGAGCAGATGCAGTGATGTCTCATTCAATAAAGGATGTTCACTGTCTATACTATGACTAAGCTGTCTTTCTATCACATTCATATCTTTTTTTAGTGTCCCGAAAATATCCAGTAGTTTCATTCGTTCACCCGTATCAGTGTATTGTCAGTCCATAATTCCATGTGTACTTCATGATCTAATAATTCGAGTTCATACGCATATTTAAAATACAATGCTAGACCTTGTTGCTCTTTTTCTCCAAAATCATACCATAATTGCTGAAAATAATGTTTCCAATACGCATGATCGCCGCCCATTTTTTGCTGAGCTTCTTGAATCACTGGATTCAGATCAGCGATAGAACGTTGTTTACTTTTCACTAATTGTTGCGCTGTTTCGGTTACAAACTCAGGATATGTAGCTGCAAATTTCTTGTTAACAGCCCATACAGCAAAAGTCATACTGAGTCCTGTCCATGACTTCCACTCTTGCCCTAAATCGGTCACAATATAACCTGTTTCTTTTTGTGCCGCTGCAATAGCATGATCGCCAATCAATAATGCTGCATCTGCTTGTTCCATCATTTCATCCAAGCTTGGATCCATCGAAATATATTCTGGTGTCAATTGATAACGTTTATGCAGAATAATTTTGAGTAGATTGATCGAAGTAGCTGATGTATTGGTCAGTGCGATCGTTCCATTTCCCAGTTCCGCAATAGGCTTTCTGGAAAACAGAAGAATCGATCCGACTGCATTTTTAGCACTCACTGATAGATCGGGCAATAACCAGAAATCAGATGAACGCGTACCATAAGCAAATGAAGACACAGGGGTAAGATACAATGTTTCTTCTAACAAACCACGATTCAAGTTAGCAGGAAGATCGCTATGAATCTCTGCGGGCAAGGATAGAGCCGACGAATCAAAATGATGATACACCGGCCAATCGTTTGTATATTCTATTTTACCAATTTTGAAAGGCTGTTCAAAACTTTTCACGACCATTCCCCCATCGTTCAAATAATTGATGTTCGATGTCCAGAATATCGAGCACCTTGCCAACCATGAAGTCGACCGTATCATCCAACGTTTTCGGACGATAATAAAAAGCAGGCATAGCCGGAACAATACTCACGCCCATACGTGCTAGTTTTAACATATTTTCTAAATGTATCGCTTGAAGCGGAGTCTCTCTTGGTACTATAACCAGTTTACGCTCCTCTTTAAGCACCACATCTGCTGCTCGTGTCATTAAGTTAGCAGACATTCCCCCTGCAATATTCGCCAGAGTGCCCATCGAACAAGGAACAATGATCATTGCTTTGACCCGAAATGATCCACTCGCTATCGTAGCTCCGATGTCTGCAAAGGAATGATAGACTAATTGTGCTGACCATGTACTGAAATACTGCTCTAGCATTTCTTCCCGGCTTGACGCTTCCCAGTCCATCTCTTCTTTAAGTACGCGCCAACCCGCATTCGAGATCACTAGATGAACAGTATAACCGAGGGATAATAATACCTCGGTTAGTCGAATGCCATATATCGAACCACTAGCACCTGTAATTCCTACAATATAGCGTTGATTCGCTGTATGTTCTGTAGAATTTACCACCACTGTTTCACCACCAGATCGATCAATGTAAATACAAATACGATCAGACTCAGCGTACTATTTAATGTAAAGAATGAAGTCTGCAAACGACTTAAATCTTTAGGTGTCAAAATATAATGTTGATAGAACAAGATAGCAAGTGCAATCACAGCGCCGGCGAAATACCACCAACCCAATCCTGCCATAATACCAATCGCAATCAGACCGACTGCTGTAATCACATGGAATCCCTGTGCGATTTTGAGTGCTCTAGCAATACCAAAACGACTTGGAATCGAATATAACCCTTCTTCACGGTCAAATTCTTCATCTGCACAAGCATAAATCACATCAAAACCAGCTGTCCAAAATGTAACTGCAATATAAAACACAATCGCTGTCCAGCTAAAATGACCGGTTACTGCAATCCATCCACCTAATGGAGCTAGACCCAGCGTCATACCCAGTATCACATGACAAAGCCATGTAAAACGTTTGGTGTAGGAATAGATCACCAGCATGAAGATAGCAATCGGTAATAATTTCAAAGCTAACGGATCTAACTGTGTCACTGCCCAGAAAAAGATCACTAATGAAATCAGTGTAAATAATACCACTTCACTTGAACGCAACAGACCTGCTGGAATCGCACGCATCATTGTACGTGGATTTTTGCCATCAAATACCTGATCTATGAGACGGTTAAGACTCATCGCAGCTGTACGTGCTCCGATCATCGCTAACAAAATCCATCCAATCTGTGACCATAAAGGCAAATGACCATTAATCACATAGGATCCTAAGATTGCTCCCATAAAAGCAAAAGGCAACGCAAATAGCGTATGCTCTATTTTAATCATTTCTAAAAATACTTTAAATTTCTTAAACATTCTACTTCTCCTTGATCCCAATATGAAGTGCCGCAATACCACCTGTTAAGGGGTACGCCTGAACATTATCTAGCCCAACATCTCGGAAAATTTGCGCCAGTTCTGCACGTCCCGGGAACAGCTTGAGTGAATCAGGCAGCCATTTGTATTGCTCGTAATGTTTGGCTACAAGTTTGCCCATAAGTGGCAATAAGTTTTGGAAATAGAAATAATACAGCCCTTTAAATGGTTGCCATGTGGGTTTGGATAATTCTAAACAAACTACCATACCTCCAGGTTTCACAACACGCTGCATTTCTTTTAACACTTGAACCAGATCTGGTACATTACGTAATCCGAACCCTATTGTTACATAATCAAAAGAATTATCTTCGTATGGAAGATCCATTGCATTCCCTTGAGTCAACGTAATATTATCTTTCCAACCATCACGGTTGATTTTGTGCTGACCAACTTGCAACATATTTGGACTGAAATCTAACCCTTTGATTTGACCCGTACCGCTAGCTTCAGCAATACTTAGTGTCCAATCACATGTTCCGCAACACACATCCAGCGCCGAAGTCCCTGGTTGCACGTTCATCTTTTTCATTGTAAATTTGCGCCATGCTTTGTGGCGACGGAAACTGAGCAAATCATTCATCATATCGTATTTTGGAGCAATAGACTCAAAAACAGATTGTACAAATTGCTCTTTAGGTTTGACAGCTTCTGGTTTACTCACGATACAATCACCTCATTTTAAAGTAACTACTTTGGGAATATTATGATTTTAACTAAAAGACTTAGCGATTTTTAGTCGATGCTATATCCTGATAAGCCTCTGTCAGCTGTACAATTTCAGTCTGCAATTCAGCATAACCGGCTTGCGCTAGACGTTGCTTAATATCTGTCAACACAGCATTTAATTCTGAACGAAGATGTTCATTGATCTGATACGTCTGATCCCATTTATTCCAATGGTCTGTAGTGACGGCATCACTCATCAGATTCTCTTTATTTTGCTCTTGTACATGTGCAAGCACTTTATACAGAGCATAGCTACCAAAAGGCCCTTGTTCTCCATGTGCACGTGTCAATTCATTAGCTAGTATCTCTGCACGACTAAAATCAACCAATAATGCTTGCCATAATTCAGCTACTTCTGTAGGAATATACGGTGTAAACAAAATAAACAGCTCCATTTTAAGCTGTGTCAGCGACTCTACATATTGCTCTGCTGTAAATTGTTCACTTTGAACATTGTGATACAGATTCATCTTGAGACGATTCGTTTCACAAATGGCTGCACTTAGTAATGAGATCATTTCAATCTCGCCTGCTTTGGACAACAATTCGTAAAAACGACTACTGAAAAAGTCACCTGCTAACACATTTAACTGTCTAGCACGCATTGCTTCTTCTTCTTGATGAACAGCCAGTGTATCGATCATATCATGGGTATCCATTGCCATCTGTACAATACCTGCTACAAGGGGGAATAATTCTCCACGATGTGAGACAGTATCATCCTGATCTTTCATATTCAAAAAGGCATGAAGTAAATGTACACGAGTGTCTGGAAACTCGGGAACTCCTGTATGCTTTTGAATCATATCGTATTCTGTGTATTTTCGGGATGTTTCCAACAAACGGTATGGTTTCATCTCAGCCTCCGACGCCTTTATAGTGCAAGTCTTTATTTTCACAAACATAGTATAGCCTAAAAGATATCTTTTCAGCCATTTCAGTTCATTATACCATATGTTTTTTTGACAAGACAGGGCTAGTGAAGATTTGTAAGTTCATTCATGGCATAGAAAAATACTGGTTTCCTCAACCTTAATCAACTATTAAACATGAGGAAGCCAGTATTTAAGTACATTACGTATTCAAGATTAGATGCCATATTGATTATACTTCTGTATCCATAGAGCCATGTTTAGTCATGACTTCCGCTTTACCACGCACTTTAATCGCTGATGTATTCTCTGTAAATTGCACAACCATAATTTCGCCTTTGTCCAATTTCTCTGTATGATGAAAACGAGTATCACGTCCACGAGTCAAGCCAATTACCTGTACTCCGTTATCTTTCGCTTTGATCACAATATAGTCACTATTGGTATAATTATTGTCTGGTGATTCCATAAATGTTATCCCCTTTTCGTATTCAACGTAGATCAGATATGGAAAAGACCGTGAACATGATCGTCACGGTCTTTCCTGCACATGGAATATGTAATAACTTATTTAATTCCATCTTTCAATGCTTTACCAGGTTTAAAAGCCGGGATTTTGCTAGCTGCGATATCGATCTCTTCACCTGTTTGTGGATTACGTCCTTTACGTGCAGAACGCTCACGAACTTCGAAGTTACCAAATCCAACTAATTGTACTTTATCACCACTTTGTAGTGCACCAGCGATAGCTTCAAAAACAGCATCAACTGCTTTAGTTACGTCTTTTTTCGGCAAATCAGTTGTTTCTGATACTTGCGCGATCAATTCGGATTTGTTCATATGTTTCACCTCCTAAAGTATTTGTATCGATTGCTCCACTTGCTGCTAGGTTTTTCGTTTGCACGAAATATACGTAAACACCGCGGAATTTTCGAAAATATCACCAACTGCCTATAGAGCGCAGAAGGCGGAACAAACCTATAGTAATATACTCACCCTTTAATTTCAAGCATTTTACGCTTTTTTATCTACCAATCACTCAGATCTTCGTTTTGTTGCTCCATTTGTTTGCGAATCGCGGCTTTAAGCCGATCTTCTGGAACTTCTACCGTCAAATCACCGATCACTTTGGCTTGACATGACAATCGTACACCCTGACCGATCAAAACTCCTAATTTGCGTGTTTCGGCAGGTTCTGCTGTTGAAATACATGATTGATTCTCCTCATCATACGGATGAGCAATATTCACTTTGCACATCAAACAAGCGGCTTTGCCATCGCAACGCACAGCAATATGAACGCCTGCTTTACGTGCGGCTGTAAGTACTGTGGTTCCTGAACTGACCTGTATCGACTTACCAGATGGCAAAAAGGTGACTTGAGCTTTGTCTGTTCTGGACATTATTTTCTCCTTTTAACCGTTTATTCCAGCTAATCTACGTATACGCTGCATAAATTGAGGGTGAAATCCATTATGTTGAATGATCTGTTCAATCAGTGTTGCATGATCCTGTGATTGCTCACGAATACGCTCACTAATAGGTTCGTAACGATCCGGTCGATCACGTAATAGGTTAAAAATCAATTCATGGGCTAAAGGCATCAAATGAATACTACCACCTGATTCTAGCGTATATACAGGAGCAGCAGGATAAAGCACAGGCTCTACATGCACACGATAATAGGATTCTCTGGCTCGAACTTCAAATCCACCTACCAATTCGATTGTATAAGTACCTAACTGATAATGGCTTAATGTTGAGCGATAGGTTCTTGTCTCGTCAAGTATCGGTTCATCCAAAATAGAGAACTCACTCGACAACTGTTTGTGAAGCGTATCTATCCGAATCTCATCGGTATATAAATCAATATCGCGTGGAGCTTTGTCTAATTTCACACCATGTAGTAAAAGACCACAGCTTCCACCAAGCAACCATGGAGATTGCTCCTCCAAAGGTTGAAGCAGACGAACAAGCTGCTCCAGAGACGGTATCAGCTCTTTTTTCTGCTGTACCTGCTGCTGCGTTTCCACCATGATTTCCTACTCCTTCCTGTGCAAAAAGAACGAAAGGATGATATCTACCCCGTCGTTCCTGCCTATTTCTTTTTTTAGGAATGCCATTGTTGCCATGTTTCTAGCTTCATGACTTCCATTTCATTTTTGGGATTACGTCCCATTAACGTTTCTACTGCTGTACGAGGATCACTCTGCTCAAATAACACATGATACAATTGCTCAGCTATCGGCATTTGTACATTGTATTTTAAAGAGATATCCCGTGCTGCTTCCGTCGTACGTATACCTTCAACAACCATATTCATCGAAGCCATCACTTCATCGAGTGATTTGCCTTGACCTAACATATAGCCTGCTCTCCAGTTACGACTATGTTGGCTACTAGCTGTGACCATCAAGTCACCAATCCCGGCAAGTCCTGAAAAGGTTAATGGATTCGCACCCATTTCACTACCCACACGTACCATTTCAGCAAGTCCACGAGTCAACAAAGCGGCTTTGGCATTATCACCAAATCCAAGACCGTCGACCATTCCTGCGCCTAGCGCAATAATGTTTTTAAGTGCACCTGCAAGCTCTACACCAACTAGATCTAGATTGGTATAGACACGGAAATAATCTTCATTCATAAATAAAGACTGTGCCGCCGCTGCTGCTTTGGCATTGTGAGAAGCAACCACTACCGTAGTCGGTAGACGTTTCACCACTTCTTCGGCATGACTAGGGCCAGATAGAACAACCACATCTGACTCTAAACAGCCTAGTTCTTCGCTGATGACAGTAGACATGCGTTTCAGTGTCTTAGTTTCAAACCCTTTGGTCGCATGAATACAGAGCATATCAGGATGGTAATAAGGCTTAAGATCACTACATACTTGACGCATTGCTTTGGAAGGGGCAACAATCACAACTGCTTTTGTTCCATCCATTGCAGCAGCAAGATCAGAAGTTGCTGTAATTTGAGTGGACAGAACTGCATCTGGTAAATACTTTGTATTGGTGTGCTGTTGATTCATCTCGGCAACTTGCTCTTCACTACGCGCCCATACGGTTACTTGTAGACCATTGTCTGCAAGCACAGAAGCAAGCGCAGTTCCCCAACTACCAGCTACTAGAACGGTCACTTTTTCAGACAACTTTGTTTCCTCCCTTGTCTGCTTTGGATCCGATTTTGTTTTCAGTGCCTTTGAATATTTTGACAATATTCGTCTGATGGCGCCATACTGCAAGCAACCAGATAATTACACTGACTGTAACAATCGGTGCAGAATATCCTTGAATCAGTAATACAATAGGCGTTAACGTAACAAAAATTAACGAACCTAATGATACATAACGAGTGATCACAATCGATGCAATAGCGAATACGCCTGCAATCAATGTCGGAACAATACATAACGTGGCGAGAACACCAATCGTTGTTGCAATTCCTTTACCTCCGCGAAAACGGAAATAGATCGGCCAGTTATGCCCCAAAATAGCTGCAATTCCGCATAAAGCAGGAACCCAGTACATCGTATGTCCGGATAGCCCGATACTGAACCAAACGCCAAGCCAAATAGCTACCACACCTTTGAGCGCATCTAACAAAAGTACAAATATAGCAGGTCCTTTGCCTAGTACGCGCAATGTATTGGTTGCTCCGGCGTTGCCGCTTCCGTGATCACGGATATCGATTCCTTTCAGCCATTTAGCAATAAGTACGCTAAAGCTGATCGAACCAATCAGATAACTAATAATAATAGCCACGACTGATAAAATCACATGCTTCTCTCCTTAATTATCTGATGCTGATTTTCGGCGTGTAAATATTCGAATCGGTGTACCAATAAAGTCGAACGCCGCACGAATTTTATTTTCCAAATAACGCTCATACGAAAAGTGCATCATTTCCGGTTCATTCACAAAGACAATTACTGTTGGTGGCTTAACTGCAACCTGAGTTACATAGTTAATACGCATCCGTTTCCCTTTATCTGTCGGTGGAGGATTGATAGCAATCGCATCAGAGACTACATCATTTAATAAATGAGTTGGAATACGTAGTGCGTGTTGCTCAGCTACTTGTTGCACAACCGGTAATAATTTGTGAACACGTTGCTTCGTCAATGCAGACAAGAATACAACAGGAGCATAACTCATAAATAAGAAATGATCACGGATATTGGATTCAAATTGACGCATGGTTTTGTCATCTTTTTCTACAACATCCCATTTGTTTACTACGAAAATAGCTGCTTTTCCTGCTTCATGTGCATAACCTGCTACGTGTTTATCCTGGTCAATAATACCTTCTTCACCATTGATAACCGTTAACACTACATCTGCACGTTCAATCGCTTTCATCGCACGCATGACACTATATTTTTCTGTATTCTCATATACTTTACCACGTTTACGCATACCTGCTGTATCAATTAATACATAACGTTGTCCGTCACGCTCAAAAGGAGTATCAATCGCATCACGTGTTGTACCTGCTACACTACTTACAATAACGCGTTCTTCACCCAAAATCGCATTGACCAACGAAGATTTACCTACGTTAGGACGACCGATTAGAGCTACACGAATTACATCATCGCCATACTCATCATCAACAGTTTCAGGCAATTCTTTCACTACAGCATCTAGCAAATCACCCATACCGCTACCGTGACTTCCTGAGATTCCGATTGGCTCGCCAAATCCTAAATTATAAAATTCATAAATATCATTCATACGACCCATGTTATCTACTTTGTTAATAGCAACAATAATCGGTTTACCTGAACGATAGAGTATTCCAGCTACTTCTTCATCGGATTGAGTCAATCCGCTTTTGACATCACACATAAATACGATAACATCTGCTTCTTCGATCGCAAGTTCAGCTTGCATCCGAATCGACTTCAGCATCATATCTTCCCCATCTAATTCGATACCTCCGGTATCAATCACACTGAATGCTTTACCATTCCATTCAGATGTTCCATAGATACGGTCACGCGTAATACCAGGCTTATCTTCAACAATAGCTAGCCGATCACCGATCATGCGGTTAAATACTGTGGATTTCCCCACATTCGGGCGGCCCACGATTGCAACTACAGGTCTTGCCATACGATCCATTCCTCCTGTTCATTCTTTCCGCTTTTCATCATAGCAAAAAACATTGCACTTGGCTAACATTATGATGAACTTTACGACTGTTTCATTTATTCCTTTAAAACCAATAATCGACGAATCCATTGCGGATTCGCCGATTGATTGAGTGACTTTTACTAGAAAGGCGGTCGCTTGACTATCAATGGACCGTCCATAAAAAGCCCGTACTATGATTTAAATAATGAAGTGAGAAAATCACTCGCTATCGTTTTGAAGTTCAAAACAGTGCAATCATTATTAAAACGTTAATGTTTGCTTAAGCGAGGAAATCACTCGCTCATGATCACTTAAATTTGCTTAGTTTGTCACCAAAACGTTCGCCAAGAGTGATGCTTAATCCTTGGTTGCTTAGAGATACGTTAGGGTTGTTCAATTCTTCTTGTTTAGGAGCTCTGTCGCCACGGTTGTTGCTGCGTTCTGGTTTAGCAGATTGTGCAGGAGCTTCTTCTGTTTCTTTGATACTCAAGCTAACACGTTTTTCTTCTGTGTTAACATCAAGTACTTTAACAGAAACCGTTTGTCCTTCTTCAAGAACTTCTTGTGGAGTACCGATGTGTTTGTGAGAGATTTGAGAAATATGAACCAAACCTTCTACTCCTGGAGCGATCTCAACGAAAGCACCAAAGTTCACAAGACGTTTAACTTCACCAGTTACGATATCACCGATGTTGAATTTGTCAGAAGCTGAATCCCAAGGTCCTGGTTGAGCAGCTTTGATACTCAAGCTGATTTTACCTTTTTCAGGGTCAACACGAAGTACTTTTACTTTTACTTCGTCGCCTTCAGACAATACATCAGATGGTTTGTCTACGTGATTCCAAGCGATCTCGGATACGTGAACCAAACCGTCTACGCCGCCAACGTCTACAAAAGCACCGAATTGAGTCAAGCGTTGTACAGTACCTGTCAATTCTTGTCCTTCTTTAAGACTTTCCATCACTGTGTGTTTGTTAGCTTCGTATTCAGCTTCCAATACATCTTTTTGTGAAAGAATGACTTTGTTGTTTTCGCGATCCAATTCTTTTACTTTAACGCGCAATGTGCGTCCTTTGTAATCGCTGAAATCTTCTACGAAATGACGTTCTACCATAGAAGCCGGGATAAAACCGCGTACGCCAACATCAGCAACTACGCCACCTTTAACCACGTCTGATACAGTCACTTCAAATATTTCGCCTGATTCAAAGTTCTTTTCAAGAACCTCCCAAGCATTTTCGCTGTCAATCGCACGTTTGGAAAGAACCAATTTCTCTTTCTCATCGTCGATACTTACAACTTTACATTCTACTTCTTGTCCTACTTCAACAGCTGCAGAAGCATTGTCTACTTGTAGTGAAGAAAGTTCACGGATCGGAATGATACCGTCATATTTATATCCGATGCTTACATAAGCTTGGTTATCTTCAATTTTGACGATCGTTCCTGTGACAGTGTCACCTTTGTTCAGTGAGACGAACTGATCAAGCGCCTCCTGGTTTGTAACTTCGGTAGTTTCTTGGTTATTATTTTCTTCCGACATGTCAATGCCCTCCTCAATTCAAACCCCATTTATTTAAACCCGCAAAATGCAGGGTTCAAAACTTCATTAAACATTATTGATTTTCTTGAATTAATTGGCGTATCGCTAGCATAATCTTGTCTGTTGCTTCATCTACAGTACCTATTGCCCCTTTACCCCGATAATTATCGAGATTAATAGGTGGACCATAGACGACTTTCGTTTTGCCGAACAGCTTGTATTGACCTACAATAGCGACAGGTACTACTGCTGCATCGGTTCGTAGTGCAAAGCTTGCAGCGCCATTTTTGGCAGCAGCATCTCCTGCATTACGACTACCTTCAGGAAAAATCCCCAATACACCGCCTTCACGTAAAATCAAAAGGGATGTTTTGATCGATTCTTTGCTTACACCGCCACGTTTGACAGGATAAGCACCGAGCTGTCTAATCAATGGACCCAGAACAGGAACTTTGAATAACTCTTCCTTTGCCATAAAGCGAACTTTACGGTTTAGCAGAATGCCTACAGTAGGCGGATCCAAATTACTAATATGATTAGAACAAAGTAATACTCCACCTTGCTCGGGAACGTGCTCTTTACCTACAGCTTTAAGTCTAAATAGAAAAACATACAAGATGCGTAAAATGGTGCTACAGATGGTATATACCATGAATCAGACTCTCCCTGACTGCACACTCTGTGCCATTGCAATAATACTCTCGACCACTTCTTCAATAGGCATCAAAGTAGTATCAAGCACTGTTGCGTCTTCTGCACAAACGAGCGGAGAAAATTCACGCTGTTCATCCAATTGATCGCGCGCTGCAATTTCACGTTCAAGTTGCTCTAATGTAATACTTTCCGAAGCATTCATTTCTGCGTATCTGCGTCTTGCTCTTTCTTGTACAGTAGCAGTCATAAAAACTTTGACTTCTGCATCCGGAAGCACATGAGTACCGATATCGCGTCCATCCATCACAACGCCTTTACGCAAAGCCATTTGCCGCTGTAAAGCTGCAAGCTTCACTCTCAGCCCCTCGATTTGCGCATATCGTGAAACAATCCGGTTTATGGCAAGGCTACGAATATCTGCTGTAACGTCTACTTCATTAGCAAGGACTTTTTGCCCTTCTTCATCCGGTATTAATTCAATCACCAGATTTTGTGCCTCTTGAAGCACTTCTACAGTATTTTCTGGATCGATATTTCGTTCTAACATATGCCATGTTACTGCTCTGTACATTGCACCGGTGTCCACATATACGTAACCGAGACGTTTAGCTACCAACCTGGCTATTGTACTTTTACCAGCCCCAGCAGGGCCGTCAATCGCAATGTTCATTTTCCCGCTATGTTCTAATCCTTGGCGCACCAATCGGGAATCCCCCTCAACACTTCATACTACAACTCACTAAAAAAGCAGGCATTGCCTGCGACAAGCAAATTATACCACAGTACAATATAACATGCAAAAACCATACGTCAATTAAAGCACTCTAAAATCGAATTGACGTTCAAAACAATACCGTATCATTTTTTGTCGATCCATTTCCGATATCACAGTGTACTCTGCTAAATATCTAGGAGTCAGCGATGTAGAATCAATCACACTCATCACTCTGGCTGTTAGAGGAATATGATCAATCTTGCCATTTTTCATATGAAGCAATAACCAACATTCTAGCAGATCATTCTTCTGTATTTTATTCATGATATCTGTTGTAAAAGAAAGACCGCCTGCACTTACGTTGTCCGTAATAGCCACAAAGCGATGATCTTCTTTTTTGATTGCAACTTCGATTTGAGCTTTAACACGCAAATATTGCCGTCTTTGAACCACTGAAATTTCTTCTTGATGAGGTTTGCGAATACGACTGAATGAAGAGGTGGAATCGAAGCCTGTTACGATGGTGCTAAAATAATGTTTGATCTCATTATCAATCAAATAATAAGCATACAACTCTTCACCTAAGACTAATTTTTTAACAGAAGAAGACTTTTTGTGACTGAGCTGTCCGATATACAAAGAATCATCATCTACACGTCCTACGATCGCTTGATAAATCTCTGTCTGATCTCCTTCTACCGCTTGAAATTGAAAATAAATAATATCCCCCGATTGAACCGACATACCTTCTTCCTCCTTGAACAATATCCAACCATTTCTACTGATACCCTGATGTGATCAACACCGTTTATAGTTATACGAATTATACCATTTTGCGCTATAAATGATACGTATTAATTTGCCACTTTACACAAAAAAAAGCAATCAACCTTCTCTGCACTATAGCAACAGATCGATTGATTACTTTTTATGAAAATACTACAAGTTAACTTCTTCCTCACGTTTGATAAAGCGGAAAGGTGAACGGTTACTTGCTCTTGTGATCTTACTCATTCCTCCATACCAGAGAACGATCATCAACGGAATAATGTACCATAACCAATATTGGCTCATCATATGCAAAATCAAATCATATAATCCATGCCAGAAAATAGGAAGTATTAATCCTAAAGCAAGGAATATATTACGTTTACGCTTTGTTGTCGTAAATTTGGCTTTGCCGATATAATCGCCCATAATCACTCCAAATAAAGCATGTCCGGAAACAGGAAGTAATCCTCTTAATAGTAAAGACATCACTGACATGGAATTGTATAAGGCATATAGTACATTTTCTAATGTCGCAAAACCAAGTGATAGTGCGACAGTATAGAGTATTCCATCATAAGGTTCATCGAACTCTGTATGGTTATACAAAATATGATAGATAATAAACCATTTGGCGAATTCTTCGACTCCTGCTGACGTTAAAAATGAAAATACATAAGGACTATCGCCGAGTCCAAGCACCATAGTCCGTTGTATGATCATAAGCGGAAATACGATAGCTACGCCCAAGAAAAAAAATTTGATCACCAAATGGAGTGGTTCTGGTTCATATCTGTCCTTGAGGTAAAAATAGATCAACAGAGCAATACCCGGAGCTATTGCTGCCATCATGATCGAAAATAAAGACACTCGATATTCTCCCTCCATTCTTGCGTAAACCCCGTCCGACGTTGTGCCAAATGCTGATACGATTAGGAACTCCTTCCGGTCGGTTCACGCTATACATACGAAGGATATACCTGAAGTGCCTTTATATAAGGCTTAGTCGTTACGATCAAAATGTTCACAGATTGTTGCGATTGCATTTTCAGCCATGACGACTTTGCCGTATTCTTCTAAAACAGCTTCTGTTAATGATGTTGTATCACCAAACTCAGCCAATACAGCGATCAATGCAGCGTGTTTTGTTAGATCTACATCAGCTGGATCCATCGTCAAAATCCATTTATCTTTATAATGGTACAGCCGTCCGGCTTCAGTGACATTTTTGGAGAGAGTATGAGCTGCTTCAATAAGAACTTCAAAATCTTTGAAAGAGTACGCTATAAAATCAGTTTCTTCAAGCGTAACTTCCATTTCATATATTTCGTCAGCCATATCTTCTTCATTGATCGTGCCCAAGTGTTGGTCATACTTGCCACGCGTCACGATAACAACCATTCCTTGTGCAGGAAGTGCAAATACTTCCACTGCAAGCGGACCGGTAGCATCAAATCCAAGCTCGCTATAAGCTTGATCCATCATTTCCGTAAAAAGATCATGGACTTTAGGAATTTCCTGCCACATGTCTTCTTTTTGAATTCCACGCTCAGTGAGATCATCAAACGTAAGGAAAATCCGTATTTTGTCTGAGCTCAATCGTTCTATTTTCATAATAGGATCCCCCTTGGAAAACATAGGTCATAACCGCTATATTAGTATAGGTTATGTCACTGCCTATTCATATCGATGATAAATATAGCAATGCTATATTAGGTATGTTACCATTTATTATCCTTAAATGCACGCACTAAAACGCTTGATTACGAATAATACATAGGGTAGACTATTTTGTCTCAAAAATGTTTCAGCGACTACCTATTTTGTTTAAAGAATAGTTTGTGCTTTTTAGGTCTTGTCCTATTTATAGCTAGATTGTAACTTATTGTTTTATATTTGTGGTTGACCTTGCACAGGGTTTAAGGATTTAATTTACATATGCGGTATTTTGCACCACCGTGTTTTTAATGATGTTATTTTCTCACAATTCAGACAGAAAAGAGCGTGAATGTATGTTTAAAAAAACAGCAAGTTGGTTGTTGTTATCTGTGATTATATTGTCTGCTTGTAGCAATCAAGCACCGGCAAATACTACAGAAACACCTACCACAAGCACAGAACAAAGTAATACTAGCACTCCAACGGCAACAACACCTGAAAGTAGCGAGACAGCTACATCAGAGACTCCGGCAACTCCTGCGACTTCTACAGAAGGAACGACAACTGGACAATCTTCTGAAAGTACATCTGCCAAAGACAGCGAAGCTACAGCTCCTGCTGAATATACATATCATATGAACAAAAATTATGATATCGTACCTAACAAAGAATCAAAAGAAACGCCTAAAAAAGTGATTCTTTTAACTTTCGATGATGGTCCGAAAGAGAAAAAAATGATCGACAGCATGATGGATACGTTAGACAAACATAATGCTAAAGCGATTTTCTTCGTTAACGGCTATCGAATCAAAACTCATCCTGAATTGCTGAAATTGATTCATGATCGTGGTGGAATTATCGGTAATCACACACAAGATCATATCGTGCTCAAACATGAATCCAAAGCCAAAGTTACTCAACAAATCGAGGACACTCAGAAGCTGATCGAAGATACAATTGATGAATCACCGCGCTTCCTTCGTGCTCCAAATGGTGCTACCAATGATACTGTGCATGCCTTAGCGAAAAAACATAATATGCTGTATATGAACTGGTCTGTAGGTTCACTGGACTGGGTAAATCAAAAAGATCCAGATGCTGTGATTTCTAACGTAATGGATCAATTACATTCAGGCAGTATTATTTTGATGCATGAATTGCCATGGACTGTCGAAGCATTGGATGAACTATTAACCAAACTTGAAGCTAAAGGATATACTTTTGTTGATCCGAATGCGATTGAGCCTAAAGCGCGTTAATATCATTCTTTTGAGCGAATAATGAAAAAGCAAGAGTTACAGTGTAATAACTGTGACCCTTGCTTTTTTTGTTGGATGAATTGATGTGTTCAACATTCATGAAGTTATAAACCGGAACGACCTGCTAAATTCTGAAGCCAATACCAATTCGGCATAAATCCAGATAGCTTAATCCCCCACCATAACAACATAATCGTCAAGGCAACAAACAAGAAAATAAGATAACCATAAAAAAACTTAGCAATTTTGATTTTGCGAGATGGATAAATTGTACTTCGAGGTACATATTCTTTATCTTTTTCGTTCTCTTCTTCATCGGTTTCGCTAACTTCGCCTGTTCTAGATCGCGTCAATACCCCTTGTTCATTTACAGCTCTACGAACGGTATGTGCAGCATTCTTTTTACGACCTGCTGGTAAACGAATACGGCCTCCTGTAAGAAGTCCTTCTTCGCCACTACTGTATTTGGCTACTCTACTGGATTGTTTTGTTTCTCGTGTTGTTGCTGTATTACTATAACGTTCTAACCTACTTAGGCGCTCGCTCATTTTTCCCTCCGCAATGAAATAATTAGACCGGATATCAGGTCAATCGCAAAGTGACATAATATAGGTGCCCACAATGTTCCGGATTCAATATATATATACCCAAGTGCGTAGCTACTGACGAATACCCAAGCTGTAGGAATCCAATGTCGTAGATAACGGAAATGAATAGCTGCAAATATAATGCTAGTCCAATAAGGACCTACTGCATATTGAATAGCTCCCCGAAACAAAATCTCTTCGCAGACCCCTACCAGTAGTGTAATGATAATAATATGCCAGATTGGACGATTTTTGAAGATCATTTCGTTAATTCCGCCATCGTCCATACTATTTTCAGGCACGACTTTGGAAATAAACAGATCAACAATTAGCATTAGCGCTGCAAGTCCTAATCCCCAAAAAATAAATGTAAGCTCTTGTGGTAACTTTAACAATGTAAATGGATTACGACCTTGTAACCATATCCATATCAGTCCCACAAGTAGTGTTAATCCTTGAGTTAAATACAAATTAATCAATAATAATTTATCGGTTAATTGTTCAGGTTGTACTCGTTTGATCTTAAATGAACGAAACTTGCTTTTTTTCATAATCACAATCCTTTAGCTACGTAAAATAGTGTATCTGTCTATTATATCATTTTATCGGATACAAGCTTCTATCTCTGCTCCTAATTATTTACGATTGTATTATCTCACATCTTTACGTTTGAATACATTTGTCGTTTCAGATAAAATTCATTTTGGACTTTTGTTATGACTTTCTCACTTTGCTGTATTGACATGATATGTAACCCATGTTACATTATGAAAAATTAAATGATTCTAACGTCTATGAAGGAAAAAAGGTACATGATGGTTTTCAGAGAGCCGATGGTTGGTGCAAATCGGTAAACCAAATGTTATCTTTGAGCGATCCTGAGTCACTGTATTGAACTCAAGTAGGTACAGTCGGTTGATCCCGTTAGCGATCCGGTCAATACATTGACCATAAGGCTGATTCTTGTGAAAGAACAGCGAATTAGGGTGGTACCACGACAGCTCTCGTCCCTTTGCTACAGTAGTAGTGTGCGGATGGGTGCTTTTTTTGTATGATTTTCACTTTCATGCGGTAGTGCGTTCACTCATTGAACTCGCCAAAAAGAATGTGTACGATAGATATTAGCATAGCATAGCTGTTTTCAGCGCTGACAGCAGATGCGAGTGTTTATATAAATGACAAATAACGATTGTACAGAGACTGACCATTTTGGAGGAGGAAAGAAATTATGTTTAAGGTATTGGTATCAGACCCGATTAGTGATCTAGGAATTCAGCAATTGGTAGACGCTCAAGATATTATTGTGGATAAGCAGACTGGACTTAGCGAAGATGAATTAGTGGCTATTATTGGCGACTACGATGCTTTACTTGTACGTAGTCAAACAACTGTCACTAAAAAAATAATGGACGCTGCCACCAAGCTCAAAGTCGTTGGACGTGCAGGTGTAGGCGTAGACAATATTGATCTGAATGCTGCAACAGAACGCGGTATCATTGTTATCAATGCACCAGACGGTAATACAATCACTACCTGTGAACATACTTTTGCAATGATGATGGCTCTAGCTCGTCATATTCCTCAAGCATATGCCAAAACTATCGGCGGTACTTGGGATCGTAAATCTTTCCTCGGTGTTGAACTTCGTAACAAAACGTTAGGTGTACTCGGTATGGGTCGCATCGGTAGCGAAGTGGCGAAGCGTGCCAAAGCATTCGGGATGGAAATTTTGGGATACGATCCATTCTTAACGCAAGAACGTGCAGATAAAATGGGTGTAACACTCGCAAGTGTAGACGAAATTATCCGCAATGCTGATTTTATGACGGTACATACACCGTTAACGCCAGAAACAAAACATATGATCTCTACTGCTCAATTCCAGGTCATGAAAAAAGGCATGCGTATTATTAACTGTGCACGTGGTGGGGTTATTGATGAGACAGCTTTAATTACAGCTGTGAATGAAGGTATTGTAGCTGGTGCTGCTTTTGACGTATTTGAAAGTGAACCTCCTCAAGCCGATCATCCATTTTTGAGCCATCCGCAAATTATCGTAACTCCGCATTTAGGTGCATCTACGATTGAAGCACAGGAAAATGTAGCGATTGATGTATCTGAGCAAGTATTGCACATTTTGCGTGATGAGCCTTTCAAAAATGCTGTTAACATGCCTCCAGTCGCAGC
Source organism: Paenibacillus nuruki (assembly GCF_001721045.1). Lineage (GTDB taxonomy): Bacteria > Bacillota > Bacilli > Paenibacillales > Paenibacillaceae > Saccharibacillus > Saccharibacillus nuruki. The sequence goes on along the minus strand of NZ_MDER01000043.1, from coordinate 50,266 downwards.
AAGTGTGATGAACAAACTGCAACCTTACTTCTCCCTCGGTGAGAAATTAGGTAGCTTTGCGGCTCAAATGGCAACACAAGCGATTCAAGAAATCCGCATTGATTATGCAGGTGACCTATCTGAAGTCGATACTCAACCGTTGACTCGTTATATTCTAAAAGGTATTCTTTCCCGTCATATGGGAGACGAAGCAAATATCGTGAACTCGATGCACCTTGCTAAAGTACGAGATCTTAACGTGATCATTACAAGTGCTCCATCGACGAAAGGCTTTACGAACTTGATTACGGTGAGCCTAAAAGGACAAAATGGCGAAGAACCTCGTGTTGCCGGTACATTGTTAGCTGGTTATGGCGAGCGCATCGTGCGTATTAATGATTATTCTGTCGATGTATTGCCAAGCGGTCACCAAATTCTTATCTCTCATACCGATAAGCCAGGTATTATCGGTAATGTGGGTTCACTACTCGGTCAAAAAGATGTCAATATTGCATCCATGCAAGTAGGACGTAAGCAAGAAGGCGGCGAAGCAATTATGATCTTGACGGTAGATAAAGATGTTAACAAAGATGTATTATCTGCACTTGTCGACTTACCTAACTTGAACAAAGCACAAGAAGTGGTATTGGTATAATTTATAGTCTAAATAAAAGAAAGCTGCTTGATACAAGATATTATTGTATCGAGCAGCTTTTTTATTTTGTCCATTATCTTAAACAGTGCTTGTTTTGTATATACAAAAAATCCCCTTCTAGCTTTCAGCGTTGAGATCATTGAATAATATCTCTTTTTTCACTGTCTACTGGGAGGGGATGATACTCAAAATCAAATCTGATTAGACTTCATCAGGATGCTTAATCGGAAGTAATAATGTAAATTCAGTACCTTTACCTAATATACTATCCGCTGTAATACTTCCATGATGGGCTTCTACGATATTACGTACAATCGCAAGACCTAGACCTGTACCGCCAGCTTCGCCGCGTACACGAGCTTTGTCTGCTTTGTAAAAGCGTTCAAAAATAAAAGGAAGATCATCAATCGGTATCCCTGCACCTGTATCTTGGAATACGACACGAATCACTTCTTTTTCTTTATGAGCAGTTACTGTAATGATGCCACCGGCAGAAGTATGACGAAAAGCATTATCTAGCAAGTTGGTGAAGATCTGCTCTAACCGATCAACATCTGCATACAACTGTAGAGAATCGTCCCGTACAAAGTTCAGCTTGAGCTCTCGTTCTTTGGCTCGCACTGTAAATTTACGATATACTCGATCCATCAATTCATTCAGATCAATCTGATCGAAGTTCATATCAATATGTCCGGCTTCCATACGCGCTAGATCTAATAGATCTTGCACCAATCTCCCCATACGTAGAGATTCATCGTAAATGACCTGCACCAATTCATCGCTTTCTTCTTTGGATGTTGCCATCCCATCAAGCAATGCTTCACTATAACCTTGAATCATCTGTAATGGTGTACGAATCTCATGAGAAACATTAGCGACAAAATCACGTCGCATCTTCTCTGCTTTCACTTCATCCGTTACATTACGAAGCACAGATACCGTTCCACGTACATCATCTCCTGAGTACAACGGAGCCATATTAACAGACCAGACTTGTTGTTTGACATGGATATTCGAACTTTGATCCTGACGTTCACTTATCACACTCTGGAACATCGGATATAGTGGTTCGGGCACTTTGGTATCAGCTGTGATTCCATCTTGTTCTTGACGTTCCCAGCCTGCTTTGTGCCATGTATCCATAATCATTTCGCCTGGTGGATTATGCAGAATCATATTCCCAGATTTATCGAATGTAATCACAGCATCTCCCATACTGCGGAGTATACTTGCCATTTGTTCTTTTTCCAGTTGTAAATTCTGAATATTCTTTTCCAATTCTTCTGCCATATGATTAAAGGCGCTCGCTAATTGCCCAATTTCATCACTGGTTTGCAAAGAAACACGTGTATTGTACTTTCCTTTGCGAATCCCGTCTGCGGCTTGAATTAATTGCTGCATCGGTTGTGTAATTTTGGTCAATAAAAAAAGAGCGAAAAAGGTAGTCATCGAGAATCCTACGATAGAAACATAAGTAAATAAACGCTTGATTGAACCGGAATTGGTAAATGTGCTATCAATATAAGGCAACAAAAATAAACCAAGTGTTAAAAGTACACAAGCCACTAATGCGCTAATCGTCAGCCACAACTTACCGACAAGCGTTCTCCAGAAGTCCACTTACTTTGGAACCTCTAACTTGTAACCAACGCCCCATACCGTAGTGATCATTGCGGCTGATTCAGGTGATACTTTATTTAGTTTTTCACGCAACCGTTTTACATGGGTATCTACAGTACGCAAATCACCAAAAAATTCATAATTCCAGACATCTTTGAGCAATTCTTCACGTGAAAAGACTTTATCCGGTGATACCGCTAGAAAATGTAGCAATTCGTATTCTTTCGGAGTCAAGCTAATCTCATGCCCACTTGCAGTGACACGATGCGCATCATGCTCAATAATCAAATTCGGGAATACAATATTATTACTTGAATTGTTTTCTTGAGACAGATAAGCGGTTGCTGAAGAACGACGCATAATCGCTTTGACCCGATAGATCACTTCGCGCGGGCTAAATGGTTTGACCACATAATCATCTGCACCGACTTCAAATCCTTGCACACGGTTCACTTCTTCGCCTTTGGCGGTTAGCATCAATACCGGTGTTGATTTCACTTGGCGTAAACGACTACATACTTCGATACCATCTATACCAGGAAGCATCAAATCAAGCATAATTAATCCGTAATCTTCTGCGACTGCTTTGCGTAGAGCGGCTTCACCATCTTCCGCTTCATCAATTTCATAACCTTCTTTTTCCAAATACATGCGTAGTAAACGGCGAATACGTTCTTCGTCATCTACTACTAAAATGCGATTCATCTGGTCACTCATTCACTAAAGCCTCCTAGCTGTCATCAATGGATATAAATGATCTCTATGTTATGCTTTACCGCTGCTTTTTAGCTTATCAATTTCTTCTTTGGTCAAATGGCGATAAAGACCACGCTTCAAATTACCGATCAGTAACTCGCCAAAAGAAATACGTTTCAAACGCACTACTTTATGAGATAACGCTTCAAACATACGACGAATCTGACGGTTTCTACCTTCATGAATCGTTACACGTATCGTAGCTTGTTTCTTCTCTGTATCGATATCATAATAATCTGCTTCAGCAGGTTGAGTCATACCGTCTTCCAATTGAATCCCTTGGCGGAACTTCTCTAGTGCTGTACCGTGTGGTACGCCTTCTACGGTTACATGATACGTTTTGGGTACATGATGTCTTGGATGAGTTAAGCGATTAGCTAATTCCCCATCATTGGTCAAAATCAAAAGACCTTCTGAATCATAATCCAGTCGTCCTACAGGATATACACGCTCACGAACACCTTTAAGATAATCGCCTACAATTTTACGTCCTTCTGGATCAGAAGCACTTGTAATTACACCTTTAGGTTTGTTGAACATAATGTATACTTTTTTCTCCGCAGCAATTGATCGTCCGTTGACAATAATCTCATCCACTGTTGGATCTGCTTTGGTTCCAAGCTCAGTTACTACTTCGCCGTTCAGAGTTACCTTACCCGCAACAATTAACTCTTCACATTTGCGTCGGGAAGCTATACCTGCTTGTGCTAATATTTTTTGCAATCGTTCCATAATAGTTAATTCACCTCACACTAATGATACTCATCTATGCACAAAATCACAAGACACTCCCCAAGTTTATTGTGATTTTAGGGAGTTTCATGTGATTTTGAAAGGATATATTTAAAAGGAAAACTGTCGATTCAATCCATATAGATCGCTTCTTATGAAAGATGAATAAAATCTGCCATCGATTGAATCTGCAAACCTTCTGGCTTTGCAGGAACAAAATGAGGTAAATGAGGTACAGGTTTCTGCACAATATTAGACTCCACATGGCTATGAGCGGCTTCTTCCACTTCTTGTAGTGTCTGTAACTTCTTGAATTGAACAATCTTCGTCACGCCAGGAATCAGATCAAAGAAGTTATCACTAAAGATTCCTTCATTTTCGCTAGATAACCAGACCTGACGTGCTAATACATCAGTAGTCAATTGATAGGCAACCACACCATCGACTTCTGTTTCTACGATCTGAAGATGTGGCTGTTGCAATGCTAGCTCAGGCGCAGACACAAAGTAAGCGATCTCTGTATGAATCAATTGATCTTCATGCTCCAATTCGGCTACCAGTATTGCTTCAGCTGGATGAACATCTCCAAGTAACTGTTCTGTCGTCACAGACAATACTTTGATCGCTTCTCCACCTGCAAGTGTAAGAGATTGCGGCATTTCTTTGTACAACGTTCCATCCAGTCCAAGTACTTTCACGCGTACAGTGAGTGACTTGGGTGCAATTAGATCCGAAACTAGATGAATATCAACTTTGCCTGAGACCGATTGATCAATCGAGATCAAAATATCTTCAAAGCTACGTTTGGCATAATATTGAACTGCTTTCCAGCGACCATAGTAATCCATACTTGACCATGATGCTACAGGCCAGCAATCATTCATTTGCCAGTATAATGTTCCCATGCAATAAGGTTTACGACGACGGTGAGCTTCAATCGCTGTTTTCATCGCTTCGGCTTGCAGAACTTGACTCATATATAAGAAGGAAGGGAAATCTTTAGGTGCTGGTAAATATTTATCCATATATTCTTTGATTAGTCGATTACCTGCACCATTTTTCTGATGACGTAGCATTACTTCAGATTCCAATTCCAAATCTGATTCTTCAGCATACGTACGAACAGACTTGTACTCTGGGAACGATTGAAAACCGTACTCACTCATAAAGCGTCCAATATACGTATTGTACCGCTCAAATGGTTCGCTGTTATGCCATACTCCCCAATAATGAATATCTCCAGAATCTGTAATACCATGGGTATGCTGTTTTTCGTTATTTGTCACTGCAACTATAGGTGAAGAAGGCCAATACGAGATCCCTGGATGTTCGGTTTGCACGACTTCTGGTAATAACTCATGGAACAGTGCTTCATAATCTGCCCAGATTTGAGTACGTTGTTCTGCATTATAATCTTTTTTCCAACCCCAACCGCCATCTTCAACATATTGAGACCAAGCTGAATCAATCTCATTATTACCACACCAAAGCACAATACTTGGATGATTGCGTAGACGACGAATATTATCTTCTGCTTCTGCTTGCACACTATCTAAGAACTCTTCATCCCCCGGGTACATACTACAAGCAAACATAAAGTCTTGCCATACCAGAATACCGTACTCATCACAGAGGTCATAAAACTCATCATTTTCATAAATACCGCCGCCCCATACACGAAGCATATTCATATTCGATTCCACAGCAGTCACAATCTCATGACGATAGCGCTCTAATGTCACTCGTGGTGAAAAGCTGTCATTTGGAATATGGTTAGCTCCTTTGGCAAATACCGGTACACCGTTCAGTTCAAAATAAAACGAAGTTCCTGGATAATCAGGATGTGGTTCGGTAACCAGACGAATAGCGCGAATACCTGTGCGTTCTGATTTGACAGCTAGTGTCTGATTCTGCTCTAACACTTCTACTGTAAACGTATACAGATAAGCATCGCCGAGTCCTCTAGACCACCACAATTTAGGATTATTTAACGTTAAAGGAATCTGTACAGCATCTGTGCCTTCAGCCAAAGTTACAATCTGCTCCCAATTTTGTCCGTCAGCATAGACACGCAAATTAACCTGACGTTCTTGTTCGGAATAAATTTGCACCACTGCTGTTAGATCAGCAGATTCAGCATGCACTTGATTTTGACGAATATATACATTTTCGATACGCACATCTGACCATGCCACTAATTCGGCTTCACGCCAGATTCCACTCGTAACAAAACGTGGACCCCAATCCCATCCATAATGATAAGGCGCTTTACGAGCAAAAACGCTAACTCTTTTGTCTCCTAGCTCGCCGACTTCAGATTGATCATTGGTTGCCGGTAATCCGTAACCTAAAGCTTCAAGCTTCGGTAAGTCTTCCATAATCGGGGAACGGAAATGAATACGAATATGATTGGCACCTAATTGGATGTAAGGCTTCACATCTGCACGCCATGTACGGAACATATTATCGGCTGACAATACATGTTGTTCATTTACATATACTTCTGCATAGGTGTCCAGACCTGCAAAAACAAGTTCAATATGCGAATGATTCATCACATTTTCTTCCACATCAATTGTTGTTATGTACTCCCAGTCCTTTTTATCAATCCATTGCACGTCTTTCTCATTGGTACCATAAAAAGGGTTCGAAATTTTACCATTATCTAATAAATCAGTATGCACTGTCCCTGGCACAGTAGCTGGTAACCACTCTGATTCATCGATAGCTTTGAAAGTCCATTGCTTTAATGATTGACGAAATTGTAGCGCTTGCAAATTAGTCATAAGACAAATTCATCCTTCCAATATTAGGTTATGAGTACACCTTACTACGACTAGATTTAAGAAGCAAATCGGCTGATATGCTATAACGTCTATGTTGCGGTATTTCATTACTAAATACGGCAGTTTGCAATAGAATACACCGTTTTGCTATTTTATATACTAGCTTATCCAATCTATTTCGCTATCTGTATTTCATCTGTAGTATTTACCATATTTAAGCGTTATTTTAGGATCATATTTAAAATAAATATTGACAAAAAAAACGCTTGGATTTAAAGTTTGAGAGTCATTGTATGATAATGATTATCAATTTCATTCTATCTAAAAGGGGAATTAACGTATGAAAAAATTGTTGTTACCATTAATGATGGTGATTGTGTTGGTATTAAGCGCATGTGGTAATACGTCGGAAAAGCAGGCAACTACAGGCAATACAAGTTCTTCAGAAGCAAGCACTTCTACTCCAGCAGCTACAGGTACCATTACATATCAATCTGAGACAGGCCCTGTAGAAGTTCCAGCTAACCCACAACGTGTTATTGCTTTAGCAGGTTATGCAGGCAACTTAATTGCTCTTGGTGTTCCACTGGTTGGTGTGGATTCATGGACCAAAGCTGATCCTAACTTTGCAGAACAATTAAAAGATGTCGCTGAAGTATCAGATGAAAATATAGAAAAAATGATTGAACTCAAACCTGATTTGATTATTGCTGCAAGCGATACTAAAAACATGGATAAATTAAAAAAAATTGCTCCAGTTGTTGCTTATACGTATAACAAAGTCGATTATTTGAAACAGGTTGAAGAAATCGCTAAAGCGGTGAACCAAGCAGATAAAGGCGCTGCATGGATCGCTGATTTTAAAGAACGTGCACAAAAAGCAGGTACAGAAATCAAAGCTAAAATTGGCGATGATGCTACTGTAACCGTGATGGAAGGCGATTCCAAGCAACTCTATATATTCGGTAGTGCTTGGGGACGTGGTACTGAGATCATTTATCAAGCAATGGGTCTCAAAATGCCTGATAAAGTGAAAGAAATGACCTCTGAAAAAGGATATTATGATCTATCGCTTGAAGTATTACCTGAATATCTAGGCGATTATGTATTCTATAGTAAAGATCCAAGTGTAGATGCTTCATTCCAGAATACAGATACGTACAAAAATATTCCTGCGGTTAAAAACAAACATGTATTTGAAGTCGATGCACGTGGATTCTATTTCAATGATGCGGCATCTTTAGATTATCAGTTAGACTTTATTACGAAATCGTTGCTAGGTCAGTCTTAAATCTAAATTAAAAATGAAAAGAAGGGGCGCCTAGCGTTCCTTCTTTTCTAAATACAGAGAAGGAAACGATCCGTATAATGAAAAATGATATGACTGCAAAACATTTCCGTTCTTTTCTTATCAAATTGGTACTGATGATATTGTTATTTGTTGTTGTGTTCGTCGTCGCTATTATGGTGGGTGCTAAAAGTATTTCACTATCTGATATCTGGAATGCGATATTTCATCCTCAAGTGACCGGTGGAGATATCTCTATTATTCGTGAACTTCGTCTTCCACGCGAAGTTGCAGGTGTCTTGGTAGGAGCAGCACTTGCTGTGGCTGGAGCGATTATGCAAGGATTAACTCGTAATCCTTTGGCTGATCCCGGGTTACTTGGATTAAGTTCCGGTGCGAATGCAGCACTTGCTATCGCTTTAGTTTTTTTACCTTCGATTGGATATTTTGGTATTATGATCGCTTGTTTTATCGGAGCAGCGGTAGGTATGCTTCTCGTATTTGGATTAACCGCTATTCGTAAACGCAATATGTCACCGCTACGTATGGTGCTAGCAGGAGCAGCCGTTTCAGCCTTGTTATCTGCTGTGGCTGAAGGAGTTAGTCTACAATTCAAAATTTCGAAAAGTGTCACGATGTGGACATCTGGCGGATTGATCGGTACAACATGGGGACAGATTCAAAGTATTACACCTGTTATAGTGATCTGTATTGTGATTGCTATTCTATGTTCAAGACAACTCACTATCCTTAGCTTGAATGAAAGTACTGCTGTGGGATTAGGACTGCAAACGCAACAGATCAAAATGGTGTTGTTTGTATTAATTACATTACTTGCAGGTGCATCCGTCGCATTGGTTGGAAATCTAGCTTTTATCGGGCTAATGATTCCTCATCTGGTACGTATGATTGCAGGTACCGATTATCGAACAATTTTGCCACTATCTGCGATTGCAGGCGCAACATTTATGGTATTTGCAGATACATTTGCACGCATGATCAATGCTCCTTTTGAGACACCATTAGCAGCGATTGTCGCGATTATAGGTCTACCTTTCTTTCTACTGATTGTACGTAAAGGAGTGCGATCATTATGATAAAACAATTACAACCTGCCCGTTACCAAAAAATGATTCTTGTTGTATTCACCGTTGTTATTTTGATTACGATGGTACTAGCTTTGAGTGTTGGGTCTTCTTCGGTATCGTATGATCGGCTGATTCCAACATTGCTTGGACAAGGTACTTTTGTAGATGAGTTTGTACTCTTTTCTATTCGATTACCCCGTATGTTGGTGACTTTACTTGCAGGAATGGCACTGGCTTTGTCTGGTTGTGTATTGCAAGGAGTCACCCGTAATGAACTTGCTGATCCGGGTATTATCGGGATTAATGCAGGAGCAGGTCTAGGGGTTACTGTATTTTTCTTATTTGCACCGCTTGAAGTGGGGACGTTTGTCTACATATTACCTATCGTGGCTTTTTTAGGGGCATTGATTACAGCGATATTCATTTATCTATTTTCGTATAATCGTGTAGAAGGCATGCAACCGATGAAGTTTATTATTACAGGTGTTGGATTTTCTCTCGCCTTATCCGGTGTAATGATCGTATTAATCTCCTCGGTAGATCGGGTAAAAGTCGATTTTATTTCAAGATGGTTAGCTGGCAATGTATGGGGAACCGATTGGCCGTTTGTCATCGCTCTATTACCGTGGCTGATTATTCTGACTCCCTTTATACTGTATAAATGTCGCTCTCTGAATCTGTTAGCGCTAAATGAAGGTACTGCGATTGGTGCGGGTGTACCGATTCAAAAAGATCGTATTTTACTCATGTTAGCTGCTGTGGCGCTTGCTGCGTCTGCCGTATCTGTAACAGGCGGTATTGCTTTTATTGGACTGATGGCTCCTCATATCGCTAGAGCGCTTGTCGGGCCACGTCATCAATTGTTTGTGCCTGTAGCTATTCTGATCGGTGGATGGTTATTACTGGTTGCAGATACGATCGGTCGCAACCTGTCTGATCCTGATGGGTTGCCCGCGGGGATTGTTGTAGCCTTAATCGGAGCTCCTTATTTTCTTTATTTGCTATTGAAAAAGTAAATGCTAACAAAAAAAAGCAAAAACCATTTCGGATATTCTCGAAATCGTTTTTGCTTTTTTCGTTTATGAGATGATATTGCTCGGATCGTATCCTTTTATGAGGATATACGATTTAGTCTTCGATCGATGTATCTTTGGAAGACGTGGATGATGGTAGTGTAGTCTCTTTTGATGATGATTGCTCTGTACTCGAAATGGATTCTGAAAGAATATCTTCTGCAATTCCAGTCAGTTCTTCACCTAATGCTTCTAGCTCTACTATATCTTCACTATGCACTTTCTCTTCCAAACGATCGAATAATAACTGTGTTTCCCCTTCTAAATCATCTGCATTTTCAAAAGCAGACGCATCAGGGAGTTCACGAATATTACCAAGACCAAAGTAATCCAAAAACGATTTGGTTGTACCGTATAAAATAGGTCGTCCAATCGCTTCAGCACGCCCTGTTTCTTGAATCAAATCTTTGTTCACTAACGTATAGATCGCACGCTCTGATTTGACACCACGAATCTCTTCAATCTCGATACGTGTAATCGGCTGACGATACGCTACGATAGATAACGTTTCAAGTGCGGCTTGAGATAATGAAGAACGGGAAGGCGAATATGCCAATCGTTCATAATATTCCGCATGGGCACGTATCGTTGATAACTGATACCCTCCTGCAATATTAACGACTTGAATCCCCCGTCTTGCTTTCTTCAGATCAGCTTGCAATTCTTCGATAGCGATCTGTACCGTTTGTACCGGTTGATCGGTTACTTCTGAAATTTGCTTCGCATTCAATCCTTCTTCTCCAGCCAGAAATAACATACCTTCAATAATCGACTTCAATTTCTGGGACTTCATTGTTACTTATTTCACCTCTCCACTCCATCACGATATCGTCAAAAAGCCGGCTTTGGTAGCAGGAAATTTGCTTCATTTTCATTAATTCCAGCACAGCCAAAAAAGTCACCACGATCTCATGACGATACATTTCCTGGTGTAGCAGTTTGGAAAACAACAAGCTTTCTCCTTTACCTAATCCTTGAAAACGGGTAGAGACTTCACGTATCCGATCTTTGACCGAAATCTCATCGCGCTGAATCCTTGTGACTTGTGTACGACGAACGACTTTACGAAGCGCTTTGCGAAAAGCTTCCATCAAGTCTAACGTGTGCAGTCCTTCTACTGGATTCACATCATCTTTCGGCATAAAAGCAGTTAAGTCTTCCGGTTCTTTTGTAAAAATCAGACTACGCTCGGTTTCCATTTCCCGTAAATGAACCGCAATTCCCTTGTACTTACGGTATTCTACCAGCTTGCGTACCAACTCTGCACGCGGGTCCAGATCGTCTTCCTCATAATAATCAAAATCATCCATCTCTATCACAGGCGGACGTGGCAATAGCAACTTGCTTTTGATCGACAATAATGTCGCTGCCATCACTAGAAATTCACTGGTCACTTCAAGTTCCAATTCTTTCATGCTATGAAGATATTCCAGATATTGATCTGTAATTTTGCTGATCGGAATATCCTGGATATTAATTTCGGATTCATCAATTAAATGAAGCAACAAATCGAGCGGCCCTTCAAACGTTTCCAGTTTGTACAGTACAGTCGTCACTGGACCACTCCTCTTAATCAATAGATTCTCATCTCTTATTGTATCTCAATCGCGCACTTTTCACAGTATATATTCAGCAAAAAAAGGGCAAATCCTGTTTCTGCCCTTTTTTTGCTTTCTATTTGATTATTATACAGTACATCTTATTTCATCATTTTCGTTAAATTCGCCATTTCGATAGCTGCATTTGCGGAATCCCAGCCTTTGTTGCCTGCTTTGGTTCCTGCACGTTCAATCGCTTGCTCGATACTTTCAGTCGTTACAATTCCGAAAATAACAGGTACACCTGTTTTTAAATTAATAGCAGATACGCCTTTGGCGACTTCATTACATACATAATCATAATGGGTAGTAGAACCACGAATCACAGTACCCAGTGTAATGACTGCATCGTATTTTCCACTTTCAGCCATCTTTTGTGCAATCAAAGGAATTTCAAATGCTCCTGGCACCCATGCCACATCAATATCATTTTCAGCGGTTCCGTGACGTTTGAGTGCATCCAGTGCTCCGCCTAGAAGTTTGGTCGTAATAAATTCATTAAAACGTCCAACAACAATACCAAATTTAAGATCCTGCGCGATTAAATGTCCTTCAAAAATATTAGCCATAGTGTTCATCCTCTTTTCGATAAATTAGTTAGTATGAAGCGTTGGAGATGTCTGTTCCAAATAGGTAATTAACGCTTGAATGCTGATCAATTTGAGCTGATGTTGTGTTGCGATCTTCTGTAATTCTGGCAAACGTGCCATCGTACCATCGGTATTCATAATTTCACAGATCACACCGGCAGGTGGAGCATCACATAAGCGAGCCAAATCAATAGCGGCTTCTGTATGTCCTGCACGTTGCCGTACACCGCCTTCACTCGCAATCAATGGAAACATATGACCTGGACGGCGAAAATGAGATGCTGTTGCTTCTGGATCGGTCAGACCGATGACGGTCATGGATCGCTCTTGTGCAGAGATTCCTGTAGATGTACTGATATGATCTACAGATACTGTAAAAGCCGTGCCATGATAATCGGTATTTTGCGCAACCATAGGAATCAGTTCTAGCTCTGTCGCACGCTCACTCGTGATCGGAGCACATACCAGACCACGACCTTCAGTGACCATAAAATTGATGACTTCAGGAGTCGCACGATCAGCTAAAGCGATAAAGTCGCCTTCATTTTCCCGATCTTCATCATCAACTACAATAATCACTTTTCCTTGCTTCAGATCTTCTAATGCTTCTTCGATAGAATGTAAGTGGGTAGATGCATGATTCATTGATATAACCTCCTTTTGAACTCTCTCGTACTTATACTGCCAAGCGCTTGCTGTAAGATATTTTGCTTTGCAAAAATCATTTTTTTATTGAACTCTTTCGCGCTTATACTGCCAAGCGCTTACTGTAAGATATTTTGCTTTGCAAAAATCATTTTTTTATTGAACTCTTTCGCGCTTATACTGCCAAGCGCTTACTGTAAGATATTTTGCTTTGCAAAAATCATTTTTTTATTGAACTCTTTCGCGCTTATACTGCCAAGCGCTTACATATATCCATTTTCCTGCAAAAATTGACTGGTGATTGATGGCTTTTTCTGATGGGTTGCATCATTAGCTGTATTCGATTGGTACTGTAATAAATGTTCGACATATTTACCAAGCACATCACATTCAATATTGACCATGTCGCCTGCTTTGCGGTAAGCAAGCACTGTTTCTTTAAGCGTATGAGGAATAATCGAGATTGTAAACGAAGTGCTGGTTACCGATACTACCGTTAAGCTGATTCCATCGACTGTGATTGAACCTTTAGGAATGATATAACGAAATAAATCATGATCTGTCGGTTCAATCTGGAAAATCACAGCATTCTGGTTACTCTGTATCTGCTCAATATGCGCTGTTCCATCGACATGACCTTGTACAATATGCCCTCCAAAGCGTCCGTTAGCGATCATCGCCCGCTCTAGATTAATCGGACTGCCTGTCGTCAGTTCTTTAAGACTGGACGACCGATAAGTCTCTGGCATTACGTCTACTGTAAACATCGAACCTGCAATCGTGGTTACTGTTAAGCAGACCCCGTTACATGCTACGCTGTCTCCAATTTGAAGCCCGTCCATAATACGTGATGCGTTAATACCCAGAACCATCGTTTCACCACGTCGTCCATTTTGTCTCAGTGTTCCTATTTCTTCGATCAATCCGGTGAACATAGATAGATATCCTCCTTTCGATAAAGCTGATCTGCTCCAAGGTTATAGGTGATGATAACGTGGTAATCCACTGATATAAACATTGTCCTCTAACGTCTCTATTTCGAGTTCATCTAAAGTGACTGCTTGATTCATTTTTTCAAATCCGTCAAATGCAAAAGTGGATAATGTACCCCCGATAATTTTGGGAGCAAAAAATAAAGTGATTCGATCGATTAATCCAGCTTCAAGCATCGAACCGTTCAGCGTACCGCCACCTTCTAACAGAATCGAAGATATCTCCAGTTCGCCAAGCTTTTTCATTGCAAAAGGAAGATCCACATACGGGCCGCTACCACAGATAATGACTGTGATTCCACGTTCTTGTAGTTCATGGATACGATCTCGATTCGCTTGATATGTTGTGACAATAATCGTAGGAGCCACTTCTGTATTTAATAACTTGGCGGTATCAGGAATACGAAGTTGCGAGTCAATCACAATTCGAGTCGGCTGAACACCTGTCACTTCTGTACGTGTGGTCAGCTCAGGATCATCAGCCAATACTGTACCAATGCCTACCATAATGCCTTGATGACGATGACGCATCGTATGAACGATCGTACGAGCATCGCTATTGGATATCCATTTACTATCCCCTGTGCGAGAAGCCAGACGACCGTCTAACGTACTGGCTGTTTTGAGCGTTACGAAAGGTAGCCCTGTTGTAATATATTTGTTAAATGTTTCGTTCAGTCGTTCTGATCGCTTAGCCAGTACTCCTGTCACCACTTCAATCCCATGACTGCGTAGCTTTTCGATACCTGAACCAGCTACCTGTGGATTCGGATCTACTGCTGCCACCACAACACTCTTCACTTTTTCTTTGATCAGACGATCACTACAAGGAGGCGTTTTGCCATAATGACTGCATGGCTCTAATGTCACATACGCTGTTGCACCTTCTGCTTGATCTCCTGCCATATTGAGCGCATGGACTTCAGCATGTCCGGTTCCACGTTGTAAATGGGCTCCCATGCCGACAATTCTGCCGTCTTTGACGACTACGCAACCGACAACAGGATTGATATCTGTCTGCCCTTGAGCCTTTTCTGCTAAATCTAGCGCTAGTGTCATGTAAAATTCATCATTGATTACGTTCATGATTAAGGGCTCCTTCGATACAATAGGTCTTTCATACCGCACCATGCAATAGATCATCTATACGGTAATGATTTCACATATTCGTATCCTCATATTTAGTTACTATTCATAATTTAATAACTAAATTATAAAGGTTAAAATGATACAATGACAAGCAAAAAGCCCTGTAAACCGGAATAATATCCGAATGTTTACAGGGCTTAACATCTTCATGTATAGGAGTAAGAATGGAATGTGCTTATTTGATGGCGATCGTATGTCTGTAAATGTACAGCACAAAACTGTATATCTACTATCGGCTCAGCTTGATCCACTGATCCAATATCAACATATTTTCAATATATAGACTATCATCAGAGACCAAATAAACCTGTTATCCACAGATTATTGCTTCCTGAAAATAGTAAACTATACACTCAAATAAGTGCATCTTAATTCAGAAATCGCTATGCAAGCGACTTCTGTATCCCTCTCCCATCCAGACTATACTGTCGGCTCCGGATTCTCACCAGATCCACCGTCTATGATTATACAACACATAGCCGGGTCACGGACTTAGAGACCTATACAAACTTGATCTCAACACCGCCGGTGGGGAATTGCGCCCCGCCCCGAAGGATAACGTATGAAATTATAATCACGATTTTGCTGTGATGCTGAAATCATATCATCGAAACAATTAAAAATCAAGAAAGCTCCATTTTCAACTTTTTTATAGATAGTCACATGACGATTATTCTTGTGAAAATGACTTGTCGCATGACTTGTCTATTACTAATATTGTATAATAAATTGACTTTTTTATAGTTAGATAATGTATGTTGTTGCCCATTGTAAGTTCTTTATTATTCACATAGAAAGATGCTTTATGGTCATTTCAAAGTAACGATCAACGTTGGCGGTTTCGAATCATCAAAAAAATCTTGCCACTCGGCACCATGCAACAAGACTTTTTAGATTTTTTGCAACACCATATTATTCGTTAATCCAATATAAAAAAACACCTATACATAAGCTCTGTCCAAAAAAGCAGATCATGTATAGGTGTTTTTTGAGTTCATGATGTGCTAAATAGAATAACTACAGTTTACTAGGCTTGATAAGCGATATGTCCATTAACAATGGTCATCTTAACTTGAGTCTGCAACAAAGACTCTGAATCTGTTGCGATATCTCGATCCAGTACTGTAAAATCAGCGGCTTTGCCAACTTGAATACTTCCTCGCTCTTGTTCTTCGCCTGCCGCTTGTGCACTACCGACTGTAAATAAATGTACAGCTTCCGCTATAGTCAGTCGCTCCTGCGGTAAATAGCCTTCTACAGGCTCTGCACTATGAGGTTTGCGACGAGTGAGAGCCGCATGAATACCAAGCATCGGATCAAGTGGCTCGATCGGTGCATCACTTCCACCAGCACAGATTACTCCTGCGTCTATTAACTTTTTCCAAGCATACAAATAATCTGTACGCTCTGCACCCACACGTTCCATCACCCATGGGAAATCACTGGCTACAAATCGAGGCTGAATATCTGCAATCAGTGGCAATTGAGTCATACGCTTTAGCAATGATTGATCCAGTACTTGAGCATGAATAAATCGATCTGGTAAATGGGAAATGCCTTGCAGTGGATGAGCTTCCATCGCCGATAAAGTAAGGTCAGCTGCTCCATCCCCGATCGCATGTACCGCAATCGGATAACCAAGCGAACGTGCATACGATGTAATTTCATTCAATTGAGCAGTTGTATGAATTGCCATTCCTCGTGTGTGAGGTGCATCGCTATACGGTTGTTGGAGTAGCGCCGTACGTCCACCAATCGCTCCGTCTGAGAACAATTTGGCTGCACCAATGCGCAACCATTCATCTCCGTCCCCTGCTCGTAAGCCCAATGCTTGCGCTTCTTGTAAATGAGTATAAAAAATCAATTGATGTGTTCGGAAATGTAGCCCTTCTGCATGCAATTCACGATAAATCTGCAACATGGTCTCTATACTTCCCAAAAACCGTAAATCTTCCGTATGTGACGCTGTTAATCCCAATCGAAGCGCATCCTGACAAGCGCACCGAATCGCTTCTTTTTTGGTATTATAATCAGGTTCTGGTTGTACTGCGGTAAAAGCCGCTGAAGCTTCTTCATAAATCCAGCCATTTAATTCTCCTGCTTCATCACGACCATAGGAGCCTGCTTCAGGATCTGGTGAAGAAGAGGTTACCCCTGCTCTGGCAAAGGCTAGACTGTTGCCTAGAAAAGCATGAAAACACGTTCTCGTCAGGTAAATAGGATGCTCTGTTGTAATCTCATCTAGCTCTGTTCGTAAAGGTGGAATCGGTGGGTTAAAGTTATTTTCATTCCAGTTCAAGCCTACAATCCATTGCCCTGCTGGTGTCATAGCTACACGCTGACGAATCAGGCTGATCATTTCTTCTTTGGATGTCACTTCTGAGAAATCGAGCATCGATAACTTCATTCCGTGCATCGACAAGTGCATATGAGAATCCGTTAATCCGGGCAATACATGAGCACCATCCCAATCCACTTGGCGATAGTCTTTGCCAGACAACTGTAGTGATAATTCTGAAGTGGTACCAATCGCCTGAATAATGCCATTGTCTATGTAGATTGCATCTGCATCGGGTTGAAGATGAGTACTAAATGCAAATGTTCCATGTGTAAATAATGTGCCTGCCATTGATCATTCTCCTTTATTTCATAGATCTATTTATTTAATGTACTTGATAGAGTTTTCTTTAGCAATCATATACATATTGCTCACTAGATGTTGCCCTCTATATGAAGTCGACAAATCCAAATCTTTTTCTTTTACAAGACAGATCACATGTTTACGATACTCGGGATGTTCACGTTCTTCTTCTAATGTATGCTCTGAAATGATGCCTTTTAGCACCTGTCTGCCTGATACAAAAAATAGTGGGCATGAAGAGATCGTATCTGTTTTGACATACACAGAAATAATAAAAATAATCACTAATAAAGAAAGAGCTACATTCATGATTGATGAATAATCTAATGCAATACGAGGCAATAATAATGTGATCAAAAAGAAAGAATATTCGCTAGCTGATAATTTCTCAAAGTGGCGCACAGCATATTGATTTCCGACCTTTTTAGACAATAACTTTTGTTCTATACCAGCCAGCAACCATACAATCACAATCCGGTACAATACAATAGACAACACCAATACAATGATGATAAACAGTGCTTCACCTGTCCATTGATGAGCAAACCATAACGCTACATTTTTCTTCTGAAGCCATGAAGGTAGAAGATTATTTTCATACAAAAATCCAGCGACAATTAAAAACAGAAGTGGAAAATAAGCGGTTATCCATAAAATAAGTTGCTCTTTTTTAGACCACATTATCAGTCTCCTTCTCCAATTTGTAAATTATGAATCATTCTCTAATGGATCTATATCTACAGCAATACTAAAGTTTTTAGTTAAAAAAGATTGTTTTATTTTATCAGCAAAAAAATGAATTAAAGTGGTTGGTTTTTGATCAGGTTCATATTTGATTTGGTAATGTTCCAGATCCAGAAACGAATATAACTCCCAGATCGCGGCATATTTTTTTCTATATTCTTCTGCTTTTTGAGCATTTCGAGGTAACCTTTTTCTAATTAATTTCAGCTCATCACATCGTTCTTCAAAATTATCCTCTAACGCTGCTATATTGTCTGCGCTCAATTGTGCCAGACTTCTAGAATACACATGTTGCTTGCAATGTTGCTCAAATATGTCTTTATTGGACTCTTCTGCGGCAAAAAAAGGAAGATTCACAATTTGATGCAGATTATAATCTCTAGCTTCGTTAATATGATCACGATAATCAAACATATTTTCAAAAGATAACAGATTGGAAATATAGATCTCATTATTGAAGATAAAAAAATCTATTTTCCCACCTAATTCTAACAAATCATCGCTGACAAAATGAAACACATTGGAGTCTTTTATCGCTAATCTTCTCTTTTTGGTTCCTACTTTGGGTTTACGATAAAAGCAACAATATACTTTATGTTGTTCTATATCTAATCGTATGATTTGAAAATGGGTATCCCGTTCTTCAATACTTTGATCTGTTTCTGTTAATGCATGCAGTAGACCGTTTTTGCGCGCATTCAATGTACTATGTTGTTCTTGGATCACTAGCTTAGCCAGTTGCTCATTTTTTTGTACTTCCAAATGATAATCACTGACCGCAAACTTAGATTCATCACCTTCTGGTTGCTGAAAGCTTTTAAAAGAACGAATTAACTGATCTTTTAACCAGCTGGTGACTTCTTCTGCTAATGTAATCACCTTGCTCCGATAATAATGGTCAGCTTCTTTCTCTTTGCGAACAACAAAAAGTTTGAGATCGATTTGAGATTGCTTCTCCTCGGTATCGCATGCTATTAAAAGCTGTACAGGATGTTCAGCATGATTAATATTCATCGGCTCGACTTCCTTTTTTATCCAATTGTTTCGATACATACCATTATTCACATCAAAGGGAATAAAGTCAAAATGAATAAAAAAAGAACCTGCTCTCTAAAGAGAACAAGTTCTTGATGATAAAAAAGTGAAGCTATTGTTCTTGAAAAAAGCTTACGCTTCTACAATTGCAACAGTTTCCATTTTGTCGCTGCCTTTAAGAGCATCAACATATTCCAAACCTTTAACTACTTTACCAAACACAGTGTGTTGTCCATCCAAGTGTGGTTGTGGTTGGTAGCAGATGTAGAACTGGCTTCCGCCTGTATTGCGTCCTGCATGAGCCATAGCCAAAGAACCGCGCTCGTGTTTGTTCGGGTTGATTTCGCAGTTGATTGTGTAGCCTGGTCCACCAGTACCTGTACCGTTAGGGCATCCACCTTGAGCTACGAAACCAGGGATTACACGGTGAAATGTTAATCCGTTGTAGAAACCATCATTTGCTAATTTTTCAAAGTTAGCAACCGTATTCGGTGCATCTTGATCAAACAGGTCGATAACGATCTCTCCACCGTTTGCAAGTTTGATGTTCGCTTGTTTAGACATAATATAATAAATCTCCTCTCAATTAAAAACAGAAATTAGGACGCATGCCTCTACTTCACCAGAGTACGATTAAGCGAGAAATAGATCTGTAGGACAGCATCCTCTTTAGTTTACTATGAAAAGCGATTCTGCGCAAAGGCATGTTCACTTCTTTTTCGCTACATTCCGTTCATGATACCGATATATAGAGTCACCATCTGTACAATCATGATAAACATTTTCATACATTAGATACTAATCATATAAATAAGATTCAGTCTCTACGTAGTGATCGTTGTACGAGTTAGACGAGCTGGAATCACATCATTGCTTGTAATATCTTCAAATGTTTCCCGCTCTACAATCACATCACTTTTGCCGTCTTTAACTAAGACGACTGCCGGGCGACGAATCCGATTGTAATTGCTTGCCATAGAATAATTATAAGCCCCTGTACATGCTACTGCTAACAGATCGCCTGCTACAGGCGAAGCCAGTTCAATATCCCAGATGAGCATATCGCCACTTTCACAACATTTACCAGCGACCGATACCAATTCTGTTGCTTCATCATTGGCACGATTGGCAATCACAGCTTCATATTTCGCTTCATACAGAGCTAGACGTGGATTGTCTGTCATACCGCCATCAACCGATACATATTTGCGTACATTGGGAATATCTTTGTTAGAACCTACTGTGTATAACGTTGTTCCTGCATCCCCAACGATACTACGACCGGGCTCTACCCAGATTTGCGGTAATGCTCCTTCTAATTTGGAAAAGTGCTCTTTAACCGCTGTGGTGATTGCTTCTACATATTCAGATACTTGAAGCGGCGTATCTTCGGATGTATAGCGAATACCGAATCCACCACCCAGATTAATGACTGTAAATGAAATGCCTTCTTGTTGCTGTACTTCAAGTGCAAATGCAGCTACACGTTCAACCGCTACTTGAAAACCATCCACTTCAAAAATCTGTGATCCGATATGAGAATGAATCCCTAATAATTTGACATGTTCCAGTGAATGAGCTTCTTTCACCGCTTGATAAGCTGTTCCGTTCCCGACGTCGAATCCGAATTTGGAATCTTCTTGACCGGTCGAAATGTATTCATGAGTATGTGCTTCTACACCCGGAGTCACCCGTAACAGAATATTAGGCATCATTTTTTTAGAAGCCGCAATCGCATTTAACACTTGTAACTCCACAAAGTTATCGACAACAAAGCAACCGATCCCTGCATCCAAAGCCATTTCTAATTCATCTGGCGTTTTGTTATTTCCGTGAAAATGAATGCGTTCAACAGGAAATCCTGCTTGCATTGCTGTATACAGTTCTCCTTCAGATACTACATCCATCGACAATCCTTCTTCTTCTACAATCCGGCACATCGCCATCGTGCAGAATGCTTTGCTAGCATACGCCACTTGAAAAGTTAATCCTGATGCTTGAAAAGCTTGCATATACTCCTGACAACGACTACGAATTAAATGCTCATCCATAATATATAAAGGCGTACCATATTGTTCTTTAAGTTGAACGGTATCACAACCACCGATCACAAGATGACCTTGATCATTAATTTGACTTGTTCCATGTAAATACATCTGTTGTCCTCCGTTCATTCACTTGAAGTGTATAGTCAGTATAACCATTGTGCATATTATAGCAGAATGGACTATTTTGCTGAACATTTGTGTTTTATGTGAGATTCCAATGAATGGATTTGCTTATTAATGTACTTACATATGGAAAAAATAAGCATTTACGTCACTTCAAATAAGATGCTACTATTCTTGAGAGAGACACTCTAATATACCGTTAAATCAAGGATTTTAAACATTTAGGGTACTAACAATTGTATATCATTTTTCTAGAGGAGGATGGCATTGAAAAAGATTGGATGTCTTATGCTTGCATTTATACTATTTGTCCCTACTCTGCTGTTCCAAAGCCAAGCTGAAGCAGCAAGTAGCACGGTAGTTAACCCGTCTGTCACGTATACATATGCAGCCATGACCCGACATATTCAGTCATTGGCTCAGAAATATCCTGACTTGATTCAGTACAAATCTATTGGTAAAACCAAGTATGGTCGTGATATCTGGGCAGTTGGACTTGGGCATGGACAAGCAACCGTATTTATTAACGGTTCTCATCATGCTCGTGAATGGATGACAACGACAATCAATATGTACATGTTAGAACAATATGCGATAGCGTATACCGCCAATCGACCTTTTGAAGGATATAATACTCGCCAAATTTTAGATCGAACCACCATTTGGTTTGTACCGATGGTTAATCCTGATGGAGTAACTTTGCAACAACAAGGAACAAGTGCTTTTCCGGCTTCGGTTCGACAAGCTTTAGTCAAAATGAATGGGGGTAGTACCAACTTCAAACGCTGGAAAGCCAATGCACAAGGTATTGATCCGAATCGTCAATATGATGCATATTGGAGCACGATTGAAGATAATATTCCATATCCATTTTGGAAAAATCATAAAGGAACCACTGCTGTACAGACTGCTGAAAATCAAGCAACCACTTCATTCACCTACGATATTGATCCTGAAATCGCCGTATCGTATCATTCAGCCGGTCGTATTCTCTACTGGAACTTCCATACGCTTACACAGAATCTAAGTCGAGATAAACGTTTGGCTAATATATTCACTACGTTTACAGGTTATCGCCAAGTACGCCCAAATAATAATCCTTCGGGTGGCGGATATACCGATTGGTTTATCACTACGTTTGGTAGACCTGCTTTTACACCGGAAATTGGTATCAAAACAGGTGAAACCAACTTGCCCCTATCTGCTTTTAACGAAGAATGGCGACGCAATAAAAAAGTAGGGCTTTGGATTGCACAAGAAGGCTATTCACTCTGGTTGAAAAAGAATCCAAATACACCTGCTTCACCGACCACACCAACGCCACCACCATCTAATCAATCACGCCGATCTTTAAATGTTACTTTAGATGGAGTGAATGTCAAAAAAGAAATCCCTGCTTTTATTCAAAATAAAGTCACGTATATCTCATACAAACCTTTGCTGACTCCATACGGATTTGCTTTTTTCTGGGATCAAGCGAACCAGACCATTACAGCAACATCCAGCGCTTCCGGTACAGCCACATTTACATTGAATCAAAAAGCAACTGAGATCAACGGCGTATCGTCAACTCTTCAAGGCACACCAATAAATCTAGACGGAACCGTATATGTCCCAACATCATTAATCAGTCAGCTTACAGGCATAGCCGTTAATATTAATGACAAAGGCGATACCTTAACACTAACCAGTCCAGACACTGCCGCTCCATCACCAGCAACAGAAATAACAACAGAAAATTCCAACCCTTCTCCAACACCTACACCAGAGTCCGTACCCAATCAACCCACAGTAGCCCCTGACCCTGATGTAGGAGAATCATAAGTTTATCAGTATTTTCTCCATCTAACTCAAACTCTCTCAAATACTACACCCTTTCCATATCATCTAATAACGAAAAAAGCTTCCAATCCTATAAATAGGATTCAGAAGCTTTTTCACATGACCATATCCTCTATTTACTCCCACCGCACTACCTGCCAACCCACCAAAAAGTTGGCGTTTATCTCATGACTGTGCTCCCACCTCGGAGCGAAAGGAAAATAATTGTTCTGAAAGTCGCCTTTGAAGTGGAATCCCGACTGCCTAGCAGTCCAATCAAGGGATTCCATTTCACCAGCGACGGCAAGAATAATTCTTTTCCTATAGCGGTCTAACTCCCCCGCACAGCCATCTTCAACCCAACCACATTCAATTACATTTGAGGAATAATCGCCAATACCAATTTCAAGAACTGATCTCGAACACGGTCTGCTGTCTCCATCACTTCATCATGAGATAACGGTTGATCCAGAATACCTGCCGCCATATTGGTAATACAAGAAATACCGAGAACTTCAATTCCTGCATGACGCGCTACAATCGTTTCTGACACGGTAGACATACCTACTGCGTCTGCGCCTAATGTACGTAGCATAACGATCTCAGCAGGCGTCTCATACGTTGGACCAAGCAATCCAGCATAGACACCTTCTTGAATTTTTAATCCTTGTTGTGCAGCTGTTTCTTTGAACACCGCACGTAGACGACGGCTATACGCTTCTGACATATCAGGGAAACGTACACCTAGAGCCGAATCGTTAGGTCCGATCAATGGATTGCGACCTGTCATATTCAAATGATCGCTCAATACCATCAAATCACCTGGCTCATACGAAGTATTTACTCCGCCAGCTGCGTTGGTTACCAGCAATGTAGAAATACCCAATTCTTTCATCACACGTACAGGGAATGCCGTTACTTCAGGGCCGTATCCTTCGTACATATGGAAGCGACCTTTCATCATAACAACAGGACGACCTTGAATCGTACCTAGCAATAATTCGCCTTCATGACCTTCTACAGTCGATACAGGAAAATGTGGAATATGATGATAGTCAATCGCTACGCTATCTTCGATCAAATCCGCCAACACACCTAATCCTGATCCCAAAATAAGTCCGATCTCTGGTTTGATATCACTTTGACTGCGAATATAAGCAGCTGCTTCTTGAATCGTTGCTTGTGTAATAGTTGTCATTAAAGTATCCTCCTTGAAT
Organism: Paenibacillus nuruki; assembly: GCF_001721045.1. Lineage (GTDB taxonomy): Bacteria > Bacillota > Bacilli > Paenibacillales > Paenibacillaceae > Saccharibacillus > Saccharibacillus nuruki. Next base: position 25,686 of record NZ_MDER01000043.1, on the reverse strand, counting down.
ATCTATGCTATATAAAATGAATATCTTAAATCCGTAGTCAGATCAATCTTACTTTAATTTATCTAAAAAGCTTTCACCGTGCAATGGACCACCTGTTCTAAAATTATCTGCGATCGTTGCACCGATATCACTGTACGTCGCCCGGATGCCTAGATCAACAGACTGTTGTAGTGATGGACTGTAGACTAACAAAGGGACATACTCGCGTGTATGATCGGTTCCTTTGTGTACCGGATCATTCCCATGATCTGCGGTAATAATCAGCAAATCTTGTTCACCGATAGTAGATAATATATCAGGTAACGCTTGATCGAATTGTTCCAGTGCTTTGGCATATCCTAGTGGATCACGACGATGTCCATATAACGAATCAAAATCAATCAGATTGGTGAACAATAATCCGTTAAAATCTTGACGTAACACGTCCATCGTCACTTGAATTCCATTTTCATTACCACGGGTAGGATGGGTAGCTGTAATCCCATGCCCTGAGAAAATATCATTGATTTTGCCAACAGAAATAACATCGTATCCAAAATTCTGCAATGTATTCAATACCGTAGGTTCAGGTGGATTGACAGCAAAATCACGACGGTTCGCTGTCCGTACAAATTGCCCAGGCGCTCCGCGATAAGGACGTGCAATAATACGTGCTACCGAATGTTCAGGCGACATCGTAAGTTGACGTGCTATCTTACATGCTTCATACAGTTTATTCAGTGGAATAATATCTTCATGAGCCGCAATCTGCATCACACTGTCAGCAGAGGTATAAATGATCCATGCTCCACTTTTCATCTGTTCTTCCCCGTATTGTTCAATCATATCTAACCCTGCACCTGATTTGTTACCGATTACACGTCTACCGGTAAGCTTCTCTAGCTCAGTGATGAGATCCTGAGGGAACCCGTGTGGATACGTATTAAAAGGAGAACTGATTTGCAAGCCCATCATTTCCCAGTGGCCGGTCATCGTATCTTTGCCAATAGAGGTCTGTGCCAGTTTACCATAAGAAGCTTGTGGGTGTTCTGCTGGCTCAAGGGGGGCCAAAGACGTAATATTCGCCAACCCCAATTGTTGCAAATGAGGAATCTGGATCTCTGGAACTTGTTCCAAAATATGACCTAATGTATGTGCACCTTTATCACCAAACTTCGATGCATCAGGTAATTCGCCAATTCCTACGCTATCCATCACGATAACGCTAATTCGTTTAAAACGTGTGTCTGATTGTGTCATGATCAATGCCTCCTTATTCGATGATGAATCAGGTTACATTGGCACGCGGATGATGAGCTTCATACACATCTTTCATATTCTTCTTGGATACCTGTGTGTAAATCTGAGTTGTGGAAATATCAGCATGTCCTAACATTTCTTGTACCGAACGCAAATCGGCTCCACTCTCTAACAGATGGGTCGCAAAAGAATGACGCAATGTATGAGGTGTAATATCTGCCTCAATCCCAGCTTCACGAGCATACTTTTTGATCATTTTCCAAAAGCCTTGTCGTGTAAGTCTTGTGCCAAGCTGATTCACAAAGAGTGCCAGTTCTTCAGGATGATTACGAATGAGTTGCTGACGACCCTGTTCTATATATTCACCTACACGCTTCACGGTGACTCCTGTAATCGGAATAATCCGTTCTTTGCCTGCATTATTCGCACAGCGTAAAAACTTCAAATCCAGACGCACATCGTCCACATTGATCGAAATCAGTTCAGAAACGCGTATCCCTGTAGCATATAACAATTCCAGCATCGCACGATCACGTCGACCTTGCGGTGATTGGCGATCAGGTGCATCAATCAAATGTCCGACTTGTTCAATCGTCATCACATTCGGTAGACGCTTTTCTGCTTTGGGCGCTTCCATATGTATTGAAGGATCTTGCTGAATCATGCCCTGTCTCACCAGATACTGGCAGAATGAACGGATCGAAACAGTCATCCTTGTAATCGTGGATGATGCTTTGCCCATCTGTCTCATTTCTCCTAGAAAAAGGGCGATATGTGTTTTACGAATTTGATCGGGTAATTGCAAATCACGTTGTCTAGCAAATTCCAGAAATTGATTCAAATCTCGTCGATACGATTCTAATGTATTTCGAGATAATGCTTTTTCTTCCGTCAAATAGCGGATAAATGTCTCTAAATGTTCATTCATCAGAAATCAGGTCCCTTCATAGGAATGGTTACGGCAAAAAGACTCTCTCCCGAACAGCCAAATATCGGGCGAGAGTCTCTGGTATCCATTTTAGTTGTCAGGTTTTTCGTCTTTGTTGATATCGTTTTTGTCTTTACAACGATAACAAATTCCGTAAAAATCGAGTCTGTGGTCCAGAACCGTGAAATCGAATTCTTTATCCAATCGTTCTTCTAGTGGTCCTAGCCAATCTTCGCGGATCTCATCCATACTTCCGCATTGCACGCATATAAGATGATGATGATGGTGCTTGCTGGTGTCGGTACGCAAATCATAACGCGCTACACCGTCACCGAAGTTGATTTTTTCCACGACATGCAGTTCACTCAGAAGTTCAAGGGTACGGTAAACAGTGGCAAGACCGATTTCGGGAGCTTTCTGCTTCACTAACATGAAGACATCCTCTGCACTTAGATGATCTTCTTCATTCTCAAGAAGCACTCGAACGGTGGCTTCCCGCTGGGGCGTTAATTTATAACCTTTGGATTGTAATTGCTGTTTAATCTTATCGATCCGTGCTTCCATTCTATACCTCCCCCTGTGGAAATCACTGCATCGTGTAAATGCTCACTTCTATTATTATAGGGGGAATTCTTTGACAAAGTCAAACTTTTTAGAACACGTGTGTTTGCTTCCAATTCAAAGCAAATCCCTGATTTTGTAACGTCTATATTCTGTTCTCTGGCTTCGCCATAACTTTGCCATATGTTCCGCCGCCACCTGAGCTTAACTGTAGTTCTCCGTTTCTTGCTTGTACAATCAACAAAGCAATTTCAGCACCTACGATATCTGTTAATTGCTCTATAGAAGTCTGATGTAAGATATTCATCTCTGTACCGTATTCTGCAAGCAAACGGTTCATCTTAGCAGGCCCTAGCCCTGGAATAAACGACAATGGCACCTGATAATGATACGGTGGACGATGAGCATTCACAACAGGTTGCTCACGATCGGCAATCTGTAGAATCCGATCCATCACACCTATAGTAAGCTTGGTACTACCGCAATAAGGACAACGCTCAATTGCAGGAGAAGCATCATCTATAATACTGTTACAGTTGGTACAATACGTACGATGGTATTTACCAAGTCTAGGATCAAGTCCGTAATTAGCCATAACATGGCGACCGTTTTCTCCCCGAAGTACAGCCACCCATTCATCAAAGCTTGCTTCACGCATCGCAAAAAGGTTGTATTCACGTCCAATTTTGCCAAGCGAGTGAGCATCTGAATTGGTAAGTAACGGATACGGATCAAGTTCACTAATATAACTGGACATTGTCGTATCTGCACTTAGTCCCAGTTCTCCACCATCGATGCTATTCAAGTCCAATACTTCACTCATCTGCGCTACGGTACTTCCATAGATGCCTTTATGCGGAGTAAACATATGAGCAGGCATAAAAATACCATTTCGTTGTTTGACTTGCTCTTGCAGTTCCTGAAAAGACACATGTAGACGTTGAGAGCTTAATTGAACATTTTTCATATGCTTGCTCATCCATTGACTAAAGTCCGTGATTGTGGCTAGATCGCGAAAATAAACCAGCACATGAGCTTCATGATAACCCGGCTCACGTATCTCGATTTCTGAACCGAGTAGAATGGTAGTATCTTGATAACGAATGCCCCCACCAGCGATTTCAACCATTTCACCGCTGGCAATATAGTTACGAATATCTTGTTGTACTCCAGGTGAATGACAATCGATAATTCCTGTTAATCCGATTCCTTTGCGTTCTGAAGATTCTTTGGCGATATTAGCAAAAGTCAGATTACGGCTACCACTGATCTTCACCGGTTGTCCATCTTCACTTCTACCGATATGAATATGAAGATCAGCATAGATCGATTGCAATTCACTCACAGACTAGGTTTTCCTGTAACTTTGATCAGATGCCAAGCTTGTACCGCCATAATCGTCTTCGCATCGCTAATATGTCCTTCACGAATCTGTTCATATGCTTCTTCAAGTGTAATCTCGGTCACTTCTAGAAATTCATCGTCATCTGGATTTAGCTCACCTGCTTGTAGATCTTCAGCAAGATAGAGATGGATAATCTCATCCGCAAAGCCGGGCGATGTATAAAAAGAATTCAACAAAGTCACTTGCTCACAGCGATATCCTGTTTCTTCTTCCAGTTCACGCTTGATGGCTTCCTCTGGCTGTTCCCCTTTTTCCAATTTGCCAGCAGGAACTTCCACTTCGGTACGACCGAGTGCTTGACGATACTGCTCTACTACAAGCATACGATCGTTATGAATAGCCAGTACTGCTACCGCTCCTGGATGGCGAACAATCTCGCGCTTACTCGTATTTCCATTTGGAAGTTCTACAGTATCCACTTGTAAAGATATGACTTTCCCTTCAAAAATCGATTCGGTGGATAATGTAATCTCGTCTAAAGCTTTATTCGCTGTCATCTCAATTCCTCCACGTATCATTTATCGTTGAATGCTATATCGTCTTATTTCCACTTCGTTAACTGGGATGTTTCACGTACAATTTCAGTTACTAGATGTGCCGCACGTACTAATTCGTCTTTATGAATACGCTCATCTGTTGTATGAATAAATTCATAACCGACCGCTAGATTGGCTGTTGGAATTCCAAAGCTATTGAAGATATTAGCGTCACTGCCTCCACCGGTATGGAAAATATCATTCGGTACACCTAATTTACTTGCGGCACGTTGCGCCAATTGAACAACAGCATCATCTTCTGTAAATTTGAAGCCCGGATATACAATCACACTTTGAAATTTACCTGTAGCGCCAAAATCTGCACATGTATTTTCAAGCGATGCTTTCATCGCTGCTAACTGTACTACTACTTTTTCGTGCACCAGACTGCGTGCTTCTGCTTCCAAGCGTGCATAGTCGCAGATAACATTGGTCGCTTCGCCGCCTTCGAATTTACCAATATTCGCAGTCGTCTCGTGATCGATTCGTCCTAATTTCATTCGTGAAATCGCTTTGCCTGCCACTTGGATCGCACTAATGCCATCTTCAGGATTGACACCTGCATGAGCTGATTTGCCGAAAATCTCCATCACGATACGTGCTTGCGTAGGCGCAGCAACCGCAATCGTTCCCACTGTTCCGTTAGAATCCAGCGCATAACCGAAATCTGCATCCACGAGAGAGGAATCCATAGAACGTGCGCCCATCAGACCGGATTCTTCACCTGCGGTAATAATCAACTGAATCTGACCATGCTCTATATTTTGTTCTTTTAACACTCGAATCATTTCAAAAAGAGCAGCGATGCCTGCTTTGTCATCTGCTCCTAAAATGGTATCCGTTGAGCTGGTAATATAACCTTCTGCATCCATCACAGGCACGATTCCAATACCCGGTTTTACCGTATCCATATGAGAAGTAAAAAATAATTTAGGAATAGATTTATCAGTATTAGCCGGTAGTGTCGCAATCAAGTTACCTGCGGCATGTCCTGTTTTGGCAGCTGATTCGTCTTCAATAACGGTAAAGCCAAGTGCAATTAGCTTTTCTGTCAAACGATCTGCGATTGCACGCTCTTGTTTAGTTTCACTATCTATTTGTACAAGTTCTTTAAATTCTTCAATTAAACGGGATTCAGATATCACAATATTCGCTCCTTTGAGTTTACGTAAATATACACATATTGCAGTGACTCCTTTTGCAAAATAGCCTTATAATCGGTATGATGAAGAGAATGGGTTCTGTTGACCGATCCCTATTTTATAGACATAAAGGAGTACACTTATGGAAAAGAAAAAATGGTTCAAAGTCTTTATTTATATCATGTTGATTGCAATGGTCGGTTCTACTTTACTGATGGTCATTCAACCGTTTTTATAAGAATAATGGTTCTTCCGGCTGTGCATACTCAAAATGGCGCATAAAATGTGGCAATATCTCCTGTGCCACTTGCTCAACGGTAAAAGTACGGCCGGTAATATCTTCAAGCGAAGTCACTCCATATTGTTCAATGCCACAAGGAACAATACCGCTAAACCCTTCATTTTGAATCCCCGAAGAAATATTAAACGCAAATCCATGACTGGTAACAAACCCTTTACGATGACGACATTTGTTAAATTTAATGCCTATCGCCGCGATTTTGAGATCACCAATCCATACGCCTGTATATTCTTCTTTGCGTCCGGCTTCAATGCCTTGTTCTGCTAAATAATCAATAATCACCTGTTCCAATGTTCTCAGATATCGGTGTGGATCTATGCCTTTGGCGGCATCCAGTAACAGAATCGGATAACCGACTAACTGTCCAGGGCCATGGTATGTAATATCACCGCCTCGATCAATCTGAAACAGTGTAATGCCTCGCTTTGCCAGCTCTTCTTCGTTCCATAACAAATGCTCTGGATGACGCTGAGAGCCAATAGTATACGTCGGTGGATGCTGAAGAAGCAGAAGGTGTTCCTCTTGCTCACCGGTATCAACCCCGCGAACAATCTCCTTCTGCTTCTCCCACGCTTGCGCGTAATCCATCGAGGGCGTATAGGAGACTTGAATGAATTTACTCATATGCAGACACGTCCCTTCCCTGATGACTATTCTATTGTTGTGTACCTTTTATCTTAATTTACCGTATTCAAGTGCTTAATACAACTTTGTATCGGTATTATAACTTTCCAAATTATCTTTAACGCGTTGTAAGAAACGTCCGCAGATGACACCATCGAGAATACGATGATCTAAAGACAGACATAGATTAGCCATCGAGCGAACAGCAATCATATCGTTAATCACAACTGGTTTTTTGACAATCGATTCAAAGGTCAAAATCGCTGCTTGTGGATAGTTAATAATCGGATACGACAGAATCGAACCAAATGAACCTGTATTATTAACCGTAAATGTACCGCCTTGCATATCGTCCAATTTGAGCTTGCCATCACGAGTACGGCGTGCCAAATCTTCTACTTCATGCGCAAGACCTGCGATATTTTTTTGATCCGCTTTGTGAATAACCGGTGTCATGACTGAATCTTCTGTACCTACAGCAAGCGCAATATTGATATCGCGTTTGACGATAATTTTATCCACTGCCCAGACAGAGTTCATAATCGGATAATCTTTAATTGCGTTCACAACGGCTTTGAGCAAGAACGATAGATACGTTAAGTTAATACCTTCTTTACGCTTGAACTCATCTTTTACTTTGTTGCGCAGCATCACGAGGTTCGTTACATCGACTTCAATCATTGTCCATGCATGAGGAATCTCGGATACACTTTGGCGCATATTACGTGCAATCGCATTACGAAGTGGCGTGACATTGATCAAATGTTCACTTTGACCTAATTGATTCGCCTGATCTTCTTCCATCACGATCTTAGCAATAGCTGGTGTCTCTGATAAATGAATACCTGAATGACGCACTTGATATTCTGTGGAAGCCGCAGGCATACTTGCCGCTGTCGGTGCAGTCGTATTACTTGGTGTTGAAGGTGCTTGTTGGGCTGCATTGCTATTATTGGATGCTGATGCTACAGGATCATGAGCAGTTCCATTTTCTAATGCTTTGAGTACATCACGACGAGTCACACGTCCACCTGCGCCTGTACCTTGAATACCAGATAGATTCACTCCATGTTCAGCAGCAAGAGACTGTACAGCAGGGGAATAGCGTCCACTCATCGATCCATTTCCAGATTCAGCAGAACGTGGAGCAGAACCAGCAGGACGTGTTGATGCTACAGGTGACGAAGATGGTGTCGTAGCAGGTGTAGCTACTGTCTCAGCAGGTAGATCATCATGCACTGTAATTTCTGGTGAAGCGGGTGCAATATGGTCGGTACCTGCTGATGGAGCTTGTTCGGTAATGATCTGACAGATCACTTCGCCCACTGCTACTTCTTGACCTTCTAATGCTATAATATCGCCCATAATTCCTTCTAATACAGAAGGAATCTCAGCATTTACTTTATCGGTAATGACTTCACAGATCGGTTCATATTGATCTACAGATTCACCAGGCTGTTTGAGCCATTTGGCAATCGTTGCAGATACGAGAGATTCCGCAAGTTGTGGCATAACCACATCTGTCGGATTTCCTTTTGCAGACATATGATTTCACTCCTAAAGGATTAGATATTTTGCTATGCAAACATCTTTTCACATTTTGTATAGATACGCTAGATATCAATCCGCGCTATCGTTGTTTATTTTAAAATAAAGCAAGATCACGCATAGCGACTTTGACTTTATCTTTGTTGAGCATAAAGAACTTTTCTTGAGGTGGGTTAATTGGCATCGGTGGTGTGTCTGGCCCTGCAAGGCGACGAATCGGCGCATCCAGATCGAATAGACATTCTTCCGCAATAATCGCTGCTACTTCTCCGCCTACACCGCCTGTCAAATTATCTTCATGCACGATCAATACTTTACCTGTATGACGAGCTGCATCAATAATCGCTTGGCGATCCAATGGCTGAATCGTACGTAGATCCAGAACATGGCTAGTAATGCCTTCTTCTTGTTCTAACTCTTCTGCCGCTTGCATAATAAAGTGTAACGGTAAGCTATAGCTGATGACAGTAATATCATCGCCTGAACGTAGCAGATTCGCTTCACCGATCGGCACCACATAATCATCATCAGGTACATCACCTTTGATCAATTTGTAACATTTTTTATTTTCAAAAAAGAGTACTGGATCAGGATCGCGGACAGCGGCTTTCAGTAGACCTTTAGCATCATACGCTGAATAAGGGGCTACAATCTTCAAACCTGCTGTACCAAAAAATACCGACTCCATACATTGTGAATGATACAGACCACCGAATACACCGCCACCAATAGGGGCACGGACAACGATCGGACAACTCCAGTCATTGTTAGAACGGTAACGAATCTTCGCTGCTTCACTAATAATTTGATTGGTTGCTGGCAACATAAAGTCTGAATACTGCATTTCAGCAATAGGTTTCATGCCGTACATTGCCGCTCCAATCGCAACCCCTGCAATCGCAGATTCTGCAAGCGGAGTATCCAATACACGGTCTTCGCCAAATTGTTCTTGTAACCCTTTGGTCGTGGTAAATACTCCACCTTTAAGCCCTACATCTTCTCCTAAAACAAATACGTTATCATCCAGCGCCATTTCTTCTTTCATCGCTAGACGAATGGCATCAATATATTCCATCATCGCCATTACTGATTACCCTCCTCATCGCCTGCAAACACATGCAGTAATGTATCTTCAGCACGCGGATAAGGGGCATTGTCCGCATATTCCGTAGCTTCTTTCATGATTTGAACGTATTCTTTGCTTAGTTCTGCATCTTGCTCTTCACTCCAAATACCGCAGTCGATCAGGTATTTTTTATAACGAGGCAAGCTATCTTTTTTCCAATTCTCATCGACTTCTTCTTGAGTACGATAAGCTAGATCATTATCTGATGTAGAGTGTGGGGAAAGGCGATATAACATCGCTTCAATCAATGTAGGACCTTCACCGTTGATCGCACGCTCACGCGCTTCTTTGGTCACACGGTACACTTCTAACACATCGTTACCATCCACTTGTACACCCGGGAATCCGTAACCCAGTGCACGATCACTAATTTTACCACTGATCTGCTTATGTGCAGGTACAGAGATCGCGTACTGGTTATTTTGACACATCATAATCACTGGCAATTTATGTACGCCAGCAAAGTTACAGCCTTCATGGAAATCACCTTGGTTACTTGAACCTTCGCCAAACGTGACAAAAGAAACCAACTTTTTCTTTTTCATTTTGGCGGCAAGTGCTACGCCGACTGCATGAGGAACTTGCGTGGTTACCGGGCTGGAACCTGTCACAATACGTAGACGTTTGCTACCAAAGTGACCTGGCATTTGTCGTCCACCACTATTCGGATCTTCCGCTTTGGCAAATGCAGACAACATCAATTCGCGTGCTGTCATACCGACAGACAGAACGAATCCATAATCACGATAATACGGTAAAAAATAATCTTCTTCCCGATCAAGAGCAAATGCAGCACCGACTTGCGCTGCTTCGTGTCCAACACCGGATACGTGGAAATTGATCTTACCTGCACGTTGTAGTAAATGACAACGTTCGTCGAACTTACGTGCTAAAAGCATATATTTGTACATCTCGATCGCTTGAGCGTCGGTCAATCCAATTTGTTCATGTCTAGTTTGTTGGTCAATAGTACCTTCCGCTTTCATAGCAGGTACCTCCTTAAAATTAGACAAGCTCTGTATTAGAGATGGCTTGTCATTTTGATAAAAATAGAAGATTGTACAATATGCATCCGTCACTACAACAACCTTGATCAGTTATTTTAAGCTACTGGAACAGATTATTCAACAATCGGATAATGAAGCTTCAAGTATAGGTTAGTGCTTGTCTTAAAACCTGGTACTAAGACTTGAGCCTAAACCTATTATAATCACATCCCGGGCAAAAAGAAAAGACGGATTTCTCCATCTTCGCTTATGCATCGTTGTATATAGGGTCAAAAAGAATAAAAATCAGACTACATTCCGAGCGCTTTGCCATCTACAGCTAACATTGCTTCGCCTAAAATTTCAGCAAGTGTTGGATGAGCATGTACAGTCTGAGCCACTTCCCACGGCGTTGCATTCAGGAATTGTGCTAATGCCGCTTCACTGATCAAGTCTGTGGCTTGTGGTCCAATAATCTGAACACCTAATAAATCATCGGTATTGCGATCTGCAATGACTTTCACAAAACCGTCACTTTCTCCGTAGACCAATGCTTTACCGATCGCTTTGAAAGGAAACTTGCCTACTTTGACATCGATTCCTTGAGTGGTAGCTTCTTGTTCTGTGATGCCTGTACTTGCGACTTCTGGACGTGTATACACGCAACGAGACACTTGGAGCGGATTATAATGGACTTCTTCTCCGCAGATATGATTGACTGCGGCAATGCCTTCATGACTTGCAGCATGAGCCAATTGCAGTCCTCCAATCACATCACCGATTGCATAAATATGAGATTCTGTCGTTTGCATTTTGCTGTTTACTTTGATAAATCCGTTCACAATCTGTACATCGGTATTCGCAAGTCCGATACTTTCAGCATTCGCTTGACGACCGATCGATACGAATACTTTCGATACCTTTAACACATGCTCTTGTTCTTGATGACGAATCGTAATCGATAGCTCCTGTTGATCCGCTGCTGGCGCATATGTATCTGTTAACAGGGTGGCATCCGTATAGATCGTTACACCACGTTGTTCTAACAATTTGCGTAATTCGCGAGCGACTTCTTGATCTTCCGCAGGCAGAATTTGAGGAGCGGCTTCAACCACTGTAATCTTCACGCCAAAATCATTTAACATTGAAGCCCATTCCATTCCGATCACACCACCGCCAACAATCAGCATGGATTCAGGTAAAGATTCCAATTGAAGTGCATGATCACTATTGAGGATCAATTGACCATCTGCTTCTAGACCTGGAAGTACACGAGGACGTGATCCTGTAGCGATAATCAGATTTTTGGAAACGACCGTTTCCATTTCGCCATCTTCATATTCCACAGCCACTGCCCCACTTTGCGGAGAAAAGATCGATGGGCCTATAACGCGCCCTTTACCTTGTACCACTTTGATTTTATTTTTACGCATCAAATACTGTACGCCTTGATGCAATTGATCGACAATACCTTGTTTGCGAGCCTGTACTTTGGCAAATTGTAATGTAATATTTTCAGCGGCTATACCGTAATCTTCACTGTCTTGCATCAATGCATAGACTTCTGCACTACGCAGTAAGCTTTTGCTTGGAATACACCCACGATGCAGGCAAGTTCCGCCTAATTTATCCTGTTCGATGATGACTACTTCTTTACCTAATTGAGCAGCACGAATAGCAGCGACATAACCGCCTGTTCCTCCACCTAGTATTGCGATATCACAATTAATTGTCATGGTTAATAGTCACTCTCTTTTCTATATAAGTACAATCTTTATCATTAAGTAGGCTTGACCTGTCATACTTACACATACTCTAAGCCACAGGTAACAGTGATCATCTATAATGTATGGTCTGATTTAAGGCACGTCTATTCTACCATATCTTGAGCATTGTTAACATGTAGGGTGTAAAGGTAGCTTATTCGTACAACGCATCACGTAAACGACTAGACATTTTCGGTTGTTGTGCATTCGCTTTAAGAAGTGCTGTACGCAGGCGTTTATTTTCAGCTGAAACGGTCTGTAATGTATGCAATAATTGTTCAATTAAAGGAGTATCTGCTGCTGTCCATTCTGATCGTGTTAATAACTCATTTAATTGTTGTTCCAAAACTGTACGTTCTTCTTCCGTCATGATGATTCTCCTCTGTCATACATTATTATTCATCATTGTGTATACCTATTACGTTTGATTTATTTTTAAAATATGATGTTATGGTAACAGCAACAAACCGGGCAACAGTATGCGCCCGGTTCAATAGTAAGTTACAGAAATGCGAATTAGGTACGCTAACCATACCTTTTATAGTTCCACAAATGATCATAATCGTCAATCTATTTACGTGACTACTAGATAGATCATACTCTTAATAAGCATCGGGTGTAAATAACCCTTGCTTGCCTTGAAGCTTCACTAACGCTTCTGCAAAAAAGTAATCTCCATAAATAATCGAGACATTCAAATATTTCTGCTCTGGATAATGCACGGTTCCTTTGGCAATTAATCCTTCGCCACCTATTTCTTTCGAGGAAAATTGTTCATACAATCCTTGCACGATCAATTCACCTGCGCGCTGATAAAACGATTGTTCATTTTCCGGTACATGACGAGCCAATTCTAACAATCCACTAGCGGCGATTGCTGCGGCGGATGAATCCCATGCAATACGATGTTCATCCGGTGCTCGAAAATCCCAAAAAGGTACAATCTCTTCGCCTAATTCAGTCAGAAAAAATTGTGCTGTTTGTTTGGCAATATCCAGATACCGTTGTTCTCCTGTATAGGCATAAGATAACGTAAACCCGTGAAGCGCCCAAGCGGTTCCTCTAGCCCATGCTGAACCTGGCGCAAACCCTTGTCCACCATGTTCTTTCAACTTTTCCCCTGTCCAAGGATCAAATTCAACTGCATGACAAATCGAATGATCTTCCCGCACAAATTCTTTGGCTACAGTATCTGCATGTTCCATAGCAAGTGCTTGATAACGAGGGTCTCCTGTTTCTTTGGATGCCCAATATAACAAAGGAAGGTTCATCATACTATCTATAATTGCCACTCCACGTGTATCCATCAAAGGGGAACCAAAATTCCATGCCCGAATATAACGACCACGTACATTATACCTTGCTGCTAAAAGATTAGCCGCTAACAATCCACGACGACGTGATTCTGTGTTACCTGACAATCGGTAATGGGCAACACCGCTAAGTAACCATGTGAATCCAAGATCATGATCGACTTTTTCAGGATCATGAAGACATTGTTCCAGTTGTACTTCACAACTTTCCGCCCAGGATGATAAGGCGCTACTTCGCTCTGTAGCCTGTTCGCCAGTAGACATTTCTTTAGCGTAGGCTGAATCTGCTTCTGTGGCTAACGTTAATGACGAAGGTGTCGATTGAACTAACCATAACAATCCCGGCCAAAAGCCTGCTGTCCACCACTCTGCTTCTCTACGATCATATTCACCTTGTTCAGCAACATGGGGAAAATGGTCTTGAATCGCTTGTGCGGTGGTGGATGTTTGTTGAACGACCCAATTCCATGCTTCACTTTGCCAGTGAGTAGGTGCTGTTGTATTCATATCGTATCCCCTTTGCTTTTGACAGGAGTATGTCCTGTATACAATTTGTATAGCTTCAGAAAATAGCTTTTGTACTGATAGCCTAACATCTGTGATACTTCATCTACCGTTCCATTGCCTGCGGTAATCCATTCTTTGGCACGTTGCATTTTGACCCGTGTCGCATATTCAATAAACGTCTCACCTGTTTCTTTTTTGAACAAACGGCTGAAATAACTGGCATTCAAATGTAAATGTTCAGCCACTTCTTCTAACTTCACCAGACGATTCATATGTTGTTCGACATAGTTACGCGCATGAATAATTTCTGAACGACAATTGGCCTGTAAAGTCCAATCACGTGATAGCACTGCCAGCGCTCCAAAACGGATATTCATCCATTCAGTCAATTCATGGATATGACGAATATGTCCCATTTCACGATGTAATTCTTCTACAGAAAACGCAAACGGTCGCTCATGCAATTGCTGTTGCTTCAATTGCCAGTCAATCGCTAATTTGAGCATAAATGTTTTGACCGTTTCGGGATGATACCGTTCTTGCTTTAAGCGCTCAATCCAGTTGTTAATCCAGAGGTTAATTTCTCCATCTGGCAATAATGCAAGTGCTAATGATTCTGCTGCTGTTCCATAATTAGCAAACAGATCACTTTCTTTTTGAAAATCTAAACGATGCGTAGAATCACATAATGTAGAAGGTGGTAAATAAAAATAACGATCTGCTTGCGCTTGTAATTGAATCGCATCGTTCATGGCTTCTTGCCAGTGCAGTGTCTTCGAACCACATACCGTCACAATCTCGGCTTTGGCAAATTTCTGCACACTATAAATCAACTGGTACATCACTTCATGCACAATCATTTCTTGTTGCGCACCTGAACGAACAGGCAAAGCAAACCAGACAAATCCTTCACCAGGACTTTTACTTAAATGCACTGCTGTTCCTGAATGTTCTACAATTTCTTCAACGATATTTTCAACGGTAAATGAAAGCAAATCCAGATCATGGAATCGCTGTTTGCGTTCTTCATTGGCTGTTACGGTGTAATAGACCGGCAGAATCATTTTACCGCGCGTATCCAATCCAAAATGAGTCAATCGCTGAATACCATACTCTGGGTCTTGAATACTGCCTGACAGCAATTCACTGGTAAATTTGCGCTTAATTAAGAGCCGATGTCGCAAATGATCTTCTTGTAGACGTTGATGTTCACTGGAATGCGATTGTGCTTGATCCAGACGTTGCCGAATCTGCTCCAGAATAGGTACTAATTGATCTGCTGTTAGATTTTCTTTGAGCAAATAATCTTGTACTCCTAACTTTACCGCCTGCTGAGCATAGGCAAATTCTCCATGACACGAAATAATGACCGACATCAGCGATTGTTGTGTCTGCTTGAGTGAAGCAATCAATTGAATACCGTCTATCTTGGGCATTCCGATATCGGTAATTAATACATCTGGAGCATGTTGCTGTCCATAAGTAAGCGCTTCCTCTGGATCGCTGAAAGAACCTGCTAATTGAAAGCCAAGTTGCTCCCACGGTACAGCACGAGACAAATAATGAAGTACGGGCATGCTATCATCGACCAGTATGACACTATACATCATCATAAACCTCCTTTACTCTTACCATATAAAATACTATTCCTGCTATGGATCAATTCTATTGTCTATGTGGCAATCCGATCTTAATTTCTGTGCCTTCACCAGGATGACTTTCTATGTGTACTTGTACCGAAGAACCATAGATCATTTGCAGACGGCGTATTACATTCGTCAGACCAATTCCTGAAATAGCAGGTACAGGTGGTGAGCTTGATTGGTGTTCTAACGGGATTGAATCAGATGATGCTGTTTCGGATAAATCAGTATGTGTAGATTCTGATCGTGATAAAGGATGTAGAGCATATTCTATGTTTGGTTTTTGAATCTGATCAATCACTTGTTGTACAGCTTGCAAACGTTCTGCATTCATACCTTCTCCGCTATCACGAATACTGATCCAGATATATGGATCTTCCAACCAAGATTGTATCCACAAAATACCGCCATACTTCGATAACCCATGATGGTAAGCGTTCTCAACAAGCGGTTGAACGATAAATCGAGGTACGAATTTGTCGATTGTATCTGGCGATACTTCCATGTCTAAGTGCACTTTCACTTCTCGCTGAAAATCAACTAGACGAATATAATGTTGTACGGTTTCCATTTCTTCTTGAAGCGAAATACATTCGTTGCCTCGATTGACAGTCATTCGTAGTAAAGAAGAAAGTGAACCCAATAATACAGCGGCGTCTTCAGAACCTTTTAACAACAGATCCATCCGAATCGCTCCCAAAATATTAAATAAAAAATGAGGGTTAATCTGTGCTTGTAGCATTTCTAGTTCTGCTTTGCGACGTTCACTTTGTTCGCGTTCGATCTGGATAATCATCTCTTCGACACGGTCTAACATGGCATCGAGCGATTGACCGAGCACACCAGCTTCATCTTCTCCTCGAATACCAGAGCGAATACTGAGATTATCATTATCAATTTTGCGGACGACCTGCGTTAATTTGACAATCGGACGGGTTAGACGAGCAATCCCCAGCACTAATAAAATCAGGAATACGATCAATACCGCCATCTGTACAAAATTCGTCACTTGATAGATTCGGTTAATCTTTTCAGCAGCAACGCCATAAGGCACTAATCCTTCCAATCTCCATCCAGCCACAGACATATCTCTTTCCAGTTCTAGAATCCCTTCTTGTGGATGATACAGTTGACTAAAATCATTACCGATCATCTGGCTATTCGGATGAGAAATAATCTGATTATCTTCGCCTACGATCATCATTTGAATGGTAGAATCGTACTTATTCAGTACCGCTTTAAGTTGTTCTTCATTCATACTAACAATCACATAACCATAGACTTTGCCTGATAACAAGCGTAAACTGCGAGCCACTGAGAGCATGTGAGTGGTTGGTTCGTCTTTGGATTGCAGATACGATGGATGTAGCAAAAAGTTAAGCTTACCCCCTGTGATAAATGTACCGCTATGGGTCAGTTGATGGATATCCAACTTATCCAGCTGGTATTGATCTGACTGGAAATTGCTATAGATCATTTTACCATTTCCTGTCCAGACCGAGATATAGACTTGTTCTCCTGCATAAGAAAGATTATCTAGTTTCTTGGTCACATCCGAAGCTTCAGTCTGTCCTACATAGATACCACTACGTCGATATTTGAGTGCTAGATTGAGTTCTTGATCCAAGTACAGATAGTTGGAAATATAGATCAGGCGATTGATCTGATCGGTTAAATACAGATTCGCTGCATCCAGTGAATTGCCTGCATTCTGCAAAACGTTTTCTTTCATCATGTCTTTGGTCAGCCAACTGGATAACATTGTGCCTGCGCCGATCGTTAACAGCAAGCAACAGGCCACGGAGGCAATCAGCTTGCCCCTTAGTGAAGTATGCCAGATTCTCCTCCATGCCTTCATGCTCATATGACCTTTCGTTTTGGATTAAAAGTTTAGATCAAAAATGGAATGGGGCTTTGGGGCATCATCCGCTGCGGCAGAGGTATTGTCCTTGTCATCGCTGGTGAACAAAAATACCTTGATTGACCGCTGGCGGTCGGTATTTTTATTCAAAGGCGATCGCTTCGCTTTTTCAGGACAATTCCTTTGCCTTCGCTCCGTGCTCCCTAGCCACCACTCTATTTCTTGATGTAAAGCTTTCTTAATTTGGGGTAGCCGTGTTAGTGCTAAAAGAATTAGTTGGTTTGTTTTACAAGAATATTGGTTTTGTAGTGATTAAAGTATGGTTTGATAGTGATTGGGATTTCTTTGTTGTAGCTTTAGTATAGAGTTTTTGGTTATTACATAAGAATATTTTAGATGAATTAGTATGATCTTATTTTAGTTGGTATACGGGCTTGTTTTATAGTTTAGGAATTTTTATTTCTTTTCGTTTTGGTTTATGATTTTCGGCTTAGTGTCATTCTTTAATAGAGGCTATCGAATTAGCTTTTGTTAGCGTCTATGATTTGTTGGACAATGGCTTTGGCGTTGGTGATGGTGGTGTCGATGTCTTGTTTTTGTAAGATATATTTTTCGAATTCAGCGTTTACTTCTTGTTCGATTTCGCTCAGGTATGGAACAGCTGGCGCTTTGTTAATGCCTTTGCTGACTTTGAAGGTGTAGATGAGTGAGTCTAGATCGACATTTTCTGGATGTGTACCGTTATTGATAATACTTTCTAGTGCTTTACTAACATCTGCTTTTTGCCAAGAGGAGATATCTGTTCCTTGTGCTTGAATACCTTCTGTTGTCATCCAGCGGATAAATTGCATAGATGCGTCTTGTTTGTCTGATCCTGCACCTATTCCATAGTAATCATAATCATTGCTTGAATAGATTTCTTTGGTATCTGCGTTATTTTTAGGGTAAGGTGCTACAGCGACTTTGAAGTCAGGTGCAGATTCTTTGCTTCCTGCGATATTGGAGTTCATCCAGCTTCCCATAACTAACATGCTGGCTGATCCACCTAGAAATTGATCACGATAATTTAATTTTTGTGAAATCGCATCGCTATATGGAACGGCTGAATGATCTTCGTGTTCTGCTTGATAACGCAGTTCGAAAGATGCACGGAAGTTAGGGTCGTCCATGTTGGATGTACCGTCTGCTTTGAGATAGCTATTATTTTCAGGTTGATTCAATAGTTCAAGTAACGTCTGAGATGCCCATGTATGGAAGTATACACCATAGTAGCTATGATCCGGTGCTGTCAATTTTTTGGCATATTCACGGAATTCATCCCATGTCCAATCGGTAGGTACTTTTAAGCCTGCTTTATCCAGACGATCTTTGTTGAGCAATACATACGTAATCGCACGTTTACCCGGTAATGCGTAACGTTTGCCATCGACTGCGAAGTCAGCTAAGTATTCATCTTCATATTTAAAATCAATCAAATCGTCCAGTGGTGCAAACATGCCCATATCCACACGTTGAGCGTACGTATTCGCATTATTGACCATCACCACATCAATAGGATCGCCCGAACCTGCGGCAAGGTCTAACTTTTTGATATATTCATCGGTATCACTTTTTTCAGATAAACCTACATATTCAACTTCGATATTTGGATTCTTTTTTTGCCATGCGGCATAGACATCATCCCAGTGGAATTGATCTTTGGTATACCATGTGTAAAATGTGATTTTGGTTTTGCCATCTGCTGTTGTGGCACTTTCTTTGGCTTGTCCACAGCCTGCGAGTATTAATAGTAGACAACAACTCATGATGACCATCGATTTCCATTTTAGATTCAGCTTCATTATAATCCCCCTTAGGATATATACATTTGATATAAATGAATAACAGTTACCCTTTCACGCCACCGAGTGCAATTCCACCGATAACATGTTTTTGTGCTAATAAAAAGACGATCAGTAAAGGTAAAATCGCCGAGCATGTGCCTGCCATAATCAGTGAGTAGTATTCGCCTGTAGCATCGGCAAAGCGGTTAATACCTAATTGAACTGTAAATAATTCAGGGGAACGTAGGAAGATCAATGGTGCTTGATAATCATTCCATGTCCAGATAAATCGTAAAATGGCATAAGTTGCAATAAAAGGCTGGACTAAAGGCAAAGCAATTTGAGCGAAAATACGTGCATGCCCTGCTCCATCGATCTTGGCAGACTCGATAAATTCACTATGAATCGACATAAATGCTTGTCGTAACATAAATGTACCAAGCGCACTGAACGATTCAAGCAGTACCAATCCGATATGCGTATCGAACAATCCTAGACTGCGATACATAATAAATTGAGGCACTAATACCGCTTGCCCTGGAATCATAAACGTAAGTAACACGATAATAAATAATGTATCCCGACCTCGAAAATTAATTTTGGAAAAAGCATAGGCTGCCATCGCTGAAGTGATTACTGAGATAAGGATAGTCATCACCGAGACTTTGATCGAGTTCCAGTAATACAGCATAAATGGTGGATCACCGAACCATACGGCACGATAATTTTCGACTACATTCCATGTATGCGGAATCCATTGAACCGGATATTTGAATACATCGGCTTCTGGCTTAAATGATGCTGATAACATCCAGATAAAAGGTAGTAAAAAGATAATCCCTATCACCAGCATGATAACGGTTACAATTATTTTCGTCAAAGACAGCTTGGCTCTTTTGGGACGATGTAATGATGATACATTTGGAGCTGAAATCGGATGTTCCAACAGCTACACCTCCTTATAGATCCTATTCATTAGTAGTTGACCCATTTTTTCTGACCCCAGAATTGAATACCGGTAATCAGTAAAATAACAGCAAACAGAAATACCGATTCTGCGGCGGCATAACCCATTTTCAAATTCACAAATGCTTGATCATAAATTTCATATACCATCACATTGGTTGACTTGGCAGGTCCGCCCTGCGTAAGAACAGCAATTAGATCAAATGTTTTGAACGAGTAAATGATACCGGTAATCAATAAGAAAAACGTAGTCGGTGATAACATCGGTACGGTAATGGAGCGAAACTTACGCCATGATGATGCACCATCAATATCAGCCGCTTCATACAGATCTTTCGGAATCGATTGTAACCCTGCGAGATAGACCACCATATTGAAGCCAATCGATGTCCAGACCGTAATCATCATAATCGATGGTAATGCATACGTAGGATCGGCTAACCATTTCGGCGGATTGGTGACACCCAGCGACATTAAGAAACCATTTACAGGGCCTTGAGAAGGATGAAATAAAATCTGAAATACTATCGCTACAGCTACAACACTTGAGATATACGGCATAAAATAAATGATTTTGAAAAAGCTTTTAAAATACACTTTCTCATCGACTACAATAGCGATCACCAGTGAAAATAATAGAGTGAACGGAACCGCTAATAACAATTTGATATTATTGAGCATAGAGACGAAGAATGATTTGTCTTGAAACAAATGACGGAAATTGTCTAGCCCTATCATTTCAACACCACGGAATCCTTGAATAAAGTTCCATTTGGTCAAACTAATAAAAAATAACGACACCATCGGGATCAGTATAAAAATAGTCAGTCCGATCAACATCGGTGCCGCAAATAGATACCCTGCAATCGTTTCTTTGGCTGTGGTTGATAGCCAGCTCTTGGACTGCGATGAGGCTGTAGATTGAGATGCAGAACGCTCCACGAGTCGTACCTCCTTGTAGAATAGTGCAACAGCCGCGGACTGTAGCCTTATTCGGTTAATATCTTATGTTCTAAGTGTATCGTGGAAAGCCTGATCATTTAAGACACAGAACTGACCTGTTTCCAAACAATTTTTACCTATTGTGGTTAAAATAATGTTTTGGGACGGTAGGATTGTTTGGTTAACATGCTCTACTGTTCTTATTGAAAATAAAAATAGACAACAAAAAATAGCCCGGTTATGCTACCCGAGCTATTTCTTTATCTTTTTATGCTGATCACGTTATGGATCATGACTCATTTCTACGGTAACCCGATTTCAAACGAAATGCGCTGACCTGGCGCTTCAATTCTCGCTCCGCGCAACAGACCATTCCGACTAGCCACTTGCTCTGCTTCTTGGGGAAAAGTAATCATCGAGTGCGGTGTTACAGGTACGATTCGTAATTGTTGTCCCCGATACGTCAGTATAATGACTTCGGTAGATTCTTGAGTAGCTGTTTCTATCACAGAAGATTCTTGTCCATCCGATTGAAATAACGGAATCCAAGCACCGATATGATCAATCTGTTGTGTGGATTGCTCGCTGTCTTGGTCATGCCCCACTTCATACGTGATTACGATATGCCCAGGAGACTGTTCATAGGTCGCTATCACATGGTCGATTCCTTGTAACGGCCCTTGCCACTTGATCACAAGATGACTACGATCCGAGGTGGTTGCTGACTCCGCAATCGTATACGAACCTCCACCATCCGATGGATCAACCCCTGCATCTCGATCGAATGGAAACACCGTTGGGAATCCTTCTGCTAGATGATGCCATACTTGATCCTGTGTATGCCATGCCGGCATATGGCTCAGCGGGAATATATCACCTATGGAAAACTCTGTAAATCCTTGATTCTGATGCCCTGAAGAAGAAGTGGCTAGATTCGCATGTAAGCCCGCTCGCTGAATACGGGCTACTCCCGGAATCATATATGGATCATTAAGTGCCGTATGGATCACCAGCTGCTGACCGGGTACAGAACTAAATACCGTTTCAAACCAACCATCTGCCTGAAGTGTACGGCTGCCTAGCTCTACTGGAATCGGATAAGGCATGATCTCCTCCGCCTGTTCATACCAGAGCGTATACGCCAGAGCGGCGGCTGTCCATAGATTGTAAGTCGTATGATTGCTGTATACTTCATATCCATGCCGCTCCTCTGCCGGGTAATGATTACGTACAATCTGTACATAACCATCAGGCATTTGCCATTTTGCGATTGCTTCCCATGTCAGATCTGCCGCATGACGAAATGCACCTGCCCACTGTACTTCTCCATCGGCATAAGCTTGTTGCGCTTGCATTGTGAAAATAAATGCGGCGGCGGCTTCATTCCATTGATGTTGTGCACTACGTCCTCTTGGGGGCAATTCTCCAAGTGGTGATAGAGTCAATAATGAACTTATCGCTCCATGTTGCAACTGAGTCTGTAGTTCAGATACAGTGGTTCCTTGATAACCGGATAACATCATCACACTTAAATGGTACCTTGTAGCAATATCGTAAGCGAATGGGCTATTCGGTCGATTTAGCGGACCATCTTCGTACCATCCTAATGAAGTGAATCGAGGCAGATGATATTGTTGCAAATAATCATCTATCCACGCGGTATCAGTAGGTGCTATTCCTTCGGCTTGTCGGATCACTTCTCCAGATAACATAATCGCATTCCAGTTAATCATTCGGTTAGGATTTTTCATTTTGCTCATTGTAAATAGATAGGTCTGTTCAGGCTCAATCGTAGCTAGCGATTGCTTCCATAATTCAGCTTGTTCTGGCAGTCTACTTTTCAAGATACGATAAGCACCCATAATCATAATAATAAAAAAGTCAGGATGTTGATCAGGTGTTCGCTCACTTACCAGTAACTCAATACTATGAGTCAAAGCTTTTGCCGCAGAGTCTAGTAAGTCTTCTCGCCCACTGCTCACCAGAACAGCCGCCGCCAGTGCGTACGAAGGTGTCGAATAATAACGTTCTGCTTCAGAATGGGGATCGATAATCGCTCCGTTATCTTGCTGATGAGTGGCATAATAATCTATCATTTGACTTAACATGTGTACTTTTCGCTCTTTCGTCCAATCTGAAGCTGGTAAAGGCTGACTCTGTTGCAATTGCTGTTCATAAGCGAGAGCTTCATTTGCCCAGCCATAAGAAGACGGATTCCATCGATTCCACTGTTTCAAAATAACCCCTTCTTTCGGTCTTTTGATGATCATGATTACGCTTACTTCATGAGTTCAGTGTAGCATCTTGTTTTCTCCGATACGATTCACAGATTTGACCGATTAAGCGACAATCTTGACTCTACTGCTACAAGCATAGATTAAAGAGGTCGGATCACAAATGGCAACTCCACTACTATATCCAACCATTCGGATTGTTGTGGCTTTACATCTTCTGATACAAGTTCTGATTGAGCTATATCTGGTCTAGATATACTCTGTTCTATAGAAGACAAATACTGAATAGATGTTCGATATAAGACTAGCGCTTGTCCTTCATGATCGACATGTTCGATCACTTCTACATTTACCTTATCCTGAGCATGCAAAAGATTCAGACACACTTCTGCTTTTCTTCCTTGCCAACGTACTTGATCTGCTTCGACTATCGGCTTAATTTTACTAATTAAACGTTCTATAATAGGTGTTGCTGTAGTATAGTTCTGATTTGAAAAGCTTGATGTATCCAAACTATTTTCATACGAAACAGAATGATTCTCGTCTAGATTGTTATTCTTATAGAAGCGAAATTGATCTATACAGTCTATCGTCACTTCTTCTTGACCGATCGGAACTTGCCAATCGAGACTACGTGTATATTGGTGCAACGACTGATGGTCATAAGCATGAGTCAGATCTACTTTCCATACCGCATATTCTTTCTCTTCTTCTTTCCATATCTGCGGTTCTACCACGCTAGCATAAGCTTCACGTCCACTTTGTTGTTCTTGTCCATCAATCTGTGGTACAGAATGTCCTGCTGACGAAATATTAAGAATCTGTTCTCGACCAGCTGCAAAATAAGCTTGTGTATACAGCCCTGCTCCAAGATCAGATAATATATTTTCTCCACCTGCATGAATAATAAAAGAACCTAGATCATTATGGTTATGCGGTTCATCGTTATGCCCACCTTTTGTGGCTAAAGCGACCGTGATTTGTGAATCTGGAAGTTCGCTTTTACAGATCATCCACTGGAGATCAGGAAAATATATACTTACATTGTTAAAAGGTGTTGGTACTACAGTAGATGCAAAATAACGCGGGTCTGCCCACAACACATTACGAATCAAATGCGCCCAACGGCGACAAGGATCATCCATCAGTCGATTCATTTGAAAAGGTAACGAATAATGATGCCCTGTCCATTCACTTAATCGAGATAATAATCCTGCTGGTAATATCTCTTCCTCATCACTATCCGAGAAATTAACAAATACACCTTCTGACAAATGGATATGCTCGGGAAAAGCCGCCATCTTCATCATCTTTGTAGATCTCAATCTCCATTCATGCTCTGGCTCATATCGAACAAGCATATCTACAAAATACGTATAATAACCGAATCCATACACCCAATACCCTAGTCCTTCTGCACACCCTCCATCTTCTCCATAACCAGATAGAAAATGATCCATAGCCCCAATCACTCGTTCCAGAATCTGCCCACGTACAGGATCATCTGATTTCAATAACAACAATGCCGCTATCCCACATCCTGATCCACAGACCGCTGACCAATTATGATCTGCTGTTTCCCATGTGAAAAGTTGCTCAGGATCACTCATCGGCTTAAATATCCGTCGCTGCACTTCGAGTTCTATCCGCTTCATTATGCGACTATCGAGCCGACCCTCGAATAAAGTATATAGTTCTGCTACCATGGCTACTGTCTCTGCTGCAAATAAATCTATTTCTTCCCATACGGCTCGCTCTGTACCTTCATTCGACGGAGGCAGATGCGCAGGCAAGCACCATGTGTACTCATTGCATATATCCCATAATGCTTCTTCCAATGCTTCTATGTAACAGGTCACATCATCGGTTGTATTCAAGCTGACAATAGCCAGTGCTCCAATACGTCCTCTTTTTTCAAAATAAAGTCGCTGGTACTCTTCACGTCCTCCATGATCAGCAAATTCACGAAATGCTTCAAAGGTCAGTACCGGAATAGGTGTAATCAATGCTTGATTGGCTAGATTCTGTAGCTCTCTCCACCATACTTCATAATCAGGATCTGTTAATGTATCTTGTAATCGTTGCTGTAAATGATCTACACCCCACGCAAACGTTGAAGCGTTGGCAGACATGCTCATTCAATTCACCTCATTGATATTGTGATTGTTGATTGTTGATTGTTTTGAAGATACCGCTTTCAACGATAAATGTATATCTATTATGAATTTTTCATAT
>NZ_MDER01000042.1 GCF_001721045.1 Paenibacillus nuruki | reverse complement strand
ATAATTCATATCATTATCGCTCTAATGAAAAAGATGCAGATTATAACCCAGAATAATAACGATAGATTTGAAATAAATATCTATCTTACTACTTAACTATTTCAAAATAATATTCAATATTTAGTACACCAAAAGCTTTATTTTAGTTCACATCTTGGTGAATGAGATGAAGCTTTTTTGTATGTTCACAAAATATACTAAAAATATTTTCAATCCAAATTATTTTTAAATTTTACTCTTTTAATCCTCTGCCTTACTTCCATAATCATATAAAAGCCCATCTATCTAGTCGGAATAACTAGATGAACAATCTGGTTTTATACCTTTACCGCTACCTCTTCATATACAAAAATTTTAATATAAAAATCATTCTTATAATTACAAATGAACCCCTATCCTTACAGTCATAGACCTACATATGATCTTCTCCGCATTTCTAATCTGGAAATTATTCACTTCTTATTCAATCATTAATTTCCATTTAATTTTATATCAACAATCTGGTATTTATACATTTTCCTTATTTCAAAACATTGATACGAAAGCGTTATTTTAAATTTCGTTATAATTATATTCTGTGATTTTCAAATCGTTCATAGATTAATTACTGGTATCGCTTCCATATAAATACTTAAAATTTTAACAGTTGATTTTACTTTATTTGGGAATAGAATAGATTATGTACTCTTTTCCATACTTACAAGAAAGTACAGAAAAGAAAATGATTATTTTCATACACAGAAAAGGAGATGGACAGATTGAGTACAGAAACCAAACTTAAAACAACGAATCCAACCGACGTAGCGAAAACAAAGGTAACCACAGGTGCTGATGTAGTTGTCGATAGCCTTATCGCTCAAGGGGTTAAATATATATTTGGGATTCCAGGAGCCAAAATTGATGCCGTTTTTGATGTTCTACAAGATCGAGGTCCTGAATTAATCGTATGTCGTCATGAACAAAATGCTGCTTTTATGGCAGCCGCTATTGGTCGTTTAACAGGGAAACCTGGTGTATGTCTAGTGACTTCAGGTCCAGGCGCATCTAATCTAGTCACAGGGCTTGCGACAGCAAATGCCGAAAGTGATCCCGTAGTTGCTCTTGCAGGTGCAGTCTCCAGAACAGATCGCCTCAAACGTACTCACCAATCGATGGATAATGCTGGCTTATTCGAACCGATAACCAAATACAGTGTAGAAGTCGAACATCCTAACAATGTAGGTGAAGCGATCACGAATGCTTTCCGTGAAGCTTCTGTTTCTCAACCGGGCGCGGCTTTTGTTAGTCTACCGATGGATGTATTGGTGAGTGAAGCCAAAAAATTCAATTTCCATACGATGCATACTCCTCAATTGGGTACAGCACCGACTCATCTGATTGATGAAGTAGCTTCAGCGATTCGTGAAGCAAAATTACCCGTTATTTTACTAGGGATGAAAGCAAGTAGCCCTGAAGTGACGCAAGCGATTCGTGATTTGATTCGTGATACCGATATTCCTGTAGTAGAAACGTTCCAAGCGGCAGGCGCGATTTCGCGTGATCTGGAAAAACACTTTTTAGGCCGAGTAGGATTG
Organism: Paenibacillus nuruki; assembly: GCF_001721045.1. Classification (GTDB taxonomy): domain Bacteria; phylum Bacillota; class Bacilli; order Paenibacillales; family Paenibacillaceae; genus Saccharibacillus; species Saccharibacillus nuruki. The sequence goes on along the minus strand of NZ_MDER01000042.1, from coordinate 47,704 downwards.
TTCTGTAATCAGCCGGGCGATCTACTACTCAAGCAATCTGATCTGGTGCTTACCGTCGGCTATGATCCAATCGAATATGATCCTCATTTATGGAATCAAGAAGGTCAACGATTAGTGTTCCACCTAGATAATCGCAAAGCCGATATTGATCATTATTATCAACCACAAAGCGAATTGATCGGTAATATTGCATTGAATATACAAGCTTTAGCTACACACTTGGAGGGGTTGCGACTTCCTGCCGAGTCTCTTGACGTGCTTGCACGCTTACATCACAAATTAGAACAAGATGGTCAAGGATTCCACTCTTCTCATCCTGATCTCGTTCATCCGATAGAATTTATGAAAACATTACGTGGGATGATCGGCGACGAAGTGACTGTAGCTTGCGACGTTGGCTCCCATTACATTTGGATGGCACGTTACTTCCGTTCTTACGAACCTCGTCGCCTATTGTTCAGTAACGGTATGCAGACGTTAGGCGTGGCACTGCCGTGGGCGATTGGTGCTTCATTGGTTCGTCCGAATGAGAAAGTGATTTCGATTTCGGGTGATGGTGGATTCTTATTTTCTTCGATGGAACTAGAAACAGCTGTCCGTTTGAATACTCCATTGGTGCATATTGTATGGCGTGATGGAGCTTACGATATGGTTGCTTTTCAACAAGTCATGAAATACGGTCGTACTTCCGGAGTCGATTTCGGTAAAGTCGATATTGTAAAATATGCTGAAAGCTTCGGTGCTCTAGGGCTACGAGTTAATCATCCAGAAGAATTAGAACGTGTACTTCGCCAAGCGATGGCACATCAAGGACCTGTTGTAGTTGATGTACCGATCGATTATCAAGACAATATCAAATTAGGCGAGAAATTATTACCTGATGCGATCAACTAATTAGACTTATGAGATAAACATCTTTTATTTAGAACAATAGATCGATTGGATTTTATTCAAAAAAGGAGCTAGACCGAAATGGGAAATCACGTGATTTATCAAGCTTCAACTATGATTGCTTTACTCAGTGGTATGTATGATGGTTCAGTCACTTTTGGTGAACTCAAAAAACACGGTGATTTTGGGATCGGTACTTTTCATCAACTGGATGGTGAAATGATCGCTTTTGACGGTAAATTTTATCATCTTTATCCAGATGGTAGTGCCAAGCAAGTCAGTATGGAAGAAAGTACACCGTTCTCTACCGTTACTTTTTTTGAAGAAGAACAGACTTTCCAGATTAACCGTACGTTAAACCGTCAACAATTGGAAAAAGTATTAGATGATCTATTAGCGAGTCCTAATATTTTTCATGCGATTCGTATTGATGGGCAGTTCCGTGAAGTCAATACACGAACCGTTCCCCATCAAGAAAAACCGTACAAACCATTTATCGAAGTGACCAAGTCACAGCCTTCTTTCCATTTTCCAAATACAGGCGGAGTGATTGCAGGTTTCTGGACACCAGCATTTGCTCAAGGTATTGGTGTGGCTGGATATCACTTACACTTTATCAATGATGAACGTAATGGTGGTGGTCACGTATTAGACTTTATCGTGGATCATTGCACGATTTCAGTATGTAGCAGTGAAGATTTTCAATTAGCTCTTCCACATGATCAAGATTATTTAAAAGCTAATCTAGAAGCTCCGAACTTGGAACGCGATATTATGACTGCTGAAGGTGCTTATTAAATCAACACACTTTTTAGTGTTTGATGATATTTTTAGGAAATACCTGTTATACCCTCCCTATACTAAGCCTACCTTTCTTTTTAATAAGAATAGGTAGGCTCTTTTTTTGTATGTTTATTCGTCATTTTTTAACAATTTTTGTATATTTATTGATAAAAGAAATGGTATTTCTAAGGCTATAGCAACTGTGTTGGATGATGTATTGTTGTTACACTGTATCTATATTCGAATATATCCTTTTGATTTATGCTTCCGTCCTACTTTATCGTTCGTTCATGCAAGTAAGCTTTCAAGCTTTATTGTTGTTGATCTGATCCGATATGATTTGAAGGAGGGCAAAACATGGAACGTAAAATGCGTATTATTCCTTATGAAGTGATTGCTCATGCAGAACAGGTCACCGAAACACCTACTGGTGTAGAAATGATTCAAGCACCTAAGGTCTGGGATATCACCAAAGGTGCAGGTGTCACTATCGCTATCCTCGATACAGGCTGTGATACTCATCATCCTGATCTGCAAGGACGGATTCGCAACGGGCGTAACTTTACAGATGATGATCAGAGTCACCCTGATATCTATGAAGATTATAATGGTCATGGTACTCATGTAGCGGGCACAATTGCAGCCATTCAAAATAATACAGGTGTTGTCGGTGTAGCTCCAGAAGTAAATTTACTGATTGGAAAAGTGTTAAATAAAGACGGCTCCGGGCAAATCGACTGGATTATCAATGGAATCCTATATGCTATTGAGCAAAAAGTAGATATTATTTCGATGTCGCTTGGTGGCCCTAAGGATGTGCCTGAATTACATGAAGCGATTCAAAAAGCAGTGAATAACAATATTCTAGTCATCTGTGCTGCCGGTAATGAAGGTGATAACGATTCAAATACAGATGAATACGGATATCCGGGTTACTACAATGAAGTCATTAGTGTAGGCGCCATTAACCTCAACCGCCAGTCTTCTGAATTTTCTAATTCTAACAATGAAGTAGATTTGGTTGCCCCTGGTGAAAATATATTATCTACTTATTTGGATGGCAAATATGCCACACTTAGCGGAACGTCTATGGCTACTCCACATGTCTCCGGTGCGATGGCATTGATCAAAGTCATCGCAAATCAAAGCTTTGAGCGAGAGTTAACAGAACCTGAGCTTTATGCGCAATTGATCAAACGTACGATTCCTCTCGGTGATTCTCCTCGTCTAGAAGGAAATGGTATGGTCTATCTAACAGCTCAAGAAGAACTTGCCAAACTGTTCAAACCGCAAACAATAGCTAGATTGCTCAATATTTAAATGCATCAGATCTATATTCTACGTATCTATGTCTACTTTCTTGTAGATGTAGATACGTTTTATTTTATTTTATTTCTAGAATGAACCTGTATGTCATTTCTGATATACTGATAAAAAGACGATATCGGTAGATCCGAATGGTACTTTTAGCTTTACAAATAGCTATACAATACATATGTATTTTCCATTCAAGCTGACTTTACCTTATTTTCTGCTCTGATCCTGTTTGGGACCGAGACAGAAAAGATGATCGCCGTGTGATTCTTTTTTGGACTCAGTACCTTTTTAGTGATGAACTAGAAGGTTTTTTTGCGTTACAACGTGTATATCATACTGAAAAAAGGAGTATTACGAACATGTCGTTGCCATCACTCACCAAAAAGATAAACAATGCTTCTCCCGGTTCTACAGCGAATCAGACCATATTCGGGGTTTTACTTGCGATCTCCCTTGTTCATCTATTTAATGATTCGATGCAGTCAGTCATTCCAGCCATTTTTCCTATTTTGAAAGAAACAATGAGTCTCAGCTATACGCAAATTGGTTGGATCGCTTTTGCAATTAACTTCACCGCTTCGATTATGCAACCTGTTGTAGGACTCTTTTCAGATAAGCGCCCTACGCCTGCATTGTTACCGATCGGAATGGGATTTACGTTTACAGGAATGCTATTACTTGCTTATGCAAGTTCTTATTCTGCTGTTTTATTAGCAGTCGTGTTTGTTGGCTTGGGTTCGGCTACTTTTCACCCTGAAGGTTCTAAAGTTTCTCACATGGCAGCAGGCAATCGAAGAGGATTAGCACAATCTATTTTCCAAGTCGGTGGAAATGCAGGACAATCACTGGCTCCACTGCTGACTTCTTTGATCTTTGTGCCTTATGGTCAATTTGGTGCTATCGGATTTACAGGAGTCGCAGCCGCAGGTATTATTGTGCAAATCTTTATTGCACGCTGGTATGGACGCACGATTCGTAGTGAAAGCTTTGCTAAAAAACATCGTAACGTTGGAAAAATACGTCCTGAACTGAAAAATCGAATAGCTTTTGCGATGATTATTTTGATTTCACTTGTATTTGTACGTTCGTGGTATTCATCGTCAATTGCGAGTTATTACAGCTTTAATCTGATTGAAGGTTTTGGACTGAGTGTAGGCGATGCGCAGATTTATATTTTTCTTTTTTTAGCAGCTGGAGCTTTAGGCACTTTTTTTGGTGGAACACTAGCTGATCGCTTTGGTAAACGAAATTTAATTTTTGTATCCATGGCAGGTTCCGCTCCTTTAGCTTTAATCCTACCTTATGCTAATTTATTTTGGAGCGGTGTATTGCTAGCTGTGATCGGTTTTGTTCTTATTTCTAGCTTTTCAGTTACTGTCGTCTATGCTCAAATGTTGATTCCAGGCAAAATCGGTACTGTATCTGGATTAATTACAGGGCTTGCTTTTGGATTAGGCGGACTTGGTGCATTGATTGTGGGTAACTGGATTGATAAAATTGGTATATCACATGTTATGCAGTTATGCAGCTTTTTACCACTACTTGGAGTCATTACATTCTTACTTCCCTCTGATCGCAAATTAAGCGAATGGACAGAAGGCGCTTCGGAAGCTTAGTACTCTATCATATGTATAGGATTTATTTCAATTGAATAAGCAAAAAAGAAAAAGCCTATCCTGTACTAAAAGGATAGGCTTTTATTTGAAAACAATACTGATTTAGCCTGCACTAGCAGCAGATGAGCCACCGGAAGCACCAGCAGCGGCAGAACTAGAAGAAGCTGCGATATATCCATTTTCCATTGCTTGTACTTTAGCTTGTTGTACATAGAATTGCAATTTAGCCAAGTCTTGTTTCACTTGATCGACATGCACTTGATATTGGAATTTATCAAAATCGTATTTTGTTACGACACCAGCATTGTAACGAATCTGCATATTGGTATTATCCAATGTTACATCACTTACTGTACGTTGTGCTGTTACAACACTTTTGTATGCTGTATCTGCATCTGTGTAACTGGATTCGATAGATTTAGCCAAATCTATTTTGCCTTGAGATAATTGTTGTCTAGCAATTTCAGTATTTGCTTTGGTTGCTTGCTCGTCAAAGCTATTAGCTGCATTTTTATCTTGATTATCTTCTTCCCATTGAGCTTGAACGATGCCATTAGCAAGCGTCTGTACTTGGTATGAAGAAGATAGGATCGCATCTACATTTTTCTTAGCAACTGGTTCTACAGTTACATCGATATCTGTTAATTGAATATTTGGATTATATTCAATACCTAGATCGAAAGAAATAGTGATTAACGCTTTTTGGTATGCATCTTCAAGATTCGTTAAGTTATCTTTTTCAGCTAACAAAGCACGATTAGCTTTATCGATATCTTCTTGTGTACCTGATCCTAGAGATTGTAATGTCTGAGCACGTTGTACATCACGAGTCAATACATCGATATAATCTTTAGACAATTGGACTTGTTTTTGACTTGCCAATAACTGTACATATTGACCTGTCATTCCAAGTTTGATGCCTTCTCTAGCTTCATTAATTTGAAGTTCAGTATTTTCTTTTTGAGTATCCAAGCTATTGATATTTTTCTCTAATGTTTTACGAGAAGTTTCAAGTTGTGTGTTTTGAGCTGCTGCACTTTTGTTTAGTCCATCCGAAATTTTACCTACAGCATTTTGAAGTTCTTTCAATTGTTGCTCATAAGCATCACTTGGATCCGGTTTGGATGGTTCAGGAGCCGGTGTTCCAGGATCTGCGGGATCAGCAGGATCAGTTGCAGCTGCACCAGCAGATCCAGATCCGCTGTTGTCAGTTGTTGGTGCTGGAGTAGGTTCATCTGTTTGAGCACTAACGGTGTTCGCTGCTTTTAATGCAGGACTTGCCGTAGTAACAGAACCACTTTGTGGATCGTCACCATTTACACCTGAATCTGTACCACTGTTATTATCAGATGGAACATGCAATACAGGAGACCCGTTACCTGCTTGAATATTAAAACTGTTGTTCAAATCAACAAGGTTCACACCTAGGCTCGCATTTTGTTGATCCAACACTTTATATTTTAATTGAAGAAGTGCTAGATTGTATGAATCATTTAATGCTAAATTAATAACTGTATTTAGATCCAAAGTATCAAGCTTTTTCAATTCGCCTGCTCCAGAGATCGTTAATTGTGATGCTGGTGTTGCTGTTGTGTCTGTCACTACTGGAGTTGGGATTGCATCTGCAGCGTGCGCCATTGTTAATGGTTGTGATGCAACAAGCACCATAGCCAGAAGAGAAGCGCCGACGATTCCTTTTTTCATATCCAAATTACCTCTTTTCATATATTCAAAACCATAATTCCAATCTCAAATGAATGCCTCTGCCAAAAACATTTAGTATAGCTAATAAAATTAATTTAGCATTACTAACAAAATAAATCAACTACAATTCAATAAATCATTTATAATTATAAATAAGTTCTGTTGAAAAAAATCACTTTCTTACTTATATAAATGTTCCAATACCCTACTTCTATATTATATACCTTAAATGACATATACGTAATCCTTGTTTAAACATTATTTTGAAATAAAATTATTAAATAATAGCCTGCTTGGCTAAGTCCACTCTAACAATATGACCACTACACCTACTAAAATAAACGCAGCAATAGAAAGATGTATTTTTTCCTTCATCATTGCAGGCTTCGTATCTATATAATGAAGTTTGTGATTAGGTCTATTATTCTTCCTCTGATCTGGATCGTAAGGATCTGTCGTTTTCACAGTGTCTCACCTACTCTTCCATATATTGTATATCTTATGATACTACAATCTTACCATCCGTCACACAATATTCACAATATGATTCCAATTAAAATAAGCATCCACTCTCCGATTTAATTTATCCATTTCAAATCTACATCCAGAGGTTGAGGTCTCTTCAAATTTAGTTTGATACAATTGACAAGCATCGTATAAACAATCTATAATTCAGCCATGAACTATAGAGTATAAATTAAACTGGTGAGTTCAGAGGAGGATACTGTAACTATGAAAAAAAGCTGGCCAACGGCCTTTACAGCGATTCTGTTAGCTGTTAGTTTGACAGCATGTTCGACAGAGAAAGCTGCAGTGGAGCCGGCAAGTAGTAGCGTCGAAGTCACAGCCGTCAAAGAAGTAACATTAGATGCGGTCTATGACTTATCAGGCACACTACAAGCATATGATGAGACCCCTGTTTCTTTTAAAATCGGTGGAACAGTCACTTCAGTGAATGCCGATATTGGAGATCAGGTTACAAAAGGGAAAAGTTTAGCCCAATTAGATAGCGCAGATTTACAACTTGACCTCGACAATGCGAACCAAAGTGTTGCTGCAGCCCAAGCTTCCCTCAGCAATGCACAAGCTTCTCTTACCAGCGCGCAAGCTTCCCTCAGTAATGCGCAAGCCGCCAAACAAGCTGCTCAAGCAGGTATCGCATCCGCTGATGCACAGATTCAAAGTGCTAAAGTACGTGAACAAGGCGTAGCTGCTGGAGCACGTACACAAGAAAGAGCACAATCGCAAAATGCTGTAAACAAAGCACAAACGGCTTATAACCAAGCCAAAACAGCAGCAGATCGTGCCAAAACATTATTTCAAAATGGTCTATTAACTCAGCAAGAAAATGAGCAAGCGCAAACGACTCTTGCAACTGCACAAGACAGTCTTAACGATGCGAAAGAACAACTTTCTCTTCTATTAGAAGGAGCAAGTGCTTCTGATCGTGCAGCAGCGGCTTCTACAGTAAAAGAAGCAGAAGTAGGTCGTCAAAGTGCTGTAGCTAGTGTAGAACAAGCCAATTCAGGTATTGAACAAGCCAATGCGGGTATCGAACAAGCCAATGCCGGTATCAGTCAAGCTCAAGCTAGTTATGAGCAAGCTGTTATCGCTAAAGAAACCGCTCAATTGAACTTATCAAGAGTAGGACTTGCCGCTCCAGTATCTGGTGTCGTTTTAGAAAAAACGATTTCTAACGGACAAACGGTTACTGCTGGAACAGCTATGTTTACTCTAGGTGAGATTAACAAACTTAAAGTGTTGCTTCCTATCGCAGATAGTGAAATCAGTAAGTGGAAAGTTGGACAACAAGTTAGCTTGAACCTTTATGATGAGACGCGTACAGGTAGAGTAACGAAGCTATATCCTGCAACCAATGAAAATACAGGTTCTATTAATGCAGAAGTTACCATTGATAACCCTAAACTCGATTGGAAACCAGGTCAGGTTGTCAAAGCTTCACGTCAAGCCGCTTCATTAAAAGGAATCGCAATTCCTGTAGAGGCAGTCGTTAGTACAGGATCTGAACCTTATGTATTTAAAAATGTAAATGGTAAAGCCGTTCAAACCCCTATTGAAATTGGTAATCTATACGATAATCGTTATCAGATTACTAAAGGCTTAAAAGTAGGCGATCAGGTGGTGACTCAAGGAGCGGACCGTTTATTTAATGGAGATGCCCTTACAGTAAGTGAGGCGACCGCTAAATGATCAAATATATCGTCAAAAAGCGTAAAATTACGCTTGTCTTCTTTATCATGCTTATTCTGTTTGGTATCGTAAGTGCATTGCAGTTGCCTAAACAATTAATGCCCGATATCGTTATCAAAACAGCAACAGTAACGACGACTTATCCGGGTGCAACTCCAGAATTAATGGAGCAGACGGTTACCAAAGTATTAGAACAAAAAATTAAAGAAGTTACTAATCTCGATACCATTTCTTCTACTTCAAGTAATGGTGTATCCAGCATTATTATTCAAGCATTACCAGCGGCAGATGCAAAAGATACATGGAGTGAATTGCGTCGTAAAGTACAGGATGCTGAAGGTGAACTTCCTGCTGATGCAAACACGCCTATTGTCAATGACAACTTAACACAAACCTTTGTGCAATCTTTTGCTTTGTATGGCAAAACAAAAGAAGACATTTATGCTTTAAGTGATCTTATGAACACATGGCGTGACCAACTTCGTTCTGTACCGGGTATCACCGATGTAGCGATCAAAGGTATTCCCGATCAACAAGTACGAGTTGATGCAGATATGGCGAAGTTAAAACAGTATAACATTTCGTGGGAATCGGTTATGCAAGCGATCCAGTCTGAAAATAACCGTGTACCTACAGGTGATATTGCATACGAATCCCGTACTTATCAATTAACTGTAGACGAATCTCATAATGTAGATTCCCTCAAAAACATTGTTGTTTTTCAAACCGAAGCCGGTGTTCCTGTCTATGTTAAAGACATCGCAAATGTACAATTGATTACCGATAAAGAAACATACTTAGGATATTACAACGGTGTACCTGCCATTTCGCTTGATATTAGTAGTGAAACAGGTTCTGATGTACCTACCATGCATGAGCGTGTAGCAGAAAAAATGACTTCACTTGAAAAAACATTGCCTGCTAATATCAAACTTACTTCCTTGTTTGCTCAAAAAACAGAAGTAGATCGTATCTTTAATGATTTGATTCGTGAAATGTTAATTGCTATTTTGGCTGTTATTATCATTTGTATGTTGGGATTGAACTGGTTAACCGCTTCTTTTGTAGCTTTGGCTATTCCAGTCTCGATTGCACTAGGTCTTATCCTTCTGCCTACACTTGGAATATCACTGAATCAGATCACGATTGTAGGACTTATTATTGTACTGGGGATTCTGGTCGATGATGCGGTTGTTGTTAATGATAATATTGAACGGCGATTAACCGTACTCAAAGAAAATCCGACAGATGCAGCAGTCAATGGTACCAAAGAAGTATCCATCTCTATCGTTACAGCTACATTAGCAACGATTGCAGCTTTTGCTCCATTGATGCTACTTGAAGGCGATATGGGATCATTTATTCGTCCGATTCCAACCATTATCTCGTTATGTATGTTAGCTTCGATGATTATGGCATTAACGATCATTCCTATTTTCCGTGAATGGTATGAAGAGCGTCGTAATGAACAAGGTAAAACACATGGCACAGAAAAACCTGCTGGACTATTAGGTAAACAAATCCAATCGTTAACTAATGGCTATGCTAAAAAATTAATGCCTAAAGTGCTAAAACGTCCATTAATTGTGGCTTTAACAGGGCTTATTGTGAGTACACTTGCTTACGGGTTAGCTGCTTTTACACCTGTCGAGCTATTCCCAAGTTCATCTGATCCTCAGTTAACGATCAATGTATCGTTGCCTACAGGTACTTCTTTACAGAAAACAGATGAAGTCGTAAAAGGTGTTGCTAAATGGGTCAAAAAACAGCCAGGTGTTGAAAATATAGCTTATGCTTCTGGCGGCGGTGCACCTCAGTTGTTTACCAACCTTAGTCTAGGTGGCGGTGGTGTCACAACTGGACAGATTCTAGTCACCGGTGAAGAACATAAGCTCGATGTAGCTACAGCGTCAGAACAGTGGTCTGATCAACTTAAAAAAGATTATCCAGGTATCAGTATCTCTGTAAAAGCTACAGATTTGGGTGTCTCTGTAGGTAAAGCAGTATCGATCCGTATTCTAGGTGATGATCTGGAAGAAATTCGTAGCCTAACCGATAAAGTGAAACTTGCGATTGCTGATACACCAGGAACATACGGTATCACTGATAGTATTGGTGTAGAAAATTATGCTTTGAACTTTGTCGTAAACAAACAAGCTATGGATCAATACAAAGTGAGTTATGAAAACTTAACACGTACGCTTTTGATGATGGGTAGCGGTATTAGTGTAGGTGACTTTGATAACGGTGAAGATCTAATCGATATCAAGCTTTATATGAAAGATTCTACCAACGCTAGTCCAACAGCACTATTCCAACAAGTCAGTATTACCAACTCTGCTGGAACTCAGATTCCATTATCACAAGTGGTTGAAATGAAACCATCATTTGCGATTCAACAAATCGATCGTTACAACTTAACACGAGTGAATACGATTGAGGCAGATGCAAATGGACGTACAGCTACAGAAGTTATGCAGGAATTAGAACCTAAAATACAACAAATTAATTTCCCTGAAGGATACACATGGGATGTCGGTGGAGCAACGTCCAGTCAAACAGATACCTTTACTGATTTAGGTCAATTGTTTGTAGTCGTTATCTTCCTGATCATTATCTTAATTATGATTCAGTTCTATTCGCTTTCAATTCCAATGATTATTATGACAACTGTATATCTAGCAGCCGCGGGCGGTATATTAGGATTATTTATCACTCGTACGCCGATTGGATTTATGTCAGTCATGGGGATTATTGCTCTTGCCGGAATTGTTGTACGGAATGGTATCGTATTGATCGAGTTTATAGAAGATGCAAGGCATGAAGGTATGGAGCTGACCGATGCTATTATATCTGCTGCATCTGCTCGTTTCCGCCCGATTCTTTTAACATCTTTAACAGCGATTGTCGGTATGATTCCTATCGCTACTGTCGGTGAATTACTATTCCGACCACTGGGAGTTACGATTATTTTCGGTCTGGTCTTCTCGACAATTTTGACACTGTTTGTAGTTCCTTCTTTATATATGGTTGTAGCTAGACGCAAATTAAAAAAAGCAGCTCGTAAAGAAGAACGCAAACAACAACGTCGTGAAAAACTGAATTTAAGCAAAAAAATGTAATTTTATTATTCTAGATACATGAATCTGTACTGAATAAGAACAGGCTTCTTTTCAAAGAGCCTGTTCTTATTTTATAATGACGTGATGATATAGCGGTAAAGGAGACGTGCACTTGAAAAACAAAGAACATGAAATTATTGAAGTAGCACTTCAACTTTTTTCCGAAAAAGGATATACTTCTACTTCTGTAGATGAGATTGCTAAAGAAAGCGGAATAGCGAAAGCTTCTTTTTACAAATTTTTTCAAAGTAAAGAAGATGTTCTTGTCGCTACTGTTGTAATGCATGGACACAAAATCGATGATGCCATCTGCAAAATGTATTCCGATACTCATTTACCACCTGAACAAAAAATAGCTGAATTTGTGCGCATTTACTTACAGAACTCTTTGGATACCAAATTCCATTCGATGATGATTTCGATGCATGATAAAAGTCTATTTCACAGCGAGAAGTTAATCGAAGCGTTTCTTATCGTAGAATACAAATTAAGCAAATGGACTACCGATTGTCTGGTGGATATTTATGGTGAGCAAGTAGAGCCTTTTGCTTATGATGTGATCTTTATGATTAGAGGCATGATGATGCAATACCTGATTCTGCCTATGATGGGACTCAAGCCGAATACAACAGATGAAGAATTTGCTGCTCTACTGGCTAACACCGTCGATTTATGGATTAAGGGTATGATGGAATACAACTATGTACCGATCTGGGATTGGAAACAGCTCAAAGTAGATCCTGAACATATCAAAGATAGCCCTATTTTCAAAGGGATTATGATTCATGATGCTTTGCTAGATCTCAAGCGATTACTGCATCACCTCCAAGTCTCTGATGAGCAAAAAGAAGAGTATCGTCAGGTTCTGCAAGAGTTAGAACAAGAAATATTGAGCGATGTAAAACGTAAAGGGATGCTTAAAGCGATGTTTTCTTTTCTATCTCAAGAACCCACTCTGGTTGAAAAATGTCATCTGTTACAATCAGTGCTGGATATCTAATCCTATTGATACCAAAAAACTGCTTTCTGTTATGATCACAGGAAGCAGCTTTTTTTATTGCTCATTTCAAATATATCTCTATATGGATTAATGTATCCATATCACTTTAAGATTAGATCATTTTTTTATTGTCGCTATCACGTAAGCGAACTTTAAGTTGATCAATTGTACGTTCTAGTGTTCCAATCGCATCTGTTACAATACTGCGATCTACCGAATCCTCGACTTCTTTCATCCGTGCAGAAGCGCGCTCACTTTCATACGTCTGGCGACGTTGAAGTTCATTATATTTATCAAGCAAGTCTGTAATGACTTTGTAAAAACGCTCATAATCTAAAATAACATCATCTAGAAAAAAATCGACTTCTTCTTGAGAGTAGCCTCGCATTTTGGTCCCAAAATCTTTTTCATGAATGGTAAGGGCATCGAACTTAATCCCCAACTGCTTAAATAAACGTTTTTGGTCTTCTAACTTACGCTGATAATTCTCATCTACAGCCATGATGATCCCCCTATTCCCGTAAGAACTTATACTCACATACAGTTCTTTTTTATAAATGTACCATAAACACAGCATAGGGGAAAACAATCTGTTCAAAGATATTTCGCTTAGGTATGCTTGTTTGTCCGAATGAGTAGAAAGAAAGTCGCTCGATCATTGAATAGAAGAAGCTGAAGATTGGGCGGCTTTCCACAGATTCAATTGCTTTTGCTCTTCAGCAATCAACGTTTCTACTCCAGCGATCTGTAATTTTTGCAAAAAAACAGGCAATACTTTCTCTGGATCAACCGTACCATTAATCAGTGGACGATAGTATTCTGCCAATACATTATTGATAGCAGCTACCTCTGTAGATACTGGGGCAATATTCATATTGAAGCCCAATGCTGGCGCTGGAATATTACCGCTGTTAAATGCTTCATACTGCTCATACGTATCTTGAGGGTACGATTTATCAAAATACGAGATAAAGATATTTCCCCACATCCAGCCATATCCATAATCATACTTTGGATTCAGCGGATCCATACCCGGTGCAGGTTCGATATGTTTATCATCTACTTTGATATAATGAACCCCTTCGATTCCATGCTTGAGCAGATTAGCCAGATAAGGATCGGTATATAACAATTCTAAAAACATCATCGCACGTTCAGGTTGCTTGGAAGAACGAGGAATTGCAAAAGCTCCACTTTGCACATCGCCTGTCTCAATAACCCCCTGCCCGATATTAACATAATCCAGATCGTATCCCAGTTGACTGCTGCGCTCATACACATAATTAGGTGCATACGATAGTGCTCCTGCAAATATCTTACCTGTTTTCCAATCTCCTTCGGCTTCATACATCGGGTCTTTAGGCAAATATCCTGCTTGATTCCAGCGATACATCGTCTCTACAAAATGCTTAAATTCAGGTGTGGCATATTGATTGAACACTTGATGATCATCACGCTTAAACGCAGGCGATTCTCCGATATTGATCGCACCTGGCAAATACCAATCACCTGCAATATGATTCATTGGAATCGACCGATATAACATTTCCGGTGTATCCAGTGGTCTTAGTTGAGGTTCATGCTGATGCACAATCTGTAAAAGGGGTTCTAAATCTTCCCATGTCTGAATACGATCTATCTTGAGATGATATTTATCTACAATGTCTTTACGCATTAGCACACCGTATTGATGTCCAATTTCTTTGTTAAGCGGTACAGCGTAGGTCTGATTATCCACAAGCATGCCTTTCCACAAAATAGCTGGAATCGACTTCTGCATCCCCACTCCATACTGCTTTAGCAAATGATCTAATGGTAAAAAGGCTCCTCTAGACACATTGGCTAAATAATTATTGGTCCATGAGCTAGTAAATACTAGATCTGCTGGTTGACCAGAGGCTAGAATCGCTGGTATTTTCGCTTCAAATTCGGTTGGATTCAGTGTGATAATACGAATATTTGCATTGATTTTGCGCTTAAGGTATTTATTGACTTCGTCCATGACTTTATCTTGATCTGGCATAGGATTCGCATAATTGTAAAATACCAATTCCGCAGGTGGAAGATTACTTTGCGTCGTCTCTTGCCCTGTCTGTGAAGATTGTGAAGTGGCTGAATATAAGGTCACATCTTTCTGATCTTGTTGCCGACAACCTGCCCCAATACACAACAATACAGATACCACCAGAAGTAAAAGCATTCGGTGATACCTGTATCTGGAATGGTTCATCCTATTCCTCCTTACCTTGTGTTAACCTTTGATACCACCAATTGTTAATCCTTTTACAAAATACTTTTGGAAAAATGGATATGCGCAAAGAATCGGTGTCAATACGATGACTAAGATGGCCATACGTGCGCCTTCGGCTGGAATCTGCGCCATTAACATATTGTTAGTCGCTGAAGTCGCATTACTGGTTACAAAGTCGATATTAGACTGCAATTTCATTAACATATATTGTAGACTGACTAATTTGGGATTGGTAATATACAACTGTCCAAGGAACCAATCGTTCCAATAGGTAACCAGTGTAAATAATCCAACAGTAGCGAGTCCTGGCTTGGACAACGGAATCACAATACGAGCAAAGATATACCATTCTCCTGCTCCATCAATCCGTGCGGCTTCTAGAATCGCTGTTTCAATAGATTGCTGCATAAACGTTCTCAAAATAATAACATTAAAAGCACTCAGTGAATACGGTAAAATCAAAATCCAGAATGAGTCTGCTAAATGAAGAACATTCGTATTTACAATATAAGAAGGCACCAATCCACCGTTAAATAACATCGTGAAAAATAAGAAAAATGCCATCACATTACGATAACGAAAATCACGTCTCGACAATACATACGAGAATAACGCAGTCACCAGTAGGCTAAATAACGTTCCTATCGCTGTAACGCCAATCGTCACATAAGCCGATTGCAGAATCTGATCTCCATTACGGAACACATAACGATATGCATCCAAGCTCCATTCTGAAGGTAAAAACTGATAGCCTTTAGCAGACAAGCTCGCTTCACTGGTAAATGAGATCGCATAAACCAGAATAATTGGAATAATACAGACCACACACAGTACAATCAAAATCAGGTTAAATACAAGATTCCAACTTTTTGGAAGCTGATTGAATTTACTAGATGTTTGCTCCATCGAAATTCCCCCTTTTCTAGAACAGCGCGCTGTCTTTGTCCATTTTTTTCACAATCCAGTTGGTAATGATGACAAGCACGAACCCGACAAAAGACTGATATAAGCCTGCTGCTGCGGTCATACCGTAGTTCCCCATCGAAGTTAGGCCGTTGTAGACATACGTATCAATAACCTGTGTAACAGGGTACAGAGCGCCTGAGTTGTAGGTCACTTGATAGAACAATCCAAAGTCAGCGTAAAAGATTTTGCCGATACTGAGAATAGTCATAATAATAATGATTGGCTTGAGACAAGGAATCGTGATAAAGCGAATTTGTTGCCATTTACTAGCACCATCAATCGTAGCGGCTTCATAATACTCTGGTGAAATACCTGTAATCGAAGCGAGGTAGATAATACTGCTATACCCTACACTTTTCCAGAAAAAGACAAAGATCAAAATGTATG
This sequence comes from Paenibacillus nuruki, assembly GCF_001721045.1. GTDB lineage: Bacteria > Bacillota > Bacilli > Paenibacillales > Paenibacillaceae > Saccharibacillus > Saccharibacillus nuruki. The sequence goes on along the minus strand of NZ_MDER01000042.1, from coordinate 31,456 downwards.
GCCAATAGGTCGTTTCAGAATAGAAATTAATCGGATGCATTCCCATAAACGTTAGTGCTTGATTGATAATCCCTTTGTCTGCACTAAGGAAAGCATAAAAAATCAAAGCAACAATCGTCCATGATAAAAAGTAAGGCATAATCAATATGGTCTGATAGGTTTTGGATAGAAATCGGTTACGAATCTCATCAAGCACAATAGCAAGGGCAACTGCGAGAATCAGTCCGAAAATAATAAACACGAAGTTGTATAATAATGTGTTACGTGTAATCAGCCATGCATCACCTTTGAATAAATACTCAAAGTTTTTGAACCCGATCCAGGGACTGCCTAGAATACCATCGTAGAAATTATAATTTTTGAAAGCAAGGATGACTCCGAACATCGGCAAGTAGTTGAACAAGACCAGTAAGATTAGTGCAGGTAACGCCATCAAAAAAAGAACTTTATTTTTACGTAATTCGTACAAAAAGGTCATGATTGAAGTCCCCTTTCTCTCCGGTATCTCTCTTGTGTGCTTATTCTTTAATTATGGGCAAGAGAAGGAAAGGAAACTACGCTAAGTTCTTTAGGTTATGTGTACTTTTTTTAGGTAAGCGTTCTCAAAATAGAGTTATGGGATTGAAGGCGACTTCATTATGTTAGTTTTAATTACATATTTAGTAGAGGCAGACCGCTTCGATAAAGGATTACTCTGTCGATATTTGATAATAATTGGATATCAGAGTAGTTTAGCCTATACCTATAATCAAAAAAAAGTCGAACGCTACACCTTCGTGTATATCGTTCGACTTTTTTGATTATTTTGTGCTATCGATAAAGCTTTTCAAATCATCTGCCATGACTTTGGACTGAGTGTAATGTAGATAATGAGTGCCCTCTAATAGAATGATTTTGCCATGTAGTGAATTTTTGATTTGTTCTTCATGTTGAGTTGTCCAGTTTTTAATATCAGGATCATCTTTGACTAGAAAGAAAATCACAGGTAGATTTTTAGGGAATTGTAAGCCTTGTACAGCTTTGAAATTCGTCGGCAATAACTGTGCTTCACTCACAATATCTGGGTTCATCATATTTTTGAGTGTAATCATTTTGATCTGTTCTTTGGTTGCCTCATCTACATCAGGTGTCATAATCTGACTCGGATTAAGCTTGACTAGCAAGCGGTAAAAGCCTGATTTTTTCAGGATGCTTATCGATTCGGTATCCATCACTTCTGTCGGCTGTGTAGGGAAGCTTGTATCTATACCTGCAAAAGCAGTCACTTCATTAGGATATTTATTCACATAATCTAATCCATAAATACCTGAGATCGAGTGACCCATCAGAATGTATTTATTGATCTTCAATTGTTGCAAAGCTTCATGAATCTCATTCGTAATATTGTCGACTGTACGAGGTTTATCGGTGACATCACTTAATCCATAACCAAATGGTTCAACAACAACGACTTTGTAATGCGACGATAGTTGATCAATCAATGGTTTGAAATCTAGAGCTGGCGATGCTGTACCAAAACCGGGAATCAATACAATCGTTTCTTTACCTTCTCCTTGAATCATTACATTCATGTTTTTACCATCTACAGCAACCGATTGTCCGTATGGTTGTATTTTGCTTTGTTCAGACTTACTGGCGAAGACATTAACGGTATACACCGTTCCTAAAAAAATAACGATTAATACAACAACAACTGCAATAGCTTTGAGCATAAACTTGAGTAATCTTTTCATAAATTCATTCCTTTAATATTGACTTGATGAATAAGTAACTTCTTTCAATTATAAAGTATTTTATTTATATAAGCTAACTTCGTGTTATATGAATCCATTCCTATTCAAAAAAGGGATTACCTGTGTAGGTAACCCCTTTGATTCTTGCTATAGTCGTTGTTGCTATTTCACATCAATACTTACTTCTTCTGGACGATAGACGGTGCTAATTGCACCTTCTGTATCGGTAGCGAACATCACTGTACGTTCAGCATCCAATTGGAAACTGTACATTTTGTGACTGATCGGGTCTTGTACTTGAATTTGAGCATTCGCTCCATACTCGGATACAAAGATATACAGATTACCTTGATCGAAAGACAATTTACGTCCATAGACACCGGATAATTCATCGCCTTGCAACCATTCCAGTTCAGAAGACACTTCTGCTTCTGCTAGCGCATATTCATACAGTGCAATTTGAGTTTCGGTACGATCGCTTAATTCTACAGGCAATGGGCTCCAGATGATTTTACCTTTACCTATCGCTACATTTTTCACCTGAGCAACACCGGTCAGTGGAGCTTGTTTGACCAGTTCAGCAATACGTTTGCCACTAAATGATACCGGTAACACTTCTTCGCCTAACTGTAATGCTTCTTCACGGCGGACATTTGATAATGGAGCACTCTCTGTCACTTCGCTTAGACGATCTGTAGGCTGCCAGTATTCATCTAATGATAACGGCCCTGTAAATAATAAAGTACTGCCATGCTCTTCTACATAATCGACCAGTTGCTTGAGCGCTGCTGTCTGGAAATTATGAGGACTTGATACAATGATTAATTTCGGCGCATCGCCTGTCGTTAATTCATGTAAATGATATTCCCCAAAAGCACGTGCATGTACATTCAGTTCATAGGATAAGGTACGAATTAATTTGGTTGTTGCATCATGTGCTAGTTTGCGATTCGACAAATCATTGGAATATGGGAAAACAACAGCTACTTCTTCCAATTGACGATTTTCAAATAAATCACGAGTTGCATTCATAAAGCGTCCAAAGTCATAAGATACGTCTGCTTCTGGCTTTTCTGTTCCATCTGCTCGTACAGCACCGATATGAGATTCATTGACATTGTGCATATAGAAATTGATATTCCAGATCCACTGCACTGCCCCTGCTCCACCTGTTGAGAAAGCATACGCATATTTGCGTTCTAAAATATACTTCAATTCATTTTCTGTACGCTTGGCTTTGCCTTCTGGTGTCTCAATATACATAATCCCTGTTTCTTGGATGAGATTCGGCTTCTGTGGTGTTTTGGTGAAAATACCATCCCACACGAGATCATCCATTTCCCACCAAGAGTGTACTGTCGTATAATCGACAGTCTCTGCATACAACAATGGAGATGGACGTTGCCCTGCTAATCCTTCATCTTGTCCAACCGTCACTAACTGCTTCGGTTGAATACTTTGGATCATACGAGTGAGGTCTGTCGCCCAGCGATTGTGCATATCCATCGTAAACAGATTATAGTCGAGCCAACGAGTTCCTTTTTTCGGATGAATCGAGGTTGGATTATAACTGATATCATCGACATGCACTGGATATACCGCATCAAAATTGGGCAACTCTTCAGGTGTCATATTCCAGCGTTCTTGTACTCGGGTAATATCGCTATCGTAACGCTTTTCTACCCATTCTTTGTAAGCCGCAATCTCAAATTCATCGTACACTGGTTGCGGACCTGAAAATGGACGGTCTGGATTGAACATAGACGGTTCATTGATCAGATCCCAATGAATATTGGATGTATGACGATGACGGGTTACAATCGCTGAGATAAAACGCTTTTGCGCTTCTACACTACGTGGATCAAGATACGGGTTAACCCCTTCCCAAGCTTCCGGTGTAAATGCAAAAAAGTTAAATGTCAGTTCATGCCCGTGCTTTTTACTTGTCAAAATAAACGCATCAATTGCACGCATTACTTCTTCATAGGGATGACCATCGACAAACATCACATGTCGCCAAGCACTCCATACACCTGTACGTAGATAGTTAATCCCTGCATGTTTCATCTGTGCCATATCTTTATCCCACACCGCTGTATTCGGTAAAAATAAGAATTTGCGTGCTACATCTGAAGTCATATACGTCATACCCACAATCGGTAATGGACGACCTTCTTTGCGGAAATAATCACGATCAGCTGTTAACATTTCACCTTGTGCCAAAAAGTCTGCATCAAATCCCCAGAATCCTTGATGAATGCTACGTACTTCTCCAGATGGTGAAGTGATCGTTCCTTCCAAGCGATAATATCCAGCTTCGATCGTAATCTCAACAGGTAAGCGTACAATATCCAGTTCACGAGAAGCAGCAATCGTTAATTTTTGGGTCCACACGTCTGTAAATTGACCGGATAAATCCTGATCTTCTTTGGCTACTTGTAGATTGAATATCCACTCTCCGCTGATATCTGCACTGGTGGAATGACGTTGTAGCGATTGTAATTGAATCGTTAACGTTGGACGCTCACCCGGTTCATAACTTGCATAGTTGGGCTTCACCCAGATTTCAGTAACCCCTTTGGCAGCAAATTCGCCCCATTTGGAAATAGCTTCGATTCCTTTTTCCCAGAAGGCTTCACCTGCTAATTGGTTAACAAATATCCATCGTCCACCAGCATAAGCTCCTTTTGTATTTTCAAGCAAAATAGCAGGAGCGGCTACTTCACGTCCGTCTTTGGAGATTCCTTTGAGCAGAGGATAAATATGTGCATCCATCGGTCCACTGGAACCCCCTTGTGCAGGATGGTCATTGGCTTTGGTCACATGAAGCGCAAATCCCCATGTGCTTTGACGCTCAAATAATGATTCTTGTCCTGCAAATAACGGAAAATCTTTGCTTGCTTCATAATGATCAATCGGTGTTACTTCTACCGGTAATACTTCGTTAATATTCAAAATTTGATGATAAGCGGTTTGTTCATTTTCTACTTTCCAGCCATCTAACGTTTCATTGACAGGCTTACGGAAAGGAATACCGCCCATATGTACAAATCCTTTGCTATTATTCAAATGATTATGGATCGCTGTCCATGCTTGTTTGGGAAAGTAACTGCCGTGCAGATGAATAAACAAATCTGCTTGCGTAAGCGCTTTAGAAAGTTCGCTAGCTGTAACCACTGTGCCTTGCTTGTGCAGTTCGGTTAGCTGTTGTTCATTCGGTCGTTGTCCATCAAAAGGGAATGCAGGATCATAAAAAATTACCGTATGGAGCTTAGAAATTAATGTCATAATAATCTCCTTCATCATTTATATTGGATTAGGATAAAACTGGATTTGAAAGTTTCGGATAGTGAGATAGACCGCTATGGGAATATGATTGTTCTTATTGTCGCTGAAGTATCTTTCTTACGAAAGCTTGTAACTCTTTCAGAACAATCATATTCCCTTCGCTCTCTGCTCTTACATCCTCATTTCTAAATCGTTTTTTTCGTAATGAGGGTGGGTAAAGGTTAACAAATTTAGAAATAACTTTAGTTGAATAATAATGCTTGATCAAGATTGGTTAGTTATCGTTTTGTTTTCTGGTGATGATGTTGTACTTTGTTATTTTGTACTCTTTTACTATAACTGATTTTATTAAGTTACGCATTAAGTAATTTTTGAAATAATGAATTTCAACTTTATTCAACATTTTGATGTGTTTTATGATGATGGCTTGGTAAGTAAACCTTTTTGTATCGCTTTATAGATTAACTGTGAAAATAAGCTGTTGGACCATGCAAACCATGGGCGGGTAAAGATTGTCGGATCATCTGAATGAAATCCTTCGTGCATATAACCTGTATCTGCATCAGTAGTTTCTAATAAATGGATCATGTCTACTATTTCAGCATCATTATTGGCTGTTAATCCTTGCATGGATAATCCCATATGCCAGATATAACCTGCTGGTGTGTGAGGGCTGCCCATGCCTTTGGCAGCTTTTCCTTCGAAATAGTATGGATTTTCGGTACTTAAAATAAACTTCCGTGTATTAAGATACATCGGATTGTTCACATCACAATAACCAAGATAAGGCATTGATAACAAACTTGGTGTTCCTGCATCATCTACCAGACAATAATTGCCAAAACCATCGGTCTCATAAGCATAAATATTGCCATGTACAGGATGACGATAAATACCATATAGCTCGATACCATGCTGAATTTCTTCTTCCATTTCAGCCAATTCGGCGCAGAACGCTTCATCACGATAGACAGCTCGTACCATTTCTTGCATTTGACGCAGAGAAACGACAGCGAACATATTGGAAGGAATACTGTAATGAAATTCGCAAGCATCATCGCTAGGACGGAAAGCTGACCAGATCATTCCTGTGTAGTTAACAGGCATCCCGAGTCCCTTATTACGGATCGTATCAATTGCCGGACAATTGCGTCTGGTAAAACGATACGGTGATTCTTCCATATGACGTTGTTCTGTTCTCCATAATTGGAAAATAGTACGCAACCCTTGCTTAAAACCTGCGTCGAAAATATCGGTATTGCCACTTGTTTTCCAATAGTGATATGCCAAGCGAATTGTAAAACAAAGCGAATCCAGTTCAAACTTGCGTTCCCAGACCCACGGGCTCATCTCTGTCTCATCTGCCGGGTCCCAATGCCAATCATTCGCAGTTTCATTAAATGAATTGGCATATGGATCTATCTCTAGATAAAACATATGTCGTCTAATCAATCCACTGATTATTCGTTGTAGCTGTTTATCTTCTTTACACAATGGCACATAGTGCATTAACTGTTCGACCGAATCACGTAACCACATTGCCGGAATATCGCCTGTGATTACGAATGTGGAACCATCGTCCATTAATTTGGTTGTAGTTTCTAATGTATTTGGAAAACAATTACGAAAGAGTTCAGCTAACTTTGGACGATCTACTAACGCTTGCTCTGCTTCTGCTAGCACATCCTGAACGGCCTGTGGCAGTTCGAATGTGGACATTTGAACATGTTCTAATTTTTCTAGCATGATGATAGATCCCCCTTATTCCATTTCAATGTTTTGATCTCATAAGGTTTGAAATGTAGCTCTACAAGATGATCGGTGATAGTTAACGTGTCTAGATGATCTTCCAATATATTGACCAATGTCATTACATGCTCGGTGGTATCTTCTGCTTGTGCAGGTAATTGAATATGCGCTTTACCTCGACTGCCTGAAGATTCATAGAGACGGATAATCGTTCCTTGACCATCTTCTGCTGGCTTCATCGTATCTAAAATAACATGCTCACTATCATACGAGAAAATAGAATAGGATAAATTATCCTGCAACTGACTTGGTTGTTGTACCTGTTCAGCTGTAGTCTGGAATTCAATGATTCGATATGATGCTGGTTGATTAAGTTCTGCGGCGGCACGCACAATATGAGCTTCACGCCAATTGTCACCATGTGGTAATAGCGAATACGTAAACTCATGATGACCTAGATCTGCACCTTGATCTGGCCATTTCGGTGCTCGTAGTAAAGACAAACGCATATTGCAGTCTTTAATATCGTAGCCATATTTACAATCATTAAGCAGACTAACCCCATAATTACCTTCTGAAATATCTGCCCAGCGATGTCCACAGACTTCATACTGTGCTTGATCCCAACTGGTATTCCTATTCATCGTACGTTCTAGAGCACCAAAAGGAATCTCATAGGTGGCTTGCTCTGCAACGAGATCTACAGGGAACGATACTTTTAGTAATTTGTGACTTTCATTCCACTCTACCTCTGTTTTGAAATCGATTCGGCGATGATCGGTATACAAGAACACTTTTTGCGAAATAATCGACTGCCCAATCTGCCAGCGGAAGTGTAAAATATCGCCTGTCTGTCCATGCATAATGACTTGTGAAGAGATCAATTGAGCTGTATCTGCAATCTGTTCTGCAAAATGCGGATCAATATCCCACGCATCCCACAGCAACGGGCGATCATGATAAAAGCCGAACACATTGCCATATTGATGTTCTTTCAACACTTCACGTTCATACTCTTTATCATACAAAGACGATATCTCACCTTGTTCACTAAACTGGATACGATAAAAAGGAGTTTCCCATACTGCTGGAACAGATTTTCCTATTCTATCTTCTACTTCTACCGTCGAATGAATATCTGCATATGCTGATACTGTATTCATTTCATCCTCTGCACGTAACCAGATCACTTGATAATCGAATGCTGGAATTGATGGTACATAGATACGTAGAATGTATTTATTTTCCAATTGGTTATCATTTTCTGTGGATAACTTTGTTGTTTCTTGAGTTGCAGCTGAATCTGTATTGGTGGTATGTCCGGGTAAAATAGGCTGAGCTGCTGTAAATAGAAGCTTCGGAACATCCGCATGAGTTGATGGTGTAGAAGGTATACTTGATGGTTCAAGAGTGCTTGGTGTCACTAGATCACTGCGTAGTAATTGCCCAGCTTGATCATAGACTTGCACATCTGCTAACTCTTCGCCACCTTCGATCTGTATCCATTCTCCACGTTCCCAACTTAGACTGTTAAATACGGCATAGGCTGTTCCTTGATATTGATTAGAATATGCAAGCTGTTCTGCGATCATGGTTGTCCACGGAGCTAGGGCTTGATTCAGAGCACTTTCTCCAATACGTAAAATCTGAGCATATTCCACTTCCGAAGTATCATACACTTCAGGAATCGCTGAACCCGGCACAATATCATGAAACTGATTGAGCATAATACCGAGCCATCCATTTTTAAATTGTTGCTTGGTAATCATGCCATCTTCTGATTGCTCAAACAGACTTGCATGTACTGACAATCCATCATCTGCATGTTGCTTAGACAACAGTTGCGACTTTTGAAATGAAGCCTCTTCTATGGATGATTCGACTACCGATGTCTCTGTTAGACTATGTTGATTAAAATAAATAGCTGTTAACCGTTCCCAAATCTCAGCTTCACGATAAAGGAGTTCTGCTTTGCGATTGTGGCGTTTATTCCATGCTTGTGTTGTATACGTTCCCCGGTGCAACTCTAGATACAGATCGCCACGCCATACCGGCAAGTCATCGGCTGACTCTAACGTCTGTGCAAAAAAGTCTTTAGCTGTTCCAAATTCAGCTTGCGGTAATCCTACCATCAAGTCTGCATGTTCTACATATTCGATCATTTCATGAGTGACTCCGCCGCCACCATCGCCATGCCCGTACAATAACATTTGCTGAGGATGGACATCTTTTTGACGGAAATATTCCCAGTGCTCTCCAATATCTTTGGGAGTTGTCGACTCATTCACACCATGATTGAGATAAGACAATATTGGCGTTCCATCAATGCCTACCCAGTGAAATAGATCATACGGGAAAATATTGGTATCATTCCAATTGAGCTTGGTGGTCATAAAATAATCGATTCCCGCTTGACGCAACAATTGCGGTAAAGATGCGCAATATCCGAACGTATCTGGTAACCATTCAATCGTTGAAGTGATCCCGAACTCATCACGGTAAAAGTGTTGTCCATACAATAACTGACGTGCTAACGACTCTCCACTAGGAATATTCAGATCAGGTTCTACCCACATTCCGCCTACCAATTCCCAGCGACCTTCTGCGATCCGTTCTTTGACTTTGGTGTATAGCTCTGGATAATGATCTTTCACATAAGCAAACAGTTGTGGCTGACTCTGAGAGTAGATAAACTCAGGATACTGCTCCATTAATGTACACATCGTTGAAAATGTACGACTGGATTTACGTACCGTTTCACGTACAGGCCATAACCATGCGATATCAATATGTGATTGTCCGATCATATACATATAGCCATTGTCTGCTGCTGTTGGAGCAAAAGCTTGTACTTGTTCTCGTAATAACTGTTCCAGTTGTTGCCACGGTTCTTCCAGTTGCCATGATTCTTTTGGAAGATCATAAGCAGTATTCATCACTTGTTCTAACGCTTTCTGAATAGCGATTCGGCGTAATTCATTTTCAGGTAAACGGCGCATACTATGTAGCAATACACGTACACTGTACATTAGACTACGCAATCCACCATTGATGCTTACTAGACTGGCATTGTACCGGCTTAATGGAGCTACATATTCAGGTTGCCCATTAAGTGGATCGTGCGGTTCAGGAATAGGATCGTATAATTCAATATCTAGCTGAATATCTGTACCAGTATAAGATTCTCTTAAAGGAACAAACGTATGATTTTTATCCAGCCCATGATAGAACTCGCAATTGATTTTAAGTAATCCTTCTCCACCGCCTGCACTGAATACTAAGCCGACAGGATGTGCTGACCATGAAGCTGGAATCTGCTCTTGCGTGTGTAAAAAGTAAGTGATGCCATAGGTGGATCGTAAGCTCATATCACTGTTCTGGCGCGGAACTGTGATCTCATAATGATCAGGTGTCACATAACGTGCTTCTTCTACAGTCCATTGATTCAGTTCTTTGGTCTCTAACCATTGCTTGGTAGATAAATGTTTGATAAATCGTTCGATCCGGTACATATACTGCCTCCTCGAATAGTCATTGATTTAAGGTATCATCTTATATCTATATTCATTTCATATCCCTTAGAGATTACCGAACCGTCAACGTCACGACCTGACCTTCAACCGAATTGCTACCAATTTGTAAATGGAACTCGCCGGGTTCGACAATACGATCCAATTGAGCAGTGACTAATTCCAAATGTTCTGGTGTGAGTGTGAACGTCACAGTCTGTGTCTCGCCAGGTTGTAAAAAGACTTTTTGGAATCCTTTCAGTTCTTTTTCTGGACGAGTGACAGAAGCGAATAGATCCGTCAAATACAATTGAGCCACTTCCCAACCTGCGACTTGCCCTGTATTGGTGATCTCTACACTCACTTGAGTATGTTCATCACGCGCAATCTCAGCAGGACTTACTACAGGTAAACTGTATGCAAAAGTGGTATAGCTGAGTCCATGTCCAAAAGCATAAGCTGGTTGCAAATCCATTTCCAAATAACGTTTCCCACGTGTCCGCTTACTGTTGTAATAAACAGGCAACTGTCCAACATGTCTAGGAACAGATATAGTCAGCCGACCGGAAGGATTCACTTCGCCATACAAAATCTCTGCTAAAGCATGACCGCCTTCTTGCCCTGGATACCATGCTTCGATAATCGCATCTACATGTTCATCAATCCACGGTTCCGCTACAGGTCGTCCATTGATATAAATTACAATTAACTTTTTGCCAAGGGCATAGATCTGCTGACATAATTCAAGCTGTACTCCTGTCAAATTCAGATTAGAGCGGTCGATACCTTCTCCACATTCCATATCGCTTTCTTCCGAATCATGAACTAGTGATTGCCCTGTTCGTAAATCTATCGTTCCTTCGCCAAAATCGCGTGCACTTGATCCACCTAATACCAGAATTACGGTCTCTGCTTGCTTGGCAGTCTCTAACGCAAGCTCGAATCCTTCCTGTGACTCGTCTTTGATCCGACACCCTGGAGCATATAGCAGTTGATCGCTGTCTACACCGAGCTTCTGGCGAATCCCTTCTAACACCGTAATCACTTTGCCTGCGGGTTGAGGTGAAGTGTAATCACCTAATTGGTTATATGGTTTATTGGCATTGGGTCCAATCACTGCAATTTTTCCAGTAGATGTTGGTTGTAAAGGTAACGCTTCATTTTTATTTTTGAGCAAAATAATCCCTTGTCTCGCCACTTCACGAGCCAGTTCAATATGTTCTGGACTGTGGATCACCCAGGCAGCACGTTCGGGATCAACATAAGGTTGATCAAATAGACCCAACTGAAACTTCACTTTGAGTAGACGGCTAACCGCCTGATCCAAATGGGCTTCTTGCGCAATGCCTTGCTCTAATGCGGATTTGAGATATTTGCCAAACATATAACCTGACATTTCCAGATCAATTCCTGCTTGTAGCGATAAAGCAGTCGCTTTTTCTCCTGTCTCCGCGACATTATAGCCGTGCACTAGCATATTCATAGCGCTTGCATCTGTAATAATAAATCCATCAAATCCCCACTGCTTGCGCAGTACTTCATCTAATAAGTACTCACTGGATGTACAAGGTACCCCATCAATTTCGTTATATGCGGTCATGACCGATATCGCTCCAGCTTCAATCGCTTTGCGGAAAGGAACCAGATCGATCTCATGCAATTCTTTCATTCCCATATGTACAGGTGCGGCGTTACGTCCACCTTCTGAAGCGCCATAACCGACAAAATGTTTTAACGTGGCGATTACGGTATCTGGTGAATCCAAGCCTTTTCCTTGTAGACCAATCACAGCGGCGGCGGCAAGTTCTCCTGCGAGATAAGGATCTTCGCCATATGTCTCCTCGGTTCTGCCCCAGCGTGGATCACGCACAATATCGAGTACAGGGGAATAGGTCGCTACTCCGCCCTGACTACGTGTCTCTATCGCTACCGCTTCACACATTTGTTGATACAAGGCAGGGTTCCATGTACTTGCGGCAAGCAGTGGAACTGGATATACCGTAGCCCCGATTGCCATATGTCCGTGTGAACATTCTTCGCCAAACATCAGTGGAATCCCTAATCGGGAATGTTCGATCACAAAGCGCTGGATATCATTGAGTGCGGCGGCTCCTTCTGCTGGAGAAAGCCCTGTTTCCAGTGTCACTTCTGTCCACGGATCGGCACGTAATGTCGCATATAATGAACCAATTTTACCCTGGCGGATATCTTCTTTGAATTCTTCAGTAAGGGTAACGGTTCCATCTTCATTTTTGCTAAAAGTACGCCAGCCAAACAATTGGATCAGTTGCCCTACTTTTTCGTCTAATGTCATTTGAACAAGCAAGTCTTGTACGCGTTCTTCGATTGAAAGTGCTGGATTTTTATAGTTGGTCATGTGTGATCATCCTTTCAATTGGAGTTGCAGGGTAGGAATAAAGTGGAAAGTTTCTGCACATCTAGGTGTACACCGCTGCGGGGGAAGAGTGGCTATTGTCGTCGCTGGTGTAAAGAAATCCCCGAATGAACCGCTTAGCGGTCGGGATTTCTTTACAAAGGCGAGCGCTTCGCTCTTTCATAGCCTCTCCTCCCCCTCCGCTCTGTGCTAGGTGCGAATTTCTCACCTTTATTTCTAGCAACTTGGGTGGGTAGTGTAGGACATGGTAAAGATGATAGTGATGTAAGATAGAAATATTTAGTTTTGCTTTTAGTATGGTGATTTGATTTAAACTTGGATTTAAATTTAGGTTTTTTAGGTTTGGTTTGGGTGAGAAGTTATTACTTTTTGGCTGTTAGTGTATTAATAAGTGATAGTCTGGTATTTTTTACTTTAGTTATTTTGCTTTAGTTCCTTTTTATTTATTTGCATATGGTTTGAGGTCATGAGTTTGAGATAGATTGTTTAGGATTATGAATAGCATCTTAGTTAAAAAATATAGAGATTTCGTGATCTTTGGTTTCTTTTAAAAAAATTGGCTATATTAACTACTTCTGTTCTTGAAGTGGGATACCTGTAAATTTTATTTATTATTTGATTTGTTTAAAAAGAAAAGGACGGAATGGGGGTTCCGTCCTTTGGTGTGGTATGGAATTGCTGGTGGTGCTTTTGGAAATTAGGAACCGGTTTGTTGGGATTTCCATCTGTCGTATTGAGTTTGCATTTCAGCAAGCATATTATCTACACCAGCATCTTTTAACTTCTGGATAAATTTAGGAAGATATTCATCTGGATTAACGGTTCCGGTGACTAGTGGTTTGTAATATTCACTGATCACATTATTAATCGCAGCAATCTCGGTCTGTACCGGTGTGGTATCAAAGTTAAATCCTAATGCTGGTGCAGGGGTGTTATTGTCTTCGAACTTTTTGAATTGTTCTAACGTATCTTTAGGATACGATTGATCATAGTAGAACATATTCACATTTCCCCACATCCAACCATAACCGTAGTCATAATCTGGATTAGCGGCATCTACACCTTTTGCAGGCTTGATAAATTGATCATCGACTTTAGTATAATCTTGTCCTTCAATACCGTGTACAAATAAGTTCGCTAATGTTGGATCAGTGTATAGCAAGTTAAGGAACATCATGGCACGTTCTGGATTTTTCGATGAACGAGGGATCGCATAGGCGCCGCCTTGAACATCACTGGTTTCCACAACGCCTTTACCTAGATTTTGATAATCCAATTCATATCCTAATTGAGCACTGCGTTTGTAGACATAGTTGGGAGCATATAGTAGAGAACCGGCAAACACTTTGCCTGCTTTCCAATCGTTTTCGCTCTGGTAATCGACATCTTTAGGTGTATAGCCTGCTTGATTCCATTTGTAAGCTGTTTCCACGAACTCTTTAAATTCAGGTGTATCATATTGATTGAAAATTTTATCGTCGGAACGGGCATAATATGGTTTGTCGCCTACATTGATGATACCCGGTAAGTTCCAGTCACCAGACATATGTTGGACAGGGAAAGAGCGATACATTCCTTCTGTACCATCTAAAGCAAGAATACTTGGATCTTTTTCATGTAAAGTCTGTAAGATCGGCTCCATGTCTTTCCAGGATTGAATACCTGCTACATTTAATTTATATTTATCGACCAGGTCTTTACGGAATAAGACGCCTACTTGGTGACCGATTTCTTTGTAGATCGGTACAGCATATAATTCTTTGTTCACTGTCATCCCTTTCCACAGGGTATCAGGAATTGTTTTTTTCAAATCTTGTCCGTACTGATCCAGTAGTGGAGTTAAGGGTGTGAAAGCTTGCTTGGAGACGTTGGACAAATAGTTATTGGTCCATGAACTTGTAAATACGATATCCATAGGTTGACCCGATGCCAACATCACAGGTACTTTGGTTTCAAAGTCACTGCCTTCCATCGTTACTACTTTGATCGTAGCGTTAATCTTCTGCTTCAGATATTCATTCACTTTCTCCATCACTCGATCTTGACCTTTCATCGGCGTTGCATAATTATAAAAGATCAATTCGACAGGAGCGAGCTTACCATCTGCTGTTGTTCCGTTACTTTCTTTGGAACCGCCACAGGCAGACAAGACAATAGATAACATCATAATCACGACTAGACTTAAAGACCATGCTTTTGATTTGCGTAACATAGACCCATCCCCTTTTTCGTTCTTTATCCATCTTCACTGCAAAATAATGTTATTAAACCGTTGTTTAAAGAATAATATGTACTTTTTTATAATCGTAACGTACAGGGATTATTCTTTAGCCACTCCTTTAGAATTCTTCTTCTGGAATGGCTCAAACTTTGTATCTTTATTATCCTTCAGGCTGTCAGAAAGGTGTACCGTATTTTCTTTAGATTAGGTGGATATTTTTTCGGTAAGCGTTTTCTTACTTACTTTATACGGAACAGTGATGACAGATTTCATTACATTATCTGTATAATAAAAGCGTAAACCGAACATATTATCTTCATAATGCAACTTAATTCGCTGATGAATATTACTAATTCCGATTCCATCTGAACTATGCAATACTTCTTGCTCTCGATCCAAATAATCATTTAACAATGCTGTATCGGTTCCTGGGCCATTATCTTCTACAATAATTCGTACCACGATACCGTCTGTATAAGCGCGTAATACAATCTTGCCTTGATCTGTAATTTGCTCTGTGCCATGTAGGATCGCATTTTCGATTAAGGGCTGAATAATAAATTTGGGCAATAGATAATCGTATAGTTCAGGTTCTATATCATAACTCACTTGAAAATTATCACCGTAACGAAGAGATTGAATATTGACGTAATTCTGCACATGCTCGATCTCTTGTCGTAATGGAACTTGTTCATTGGGTTGCTTAATACTGTATCTCAAAATATGAGCCAGTGAAGATACCATGGTGACAATATCATCTTCATTTTTACTAAGCGCCATCCAATTAATCGAATCAAGTGTATTGTATATAAAATGAGGATTGATCTGAGCTTGCAAAGCTTTCATTTCGGCTTGTCGTTCTCGTTCGCCGCTTTCGATTACATCGTCTACTAATCCATTGATCCGTTTCATAAGATTATTGAACTGACGATATAACACACCCACTTCATCTTGCTCTGGTGGCTCAATAAATACATCCATTGTCGAGCCATCTTTGATATTTCTCATTACATTGGCTAATTTGATCACCGGACGTGCAATACTGTTGGACAAGAGTAGAGTAAAGCTTATTCCTGCTACAATAACAGCTACTGTAATTCCCACGATAATATCGAAAATAATCGACAGTCGATCTGTAATATCACTATAAGGAATTAAGGCGATTAGATTCCAGCCCCATTTAAGCGGATACGTATCTGCAATATAGCGTGTCTGGTTGTACTTAAGATCACTGGTTCCGCCGATATCCGTATACTGCAACACAGGTGCTAAGTCAGGTGTACGGCTAATATCCATTCCTTTTAAAGTAGGATTATTGCTATATAAGACTTGATTATTCTGATCTGCTAATAATAATTGTGTTCCCTGTGTCAACCGTGACGCTTCAATCTGCTTACCAAATTCAGACGTATCAATCGCAATCACAATAACACCCATTTCATTAGTGGTATTGAGAATTAAGGGATTACGTACTTGCTTGGCAAAATAAACACGGTCACGATCGTCATTTGCATAAAAGATATTTAATGTACCACTTAATTCAACAGTACGCTTAAACCACTCTTCATTTTCCGCTTCATCTGAATTGAAAAAGCGATTAGAGCCTGTTCCACCGGGTAACTTACTTAACTGCTCTAACTGAATCGTAGGTAATTCTGCGGCAACAGGAAATGTATTTTTGACGAAAAAAGTAGCTGAATACGTACTGACCACATTACTCAACGGCACATCCAGATACTTGATAAATTGCTGATTGATTGTATTAAGATCCCGATAACTTTCGATATCATCAAATGTCGCTTTGTTAAGAATATCAGCTATCGTTTTGTCTGTTGAAAAGTAGTATGTCGCCTGATCGATGCTATTCTCTACATTTTGCACATTACTGCGACTTTGAAGCATAATATTCTGCTGATCTTCCAGCAGTTGTTCTCGCATAATGTTCATAAATACAAAGTACAGTATTCCATTAGACAACAGTGCAGATAAAGTAATCAGCACGATAAATAAAACTGCAATTTTGATTTTAATGCTCGCTTTGGGGATAAAAGACATCGACTTATTTTTGAACACGATTATTTCACCTCAGCATCAGCACGTACACTATGGTTCAGATATAGATTTCGATATTCTGAAGGTGTAATACTTTCTACTTTTTTGAATACACGGGCAAAATAGTGAGGATCTTGAAAACCCAATTTTTCTGAAATACTATAGATCGGCAAAGACGGGTCAAGTAACAACTGTCTGGCTTGATCGATGCGTTTCTGCGTAATATATACATTTAATTTCACACCGGTATTTTGACTAAATACTGCACTGAGATACGCAGGTGAACGCTCCATATGATAAGCAATATCAGCAAGTGATAGATTTACATTGTAGATATTGTCATGTACATACTGCTTCACATATTGCACTAATGAATGCTGACGATCTTCCTTCTTCTCGGTGGCTAGTTCATTGACCTGACGGAACAGATCATACGTAAATGATATCGCTTCATGACGGGTTTTGAGATTATAGAGATCATCAAAACGTGCAGATTTGGATTGTAATAACGTAGACGCTCGATCTCCGCCTACCCCTTGATAAAAATCAAATAAAATATTGAGTAGACGCATACATAATTCTTTGATCTCATTATGACTGGCTGTGGATAACGCTAATTCATGTTCAAATAGTTCTTTGAAAAAAAGCAGATTACTTGTTTTGAGTGCTTCATAACAGTTCAGTTCCAATTGACGATTAAAAAGGGAAGAATAATGATGTAGCTTTTCGTTTTTGCGACGGGAGACTTCTTGAATATAAGTGGTTAATTGGCTGATTTCTTTGCGTCCCATAGGCTTGACGATATACGTATCTACTCCGTATTGCATCGCCTGACGAGCATAATCAAATTCTTCATGAGCACTGAGTAACACGATTGCTGTATCCGTCATTAATTCACGAATACGACAACATAATTCCAGACCATCCATAATAGGCATTTTGATATCGGTAATAATCAGATCAGGATGCAGACGCAAAGCAATTTCTAAAGCATCTTTGCCATTACGAGCTTCTCCGATCACTTCTGCTCCTAATTCTTGCCATGGAATAATATTACGAAGTCCGCGGGATACTATGACATCATCATCAACAAGTAATACTTTCATCACCCAGCCACCTTCTGTCGAAAATTGTGAAATTGTGTCGTGATCGATTAATTACGCTTATCTTACCGTTATTCTTTAGTTCATGACAAGTCTTCTTACATCTAATTTCACTTGTTTTCGAACTAAATTTTTCGTTTTTTCAAAATGATAACGCTATCAAAAATCTGTATATTAAAAAAAGATAAAGAAAAAGGGCTTAGAAAGCCCAATTTCCTTGACGAAATACAGGTTCGATCGTTCCATCTGCTAATTCTCCGTCAATATCCAGTTGATCTGATCCTACCATAAAGTCTACGTGAGTTAAGCTTACATTTGCACCTTTGCTTTGTAATTCCTCTTTCGTCATTTGTGTACCCCCTTCAATATTGGTCGGGTACGCACTACCTAGCGCAAAGTGACAAGAAGCATTTTCATCAATACCGGTATTATAAAAGACTCGTTTTAAATGTGAAATGGGTGAATCGTAAGGAACCAACGCAATTTCTCCTAGATAAGAAGCACCTTCATCTGTTTCCAAAAGAGAAGTTAAATGTTCACGTCCTGATGTCGCTTGATAATCAATCACTTTGCCGTCTTTAAACGTAAGCTCGATTCCTTCAACCAGACGACCGTTCAAGTTAAGTGGTAATGTGCTTCTCACTGTTCCATTTACGCCTGTACGGTGAGGCATACTGTACACTTCTTCTGTAGGCATATTGGCAACAAAGTAAACGCCTTTTTCATTTTCGCCACCGCCACCACGCCATAGATGACCTTCTGGCAAGACAACGTGTAGATCGGTGCCTGGTGCACGGTAATGTAAGCTTTTATAGCGTTTAGCATTGAGAATATCCTGACTTTTTTTCAAATGATCAATATGATCTCTCCAAGCGGCGACCGGATTATCTGAACCGACACGATTCATCTGGAATACTGCTTCCCACATCGCAGATACACGTTCTTCTTCTGGCAAATCTGCAAATACTTTATTCGCCCAAGCTTGTGTAGGGGCTTTGATCAATGACCAGCTAATTCGGCTATTCCGTGTATATCCCTGATAATTTTCACGAGCGATCGCTGCTGCTTTAACAGCTGTAGATACTTTCCA
Organism: Paenibacillus nuruki; assembly: GCF_001721045.1. Classification (GTDB taxonomy): domain Bacteria; phylum Bacillota; class Bacilli; order Paenibacillales; family Paenibacillaceae; genus Saccharibacillus; species Saccharibacillus nuruki. The sequence goes on along the minus strand of NZ_MDER01000042.1, from coordinate 12,316 downwards.
TGAATCAATTCCTTTGAACAATTCAGGATCTGGCACTTTAATATGTAAAATCGCTCCGCCTTCTTCAGCGAATTTCTCCAACATATCAGCATGCCATTGTGGATAATAGCCAAATGACTCGTCTGTTGCTTTTTCATAACGAATACGAGTAATCTGTTCGTCATCCCAATCGACCTGTACATACTTCGCCCCTGCTTCATACGCTTTGCCAACAATCAGACGAGTTAAGTCAACTGTTTCTAAAGGCGCTTGTACGATCAGTACTTGTCCTGGCTGAATATTCACGCCGACTTTAACAACAAGTTCTGCATATTTTTCTAACATTAATTTGAATTCACTCATTTTCTTCGCCCCTTTATGATCTTTTGTAATCACGTTACGAACAAGTAATGCAAGAATCAATTATAGATGATTTATAACTTAACTACTTAGCAAGTATATTCTTTTCATCTTGAATCAATGCTATCTATTATACTCTTTATCATCTCAAACCACACTATTTTAAACCAATTGATCTTTGGATTATCTATCTTATCTGAATGAAGAGGAGCCACCTACCTATAATCCTATACACAAAAAGCACAATCTTATCCTCTGCAATAGAGTCATAAGATTGCGCTTTTTTCATAGCATATTTAACATTATCAGTGCATATTTAGCATGATGAATAGTATCAATCTCTGCTCAAAAGTACTGATGTGATAAGGATTAGCTTACCTGACGTGCTGTTTTGGTAACGTTATGGTCTAACCAGCTTGTCCGCCATTTGATCTGCATAATCACTAGCAAGCTAAAGCAACATAACACAATAATACTGAGCATAATAAATCCTAATGTATAGGAGCCTGTCGCTTTGTATAGATTGCCCAAAATAAGAGGTAATGCGTATCCGCCTAATCCACCTGCCGCACCTACAATCCCTGTCATTAGACCAATCTCATTTCCAAATCGTTGAGGCACTAATTGGAACACAGATCCATTCCCTGCCCCTAGACACATCATACCGACAAAGAGTAAGCTGACAACTACCGGAAGTGGTGGTAAAAACGAAACACATGCTAACATGATGCCTGCACCTGAATATAGATACATCAACATCTTGGTTCCACCGATACGATCTGCCAGAAATCCACCTACCGGACGGAAAAAGCTTCCTGCTATCACACAAATAGTAGCAATATCTGCCGCTTGTACGGCTGTTAATCCATATTGAGTATTAAAGAAAATCGTTAAGTAATTGGCAAGCCCTACAAACCCACCAAAGGTCACACAGTAGAATGCACAGAATACCCATGCATCTCGTTGTTTAAGTACAGTAGCATATTGAGATAGCTTTTTAGGTTCAGGACGGTTAGGACTGTTTTTAGCAAAAATCGTAAAGAAAATAAAAACAAGTATAATCGGAATCATGGCAATTCCAAATACAATTTCCCAGCTTCCAAAATGTTGAGCCAGTCGATTAGCAAATAAAGTAGCAATAACGGTTCCGCTATTCCCTGCCCCGGCTATCCCCATCGCAAGCCCTTGATGTTCTTTAGGATACCATTGCCCTGCAAGTGGTAAAGCAGCGGCAAAAGATGCGCCTGCTATCCCTAGCAATATCGCTACAACATACAATTGCTCTAAAGATTGCACCCATTGCCAGCCTAATAATAGTGGAATCAATGTTAAGATCATTCCGATCTGTGCGGTTAATTTGGGACCAATATAATCAGACAAGAATCCTAAGACTAAGCGTAAAATCGAACCACCTAGAACCGGTAAAGCGACTAACTGTGCTTTTTGTACAGGATCCATCGGATAATCGAGCGCAATAATTACACTAAGCGGCCCAATCATCCCCCAGATCATAAAGCTGATATCAAAGTACAAAAAAGAACCTAATAATGTAGGCTTATGCCCGCTTTGCCAAAAACTTTTTTTGTCCATCATTGTGTATCATCCTCTCCACAGTGTGTTTATTTTTTCTATAGGTAATCATAAAAAAAGCCGCAATTTGCCCTTATATTGCTAAAGGACAAGTTGCGGCTTCATTGCCGTTGTTACATGGTACACGTCATTGTGTGCCATGAGATAAATAATATGAGTAGTGTGCGATTGGCTGTCATCACAAATGTGAATTTGATTCAAATTATATGAACGACTGACTCATATGTCAATATAATTAACTCAAATTCTAAATATTTTTATTTTATGTTAATTATATTGACATTAAAAGATTGATCTATTACTCTTATCTATAAGATTTCACACAATGGAGTGTGATGATGTAACGGCAACGATGCCCTTTTCCAGAATACGGAGAAGGGCTTTTTCTGTGTAAATAAAGATGCACCTTTGAAATAGAGACCAAGGAGGAACTTGTTATGCGACAACAATTAGTAGTTATCGGCAATGGCATGGCAGGTGTACGCTGTGTCGAAGAGATTTTAAAGTTAGCCCCTGATGATTTTGAAATTACGATTTTTGGTACTGAACAACATCCCAATTATAATCGTATTTTGCTTTCCAAAATACTACAGGGTGAACATACATTTGAACATATTATTTTGCATGATTGGTCATGGTATCAACAACAACAGATCACTTTATATACTAACGAAACAGTCACCCACGTCGATCATGATACTCGCACGCTGACCACTGCTTCAGGTCTACAACAGACTTATGATACCCTTATTTTTGCTACAGGTTCTATTCCGTTTATTCCTCCTATTCAAGGTTCTGATAAAAAAGGAGTTATTTCTTTCCGTACCGTTGAAGATTGCGAACAAATGAAAACTTATGCTCAGAAATATCGTCAAGCGGCTGTAATTGGTGGGGGGTTACTCGGTCTGGAAGCTGCGCGTGGTCTGCTTCATTTAGGGATGGAAGCTCATGTTATTCACAATGCTTCATACTTGATGAATCGACAACTGGATCAGCTTTCTGCACAATTGCTACAACAAGAACTGGAACAACAAGGAATGAAATTTCATCTGAACCAAAATACGACTCGAATTACCGGAACTACTCGTGCGCAAGGGTTACGTTTTGCCAGTGGAGATAGGTTAGCGGCTGATCTGGTTGTACTGGCTGTTGGTATACGTCCTCATATCCGCTTAGCCGAATATGCAGGGCTACATGTTAAGCGTGGCATTGTAGTCAATGATTATATGCAGACCAGTATTGAACATATTTATGCTGTAGGCGAATGTGCAGAACATCAGGGCATCACTTACGGCTTAGTCGCTCCACTCTATGAACAAGGTAAAGTGCTTGCCCAGCATATTTGTCAGCAACGTCCTTATCGTTATCAAGGGTCTATCCCTTATTCTCAGTTAAAAATATCCGGTGTACCTGTATTTTCTGTCGGTGATACGACTGCTCCTGATTGTGAACCTGTTATTCAGCAATATGATGGTGTACGCAAAACATACAAAAAAGTGAGTGCTGTTGCAGGCAAAATTACAGGGGCGATTTTATATGGAGATACCGCAGAAGGCATTGCATTATTAGAAATGGTCAAACAAGGTGCATCTGTGGAGTCCTATCTTCATCCATTAGAATCTACGGCTACATTAAGCGAACAACAATCACAAAGCCCCACCGATATAGCTACTGCCAAATTAGAACATACCGCTACAGTCTGTGCTTGCAATGCAGTAACTAAAGCGACGATCTTGCAATCGATACAGACTCATGGATTACAGACAGCAGATGAAGTTCAGCAACATACCCAAGCATCTGGCTCATGCGGAGGTTGTCGTCCGATCGTCGAATCCCTTGTGCGTTATAGCTTGGCAGGTAATCAGGGACAAACAGACCCAACAACAGCTATAGATCCTCCTTTAATAACAGAGCTTCCAGAGTATCCTGATACCGTACCTATCTGTTTATCGACATCGTTAACTCATACTGCTCTTAAAGAACAGATCAAAGATAACATATGGAACAATAATCCAGAGATGATATCTCCATTCATGTTGCACGATCATGATTGTAGCACTTGCCGTACAACGATTCATTATTATCAGCATCTGTATTCAGCGAATGCTGTAGCGCAGCTAGATACCTATCGCTTACCTTATGCACAGCTATTATTAGATCGGAACTTACTTTCTTCTGATGCTATTGGTCAACAGGTTACAGATTCTAATGATGTGATCCATCAGATCAGACAATGGCAATCCACTATAGAACAGATGCCCCTACCGCATACAGTCAATATAGCGATAGCCCTTGATATCTATTCCCCTGTTAGTGTACGAGTACAAGACATCGGCATATTATATTCACCAGCAGGTTGGGAAATAAGTATAGGAGGATGCGCTACAGATCCTATTCAAGCATCTTCATTATTAACCACAGTAGAACATATCTCAGATGTACTGTACGTAGTGAATATTGCTCTGGAATTGTATCGTTATGATGCACATTACAGCGAACCGTTATGGCATTGGGTGGAGCGTACAGGGATACTTCCACTGCGAGAACAGGTATTATCTTTATTTTACAATGAAGCGATTACTCATTCGAATGACGACCGTGAAGGAGGCGGAACTTATGATGCACACGCAATGTCCTTTTTGCAGCGTACAATGTAAAATCACTCTTCATTCCTCCGAATCTACAACATTACATCCTACTCTGCCTCTGATGACTTATCAGGCAGAAGGTACACCCAATGCGGCTTCACAAGGTCGTCTATGTATTAAAGGCATGAATGCTCATCAACATGTGTTCAACCGTGAACGATTGAAATATCCACTTATTCGTCGTCAAGGAGAGCTTGTACGTGCTTCATGGCAAGAAGTGAATGATTATATAGCCAACCGTCTACAACAGTCTATACAACAATCTGGACGAGATTCGATCGGTATCTATGGTGGAGGTTCGCTCACCAATGAGACTGCGTATCTATTAGGCAAATTCGCCCGTGTTGCGATAGGTACCAAATATATTGATTATAATGGACGTTTTTGTATGTCTGCCGCCGCTTCGGCTGGAAGTAAAACATTCGGGATCGATCGTGGATTAACATGTCAGTTATCCGATATTCCATTAGCTAAATGTATTATTCTGGCGGGTACCAATATTGCTGAATGTCAGCCTACCTTAATGCCTTATTTTAACCAAGCCAAAGAAAATGGAGCACAGATTATAGTTATAGATCCCAGAGTGACTGCAACGGCTACAATAGCAGATATTCATTTGCAAATTCGCCCTGGTACAGATGCATTGCTAGCTAACACCATGCTCAAAATCATGTTAGAACAAGATTGGATCGATCATGAATTTATTAAAAAGCGTACTAATGGATACGAGGAGTTAGCCGAGCTTGTCCGCAGTATTGATATAGAACAGACAGCTAGCATCTGTGATGTACCTGTAGCATTGATTTATCAAGCAGCCCAAGTCTATGCTCAGGCAAGTACAGGTATTATTTTTACAGCTCGTGGCGTCGAACAACAGACCGATGGGCATTTAGCTGTCCGTTATTTTCTAAATCTGGTATTAGCAACAGGTAAAATTGGTAAACCTGGTTGTGGATATGGAGCCGTTACCGGACAAGGCAACGGGCAAGGTGGACGAGAACACGGACAGAAAGCAGATCAATTACCCGGCTATCGTTCTATTGAAAATCCAGCAGATCGTGCTTATATCTCTTCTGTCTGGAATATTGACCCTGAAGATTTACCAGATAAAGGAGTATCTGCTTACGAGATGATGGAACTTATTGATCAACAACAGATCACTACTTTATTCGTAATGGGTTCCAATCCTATAGTATCTAATCCTAATATTCCACTGGTACGTGCTGGATTAGAAAAGTTAGACTTGTTGATTGTAGCTGACTTATTTCTATCAGAGACTGCGCAATTAGCAGATATCGTGTTGCCTGTTACTGCCTATTTAGAAAATACAGGTACATTAACCAATTTAGAAGGTCGGGTACTGTTACGAGAAGCAGCCCGCCCTATTCCATATGAAAGTAAACATGACTGGCAGATCCTATGTGAGTTAGCCCGAGTACTTGGTCAGCATACAGGTTTTGATTTTGCACAGGCGGAAGATGTCTTTAATGAATTACGGTTAGCCAGTCGTGGCGGTCTTGCTGATTATTACGGTATTACTTATGATCGTCTACGTAGAGAAGAAGGAATATACTGGCCTTGTCCTTCGCTAGATCATTCAGGTGTACCTACGATGTTTGCAGATTCGTTTGCTCATGCAGATGGTCGTGCTGTATTTACATCGATTGCTAATGTAGCAACCAAAGATACGATTTCTTCAGATTATCCTCTGCTGATGACTAATGGACGTGTGCTTGCGCATTATTTAACAGGGGTACAGACCCGACGCAGTGCTACATTAACAGCGCGCGAACCAGAGAATTTTATGGAGATTCATTCTCAGACTGCTAAGCGATATCATATTAAAGATAACGATTGGGTTGAAGTCTCTTCGGTTCGGGGTTCATTTACTATTCGTTGCCGGATCAAAAATCATATTCGTGAAGATACATTATTCGTCCCGATGCATTGGGGTGGTGCCCAAAATGTAAATCAAGCTACTGATCCTACACTGGATGCTTATTGTAAAATGCCAGGCTTTAAAGTATCTGCTGTATGTATTCGCCCGGCTTCATTACGTTATCTATAATATACAGACGATCATGATCTCTAAATCTGATATATTCAGGTTTGGAGATTTTTGTATTTCTACAATATATTGCCCCTTGTGAACCATCGTATTTGCTCTATAACTAATGTATGCTAGAACTATCTGTAAACGACTTATTCTTTCATTTATTCGGCTTACTTTTTTCTCTATTATTCTCACGAGGAGGGCAATATATGCAAATTAGACGTGTTCTTACACATGAACTGAAGCAAGCCGCTTTGTTAGCAGAAGATGTATTTTGCGCAGATGGAGACCGATATATGGAGTCCTCTTTCCCTGCTCTTTTTCAGACAGGTATAAGTCACTCTTATGGTGCATTTACACCGGAAGGTGTATTGGTTTCTTTTATGGGAATGGTTCCGGTACAGATTCAATCCGGTACATATACAGTATCCGCCTATTCGATCGGGGCAGTCTGCACTCATCCTGATTATCGCGGGCAAGGATTAGCTGGACAGCTATTAGAGTTGTGTAGACAACATGCACGTTCAGCTGGAGCTTCAGTGTTATTTATATCAGGAGATCGCTCATTATATACACGTGTAGGAAGCGTACCCTTTGGACAAATCAGTGTATTTGAATTATCTACAGCTTCCTTTAGCACATTACCAGATGCTAGTTTGCATTTAAGTTATCGTGATCTTTTACCACAGGATATTTTTGCTGTTGCTCATCATATTCAAGCACAATATGCTCATATTCGTTGGGGGCTTGGCGATTTACAGCAGTTTATTGCTGCTCACCCGATGGCTAATATTAACAAACAGCAACAACATATTCGAGTCGCAGAGACGGCTGATCATCAGGTCGCTGGTTTTGTGATTTTGTCTATTCCACATGAAGAAGATACTGCAACATCCCGAATCGGTAGTGTGATTGAATATGGTGGTGATCCTGAAGTGGTCTATCCATTATTTGCAGACGCGATCACTCATTATCAGCTCTCTTCTCTTACCGTTCGTATTCCGTGGCAAGACAAATCATTAATCGATCTATTTCTTAAAGCAAATATTCCTGTAAGTATTGAGAAAAATGGCGGTACCTTGCTGGTATTAGATCATGATCTTCTTTTAGAACAGACGGGTGTGCACGACTTTTTGAATGCTCATGATATCAAAGTTCAATTAGACAATGGTTATGCACTACATACACCATCTGCTTCTTACCCTTTCAATAGTGCGCAAGAATGGTATGATCTGCTTTTTGATCCTGATGCTACACTTACCCATAAGATGAATGTGGCTTTCCCTACTGTCCCTTTACCTTATCTATATGGATTATATTTTATCTGAACTGTTTAACAATTAGAGTTCAAGGGTTGTAAAAAGATATACCGCTTAAGAAAGAAGGAACATATAAATATGAAAGATCGGAGTATTCTAACTGATTATGTCCAAAAGCATTGGCGATATTATCTACTCGCTGTCAGTCTGATCATTCTGTCTAATATCGGGCAAGCTGCAATTCCCCGTGTACTGGGGCAATTTACAGATGCTCTGCTGAATGGTGGAATACAGTATCAAATGATTATTGAATACAGTCTGATATTAGCTGGAATTGGGATTATGTATAATCTTTTTTTCGGTGCTGGACAATTCACAGTCATGCGCTTAGGACGCAAATTCGAATTTGAAATGCGTCAAAGTCTTTTTAGCAAGTTCTCTACACTAAGTGAATATTACTTTTCCAAACAAGGTACAGGTAAATTATTAAGCTCGATGACCAATGATGTGAACTCAGTACGTGAATCGATTTCGAATGGTGTGACCATGACCACCAATGCTATTTTTCTATTTTTATCATGTATTGTGATGATGTTACTTAGTCATATTCCACTGTATCTTATTCTGGTGAGTGTGGTTCCGATGGTGGGGATTCCTTTTCTAGTGATTTACTTTGGCCCACGCATTCGCAAACGCTCGCAAAATGTACAGGAATCGTTAGCTGTCATGACAGAATCGGCAGAAGAACAGTTAAGCGGGATTCGAGTGACGAAGACTTTTGCTATTGAACCTACGGCACGTCAGCGATTTGGTACAACAGTCAATCATATTCGTGATAATCAGTTGCATCTGGTACGAATGTCATCTCTATTTCAAGCGGCTGTCCCTTTTCTAGGTGCATTGTCGTTAGTCATTTCGTTACTATATGGAGGTTATCTAACGATTCAAGGTACGATTACGATTGGTAACTTTATTGCTTTGACTTTGTATTTACGCATTATGTCAGGTCCTTTACAACAAATTGGTAACGTGATCAATATGATGCAACGTTCAGGCGCTTCTTTGGATCGAGTAAATCGTTTACTTGCCGAAAAGCCTGATATCGAAGATCATCCTGATGCGCAACCGCTCGCTTCTACCCCTGATCTCAAAATCGAACATTTATCATTTGCTTATCCGGGCAGTGAACGTTATGCCCTATCGGATATTAACCTGCATATCGAAGCTGGACAAACAGTAGGCATTGTCGGCAAAACAGGTTCTGGTAAAAGCACACTGGTGAAGCTATTATTGCGCCTTTACGATCCACCTGAAAATACGGTCTGGTTAGGTGGCACTGATATTCGGCAAATTTCACTGCAAAGTCTACGTTCTCGCATCGCTTATGTACCTCAAGATGGATTTTTATTCAGCACGACGATTCGAGATAATATTGCGTTCAGTGATCGGAATACACCGCTTGAAAAAGTAGAAGATCATGCACGACAAGCGATGATCTATGAGCCAATCTCTAATTTTCCAGAAGGGTTCGATACCAAATTAGGTGAGCGTGGTATCACTTTATCCGGTGGGCAACGTCAACGTACCAGTCTTGCTCGTGGATTGGTCAAAAAAGGGCCGATTCTAATTCTGGATGATAGTATGAGTGCTGTTGATGCTGTAACCGAAACAGGAATATTGAACAACTTAATTCGTGAACGAGATCAATATACGAACTTGATTATTTCGCATCGAATCAGTGCTGTTAAACATGCTGATCTGATTATCGTGCTTGACGAAGGTACGATTGTACAACAAGGAACCCATCAACAATTGTTGCAACAACAAGGCATCTATTCATCCTTGTATCAATTACAGGAAGAAGGGTTGCGCGCATGAGCCAGACATCTTCTACGACCAAAGCCAGTACATCCACCAGCGCTCCGATCCGATATGAAGCACTGCGTGCCATTTTAGCGTATGCTCGTCCACATCGTTGGACATTTGTCGGTATCTTCTTTGCCACGATGCTGGCGATTGCGGCTGATCTGTTACAACCGTATCTGGTCAAAATTGTGATCGATGATCATATTGCTGCCGGACAAAATGGTTTGCCTTTTTTAACAGGGATGGCGGCTGTTTATCTTGGACTCGCAGTCGTTAGTTTTATCTTTTCTTATGTACAAAGTAATCTGTTGCAATATGTAGGACAACATATTGTGGCTAGTATTCGTAATGATCTATTCGCTCATATTACCAAATTACCGATGAGCTTCTTTGATCGCTCTAGTAGTGGTGGCTTGGTGACCAATGTATCGAGTGATACTGAGACGATCAGCCAATTTTTCACGCAAGTACTATTAAGTCTGATTCGTGATGGTATGATGCTTGTGTTTATTATTTACTTTATGTTCCGTCTGGATACAACACTTGCATGGTATTCGATGATTACGTTACCTGTGATTGCCACACTAGCGATTTTGTTCCGGGGCAAATTACGACAGGTGTATCAATATACACGTAGTCGCTTATCCAAGTTAGTCGGATTTACAGCAGAAAACTTATCGGGCATGGGCTTAATCCAGATTTTCCATCAAGAAAAAGAACAGAAAAAACGATTTAATGAATACAATGCTGATTACTGGCAAGCTAATGTGGAACAATTAAAATCCAATGTATTTTTTAACCGTACCTTTGATATTTTGGGCAATATTGCACTCGTATTAATGGTCTGGCTTGGAGGTATGGCTGTATTTAATAAGCAGATCGAAGTCGGGGTTTTATACGCTTTTATCAGTTATATTCGCCAGTTTTTTCAACCGATTAATCAGATTACGATGCAATGGAATACATTTCAATCGACCACTGTCTCAATGGATCGGATCTGGCGCATTCTCAAGCTTCAACCACAGATTCAAGATCCTGCACCTGAACAAGCAGTGACGGTCGATCTAAACAAAGTCAAAGGCAAGGTGGATTTCAATCATATTTCATTCGGATATGATCAAGATCAGACGGTGATTCCTCATCTAGATCTGCATATTCAAGCAGGCGAAATGATCGGGGTTGTTGGGACAACAGGTGCTGGTAAAAGTACATTGATTGCTCTACTCAACCGTTTCTACGATGTGAATAAAGGCTCTGTAACGATTGATGATATTGATCTACGACATATGCCACAAGAAACACTACACCGAATAGTCGGATTAATTCAACAAGAACCGTTTTTATTTTCCGGTTCGATTATAGATAATGTACGAATGTTCCAACCACAGATTAGTGATGAACAAGTTATTGAAGCTTGTAAATTTGTAGGTGCGCATGAAATGATTACACGATTACCGCTAAAATATGATACCCGTCTATCCGAGCGTGGAAGTGGATTATCCGCAGGTGAGCGTCAATTGATTTCATTTGCCCGTATCGTAGTGTTCCGTCCGAAAGTATTGATTCTAGATGAAGCAACAGCCAATCTAGATTCACATACTGAACAACTGGTTCAACAAGCGCTAGATACTGTATCTCATGGACGCACAACGATTGTAATTGCTCACCGTCTATCTACGATTATGCATGCCGATCGTATTCTGGTCATGGAACACGGCGAAATTATTGAGCAAGGAACTCATGCTCAGTTAGTCGCTCAGCATGGAACATATGCCAAATTATATCTTCATGCTAGACAATCGAATCAGCAAGTCATTCAAGCTTAAAACAAATAAATCCCTTTGCTGCATACTCCTACAAGATTAAGGTCTGTCTTGACCTGATCCCGTATGCACCAAAGGGATTTTACGTTGTTCTATCATAGACTACCCATTATTTCAAAAGTCCAAGTAGATTCTTAGTAGGTGTACTTGTTGTAGGAGCCGTTGTTGTGCTAGTCGATGTTGTTGTCGGGACAACAGTAGTCGATGGTTTTGGCGTTAACAATGGACTGGTTACCGATATCAACGGTGCTGTTGTTGATGTTGTCGGTGCAGATACTAAAGGAATAGATGTATCGACTGTAATCACATTAGGTACAGTGATTGGAATATTAACAGATGTTGAACTTGTTGTTGTATTATTGGTTGTCGTATTCGTTGTTGTACTCACTGGTGTACTGATTGTATTGGTTGTTGGTGCAGTTGTCTGTACTGGCTCCGTTGTCGGTGTTGTTACTACTGGCGTCGGCGTTGGTGTAGTCTGTACTGGTACTGGTGTCGGCGTTGTTGCCACTGGCTCCGGTGTCGGTGTTGTTACTACCGGCGTCGGCGTTGGTGTAGTCTGCACTGGTACTGGTGTCGGCGTTGTTGCTACTGGCTCTGGCGTCGGTGTTGTCGTCTGTGCTGGTGTCGGCGTTGTTGCTACCGGCTCTGGCGTCGGTGTTGTCGTCTGCACTGGTGCTGGTGTCGGCGTTGTTGCTACTGGCTCTGGTGTTGGTGTTGTTACTACCGGCGTTGGTG
>NZ_MDER01000041.1 GCF_001721045.1 Paenibacillus nuruki | reverse complement strand
AGTATAATTTCTTGTCTAACTTTTTCAGTATCAAATTTAAGTCTCTATATATAACTTCATTTAGTTTATCTATATGTTTCCTCTTTACAACCATGTATTCATCACCTTTTATTTAGTATTTAAATTGAGTAAATAAAGAAATTATTTTTTCCATAATCTGAAAATAAAAAGAGTTTTCTACTTTTGCTTGGCTGTATGATCTTCACAATACCCAAAAGTAGTATATTTAATTTTTCTATTCATCTTTTTACATGCCCTACAGAAATAATCGCCTGTAGTTGGAACTTTATCATCAAACTTATACGCTCTTTTTGTTTTACCAACTCTATTATCTAACCAATCTATAAATTTAAGTACTACTTTTCCAATACCTAATCCTGTGGTAAAAACAGTAATAGACATTATGAACACAACAATGGCATTTAAAATGGGGTTCTCAATCATTCTAGGCTTGCTATTAAAATATTCATAAGCAACTAAGGTTATAACCATTAAATAAATAACAAGTGAAATAGTAATACATATTTTTAATACAATATTTTTCACTTTCATAATATTTGTAGCCGTATACTTCTGACGATAACTTTCAAAATGGCTATCATATAGGTGCTGTAACATTGCAAACTCTTTTTTAAATCCTTTGATTACATTACTTCGCAAAGCTGTATATTCTTCTTGATTTTGTTCAATATGAATCAAGTTTTTTATTTCATCTAACAGTTCCGGACTTAACAAATAACCGTACTTGTGTACTAATTCTTGATTCGACTCTTTAATCAGAGGTTCATCTACTTTTCTAGAATCGATGTCTAAGTTTAAATTTAAATAAATATTCTCTAATTTTTCCTTCAAACTCTTTTCAAAGTAACTTCGTTCTTCATGAATATTTTTACGAAGTGTTATCGATGTTGAGATAATTAGTGTGATTATAGCAATAGCAGCAGAAATAACTGCCGAAAGAATGACTGGTGAAACTTCCATTCACATAAATCCTTTCTGTATTTAATTTTATTTCTTTGTACATTAAAATTAAAAAACACGTTGAATCAACAATTAAACTATGTAATTCTCTTACTTATTTCTATATCGACAAATTAAAGGGAATTATACAGTTTTAGGTTCTTATCCATTTTCTATCAAAAAAACCAAGCAGAAATCGTTTATCAATCTACGATTTCTACTTGGGTTTTTACTGTGTATTAAAGAATGAAATATAATTTTAAATAGTACTTTTATCGACTTCTTGCCATGTAAGATCAAGCAATATAGGTGGTATATACACAGGACTAAAAAACTCATACTCTAGATTTCTATTCAATTCTCCAATTAAAATATCACCTTTGGAATTATATTGAATTTTCCAATCTGCACTAATTGCTGCTTTACCCAGTTTTAATTTTTCGATGGCTTCGTTCCAACTTAATGGATCATGTGGCTGATTATTAATTTTGATAATATGAGCATCGTATGCTTCTTTTATACGTTGTTCGTGTTGTTGCTCTAATTCAAAATCAGCTTCAGAATCCCAAATTTCTATAAAATCTATACCTTTGATATTATTGGCTAAAAGCAATTCTCTAAATTCGTCCGATACAAAATACGTCAATCTAGTCAATCCAAGTATTTTAAATATATGCCTTTTTTCATTATTTTTTAGTACAGATTCTAAAAAAGAGATTTTACTATAGCTTCTTATTTCTCCATCAAGGATGGTATCAGGAATAGATTTTTCAGCATCTACGCATTCAATCACATTAATAATATTGCATATATAAAACTCAAAATCGGAATGTTGTACAGGAAGAAATTGAACCAAATCATTAACAAGTGGTGTTACAATCTTAAATACTTTTTCGCTGATAACAGGGATATAATTTAAATAGATAGCATAATCATTGTATTTATATTTTTGGTTGTCTGTAATTAACCTATATTCTTCTGGCCATGGTACGGGTAGTACTTCTCCATCAAAATAAGGAAGTTCAAATTTTATAGACTTTTGTAGATCAAAAACATCTAAACTAATACTACTGTTATTAGGTTTTATTTTCCAAATTTTCATTTCATTCTCCTGATTAAAGACAGTATTTTTCTAAACGATTGAGTCATAATTTAATTTTTGTCCTATATTTAAAAAAATGAAATATAAGATTTTATACTAGGATCATTCAAGTAATAATCATCAAAAGCCATAAAAGCAATATATCTACCACCTTCATAGTTTCCTCTAAGGCTTGTCCACGGTCGAGAATTACTTAAATTTGAATTATAATGATCTTTAAAAATCCATTGTCCCTCTTTATTTTTCTCCATCACAATAAAATCTTCATAAGTATTGACCTCGTACTTTTCAAAGTTTTCATTAGTTGGCTTAAATGACCAATTGTATTCTGCATATACGTATGCAATATGATCATCTCCATACAATACTTCCATATTTTTAGGGAATGTTTTATATTTCACTTTAGTTCCATCAATCTTTTGTTTTTTGGCATTAGCTGTAGCAAATGAATGATATACAGCTTGTGTTACTGATTTCACCATTTCAGGCGAATCTAGCTTCATTTTTTCTATAATTTGATTAACATTTTTCAAATATAATAGTTGTGACCATGCTCTAGAACTATCTACTTTCCATTTTCCATCTACTTTTAGAATACTGAGCCATATTCCGCCGACTTTTCTTGAAGCTTTACCTTCAGCCCAATACGGAACTTTAACTATTGCTTCATTTTTAGACATGAAAAATAAATATCGTATATTCCAACCTTTTAATACGAGATTTGGTTCTGGCCATTCTCCATTTGAAAAGGTAGAATCCAGCCAATCTGCTTCATAATCCAAATAATCTGTTGTATATAACGAATGATCAGGATTATAGCCATCTACCGAATCTTTCATATAATGATTCACAAAATCTTTAACTTGATTCGTTTCATCTAGATTTTGATCGCCCCAGTAATTAAGCTTAATTAAATGTATTGATTGATCATAAACTACATCATAATTTAACATAGAGGCTATAAACTTTAGAGGCACATACAAACGTCCGCTATTGAAAGTAGCATATGTTGGCATATATAATAACTCATCTTTTTCATCTTGATTAAATCCTTCTTTTAATTTTACATTTATATCAGATGCATGATCGCTAAATTCTAAAGTGTTAAAAATAGTACTTGAAAGAAACTCGTTGCGCTCTACTTTGTATTCGTTCGTCCATTTACGCGTATGTGTTATTTTAAATCCAGTATGATTAAATAAATCTGCGGCTGGAACCATTAATAACCCATCTTGTATAAAGCCTGTAGTTTTCACGTTTTGTTGATTACCATTATTAATTTGTAATACATATGCTTCTAATTGAGATGCCTCCATTTTGCTTTCACTATCTGCGTAAGCAACTGTAGACACAGCCAAACACTGCACAAGTAGCCCTGCTACAAGCACTCCTTTAATAATCAATTCATATACTTTTTTCATGTACAAACCCCTTTTATGTATATTTTGTTACTAATAAGTACTATTGTTATTAACGGCATTTGCTCTTATTTAATTTACCTATCATTGAGCAAGAATTAACTTATTTGAAATAATACGATTTTCGCAGTGTTTTTAGTAGTTACTTAGCATTCTACTTATAACCAAACATCAAAAAAAGCTGTCACTCCTCAGAGCACAGCTTTTTCTTCATTTCTATATTGCCGATCCGAATCTTCTATATTCACTCTTCCACTTGATCCCTTACCCATATCCGGAATCCATTGCCTTCTGCCTGAGCTTCTTCTAGAACACTTAGCACCTGATCTGCTTTGTCACCTAGACGTTCACGGCTTACATCATAGTTTAGCCACTCCATTTGTAATGGCAATTCGACCATGCCTGTTAAACAATCCCATAGAGCATCTAGATTTTTTCCATAAAATTCAGGCAGTTCTAACTTCTGTTGGAGTGTCTCATGTAATTCTGCGATGGTATGAAAGTCCTCGCCATTGATTGTTACCATTTTCATCTTTAATCATCCTTTACATCTTAAAGTGCTATTCATAGCGATATGCCAGAAGCAATCATCTGCTCTGGCATACGCGTATGAACAACGTTTATGTTCTACATTTTCGTAAATGAAGCATAGTGATCTGTTGTTTTGTACACTAGACCGTCATTGGAGTACAAAATACGATCGGAGTTACGGAAGCCGGAAGTGTAATTGATATCTGCTTCACGCCATGTGCGTCCACTTGCTGTTGGAAGTAATCCTTCACGGTTGCTGAATACATCTCCACCAATACTTTTACCTGGAGCGACTGTTGCTAAGTTTCCTTTAGAAGAAACCCATCCAAGCGCAGATGCTTGCGATTTCGTAATAAAGTTACATGGCAATGTTTTGTTCGCTTTGATGTAATTCGATACACCTGTGAACGTGTTGATAATGGTACACGTTGCTGCTGAAGCTTTTTCTGGCTGTGCAACAGGTGTAACTTGTGAGCCGGTAAAGAAGACAACCGTTAACATGAGTGCAAGTAGTGCTGTGGACAAAAATCTTTTCATTTTCCAGCCTCCTATGTAGCTCGTATTGGATGAACGTTGTTAACTTATAACGTCATATACACATTATAGGTAACAAGTATTCTCTTTACCATTTATATCACACAAGTTTGTTTAAAATTTTAAATTTAATGCATCTATTTGTAAATTTTTCTAAATATAACGTAAAATGAAAGTAAAAGTAACCCCTATATCTCTCTAATCTTCATCTAATCTTAGAAATAAAGGTTACATGCACATGCTTGTTTATTTTACCATATCAATCCAGCGAAATCAGGGATAACTCTATATGTTCTATTCGTGCATCCTTCTTGAATAAAGATATAAAAATAGCTACCTCTTCACCAAGTGTAAAGAGATAGCTTGATCTTTATTTACAATTTTAACAAATCTTCTCGAATCGGAGTAAACACATCCAACAATGCAGAGTCTTCTTCAAGTGCAATGACTCCGTGTAACGCATTCGGAGGAATATTAATCGACTGTCCTTGCGTGACTGTGGTCTGCTCATTGTCGATCGTAAATGTGAATGAACCACGTAGACAGTAACTCATCTGCTGATGAGGATGTTGATGCTGGTATCCTTCTGCGCCTTTGGTAAAATGAACTTCCATCATCATTAAGCTACCATTGGCATTCAGAATACAACGTCTTACTCCCGGCTCTGCATCTTCCCATACTCCTAGATTACTCATACCAATTCTGCCTCCTTATTCATGTTGAATAGCTTTCAAGATTGGATCTAGTCAAATATAAGTTTGGACTACGTTATATCTTGATTGCTTCATCTGCATCTACGCGTTTCCATTTGCGATAATTGCCCATAATAATAAGCAATAGAATTAAGAAAGCTACAGCATAACTTGCAATTAACATCAAAGACACTTGAATCGGTGCACGATCCAATGTATAGCCGATCAGCACAGGGAATACAGCATTACCAAAGCCTGCAAATCCGGTAATCAGACTGGTTACTGTACGAGCCATATTAGGTAAAGTATGATTCGCATAGACCATTGTAATCGAGTACACACCTGACATCGTAAATCCTAACAATGGTACTAATAGATATCCTGCCCATTCTTGACGGAATACGAGAAATGCCAGCAGAATCAATAGACTCAGTGACATACTGATCAATAGGAAGCGACTATAATTCACACGACGAATAATCCAACTGGTTGCCAGTCGCCCGATAACCATGGCTCCCCAGAACGCTCCAATACTAATTGATGCATAGTATTCCGAACTGCCAAAATAACTAATAAAGATAGAAGATAAGAAATTATTCAGACTACCTTCTATTCCACAATACACAAAAATCATCAGCAAAAATATGCTTAATAACACTATTTTATGTCTTCCTGTTACCGTAGCTGAAGGCGCAACTTCTACGGCATCGACCGCTTGATTGGATGATGTCTCTTCTTCTCGGGAATATTGAATACGCATCCATACAATCCCCATCACTAGCGAGATCAATCCAGTAACTGCAAATACCCATTGCCAGTGCCCTAGTGCAATAAAACCGCTTGCAAAAACAGGCATACCGAGCGCCCCAAGACCGAACGATACTTCCAAATAACTCATCGTCACCGCTCGCCGACTCACAAATCTCTCCATTACGAGAGCCGCTACAACAACTTCAATCGCAGATACACTGAGACTATTAAAAAAGTTCAATATTGTAATCCATGAGTACTCTGGTAAAGTGAGCATCATACTCTGGGTGACCGCAATAATAAGCGCTGAACTTGCAAGGGTAACCTTTTCGCCAAATCGATGCATCATATAAGCAGACAATGGAACTCCGA
Source organism: Paenibacillus nuruki (assembly GCF_001721045.1). Taxonomy (GTDB): domain Bacteria; phylum Bacillota; class Bacilli; order Paenibacillales; family Paenibacillaceae; genus Saccharibacillus; species Saccharibacillus nuruki. The sequence goes on along the minus strand of NZ_MDER01000041.1, from coordinate 13,814 downwards.
TCAAGAATCCAATCGAACCGATAAATACCAGTGTTCCACCCTCCGTATAACTTAGATTATAATGCCCCAATAACTGCGGCATAATCGCTCCAATGGTAGTCACCACTAATCCTGCTAGAAAATACATCAGATACGATGCCAATGCAAACTTCTTCATATCAACAACCTTTCCTGCACTTACGCAACCATCTTTATTTACTGGATAAAAAAATACGTTTTCTTCTCTATATTCTTATATCCTATCTTTTCTACCCTATCAGAAAATGTCGAATAATGAAAGCAAAAAAGCCTCCTTTCACCAAATCTATGGCAAAAGAAGGCTTTTATTTATCATATTAAAATGTTCGTTATTATACACCGACTTCTATATTATAAAGTGGATGCACTACATAGTTACAAATGTACCACTATATGCATCATTCAAAGTGTAATGTATTAAACTATAATTTTATTGATTTTTTAATTTAGCTTTGTATGCTTTGGAATATTGATCCGCCGCAATAATCGCATCTTTCACATCAGCCGCAGTCACAGGGAAAGGCAGATTATGAGCCGTCTCATCTGCTTTGGTCGCCGCTTCAGCTACACGATAAAGATCATCATCGCTTGCATCTTGTAAATGTAGATCTTCCAATGTCACCGGCAATTCCAAGCTGATATAGAAAGCAATATAACGTTCGATTTCTTGAATAGAACGTTTCTCAAGAGCTAACTGTGACAAAGTACCAAAAGCGACTTTCTCACCATGTGTCATATGATGAATTTCTCCATCCAATACAGTGAATCCATTATGAATGGCATGCGCCGCAGCTAGACCTCCACTTTCGAATCCAAGTCCACTGAGTAGTGTATTGGCTTCAACTACCGATTCAAGCGCAGGTGTGACCACTTTACGTTTGACTGATTCATAAGCAAGTACACCATAATCGAACAATACTTCTTCGCATTTACGAGCAATCGCTTCAGCAGCAATCGTTGTTAAACCGCCTGCCATGGTTGTCGCGCGAGCTTCAATTACTGCTCTAGCCTCTACCCATGTTGCTAGTGCATCTGCTATACCCGAAGATAAGAAGCGTGGCGGTGCGCCTGCAATCGTTTTGGTATCGACTAGAATCAAGTCAGGATTTTTGTTGTAAAATTTATAACTTTCAAATACACCTTCGTCTGAATAAATAACAGAAAGTGCACTGGTTGGCGCATCGGTAGACGCTGTTGTTGGGATAATAACACTGTACCCACCCAACTGATCGCTGACCGCTTTGGCGGTATCTAACGTTTTACCACCACCTACACCGATAACGATTGTTGCCTGACCTTCTTTACCAAGTCCTGCTAGACGGTTAATCTCATTTGTTGAAGCTTCGCCGTTAAATACAGCTTTGGTGTATTGTACGCCAGCTTTGTCCAAACTTTCCAAAACACGGTTCCCTGCTATATCCCAGACAATATCATCAGCGATAACTAATGCTTTGCCATCGTTAATGCCTTTGACGTATTCTCCTGCTTTGTCGGTAACATCTCTACCCTGTACGTATTTTCCCGGGCTGATAAATATGCGTTCTGTCATGAAGATCTTCCCCTTCCAATTCATCAAATAGTTGGTCGAATGGATCCTATTACTCCGCTATGTACCTGAATGTGTACTTCCCTATATTGTAAATGTTGCTCACTATTCATCTTAGTTATTAGGAATCGGCAATGGCGGATCAATAGTCTCTTCTTCTAATTTCACCAAAACTGACCTTTATGAACACTAAGAAGGTTAGCTTTCGGCTTTTCAAAGTAGATAATGATGTTGATTATAGAATATAGGTGATTATTGTCAAATAGAGTATTCCAAAAATATGAAATTCTGCTAACAGCGAATATTATTTTATTTTGTTCGCCTTTTTTACGAACAAAGTATTGCATCTTTACAAGTTATACCATATAATAAGAACATAAGTTCTTATACTAGGTGGTGATATGAATGGCTGTATTTTTATCTGAAGAAGAGCGATCTCTGGTAAAAAGCTATCTGCTGCTTGTTTATATTCAAAAGAAATTTGATCGTGATGCAAAGTCGTTAGAAGAAAGTGATCAATTGCCGTCTGCCGGATTATATATGGAAGTGATTCGTAGCGGTATTGACCGCGTTAATCTATTGTTGTCAGAAGTTCGTCGTGATCTGCGTAGTCATAATTTACGGTTATATGAGATTAATCAATCTCCTACTCATATTGAAGCTCAGATTCTTTGTAGTGGTCATCATGGCGTATTTCAGTTAGGAATAACTGAATTTCATCAAGAAGCGAATGAACGGATGCGTGCTTATCTGGGATTGTCTCCTGTTCCAGCTACTCATACACCTTCGTCTTATGAAGATCAAGGTTCTCCACATCCTGCAACAGTGTCTAATAACACGAAGCTACGGGAACCTTCTCGTTATTCAGGTTATCGTCCTTATCGTACAGGTACACTTGGTTAATTACAGTTATTCTAGGGGTTACTATCTAAATACCGTCTAGATTCCATATCCATTGATTTTAGTGAAACCACACATTTCGCTAGTCTGCATTTTCATTCAACTCCTTGAATGGCTTTTATATAATAAAAGCATCTATGATCTCTGTCTTGTGGGCAGATGTTCATAGATGCTTTTTTGTGTAACTTTATATAACTCTTTGACTGCTTTTATTTGGATGATGCTTTATTCCTCAGATGCTGGCTGAGTAGTATCGTCCATTTCATCTAGCGGACTCCGGCGTTCTTCTTTGGAAGGTTGATAAATATAGCTACGACTTAATTTAACAACGTTACGGTTAGGACGGCGAATCAGTACCTGCTCATCATCCCATGCTACAACGATGCCACGAATATCATTTTCTCGAATATCATCACGCACGACACGGACTTTCTCACCGGATACACGGTATGCATCTAATTCATCATCTGTAATCATCAATTCACCCTCTTATCGATTATATTTATCTGTACAAAAAAAGACCTAAATGAAATCCCATTTAGGTCTGATAATTTGTTGAAATGTCTGTAGATTCTAGTTGACTGTAACGACAAAGGATTTTCCTAAAGCGGATTAACGCTGTGCAGGTTCTTTGGTATCGTTTTTCTCGAACCAAAAATCAAGCACTTTAGCTGACATCACACGTTGTTCTACATATTCTACTTGGTGAGCTGAAAATTCTTGCTCCCATGCAAAATCCAGGTCTTTACACAATCCTACAATGGTCAACAGTTCTGACCAGGCAACATAGCGTTTATACCAAAAGAACTGAGGATGTTCAATCATATAGGGATACAGGTCATCAAATTCAGTGTGCTTACAATCCAAAGCACGCTCGAAGTGAATTTTTGCATCGGCTAGTTTTTTGATGAAGAACTCTTCAGTAATCGGTTCTTTCCCCATTGGTCTGCCTCCCCTCGATAACATATCTTTATTATAAGACAAATATACCCCATTTGGAAAGAGATTGCTCACATTTTCAACAAAAGGTTCAAGATATTTGTAAATGTAGTGACAATTGCGCTTAGATCACCAAGCACGAATATGGGTTATATTGTAACATATCGGAATCTGCTTTACCGAATATAAGACTTTGTTGCAACAAATTTGATTCAACTAGAACTTATTTGTAATTGTCTATCTATACGGTAACTACGTGTATGATACCACTTTGGATCACCCGAATGTAATTTGTCCATCTTGAAGTGAAGTGATTTTGACCAGTGAATCCAGACGAATATTCTGATCACGAATCGCTTGTGCTCCACTTTGGAAGCATTTCTCGATTACAATACCTACGCCTAGCAATGTTGCACCGGAGCGTTCAATAATACGAATCATTCCGCGAGCGGCATCTCCATTAGCGATAATATCATCAATAAATAGAATACGATCTTGCTCGGTCACAAATTGACGGGACAGCATAATATCGGTCACAATCCCTTTGGTAAATGAAGGCACACGCTCGATCAATGAATCGGGATCAGCAAGCAATGTCTTTTTACGACGTGCAAACACAAGCGGTACACCCAGTTCAAAAGCTGTTGTGAAAGCGACCGGAATCCCTGAAGATTCAACGGTGACCACTTTGGTAACCCCTTCTGTCCGGTACAAATCAGCAAACTCTTTGCCCATACGCATAATCAGTTGTGGATCGACTTGATGATTCAGTATGGCATCTAATTTTAGTACATCGTTAGACATAACTGATCCTTCTGCCAAAATACGTTGTTTTAATTCTTCCATATTCTCCGTCCCCCATCACCGGTATTCTGGTGTTTCTTTAGTGTCATCATATCATGTATCAAAGCTGTGATTTACTTTTTCTATTCTGGCTCATTCGGTAATACCGATAACTGAGACATGGATTCTACTGAATTTTCAGGTTGAAATTCCAAATATAACTTTTTGAGTTCATTCACGATATGGCTTAATGAATATTGTGTTTTGGCTTTTTCCCAGCCTGTGCGTGCCAATTCATAACGATACGAAGGATCATTGATGACTTTTTCAAGCGCATCTGCAAGCAACTTTTCATTTTCCGGTGGAACTAATAATCCATTGACACCATCTTCAATCTGCTCGGCTATACCACCAATATCGGTTCCAACTAATGCTAACCAACAAAGTGCTGCTTCAGCAAACACGGAACCAAATGCTTCAGCTCGCGAAGGCAGAACGAAAATATCAAAGAAAGGCATAAATTCTTCTGGATGTAAGGTATATCCATAAAAAATCGTTTCTTCGTAAATACCTAACTTTTTCGCTAAGTCTTCAAGATCAGTCCGACTTGGGCCATCTCCGATAATATGCAGTACATACGCTTGTCCACGCTGTTTGAGAAGCGCGCAAGCCTTAAGTAGTGTGTCTAGACCTTTCGCAGGGACAAGGCGACATACGGTGATAAGCTGAGCCACTTCATTTTCATGAGCGATCGGCTTGAATCGTTTCTCATCGAATCCATTCGGTAATACTCTGACGTGCTCAGGATGATCTAAAAAAGGCGCTAAGTATTGACGGAACGAATGAGATACCGTCATCAAAATATCTGTTTTATGTTCTAGTTCTCGGTACAATGATGTCAAAAATTGATCTTCCAGACCACCACGTTCGATTTTACCATTCAAAATCAGTTCACGTTCATAACTGGAGTGAATGGTCTGTACCAGCGGCGTATCTGGAAATACTTCTTTCATCACCATACCGACTAATGGATGATGAGAATGGATAAGATCATACGGTTTATTCAATCGCATTTTCGCCCACCAGCGGTAATCTTTATACGTCTGAATATACTTCGTTACTATAGGACTCTCACTATAGATCGTCCAATCAAACGTTTCAAAAACAACGTCTTCTTTTCCTTTATTGCGAATCCGTTTGGGCAAAGAAAATAATTCCATTTCCCAGCGTGCAGAACTGAACCGTTCCTGCAAATAAGGGATCATGGACGATACGCCCCCTGGCTGTTCAGGAGGAAAAAACAAAGCTTGCAACAATCTCAAAATTGTTCCTCCTTCCTGTATGCTGATAATTATTGATTGTACCATGTATTGAAGTCAACCAACACAACAAAACCGCTCAAAGTACAGAGCGGCTAATCAAAATTTAAACAGATATCAGTCCATGCTTGACCAAAATGTGATGAATACCATCTTCGTTGTTAGATAACGTAACCTCGTCTGCGGCGGCTTTGACTTCAGCAGGAGAATTATCCATCGCAACCCCAAGTCCTGCATACGTAATCATCGAAAGGTCGTTAAAATAATTACCGATCGCTATCACTTCCGAAGAGGCAATCCCTTTACTTTCAGCAAGTGCTTGTAGCGATGCTCCTTTGGAAGATTGAGGATGCATGAGGTCGATAAAAAACTCACCACTCCGCAACATATTGAACTCTGGATTCCATGTTGTCCATTCTGCATAAGCTTGATCTAATTGTTCGATCGAAGCAAAAGCACTTAGCTTGAGCACTGGCTCTGTAAATTCACTCCACGGTGGTAATACTTGAGGCGTCATTAGAAAGTTATCATACATTTTACCTGCATCTGCTTGTAATGTATCAATTGAATCCACGTACAACCCAAATGCTGTATTGATATCAAAATGGATATCATGTTGCTTACAGTACTGAATATAGGGATCAAGCCCTTGTGCGGCTAATGGAAATTGATGCACGATTTCTCGGGTACCTGCATGAACAGTGGCTGCCCCATTATGGACAATCACATAACCATCTTCGTCTAATCCGAGTTGCTCCATGTATGGAATCGAGTTAATGGGTGTTCTACCTGTGCAAAATACGATCTCCACGCCTTGAGTGGCTACTTGCTTGATCGATTGTGCGGTCTGTGGCGAAATCTCATGATGATCATTTAAAAGAGTTCCATCCATATCGAGTGCAATTAAACGGTATGTCATTGTTCACCTGTCCTTAAATTTATTGTTCAGTTCCTCGTCCAATCTGAACTAACTCTTCAGCGGTAAGTTCACGGTATTCTCCAGTTGGGAGCGTCGGATCTAGTTGTAAAGCGCCCATAGAGACACGCTTGAGGAATGTTACTTTTTTGCCTACAGATTCGAACATGCGTTTTACTTGATGGAATTTGCCTTCTGAGATAGTGAGTCGGATCTGGGACATGGTTCCTTCTGGACTTGGCGTGTGATTAAGAATTTGTAATTCAGCAGGCAACGTTACATAACCATCTTCAAGAGTAACCCCTTTGCTAAATTGAACGATATCGTCTTCCGTCACTTCTCCTAGTACGTCAGCTTCATACGTTTTGGGAACGTGTTTGCGTGGAGATAGCAGTTCATGGGCTAAGCGACCATCGTTGGTGATCAGTAGCAACCCTTCAGTGTCTTTATCCAAGCGACCGACAGGAAACGGTTCAAATACCTGATATTCGATATCCAATAAATCCACCACCGTAGAGTCATGACGATCCTCAGTAGCTGAGATTACTCCTTGCGGTTTGTTCATCAGCAAATAAATGTATTCACGATAATTTACTTGTTCTCCATCAAATTCTAGCTTTTCTTGATAAGGATCGATCTGTAATCCGTTATCTTTGACAACCTCATCATTGACTTTGATGCGTCCTTGTTTGGCGGCACGTTTGAGTTCGCTTCGTGTACCGTAACCTAGATTTCCTAATATTTTATCTACGCGTTGCTTTTTAACTGATGTTTTCATAAATTTTATGTCCATCTCCATCCTGCTGGATATTCATTTTTGAGCATACCCTCTAACCATTTTCCCCATCCTACTGAATAACCGTCTATACAGACTAATACATAGCCTTTAGGTGGAATATCTGTAGCACGTTCTACACGTTGTTCTTCGATTGTTAATGTTTCTCCTTTTAAGTAGGAAATAGCTTCAGTGGTGTTTGATTGAAGCTGGATACAGCGCTTGGCTTCGGTGGTCTGAAGGGCTGTAGCAAGAGCATGAGACGGTGTAAAGCGTCCATTCTTTATCGTACCGACAAACCAACCCGGTCTGACCACTTTAAGCCCCTTGAGTTGCTGTTCTGTTATCGGTGATTGATAAATACGTCCACCAAAATGAATCCAGTTCTGCGACCATACTAGATTCAATTCACGATCTGTAAATTCTTGAATCACTTCTGTCATCGACAATGATTCATTGTGATCACTTGATGGAGTTTTTGCATCGGAACGATAGTCTTTGCTTTTTTTACCTGAACGGCGATCACTTTTCCAATCGTGTTGGTCTTTCGTAGATGGTCGTTTTTCGGCACGTTTCGGTTTGTCCGTATATGTTTTGGAGAATGTAAACTGTGGGTTAATATTCATCACAGGATGATTTGCTACAGGTTCCGCTTCTCCTTGATGATCCAGCACACAAATATAATGCCCTTCTCCTTCGATTAGATGTGGCCATAATCGAGCACTATGTGCTGTCTGTTCGAGTGATGCTGTCGATACAGGCTGATAAGATTCATTATGATCTACATCCAGAGCAGTCCCACTCAACATGGAAGTACCTGCTTGTAATTCATGTTCTACTTGCTGCGCCCAATCACTATGACCGGGTGCAAAATGTTCTGCATTTTGTAGTGGAGTTACTTGGAATTCAGCATGCTGATCTAGAAATACAGCGATACTACGCTCATTTTCCTCAGGTGCAAACGTACACGTCGAATATACGACTCGTCCACCGGGAGCTAACATTTTAGCTACAATATTCAAAATATCTTGTTGCATCATTGCACAGCGTTCAACCGAATGATTGACCCACTGACGTGCCATATCTTCGTCTTTACGGAACATACCTTCACCTGAACAAGGCGCATCGACTAATATTTTGTTGAAAAATCCTGCAAACTGCTCTGCGATATGCTCGGGTGTCTCATTCAAAACGACGGCATTACGAACACCGTATAATTCCATATTTTTAGCAAGGGCTTTGGTACGATCTGCACTAATATCATTGGTCACTAATATCCCTTGTCCTTGTAGAGCCGCTGCAATCTGCGTAGACTTGCCTCCAGGAGCGGCACATAGATCAAGTACCCGATCACCCGGCTGTACATCTAGCGCTTCCACAGGAGCCATAGCACTAGGCTCTTGAATATAGTAAAGTCCTGCATGGTAATACGGGTGCTTACCCGGTCTTGTTCCTTCTTCTACATAATATCCGGTAGGACACCACGGAATCGGACGTAATGCGAATGGTGTTATATGTTGAAAATCCTGATCGGTGATTTTGAGTGTATTGATGCGTATGCCTGCATGAGGTGATTGTTGATAGCTATCCATAAAAGACTGGAATTCATCACCGAGCAAATCTTGCATCCGCTGCACGAATAGCGGCGGGAGTTGCAAAGCCATATTGGGTCGTTCTCCTTTAATTGAGGTTGATAATAGATCGATTGATCTGTATAAATCCAGACAAACGTCATTTTATTTTACCATAGTTTAAAGCTACTCATACCAAAAAGCTTGCCATAGTGGCAAGCTTAGTGTGTACGCTTATACTTCCAAGCGCTTAAAGTAAGATATTTTGCTTCGCAAAAATCACTTTTGGCTTGAATGGGTCGCGCTTTTACTGCCAAGCGCTAGAGTTCTTTGGATTTAGGACCTCGTTCGTAGCCTGTGCGTAACGGTAGATTCGGTTGAATGGTCTGATACGCTTGGTCTACTTCTTTTTGCAATAATGGGTCTGTGATTTGGATATTGAGGTCATAGAAGTCAAAAGGTTGTTCTTGATAATGTTCTAGTCGCTCAATATACAATTGCACATCTGCCATTAGTTTTTCCATATTAATGCCGAGTGCATGATGTTGATACGGCAGTAATTTGTTATAACTGCTTTTCATCATTTTGACAGCACCAGCGATTTTATTATAGGTATGATTCACTGTTCCATTACGGAAATGAAAGAGTGCAACTGCAATTTGTAGCAATCCCTGATATACCGGTTCTCGCTGCTTCTCCAGCCATAATTCTTCCAGCACTTCATGACATTCAAAATAATCGCGATCCCGATTAAAGTAGACCAGATATGCTACATACAGCGGCTCAAAATTGGCTTTCATCTTCTTCTCCACTTACTTTAACTGACTCTGCTCGAAGCATGACTTTGATATCGCTGGATAATTCTTTAAGCCCTTCAAAATCATGTTCTTGCCATAATTCATCAAACCGCTTGCGGAAAGCAATCGCTTCTACAATCAGATGGAAGAAGTACAACTTGTGGATATCCGTCAGAATCCGATGCACAATACTGGAATCATCTTCAAAGCTTTTCTGAGCGGATAAAATATCTTCACGAATACTGGACATTTCGTTATCAAGCACCATCGCCGCTTCCGCCGCTGTTTTGAGTCGACTACGAATATCGTCCGGTAGACTGTTATGGTATTTATAATTCAAAGAGTGTTCAATCGTTGCCCAGAAATTCATCGCAAGTGTACGAATCTGAATCTCAGCAAGTACCATTTTTTGTCCGAAAGCGGTCTGCACCGGATATTCAGCAATCATATGGAAGCTACGGTATCCACTATCTTTGAAGTTAGTAATATAATCTTTTTCATATAACACTGTTAAATCTTTGCGAGAACGTACATACTGAGCAACCCAACGAATATCTTCTACAAATTGGCACATGATACGGATGCCGGCGATATCCTCGATTCCAGTTTCAAGTTCATCCATCGGTACATCTAGACGTTTGGCTTTATCCAGAATACTCGATATTTTTTTGACACGACCGGTTACAAATTCAATCGGTGCATATTCCTGACGCTTTTTAAGTTCTGAACGCATTGTTTTGAACTTGACCTTTAATTCTTCAACCGCTTGCTCATAGGGAAGCAAGAATAATCCCCAGTCTCTTCCGTCCATCTTCATGCCTCCTTAGTCTATGACCTCTTCCTTGAGTCGAGGGTATATTGGATTAATGATGATCTGCTCCCACTGCCTGGGAAATGTGTGTGAATCCGTCACGTTGCATACGCTCCCGGATATCCATATGTATCTTCCGGGTCACTTCCGGTCCTTCGTAGATAAATGAAGTATAAATCTCGACCAGACTAGAACCCGCTCTGATTTTGTCATAAGCATCCTGTCCTGAGAAAATGCCTCCACAACCTATGATTGGCAGTTTACCTTCAGTCTGACGATACACTTGAGAAATGATTTCTGTGGATCGCTTGGTTAGTGGTCTGCCGCTTAGTCCACCTGCTTCACTCGCATGCTGATGAGTCAATCCATCACGAGATAGCGTAGTATTGGTAGCAATTAGACCTGCTACACCACTTGCAGCAATCGTATCCACCATATGTTCAAGTTCATTATCGTTGACATCCGGTGCAATTTTGACCAGTACCGATTTGGACATGCCATTTTGCTTCGCTTGTCGTTTCATTTCACCCATCACTTGTCTGAGCAAATCTTTTAATTCATCACCATGCTGCAAGTTTCGCAGATCAGGTGTGTTAGGTGAGCTAATATTAACTACAAAAAAATCAGCATATCGATACAATGTGCGAATACACGTTTCATAATCGCTAGCTGCATCTGCATTAGACGTTACTTTATTTTTACCGATATTGACTGCTATAGGAATAGGTCTTGAAGACAATGAACGCAGTCTTCCTGCCATAGCAGCTGCCCCTTCATTATTGAAGCCCATCCGATTCACCAGCGCTTCATCTGAAGGCAAGCGAAACAAACGTGGCAATTCATTACCGGATTGTGCTTTGGGTGTTACTGTTCCGACTTCCATAAATCCAAAGCCTGACGCAGACAATCCTGGAACAGCCTGAGCATTTTTGTCTAACCCTGCCGCAAGACCAACAGGACTAGGAAATGAAAGTCCAAACAATTCAGTCGTCATATCTGGTGTACTTGTCACCCCATACATCGACTTCATAGCAGCTAATGTGCCTGGTATACGCACTCCCGCGCCCAGACCTCCAATAACCATATGATGTGCTTTTTCCGGGTCCATCCGAAATAACATAGGTTTGAAAACATTGCGATAAAGCAAGTCACATTCACTCCGTTCCTGGCATTTACAAAAAGCCTTTATGCATGAATGTACAAGGAATACAGTATATTGACCTGTACATTCATTCTCTATACCAGTTTATCCTGTTCTGTGACAAAAGAAAAGCGCTCTTCTCATTTGAAAAGAGCGTCCACTGTGTACATAAACTCAAACGGTCTATAATGAATCAAACCAGTGACTACAAGGAACCATCCTAATTCAACCAATGATAATGACGGGAAGGATCAGTCTGATCTTGAGTGCGATTTGTCTTGAAACGTACAGTCGGTATCGCAGGATCACCCGGCAACACATTACTCGCAATCGTCACTTTGGTACCTAACGGAATCATATCGAATAATTCTTCAACATCGGCTTGATCCATCCGTACACAACCTAACGATTCATCTTTCCCAACACTATCCGGATCATTGGTACCATGAATAGCATAATTTGTATCGGATAACTGCATACCCCGACTTCCAAATTCTCCTTTGGATTTACTATTTGGATTGATCACTTTAATAGATACTCTAAACGTTCCTTCAGGCGTTTTGCTTCCACCTAGCCCGACTTCATAATTGCGTAAAATAATCGATCCACTTACAATCGCCAAGCGATGCTTTTCTCTGTCTACGATCACTTCAAGTGGCTTTGTAAAATAAGGATGATTACCCAGTGTAGATGAGAAAGCTTTGTCTCCTCTGGTATTTTCACTATCACCTGTACTTTGTCCCGGACGACTTTGCCATTTCTTCAATGCTGTAAATGTGCTATTCATCGTATCCGAACTACCTGCTAACCAGTTACCGGGAAAAGGAGCATCCAATTGATTGATCTGCGCCGGAAGATTCCCTTTAGCTGTAATATAATTCGTAATCGCAGTCTGCATCACAATCCATTGTTCTTGTTGCTGTACCCATGCCGCAGATTCATTAGTATAACGTTCCAGTTCTCCCGGCTTGCACTTACAAGCTTCTGGATCATACGATTGTAGATCAATTTGTCCGGGTTGCTTGGTTGCAGCCATTGTATATAATACAGGCATATTGTCTTTCCATATCAACCAATCATCTTGCTTTTCCATACCTAGTACTGAGGCTACTTGAGGTGCTGTCTGAAACAATTGTTGTTGCATATACTTGGATACCGCCAATAATGAAGCATTGCTATGAATCCCCGATGCTTCAGCTGTAAAGCTAAGCGGCACAGAGTATCCTTTGAACGTTTCTTTCGGTTGTTTTTGAGAGGCTACCTGAGTAGGTGACTTGGTTGGTTGAGAAGCCAAGTGATCTGCAAGAGGATCATCTGTTGCGTGAGGAGCGTCTACAGAACGCAACATAATCAGAAAAAGCAATAATAATGCGAATAAGCTACGCCGCCAACGACGTATTTTATGATCTCTTTTTTCAGCCATCTCCATGAGCTTGGCTTCATAATCTTTCAAAATATCAGCAGGGACTTTGCTATGTTCAAACGCTTCGTATACATCTCCAGCTTTGTTGTAACAGTAATTAGCTTTACCCATTTGCCCATCTGCTTCATATTCTTTACCTAACAAATACCAGCCCATTCTGTTGTTGGGATGCATTTTGACATATCGCTTTAGATAGAGTAGATTTTTCATTCATTACCTCCAGCATGGACACTGCGCTCCAATATTCTATATTTTCTCTATAGTATGTACCATTTAGGGATAATTACTTTAGATTTAAAATGTACTACAATATTATTTATATCGGCTAATCTGTGTATTTCTTCAAGGGGCTTTAAAAAGATGATAAAAGGCGTTGAGAGACACATATGTGCCTCTGCAACGCCTTTTATTCGGACCCTGTATTTATGATATTATAAATACAATCTAAATTATTCAGATTGAGCGAAAGGCTCATCAGCAATTTTGATTGAATCTGTAGGGCAACCATCGCAAGCATCTTGCAAGTCATCGTACATATCGTCTGGAATTGCCATTATACCGCGGTTAGCATCACCATCATAAATCACTTCTGCCAAACCTTCATCATCATAATCGTAAACGTCTGGAGCTGTTGCTCCACAAGCACCACAAGCGATGCATGTATCTTTATCAACCCAACTATATTTCCCCATCTTTATATATGCCTCCTATCGTTACTTACCAGTTGTCTTTTTGAGAACCGACACCAGTGTACATATACTCACAATATAATATAAAAAATCGATAATTTCAAATCAATAACCAGCAATTTCCAATACACAAATTGTAACATACCTCTTGCATTAATCCAAGATTCCCTAAAATTTAAACTATAT
>NZ_MDER01000040.1 GCF_001721045.1 Paenibacillus nuruki | reverse complement strand
AAAAAAATTGTAATTTAAACCTTTATAGTATGATAATAAAAAATAAAGAGCTTAAAATCAATGAAATTCTGTAATTAAAATTTTATATTCGTATTTTAGGTGTACATTTTTGTATTTTTATGTAAATTTTTATTTATTAAGTGTGTTTAATATTACATAAAAAACTCTAATCAAGTTAGCCTCTAAAATATTTTGAAACAAAGCTGAGTATTTTGTCACTCAAAATTAATTTAATAATGAAATAATAAAAATGGATATACATTCATATGCTCATATCAAATGTGTTTATAAACAATAGCACCTCTTTTTAAAATATGATTGTAAGATCACTGATCATTCATTACAAAAGTAATTAGATTTTGTTATTTCATCTGTTGTCTCTACTACAGACGGTTAAGCACTATAGAGGCAAATAAACTGGTATTACAATTGACTCAAGAAGACGAATATTCCTTTTTAATCCAAGTAGCTTTCGAGTAACTGATCAATTCAAAGATTATACTTTCTGGTCTGCTAATCCTCAAGCATGGAGTAATAATTACTATCAAGGTAATGTTCCAGCAGGCATGGTTGGAGAGATACTTGCTATTCAAGACGATGGTAATCTAGTGATGTATTCTAGTGGTGGTAAAGGTCCAATGTGGGCATCGGATACAGCTGGACGTTAATAGCAAAATTTTAAAATAAAAAATCCCTTGAGATCGTAACGTAAAAGTCATTGTTTAATGGCTTTCATGTTACATTTCTCAAGGGATTTTTACATTGTCGATCAAATAATCTTAGCTACTTTTTGCGCTTGAATATCCAGCACCTGAGCGGATGAAGCAATATCTGTAAAAGCTTTCATTGCTGTATTGACTTGCTCTTGCCCTTGTTGCACACTTTGACGCACATCGTCTGTGCCATTAGAAATCTTCTGCACTTCTAGACTCATTGAATCTACACTTTTTTTCACTTCTATAATGGAGTCTTGTACCATTGAAGACAGTTTACGTACTTCTCTAGCAACCACATTGAATCCTCGTCCAAATTCACCTGCATGTGTAGCCTCTATCGCTGCGTTCAAAGCCAACATATGAGTTTGAGAGGCTATTTTACGGATCGTCTGTACAATCCCTTGAATCTCTAATGCTTGTTCTTGCAAATTAATAAGTGTGGTTGTATTCGTCGTCGATGATTCTACAATGGTGTTCATACTTTTTAAGAGTTCTTGACTGTGCTCAATCCCTGCAGATGAACGAATATTAAGTGCTTGTGCTGTTTTTTGGAGATCATCCACGACACAAGAAAGATCGCTTTGACGCTCGGTAATATCTGTAGCCACTTTGGTAACACCAATAACTTCATTTCTATTTTTGTTCCATACCGGCATATAAGTTGCTTCTAGCCAGATTGCATTCCCTTTTGCATCTTTGCGTTCTATTTTATCGTGAAATGTTTCTCCAGATAATAGACTATCCCAGAATTTCTCATACTCTATACTATTCGCAAATTCAGGAAAACATAAATTTTTATGATGCATGCCAATCATTTGATTTGGCGAATATTTAACGACTTCTGCAAAAATAGGATTAACATAAGCAATTTTACGATTCGTCCCAAAACGGATAATAGCTAAATTATCCTGTAGAGTGCGTATAACTAGTTCGTCTGTCACCATTTCAAGCTGACTCATTTCGTTCATGATTTCCCTCCAATGTATGTGTACAAGCGTGATACTTATTATTGTATAAAGTTTTTATTTTATTTCATAGTAAATATTAATCTAATGTGCAAAATTAACCAATTAAGTATTACTTATGTATATCGGATAAAAGTCAAAAATAATAAATTTTGAGAACAAACTAAAGAAGCAACAGAGTTTAACATCGATCTCACTCTTATTGCTTCTTTAATATAGTTTATATTTTACTTTTATAGAGACTCTTATCCAAGAAGTCCGTATTTCTGAAAACTTAGAAACAGACCATCTTCTTCTACAGTCGCTGTAATATCATCTGCTAACGCTTGAAGTGCAGGCTTGGCATTTCCCATCGCTATCCCGATTGCACAGTACTCTAGCATCTCAGCGTCATTCATTCCATCTCCAATAGCAATCGTGTCTTCACGCGACATACTCAGATGTTCGAGTAAATCTGCTATCGCTAATGCTTTATGTATCCCAGGGATAACTAACTCTCCACTGCCTTCACCAAATATCGGAACAGTACATTGCATCACTTGGAACTTCCCTTCAAATTCTTGCTTAATCTGTTCAAAAGGAATCGTAGCACTTTCTAGAAAACAGACCTTATTGACATCATCTTTGTACAGATTGGCTTCACCATACGTTAAGCCAGTGATAAAAGGATGAGGTTGAGATTCTTTTTTGGCTCGTGCTACCAGATCATTCTCAATATCGCCATAGATCCGTCGTTCTAAATGGGGCTGAAGATTAGCGCTTGCATACAATGCTGAATTGGATTCCAGATAAAAGTCGATCTGATGAGTATTGAAAAAATCGACCATATGTCGTACATCTTCTGCTGTCACCTTTTTGTGGTACAAAACATCTTCTCCAAACTCCACATAACCTCCCCCTGCTCCAATCAGTCCATCAAATCCGATATCCCAGATACTATCGTAAATCTCAGCTTTGGATCTTCCTGTACATAAATAAAGCAAATGTCCGTTGTTACGTGCTTGTTGACAAGCTTGCTGTGCAGAAAGAGGAATATGACCATCATCGTCTACCAGTGTGCCGTCTATATCGATAAAGACTATTTTTTGGCGAGTATTTTCTGTCATGATTTAACCTCCATGCTGTATAAAAAAATGTATTGAAAAGTATATTACGAACAAAGTTAATATGCCTTGTAATTTTAGTATTGCTTCTATTTTCATGTTTTTTCTAAAAACTTTACTTTAAGCTTATTTAGCATATCGGATATTTTGCCTACGTTATAGTGATTTTCCGATCTTTTCGGTATTATTTGTTGTTTTGGACGTAGTACCTCACCTTGTTAGTATTCTGAATCTAACCTATTTAACATCAATCACAAGCAACAAAAGATGAATTTCTAGCGCATCATAACGTTTAATATAAAAAAGACCGCTCTTTCGATGCAAAGAGTGGTCTTTATTATTAATATTTTCATATTTTCGCAGTATACCTCTAGCATTTCAAAGATAGATTCTAAACTCAGCTAATAACATTCTTCATGTTCTAAAATGAGTTCGGCTTGCTGATCCAATCTCTAAGGGTTGAGTAGCATTCTGAAGCCCGTCATTCTTTTGGAATTGAAAAAGTAGCATCGTGTTCTCCTCTTACTTTTTAGCGTCTATAACCTCTTTTATCAATGCCGGCAACTGCTTACCGATCACTTTACGAATCTCTTTGAGATCGAATGAAGCAATCTGCTCGCTTTCTTCTTGAAGAATATCTTCTACAATGCGTGAAGACAGTTGCTTCAAGATTAATGCCATATCTTGTATGCCAAAATTAGCTTGAAGTGAACCTTCATCGATTAATTTATAGATCCACTTTTCGACCCGTGCGGTGGTAAGCACTGATTTGACTGCTTCTATTTCAGCAGATTGGAAATTAGGATCTTTTGGCTTTTTGATACGTTGTACTTCTTTGAATGCATCAATCACAAGCTTAACAAATAATTGATTACCATATACATCTTGATAATCTACATTTTTGACAACAATCCCTTCTCCTTTTTTGACACCAAGTGCAGTCTGCCCGATAAAGGATTCTAGATGTTCTAGTGATTGATACTCCCCTTCATAAAATACTGGAATCAGACGCAATTCCAATCGTTCTGCTTCTTTTTTCACTTCTGTAAAATGAATATACTTTTCTTTCTCCACATCATATAGATCAAACAGAAAAAACTGTTTGGTCAAGTCTCCATAATTGATTTTGTGCTTGGTCAGCCATTCGCCAAAATAAACGACATCGCTTCGTAGTAGATCTGCATCTAAAGTCTGTGTCCATTCATAAAATCCTTGTAGATTATTTTGCTCTGTCAATTGCTCATTACGTGAGAAAGCCACTATTTTGCCTTCTTCTAGCTTAAATGATCCATTGGCTCCATCTAGCTTTTCTTGAATAATAATAGGATCACCCAGTTGAAGAACATTCTCAGTCGTTTTGTGTCCCAGTCTTACGACACTCATATACTTCTTCATCTCGCTCATTATGTAATCTCCTTTGGGGTCAATCTGGTCTACATAACCTACTCATTTTCATAAGATATTGTTCGTATTACTGAAATGCTTTTGCTATACTGAGTACAATTCATGCATTCTATATTTATACACGAAAGGAAAAGATGATGCTACCTCAAGTTGGAGATATCTATTGTGTTTTTTCTCAAAAGCTACAGCAATATGTAGCCTGTCAGGTCACTCATCTTAAAGAAGGATCATCTCCAAAAGAATCTCCACTAGCCGCTATTCTAGAATTAGACTGGACAGGAGATACACTGCCTGATGAAGATACTTTACATACAATGAAGCCGTTAGTGTGCAACTTTTATTTTTGGAGTAATCGATTTGATCATAACTATGTGAGTGCCAATGTGCCTCCGGAATACTCATTTGTAGGGAATATTCCTCCTCTAGTGGATCAAGAAGTAACGAGCTACGCTGGAGGTTGGTATATCGGCAATAGCATCCATAACCAACGTCGCTGGGAACGTATTGATGTGACGAAAAGAAACCTATTCAAATCGGCTTCTCCAGATATCGAAGTAGTCGTAGGGGGTCAGACACTACCTCAAAATACGACAAGAATTAACGATATCATCTTGCAAAAGATAGAAGACTTCTCTGAATTGGACAAGCTTCCTTGCCTGATATCAATTGAGACTGAACAAGGTACACTAGAATTGGCACACTATATCAACCAGAATCCTCTTATTCATGAATTACAATGGAAATCTTCGATAGTGACTGAACTTGATTTGAGGCACAGCCATTTAAATCGTTTGATGCTAGAACCAGATCATCTTATTACCATTTATCTTAATGATGATCTTATACATTTTATGCTCAATAGTGAACCTTCTCCTGATCTGCATATTCATAGTGTGTCTGATGGACGATTTATTGATTTACAATGTTGGAACCATTTTTTCCAGTTTCATGGTCTAGATCATTTAGCCGGACTATCTCTAGTTCGTATACAAGAGATAGATATCAACACTATAGTGGAGCGCTTTCCTTATTTGACCGAACTGCGAGTATCAGGCAAGCCAGGTGTTGTACATCATATACAAAATCTAGCAAAACTACCTCATTTGCAAATTTTGAACACAGATGATCTATTCGGATTCGAAGCAGATGAGTTCCCATCTCCTGAGCAGTTACCCAAGTTATCGGCGTTATGGATGAGCAGTATTCCAGCCAATGTAGCCAAATCGGTCAAAACGAAATACAAAAAAGCTGCTACTCTCGGGCTGGATCTCTGGATCACCAAACCTCGTAAACCAGAATGGCTAGCTGAAAATTTACTTAATCCTTTCCGTGATTGGGATGGACGTGAACATATTTCGGCTGCCAATGCTAAGAAAGCTGCTCAATCTTATAAAAAAATGCTTACTACTACACGTATGATCGATGCATCGATTCAGGCAGACACAGTATATTCGTTGTTAGAAAAGATGGTCACTGAATATACAGAAACGTTTAACAAAATGGATCGGCGTAATCACATTATTGAAACGATAGAGCGTGAAGAAATCTACGCTGTGTTAGAAGAACTGTTAACAGAACTGCAACAACAACTAGGTGAACAAGGTAAATTACTTGTAGATAAAGATGGTTTATACGAACTGTTTGATAAGTTACGGGATTTTTAATCAACCTTTGATTATGATTGCTTATACGTTTTGACATAACCTAATTTGATGCCTTTGGTTACTGCTTCTAATGCTGAACTGACATGCAATTTATCAAAAATATGTTGAATATGATTAGATACCGTACGTTTACTAATAAACAGAGTATCGGCTACTTCTTCTCTTTTGTACCCATCGCTTAACATTTGCAAAATTTTGGTCTCTTGCTCAGTCAGTTGCTCGATCTCTTCTTCTTCATCGGGAAAATATGTACAACCTGCATGAATATGAAGTAAGATATGCAACAACTGATCAGGAGATACATTTTTGTTGATAAATCCACGTGCTCCTGCTTTTTTCGCTTCATAACGATAGACTGGCAGATCGAATCCTGTCAAAATCACAATATTCAAATCAGGATACTTTTTCGATACCGATTCAGCTACAATCAATCCATCTTGCTCACTAATATTGCTTAGATTAATATCTACTAATAAAATATCCGGTTGCTTATCTTCAATCATCTTCATCAGGTGTGCTACTTCTTGTACCGATCGAAATGTGCTCACTTCTGGATAATCTTCAAATGCGATTTCCAAACTTTTGGCAAATAAAATATGGTCATCGATTAATAAAATATTCATACGAATGTTCTCCCTTCATTTGCAGGATAATCTGAATCTTTAATCCATGCGGCTTGCGCATACTAAAATTCATTTCACCTTCTAACAAGGCAATCTGTTCTTGAATTGAATATAATCCCCGATGCCCTTGATTATGCTTATACTCAGTAGGATCTAGCCCTACCCCATCATCTTCCACCGTTAACTCAATCTGATCCAGATGCTGTGTTAATTGGATCCAAATCTGACTTCCATGTGAATGTTTGAACGCATTAGTTGTTAATTCTTTGATCAGACGGTAAAAAATAAAGTGATAGGGTTCAACTAAAAACAGATCATCTTTGCAGGTAAACGAAACATTGATCTGTTGATGAGCATACGTTTTTTTTATAATTTGCAGTAGATTCTCGTAGTTTTGCTTGAGTGTTAATGAGCTGAGTAAGGTTGGATGATACTCTTGCATCTGATTGCGAATCGATTTGTTTAGTTCAGTTAACGTTTCTGTAATCATCTGCTGTACTTCTGCTTTATTAGACTTATTGATCATATTTTTGACTGCTAATAAATCTTGTAATATCTCATCATGTAGATAATTAGAAAATTCTTTTTTAAGTTGTTCTTCTTTCGCAACCTGCGCTACTCGACTCACATAAGAATCGTATTGCTTCTGCTCTGTTGCTTGTGTGACTTCTAAAGACTGCTTAATTTGTTTGTACAACAATAGATAGTAAAAAATCAATAACCAGATCAGCGAATGAAAAACAATCATATAAAACAAAGGCCCTGCCCCGAACACTTGACCGATCAAGCCAACACCTATAACAGATACCACAATCATCAGCCATTTGTTCCATGTACTAAGCTGTGTAAGTTGTATAAATCCTTTAACATTATTTTGTACAATACTGTATACCGCATATAAAGGAAAAATAAAAATAAAGTAGAATACGAGATTGGTGAACACATTTTTTGCTTTATCCATAAATAAAATATATGTTCCAAAAGGAATAGCCGTCATCATTAGCGCATACGTTAGACTTTTCGATTGTTTGTTCAGAAAAAATTGGATTCGTTTTTTATTTTTAAATACTGTAACTGCAATTAGAATTCCACTAATCACCCATTGCCAGAAAAACATGATGGAATAGAGTTGCTTATCATAAATCGAAATTAACGTGAATAATGAGATTACTTTTAATATCCAATCGACTTGCCTTTTATGCATATAAGCAGAATCTTGAAAAATAAATCGTAACAAAAAACGTAATAATGTATAGGATACAATTACATTTAAAAAGATCACTATATAATAAAAGAATGGATCTTTTCCAAACATCAAAAGAATTTGCCAAGAATATAATAATAATAAATTAGCAAATTGATTTAAAATCATACTCCCATTCAAATTTGTCATTTTAATATAAGATAATACATAGATAGCAATTGATATTACAACTAGCGACATCATATTTGAGATACTATTATTCAGATGCTGAATATATTGATAATATAAAAAAATAATGACTAATGTCTGATTAAAAAGGATAAATAATTGTTGTTTTATGTATTTGTCATGCATATAGAATACCTCTCTACACTTTGTCGTTAGCAATTTTATCCCACTTGTATAATATACCATTTATTTGTAAAAAAAAGTAAATCCGATATCCTAAGATATCGGCTCTGTATTCTTTATTATTATTTGGTCACTTAACAACAAACAATAATAGAGTTAGGACAATCATCTGTCAAAGTTGTAATCCATCCATCGCCTGGAGCTACTGCTGCTTGTAATTCTGCTTCTGTGATATCCTCAACAGCCGACAAATCTACAAATAATTCTTTCATATTTAAACACTCCTTAGGATTGTATTGGTGAATCACTTTGAACCATATTGATCTCAAGTGTGTAAGTATGCAGTAAACTGCTATATTCCTTTAAGTTCCTCGCCTGTCAACATAAAATTAACAACATACAATAATGGAGTTCGGGCAATCGTCTGTCAAAGTTGTAATCCATCCATCGCCTGGAGCTACTGCTGCTTGTAACTCAGCTTCTGTAATATCTTCCACTGCTGACAAATCTACAAATAATTCTTTCATATAGCACGCCTCCTCCCTGCATCATTTATAGTTATCAATAACTACATACTAAAAATAACAATAATTACATATTTTAGAATGAGTAAAAAGCGCAATCTTATTATTTATTTAAAATAATTTGGTCAGTTTAGATCATTTGCATCAATATAACAAAAAAAGAAACACACAAGTACTGTGTGTTTCTTCTTTAGATCTAATCACTAATTAATATAATTTGTAAAATTATAAGGAAACTATTTGTAACTACGTGCACGGCGCTTTCCATACGATGAAACATATTCTTTAGAATCAGGAGGTTGCGTTATCGTACGTGGTTTAACTGCACGACCCCAGATGACTTTATATGAAGAATACTGGGTGATTAGATAATACACCCCATAGATTACTGTAAATATACCGATTGCTACAATCTCCGGTAACCAGAATGCACTGGCATCTCCAATCAAGTTAGGCATTAATGTCTTGAAGCATTCTAGAGCAAAAATACTATGAAGACTACCCAGAATATATGGAATAACCAGCGTGATAAAAATTTGGTAATTGACGATTTTTTTAATTTTCGATTTACGATAGCCTAACTTTTCTAAGATTCTAAAATCATTAATTTTGGAATACGTATTCGAAATATTAGTAAAGTACAAAATGCTACCTGTCGAAATTAAAAAGATCGTACTCGCAAAAATACTAATCAATAAAGATGAACTGTTCGCTTGTAAAAAGACCGTTCGTTTTCCAATCGCACTTTGAAAATAAGGATTGTCTGCAAAAAGTGGACTCAACTGTGCATGAACAACAGCGTCACTACGCAATCCATCGCCATAAATACTCATAATCTGACGTGAAGGTACGCCTGTGGCTTGAATCTGCTGATACAAAGCATCCGGTAATACTAATGTACCTACACTATTTGCGAAAGAGATTGTATTTTCAAGTGTGGTGTACTTAACATCCACATCAATCGGCTTGCTTTGTGGAGGGGTTAATGTATAGACTTTGCCACGTTCATCTACATTATTTTGATTGTATTTGATAAAAATTGCTTGATTGCCGGTTAGATCATTCATATTGGGAGTGTCACCTTGTAATACCAAAGAACGTTGATAATCTGATGCGGAGATCAGATCAAAACCTGCTTTTTCTTTAGCACTATACTCAAACGGCAAATTCTTTGAAGATGATTGCACTTCCAATACGGTAGTCTGCTTGGATTGAATATGATCTGCGTCTGCTTGTTGCTTCACAATAGCCAAAGCCTTTTGAGTCAATACCGCATCTTGCATTGGAAATTCAAAAGCAGCTGGGTTGGTCCGTTCAATCGCTTTAACAGGATAATAAAACGTAATAACCCCAGCTCCCAATAATCCTAATGCTGTAGCAGAGATTAACGTAGAGACAATAAGTGTTCTCGAATTGCTAGTAATCCGCTGTACAAATTGAGGAATCGTAATAATCATGGTATCCCGATAAAAAGAATGTTTAGCGGCTTTTAATTTATTTAACGTATATGGCAAAAAAGAATGGATAGATAGAATCGTTCCGACAACAACCAGTATAAACGTCAACATGGATAACGGTGCAAATCCAATCGTCACCCATAACGAATCGGCTCCTCTTTTGATATCAAGTGCCAGTATATATCCAGCGACAAGAGCAACAAAACCGACAATCGCTTTCCACAATTTAAGTTGAATCGGTTTCTCACGTGTACCTTCTACTTTGACCAGATCCAGTAGTGTATGCTTACGGATAAATCGATAATTAGAAAATAACAAAACGATTAGTGCCAGTACAACAAAAGAACTGGTCATCAGTACTGCATCACTGTTAAACCATACAATATTAGACTGATCCAAAGAAACACCAAGCCACTTAATAACGATCTGAATCAATACGATATAGACAATACCACCCACTATAATACCAATACCGAGTGCCAGCAAACAAATAAAAATATTTTCTAAAAATAGAATCCAAATGACTTTACGTTTATTAAAACCAAGCAATGCATAAATACTTAATTCTTTCATTCTTCGCTTCATAAAAAAAGTATTCGAATAAGACATATAAAACAACACAAAAGCCATAAGTAGGGGTAATACCACTTTAATCATCGCTTGTAACTTATTATCCCCCATTAAGCGAGACAGAATCAGATCATTACTTCCAAAAGAAATAGAAAAGTAAAAAATCATCAATACAAAAGCAACTGAACCTAAATATAAAGAGTAAAATGATAGATTTTTTTTCAAATTCTTTTGTACAATACGGAGCAAACTCACATATAAACCTCCTTTAACCATCCTTTATTCTAATCTTATATACTGGAAAGTGTTCGATTGGATAGAGCAGCAATTTCTTCTAATATCTCTTCAAAAAATGTTTGACGGCTTTTTTGAGCTTTGTGTAATTGCTTGATCGTCTGACCATCTTTTAAAATAATAATTCGATTAGCATAACTTGCTGAATACGCATCATGAGTGACCATTAAGATCGTGGTGTGTAACTCTTCGTTAATTTCTTTAAGCTTTTCTAATAGTTCTTGAGCAGAGTTGGAATCAAGCGCACCTGTCGGTTCGTCTGCAAATAAAATACTTGGATTTTTGATCATGGCTCTGGCTGCCGCAGCTCTTTGGCGTTGTCCCCCTGACAATTCGTTCGGATATTTGTGTAACTGATTTTCAATACCGAAACGTGTGGCTAATGCTTGAATCGAGGCTTCAATTTCAGCTGGTTTCTTTTTGAGTAATGTTAAAGGAACTGCTATATTTTCCTGAATCGTTAAACTATCTAATAATAAATATTCTTGAAAAATAAACCCTAAATAATCTTTGCGAAAATCACTTGTCTGATTATCATTCAATCGACTGATCTCTGTCCCATCAATAAAAATTTCTCCATCTGAAATATGATCAATCGTAGATAATACATTTAATAATGTTGTTTTGCCTGAGCCTGAGGAACCCATAATGCCTACAAATTCTCCTTTTTGGACTTCAAGCGATATCTGATTTAGTGCTTTAACATGATCGTAAGATTTGACAATATTTTTGGCGATGAGTACAGCATTATTAGTCATCATCTATTCTCCTTTATGGTTGAAATGAATATCTTTAACTATTTATACTTGAGATTGATGAGGTAATTCCAGTGTCAGTACTGATGGAATATGATAAGGGTCTATAGTACGCAATAGTTGATATCCAATACCTGCTAAGCCAATCATTAGAGTCGGCACTTGAGCAGTCTGCGGAATACCACTATACCATTGATCTGCTTGAGCATTCTTCACCAGATCACCGACAATACGTTGAGCGATATCCAGATGTTCCGATTGACCTAGATGTTGAGCAGATAACAATAGCAGGTCTATATTCCCCATCGATCCATGGCATAGACAATCGCTACCTCCGAATCCTTCTTGAAGTGTTTTCTGAATCGCTCGCTTAATCTCAATACCTGTTTGTTGTTCAGCAATAATATTAAATATTTTGACTCTTGCCATACCAATTCCTGGCGCACCATGACACCAATTCACAGGCTCTGGAAAGTTTTTTTGAATACGATGTTGACGATTGCGTAGATCAAACCAATTATTTTCCTCTATAGAATACAGTCCTCGTTCATAAGCGATGGCTTGATTGGAATAATTTCGGAATGTCTCGATCCGGGTTTCTTCATATAACTCTGCTAATGCCCATGCTATTCCTGCATTGCCATGTGACATACCTGTGAGTACACTTCCATCACCAATCGCATTTTGCCAGCCTATACTATAGTCGTTGACTTGAGTGGCATGCTTGATCAGATGTTCACCACATTGAATCGCTATCGACAACACTTCATCTTTCAAACAATCCTGATATATTTGCAGTGCTACAAGAAGTGTTCCTGCACAACCTGCCATCAGATCATATTGATCATCTTCCGCTATTTTTGTGCCACAATGTAAAATATGCTGTATCCCTTGATCTTTAAGCTCTTGACGCTCTAACAACATCCCCAGATAGTAATAGCTATACGCATAGCTCGCTTCCCCGGTAAAAGCAGATAACGATTGTGGTTTATTGTACAACATCGTATCTAGATTGACAGCTACAAGAATTTTTTCTACTACATCCAGATAACGTGTTTGTTCGGTCACTTGATACATCATAGCGAAAAAGATGGCATTTCCAAGTAATCCTTCATATAAAGAATTATCTAACGGATTGATAATCCACTGTTCATCATTGCCGATCGTTACATTTTGCCAGCTAATATCGTCAAAATCGGTGGTAGTGGTACTAAGAGCAATCAGTTCATCTGCAATTCGGGTTGCTTCTTTAATAAAATAATACGCTGGTTTCCGTTCCAAATGATCTGTCTCACGATAATCTTTTTTGTATTGTTTGAGATCCCACTTTTTGATCGGCGTTGCTAATGCAGTCTTGATCATCTGTACTTGAAATGATTGATCTGTATGCTGTTCATCCATATTTTCGATACGTAGTATGACTCGATCTAACAATGTTTCTTGATGGAAATATTCGTATTCCAGATCACGACTATCATAGATCGATGTATGATCAACATAGGAGTAAAAGTACGGAATATCCATATGCAGCAAATCATAAATTTCAGCAGGAATAATAGGTAATAAACGGTGATTACGACTAGAAATTGCCCACATCCGATCAAATAAACGATTGCGATATAAAGCATCTATCAAATAATTAGGATTGGTCGAAGCATTTAATAATGTACTGTAATCACTGGTATTACGAACAATCGTACGGACTTTATCTTTGGCAAAGTTTCGGATGAGTCCATGCTGTCCTATAAAATCAAACTTATTCTGACAGATGATCTGATAGGCTTGTTCAAATCCTTTCACAATTGAAGTCACGTATTGCCTTGGATCTACTCTTACTCCATGGAGCAAAGGAATATTCTTTTTGTGCGTAGTGGTATAACGAGTACGAACCAACTTGATCTGATCCGTATAATTATGTTCAAATGTAAATTTTCCTTTAGCAATCGTTTTTTCACCTGTACCCGTAAGACCGCTAATATCCAGATTCGACTGTTTATCCAACTTGGCTGGAAATAAGCAAGTACGAATAACTGAATCTTTAATAGCATAGAGCACTTTTTTGTAAGCAGTCTCTTCCTGTAAATCTTGACTATCATATCCTTGAAATAAAGATTCCAAATCTACAAAATATGGATTATTGCCTGACATAATTACATTTTCTGTATGCATATCACTTCCCATAAGCACATGTAATAAACAGAGATAAGCACCTACTTTATAATATAATTCTTCAATCTCCGCTTCTGATGTACTACTCACTTGTTCGATATAAACTTGCCATCCATAATCTTCATAAGCGATTACAGGCAATGGCTTGATTGGATACTCTAGTCCATGATTATTCATATACTCAATGATCTGATTCACATGGTTATTCACTTGTAATGGCTTCGGTTTATAGACCACTTTGCCATGTTCAAATGCACAGATCAACACTGTTTTCTTGCCACAATGACTGTCTCCTTTATTCATTTCTATGCCTGTTAAAGCGCCCAATAATCCAAACTCGGCTTGAATCTGATTAAAATCAGACATTAAATGATCTACAGCTTCAAGTAAGAAATTCTTCTGCTGTATACTTTCTTCTATAATCATGCGAAACATAGTCGGATACTCATATACCAGCTGTGTAAAGTACTGACGTTGTTGTAATTGCGTACAAAAATCTTGATATCTTGCTTCAGGAGTATCCCCCTTTAGTAATGAATGCTTGCTCAGCTTATTAATTTCTACAGTTAAGACTTTTACTGATAATTTAAGTACTGTCTGTAAGGTGGCTTCCAAAATAACCGATTGAATCGCTTGTTGATCTACTTTGGGTGTCTGGGGCAGATCCATATCAATCATCTGTTGCATCCAGTATAAAAAAGGATATGTAAAACATAAGTAAGGATGTTCGGTAGGAATATGTCCTTTGACCGCATATAATATACTCTCATTTGCATTAAAATCACTCATTAATTGTTGTAGATCATCAATCCACTTCTGTTGATCTTCTAATACAATGTCTGGAGCTAACGGATGAGTTAACGAATTGAATTCTTGTTCGGATTTGCTATAGCTTTCCAAAAACGCATGTCTGTACTGCACAGGTAACTGAATATACTCTGTCCATTGTTCTAAGGCTTCATTGGTTATAGATACGGTAGATATAGGTTCAGTGATCATCCGCTCTTGCAGATAAGTGGCTGTTTTTAATTTGCAGATATCTAATAAGGTCATTGGTACTCGTCCCCTTTATGTTAGATGATAACTATTTCTTCCTGAAGTTATTATAATCGTCATCTTTTCTATTGGATTGAGTATTGCACGCACACTTGCGAATCCTACACTGATCTTCAAAATGAACGCACAAAAAAGACTTTCCATCAACATCAGGAAAGTCTCTACATCGTTATCATTCGTTTCATCTCATACTGAAATGCCAAGATTAGCAAACTCTGCTCGCAATTCTCGCTTTAACTTCGCTTTTTCACTTTCTTCTAGAAAAGCAGCATGCGCTCCATTCATAGCGATCTTACCTAATTCGGAAGCTGTAAATCCGAATCGTTCAGCTAGAATACTGTATTCTTTGGTCATACTTGTACCGGATACACCAGGGTTATCTGTATTCACTGTAATCATTAATCCACGTTCAAAATAATCACGAATCGGGTAACTTTCCCAGTTAGAGACGGCTTTGGTCTGGATATTACTTACCGGGCACATTTCAAGCGGAATCTGACGATCAATCATCATATCCATAATTGCCGGTGCTTCTTGTAGACGTACTCCATGACCGATTCGAGTCGCTCCCAGATTGGATACCGCTTCATAAATATTAGCTGCTCCAGCGGCTTCACCTGCATGAATCGTAACCGGAATATCTCTACGATGAGAAGCGGCAAAAATATCACGGAATAATTCAGGTGGATATGAAGCTTCATCACCAGCTAGATCGACAGCAACGAGACCTTTGCCTATATATTTGGAAGCAGCATGAATCACTTCAATATTTTGTTGATAACTGTGATTACGCATGCAGATCGCGATCCCCCGTGCTCTTACACCGAACTGTTGTTCACCACGCTTAAGACCTGCAAGTACATAATGGATCACTTCTTCAGTATATAGTCCACGTTCACGATGCAATTGAGGAGCAAACCGAATCTCGATATATTTACAACGATGTCCCATCGCTTTCTCAACAATTTCAAAAGCGACTCGCTCTAACGCTATAGCTGTTTGCAAAAATTGAGTTGTAAAATGAAATTTGCTCAAGTAATCTTGCAGACTACTACAATGTTCATTGACCTGCATATGAGAAAGTAACGCATGCTTATCTGTTGTTGGCAGTTCAACACCATGACTTTCTGCCAGATCCAGTACAGTCTGCGGACGCAAGCTTCCATCCAGATGAACATGTAAATCTATTTTGGGTAGAGAAGACACATCAAGACCGTTCAGATGATTGCTCATTATTATATCCTCCTCTATATGTTTAAATAATTAAAAATACGTCATTTAAATGTTCATTAATATAACATATAAACGAAATAAAGTATACTTTTAATTATCTAATGTTATATTAAATGACATATAAGAAGAGGTATAACTTTATATTTCATTTGCGATGGGAAAAGACGACTTAATCTAAATCATCATCTTCGTCTATGTATTCATCTTCTTCAGGTTCGCCCAGTTCTAGACCTTCATTCACCCAACGAATAAAATGATCGGTGACATGCATACCATCATCAGGGCTCATACTCCCACCATCCACAATCCATACATCTTTGGCTCCTGCTTCAGCAAGCATAATTAATACTTTACCTCCACTATCGTCGCCTACAGCTACATACCCTTCTGCATACAGTTCCGTCTCCCATGTCTGATTACGTTCAGCAATTTGCTCTGCTCCATAGATCAGTACACCTTCATCGGTATATAAACCATCACTTTTTTTCCATAATTGTTTTAACGCTTTGGGAAATGTAGTGTTCATCCATTTCTCTGCATCACGGATCGTACTATTTTCAGCCGGTGGATAAAATTCACAAGATCCTAATTGAGACAATTCTAATTCCATAGTCAACACTCCTTATTTGGATAACGGATATAAGCGATATCTTCTATTATAGTATAACTATACAGACTCTTGCATCTAATCATCAGCATAAGTCATGATCTACATACCGTATTTGCTATATTTATAAGTACAATGGTGTCTAATGCAAGATGATTAGCTTCATTAATCACTTCAGAAACTACAGGTAAAAATACTATACCTGCCACTGGTGTCATGTTATGGTTCTAACCCTTTGTCATACAGTAATATATCTGTTCTAGTAACGACCTGCGAGGTTAAAGCAATGTCTGTTATACTGTTTGCATTAGGAAATCTATTGCATACTATTTCCGATATAATAATGAAACATTGAATAAAGAGAGGGTTACACTTATGTCCAAAAAAATACTAATCGCAGATGATGAAGAAAGTATCCGTAACTCGATTGCTTATGCTTTAAAAAGAGAACATTTTATCGTAGAAACAGCTATAGATGGTGAAGATGCACTTGTCAAAACAAACATTTTCAAGCCTGATGTTATTGTACTTGATGTGATGATGCCTAAGCTTGATGGATATGGAGTCTGTCGTGAGCTGAATAATCGTAAAGGCATTGGTATTCTCTTACTTACTGCCAAGTCCGATATTATTGACAAAATATTAGGTCTAGAAATGGGTGCAGATGATTACCTTTCTAAGCCTTTCGATATTCGTGAATTAATTGCCCGGATCAAAGCATTAGCACGACGTATGGAACGAGAAAGCACACCTTCGGCTAACGATGCCCCTTCGATATTAGGAGCAGTTGAAGTGTACACCAGTAGTCGTAAAGTGTTAGTTGATCAGCAGCCGATCGAACTTACACCGAAAGAGTTCGACTTGCTTGCTCTACTTATTGCGCATCCGAATCGTGTCTATACACGCGAAGAACTGCTAGAACTGGTATGGGGAATGGATTACTTGGGAGAAACACGAACAATCGATATTCATATTCAGCGATTACGTAAAAAAATAGAGCCACACCAAGCTTTACTGCAAACGGTCTATGGTATTGGCTACAAAGCGGAATATTTATCGTGAAGCGCTCTGCATCTAAGAATGCTCAACCAACTACACGTTCACATCTATTTCAATCACGCGGATGGAGTTTACGTTGGAAATTCCCACTACTTTTAGCGGTTTTGCTTTTATTTACGGTAGGTGTATTAAGTACGCTAGTACTGATCGGGATTCAATCGAATCAGAAGAACCAAATTGAAAACACACTCAAACGTCAAAGTGAAATTGTAGGGCTTACGATACGGCAAGAGTATCTAGCTAGCAATCCTTCCGATCCCAAGTCATTTATGAAATTACGAGCGACAGAACTTGCAGGTCAACTGGGAATATCCAGTAATATGCGGATTGTGTTATACGATGCTAAAGGACAATTAGTCGGTGATTCCTTACCTCTTGCTCCTCAAGCCCATGTAGAACAGGCACTTGCGTATGCTTTAAAAGGTCAGATCGCTTATATTACAGCAGGTTCTTCAGTGATTTACTTGTCTCCGATTCAAGGACCGAACGGTTTACTTGGAGTAGCACAACTTCATCTTTCAATCGCAGAACAGCAAGCCTTTTATCAAGATATCGTACATTTATTGCTCTGGATAGGATTGTCTGTGTTGATGATCAGCTTTATTGTTGGATGGTTGTATATTCGCAAGCAAACTACAGATATTGAGCGACTTACCCAGGAGACTATTTCGATAGCTCAAGGTCAATATCCTGTTGCTCAGACAACTCTTTTTACTCGTAAAGACGAATTAGGGCAACTTGGAGAAGGTATTGTACAGATGGGACATATGATTGCTCAAAGTATGAACGATTTGGAAAATGAAAAACAACAATTGGAACAAGCTGTTACCAAATTAACAGCACTGGAACAATTGCAAAAAGCGTTTATCGGAAATATCAGTCATGAATTGAAAACACCTGTCACCTCTATTCAAGCGTATGCCGATTTGTTACGTATGTATGGGGATGATCCTTCATTAGTGCAAGAAGCGAGCGAAAGCATTGCCAAAGAAACCAAACGTCTGATTGAATTGATTGAAGATTCGATTCGTTTATCGTTGCTTGAGAAATATGATTTTGAATTGCAATTGCATACGGTACAGTTAGACGCACTACTTCAAGATGTAGCAGAACGTACACGTGGTAAAGCATCCACTTCAGGTATTGATCTACAAGTGCAGACGGTGTCGGTGAACATGATTACCGATCCCAAGCATCTTATGCATATTTTATTGAATTTGTTAGATAATGCAGTGAAATATAATGATCGTAAACATGGTTGGATTCAGCTATCGAATATGCTAGATGATCACAAAACGATCATCCGTATTGCCAATTCGGGAGCTATTATTCCCGAAGATCAATGGGACAATGTATTCGAACCGTATGCTACATTAAGCAGTGACCGTGCACGTACAGGTAGCGGAACAGGTCTAGGTCTTCCTCTTGCCCGCCGCCTAGCAGAACGTTTGCAAGGTCAATTGTATATTAAGCAATCGAATCCATCAGGAACTGTATTTATATTGGAACTTCCTTTGTAATGCACGATTACAAGCTATTATTTACAACTTGGATACAATTCGATATATTTACGAAACGTCTGCACCTTATAGTAAAGACATCGATCATATAAGGGAGATGTTCTTTTGTGAAAAAAATAAAGATATTCTATCGTCGAGATTCTATGTACTTGCTGATTAGTAGTATCCTATTCATGATGTTACTTAGTGCATGTAGTCCGTTAACCCATACAGGCGGACTTCGCTCATCAGAACCACAACTTACCGTGTTACCGCTGGATACATCTACGCAAAAAAAAGCCGACGAAGTGCTTCTTTCCACAGTAGATCCATTGAAAAATCGGTATGCACGTACATGGTTATCCGATACCGAACTGATTATTAACAAAAAAGATCGGCTGTATATTTATAATATAACAACGGCTAAAGAGAAATTATTTACACCTGATCGCACATCACCTCAATATCTTGCACTAACTTCTCAAGATGGTCAGCATGTATTTTTTACAGAAGGTGTAGATGGTGATCCGTATGAGATTCAAGGCTATATTTGGGAAGTATCGACAGGCAAAGTCACATCTATCGGTAGACTGGATATCACCAATACCGTCAGCTGGGCAGACAATGAACACTTAATTGCAGATCAAATCGGTGGCGGTATACGCTTAATCGATCTAAACGGTCACTCTTCCGATGTTGTTCTACCTTATTCTATGCAACCACAGGATAGAATCGACAATGTACAGAAGATCGGTAAAGTGATTTACTTTTTAGGTTCAGATACTCATGTCTATCGGCTGGTACAATACGCTAATCAATCAGAACCTACTATAATTGCGATTGCTAGCAATGTGAGAACCTTTACTGTATCTCCAGATGGCGAACGTATAGCAATCGAACAACGACTATGGAATACAACTGAACCTGCTAAGCTGATCATTATTGATCCGCAAGGTGATGTGAAAGGCACATTAGCGCAAGGAAGTTTAATCAGTCATAGTGTATGGTCCGCAGATAGCCGTATGCTTGCTTTTGCAATCAATCAGGTGAATCAACAAGGGATGAATGGGCTCTATATTTTCGATCAAGCTACAGGTAAAACAACCCCTGTGTTTGCCAAAATCCAAGATTCCAACGCTTCGATCCAATGGAACCCGTCAAGTAAAAGTTTGTCTATGTATGATGAGAGTAACGGAATCATGACGTATATTATAGGAATAGAAAAATAAGCTAAAGCCAACATGATCGTGATCGATGTGTGGCTTTAGCTTATTTTTATGATTTATTGTATATGATTTGATTCACAATATGAGATACACATGCCTCAGAGTTTACTTTATCTTCTCAAATGAGTTCTTGTACCCGTCAGAATATCCACTTGTGAACTATTACCCTTTTACTCCATTGTCATCTGGAAAAAATAATTGATACTCTCCATTCAATTGCTTAATTAACAAATTATGATCTGATGTCTCGAATACTTTTGTACCTTTATCTACAGCGTTAGACATCAGGTGTGCTGATGGATAAACCTCTGCATCGACTCGTTGTACAATTTCACCGACTGGTTGAATATCTGTATACTGCTTGATATCTACAGATTGTCCGCCTAAATATTGTTGTTCGTTATAATTAATAATAGCTGCATAACAAGCAGTACTCTCTGTGTTAGCATTACATCCTATTAGAAAAAAAGAATACCCTAGTATACAACAAGTTATGATAAATAGTCTCATGCTTCACCTCTTTTATTCTGAATAGGTCGCTTTGTTATATGCTCTACATTTGATTTCTTTGTGTGATTCCTTTACGCTAAAATCATGAATAAGCGTCGTTATATTGTAAAATTATAACATAAAAGTAATATGCCTATTCCAAATTTTTCTATACCTAAGGAGCGCCTAATCATGAGCGAACAGCTATATACCCTTTTCCAAAGTAAACAGATTCCTTACGAATACGATCTAACATTCGTGGATCAGTTGCTTCGGACTAAATATGCTGCTATTGAAGTCAGTAAACGTACTGTCGAGGATTTGAAAAAAGATCCTATGTGCGATTTTGATGCGATTTATAAGTGTTATGTGATTACAGATGCAGTGTTACTTGATTCTTTATTTACAGAAGAAGAACGTTCAATTCAAGCAGAAATGGCAAAAAAGCATTCTACATACTCAGAAACAAGGGAATATAACGTATGGGGAGATATCCAAGAAGGTCGAATGATTCGAGTGATTGTAGACTCGGATAATGGTAGCACGATGACAGGCTTTAACTTACAAGGTTTATGTGAAGTGTTAATGTATGAACTCTATGTACTTAAAGGAATTAAACCTGAAGCTTGTACCAATCCTAACGATCCTTATTTTGCTCATTATCTGGAGTGCTTGGATAAAGCCGGTTATCTTTAATTTTGCATGATAATAAGGGCAGTTCTCGAAAGTTGGAGAGCTGTTCTTTTTTATTCGTTTATCGTAGTTCTTGTTATTAATGGTCTTGCTGAAAGTTTTGTAGTTGTATTAGTTGCCATGTACGTTCTTCGGTAATACACTTCATCTTGTTATCTGATGCAAGACCGATCACTTTAATCGCATAATCACTCGCGACTATAGCATGTTCTCTCATATGTCCTACAGCTACCGCTTGTCCGGCAGTTCTGGCTGCTGTTTTGGCTATTTCGCTCTGGCACTCTCTAGCAATCTTGTGAATCTGGAATCCAGCTTGCCTTACTTGATGTACCGTAGCTTGTCCCACTTGCCATAGCTCATTTACTTTGAACGCTTGCTCCACTTGTTCAAGATTCGGTAATTCTTGCTCCAGATAAGGTAGAACATGCTTTGCTAGACTAAGCGCCCATTGTGCTAATTGAACATGACTCATCTTCTCGATCTTCTGTTCGATCTCTGCTCGCAGTGATAAGTCGTCTATAATCTTAATCTTAGATTTACTCAAGGCAACCTTCTCCTTTCAAGAATCTGATAATGTGTACCCCTTTGATATCATCGAATAAGATGTCTTACAAAGTCAGATTGTTCCAAATAATATAATCGTTCTTCCTCTCAATCTTCATCTTTTATCTATTCGTTCCAAAAGCCTTGATATGAAGGGTAAGCTTCTAATTATAAATTTATCATCTGCTCTTTCATGATTATCGTTGGTTTATTCTCACTTCCTTTCTATCTAGTATAAAAGAAAAGCCCTTGAAAAACTCAAGAGCTTTTTTACTTTTCCTATATTACTCCGGTACACTCGTACTTCCATCGTTATATGCTTCAATATCATCGAAATACAATGTGCCTGCTGTCACCGAAGAATCTTCCCCTTTATTAACGTAGATCGAGAACATTCGCACATCTTTCAAGCTGGATGCTGTAATCACTTTATCCGCATTAGCAGTGTCCCATGGGGCTGGCTTGAAGTCGGTAAAAGGAATCTCGATCATTCCTGCTTCTGTTCCATGAAGCGAAGGATAAGCTTCAAACGAAGTACCGTTGATGTTAATCTGAATGACTAGCTTATTATCGCTACCATCTGGCTTCATCCAGAACCGAACTGCATTGGTGCCTGACCAGTCACTATTTTGCATATTTTTGGACTCGCCTGTATAACCCTGGCTGTTCAGCGTATAATCGTATTTCAGACCGTATTTTCCACTATTTTTGCCATACGTACTCAGTGTGACTGTATTCGGATCGCCTGCTGTAACATATGCTCGATCTAGTAATTCATCGCTACCTTTATACGTTTCAAATAGATCGACTACCCATGGATCGGTTGTTCCATCACTATCACTTACATACAATTGCACCGTTTGGGTAAGCACCTGACCACCTTTGAGATCAACTTGTACCGTTAATGTGGTTCCCTCTTCTGCAAGCGATGCATCAGGTGTCCAATCCGCCACATAATAGAATCCGTCTGCATCTTTTTTCATTTTATGCTCTGTACTATTACCCTCCACTTGATAGGTCACTTTCGCAATCTTGGCTTCATTCACTCGCACTCGAATCGTTGTCGGCTTGCTAAGTGGAATCGTTGCATTGTTGATCGGTGAAGCGATATGCATAAATGGTTGCTCTTTGGCTACTTTGGACTTCTGCTGATACGGACGATCAGCTTCAACCTCTTGTTGAAAAGCAGTATATGGATCATCATAAAAAGCTTGGAAATCTGGTAACAGTTCATGATCGCCTAGCCCATTCGGTGCATCCCGATAAGGAACAAAGATAGAATCCGTATTGAAATTCGCCCATGTGAGCATATAAGACATCTTTTTCGCTTGAGGATCAGATTGTAATGCTTTTAACAACTTGGTAAAAAACTGCAAATCTTTCGTGCCTGTTGGCTTCACATTGGAATAGCCAAATTCAGTGAACGCTGAAATTTTGCCTTTCTGCTCTGCAATCTCAGCTACTAAGCGGGCATCTTGGACGACTGCATCGTACCATGTCGGTGTATTGCCATCATAATACGTATCAAATCCCAAAATATCGACATAATCGTCCCCTGGATACGTCTCCAAATAAGTATCTGCATCCTGATTGAATGGACTACCCGGTGAGAATGCATATAAGAAATTATGCACCTTTTTCACATCACGCAGATATTCTACCGTATACCGATAAATCTCAACATACTCTTCTTTTGTCCGATAAGGCGCACCCCACCAGAACCAACCGCCATTCTGCTCATGGAACGGACGGAAAATCACCGGAATCGCTTGCCCGCGGTCATCTTTAAGATGATGAGCAAAGTCGGCAACCTGATCGAGAAAAGCATTATAATCTGCATGCTTGTCTCCACCCGGTAAGATATGACTGATTACATTCCCTTTGGTATCATAAAAATCATTTCCAGTTACAAAGTTAGGCATATGCGAACTTAAGTTGAGCACACTACCTTGCTCGTAAGCTGACTTCATCACCTTAACCAGATTGTCCCGATTCTCTGTAGCTGCTCCACCATACACTCCGGGCTTCTCAAATCCTTCTAGACTTAGCGTATCCCATCCAAATACTCCCGGCAGATCACCAACAGATCGCTTCACTTCAGATTGTGTTCCATCTTCGGCTGTAATCCCGATACCTTCCGTCGTGGCATGTTGGTGACCGAATAATATATCTTTGCCTTCGTTATTCAGCAAATAGGTAAATAGCGAACGTGTAGCTTTGGTTGCGTCTGCATCTGCTAGATTCACGATCTGCGATTGAGATGTTTTACTATTGACCGCTTCTACCTCATTTTCTGCTTGTGCCACTTGCCCTGCTGTTGGTGATACCGCCAGCAACATTGCCAATACCCCTATCGCCCAACGCTTCCTCATGATCACAACTCCTCTGTGGTTGGAATAACTATCTGTATAGATAACGCTTACAGAGTTAAATATACAAAAGTATAAGGAAGGATTATATAGGGAAATAAGGAAAAAATAGTTTTTTAACATGCAAGCTTTTTTCCTTATTCTTGGGTGTATCTTATTTATATGAAAATATGTATTGAAACGTTTGTAGGCATAACGATACTATACTTATCCTTCTTCAAGCGCTTTGTATACTTTATAGTGATCCTTAACTTTAATAGCAAGTTGATCTATATGAACTTCATTTTTGATTTGATACATTTCGGTTCCTATGGGAAGTGTGGTAGACATGAACTCGGTAAAAGGTTCATCGGCTTTATGCTGTTGTTGAATCGTTCCTAACTTCTCTCCGATCTGGTCACTCTTTATGGTGAGCTGTTGATCCACAACATATACTCCATTCTTGAATATAAATAAATCTGCATGGGGTGAATCACGGATCGTTTCTTGGGCTAAAATTTCTGTCGTGCTGATTTCTGTAATGTTGTTAGGTTGTACTCCTTGCTGGGTCTGTGTGGTATTGGGACTACAACCTAGAAGTGTGGATAATAAGGTAAGTACTATAGCTGATTTCAAATTAAAGTTCATTCCTCTCTAATCTATTCTCCAATGGGTATGTAATCTACATTTCTCTAATAAATACTACTTGGGTAAAAGGTATAACTTCTCATTAATAATTTATTATGTAATAGCGGATCTGCTCCGCTTTGCTTAACTTTAGCATATTATTCTAATTTGACCCTTTATATTCTGCTTTATTCTCAGATAATATCATTATTTAGTTTGTCCCTGAGCCTATTAAACTCCAATAATATTTTTAAAATTCTCTCTTTAGACCATTCTTGACACTCTCAGGGAAGCTTTTTCAATGAGGGTAATTTCTTCTCTCGTATATAAATCCCATTTCTCTATAAGATAGTTTGATGTAATCATCTCATCAGATAATTGATCTTTAGTATGCTTTTCTCCATTATGTTTTCTTTTTTTTAATAACTCCGGTATTTTGTATTGAGTAAATACGAAATCATATGAGAACAGTATAATTGTGATCGTCAAACTTATAATATTACAAAGTATTAATATTCCATAGTTATTTAAAATATCCGTAATAAATAAACTTTCTTTCATTAGATTTTGGAAATAGAGAATGAAGTAAGGAATCCAAAGTATTAGCAAAATTTGTGTAATTGGTATCATACATTCAATAATGAACTTAAAAGATTCCATTACAATTCTTTTTAAAGTACCCACAAATGACATTCTATATAGCCAGCTATATTGCCTTGTTAGTATAAGGTTTTTATCACGTAAAGTATCACTGGATACTGCATAAAACAAAGCGAATTTCTTACAAAGCAACAATTTATTGTATTTGGTTGGCTCATATTCGTATTTATAATATAGTTCTATCAGTTGATTATGAATAGACAATAATTTAGAATCTATTTCTACAAATATCGGAGAGTCCGTTGAAGCTAAATATTTTGTGGTATCTAATAAGTCTTCTAGTTTCTTTTTTCTGTCTTGTTGGGTCATCATAGACTTTATTCTATAAAAAATAGGTCCATTTAACTGATTAACTTGTTTTTCCAAAGTTGCAATGAAAAAATCGTATTTTTTCTGCTTTCGGTTTAAAGCATTCGTAATGAACCACCCTGTCATAGCTACAACAGCAGCTATGTAGGGAGCTATATCTTTTATGAGCCCAGGCTCCATAAATCAAATCACTCCTTTATGAATAATCACTTTTTGATTTGTTCTCTTCAGCTAGATTTCAAATATTTTCGAAGCAACTTGTATTACATTATTATATTTCATAGAAAAGCAAAGAGGTGATCCAATTATTATTTTCGTTACGTAACAGATAAAGGCAAAACAACTTCTATGCAATTCGTGACTGATGGAGTAGCTCTAATTTATGTTCACACTAAAAGAATATAGAATTGTAAACAAAAAGCATGAATAATCTTGTACAAAATTATTCATGCTTTTTTGTATCTTAGATTCATAAACAAACTTAAACTAACAAATAATTAATTATTTCTATTTATAAAATTTTCAAATTTCTCCTTAATTCTTGTACTCGATTACGTAATATCAATGGTGCTTTTTCTAAAGCACCATTGATGATAGATGCAGTATAAGAATCTTCATAAAATATAGTATTTGTATTTAGAAATGACTCCATTAGTTCAACATATAAACTCCAGCCATGCTTTGTAGTATCTGCAACAGATAACTTATAAATCAAATTGAAGATTACTTTTGATTCTTGGATAGGTTTATCTAAGCTATCAATCAGTTTTTCTAAAAGTATCATAGAAAATTGATTTCTTTCTTCTACAGGTAAACCAACAATTAAAGAAGATAAAACAACTATTTCTTGTAGCAGAGAATCATTAAAATCGCCATCACAACTAAGTTCATAATTATTAATAAGAGTTTTTACGTAAACTGTCAAATGATCCGAAAAAAGATCAGATGAAATATTAATTAAATAACCTGAATAATCAGCTAGCTTTTCATTATTCTCGATAACCTGATTGATAACAGAAAATGCTTGTTCTTCTGGAACATAATCAGGTATCCATTCATGCGACTCTTTAAATCTATTCAATAATTTGATGATTCGAATGATATTATTTTCTCCAAAACTAGTTTTCAAATCATTCTTCTTTTTAAAAAAGGAAAATGTGTTTTCTTCTTTTCTATCAATATCCAAATGATTATTTGTGGCAGTTTGATATAAATGATTACAAATTGGATTTAAAATAGTTTTTAGTGAATTTAATGGTTTAGATTTCAATAAAATATCTAAAGTACCTCCTATAACAGTTCTCCACACATTCGTATTTAAAGGATGACATACCTCAAACGAATTGGGATATCGAGATTTTAAAAGTTCTTTAGAAAGATTTTGAGTACAGGCACCCTCAAGAATGACAATAACTTCTTCAACTGAGATAGGACCATTCAATTCAATTATTTCTTTGAGCATTTGATCTGCATACCTATAAGCCCAAAAGATTTTTTGAATTTCTGTATACTTATCATATCTAAAATTAATAGACATGCTACTGTAAGCATATTGTATAAGTGATATATATAACCTATAATTTTTGTCTACCTTTTCTTTCTCATAATGCAGAAGATTTGCTAACTCTTTTTTTATCATTTCAAAAATAGACTCTTTTTTAATATGATCTGGAGAAGATAAAACATAATATAGTAACCTTTGTTTTTGAACAGGATTGTGTGAAAACTTAATTTCTTTTA
Source organism: Paenibacillus nuruki (assembly GCF_001721045.1). Taxonomy (GTDB): domain Bacteria; phylum Bacillota; class Bacilli; order Paenibacillales; family Paenibacillaceae; genus Saccharibacillus; species Saccharibacillus nuruki. The sequence goes on along the minus strand of NZ_MDER01000040.1, from coordinate 1,050 downwards.
TAATCCAATCCAATATATCGTCTTCTTTTATTTCTTTTAAAATTACAAGTTGCTTGGTAATATTAACAAATGTTAACCCATCTCCAATCGGTATACTACTAAACAATGATAGCATTTCCTCAGAATCATTACAGTTATCTTTTATAAATGACGAAATCCAATCTTCTAAATTTATTTGTAATAATTGATCAAGACCTGGAAGTAAATTGATGAAAAATTCAGGATCTTCCGGATAAATAAGCTTGGTATTAAATAGTGGAGACTGATTATTTATCATATAGAAACTAGCCGATCTATAAAAATAATCCGGTATTGCTGATAGCTTTGTTACTAATTCATCAATTGGAATTGTATTTACATCTTGCATAGAAAATGAATGATATATTTCTACTAAATGTAACCATTCTTTTATATACATTTCTTTATCTGTTTCAACATATAATTGTGCTACAGGTATAAATATAACTAAAGATATACTTTCCTGATTATCATTCATCCATTGTAATTCAATTCTTTGAGTTGCAATATCATTTGTATGTTCCCAGCGAGTTTTGACTTCAATATTGTTATAAACTTCAAATCCTTCTGTTTTATCTTTTCTTTTAATAGCGTTTTCTACCCATCTATACCAGTTCTCAACAGGAACCTCTAAGAATCCAGATTCTAATACTATGACCGAATGATTTACTTCTAAAATCTCTTGCCAATTCAAGGGTAACTTTTTAGTAGTGTCTATTAAAATATCTTCCGGAATATTTAGTAATAATAATTGAATTAATATTACATGATGATCATCTTCAATAACATTGTTTGTTGTGACTTGTATAAGATTAGATAAGCTCTCAATAAATAATTCATATCTTTTAGGGTACAGAAACCATATCTCTTGTTCATTTGAAAATAACCAGGTCAAATATTGTTTTTGTAGATCGTAATTTTCTATTAACAAAGCATCGTAAACCATCAAAGCTTTATAAAAAGCTTCTTCTTGATATAATATTTCGTCAGATTTTTCTATACATAATTTATTTATATCAAAAGGTAATGTAT